>CAZFRM010000001.1:0-587823 GCA_964521255.1 uncultured Roseivirgaceae bacterium
ATTCTTGCCACAAAAGCACGAAAACACTAAGCATTGTGGTGGCATTAATTTCTTCTTAGTGCCCTTGTGCCTTTGTGGCATAAAAGATTTTAAGTTGCATCATGAAAAATAATCCCCATAGCATACCGCACACCAGATTTTATTTCACTTACTCCATGCTTCATGCGTGCTTTATAATATCCTCTTGAACCTTTCACCGGCCGAAAGTTGGTTGTGAAGATGAGTGCATCACCTTGATTTAAATTGATCACTTCAGCTTTTGACTGTGCACGGGGTAACTGTTCAAGCATTATAAATTCTCCACCCGCAAAATCTTTCCCGGGTTCACTGAGCATAAACACTGCCTGCATTGGAAAAAAGATATCGCCGTATAAATCCTGATGCAAAGTGTTGTAACCACCCGTTTCATAACGAAGGATAAGTGGTGTGGGTCGTGTTTGATTTTTGTCGTGGCATTTCTCAATCAATTGCTTATGGCTATTTGGAAACACATTGTTCAACGAAAGATACTTCATCCATTCATTGGCAACCGGAACCAAATGATGATACAAAATTTCACGAAGAGAACGTATGGTCAGGGGCAAAGGATAATTGAAATATTTATATTCACCCTTCCCAAACCTGTATCGCTCCATATTAACTACGTTGCGATACAGCGCCTGATCACTATAAAGACTTACCATATACTGGCATTCTTCACGTGACAAAACATTTTGGATGATAGTATATCCTTTTTTATTCAAATCCTGATGAGTAGAACGCCAGTCCATTTGATTAATGTCTTTCATATTTTTAATCAAATTTCAATCTGATAACCTTTTATTCAACCCGATTATTGCGAAACATTACTCCCGCAGATCACGCAGATTTTCGCAGAAACAATCTTCATTCTCTGCAAAATCTACGGGAAGCTATAAATTACAGCATGAATTCATTCCAGGTTCCTGTTCCCAAAGAATTTAATTTCGAGCACATCCTCGCTTATTTAAAGCGTTCACCACGCGAACTTCTTCACCAGGTTTCTGAAAATGAAGTCATAAAATTAATTAGGGTAAAAGATGACCTTGTTCTTTTCAAAGTCGGTTCAGGAAAAAAATCTCAATTGAATGTTACTCTTTTAAACAAAGCAATTAATGACGCTCTCCATTCTGAACTTCATCAGTACATTCGCGAGTGGTTCGATCTGGATAAAGATCTGAAACCATTTTATAAGCTTGCTTCATCTAATAAAGTTCTTAAACCACTGGTTGAAAAATTTTATGGATACCGCATCGTGGGACAACCTGATCTCTTTGAGTCACTCGTATGGGCGGTACTCGGCCAGCAAATCAATCTTCAATTTGCTTATACCATGAAGCAACGATTTGTACAACAATATGGTGAACGTCTAAAAGTGAATGGCGCTACACATTATCTCTTCCCTCAACCAAAAGTTGTAACTACCCTAACGCATGAACAGCTTTTGCCTTTACAATTTTCCAGGCAAAAAAGTAAATACACCATCGGCATTGCCGAAGCCTTCGAATCAGGTCAGTTATCAAAAGAAAAAATTAAAAACCTTTCTCTCGAAGAGGCGAAAGAGGAACTCATGAAAATAAAAGGCATCGGCAACTGGACGGCCAATTATGCTTTACTGAGAACATTCCGGTATCCTAATGCTATTCCACTTGGCGATGCAGGCATCAGCAATGCGGTGAAGAAATTATTAAAGCTTGATCGCAAACCTACGAACGATGAAGTGATAAAATTCTTCAAAAAATACAGGGGTTGGGAGGCTTACGCAACACTTTACTTGTGGAAGGGAGTTTGACGAAAATTAAAAGTCCGAAAGTCGGGAAGTCCGAAAGCATCTTCAGTCACACAAGTTAATCTCCTCTCCGTTTCGTCAATTGTCTTTAAGGGTATCTATTACGTTAAGGGAATACAGCCGTCGCAATCTCCCGGTTGGTGATAATGTAGTGCTTAGCCATTCTATTTTAGTTTTAGGGGTTTATATACCGTCTTAAAATTTTTATCCTTTACAGCCTCAAGTATCTGTCTCCGGTTTCTCTTTGGATCATAACTTATATGTACCCAGGCGAAATTGAATTCATTGATAACCTGATCGAAGGGTAATTTTAATTCAACGATCTTTTTCAATAAGAAAGAATTGCCGTTTTTGAAATCATCAATATCCGCAGCGTGGCCAGTGAGATGTTGGCTCCTGGCAGCGCCACCAATAGAGGCATTCACTCGCGGGCATCGATAGCCGCTATTGACATGAATGGGGCACTTTATAGCATCCCGCAAAGGTTGAAGTACATTAAGACAAAGTTGCTCCAGGTTATCAACGATGTCTTCCCGGGGATCGAACTGTTCAGCAAAATTAAATCGTGCTGCTGTTTCACTGACGAGCATTTCGTACAATGAAAAATTTCTGGTGAGAGGTCGGTTAGCGATCATATTTTTAACATTTATGTCCGGTTTATCAAAACAATTGATGCGTCCATGACAGGAGGCCACAATCATCAAACATTTTTATTTATAAACAGGCAGCTCTCGCGGAGCTAAGGTGAAATCGTATCAATTAATTTTTGCAACAAAACTAATGAGGCAACTTGCAGGTAAGAATTGACAAACCAATGTTATAAAACTTGTTGAACGAAATCAAGAACCGGGAACGATAATGTAAACTTAAACTTATCAATGCTGATATGCTATCCCTGAAAAAGTCTATTTCAGCTTTCGAACGGTTACATTGAAAAGCCTGTCGCATCGGCTTTTGTTTTCTTCATATATCTTTTGATATTTCGCATTTCCAAAACGGTTTAGGTTAAATTTTTATGATCGCTTTCCTCAAAGGAAGACTGGTTCATCGGGAACCCACATTTTTATGGATTGATGTAAATGGTGTTGGCTACCACGTTAACATTTCATTACATACTTTTTCAGAGATCAAAGATCAGGAGAACGTAAAAGTGTTCACTCATCTCACGGTTCGGGAAGATGCACACATACTTTACGGATTCAGCAGTGAAGCTGAAAAGAAACTTTTCCAGTTACTGATCTCGGTGAATGGTGTGGGGCCCAACACAGCTATTGTTATGTTGTCATACCTTAACACCAGTGAATTGAAGTCAGCCATCATTCGGGAGGATGTCGGTGCGCTTCAGGCTGTAAAAGGAATTGGAGGCAAAACGGCTCAACGTGTAATCATTGAACTAAAAGATAAACTCAAAAAAGAATCGTGGGAAGAAGTACAAACACAGGTTTCTTCGGGATCACACAATACTTTGCGAAACGAAGCGTTATCTGCTTTGCTCACGCTGGGTCTACCAAAAGCAGCGGCTGAGAAAAGTGTGGATGCCGTCCTGAGAAAATCAGGAAATACCATTACCTTAGAAGATTTAGTAAAGCAAGCACTTAAAAACGCCTAGTACGTTTTGAGAGTCGAGAAACCGAAGTTCCAGGTCATCCCTACACTGTGCCGGCTCTGCATTGCATGGATAGGCATTATCCTAATCCCGGATGATGCATTTGCGCAGCGCACGGATTCAACGCGCGTAAACACGGATACAACACGCGCTACAACTCCGTACCGCTCCAGCAGAAGGCCCACGTTTAATCCCACCGATCGTTACGGTGATCCTTTCTCTAATACTACCTATGAAACTCCTTTGTTTCGTGATCCAAACCAACTGAAGCTCGACGTTGAAATTGATACGTCGCTAAACTATACACTTTATGAAAAGATAGGCGACCTGAACTATCGCCCCACTACTTCAATGACGTTCGAAGAATTCAAGCAATACCAGGAACGTCAAATGTTGAAACAATATTGGCAAACGCGTGCCCGAGCTTTGGATGGCGAAAGTGCTGTGGCGGGAAGAGGGTTCGTGCCCAAGATATACATCAGCCCTGTCCTTGACCGGATTTTTGGTGGCAGCTACATTGAACTTGTTCCCCGGGGTTTTGTCACGCTCGATTTCGGCGCCGCATTTCAACGGGTAAGCAATCCCAATATTCCCATTCGCCAGCAACGCAATGGTGGATTCGAATTCGATCAGCAGATCAATATGAACGTGACCGGAAAGATCGGTGAGAAATTACAGGTAACAGCAAACTTTGACAATAACAACTCCTTCGACTTTCAGAACAACATGAAAGTGGAATACACTGGCTTTAAAGAAGACATTCTCAAAAAACTTGAAATCGGAAATGTTAGCCTGCCGTTGAACAACACCTTAATACAAGGAGCGCAAAATCTTTTTGGTGTTAAAGGGCAAATGCAGTTTGGAAAACTCAACGTTACGGCAATCGCCTCCACACAACGCGGTAAAGTTTCATCTATTGAAATCCCCGGGGGCAACCAGGGCCAGGGAAGACCTTTCGAAATTATTGCTTCTAACTACGATGAGAACCGTCACTTCTTTCTTGGGCAATTCTTCCGCGACAATTATAGAAAATGGATTGCCATTGCACCACAGATTACTTCGGGTGTAAACATCACACGCATTGAAGTGTACCTGCTCAATCGAAATAATGATACGCAAACTTTGCGAAATGTTGTGGGGTTAATGGACCTCGGTGAAGGAAGTCGTGTTTATAATCCTAATGTTCAGGGCAGAGTTCCCGGATCACCAACATCTAACACTGCAAATGATTTGTTTTCTTTTGTGAGTGGGTTGAATCGCAGCGATACAATTGATACACAATTAGCCAGTAAGGGACTTGTGAACGGAACGGATTATGAGAAAATAACAGGTGCAAGAAAATTATCGCAAACGGAATTTACTTACCACTCACAACTGGGGTACATAACGCTTACGCGGAAATTACAAAATGATGAAGCGCTCGCCGTAGCTTTTGAATATACGTATAACGGGCAGGTGTATAAAGTTGGGGAACTTACGGAAGACTACAGCAACCTCAAGGACAAAGAAACAATCTTCATGAAATTGCTTCGTCCCAGGAAAATTGCTATCCGCGATCAGAACAATGTGATCATCCCCACCTGGGATTTGATGATGAAAAATATTTACACGCTTAACGTCAATCAGCTTACGCGTGAAAATTTTCAGTTGAGAATAATTTATCGTGACGACCGCACCGGTATTGACAACCCACAGTTGCAGGAAGGCCAGGTAGTGCGTAACAGACAACTTATAGAAGTTTTCGGATTGGACCGGTTAAATCCTGTTAACGATCCTCAGCGTGATGGTAACTTTGATTTCGTTGATGGCATAACGGTCAATACGCAAAATGGATTGATCATATTTCCTTACCTCGAACCTTTTAGCCAGGCGTTGAGAGAAGCTTTCCAGGTGGAACCCAATAAAGATTTTCTTATCCAAAAATATTCTTACGATACACTCTATCGCACCACCAAAGCAGAGGCAGAACTTTTCTCTACGAAAAATAAATTCTTCATGGTAGGTACTTACAGTGCCGGTTCATCGAAGGAGATTCTTATTCCGGGGTTTGGTGTTGCACCGGGCTCTGTCCGGGTTTATGCCGGCGGTATACCCTTAATTGAAAATACGCAATTCACGGTTGATTATACTTTCGGTAAAGTGACCATACTGGATGAAAGTATCCTTAGTTCAGGAAAGAACATCAGCATTCAATATGAACAATCCGATCCTTTTGCTTTTCAGACACGATCACTCTTAGGTACACGTTTCGATTATGCGCTTAACGAAGATGTAAACCTGGGGTCTACATTTCTTTATTATAATGAGCGGCCCATGATCAGCCGTAACCAGATTGGAACAGAGCCTGCCCGTAACATGATGTACGGTTTTGATTTCAACGTTAACAAGCAAAGCCGAATGCTGACAAAGCTGGTTGACGCTATTCCCATCTTACAAACAAAAGAACCATCGTCCATAAATTTTAGTGGCGAGTTTGCCCAGCTAATACCAGGTACCTCCAACGTTATTGATGGCGAAGGAACCGCCTACCTCGATGACTTTGAAAATACGGCCACACCTTATTCCCTGATGAGTCCTCAAGGTTGGAAACTCTCCTCTATTCCTAAAACTGCTGACTCCCGCTTTGATCCAACCGGCGGCTCCGCTGATGTTGAGGCAGGTTACCGACGGGCTAAGCTGGCCTGGTATATGGTTGACAACCTGTTCTATCGCAACACCGGCGGCGCAGTTCAAAGACCCAGCAACGTTCCTAACCCTGTCATAAATCATTATGAAAGAGGAGTAGGGCCACAGGAAATTTTTCCTTTTCGCCAACTGCAACAAGCCGTTTATTACGAACCTATTTTTGATGTTGCCTACTACCCTGGCGAACGGGGTCCCTACAACTATAACCCCAATCTCAACAATAACGGTTTCTTCAACAATCCACGGGAAAACTGGGCGGCCATTACCAGCGCCGTTCGAACAGAAGTGGATTTTGATAAATCGAATATTGAGTATATAGAATTTTGGTTACTGAACCCATTTCTGGATAATGAAAATGGAAAAGTCAATGATGGTATCAACCCACCCAGGAACAATACTACAGGTGGAAAAATAGTTTTTCAATTGGGCAGCATCTCCGAAGATGTTATGCGCGATAGTCGTCATGCTTTTGAAAACGGATTACCGGCGGATGGAAATCTGGCGGCCGGAACTACAGAAAGCAGTTGGGGGTACGTAACCAGCCAGCAATACATTACGAATGCTTTTGACAATTCTTCTTCAGCGCGTGCAAATCAGGATGTAGGTCTTGATGGAATACCAAGCAGCAAGGAAACAGAAAAATTTCAGGATTTTCTTTCAAACGTAAGTGGTATTTCTCCAGATGCACTCAACAGAATTCAAACGGATCCCTCTGCAGATGATTTTAAATATTTTCTTGGCAGTGACCTGGATGCAAACAATGCGCAAATTCTGGAACGCTATAAGAATTATAATGGCATGGAAGGCAACACACCCATTGCCGGCGATGATCTTGTTGCGCGATCCGGAAGCCCATATCCGGATAACGAAGATCTCAATGCAGATAACACTTTAAGCGAATTGGAAGAATACTATGAATATGATATCGACCTGAGAAAAGGTCAACTCAGTGTAGGCAGCGAATACATTGTTGATAAAATAGATGCCAACATCGAGTCCAGTGGCGAAACAGTAACATGGTATTTATTCCGCATACCGGTTCGTGAATTTGAAAATAAATACGGTAACATAAGCGGATTTAAATCGATTCGTTACATACGGATGATCATGACTGACTTCGCCGAGCCTGTTGTACTGCGTTTTGCAAATTTCAGAACGATCGGAAGTCGCTGGAGAAGATACAATTCCAGTCTCTGGGAAAGCGGGCTTATTGAAACACCGGAACCCAATATTGATAATCTTACTGTTTCAGTAGTAAACCTTGAAGAAAACGGACAAGCTGATTTAGCCAATAACAAATCGCCTTACCGTATTCCTCCCGGTGTAGTGCGTGACCGCGACAATACTTCAGCCGTATCACGTGAGGTAAATGAACAATCCGTTCAAATGTGTATCGAAGACTTACTGGATGGTGATGCACGCGCTATTTATAAAAATTTTGATTCGGATCTTTTCAACTATGGCCGGATCAAGATGTTTTTCCACGCCGATAGTGAATCGGAAGATGACCAGTTGCATGCCTTCATGCGATTGGGTACTGATTTCGATCAGAACTACTATGAGATTGAAATCCCTTTGAAAATAAGTCGTGTGACAAATCCATCAAATCCTGATGTAAGAGAAATCTGGCCGGAAGAAAATGAAATTGATCTGGACCTTGATGAACTTACCGGGCTAAAAGTTCGCCGTGATCGTGAAGGTTTTTCTTTGACTGAAATTTATGAACGTCCCGAACTGGTTGGCCGACACAAGATTCGAATACTGGGCCGGCCCGACTTAAGCAGTGTACGACTCATTATGATTGGTGTGCGTAATCCAAGATCGGATGACAGGCGATCGCACTCCGCATGTATATGGGCCAATGAACTCCGCCTGACTGATTTCGACCGAACTGCCGGCTGGGCAGTAAACGCAACCATGAGCGCAAAGCTTGCGGACTTCGCTACTGTAACAGGAGCCATTCGTCATACAACATTTGGCTTTGGAAGCGTGGGCTCAAAGATAGCTGAGCGCAACAGGGATGAAAGTACAAACTGGGATGTAGCAGCAAATGTCAATGTCGATAAATTATTACCCGGAAATACAGGAATAAAAATTCCTATGTTCGTTAGCTACGAACAAAATACAAGCAACCCGAATTACGATCCTGCTAACCCCGATGTGAGGCTGGATGCTGCCCTGAAATCTTTTACCACTACGGAGGAAAAAGACAGCTATCTTAAATTGATTCAGGATCAATCAATACGAAAGAGTATCAATTTTACTAACGTAAGAAAAGTAAAAGTAAGACCTGACGCAAAAACACACATCTACGACATCGAGAACCTTTCATTCAGTTATTCTTACAGCGAAGCCACACGACAGAATTTCAACATCAAGGAACAATTAAGCACGCAGCAAAGAGGTTCTGTGGCATACAATTTTGCTCCTAAAGCAACGGGCATTGAACCTTTCAAAAATTCAGAAGGATTAAAGTCGCCTTACCTGCGCTTAATAAAAGATTTTAACATCGGACTAATGCCCTCCAACATCAACGTTCGTGCAGACCTTGACCGGACATTCAATAAAAATATTTATCGGAATGATGAAGGTCTCTCCGATTTTTCAAACTATCAAAAGTATTTTCTTTTCAACCGGTCATACAATTTGCGATGGGCCCTTTCCAAAGGTCTTACTTTCGATTACACGGCGAGAGCAAATGCAATAATTGACGAACCTGAAGGAGAAATTAACACTACTGAAAAAAGAGACGTAGTGGTTAATAACCTCAAGAACTTCGGACGGATGAAAAAATTTGATCAAAGTGTCACCGCAAACTATACAGTGCCGCTGGATAAAATTCCACTAACAGACTGGGTAGGCGCTGAGTATCGATTTAATGCCAGCTACAACTGGATGGCGGGTGTACTGAATAAGCCTGACTCCATTGCTGCGCTAACAGGCGAACAGGACATTCCGGATTCGCTGGACTTCAAAAACACAATACAAAACAGTCGTGAACAAAACTTTTCAGGAAGACTTGATCTCGTCAAGCTTTATAACAAATCAAAGTTCCTGAAAGAGATCAACACGCCCCCAAGACCGGCAAGGCCTACCAGTACAACGGGACGGCCACAGCAGCCTCAACGGCCTCAACCGCAAGACACTGTGAAAAAAACACCTTCCGCCTTAAAAGGATTGTTGCGGCTGATAATGTCATTGCGTTCTATTAACGGCACGTACACAAAAAGCGAGGGAACAATTCTACCCGGGTTCTCACCATCGCCATGGCTATTTGGCATGGATCGTGATTTTAGTGCGCCGGGCTGGGGTTTTATTCTTGGTGATCAGGATCCAAACATTCGCTTTGATGCTGCATCAAAAGGTTGGCTTGTGCAGAAGAAGGATCTTACACTTCCTTTCACGCAATTAAAAAATACTTCGCTTAATCTTCGGGCAAATGTAGAGCCCACACTTGACCTGCGAATTCAGGTGGACGTTAAAAAAGACGTCACCTCTGCTTACCAGGAAATCTTCCGGTATGATCCTGACAATCCAATAGCAAATGAATTCGGCTATGCATCATTGAACCCAAACCGGAGTGGAAGTTATCGCGTCTCAACCGTAATGATTAACACTGCGTTTAGATCTGACAATGATGACAAAAGCTCAGCAACGTTTGATGACTTCCAGGAGAACCTTGAAGTGATTCGAACGCGCTTTGCTTCCATTACCGGACAACCCGAGTTTGATACGGCATCGCAGGATGTTTTAATCCCTGCCTTTATTTCGGCTTACACCGGAAAAGACCCAAGAACAATAAGCTTGTCACCTTTCCCGAATGCTCCACTACCTAATTGGCGTCTTGATTATACGGGATTGTCCAAGCTATCGGCACTCAGAGATGTGTTTCAGATGATAACCATTTCACATGCCTATGCATCAACGTATGCGGTGGTGAACTACTCAAACTCTCTTCAATACGACGATCAGGACAGATTAAATCTTGAAAATCCTATTGAGGATTATAACAGTAAGTTTTTTGGCGTGAACAGCGACGGTGAAGCGGTTCCTGTTTACATCATCAGCCAGGTGATGTTGTCAGAACAGTTTGCACCATTATTTGGTATAAATGTTCGTACAAAAAGTCGTGTAACCGCCAAGTTGGAATACAGGACAAAGCGAGATCTCGCACTTAATATATCGAATGCTCAAGTCTCAGAACTAAACAGTAAGGATGTAGCTTTTGAAATAGGCTACACCAAAAATAACATGAAGCTTCCCTTCAAATCACAGGGCCGTACGATCGTTCTAAAAAATGACGTGACATTCCGCATGAACCTCACCGTGGCAGACACAAAAACTATTCAGCGAAAGTTAGATGAGTTAGGAACCGTAACCAATGGAAATATAAACTTCCAGCTTCGCCCAAATATAAACTATGCGCTGAACGAAAAACTAAACATTCAGGCTTACTTTGAACGAACCATCAATGAACCACAAATATCCAGTTCATATCGCCGCGCAACTACCCGGTTTGGTTTCCAGGTAAGATTTAATCTCGCGCAGTAATGTGCTGAGGTGTGTACGTGTTTAGGTGCTTAAGTTGTCGAACTTGACGCGTCTGCGGTTGATTGGTAAACATAAACACCTAAACACGTAAGCACTTAAACACTTTTTCTACTATTTTTGACCCTTTAGAAATTAATCTGATAAATTCATGAGTATTCCAGCAGGACTTAAATACACAAAAGACCACGAATGGGTAAAAATTGAAGGAAACGTAGCAACCGTTGGTATCACGGATTTCGCGCAAGGCGAATTAGGTGACATCGTATATGTCGACATTACATCCTTAGGCCAGCAAGTAGGACAACACGATGTATTTGGAACCGTAGAGGCTGTGAAAACGGTTTCGGATCTTTTTATGCCGGTAAGCGGAAAAGTTACTGAAGTAAATCCTTTATTGGAGAAAAGTCCTGAGAAGGTAAATGATGATCCTTATGGCGAAGGCTGGATGGTGAAAGTAGAAATCTCAACTCCCTCTGAAGCAAGCGATTTATTAACAGCCGAACAATACAAGGAACTTATCGGTAAATAAAATGTTACTCGTTAAACGTTAACAGGAATCCTAAAATCCCATTAATGTTTAATCTTTAACAATTAACCTTCCCATGATAGAATTACCCGTTATATCACCTGAAGAATCAACGAAAAAAAGAAAGCCTGACTGGTTGCGTGTGAAGCTGCCGGTAGGTGCGGAGTATGCCCGGGTAAGAAAGCTGGTTGATAATTATAAACTTCATACTATTTGTGAAAGTGGAAATTGTCCTAACATGGGTGAATGCTGGGGCGCAGGAACAGCTACCTTTATGATACTGGGAAATATTTGTACCCGCAGTTGCACCTTTTGCGCAGTGGCTACTGGCCGGCCAACAGAATATGATACCGAAGAACCTAAACGCGTTGCAGAAGCCATAAAATTAATGGGAGTAAAGCACGCTGTAATCACCTCCGTGAATCGTGATGAATTAAAAGATCGTGGTGCGGAAATATGGTACCAGACGGTTGTTGAAACGAAAAAGGTAAGTCCGGAAACAACTATTGAAACACTCATCCCTGATACGAAAGGAAATTGGGATGCCCTTTACCGAATGATCGATGGTGGACAGGAAGTTGTTTCACATAACATGGAAACGGTTAGCAGACTTTACAGAAATGTAAGACCACAGGCAAAATACGAACGAAGCCTCGAGCAGATTAAAAGAATACGAGACGCAGGCAAGCGAACCAAATCAGGAATCATGCTTGGCCTTGGCGAAAAGAAAGAAGAAGTATTTAAAGCAATGGACGACCTGGTTGAACACGGCTTGCTTATTCTAACATTAGGTCAATATTTACAACCCACAAAACTTCATCACGAAGTAATCGAGTTTATCCATCCTGATACCTTTGCATTATATAAAGAAGAAGGTTTGAAACGCGGCCTGAGATATGTAGAGTCAGGTCCCCTTGTGCGTTCATCTTACCATGCCGAACGACATGTTAACGTGCCGTTGTAGTTCGGTTGGCTGAGTCTTAAACGTCTTACTCTAAATTTTTCAGGTATTCAATATCGCCCTGATCTTTTGGTCTATTGGAAGAAAGTTTTTCTTTTAACAAATCGCGATGGCTAATCACATTAAACTTTACTCCTTTATACTCTCCTTGTTGTGAACGTTGATAACATTTGTCAAAGTCAAATTCATCAAACGATTTTAATTTTTTCATTGGATCAATTACAAATCCTGAATTACCAATATTGAACTGGGTAAATCCAGGAATAAAATCTAACGCTCTCACCTGTTCCAATCCCTCAACACCATGTTTTTTTAAAACTGATTTAAATTTCCCGATATTTGATTGTTCATCCTTTATCCATAGATCAAGATCATGGGTAGCTCTTACGTAACCATGAAAAGCTATTGCAAACCCACCTACCAATAAGTAAGTAACTTCTTCGTCTTGCATACTCTTCAGAAATCCAAGGACTTCGTCATCATTAAGATCAATTGCAGCCATTTCTGTCAACGATGGATTAGCATTATGAAAAGCCACTGCAGTGCGGTTTACCTTTGAAAAGAGATTTATCCTTGCCTCGTAATTCGTTTTTTGTGCCTGAAGTGACATATTCAAAGATAACAATTCTATCCTGAACTGTTACTCACTTTATCACGTCATGCGCTATTCGTTCATCACGATTGGCAATTTCCCAAGCCGTGTAAAAAATGCATTGTGTCCTTTTTCTTAAGAGGTCAAATTCAATTTTTTCCACCTCATCGCTGGGCTTGTGATAATCTTCATGTATGCCGTCGAAATAAAAAATAATCGGAATGTTGTTCTTTGCGAAATTCCAGTGGTCAGACCGGTAGTACAACCGTGATGGATGACTCTCATCGTTATAGGTATAATCAAAAATAAGCTGACCATATTTTTTGTTCATTGCCTCATTCAACGCATGCAGTTCATGAGACAATTTATCGGAACCGATAATATAGACATAAGGATCACTCTCTTTATGCTGCTGATCACGTCTTCCGATCATGTCTATATTCAAATCAACTACTGTATTTGCCAGTGGAAAAACAGGATTTTGGGTATAGTAAGCAGAGCCTAATAATCCTTCCTCTTCACCCGTTACGGTCATAAATAAAATGCTCCGTCGTGGACCATTTCCTTCTTCTTTTGCTTTCGCAAAAACATGAGCAAGTTCAATTACCGCTACCGTGCCGGAGCCATCATCATCTGCCCCATTATAAATTAAATCCCCTTTACCCTGCTCAGCCTTTCCTACATGATCATAGTGAGCTGTAATGATGATGACTTCATCTTTTTTGTCCGTTCCTTCCAGGAATCCTAAGACATTATCGCTCTCGGTAATTTGAACAGCAATTTCTGTCTTATACTGAATATTGATGGGTTTAATTTTTTGTAAAGGATTTTTTTCAGGATTTTCTTTTGCAACTTTTTTTAATAAATCAACCCGGCAATTCATTACGGATTCAACAACATCGGGTGATAAAATAAAATAGCCTTCATTCGATTTTCTGATGGTTGGTTTTTTTAAACTGATTTTAGCATTTCCCTGGTAAAGTCGTGCCTGATCAACCAGTCCCTGGAAATCTGATTTTAAATCGGTGTTCCAGACAAAAATCATCTTAGCCCCTTTTTCTTTCGCGCGCGAAACTTCGGGTAAGCTATACAACCGCCCATCATCAATACGAATCAGTACAGCCTTGTCTTTAACATCCAGCCTTGAAAAATCCTCTTCCCGCCCCAGCCCGGCATAAACAAGTTGAGTAGATACCTCACCGTCTGAATCTCCTGATCCATAATAAATCACATCTTTAAAATTGATCAGTTTCCTGTCGTTAATTTTTAGATAGGTATCTCCCGGAGCAGTTTTGTAAAGTTTGACAGCCTGATAATAATTGCCATCAACAGGACCAGACAAGTTGATAGCTTTAAACTGCTCCCGGATAAAGGCCGCAGCCATCTTCTCTCCTTGCGTCCCTATTTGACGCCCCTCCATGGAATCAGAAGCAATAATGGTTAAGTTTCTCTTTAACCGGGCTTCATTAATGGTTGCACCATATTGCTGAATGATCGATTGCTGGGCATAGACGAGCGGGCTAACGGCAATCAGTAACAAATTTATAAATGCTATCCTTTTCATTTTCCTTATATTATCGGGGCAGCTCTTTTAAAATCAACACACAGTTCTCCAAAGGCAGAATGCGTTTCTATAAATGTTTAATTCAAAATTCCAATGATGCCTTTAACTTATTTGGGTTTTCATAATGATAAATCTCCTGCATTCAATTTTTCCAAATCCTGCTAAATATTAAGGCCACTCCTTTACCTTTGTGCTTCATTGTTTTGAAAGGTAAATACCAAAACTTTAGGATGAATCGCAATACACATTATTCGGGATGAATATTGTAAGCGGCTCCTTTAAAATCCATATAAATACAGATGAAAACAGAATCCCGTTACATTGAAAAATTTGAATCCCGCCACATTGGCCCGGATGCGCACCAGGTTGAAGAAATGCTGAAGGTTATAAAGGCAGATTCTGTTGAAGACCTGATTAAACAAACCATTCCTTCCTCTATCCGTCTTAACCAACCATTAAACCTTCCCGAAGCCCAAAGTGAGGCAGCGTTTCTAAAAAACTTTAAAAAACTTGCTACCCGGAATAAAATCTTCAAGTCGTATATAGGAGCCGGTTACTACAATTGCATTACACCGGGCGTAATCCTGAGAAATATTCTTGAAAACCCGGGATGGTACACAGCTTATACTCCCTATCAGGCAGAAATTGCTCAAGGACGCCTCGAAGCATTGATCAATTATCAGACCATGATCATTGAGTTGACCGGTTTACCCATTGCCAATGCATCATTACTTGATGAAGCCACCGCTGCTGCAGAGGCGATGCATTTATTTCATGCTTCACGTGCAGCATCACGAAAAAATGCACATACTTTCTTTGTAGATAAAAATACTTTCCCCCAAACAATCGATGTTCTTCGTACACGTTCCAAACCGCTGGGCATAAAGCTGGTTGTTGAAGACGTGACTAAACTAAACCTGGAGGATAATGATGTTTTCGGGATATACCTCCAGAACCCGGATAATAATGGAACGATAAAAGATCTCAGCCCGATTATATCTTCGGCACATGAAAAAGAAATTTTTGTTGCTGTCGGAGCCGACCTGATGAGTTTACTGCTCATGAAGTCACCTGGTGAAATGGGCGCGGACATAGCCTTAGGCTCCTCTCAACGCTTTGGTGTACCAATGGGATTCGGTGGTCCTCATGCAGCGTTCTTTGCTACAAAAGAAGAATTCAAAAGACAGATTCCCGGAAGAATTATCGGCGCTTCGATCGATGCTAATGGCAATCCTGCTTATCGCATGGCGTTGCAAACCAGAGAACAACATATAAGAAGAGAGAAAGCAACCTCAAATATCTGTACTGCACAGGTTCTGCTTTCGGTCATGGCCGGAATGTATGCGGTGTATCATGGCCCACACATCCTGAAAAAAATTGCCACCCGGATTCATGGATTAGCTAAAACATTAAACAGGGGGTTACATGATTTGGGTATTAAACAACTCAATGAACATTTCTTCGATACATTAAAAATTGAAGTTAACAATGTAACTCCGGTCAGGGCTGAAGCCGAAAAAGTTCAACTTAATTTCCGCTACTTCGACGATAAACATATCGGCATTTCAATTGATGAAACAACCACACCAGAAGATGTTTCAGAAATACTGGATGTGTTTATTAAAGCTGAAGGAAAAAAAGCAACAACAACATTTTCAAACGGACAAGAAATAAATTGGCCGTTATCACTGATACGAACATCACCTTACCTCACGCATCCGGTATTCAACCGGCATCATTCTGAACATGAAATGCTTCGTTACATGAAGCGCCTTGAGAACAAAGACTTGTCGATGGTGCACTCCATGATATCATTGGGTTCATGTACAATGAAGCTTAATGCTACCGCAGAGATGGTACCGGTTACGTGGCCTGAATTTGGCAACATTCATCCCTTTGCTCCGGAGGATCAGACAACTGGCTATCGCGAGATGATTCTTCAACTTGAAAACTGGCTAAAAGAGATCACTGGTTTTACAGGCGTTTCTTTACAACCCAACAGTGGCGCCCAGGGAGAATATACAGGATTGATGACCATACATGCCTATCATGAATCACGTGGAGAAACACACAGAAACATAGCATTAATTCCAGCATCCGCACATGGAACAAATCCTGCGAGCGCAGTGATGGCTGGTATGCAGGTGATCGTTGTGAAATCAGACAATGAAGGAAAAATTGATGTTGTCGATCTGAAAGCAAAAGCCGATCAATATAAAGACAAGCTTTCTTGTCTGATGGTGACTTACCCCTCTACACATGGTGTTTTTGAAGAATCGATTATTGAAATATGTGAAGTGATTCATCGCAATGGTGGTTTGGTGTATATGGATGGTGCAAACATGAATGCCCAGGTGGGACTTACTTCTCCTGCAAATATTGGCGCTGACGTTTGTCACCTTAACCTTCACAAAACATTTTGCATTCCGCATGGTGGCGGTGGGCCCGGCATGGGCCCGATTTGTGTTAACGACAAATTGAAACCATTCCTGCCCAGCCATGCCGTTATTAAAATCAATGGTGAAAAAGCCATTCATGCTGTATCCGCAGCGCCATGGGGTAGTGCAAGTATTCTGACAATTTCATATGCCTACATTGCTATGATGGGTGGCGATGGCCTGACACAGGCAACGAAGATGGCCATTCTTAATGCTAATTATATAAAAGAACGTTTGAGCGGGCATTATAAAATTCTTTACACCGGTAATCAGGGACGTTGTGCACATGAAATGATAGTTGACTGCCGCGATTTTAAAAAATCAGGAATAGAAGTAGAAGATATTGCGAAGCGATTGATGGATTATGGATTTCATGCTCCGACAGTTTCTTTTCCAGTGGCCGGAACGTTAATGATTGAGCCAACGGAAAGCGAACCAAAGGAAGAACTGGATCGTTTTTGCGATGCGTTGATCGAAATCAGAAATGAAATTCGCGAGATTGAAGAAGGAAAAGTTGAAAAAGACAATAATGTTTTGAAAAATGCTCCACATACAGCAATGGTTATCACCGCTGATCAATGGAACAAACCTTATAGTCGTCAAAAGGCTGCTTATCCACTTCCATTTGTAAAGGAAGCTAAGTTCTGGCCTTCTGTAGGGCGTGTTGACAATGCTTATGGCGACAGAAATCTTATATGTAGTTGCTTGCCCATGGAAGCCTTTGCTCAAAATGAGGATTCAATAGTAGTGCAATAAGGCTGGACACGCGTGACATCTTTATTTCTCATGAAAGATTGATGTCAAAAAGTAAAACTTCTCCTGAAGAATCCATAATTTAACTTACTGGATTTTCAATGAGCATGACTCCTAAAACCAACCCCCTGCCCTGGTGGACATGGGTTGTTCCTCTTTTCGTTCTTCATCTTGGCAGCGAGGTGTCGGTGCTGCTTCGATATGACCAGGGAGTTTCTGCGTATTATGTACCAACGGCGATTTCAGTTATACTAATTTATTGGTGGGGACCATTAAGGGTACTGCCCGCTGTTTTTATTAATGCAACCCTCAGCACTATTTTATGGGATGTTACACGCGTGTACCTCTGGCCGGTATATGCAATCACCGATGTGCTTCTCGCATTTCTTTCGTGGTATCTTTTTTTATATAAGGCAAAAGGTAAATTCTGGATACCGGATATTAAAAATTTACTCCAGTTCCTTTCATTAGGAATAATTGTACCTGTAATAGTTGAGATCATATACCTTGAAGCAACACAGATTTATTTTGGCGATCAAAATGCAGAGCAATTTGTAAATCATACTGTACTGAATTTGTTGAGCGAGTTCTCATCCAATTTCGGATTTACGCTCCCTTTTCTCTATTACATCACACCTTTCATGCAGAAGCGAGGGCTTTTGCTCTATTCAGTTGAATCTGAAACGCACCAATCCTTAAAGCAAAAGCATTACGTGGAGATTGCCATTATGTATGGGTTACTCATTTGCATGACATTCGTTTTGGCATTTGAAAAATACTGGTTTATGTATGGGTGTTTCCCGTTGTACGCCGCCATTCGATTCGGTTTCGGTCAGGCCATTTTGATGAACTGTTATATTTTCTTTATTACGTACATCCTACCCTTACTGCTGCGATCAACTCCCAACACTGACCTGCAGATCGACATGGAATTCACATACATACATATTGGTACCAGTCTCCTCTATGTATTCTCCGCAATAACAGGAAGAGTGATCAGTGATTTGAGAAAGGCAGAAGAACAATTGCTATTACGGAATAAAGAGCTTGAAGTAACAAATAAAGAGTTAGATCGATTTTCCTATAGCGTATCGCACGATTTAAGCGCTCCATTAAAATCCATTCTTGGCCTGGTGAACATTACCCGGATGAGCAACGATCAGCGTGACCAGCACGAATACATCACTAAAATTGAAAGCAGTGTTTTAAAACTGGAGTCATTCATAAAAGAAGTACTTGACTATTCCCGTGATAAACGCCAGGAACTTGTTGTAGAGCAAATTCAATTGAAGGAACTCTGTACCGAAATTCTAGACAGTCTCAAGTTCCTTGATGGATATCACAAAATACAAATGGATACAATTGATCTTAAGCCTGTTCAGATTAATAATGATAAAACTCGCTTAAAAATTATTATTCACAACTTGTTAATCAATGCCATTCTGTTTCAAAAGAAATTTTCGGAACACAAGCCTTATATTAAGATTTCATCACGCCAGGTGAACAATATTATTGTCATTAAAATTGAGGACAATGGAGAAGGTATAAAACCCGATCACCAGAAAAAAATATTTGAAATGTTTTTCCGTGGGACAAGCCATTCAAAAGGTTCTGGCCTGGGCCTCTACATTGCAAAAGAAGCCGCCAGTAAAATTGATGGGAGAATTTCAGTTTCCTCCGAGTACGGCAAAGGTTCAACCTTTACCATTGAACTGAAAAACTTACCCCTCAATTTAAACTGAATACTACAGAAATAGATTTTTCTTCGAACGATAAAAATAGACTTATCGTTTTGATGGCTATAACCTTTAATACTAAACATCATGGCCTTTCTATTCGAATCATTTGAAGACTGGAGAAATTACAGCGTTAACAAGAACCTGGCCTTGCACGAAGTTGTAATTGAGTATGAGCAGACTCAAAAAGATCATGATATCAAACAAATCTATGACGGGCTTGCAAAAGCATGGCGGGTAATGAAAGAGGCTGTTCAAACAGGGCTTACCGAAAACATGACATCCCGCTCAGGCATGATCGATAATGGCGCAAAGAAAGTTTACCATTATCCTAAAGCAGTTTTATCTAAAGAATTTCAAAATCTTATTGCAAGGGCATTGGCTGCAAAAGAAGTTAACTCATGCATGGGCCGGGTTGTAGCTGCACCTACTGCAGGGGCTAGTGGTATCATGCCCGGAGTTCTTTATTCATTACAAGAAATTCATGGAATTGATGATCAAAAAATAATTGACGCCATGCTTGTTTCAGCCGGTATCGGACTGATCATCGAACAACGCGCATCGCTCGCCGGGGCGGTTGGAGGATGCCAGGCTGAAACAGGCAGCGCCGCAGCGATGGCTTCCGGAGCAATTGTCTATTGCTTAGACGGAAATGTTGATCAGGTATTTGATGCTGTAGCCATAACCATTCAATGTATGCTCGGTCTTGTTTGTGATCCAGTCGCGGGATTGGTGGAAGTGCCTTGTGTTGTTCGTAATGCAAGTGCCGCTGCTATTGCTTTTTCTTCAGCTCAAATTGCCCTTGCAAAAGTTGATAGCGTCATCCCTGTCGATGAAGTAATCGATGCTATGGGTGAAATAGGCGCAAGCATGGAAACGCGTTATAAAGAAACTGCCCTCGGCGGATTAGCAACTACACCAACCGCTCAACGAATCGCTAAAAAAATTCTGATTCATGATATAGAAATACTGCCGGACGATACAAAGGGAAAGACTACGGCTTCATAAAATCAGGAAACACATTATTGCCAAATTCATAAATGATGAAGGACAATAAAACAGCCCACACGGAAGCACTAATGAACATGTAAATAATCAGTTTGTCGCGTGGAGTACCGAAGCTGATGGCCAGTAACACTCCACCAATGGGAGTAAACAACACGGGAGTAAGTGCTGCAACACCTGCAAGTCCATACTTCCTCCAGAAAACTACAAACTTTCTGTTCTTATCAGAAAAGCGCTTCTGTTTTTTAAAAAATCTGTTGATTACTTTTCTTTTAATAAGATCACCAAAAAAAGCAAATGCCAGTACAACCGTCATCATACCGGCTACAGTAGTAAGAATGGTGGTTATCATATTCAACCTGGCAGCATATCCGCCAAAAGGACCAAGTATGAATTTCAACATGCTCGCAAAATAAACAGGTATTGCCCTGGCAATCTCTTCCCACATATAGTTCTAAAGTAGTCCCTTCTTAGGTATTTTAAAATTAAGTCACGATGTAAATAGATTAGATTTTTTCTCCATACGAAAGATCACCCGCATCACCTAAACCCGGAACGATATAAAATTTATCGTTCAGTCTTTCATCGATACCGAAGGTCCAAATAGTGTAAGGTATTGTCATGTTAGCCTGAATATGCTGAATGCCTTCCGGTGCAGAAACAAGAGCAGCGATATGAATATGCCGGGGTTGTCCGTGCCTTAGCAATGCCTGAACTGATTTTATAAACGAACGCCCTGTTGCCAGCATAGGATCGATAAGAACAATCTCTCTTTCTGACAAAGAGGGAGTCGCAAGGTAGTCAAGGTTTATTGTAATATCGTCTCCTCCCTCTTCCCGGTATGCACCAATAAATCCGCTTTCAGACGAATCAAAATAGTTAAGAAAGCCTTGATAATAAGCAAGGCCAGCACGCATAACAGTAATTAGCACAGGTGACTTTTCAGGAATATTAATTGAAGTTTTTCCGAGAGGAGTTTCAACTATTTGACGAGTATAATTCAATACGCGAGAAATTTCATAAGCCATAATATTACCCAGGCGCTCCATATTTTTCCTGAATCGCATAGGATCTTTTTGTTTATTAACATCTCTCAATTCTAACAAAAACTGATTGGCGATTGAATTTTTTTCACTAAGGTTGTAAACCATATTTCACTTTTACATTTGAAAATTAAGGAAAAAAATATCGCTACTGAAACCTCATGGGAATTGTTGAAGAAACTTTGTGAGGTACCGGCGCCCTCCGGGCATGAAGGCCCTATGAAAGATTTTGTTTTGCAATACATAAAAACTGAAAAGAAAAAGTGGAAGGTGAAACCGGAAATATTTCATGGTGACGAATTTCAGGATTGTATTGTGCTGAAATTTGGCAAACCCCGTACGGCTATCTTCGCGCACATGGATAGTATTGGTTTTACTGTGCGCTACTTCAATCAACTAATACCTATCGGAAGTCCTGATGCCGAGGCAGGAACGCGTTTGATTGGGCAAGACAATCTGGGGCCAATTGAGTGTGAATTGGAGTTTGATCTTGAGAATCACGCCACGTATAAATTTGGCCGGAACATCGAACGAGGTACTTCCTTAACATACAAAATTGAATTTACCGAGACGAAGGGTCACATACAGTCGCCCTATCTTGACAATCGCCTTGGTGTATATAATGCTTTAAAAATTGCAGAAGATTTAAAGGACGGAGTAATATGTTTTAGTTGTTGGGAAGAACATGGCGGCGGCAGTGTACCCTACCTTGCTAAATTCATTTATGAAAAATGGAAGATAAAGCAGGCGCTGATTTCTGATATTACCTGGGCAACCGATGGTGTTGATCCTGGAAAAGGAGTGGTGATTTCCCTTCGGGATCGTAACATTCCAAGAAGAAGTTATTTGGAAAAAATCATGGAGATAGCAAAAAAGAATAAAATCGATTTTCAGTTGGAAGTTGAAGGGATAGGATCAAGTGATGGAAGAGAATTGCAAACTTCTCCTTATCCTTTTGATTGGTGTTTTATCGGAGCGCCTCAGCAAAATCCGCATACACCGAAAGAGCGTGTCCATCAGCAGGATATTAGTAGCATGATTGAATTGTATCGTGTACTGATGAGGGAGCTTTAGAACTCAAAAATGTGATCTAAAAGTTTGGATGAAATCTTTCCAACACCTGTAAAATAATTTGAATAAGCACCTTTGCTTAATTCATACCCAATAACATCCTTAGTTACAGGATCAACAATCCAATATTCGTTGACACCAAATTTTTCATATAATTCTTTTTTCCTATGCGTATCATGCGTTTGATTTCCCGCTGACAAAACTTCAATAACTAAATCTGGAACACCGTGAATGTGATCTTTTATTATCCCAAGATTTTCTTTGGCGACAAAAACAATATCAGGTTGAACAGCATTCATGTGCTCATCAAGATACACATCAAATGGAGCTACAAAGACCTCGCCCAAATCAAATTTTTCAACGTGAAAAAGAATCTTAGCGAGTAAATAGCTAACAATTTTTTGATGTTTGTAAAGTGGAGAAGGTGACATAAAAATATTTCCTTCAATTAATTCAGCTAGCGTTCCTTCCGGGAGCATTTGATATACTTCCATTATTGTTCTCGGCGGCCTCGTTATCAAATCCTTCATAACCATAAATTTACAACTTGATCAGTTCAAATGCCAATATAAAGCCATCCTGAAAAAATTTCTGGAATTCACCAAAACTGCGATTATCTTTGCGCCCGCTATGCAGGTAAGTCATGAAAATTAAAGATCTGGAGTTTGAAAACTTTATAACCTCCGAAAACATTCAGCAAAAAGTCACTGAACTTTCTGAGCAAATCAACAAAGCCTACAGGGACAAGGCGCCCGTTTTCCTTCCCATTCTAAATGGCTCATTTATTTTTGCGTCAGATCTTATAAAAAAGATAACCTTACCCTGCCGTGTTTCTTTTGTTAAGATATCATCGTACCAGGGAGTTCAATCTTCCGGACAGCTAAAGACCTTAATTGGCCATGAAGAAAGTTTTTTTCATCAGGACGTTATCATTATAGAAGATATAATCGATTCAGGGCTCACACTTGAAAAAATCGTTGAAGAACTTCAAAGCCTCGGTGCAAAATCCGTTGAAGTTGTTGCCTTACTTCGCAAGAGGACAGCGCGTGAAAAAGGAATCACAGCTAAGTTTATTGGGTTCGAAATTGATAATGAATTTGTGCTGGGTTATGGTCTTGATTACGATGGATTTGGCAGAAATCATAATGATATTTTCAAAGCTAAACCGGTTTAAGTACAAATTATTATCTTGAACGTTCGACGTTAACAATACAAAGCTTCAACATTTATTCTTAATACATTCAGACATGATAAACATGATCATTTTTGGCCCTCCTGGTGCAGGGAAGGGCACACAAAGTGAAAAACTTATACAACGCTATGGCTTCGTGCACATTTCAACCGGTGATCTTTTTAGGTGGCATACTAAAAATGATACTGAACTTGGTAAACGCGTGAAAGAAATCATGAACAACGGCATGCTGGTTCCCGATGAAATCACTATTGCCATGTTAAAAGAAGAATTAGATAAAAATCCCAATGCAAAGGGATTTCTCTTTGATGGTTTTCCGAGAACTGTTCCCCAGGCGGAAGCTCTTGACAAATTCATGGAAGAAAATAAAACGGCAATACATCACATCGTTGCATTGAATGTTACGGAAGATGAGGTAAGAAAACGTATTGCTAAAAGGAAAACTATTGAGAATCGCGCCGATGATGAGGAAGATAAATTAAACAAGCGCATTAATGAATACTTTACTAAAACGGTTCATGTGCTTCCATTCTATGAAAAACAAGGAAGATTGAATTCGGTACATGGCATCGGCGACATTGACGATATCTTCCAAAAGATATGTAGTGTTGTTGACAACAAGTAACGAATAGGCTGTTCGCTAATGCAAAAAATACCATGTCTTCTCCCAACTTCATTGATTATGTAAAATTCAATTCCCGCTCTGGAAAAGGAGGTGCAGGATGCCTGCATTTTCACAGGGAAAAATTTATTGATAAAGGCGGGCCAGACGGAGGTGATGGTGGAAAAGGTGGCAGTGTAATTCTTAGAGGCAATTCACAATTGTGGACTTTACTTCACCTGAAATATCGCAAGCACGTAATAGCCAGTGACGGAAAACCTGGCGAGTCGCAAAACTGCACAGGCGCCGCAGGGAAGGATGAAATTGTTGAAGTTCCATTAGGTACGGTTGCCCGGAAGGCGGAATCAGGGGAAGTGGTTTGCGAAATTACTGAAGATGGTCAGGAATATATTCTTTCGCCCGGTGGACGTGGAGGAAAAGGTAATGCCTTCTTCGCTACCCCAACACACCAGGCGCCCCAACATGCACAGCCCGGCGAACCAGCTGTTGAAGAATGGGTCATACTTGAACTAAAACTTCTTGCTGACGTCGGCCTGGTAGGCTTTCCAAATGCTGGAAAGTCAACTTTACTTTCTGTTATCTCAGCAGCCAAACCAAAAATTGCAGACTATCCATTCACTACATTAACGCCGAATCTCGGTGTTGTGGCATATCGGGATGGGCGGTCTTTTGTGGTTGCCGATATACCAGGAATTATAGAAGGTGCTGCAGAAGGTAAGGGCCTTGGGTTGCGTTTTTTAAGACACATTGAACGAAACTCTCTTTTGCTTTTCCTTGTGCCGGCAGATGCGAAAGATATTACAACGGAGTTTGAAATCTTACTGAACGAGCTTCAGAAGTACAATCCCGAGTTATTAGATAAAAAAAGATTGCTGGCGATTTCAAAATCTGATATGCTGGATGAAGAGCTAAAAGAGGCCATTAAAAAGGAACTTCCAAAAAACGTTCAGTCAGTCTTTATTTCATCTATCACCCAGCAAGGAATTACAGAATTAAAGGATCTTGTCTGGAAAAGCTTACACGACAATTCTTAAAAATGCCATTATGACACAATGTGGTCTTTGGCAAAATTATTGACAACTTGCGCTTTAATTGTTTTATAAAATGTTTTAAGGCCTAAAACGATGGATCATTCAATGAATAAAAATGATGAAATGAACAAGCAGGAGGAAATTATTTCTGAAAATCCAAATCAGGATGGACAACCTGAAGAGATTCTTGAAAATGTAAATGGCGAATTGAAAAAACTGCAGGAAGAATTAGCAGAGGCTAAAGACAAATACCTTCGGTTATATTCTGAATTCGAAAACTTCAGAAGAAGAACATCAAAAGAAAAACTTGAAATGATTCAATCCGCCAATGAGGAATTGATAAAATCTATTCTTCCGGTTGTGGATGACTTCGAGCGTGCTGAGAAATCGGTTGCAGGCCTATCCAAAAAAGAGTTAGAAGGTTTTTTGTTGATCCAAAACAAATTAAAAAAAATCCTTGAGCAGTATGGTGCTAAGCCTCTTAAGCTTGAATCCGGAGATGATTTTGATCCCGACAAACAAGAGGCCATTACACAAATACCTGCTCCTGAAGAAAAACTTAAAGGAAAAGTGGTTGATGTTATTGAAAAGGGATATCAGCTTAACGATAAAGTGATCCGCTACGCCAAAGTGGTAGTGGGTAATTAATAAGATACTATGTCAACCAAACGAGACTACTACGAAATTCTTGGCCTAAGCAAATCTTCAACACCAGAAGAAATAAAAAAAGCCTACCGTAAAATAGCCATCCAGTTTCACCCGGATAAAAATCCCGGCAACAAGGAGGCAGAAGAAAAATTTAAAGAGGCAGCGGAAGCTTATGAAGTACTCAGCAATGCAGACAAGCGCGCGCAGTACGATCGGTTTGGCCATTCTCGTCCCGGCAACGGAGGTTTTGGTGGCGGACATGAAATGAACATGGAGGATATCTTCAGCCAGTTTGGAGATATTTTCGGAGGCGGAGGAAGTCCGTTTGATAGTTTCTTTGGTGGAGGAGGATCTCGTCGGAGAACAAGAAAGGGATCTAACTTAAGGATCAAGCTTAAACTCAACCTTGATGAAATAGCAAACGGTGTTGAGAAAAAAATCAAAGTAAACCGTCTTATACGTGCTGAAGGTGTGACATTCAAAACGTGTAACACCTGCCAGGGAACCGGACAAATGAAGCGTGTGGTGAATACCATGCTTGGACAAATGGTTTCAGCCACAACATGCCCAACCTGTGATGGCTCAGGACAAATACTGGATAAGCGCCCTCCGGGAGTTGACAATTCAGGACTTGTTTCAAAAGAAGAAGTAATTACAGTAAAAATACCTTCAGGTGTAGGTGATGGAATGCAACTCTCAATGTCTGGAAAAGGAAATGAAGCTCCGGGCGGAGGTGCAGCAGGCGATTTATTAATACTTATTGAGGAACAGGAGGACAAGAATTTAAAACGAGATGGCAACAACATTATTTACGATCTGCATATAAGTTTCATTGATGCAGCTCTCGGAACAAGCGTTGAAGTTCCATCGGTTGGAGGAAAAGTGAAAATAAAGATCGAACCCGGAACCCAAAGCGGCAAAATCTTGCGACTTAGGGGAAAAGGCTTACGTGATGTAAATGGCTATGAAACCGGTGACCAGCTTGTTTATGTGAACGTTTGGACACCTAAAAAACTAAGCAGTGAGGAGAGGGCAAAACTTGAAAGTCTGCGAAATTCCCCAAATTTTGAACCAAATCCTGATGCCAACGAAAGAGGTTTCTTTGAAAGAATGAAGGAGTTTTTTAACTAACACTCGTTGTTAAAACAAATTTTTTATTGGTTTTGCAGGAAAAACTTACAAACCGTAACTAAACCCCTTCCCAGCCGTAACTATTCATCATGCGGATAATTTGTTGGCTAGTCCTAACCAGCCTCGGGGCGGCGGTAAGTGCAGAAGTGTATGGGCAGGTAAAAAGGCAGTTTAACGTTGAGAACCTTGAAGCCTGTGAATCTATTAAGCTTTCCTTAAAAGCTAATAGTGGTAATTGCTTTATTAAACCAAGCCAGAACACCGACATTCTTAATGTATTCAGTAATCAGGATACAGAATCCTATTCTCACAATTTTGTTAAGGAAGTAAAAGGAAAAGTTTGTGAAGTAACACTTTCGCTTGAGGAAACAAGCTCAAGCGGCTTGAGTCAAACTATTTCATCCCGAATGTTCGGGCCATCCGATAATACATCAGGCAAGTACTGGAAAATGTATCTCACCGATGCCAAGCCTTATATACTCGAGCTCAACTACGGTATGGGCAATGCCAATGTTGATCTTTCCGGATTATCAATTCAGAAATTAAAAATCACCACGGGTAGCGCTAATGTAAATGTTGGATATCAAACGTTGGAGAATAGAGTTGATATGGATACACTATACGTCAAAGCAGACCTTGGTTCCATCAACGTCAAAAATATTAACCTTTCCCGTTCACGTAATTTGATCGCTGATGTTGGTTTTGGAAATATGTCGTTAGACTTCAGCGGACAGCCCATAGTTAACAATACAGTGAAAGGCAGTGTAGGCGCAGGCAATCTTACCATTATTCTTCCTAATCAAAATATTCCTGTGTTAGTGAAAGTTCGCGATTCATGGCTTTGTAGTGTGACTATGGTTAAAAGTCTCAAGAAAATCAATTCAAATACTTTTGCCAACGAAGCCTATTCCAGGAATCCTAAAAATGCCCTTACATTCGACCTTGATGTATCAATGGGCAAAATTATTTTCAAAGAAGGGGCTAATTAATTAGCCAATTATCAATTAGCGAATTAGCCAATGGATCTTACTTTGCTAAATGTGCTTTATTGGCTAATTGACAAATCAACACCATCCTCACAAAAAATTAAGTCTCCAAACGTAATTACTTCTTATATTCAAGCACTAAGTAATCAGCGTTAAATCAATTCTTGTGAATGCACTTGTAGCCTCAAATGTTACCAAACGATATACTAATCATGTTGCCCTGGATAAGGTTGACTTGAAAATTCCTGAGAAAAGTATTTACGGACTTCTTGGTCCTAATGGCGCAGGTAAGACTACCTTCATCAGGATCATCAATCAAATCATAAATGCTGACGAAGGCGAGATTACCATTTTCAATTCGAAGCTTAACGCCAATCACGTTACAACAATCGGTTATCTCCCTGAAGAGCGGGGACTTTACAAGAAAATGAAAGTCGGTGATCAGCTTGTCTATCTAGCACAGCTAAAAGGCATGTCGAAAAAAGAAGCGATTGATAAAAGTAAAACCTGGATAAAGAAATTTGAGATTACTGATTGGTGGCATAAAAAGGTTGAAGACCTCAGTAAAGGCATGGCGCAAAAAGTTCAATTCATCAGCACCGTGATGCATGAACCCAAACTTATTATTCTGGATGAACCTTTCTCCGGCTTTGACCCTGTGAATGCACAGGTAATTACCAATGAAATTTTTGAGCTTCGCGATAAAGGCAGTACCATTATTTTTTCTACCCATCGAATGGAAACGGTAGAAGAACTATGCGACCATATTGCTTTAATTAACAAGTCAAAAAAAATTCTTGAAGGACCAAAAAAACAGGTAAAAGAAACGTATCGCTCAAATACATTTATCGTTCATCACGCCGGAAGCTTTGATATGCAGGATGAAAACTACCAGGTCACGCATAGCGAAAAAGTAGACGATAATTTTTTTCACACCACCATCAAAATTTCAGATCATCAAAGTCCCAACAAACTCATTGGCAAACTCATTGAAGTAACGGAAGTCCACAGCTTCATAGAAAAAATTCCGACCATGAGTGAAATATTCATCGATCTCGTTAAAGAAGGAAAAGCATGAATCGAATCCTCCTCATCGCACAACGTGAATTCAAAAACAGGGTTCAGAAAAAATCATTTCTGGTGGCGACAATTCTCTTGCCGCTTATTTTTCCCGCCATCATGGGAGCGCTCATTTATGTTTTTGTTCAACAGCAGAAAAATTCAGATAAACAAGTTATTCACTTCCTCGATGAGAGTCATTTATTTGATGTCAGTTCAAAAGATTTCGTTTTCAAAAAATTTGATGGCAACCTTGAAGATGCAAAGAAGTCGTTCACGTATGATGATAGTTTTGGATTATTGTACATCCCATCAATCAATCCATACAAGCCCAATGGCATTACCTTATACACAAAAGTAAATCCAAGTCCAACGGACATCGGCAACCTCAGGCAGATGATTGAAGATCAATTGAGGCAAACAAAAATGCAGGAGTTAAAAATCAATAAAAATATTCTTGACAGCCTCAATACTAGTGTTGCAATTGAAACCGTAACCATTTCAAATACAGGTAAAGAACAAATCTCAAACTCAGGCGTATTGTTTGGTATTGGTATGACCTGCGGCATTCTCATGTATATGTTTATTCTAATTTATGGCATGCAGATCATGCAGGGAATAATTGAGGAAAAAACCAGTCGTGTAGTAGAAGTTATTGTTTCTTCAGTGAGGCCTTTTCAATTAATGATGGGTAAGATTTTAGGACTTGCCTCTGTTGGGTTACTTCAATTTCTCATTTGGATTGTTTTGATCTCCACATTGTCAACATTGATTTTTGCATCTTTTGGTATTGATATGCCGCAACAACAAATGATGGATCAGATGAATGCACAAGCTGCGCAAAGTGATGTTCCGGAAGTTGTTAAGATATGGAGCCAGATTCCGTTTGCCTACATTATTTCAACCTTTGTATTTTATTTCATAGGTGGTTATCTTCTTTATGGAGCGCTCTTCGCGGCCGTCGGTTCTTCAGTCGATAGCCCGGCCGAAGCTCAACAATTTACTTTTCCCATAACCATACCCATGCTTATTTCATACCTGAGCTTATTCACATTTGTGTTAAATGATCCCCATGGTACAATTAGTGTTTGGCTATCCATTATACCTTTTACATCACCTATTGCAATGATAGGAAGGATAGCATTTGGCGTACCCGACTGGCAGCTTGCCTTATCAATGATCCTCCTTATTGCAGGATTCATCTTCACCACATGGATTGCTGCAAGAATTTACAGGGTTGGCATTCTGATGCATGGCACGAAAGTGAATTATAAAGTTTTGGCAAAGTGGTTCATGATGAAGAATTGATTTATTGCATGCTTAAATGCTTTGAATCAAACAAAGACATAACCGATTCCTAAAGGGTTCGGTTTTTTTATTTACTTTCAATTCGAATGGCCGCTAAATCTTCTATACCGGGTATTGATTTTTATCAAAGCAACCCTTCTTTAAAATGGGTTGTTCTTGGCATTTCAATTTTAATAAGCATTGGTTCCATTTATTACACAAACGCATTGGTTGAACAGCTTAAGCAAAGGGAGAGAGAACAAGTTCAGCTATTCGCAAAAGCAATTGAATATACCCTTAACGATGATCTGAGTAACAATTTTCTGTTTGTCACCGAAGAGATTATTAGCAAAAACAATTCGGTACCTACCATTTGGATTACGAAAGACGGCCAGTATCAATACCGTAATATTGAAATTGATCCCAAGTGGCCTGAAGCGCGAAAGCAAAGAGTGCTTGAACAGCAGATAGCGCAGATGAAAGAGGTCTACGAACCCATTGAAGTTACTTACCGGCACGATTCTACAATAGAAAATTACGGATACGTTTACTACAAAAACTCTGCATTGCTCACCCAACTTATAACGTACCCTTACATTCAGCTTTCTGTAATTGCTATTTTTGGTTTCATTAGCTATCTCGCTTTTAACTATTCTAAAGCAGCAGAACAAAATCGTGTATGGGTAGGATTAGCCAAAGAGACGGCGCACCAGCTTGGCACACCTTTATCCTCCCTCATGGCCTGGGTAGAAGTTTTGCGCGATGATGAAAATCTTAAAAAGAGTGGCGTCGTGGATGAGTTACAGAAGGACATTCAAAAACTTACCACTGTAACGGAACGGTTCTCCAGCATTGGATCAACACCGGCCTTGAAAAAGGAAAATGTGGTGACGTTAATAAACAATGTGGTAAACTACCTGAGGCCAAGAGTATCTTCTAAAATAAAAATTGAAGTATATACTTTATCAGAAAATATTAGCGCTCTCCTACACGCACCACTGTTTGAATGGGTCATTGAAAATCTTTGCAAGAACGCCGTAGATGCAATGGGTAATACCGGCACCATAGCCATAAAGATTTTGCGGGGAAGCGATAATAAAGTTTTTATTGACGTTTCAGATACCGGAAAGGGCATCCCCCGTTCAAAAATACCAATGGTTTTTAAAGCCGGTTTTACCACAAAAAAAAGAGGATGGGGATTGGGACTTGCCCTGGCCAAGCGCATCATTGAAGCTTACCATAACGGAAAAATATTTGTTAAATCCTCAGAAGAGAATCTGGGAACAACCTTCCGTATTTCCCTGGACTCAGCTTGATCTGAAAACGTTATTTTAGTATAAATTTCAAGGATATTACCTCAATAAAAATCATTTCTGCTAAGGTTGGCATTGCCGGATATTACCATTACTTTTGCGGTCGAAATTTTTAGCCTCTAATCAAAAAATATATACTTAAACGATGGCAAACATTGGTAGAATCACCCAGGTAATCGGTCCTGTTGTGGACGTAGCGTTCGATGATCCTGCTTCAAAACTCCCTAACATTTTGGATTCCCTGGAAGTTACAAAAGCTGACGGTACTCGCGTAGTACTGGAATGTCAGCAGCATCTTGGTGAAGAACGTGTAAGAACCATTTCCATGGAAGGAACAGAAGGGTTGATGCGTGGAATGAAAGTTATTGACACAGGATCACCGATAAAGATGCCAATCGGGGAAGATATCAAAGGCCGCCTTTTCAACGTAATCGGCGAAGCCATCGATGGAATTAAGCAACCTAAAGGCACTTCTTCAATGCCTATCCACCGTCACGCGCCGGCATTTGAAGATCTTACGACTTCTACCGAAGTACTTTTCACAGGTATAAAAGTTATTGACTTGATTGAGCCCTATTCTAAAGGCGGAAAGATCGGTTTGTTTGGTGGCGCCGGTGTAGGAAAAACCGTATTGATCCAGGAACTTATTAATAATATCGCCAAGGCTTATTCAGGACTTTCTGTTTTTGCAGGCGTTGGTGAACGTACACGCGAAGGGAATGACCTGTTACGTGAAATGATCGAAGCTGGAATTGTTAACTATGGTGAAGAATTTCTTAAATCATTGCATGCTGGTGGATGGGATCTTTCAAAAGTAGATCACAGCAAACTGGCAGATTCCAAAGCAACTTTTGTGTTCGGTCAAATGAATGAACCTCCGGGAGCACGTGCACGCGTTGCTTTATCAGGTTTAACCATTGCAGAATATTTCCGTGATGGCGATGGTACAGGAAAAGGCCGTGATATACTTTTCTTTATTGATAACATTTTCCGTTTCACTCAGGCGGGGTCAGAAGTGTCGGCTCTTTTAGGTCGTATGCCTTCTGCTGTAGGGTACCAACCTACGCTGGCTACTGAAATGGGCGCGATGCAGGAACGCATTACATCAACCAAGAATGGTTCTATTACTTCAGTGCAGGCCGTTTATGTTCCTGCCGATGATTTAACTGACCCTGCTCCTGCAACAACGTTTGCTCACCTGGACGCAACAACAGTATTGTCTCGGAAAATATCTGAGCTCGGTATCTACCCTGCTGTGGATCCGTTGGATTCTACATCACGAATTTTGAGACCTGAAATTGTTGGCGATGAACATTACGACTGTGCACAGCGTGTGAAGAATATTCTTCAACGCTATAAAGAGTTGCAGGATATTATCGCGATTCTTGGTATGGATGAATTATCTGATGAAGACAAACAAGTAGTATACCGTGCACGACGCGTACAGCGATTCCTGTCTCAACCCTTCCATGTGGCCGAAGCATTTACAGGTTTGAAAGGTGTCTTGGTTGATATTAAGGATACAATCAAAGGCTTCAATATGATCATGGATGGTGAATTAGATCATCTTCCTGAAATGGCCTTCAACCTGGTTGGAGACATTGATCAGGCTATTGCCAAAGGTGAAAAGATGATTGCTGAAGCAAAAGGATAATTACATTCCGGCATGGAACTCGAAATATTAACACCAGAAAAAAAAGTATTTGAAGGAGAAGTGACTATTGCCACCTTTCCTGGAGCAGATGGATCATTTCAGGTGATGGATAATCACGCTCCTTTAATCTCCCTGCTGAAAGAAGGGCCGGTGGAATACAAAGGGAAAGACGGAACAAAAAGTATTTCCATAACTGGCGGAGTTGTTGAGGTGCTAAAGAACAAGGTAATACTTCTTGCTGAAGGAGTTACTGGTTAAAAATTCAAATCATTATTAATAGAAATAATAAAACCCCGATTAAAGCCGGGGTTTTTGTTTTAGTGAATATCTGATTTGTGATTATTGCTTCGACAGCCATATCACGAAGAAAACTACACCGATAATTAATGCAATACCACCAATAATCCAGAATACATCTCCACCGATTATCAAAGAAACTATACCAACAGCTCCAAAGATGGCTGCAAGTTTAAGATCGTGATCCATGGCAGCGGTAGCTTCAGCAGCTTTAATTTCATCTCCTGATTTCTTTGCCTTGATATACGTTTTCATCAATGTCTTTGCTTCCTTTCGAAATTCCTTTTGTTCAGCTTTCGACATTTCCTTATAAGATTTGGCAGGCTTGCTTTCAGTTTTTACTTCGGTAGATGCAACAACATTTTTTTCTGTGCTTGCCATCATTACCTCAGGATCAAGCTTAAGCGGACTTTCTTCTGTAATCCTTTCATTTTCCTGAACGGCCAATGGATTTTCGTTTTGTATTTGCTTTTTGCCTGCCTGATAGTCGTAATGATCAAAGTGGTAAGCGTACTTCTGTGTTGAACAGGACGCAAAGATTACTGCGGCAACTAATAGAAAAAAATGGTTTCTCATAATATTAAGTTTTTGTTCTTCTAAAGATAGAAATTAAGCGCCTAAGAAAACGCTTTTCAAACTCCCAAAAAAATCTAAATTGACCAAAAACAAATCCGTAGGCTAACAGGATAACATTGTAAACAGGAAGAATAAGCAGATAATAAGCAATGGTAACCGATGGGGTATCTTTGCCACCAAAGAGCCCGAGGATAGGATTCTTGAGAAACATTACTGTAAAGCCTGTGCAAGCAAACACCAACAAGACGATGATTACTTGCCAGGCGCTGCCTAATTTCCATCGTAGTCTTAACTTCTCAATCCATCCAGGCGATTTCATTTCTTACGATATTTTACAGGTTTTCCACAGTTCATAGTTTGGAAGAGGCGCTTCAAATCTTACATTTTCTTTCTTAACGGGATGAACAAACTCCAAACTCTTAGCATGAAGATAAATGCTTCCATTTGAATTCGGCGTATCATCTCCATATTTTACATCACCTATGATAGGGCAATTAATACTTGCCAACTGAACTCTTATCTGATGCGGCCTGCCTGTTATCGGATTAACTTGCAGAACAAAATTTGAGTTGACCCGATCGATTACCTTGTAGCTTAACTCCGATCGAAGCGCGTTGTTAGTTTCTTTTGTAAAAGCAGTTGTCTTATTTTTTTCAGTGTCTTTTATCAGCCAGTGTACTAATGTGTCCTCATCTTTTGCCGGCTTGTTTCTAACGATTGCTACATAAGTTTTCGTTGTCTCTTTTTCACGAAACAGTTCATTCATTCTCGCTAAGGCTTTTGATGTTCTCGCAAAGACAACTACGCCACTGACCGGTCGATCCAGTCTATGTACCACACCCAAAAAAACTGCTCCGGGTTTTTTATATTTTTCACCAATGTATTGTTTGCATAATTCAACCAGTGGGACATCTCCCGTGGCATCACCCTGCACTAAAACTCCCGGTGCTTTATTAACAACAAGCAGGTGATTGTCTTCAAATATTACCGTGAATTGTTTCATCAATTGGCAAAATCAAACATGCAAATTTTTGGTATATTTATAAAACTTTAAGATGAGAACAGCAACAATCGATAGGTCAAAAGTGTGGACAGTGGATGATTACCTTCTGTTGGGTGAAATGAATACGCCTTGTCAATTGATAAACGGAGAACTAATTATGAGTCCAGCCCCTACGCCTTACCATCAACGCATTTCAAGAACGCTTTTTTTGTTATTGGAAAAGTTCGCTAAGAAATCCGGTGAAGTATTTTATTCACCTATTGATTTGTATATCGATAAAAAAAATGTTTTTCAACCTGACTTGCTTTATATCTCCTCTGCTAATCATCAATTCATAACGCAACGGGGCATTGAAGGTCCGCCTGATTTAATTGTGGAGATCATATCACCTTCAAATATTTTCAGTGATCGCAACACGAAGAAAAAAATTTATCTGAATTTCGGTGTGTCAGAGTATTGGATTGTTGATCCGGGCAATAAAACATTAGAAGTATATCTAAAGAACCAGGAGAATACCGATGTTCCCCATTTTTACCTTGCCGGCGAAGGAGAAGTTAAATCAACCGTGCTTACCGATCTTTCTTTCGATCTGAAAGATATTTTTATTCCTTAAACTCGGAAGTAAAATGAAATTCAATTTCGGGAAAGTTGTCCTGCACCATTTGAAGCCATGCCCGTGATTCAGCCATGAAAACTAATTTCCCATCCTTATCCCTTGCCATATGCCTTTGCTTGGAGTCAATGAACTCGGCAAGCTTCTTCTGATCTTTGCTGCTAATCCAACATGCTTTATAAATGTTCTGCGATGCAAACTGCGCTGTGGCGCCATACTCATTCTTTAATCTGAACTGAATCACTTCAAATTGAAGGACGCCTACCGTACCAACTACCTTCTTTTTTCCTAACTCGTAAGTGAAAAGCTGGGCCACACCTTCTTCCATCAACTGTAACAACCCTTTCTCCAATTGCTTTGTTTTCATAGCATCTCTGTTCACCACTTCTTTGAAAATTTCGGGAGAGAAACTTGGAATGCCTGTATACATCAACTTTTCTCCTTCTGTGAGCGTGTCACCGATTTTCAAATTACCCGTATCATAAATACCAACAATATCGCCGGGCCAGGCTTCCTCTACTGTTTCGCGATCCTGCGCCATAAAGGCTGTAGCATTAGAGAAGCGTAAACTTTTTTCCTGGCGAACATGATAGTAATTATTTCCTCTCTCAAATTCTCCTGAACATACTCTGATAAACGCAATGCGGTTTCGATGTTTGGGATCCATGTTAGCATGTATCTTAAAAACAAAACCGGTGAATTTGGTCTCATTGGGTTCAACTATTCTTAATGTAGTTTCTCGCGCTTTCGGTGGTGGAGCAATACGAATAAAAGTGTCTAACAATTCCTTCACACCAAAATTATTTACAGCACTGCCAAAGAAAACAGGAGCAACTCTCCCTTCCAGATATTCTTTCGTATCGAATTCAGGGTAAACTCCCTCGATCAGCTCAACATCATGCCTCAATTGCTTTGCATTGTTTTCGCCAACATAATCCTCCAACATGGTACTGTTGATGTCCTTTACTTCAATACCTTCCTCCACCACTTGTTTACTTGCTGTAAATAAATGAAGACTCTTTTCATAAAGGCTATACACACCTTTAAAAGTTTTTCCCATACTGATGGGCCAACTCAAAGGCCTGACTTTAATATTTAGTTTTTCTTCAATCTCATCAAGCAGCTCAAAGGGATCACGACCCTCACGATCAAGTTTATTGATAAAACAAATTACCGGCGTATCGCGCATGCGACAAACTTCCATTAATTTTTCTGTTTGAATTTCAACACCCTTCACACAATCAATCACCATGATCACACTATCAACTGCTGTTAGTGTCCGGTAGGTATCTTCTGCGAAATCCTGGTGACCGGGTGTGTCAAGCAGATTAATCTTAATGCCGTTGTAATTAAAACCCATTACGGATGTTGCAACCGAAATACCGCGTTGCTTTTCTATTTCCATCCAGTCTGACCGTGCATGATCTTTGATTTTGCTTGATTTAACCGCTCCCGCTTTTTGAATGGCCCCACCAAATAGAAGAAGTTTCTCTGTTAAAGTAGTCTTTCCGGCATCCGGGTGACTTATAATTCCGAAGGTTCTTCGCTTCTCAATTTCCTGCTCTAAACTCATGTCTGATTAAATTCGGCCGCAAAGGTAAGCAATGTACGTGGAAAGTACGAGTGCCGAAAAATACGTGAGCTGAGGTTCTGATTTTGCTAAATATTTAATTTGAACCCGGCGAGCTTTATATCATCGGAACCCTTTTGGTCGAAAGGATATTCGATCAATTGTTGAAAATTATAAAGAGTGGCCAATAGCAATGAAGATAATGCACAACTTAGATAAATAGCCCAATAAGGAAAGAGCGATTCAAACTTATAAAAGAGGAGTGGACCGTGAAACGCAGAAAACAATATTATGAAGCTAATGGCATATGTTCGTAGTCCTGCCATTGTGCGATGTATCACCAGACTTAACAAATAAGCAGAACCGTCTGCTACATCTTCTGTATAGCGTACCACACGCGAAAGTATACGAGCATTAATTGCCTCCCGGTTCTGTTCAATAAAATCATAAATTTTATCGAGCTCAGATTGAAAATGATTCATATCACCATCGGACGACTGAAGCTGATGTAATAGTTTATCCGATGCATTTACAAGTATATTTCTTATCTCGTTCTTTTTTTCTGACGACAATTTTTTAGCGGTACGAAATGAATAGTGTAGCGCCAATAATCCTGATTTGAATAAACTTAAATACTCAAGGGCTTTCTCACGCCTTTTAAATGCAGACTGAATGGAAAACCCCAGAGGAAATGCGATTGCCAGGCTAAACAATACAAAATCAAAATTAAGTTTGAAATTATATTTGATAGCGAAGAAACAGGAGAGTTGAGAAAGAGCAAGGATTACAAAAGTCCTTATATTTATATAGTTGTTCACGCTATGCTTCCTACAGGTTTAAGGTTGCTTATTTATGTCTGCGAGGGTTCTATCAAATTTATCAAAAAGAACACAAATGACTCTACTTTTAATTCGGGCAAATTTTTTTATAAAAGTAACCCGGGATGATAAGTTATTCGACTCAAAAATATTGCAAACTTGCAGAACCGATAAATAAAACAATATGCTATACAGAAGATTTGGACGCACCAACTGGCAGGTCAGTGAAATAGGTTATGGTATGTGGGGTCTGGCCGGCTGGACCGGTTCAGACATCAAAGAAGTGGAAGAATCACTTGATCGATCTGTGGAATTAGGTTGTAATTTCTTTGATACCGCCTGGGCTTATGCAAATGGAAAAAGTGAACAGATTCTTGGAAAATTAGTAAAACGAAATCCAGGTAAAAAACTTTATTGTGCTACCAAAATACCGGCGAAAAATTTTAAGTGGCCAGCTAAACCCGAGTATAAACTTGAGGATTGTTATCCTGCATCTCACATTGTTGAGTACACTGAAAAGAGTTTAAAGAATCTGAATGTTGACGTTATCGACCTTCAGCAATTTCACGTTTGGGATGATAGCTGGACGCATCACGATGATTGGAAAAAAGGAATTGAAAAATTAAAGAAAGATGGAAAAGTAAAACACTTTGGTATCAGTATCAATCGCTGGGAACCAGACAATGTTTTACAGGCTCTTCAAACGGGTTTGATTGATGCCGTACAAGTGATTTATAACATCTTTGACCAAAACCCTGAGGATAATCTTTTCCCTCTTTGTAGAAAACTTGACATTGGTGTCATTGCCCGTGTTCCCTTTGATGAAGGAACATTGACAGGAACGCTTACCAAAGAAACTGTTTTTCCAAAGAATGATTGGCGGTCAACCTACTTTGTTCCCGAAAACCTCAACTCAAGTGTTGATCATGCTGAAGCGTTACGACCGCTTATTCCGAATGGAATGACCATGCCTGAAATGGCCCTTCGCTTTATTCTCTGTAATGATGATACTCATACCATAATTCCAGGCATGAGGAAGTTGAAGCATGTTGAAGCAAACATAGCGGCAAGCGATGGAAAGAAATTATCAGCAGAACTCCAGGAGAAATTAAAAGATCATCGGTGGGACAGAACGCCCACAGAATGGTCGCAGTGATTAATTCTGGAAGTACAATGTCATTAAGTTAATGAAATCCAAAGCACATAGAAACCACCAGAGGAGACACAAGAATCACAAAGAAAATAATACCTCGGTGTAACTTTGAGCTTCTCTGAGGACTCTGTGTAATAACCTGTATTCAGTAGTTTGGTCTGATCCAGTCTTTCAAAATATGTACAATGACTGACATTGTGTCACCCTTTGTCATAAAATACCCCTTGGCATAAGCATTGATATTCCGACACGTATCAATAAAGAAACGATAACCGATTAAACTATTATATCATGGGCAAAATTATTGGAATAGACTTAGGAACTACAAACTCCTGCGTGGCTGTAATGGAAGGGAACGAACCCGTTGTTATTCCTAACAGTGAAGGCCGGAGAACTACGCCATCCGTTGTGGCTTTTCTGGATGACGGAAAGGGCGAACGTAAAGTTGGCGATCCTGCCAAGCGCCAATCTATAACCAATCCTAAAAATACGGTCATGTCTGTGAAGCGATTCATGGGTAAGAAGTATGACGACGTTAAAGAAGAAATGAAAATAGTTTCCTATCAGGTTGAAAAAGGAAACAACGACACAGTTCGCATAAGGATTGGCGACAGGCTTTATACGCCGCAGGAAATTTCAGCAATGATTCTTCAAAAAATGAAGAGCACAGCCGAAGATTACCTTGGCACTACTGTAACCGAAGCCGTTGTTACGGTACCCGCTTACTTTAACGATGCAGAACGTCAGGCAACAAAAGAGGCGGGACAAATTGCAGGTCTTGATGTAAAACGTATCATCAACGAACCTACTGCTGCTGCACTTGCTTACGGCCTTGATAAGAAAAACCAAGACATGAGAATCGCCGTGTACGACCTTGGTGGTGGTACCTTCGATATTTCCATACTTGAATTAGGTGATGGTGTGTTTGAAGTAAAATCTACCAATGGTGATGTGCACCTTGGTGGTGATGATTTTGACTTGCGCATCATGAACTGGCTCGCTGAAGAATTTCATCGTGAAGAACGTGTGGATCTGAGAAAAGATCCTATGGCGTTACAACGTCTCAAGGAAGCCTCTGAAAAGGCAAAGATTGAATTGTCCAGCTCAATGGAAACTGAAATCAATCTGCCGTATGTCACTTCAGTTGACGGTGTGCCTAAGCACCTTGTAAAAAAATTAAACCGTTCAAAGTTTGAGCAACTGGTAGATGACCTGGTGAAAAGAACATTGGAACCTTGCCGTAAAGCAGTGGCTGATTCAGGGATTAGCACATCTCAAATTGATGAAGTTATTCTTGTAGGGGGTTCAACCCGCATACCAAGAATTCAGGAAGAAGTAGAAAAATTCTTCGGTAAGAAACCTTCGAAAGGTGTGAATCCTGATGAAGTGGTAGCCGTAGGTGCTGCTATTCAAGGTGGCGTGTTAACAGGTGAAGTGAAGGATGTATTACTGCTGGATGTTACACCTTTGTCACTGGGTATTGAAACCCTTGGTGGTGTAGCAACGAAGTTGATTGAATCCAATACTACGATTCCAACAAAGAAATCAGAAGTATTCTCAACAGCTTCCGACAGTCAGCCTTCCGTAGAGATACACGTGTTGCAAGGTGAACGGCCTATGGCAAAAGATAACCGTACCATCGGTCGCTTCCACCTGGATGGAATACCTCCTGCACCGCGCGGTATGCCGCAGATCGAAGTAACCTTCGATATTGATGCGAATGGTATTCTTCACGTGTCTGCAAAAGACAAAGGAACGGGCAAAGAACAGAAAATCAGAATTGAAGCCTCTTCCGGACTCACTGATGCTGAGATAAAGAAAATGAAAGAAGAAGCTCAGGTGAATGCTGATGCCGATAAGAAAGCGAAAGAGAAAGTAGAAAAAATAAATCAGGCTGATACCATGATCTTCCAAACTGAAAAGCAGTTGAAAGAATATGGCGACAAGCTCTCGGAAGGAAATAAGTCAGCCATCAACAGCGCACTTGAAAAATTGCGTCAGGCTCACCAGGCACAAGACGTAGAAGGTATTGAAACCAGTCTTAATGCATTGAATGCTGCCTGGCAAGTTGCTTCTACTGAAATGTATCAAGGTGGTGCTGCCGGACCTAATGCAGGCGGCGCATCCGCTGGACCAGGAAGTGATGGTACAACCGGTGGTTCTTCATCTGAAGGTGATGTGTCGGATGTTGAATTTGAAGAAGTGAAAGACAAAAAATAAAATCACTTAAATACTTTACGGAAAGCCTCCTGCTAAAACGGGAGGCTTTCTTTTTTTACGAATGCCTGTTAGCTCAATCGGAATAATTTTCCTGCCCGGCTGATCTAAAAAAATTTCCTCTCTATATTTGCCGTCCTTAATAAAGTTTGAATCATGTTAGTATTAAAATTTGGCGGCACCTCAGTAGGCAAACCTGAACGGATGAAAACAGTAGCGAATCTTGTTCTGGCTGCACCCGGAAAAAAGGTTGTCGTGCTGTCGGCTCTATCGGGAACTACGAATGCATTAGTGAGGATTGGAGATAATATTATTGCCGGAAGAACAGCTCAGGCGGAAGAAGAAATTGATACCCTGGAGAAACACTATGAAGCTTTTATCAAAGACCTTTTTACAAATGATTCATCCCATGCCATTGGACAGGAAATAGTAAGCCGTTTCTTTATTTTCATTCGTTTATTAGCCGCAGGGCAATTTGATAATAAAAGCTACCGCGAATTGCTGGCACAGGGTGAATTGATATCAACGGAACTTTTCTATCACCATCTTCAGGAAAGAAGAGTTGCTTCAAGACTTCTTCCGGCACTTTATTTTATGTCAATAGATGAAAATGAAGAACCGGAATTAGAAAAAATTTCAAAGCGACTGAAGCCTTTGCTCGCTTCTCTTCAAAATGTTGACGTCATCGTAACGCAAGGATACATATGCAGGAATCATCACAATGAGATCGACAACCTGAAAAGAGGAGGAAGCGATTATACAGCGTCTCTTATCGGTGCGGCTATTCAGGCGGAGGAAATTCAAATATGGACAGACATTGATGGAATGCATAACAATGATCCACGCATTGTAAAGAAAACTTATCCAATCTCTGAACTTACCTTCGATGAAGCCTCTGAGCTGGCCTACTTTGGAGCAAAGATTTTACATCCTTCCACCATTGTTCCCGCACAGAAGTATAATGTTCCTGTCCGGCTGAAAAATACCATGGATGAAAAAGCTCCGGGAACAATTATTACAAGTAAGGGAACTGAAGGCACATTTAAAGCTGTGGCAGCAAAAGACAACATTACTGCCATTAAAATAAAATCATCGCGCATGTTGATGGCCTATGGATTTCTGCGCCGTGTATTTGAAGTGTTTGAGCAGTACAAGACGTCGATCGATATGGTAACTACTTCTGAAGTAGCTGTTTCAGTGACCATTGATAACAATACCAATCTTTCGAAAATAGAAGCAGAGTTAAAGAAGTTTGGCACCATCGAAATAGATGCTAATCAATCCATCATCTCAATCGTCGGGAACAACATCACATCAAGCAAAGGTGTGTTGAAAAAGATTTTTGATTCTTTGGCAGAAATACCTGTACGAATGGTATGCTATGGTGGAAGCAATAACAATGTTTCCGTTCTTGTAGACACATCCTATAAGGATAAAGCGCTAAACGCTTTAAACGAAGGAGTTTTTGGGTTGAAATAACGGGCCCTTTATTTACTTCTGTTATAAAGCATATTCTTAATGCTGCATTTATAAAAAAATAATTTGGTGATAAGGGTACCAAACCTTATTATTAAACTCCTTTACTAACCTAAATCGCGGGCTGATGGAATTGATCATTATTGCTGTATTTGTTGTTGGCTATGTTCTGATCGCGCTGGAACATCCTATAAAAATAAATAAAACAGCAACGGCCTTACTAACGGGTGTACTATGCTGGACATTATTTATCACATCAGACCCGACCCCATCACTATTGCAGAGTGATCATTATGCCGCCTTTTTCAAGGAACATGGTGCAAACCCGGAAGTTGGCCACTCGGCCCACCGGGATTACGTGGTTCACTCACTTGCCGAACACCTTAGTGAAATTGCACAGATACTTTTTTTCTTAATGGGGGCTATGACGATAGTTGAGTTAGTAGACGCTCACCAGGGATTCAAATTCATTACGGATAGAATTCACACCAAAAATCCCAGGAAACTTCTGTGGATCGTTTGCTGGGTTACTTTTTTTCTTTCAGCCGTTTTGGACAATCTCACCACTACGATCGTAATGGTGTCGTTAATCCGAAAGCTGATTCCCAATAAAAATATGCGGCTGTTCTTTGCCGGCATGATCATCATAGCAGCCAATGCTGGTGGCGCCTGGTCACCCATTGGTGATGTAACGACTACAATGCTTTGGATTGGCGGTCAGATATCGGCATTTGCCATCGTAAAAAGTTTGCTGGCTCCGAGTATTGTCTGTATACTGGTCCCGCTTATCTACCTGAATTTTACATTGAAAGGTGAGCTCGGCTCACACGACAGTAAAGGGCATGATGAACATGGCACACATCTGATCAACAGCAGTAATCTGATGCTAACGCTTGGTCTACTAGCTCTTATTTCCGTGCCCGTTTTTAAAACCGTAACCCACCTTCCTCCCTACCTGGGTATGATGCTCGGTTTAGGCGCTTTATGGGTGGTCTCTGAAGTTATCAATCCTGACCTCGATGAAAATGTTAAAAAGAAATACACGGCCGCTCACGCGCTTAGTAAAATTGACATGCCCAGTGTACTTTTCTTCCTGGGTATTCTCCTTGCTGTGGGTGCTTTAGAATCAATGTCTACCCTTCACAATTTTGCAACCTATTTAAGTAATGCACTGGGCGACAATCGTATAATCATTACCCTTATCGGGATCCTCTCTGCCATTGTCGATAATGTTCCGTTGGTGGCCGCAAGTATGGGGATGTATAGCCTTGAAACTTATCCCATGGATCACATGATTTGGGAATACCTTGCCTATTGTGCAGGAACCGGAGGAAGCCTCCTGGTGATCGGATCTGCCGCCGGAGTGGCCGCCATGGGTATGGAAAAAATTGATTTTATCTGGTACCTGAAAAAAATTTCCCTGTTGGCCGCACTTGGATACTTTGCCGGAGCAATTGTATACCTTGCATTCTTTACGGTTCATTAGATCAATTTTCAGAAAATCAAAATTTAATTTTAACATCGTCTGAAAAATTCTCAACTTTTCAGCATTCTCCCTGACCTATGGAAACCTTAATTATTGTAGTCTTTATCATTGGCTACATGGGTATTGCGCTGGAGCATACCCTCAAGATCAATAAAACAGCAACAGCGATCTTAACCGGCGTAATTTGCTGGACCCTTTTTATCCTGGCGGAACCTACTGAATCCGTATTGAGCAGTTCATCTTACTCCAGCTTTCTGGAAATTCTCAAACTTGAGAAAGGACAGGATGCAATCGCACAACTAAGTGATGGCGAAATTTTCCGTGATTTTGTAAGCTTTGAACTAAGTGAACATCTTAGTGGTATTGCTCAAATCTTATTTTTTCTGATGGGCGCAATGACCATCGTTGAACTGGTAGATGCTCACCACGGTTTTCGTTTTATAACCGACCGGATAAAAACAAGAAAGATCAGTACCCTGCTGTGGATCATTTGTTGGGTAACATTTTTCCTGTCTTCAGTTTTGGATAATCTTACCACATCCATTGTAATGATTTCGCTTATCCGAAAGCTGATTCATGAAAGAGAACTGAAACTGACATTTGCAGGGATGATAGTTATTGCAGCCAATGCGGGTGGAGCATGGACGCCTATCGGTGATGTTACCACCACCATGCTGTGGATTGGCGGGCAAATTTCAACTTTAAACATTATTAAAGTTTTATTCATACCGAGTGTTATTTGTATGTTGGTTCCATTGATTTATCTCAGTTTAAAATCAAAAGGAACCCTTGGACAACATGATGGACAACATGCAAAAAAACACGAGGAAGTATCGGGTGGAAAACTTATGTTGATCCTTGGCGTGGGCGCGTTGATTTTCGTTCCCGTATTTAAAACCATTACCCATCTTCCTCCTTATATCGGCATGCTGCTTGGTCTTGGTACATTATGGGTTGTTTCCGAGATGATTCATCCCGAGTTGGATGAGGCTGTCAAGAAAAACTATACAGCCGCCGGTGCACTTTCCCGCATAGACGTACCGAGTGTACTCTTCTTCCTGGGAATTTTGTTGGCTGTCGGATCATTGGAATCAATGCAAGTGTTACACCATTTCGCAACCATGCTCGAAAATACTTTCGGTGATCAACGTATTATAATAACTCTAATCGGTTTGCTCTCAGCTATTGTTGATAATGTACCACTGGTTGCAGCCAGTATGGGGATGTATAGTTTGGAGACATATCCTATGGATCATATGATATGGGAGTACCTCGCTTATTGCGCGGGAACGGGCGGAAGCATTCTCATCATAGGATCTGCTGCCGGCGTAGCTGTAATGGGCATGGAAAAAATTGATTTCATTTGGTATCTCAAACGTATAAGTTTCCTGGCCTTGATAGGATATCTTGGAGGAGCTGCAGCTTATTTAATAATTCAACCTTTATTTGCTCACTAAATATTAGTTACAGCAATTGCTGAATGGCAATTTCAAAAGAAGTCTGGGCAATGCCGGTTCTCTTTTGATTCATGGAATATGTTCTCACCAGGGCGTTGCGAATTGTTTGTGAAATATCTCCGAAGATAGATTGATCTTCCATGCTCACCTGGTTTTCCATCATGTAGGCAAAAACCCTCGCCATTCCACTGTTGGCTATAAAATCAGGGATGACCGTAAATTTCTGATCCGCATATAAGCCAGTAGGCCCAAAGAAAATTTCAGGATCATCAAACGGCACGTTTGCGCCGCAGGAGAAAACTTCAAGTTTTGAAGCAATCATCCGATCGACCTGATCTCTTGTGATCAATCGTGAAGAAGCAGCCGGTATAAAGATTTCAAACTCCTGGTCCCATATTTTTTTCTCCAGCTCACCGTATGGCAACATATCCGGAGAAACCAATTTGTTGTTGCGTTTTGAAACGACAAGTTCTTTGATCTCATCATGCGTAAAACCATTCGCATTAAAGAGTCCGCCTTCACTTGACATGATGCCCACTATTTTCACACCCAACTGTGAAAGAAAAAATCCGGAGGCAGCACCTACATTTCCCCACCCCTGAATAACGGCACGCTTCTCGCGAAGGTCACCTCCCCACAAGTCGTAATAATGTTTAACTGCTTCCGCCACGCCATAGCCTGTGCACATTGTGGCGATGGTATATTTTTTATTTACAACCGGTGTGTATCGTTCATCTTCAATCATCTTAACAACACCTTGACGAAGTTGCCCGATGCGATTTACTTTTTGTGGTTCGGTCGGTTTAAAATAGCCGTTGAATACACCTTCCTGCGGATGCCATACGCCAACATCTTCTGTTATTGGAATTACTTCCGATATTTCATCAACATTTAAATCACCACCCGTGCCGTAGTAATGTTTTAACAAAGGCATAACGGCTGCATACCATCTTTTTAATACACCCAGCTTTCGCTTATCATTCGGATTGAAATTGATTCCTGATTTTGCGCCACCAATAGGCGGACCTGATACGGTAAACTTAACCTCCATTGTTTTGGCGAGTGACTCGACTTCCCGCTTGTCAAGTCCCTGTCGCATACGAGTACCACCACCTGCAGCGCCTCCCCGCAATGAATTTATTACAACCCATCCTTCGGCTTCTGTTTCAGGGTCTTTCCATTCAAAAACAATTTCCGGTCGTTTATTTTCGAATTTCGCCAGCAGTTCCTTCATGTTCATAAGTAGTTGTTACAGGTAGTTTTAACGGATGCCAAAATACCAAATGATGAGCTTATAGATTTCTATTCGTTATAATTTGTTTTTCAGCATCTGAATAGCAATCGTTTTCAATTTAAAATCCAATCATAATGCCGCCGGAATTATCCCGTTTTGCCCGCGTTACACTCCTCAGGCAATTCGCCTCATTTCGTACACGCAGCACGCCAAGAAATGCAAACACTATTGCCTCTTTGAATTCTACAACTTCATCGTCAGGAATAATTATGGAAATCTGATCGCTACAAACTTCTACCAGTCTGTACATAAGAAATGCATTGAAGGCGCCACCACCGGTGCATAACATTGTCATTGTCTTGTTTGATTTAGGAATAGCCATTGATATTTCAAACGCGATGGATTCAACAAATGTAGCCAGGCGATCCTCCAAAGAAATTTTTTTCTCATCAAGGATGGGCTTGATGGATTTTATATAAATCTCATAACCAAGTGATGGTCTTTTTTTTCTTAATTTTTCATACGCAGCTTTCAATTCTTTTAACATTGTGTCATTTACTTTTCCATCAGCAGCAAGCGATCCATTTTTATCGTATGACAGATTCACATTTGACACCAGATCATTCAAACCCATATTTGCAAAGCATACATCGTATGCAATACGCCTGCCTTTAGATTCCATAGAAAGATTTGCAATTCCGCCAAGGTTAAGGCAAATATCGTATTCGTGAAATAACTCTCTGTCACCAACAGGTACAAGGGGAGCTCCCTGACCATTGAGCGATACATCCAATCTTCTAAAATCACACACTACCGGAATGCCTGTACTTGAATGTAGCGCATTGCCATTTCCAAGTTGAAATGTCAGGTTCTTTGCTGGCTGATGAAAAATGGTGTGGCCGTGCGAAGAAATAAATTTTATGCCTCTTAGTTTGTTCTTCATGATGAAGGCCTGAACCAATACACCCAGGTATTTGCCATATTCTACATCCAACAGCATAAGGTCTTCGCCCGTCAGCCTGTGCGCATTGCTTAACTTTTCTTTCCATTTAGAAGAATAGCGGACGGTTTGTGTTGCTTCAATAACATAAACCCACTTCCCTTCTCTTTGCTTTATCAGGCAACACACCATATCAACACCATCCAGTGATGTACCTGACATAAGCCCGATTACTTTATATTTCCCTTGCGAATCCATATTTTTAGCAGATTGTCTTGTTAAATGTTTGATGCATGAACCTGATCATTGACTACGGAAACACTACCGCCAAGGTAGGAATTTTTGATCAGCACGAATTGAAAGAAAAATACAGTTTCAGCGAGCCAACGGCTTTGGAAAAATTTTTGAACACAACTGCTGCAGAGCATTTGATCGTAAGTTCTGTTAGCGCTGATCCGCAACACGTTCTGTCACAGGCTAAGGTATCGGGTAAGAAAATGATTCTTAACCATCACTTGCCGGTTCCAATCTTAAATCACTACAAAACACCAAACACTTTAGGAATGGACAGAGTGGCTGCTGTTTGTGGCGCCGTAAAACTTTTTCCCGATGAAAATACTCTAGTCATAAATGCGGGAACCTGCATCATTTATGATTTCATTGATAAAGAAAAAAATTATTGGGGTGGCGCTATTTCCCCAGGACTAACTATGCGTTTTAAGGCTGTTCATACGTTCACATCAAAACTTCCCATGGTAGAACCTATTGAAAGTCCTCCATTAGCTGGAAATACGACAGAAAAGAGTATACAAAGCGGAGTCATTAACGGCATGGCCTTGGAAATAAATGGAATAATTGATCGATATAGAGAAAAATACAATGATTTAAGGGTGATTTTAGGTGGTGGAGACGGGCGCTTTTTTGAAAACATGCTGAAAGCCTCCATATTTGCGGTCCCAAATATAGTTCTGGTCGGGTTAAACAGCATTTTGATCTATAATGTCAATCGTTAAAAGGTATTTTTTTCTCTTTTTCTTTAGCATAATCATTTCAGCAGAGACAATGGGGCAGGCGGCTCAGTCGCCATTTTCAACATTCGGTGTAGGTGAAAAATATGGCGACGCATTAATCCATAACCAGGGAATGGGCGGTATCGGTGTCGGAACTCCCCAATACTGGTTCCTCAATAATCAAAATCCAGCCTTACTGGTATATAATTCGCTAACTACATTCGAAACAGGAATTTTATTTGAATCTAAAAATATCAATTCCGACACCCTGGCTGAAAAAACGCAAGCTGGTAATATGAATTACATTGCAACAGCATTTCCAATTAAACCCGGTAAGTGGACTACATCCATTGGGTTGATGCCCTTTACCAATGTTGATTATAAACTACAATACGATGATGATATAATTGGGAGTCCTTATAAAGCAATAACAACTGAAGAGGGATCAGGAGGGCTTGTACAATTATACTGGTCTAATGGTGTTAAATTAACGAAGCAGTTAGCCGTTGGCCTGAAAGCTGCTTATATATTTAGTTCTGTTAAAAATGAATACGCCAACTTCGTTAATGATCCTACTATACCACCTGCATACCAGGTGAAAATCTCTGAACAAATTTACGTCAGGGATTTCATGTTTACAGGAGGACTCTCCTATAAGCTTGATTCCATTATGGGCGGGGATTACAACTTCTGTGCAGGAGCGATATATACTTTTGGTACCAATTTAAATACTGAGCGAAAGGTGAAGTTTTCACGGGATGATCTATTAGATAATGTAATTGATTCGCTCACGATACAGCAGGAAAATGGAAAGATCTACATACCTCAGGATATTGGGATAGGTTTTTCATTAAACAAAAATTATAATTGGACTATTGGAGTGGATTTTCATTACCAGAACTGGTCATCCTTCAAAAGCCTTAATGCTGAAGATGAAGAAGGGCTGGAGGAATCATGGGCGATTATGGCAGGAGCGGAGTTTGTTCCTGACCCCTACTCAGTAGATAATTTACTTAAGCGAATGACGTACAGGGCTGGTGTCAGCGCTGAAAAATATCCATTTTTGGTGAATAATAAGCAGGTTAAGGATTTTGGCATTAATTTTGGCCTTTCAGTTCCCGCGGGCCGCTCAAGTTTGAATTTGGCCTTTAGAGTAGGAAAACGGGGAAATAAAACAGAAAACATTTTAGAAGAAACCTATTATAAAGTATACTTCGGAATTACCTTAAACGATCAGTGGTTCATAAAAAGAAAGTTCGATTAGAAATGACAAACAATATGAAAACAACTTTATGGTCTGGCATGCTCTCTCTATCACTTACGTTGGGCATTGCATTTTCCGCAAGTGCACAATGTGGAAATGATTTCAACTTTGGAGAAGGAGAACAAAAAGCAATAGCTGAAACCAATTGGGTGATGCTTAAGGACGCCAAAACCAACGGCCATTTCGAACAGGCTGCTCCACAATTGAACTGGTTTCTCACTAACATACCTAAACTCAACAAGACACTTTACATCTATGGCGCTGAAGTCTATGACGGTCTTGCTAAAAAAGAAGCCAACGCCGCGAAAAAGGCGATGTATGCTGACTCTCTGATAATCATTTATGATCTTCGCTTGAAGCACACACCTTGCAACGAAGAGGCGTCTATTGCAAACCGCAAAGCACTTGCTGCATACCCTTACTTCCTGAACAATGATAAAGTAAAAGATCTCCTTGTGCTGATGGACAAAGCAATAGAACTGAATGGTAATAATGTGATGGATGGTACACTTATTCCTTACATGCAAACGGTTTGTATGAACAGATCAAAGTTCAAAAGTCTTACCGATGAGGAAATCATTCAACGTTACGATAAGCTGACGGAAATTATTGAGGCTAAAACGAAAAAGGCACAAAGCGAAGGCAAGCCCGTTGACAAGTATACCAAATACCAATCTGATGTAGATAATATTTTTTCAGGCTGCGGAGTTGTGATCGACTGTAACATGGTTAAGAAAACACTTGAGCCGAAATACAGGGCAAATCCAAATGATGCTGATCTTGCCAGGAAAATTTTCTCCTACATGCTTCAGGGAAAATGTACGGACGATCCGCTGTGGCTGGAGACCGGTGAGAAGGTTTTTGAACAAACTCCGGATTATGGAATAGCAAAAAATCTTGCCATCAAATATTTAGCGGCTGAAAATTATTCAAAAGCAGAATTATGGTTGAGAAAAGCTGTTCCCCTCGCATCTACTGGTAACGACAAAGCTGAAATTTTAATTCTACTGGGAAGCCTTAAAGCCAGGCAAGGTGATAAGCCTGGTGCGCGCGAGTTATACCGTCAGGCCCTTGGCGCTAGCGGTGGTAATAAAGATGCCTATGAAAAAATTGGAGACCTCTATATGAACAGCGCGAAAGATTGTGCAAGAGAGAAAAGTTATGCGGAAGACCGGTTGATCTTCCTCGCAGCTTATGATATGTATTCCAAAGCCGGTAACCAACAAAAAATGGCTCAGGCAAAATCACAATTCCCCTCTACAACAGAATTATTTGAACAGAACTGGAACGAAGGAGAAATAAAAAAACTGGACTACTGTTGGGTTGGTGAAGCTGTGACACTAAGAACCAGAGGAAAAGATTAAGTATCAACATAAAGCAGAACAGGCCATAGTCTCACTATGGCCTTTTTAATTTTATATGTATCGTTATTTTATTCTGTTAGCCATTTCAGCAACCCTTGCTTCATGCTCGGATTCAGGGAATAAAGAAATTCTTGAGTACAAAGGGCCCTTGAGTGAAGCTGAGAACGTTGAACATTATTACACCGAGAATAATCTTGTAAAAGTAAAAATGACCGCAGAACAAATGTTTGAATTTCAAAATGGTGACCGGGAATTTCCAAAAGGTCTTTACATGGAATTCTATAATGAATTTGGTCGTATCTCATCTACCATTCGCGCCAATCATGCTTTCTATTTTAAAAAAGAAGATCAATGGCGAGGCCAGGGTAATGTAGAGGTAAAGAATATTGAGAAGAATGAACAACTCAATACGGAAGAACTCTTCTGGAAGCCAAAGGATCAAAAAATTTTCACTGAAAAGTTTGTGACCATCCGCCAGCAAAGCGACGTCATATACGGCGAAGGTCTTGAAGCAAAACAAGATCTTTCTTCGTACAAAATTTTAAAACTGAGTGGCGACCTTGAGATGGATGAGTAAATAATGCGGTCGTGCCTGGATAGGAAGTGAATGCCTTACTTAATTTCATTTCTACTGCGAATTTTCATTGAAGTCTTATGTTATAGCATTCTCTGTTTGTATAATTATTCATCTCAATGAAATTATTGGACATTCTTATTCTATCTGCCGCTGCTGCTTTTGTCATTATCGCCATACATCAAAGCATGGTTTTAGGATTCAGCCATGGATATTGGGCGGTTATGGTGGCTACGCTTTTGTTTTTTGTGTATACCTTTAGAAAGCGTAAATAACTCATGGATCCCGACTTGATTTTATCAATCATCATTGCTCTTTTGTTTTTTTCTTTCTTTACAGGAATTGAAGTTGCTTTTCTATCGGCCAATAAGTTGCAAATTGAATTGCAAAGCAAACATGGAATCGCTTCTGGCAGAATCCTATCTTACTTCACAAAAAAAACTTTATATTTTAATGGCACAATCCTTACAGGAAAAATAGCAAGCCTTACCCTCTTTGTAATTTTCATATCCAGGTTTTTAAACACACATTTATTACAATCATTAAACAACAAAGTTTTTGCGATGATTGTCATCACTATAGTATCGACAATTATCATACTTTTTGTTGCCGAGTTTTTCATCAAAAGGATTTTTCTGATCAGTCCCAATCGCATACTCTCTCTCTCTGCAACGCCTTTGCTTATTCTCCACATTTTGCTTTTTCCACTCGTGTTTATAATTCTAATCGTATCTAAAATTTTTATAAAGAAAAGTGCACAAGGAAATCAGGATGAAAAATCTGCTTTCGGAGTAACGGATATCAACCGGTATATCCGGGACATTCAAAATAGTAAAGGCGAAGAGGATACGACTGAATTAGAAACAAAGATATTTCACAATGCAATGGAGTTTAAATCCGTTCGCGTTCGCGAATGCATGATTCCACGCACAGAAATTGTTGCCGTCGCCATCGATGAGGGCATTGGAAAACTTAAAGATGCATTCGTAGAAAGTGGACATTCTAAAATTGTCATTTACAAGGAAAACATTGACGACGTAATTGGATTTTGTCATTCATCAGCGCTATTCAAAAAACCTGAGTCCATCGAAGAAATTCTAACACCCATTATTACGGTTCCCGAAACCACAATGGCTAATGAGCTAATGATAAAATTCATAAACGAGCGAAAAAGCCTGGCTGTGGTATTGGATGAATTTGGTGGCACTTCGGGCCTGGTTAGCATGGAAGATGTTATTGAAGAGATATTTGGAGATATTGAAGATGAGCACGATGAAGACAACCTCATCGAACAAAAACTGGATGAAAAAACTTACTTGTTGAGCGCGAGATTAGAGATAGATTACCTTAACGATACATACCATTGGAAGCTGCCTGAAGGCGATTATGAAACCCTGAGTGGGCTTATTTTGGCTTCTACGGAAAATATCCCTCAACCGGGAGAAAGAGTCCTTATTCCTCCTTATACCTTCATTGTCCAATCTACCCTTGATAACCGTATTGATATAGTTATGCTGGTAATTGAGGGGTAATAAAAGTTAAAAACCGACTTATTTTTCAGAACCGGACGCTTAGAAAAAAAATCCCCGAAATTTCAAGGCCCTGTTTTTCTAATAAACATTAGAGATTAAATTTGCGGTCTTTATAAACTTCATAGCCTCGAATTGGCGTCAATTTGGAGGTTTTTCTTTAAAGCTTAATTATTTAAGATTCTATGGCATTAATAGGAACGTTGCGCAACAAGATGGGAGCATGGGTAGTGGTGTTTGTCTTTGTTGCAATCGCGGCATTTACACTGGGAGATCTTCTGGGTAACAACTCCACTCTTTTGGGAGATAATAACGTAGGTGAAATAGCCGGAAACAATATTTCCCTGAAGGAATATCAGGACGCAATTCAGGAACGCGAAATGAATTACCGCCTTATGTTCAACCGCTCTCCAGGTGAAAGAGAAACCCCGCTTTTGCAGGAACAGGCATGGGAACTTCTGGTCGCTAAACACGCCATTGAATCGCAGTATAAAAAACTGGGTGTAAAAGTTACCAGTGAAGAAGTATGGGATATGATTCAGGGGAAGAACGTTGATGAAAACCTGCGGTCAACGCCAATATTCCTCAATGAAGCCGGGCAGTTTGATCGCAATAAAGTAGTTCAATATCTACAGTATGTTAATCAACAACCTTTTGGTAGCGAAGACCGTTTCCGGTGGGAGTCTTACCAACAAAATCTGGCGCCCGGAAGAACTCGTATAAAGTATGAAAACCTGCTGATCAAGACATCTTATGTTACATCTGCAGAAGCTGAACGTGACTACCACTTGCAAAATGATGTTGCTGAAGTTAAATATTTATATGTCCCCTTCTTTGCTATCAGTGACTCATCCGCTCAAATTACTGGCAGTGATCTTCAAAACTATTATAACAAAAACAAAGAACGCTATAAGACGGAACATACAACTGATTTAAGTTATGTCACCTTCCCGGTAGTTCCCTCATCGTATGACTCTGCTGATATCAGAAAAGAGCTTGCAGGACTTGTCAACGACTTTAAAACATCAACAAATGATTCACTCTTTGCGATAAGCAATTCTGATAATCCTAATGCTTTTACCCGATATACACCAACTACACTTCCAACATTTGTAAGCGCCGATAGCCTGGTGCAGGGAAAAGTATATGGACCAATTGTCGATGGTAATTTCTATAAAGTGGTAAAGATTTCAAGCGCTGGTAAAGACACCATTAACACGGCAAGGGCACGCCACATTCTCGTTAAATGGACAAGCGATAGCATTGTTACCAAAAAAGTAGCAAGAGAAAAAGCCAATACCATTTTAAGAGACCTTAAGAACGGTGCTGACTTTGCGGCAAAAGCACGGGAAGCAAGTGAAGATCCGGGATCTGCTTCACGTGGAGGAGACCTCGGCTGGTTCAGCACGGGCCAGATGGTAAAGCCTTTTCAGGATGCAGTTTTCAATGCAACTAAACCTGGTTTATTAAATACTATTGTTGAATCTGAATTTGGCTTCCATATCATTGATGTAACCAACGTAAAAGATAATACAGCTTATAAAATTGGTGTTATTGAACGTGAAATATCTGCCAGTGATGCCTCTATAAATGAAGCTTTGCGTCAGGCAGAAACTTTTCAGGTTGGTCTTTCGGGAATTGAAGCCTTCAGGAAAAAAGCAGATGAAAGTGGTTTGAATGTATTGGAAGCAAGGAACATTGTTGCAGGCGATCGCAGGATCGGGGTATTAGGTGATGCACGTCAAATTGTTCAATGGTCTTTCCGGGACGGATCGATAGGCAAAGTATCGGATGTATTTGATCTTCGGGATCAATTTGTAGTTGCCATTATGACCAATGAGATAAAGAAAGGCTACAAATCTCTTGATATGGTGAAAGAAGAGATCACACCGGTTGTGAAGAATGAAGTAAAAGGTAAAATGATTATCGAAAAGCTTGGTAAGCTCCAGGGAAGTCTGGACGAAATAGCCACATCGTTCGGAAAAGATGCAAACGTGTATACCAACAACGAACTTAAACTGAGCAGCAGTTCTCTTCCGGGTATTGGATTTGATCCTGTTGCATTGGGCACGGCGGTCTCCCTTGAAAACGGAAAGCGTTCTAAACCATTCGCAGGCGAAAATGGTGTTGTCATTGTTGAAATGGTGAACAAAACGGTTGCACCTGCTATTGCTGACTACAGTTTGTACAAAACTCAACAGGAACAAAACCTCACGAATCGCACCAGCTACAGTATTACTGATGCAATTAAAGAAAGCTCAGGAATTGAAGACGAACGATACAAGTTCTTTTAGATACTAACTAAACTCACAAAGACCTGCATCAACAGCTGATGCAGGTCTTTGCATTTGCTATGGATAAGGAATGGCTGGACTCCTTCCGGAAAAAACTAGACGAGCATCATGCCTGGCCATCTCTCTATATGTTTAAGTTCATCGTTCCCCGGGGAAAAGAAAATGAATTGAGAAACCTGTTTCCTGAACATGAAATTTCAGAAAGAGCTTCAGCCAATGGAAATTACGCAAGCTTTACCATTAAAATGATGTGCCCTTCCAGCGAAGCCGTTATTAAAGTTTATGAAAAGGTAGAAGGGATAGAAGGCATCATCGCATTATAACCAAAAAGCAAATTGATGCTTCCTCATATTCTTTTAACTTTATCAGGATTTAAAAACTTAAATACTAAGCTATGTGGACAGAAGACAACGACAAGCTGAAAAAAACTTTTCAGTTTAAAGATTTCTCAGAAGCATTCGGCTTTATGACACGTGTCGCAATCATTGCAGAAAAAATGAACCATCATCCAACCTGGACAAATACCTGGAACAAAGTTTCATTTGAATTGTCAACCCACGATGCCGGCAATAAAGTTACTGACAAGGATCACAAACTTGCCTCTGCTATTGACGCTCTGGTTAAATAATATTTAGTTGCGGTAGCTATTACATTTTCAACTAGCCATCCTTAATGCCACTAAAGCACAAAAACACTAAATCGCACCAAAGTTATTTTACTACGTTACGTATCATTTGTGGTTTTTCGTGCCTTTGTGATTTAGTGGCATTACAAAATCTATTTATTCAACAGGTCTGAATAGCTAATGGAAAATCGGACGTCACTATACCTTGTACCTACTCCGATTGGCAACCTGCGCGACATTACGTTTCGGGCCATTGAAACCTTAAATGCAGTTGACCTTATTTTAGCCGAAGATACCCGCACCTCAGGGGTCTTGCTCAAGCATTACGAAATCAAAAAGCCACTTCAGAGCTTTCATAATTTTAATGAACATCGTGCGCTGGAGGGATTGATTAAAAGAATGAAAGACGGTGAAACCATGGCGCTAATTTCAGATGCCGGCACACCAGGAATTTCTGATCCGGGTTTCTTACTAGTGAGAGCCGGTCTTGAAGCGAACTTAAAAATAGAGTGCCTGCCAGGCGCAACAGCATTCGTTCCTGCACTCGTCAAATCAGGACTACCTTCCGACCGATTTACTTTTGAAGGCTTTCTCCCTCATAAAAAAGGAAGACAAACCATTCTTAAAAAATTATCATCTGAAGAACGGACAATGATCTTTTATGAATCTCCCTTTCGTCTTCTAAAAACCCTCGAACAATTTATGGAGTATTTTGGCGCTTCCCGAAAAGCTTCTGTTTCACGGGAGTTAACAAAAATTTATGAAGAAACTGTGAACGGAACACTGGCGGAAATCAAAGAACACTTCAGTCAAAAAGAGGTGAAAGGTGAAATTGTTATTGTAGTGGAAGGCAAAAAATAAAGGGCATTTACAAATATCGGAACATGAGAACCGTTTACCTTGTTTTTCGTTTGATTCACTCACATATAAAAATTCAATTTGTTCTTATCTTCACTTCATTAAAATTCTAAATGACAACTAAAATGAATTTACAATCGATTGAAACAAGTGTGGTTGAAGTTTGCCGGGAGGTTGGTGAATTTATTTTACGTGAAGGCGCAAACTTTGACAGAAGCCGGATTGAGCAAAAGAATGATTTTAATAACCTTGTTTCGTATGTTGATAAGGAAGCTGAAAAAAAACTTGTAAAACGGCTGAATCAAATATTTCCGGAAGCTGGCTTTATAACAGAAGAAGGTACAGTTGCAACATCATCCGGTCGTGAGTATAACTGGATCATTGATCCACTGGATGGAACCACTAATTTCCTTCACGGTTTACCGATCTACGCAATCAGTGTTGGTCTTGCCAGAAATCAGGAAGTTATTCTGGGTGTTGTTCATGAAATGAATCGTGATGAATGTTTTCATGCTATTGAAGGTGGGCCTGCTTATTGCAATGATAAAATCATTAAGGCATCTGCCATTTCTTCAATAAGCGAATCTCTTCTGGCTACCGGGTTCCCGTATTATCATTCTGACAAAAAAGATGAATACCTGGAGATCATAAAGGAATTTCTGTATAAGACGCACGGCATTCGCAGACTTGGCAGTGCAGCCATCGATCTTGCCTACGTTGCCTGCGGTAGAATTGAAGGTTATTTTGAATATAATCTACATGCCTGGGATGTAGCAGGGGGCGCTTGCATTTTGAAACAAGCCGGAGGGCATATAACGGACTTTAAGGGCGGAAATAATTTTCTGTTCGGCGGTGAACTTTGTGCAACAAATACAAAAATTCACAGTGAGATTTTACAGATAATCAACTCACGTTGGTATCCTGATTGATGAATTATCCTTAAATTTGAATCATGCAACAAATTCTTGTCCTTTTGATATTTATTGGGGCTGTGGCTTATTTAGGTAAGATCATTTACAATCACTTTACCACTCAATCTAATTGCTCTTCAGGATGCGGTAAATGCAATTCAATTGACATTAAAAAAATTGAAGAGCAATTCAAAGCAGACTCACTCAGGAATTAATTTTCCTATATTTTTTCAATTCATTACAATACTTGTTCCTTCCGTACAGTTCGTACAGATTTCAATCTCACTTCTGGATTTTAATAAAGAAGCACGAAAAGATTTATATTTCTCTCCCATCCATATTGATTCAAAAGAATCTTTCGATACATCGCCCAGCACATGCGACGCATCTTTATCAAAACAACAAGGCACTACCTTACCATCCCATGTAATCACACAACTATGCCACATCTTCCAACAGTGGTTGAGTAATTTGTTTTTAATGCGATAAGTTCCATCTGAATTTTTTCTATAGCGCGCGTATTTACTATTCTCAGGAATAAGATCAGATCCATTTTTATAATCATACACTTGCGCTGATTTAAAAACAACCTCATCCACACCAAGTTGGTGAGCCAGTTTACGAACCTGTGGTATCTGATGTTCGTTAGGCCTGACAACAAGAAACTGAAAAACTACATGCGGTGTTCTTGATTTTAATTTCTTCTTCCATTGCAATACATTCTTTGTTCCCTCAATCACTTTAGAAAGATTTCCTCCAATTCGATAAGACTCGTAGCTTTCTTGTGTTACTCCATCAATAGATATAATCAAACGGTCTAGTCCTGACTCTACCGTGCGTCTTGCATTTTCATCATTGAGGTAATGACCATTTGTTGATGTAGATGTATAAATCCTTTTTTGCGAAGCAGTATTAACCATTTCAAGAAAACGTGAGTGAAGAAAGGGTTCACCCTGAAAATAGAAGGTAAGCCAAATCAGTGTGTCACTTAATTCATCAATTACCTTTTTAAAAAGATCAGGGCTTAACATACCCGTAGCCCGTGTAAAAGAACGAAGTCCGCTGGGACATTCCGGGCATCGTAAATTACAGGATGTTGTCGGTTCGATGGCCAGGCTTATAGGAAGACCTGTAATTTCAGGAGATCCAATAATTTTAGCGTAATGATAGCTTTGGTATATGTTCGATGCATTTCGAATCTTTCTCAAAGAAAGCTTTGAAAACAAGCTAAGACTATCGTTCAACCTTACCACTGAAATTGAATTATGCTGAAAACAAAAATACACGGATATGTCAGAATAACAACGATGGTCTTATCTTGCAATACTATCTGAATTGTCATATGCAAAAACTTGGATTGTTCATCCTTGCACTTGTTACTTTTACAACCTTAAAAGGTCAGCATAAACTTTCACCTGAAGGGCAAATCTCTGTTATTACCTGTGGTCCCTGGCAAGGTGAGTTGTGGTCTGCGTTTGGTCATAGCGCGTTCCGCGTTTATGATCCTGACCTGGAAATTGATGAAGCCTACAACTACGGCGTATTCAGCTTCGAGCCTGGTTTTTATCTCAACTTCGCAAGAGGACATAACTATTACATGCTTGGCGTCTACCGCTACCAGGATTTTAAAAATGTATATATCTATTACAATCGTTATGTACACGAGCAAGTGCTCAATCTAACACCAAACCAGAAGCAGAAGTTGTATGATTATTTGCAATGGAATGCCTTACCTGAAAATCAAAAGTATCGCTATGATTATTTCTACGACAACTGCGCCACAAAAATTCGAGATGTAGTAGCAAAAGTCTTAGGTGATTCAGTGCGATTTGATGGATCATACGTTACCTCAACAAATACCATCCGCGACTTAACTGATTTGTATCTTCAACAGCAACCCTGGGGAGATTTGGGAATTGACATATGCCTGGGTTTGCCTATGGATAAGGTAGCTTCACCCTATGAATATATGTTTTTGCCCGATTATGTAGAAAGTGGTTTTGACCATGCCTTTGTGAAGAGGGGTAATTCTGAAGTTCCGATTGTAGGAGAAAAAAAAATTGTATATGCTCAACGAGATGAAGATCCAATAAAGGGACTACCTCATCCATTCTACGTATTTGGATTTTTTGCTTTTATAACGCTGGCTATAAGCATAAGGGATTTAAAGAAAAAAAAACTAACACAGTGGTTTGATGTAATTTTCTTTGTAGTGCTTGGATTGATCGGAGTTCTCCTCACCTATCTCTGGTTCTTCACTGACCATAAAGCTGCTGCGAAAAATTTTAATCTCCTCTGGGCCCTGCCGACTCACCTCTTGATTACATTTTTCTTGTTTAAAAATTACAACTGGATAAAAAATTATTTCCTGGTAGTCTTTATTATTTCAATAATTTTGCTCGTTTTCTGGAAATTCCTTCCGCAAGAACTTAACCTTTCTTTAATTCCAATTGTGATTGCACTGGCGCTAAGATCTTTTTGCCAGTTCAGAATAAGAAAACTTCGGGAAGGCCTTTAGAAGCTAAAGGATTGAAATCTTATCTTGAAGTTTCTGCTTTGAGCCTTCCTTTATCTTTTCACCAACAGATACCGGGAAGGTTAATGTAAATGTCGTTCCTTTACCCACTTCTGACTCAAGGAAAATACTTCCCAGCATTCTTTCAACTGCTTCTTTGACAATGTAGAGTCCAAGACCAGAGCCTTTAGACTGGTTGGTACCTCTGAAAAACATATTGAAAATTTTGGGGATCAATTCCTTTTCGATACCCTGCCCATTATCGGAAACAGTAATTACCAGTGTTGTGTGCTTCAGCTCCGCTACAACCTTTACCCATTTACTCTTTACATTCGAACGCTGATAATACACGGCGTTAGCAATGATGTTATTCAAAATAATATACAATCTCACCCGGTCGATTATCATTTCATGATCAAGTTGAATTGATTTCTCAATTTGAACTTTATCAGCTCCCGGGATAAACCTGAAATTTTCAATTACTTCATCAACCAATTGATTAATATTTACCGAAGAGACAACTGCAGATGCTTTTGCATTACGTGCGTAGTCAATTATATCCCTCAAAAAATCATCAAGTTTGTTAGCTCTATCCTTCAGTAATAAGAAGTAATTCATTACTATTTCATCCCGCGTTTCCGAAGTAGCTTCATTTAGAATGCCCTTGATATCCAGTACGGGTACCTTTAAGTCATGCGAAACACTGTAAAAGAATCTATCTAACTCACCATTTACTTTTTCAAGGTCTTTATTTTTTTCCTTGACTTCCTCCGCTTTTGTATAAAGTTGGCTTTCTGAATGTTGGTTCATGTTAGACATGAACACTATAAAAAAAGTCAGCACAACAATGCTGGAAACAAGGTTAATGACGAAGGATCGTTCCAAATCGATTGCTTCGAACTTAAATGTTCCAAAAACATTGAAATGAGAAATAAATAAGATGAGTAGTAAGACAACAGAAAGTGAAATGAAAAATATTCTTAGTCTGTTTTCATTGATTTCAAAAACAACCGCTGCAAGGCCAACCCAGGGGAAGTAGTAAAGATAAATGCCCAGTTCAGGTGGTACGAGTGATGAGTAAACAAAGAAGAAAATATTCAGAAAGGAGAGCAACAGCACCTTGGCCACAAGATGCTTTCCCCGTTCATTTAGTACATAACAAATAAAGATCCCAACGGCCATTGTCATATCCATCAGGGGCATGAAACCAAGACCATCTACAAGGTCTTCCAGGGAATGAAGAAATCCGGCAACAGAACCAAACAATGCGAACTGTGAAAAGAGAATGATGCGTTTGTATTTATACAAAGCCTCTTGATCCTCAGAAAACTCACGGCTATAGCGTGACCAATTTTTAACCGATAAAAATTTTAACATACGGATATTGCCGCTAAGTTAATGGGAATTAAAAGATTCAACAACATATCACATGTGGATAGGTCGGTTTGCAGTAGCAGCGAGGCATGCTTCCTTCACGGCTTCCATGTACGTTGGGTGAGCATGTGACATTCTTGCAACATCTTCCGCTGATGCTCTGAACTCCATAGCAGTGACACCTGCCGCAATCATATCTGCTGCACGTGCGCCAATAATGTGAACGCCCAGTATCTCATCTGTTTGTTTGTCAGCCAAAATTTTTACCAGCCCATCCAAGTCCATACTAGCCCTGGCACGACCCAATGCTTTATAAGGAAAATTGCCCACCTTATAACTCCGTCCCTGTTCTTTCAACTGCTCTTCAGTGTAGCCCACACTTGCCACCTCAGGCCACGTATAAACGACGCCGGGAATAAGCAGGTAATTAATATGAGGTTTTTGTCCTGCTAACTGCTCTGCTACCAAAACACCTTCTTCTTCAGCTTTATGGGCAAGCATAGCCCCACGTACTACATCACCTATTGCATACACGTTACTCACTTTGGTGCGAAGGTGTTCATCAACAGGAACCCTTCCTTTGTCTAATTCAATACCAATTTTATCCAAACCAAGTCCATCTGTGTAGGGTCGCCTACCAATGCTTACAAGACAATAATCGCCTTTCAGCTCAAGAGAAGTTCCTTTTTTATCTTCAGCTTTTACAATTACTTCCTTCCCTTTGTTTTCCACAGAAGTGACTTTGTGTCCAAGGTAAACTTCCATTCCAATCTTCTTTGCAATCTTGAGTAACTCCTTGCCCATTGTTCCGTCCATAGTCGGAATGAGACTATCCAAAAATTCCACTACTGTTACCTTAGAACCAATCCGTGCGTAAACAGAACCCAATTCCATTCCGATCACTCCTCCGCCAATAACAATCATATGCTTCGGAACCTCTTTCAATTCAAGAGTCTCTGTGCTTGAAATAATTCTTTTTTTATCGAATGGTGCGAAGGGAAGTGGTGTTGGTTTGGAGCCGGTGGCAATGATGATATTATCAGTTGTAATCGTATTCTCTTTACCATCCTTCGCTGTGATCTTAACTGTATTTTTGTCGATAAAAGATCCTACGCCATTAAACACATCGATCTTGTTCTTCTTCATCAGGTAAGCAATGCCATCAACATTTTGTTTGACAACATTTGCCTTACGGGAAATCATTTGCGTTAAATTCACTTTAGGTTCCGAAATATCAATGCCATGTTCCCTGAAATGCTCTTTTGCATTTATAAAATGCTCTGATGAATCCAGCAATGCTTTTGACGGGATACATCCAACATTCAAACAGGTTCCGCCCAGCGTATCATACTTCTCCACTATTGCCGTTTTCAAACCTAGCTGAGCGCATCGAATCGCTGCCACATATCCACCAGGACCAGAGCCAATGACTGTTACGTTGTATTGCATTTTTTTAAGATATATATTTTTTTAGACTGATTAACGTTGGATCAATTTTCAGAAGATCAAAAAGCAGATTCCGAAATCCATTAAATTTATATTGATTTTTTCTGAAAGATAATTCATCATGTAATTTGTCGGGATCAGATGAAAGCTTGTATGATTCCATATCAACGCGATGCTCCTTTGAAATTCGAATAATAAACTCCTCAAGCCTGGGTCTTATCAAAATAAGCTTATTGCCAGACCCTCTATGTTCACAAATAATGACCTTTGCATCTTCATGAATTTTGTGATTGCGCATCTCCTTTTCATAAGAAGGTTTGCCCGACTGAGGATCTTCATCAACAATTCCTATAGCGCCAGTTGTTTTATCGAGCATATTGCAAACTTCACCTTTACTGAATGCGTGTTTGATCATTTTAGAAGTAGCTCCAAAAGACTTAACCAAGGCTTCGTCAGCAAAACATTCCAAATAAATCATTCGGGCAAAAACTTATCAAGATTTAAAAAAACATTTGATTGCAAGTCGATTAACTCTTCAATTTCAATCTGATCTATGACTGGCCTCACATGAGTTTTATAATCGCTCATGTATACGATATTAACCGATAAATCCCCCAGTCGCGTTTTCTGAATAATAGATTGAAGAAAGTATGGATTATGTGTTGTTAAAAAATATTGTTTATCAGAATAGGCAATCTTTTCCGCCAGATACTTTGTATAGTAAGGAAAGACGTTAGACTCCGGCTCTTCAAAGATCAATGTATTGCCGGATTGATTTGTCTCAATGGCAGCAACATAAAATATGATCCTTTGAATGGTATCCGATATGATTGAATAGGGGTAATTAATTACGATATTATTTTTCTCCTTTGATATTCCAATTTCAGACGTAGCCTGGTTAAACGTTAACTTGAAACCTCTCTCCTGAATGAATTCGCTTATTAATAATTGCAATTTTTTATTTGTTTGAAGCAGAAAAAAAAGATTCTTCCCGTCAGGAGGAAAAAGAAAATCGAAACTTTTTTCTGTAAACTTCCCAACTCCTTTAAAAAAATAAGGGCGCACTTTTGAAAGGTCACTAACTGTATAACTATTTGGCAAATGAGAACCCTCTATTGATCTGTATATGTCACCTACATGCGTTTCATTCTGAAAAAATTGGAAAACATATTGATCATGCTTAAATACAATTTTCAGGACCAGGGAATCAAGTTGAATTGAAATCTCATTTGCGTAAAGATCATTCTCAAAAAAGAGATTACTCAAATCATCAAATCTTACCAAATTTGAAATATTGTTGGAATTGGGCCAGCAAAATAAAGCTAATCCTTCAAGCAGGTTGGACTTTCCAGTATTAGGTTCCCCAATAAAAAGATTTACTCTCCTGCAGTCAAGGGTTAAATCCTTTATTGATTTAAAATTCTTAATGGTTAATTTTTTTACCATTCATTATTCTTTACACACCGAGAATCAATCTTCCCGGATCTTCTAATAATTCTTTTACGCGGAACAGGAAACTTACCGATTCACGACCGTCGATAATACGGTGATCATACGAAAGCGCCACATACATTATCGGACGTACAATCACTTCACCGTTCTTCGCGATGGGGCGCTCTACAATGTTATGCATGCCAAGAATTGCTGACTGTGGAGGATTAAGAATTGGCGTCGAAAGCATTGAACCAAAAACGCCTCCGTTGGTGATTGAAAATGTTCCGCCCTGCATTTCGTCAATAGAAAGTTTACCATCCCGGCCACGCGCCGCTAAACGACCAACTTCTGATTCGATTTGATCAAATGAAAGTGACTCAGCATTACGAATGACAGGTACTACCAGGCCACGCGGTGTAGATACAGCAATGGAAACGTCACAGTAGTCGTGGTAAATAATTTCATCGCCGTTGATTTGTGCATTGACAGCAGGCCATTCCTTTAAGGCAACACATACTGCTCTTGTAAAAAAGGACATGAAGCCAAGACCTACACCATATTTTTCCTTGAATTTATCTTTATACTTCGCCCGCAAGTCCATAATCGGCTTCATATCTACTTCATTGAAAGTAGTAAGCATGGCCGTTTCATTCTTCACTGATACCAGGCGCCTGGCAACAGTTTTACGGAGAGAAGTCATTTTCTCCGAACGCTTATTTCTACCACCTGCTTGTATCACGGGAGCAGCCGCTGGTGCAGTTGTTTTCGATTCTGCCTTAGCGGCAACCTGAGCTTTCACAGCATCGTCTTTTGTTATCCTTCCTCCAACACCAGTGCCTTCCACCTGACTTGTTTGAATGCCTTTCTCATCCAGTATTTTTGCCGCCGCCGGTGAAGGATGTCCTGCTGCGTAAGATTTGTCAGAAGATGTATTTGTCACGGACTTCTCTTGTGCAGACGACTGCTTTTCTACAGGCTCACCTTCTGTAACTTCTATTCTGCAAATCAATCCACCGATGGGTAATGTTTCATTTTCTTTCGCAACGATATGAAGAATACCGGAGGCTTCGGCTGGTAATTCAAAAGTTGCTTTATCAGATTCTACCTCTGCAATAATTTCATCCAATTGAACGTGATCGCCTTCTTTCTTCAACCAGGTGCTAATGGTTACTTCTGTAATTGATTCGCCAACCGCAGGCACTTTCATTTCCTTTACAGATCCTGTTTTAGTCGTCTTCTTAGAAGTCTCCGTTGAAGGTTCCGCAGATGATTTTTCTTTGTCTTTTGAGGATGGACCTTGTTTTGCTGCCGAGCCGTTTTGAGAAGGCTCAATTTCACAAACTAATGCCCCAATGGGTACTGATTCACCGGCTTGTTTTACAATTTTTAAAACACCGGCTTGAGGAGCAGTTAATTCAAAAGTTGCTTTGTCAGATTCCAACTCTGCAATCACTTCATCCATCTGAACGGTGTCTCCGTCATTCTTCGTCCAGTTAGCGATCGTTACTTCGTTAATGGATTCGCCTACCTGGGGGATTTTAACTTGTATTCCCATTATAATTTTTTATGCGTTAGGGTTAATTTCAAAAGCTCTGTTCAAAATCTTCTCTTGTTCAATTTTATGAATCTTCGAGTAGCCAGTAGCCGGTGAGGCACTTCCCTTTCTTGTAACATACTCAAGGCCATCTTTAGGCATCATTCTCAAGATATAAGAAAGTGCACCCATATTGTTAGGCTCTTCCTGGGCCCACATTATTTTGTTGTACTTGTACTTGCCAAGAATTGTACGTAGCTGCTTTTCAGGAAAAGGATGAAGTTGCTCTAACCGGATAACTGCAGTGTCTTTAATTTTTTTCTTTTGACGAAACTCCTGGAGGTCGAAATAGATTTTACCGGAACACAATACAATTCGTTTTACGTCCTTTGCATTTGCTTCCGGATCATCAATCACTTCCTGAAAAGTTCCTTTTGTAAAATCGTCAACAGGTGAAGCAACACCGGGATGACGAAGCAATGATTTAGGTGAAAATACGATACAAGGTTTGCGGAATTCCCATACTATCTGTCTTCTCAGCAAATGAAAAAAGTTTGCTGCACGGGTGAGGTTAGCGACAATCATATTGTACTCTGCAGACAATTGTAAAAATCTTTCAGGCTTGGCGCTGCTGTGTTCAGGGCCCTGACCTTCGTAACCATGCGGTAGCAGCATAACCAGTCCGTTCATACGCTGCCACTTCGACTCAGCGCTGGCAATGAACTGGTCAATCATTACCTGTGCTCCATTGACGAAGTCTCCAAACTGAGCCTCCCAAAGAACGAGCGCCCGTGGTGAGGCCATCGCGTAACCATATTCAAAACCTAAAACACCAAACTCAGAAAGCAGGGAGTTGAAAATATGAAACTTGGCCTGATCTTTTGAAAGATTATTTAATCCGCAATAAGCTTCATTTGTATTGGCATCAAAGAAATAAGCATGGCGATGAGAAAACGTTCCGCGTTTGACATCCTGTCCTGACATGCGGACAGGAGTTTTTTCAACGAGAAGAGAACCATATGCTAACAATTCCGCCTCGGCCCATCCGAGCAACTTTGTTTCAAAAAATGATTCTTTTCGATCCTTGATAAGTTTCTCAATTTGTTTCAACGGTTTAAAGCCCTCAGGAATTGAAGTGAGTGCCTGGCCAACCTTTTCAATTACTTCCAGCTTCACTCCCGTCTCCGGCGATTTTTCGAAATCCGCAGGCGTTGCCCACCTCAACTGTTGCCATTCTTCTTCAACCTTCTGCGACTTATACGGTAGGGGCTTTTGCTTAACTTCATTTAATCTGTCTTGTAACTGATCGCGAAAGTTTTTATCCATCTCATCGGCCAGCGCCTGGTCAAAGTCACCACTTTCCGTTAGTTTTTTTACATAAACCTCACGGGGATTTGGATGGCGGGCTATAACATTGTAAAGCTTGGGTTGTGTAAATTTCGGCTCATCACTTTCATTATGTCCATGACGGCGATAGCAGAGCAAGTCAATAAAAATATCTTTACCAAATTTCTGCCTGTATTCTACTGCAAGATTAGCAGCAAATGTTACTGCTTCTGCGTCATCGCCATTGACGTGCAGAACCGGAGCATCAACGATTTTTGCAATGTCAGTACAATAGATACTTGTGCGTGCATCATCATAATCGGTAGTAAAACCAACCTGGTTATTAATTACAAAGTGAATAGTGCCACCGGTAGTATAGCCAGGAAGCCCGGACATTTGCACGACTTCATAAACAACACCCTGACCGGCAACTGCTGCATCACCATGAATGAGTAGCGCCATCCCTTTTCTCACATCACCAGCGTATTCATCATCGATCTGGCCGCGTGTATAACCCGTTACCAACGGATCAACTGCTTCAAGGTGAGAAGGATTTGGTGTTAGCTTAACATAAATTTTTTTACCTGAGGGAGTTTTGATGTGACTGGAATAGCCAAGATGATACTTAACATCGCCATCACCCATAGTCAGATCAGGATTTACATTTCCTTCAAACTCTGTAAAGATTTGTTCGTATGTTTTGCCTAAGATATTGGAGAGCACATTGAGCCTTCCCCGGTGGGCCATGCCTATCACAACTTCTTTGACGTCTAATTCAGCAGCCTTATTGATTATCGTTTGCAGGGCTGGGATAGTGTTCTCGCCTCCCTCCAAAGAAAAACGTTTTTGCCCTAAAAACTTTGTGTGTAAAAAGTTCTCGAAAACTACTGCCTCATTTAGTTTTGACAGAATCATTTTCTTTTCATCGAGATTAGGATTGTAGTTGTAATATCCCTTCTCAACCTTTTCAAAGAACCACTGCCTGATATCATCGTTTCGGATGAAGTTGTACTCAAAACCAATTGGACCTAAATAGACCGTCTTTAATTTTTCAACAATTTTCCGAAGCGTGGTTCGTCCCAATCCAATTTCAGCGCCTACATCAAATTCAGCATCAAGATCAGCTTCTGATAATCCGACATCTTTAAGATCAAGGCGAACATTGTGATTGCGTCTCTCCCGTACCGGGTTGGTTTTTGATTTCAGGTGACCGAACGATCGGTATTGAAAGATCAAATTTCGAACCTGAGTTTCTTTAATAGCTAAACTGTCTTCAACAACAGCCGTAGTAGGATGACCGTTTTTCTCACCAAATCGTTGTTGTGAAAAGTCATACCCTTCAAAAAATTTCTGCCACGTTAAATCAACGGATGAAGGATCTTTCCGGTAATTTTGATACAGTTGATCCAAATAGCTAACATCCGCATTCGATATATATGAGTATTTATCCATGATTTTTAAAAAAGCTACCAAAGGTAGATAAGGGCATTTATATATAAAAATTGAGTAATCGCGTAAGCAAATGTATTGTTTCCATAGCCCATTTAGTGCTTTATTCTCCAACTCTGATTTGGCGTAACTAATTTTTGCTCTATCTTTGCGGTCTTTAAAAATTTTACTGGACGAGATCCTAAATAATCATGGTTAAAATCAGATTGGCCCGCAGAGGCCGCAAGAAGCTGGCAATGTACGATGTAGTCGTAGCAGATGCCAGAGCGCCACGTGATGGTCGCTTTATTGAAAAAATCGGTACGTACAATCCCCTGACACATCCTGCTATTATTGACATCAATGACGAGCGGGCTTTTCATTGGGTAATGAATGGAGCCCAACCAAGTGACACGGTAAAAGCTATGCTTTCTTACCGGGGTGTTATGCTCCGTAAACATCTTCAAATAGGTGTGATTAAAGGTGCGATCAGTCAGGAACAAGCAGATAGTAAGCTTGCTTCATGGCTGAAGGAGAAAGAAGCCAAGGTTCAGGCTAATCGTGACAAGATCACACAATCCAAGCAAGCCAGTGCCAAGGCCAGAAAAGAAGCTGAAACTAAAGTGAAAGAAGCAAGGGCAGAAGCAATTCGTAAAAAAGCCATTGTAGTGGAAACACCAGCTCCTGCTGAAGGTGAAGGTAGTGAAGGCCAGGCCACCAGCGAAACTACAGAAACACAAGCGTAAGAATTTTATTTCTGAAAGCTTATTACTTATGCCGATGAAAATGATTTTTCATCGGCATATTTTATTTTTAACTATCCTCAAGTAATGGAGATCAGCGACTATTATCTTATTGGAAAAATAACGAGACCTCATGGCCTAAAAGGTGAAGTAACAGCATCACTGCGGAGCGATTTACCAAATGATGCAAGTGATATTGAAGTTGTTTTCATTAAGATGAACAATCAAATGGTTCCTCATTTTATAAAATCCATTTCGCTGAAGGGTGATAAAGCATACCTGCAATTCGATGATGTGGAGACCCTGAATGAAGCACAAGCAATTGCAAAGCATGAATTATTTTTGCCAAAATCATTGCGACCGAAATCCAAAAAAGGAGAATTCTACGATGACGAAGTAATCGGCTTTGTTGTAGAGGATAATTCTTTTGGCTCCTTAGGAATTATTACTGAGGTGATCCAAAGCGGCCTGCAGCGTTTAATCTCAGTTAATTATCAGGGCAAAGAGCTATTAATTCCAATTAATGGCCCTTTCATAAAAAAGATCGATAAGCGAGATAAAAAAATGAGTGTTTCGCTCCCGGAAGGGTATCTTGACTTATAAGTCATTCTGTCATGCACATTGATATCATCACATGTTTGCCCAAGCTGATTGAGAGTCCTTTCAATGATTCCATTTTGAAACGAGCGCAAAAGAAAGGCCTTGTGGAAGTAGAAATCATTGACTTGCGTGAATATGCTACTGATAAGCACAAATCGGTAGATGATTATGCATATGGCGGAGGGGCAGGAATGGTTTTGATGATTGAACCTATCGATCGTTGCATTACAGATCTTAAATCAAAAAGAACGTATGACGATGTCATCTACACGTCACCCGATGGAGTAGTGTTTTCCCAGTCTGTAGCCAATGAACTTAGTCTGAAAAGAAACATTATTCTTTTATGCGGACATTATAAAGGGGTAGATGAACGCGTCAGGGAGCATTTAATTACGCGTGAGATAAGCATTGGAAATTACGTCCTCTCGGGTGGTGAATTGGCTGCCGCAGTCATTGCTGATGCCATTATCCGTCTTATTCCAGGTGTTTTATCGGACGAAACTTCTGCGCTCAGCGATTCATTCCAGGATAACCTCGTCGCACCACCGGTTTATACGAGGCCGTCAGATTATAAAGGCTGGAAAGTACCCGATACCCTCATTAGCGGTCACGCAGCAAATATTGAAGCCTGGAAGCTGGAAAAATCGCTTCAAAGGACTAAAGAAAGGCGCCCCGGACTGTTGGATCAATGAAAAGAATCTTTTTTATAGCCCTCGGTATTTTCATTTCTTTGCCTAAATTTGCACTCCATTTTTAAAACTATACAGCTATGGCTGATCTTATTAAGATTGTTGAACAAGAGCTTGCGGAGACTCGCAAACGTATCCCTTCATTTAAAGCTGGTGACACCGTAAATGTGCACGTAAAGATTAAGGAAGGAAATAAGGAAAGGGTGCAGCAATTTCAAGGGGTTGTAATCCAACGCCGTGGCAAAGGTTCAAATGGCGAAACTTTTACGGTTCGTAAAGTATCAAACGGCGTGGGCGTTGAAAGAATATTTCCCATTATATCACCAAGTATTGACAAAATTCAAGTTTTGAAAATAGGTAAAGTTCGTCGTGCGAAACTGTACTACATGAAGGGCCGTCATGGAAAGTCAGCGCGTATCCAGGAAAAAGTTTAAGATTTTTATACACATAATAAGAAGCCATCTGATCCATCTCAGATGGCTTTTTTGTTAGGACTAAGCCTTCTGGCTTGCTATCAAAATATTAATAACTTTGCTGCCCACCTCCTTGGTGCTAATTGAAATCTGGCTAAGATCAAAACTTAATAGTGCTCAACTAATTTGAACAAACATGACTTGGTTTAAGCGTAGTGACAAAGGCATTCTTACACCTACTGAATCTAAACGCGAAGTACCGGATGGACTCTGGTTTAAATCACCCGGAGGTAAAATCGTTCACACACGTGAACTCAAACACAATGCGTTTGTAGTCCCTGAGGAAAACTATCATGTTCGGATTGGTTCAAAGGAATATTTTGAACTGCTGTTTGACAATAATGAATTTACTGAGCTTGATGCGGACATGGAGTCGGATGATCCCTTAAATTTTGTAGATACAAAACCCTATCCCAAGCGAATAAAAGAATCACAGGAAAAAGTAGAACTTAAAGATGCTATTCGGACGGCTTATGGCAAATTGAATGGGCTTGATCTCGTTATCGGTTGTATGGATTTCAGTTTTATCGGAGGCTCTATGGGTTCCGTTGTGGGAGAAAAGATAGCACGTGCCATAGATTATGCGCTGAAATTTAAAAAACCCTTCCTTATGATTTCAAGATCCGGTGGGGCACGAATGATGGAAGCGGGATTGTCACTCATGCAAATGGCTAAAACCTCAGCCAAACTTGCCTTGATGGAAGAAGCAAAAATTCCTTACATATCTTTACTCACTGACCCTACTACTGGTGGTGTGACAGCTTCTTACGCTATGTTGGGTGATTTTAATATCGCTGAACCCGGAGCACTGATCGGATTTGCCGGCCCAAGGGTAATTCGGGAAACTATTGGAAAAGATCTGCCTAAGGGTTTTCAAAGTGCAGAGTTTGTTATGGAGCATGGCTTTCTTGATTTTATTGTTGACAGGAGGAACCTCAAGAGTAAGCTGACTACGCTGTTAAAAATGCTTCAGAACTAAATTTCAGGGCAAGCAAATCCACACTTTTCACAAAATTTATGGATTACCACTCCGTAAATTTGCATAAATTTATGGAGTTAAAGTCTGTAAATTTATGATCCCGCGGGTTTACTATCCTCTAAATCAATACCTTGAGAAGAATAAGGTGCTGGTTATTTACGGCCCCAGGAGGGTTGGAAAAACTACCTTAATCAATACATTTCTTCCTGAAACAACACTGAAATACAAGGTGGATTCGGGAGATAATATCCGGGTTCAGGAAATTCTCAGCTCATCTGATTTTGAACTGATTAAAGAATATTGCCAGGGCTATGAATTAATTATCCTTGATGAAGCCCAAAATATACCGAATATTGGAAAGGGCCTGAAAATAATTGTTGACCAGGTACCCGGAATATATGTGATTGCTACGGGGTCATCAAGTTTTGACTTGTCAAACAAGATAGGCGAACCGTTAGTAGGAAGACAAAAAATACTCAAATTATTTCCGATCAGTCTCCATGAACTATCAAAGCAGCATAACCGTGTTGAGCTCGGTCAACGTTTAGAACAATTCCTGATTTATGGACTCTACCCAAGTGTAATTACCGCTCAAACCTCTCAGTTAAAAATTGAGTTTCTGCAGGAGCTTGTCCATTCATATTTGTTAAAAGACATTCTTGCGCTGGAGAATATTAAATCGCCAAGAATTCTCCTGGACCTCTTGCGAATGCTTGCATTCCAGGTAGGAAGTGAGGTGTCGCTGAACGAACTCTCCAACGGGCTAAAAGTAGATGTTAAAACCATTGCCCGGTATATTGATCTGCTGGAGAAATCTTTCATCATTTTTTCCCTGAGTGGTTTCAGCCGGAATCTCCGGAACGAAATAACGAGCAAGAAAAAGTATTATTTCCTCGACACAGGCATTCGAAACGGAATCATCAACGCCTTCAATCCTCTGGAAACCCGCAATGACATTGGCGCGCTGTGGGAAAATTTTCTGATCATCGAGCGGCTTAAAAAGAAAACCTATCAACACATTTACAGTAATGATTATTTCTGGAGAACCTATTCGAAACAGGAAATTGATTTGATAGAAGAACGGGATGGGAAGTTGTTTCCTTATGAACTGAAATGGAAGAAACAATCTTATCGGACTCCCTCTGAATGGGCATCGAATTATCCTGATGCCAACCTGGAATTAATCACCACAGATAATTACCTGTCATTCATTCTTTGAAATCTTATTTGCGTAGGGTGAGGCTATACTCTTTTACTGTATCAATAAAGCACTTCACTTTATCCACCTCAGTATCCGGATATAATCCATGGCCAAGGTTAGCGATATGTTTATTCGGACCAAAGGAATCCAACATCTTCTTTGTTTCTCTTTTAATATCATCAAAGCTTCCATAAAGAGCGCAAGGATCTAAATTTCCTTGCAGAATTTTTCCAGGCATAAGTTTTCTCGATTCCTTAATGTCCATATTCCAGTCCAACCCAACTACTTCACATTTTACTTTATTCAATTCTTCTCTCGCGAAAAAAGCTCCCTTTGCAAAAACTATCTTGGGTACTTCATCAATGGAGTCACAGATTCTGGAAATGTAACGTAATGAAAATTCTTTGTACTGATCAGGTCCAAGAACGCCTGCCCAGCTATCAAATAATTGAATCACATCTACACCAGCGGCTATTTGTCCTTTCAGATAATTGATCGTACTCTGCGTAATTAAATCTAATAGTTGATGTGCAAATGCAGGATTTGTATATAGAATCTTTTTTGCTTTGCTGAATGTTTTGCTTCCGCCACCTTCAATCATGTAAGAAAATATTGTCCACGGCGCACCGGCAAATCCAATGAGAGGAACCCTGCCATTTAACTCTTGCCTGGTTAACTTAATTGCATCCAAGACATATTGAAGCTCTTCTGCTTTTGCTATATGAAGATTTTTTAAATCATCCGCAGAAGAAATTCTTTTTGGAAATACAGGGCCTTTATTTTCTTCCATTTCATAAGGCAATCCCATAGCATCTGGAATGACCAGGATGTCAGAAAAAATGATAGCTGCATCTACACCTAGAATATTTACTGGTTGAATCGTTACCTCACATGCCAGCTCAGGGTTTTTAACCAGCGCTTTAAAATCCTTAACAGAATCTCTTACCTTTCTATATTCCGGAAGCACGCGCCCGGCCTGACGCATAAGCCAGACAGGAGTTCTTGATTCTTTTTCAAGTATTGCATCCGACAAAAAATTATTGGTTAACTGCATTTGTAAGGACAAGAATAATTAGTTCTTCTTTATAAAATCCAGGCTTTACTTCCAGTGTAGTTTTAATCCCAATGGAGTATACTTATCAAAAATAACATCTTTAGAGATTATGGTAAGATCATTGCGTAATGCCTGCCAAATTAACATACGGTCAAAAGGATCTTTGTGCGTTTCTACCCACATCAACTTATAGGAAGTAGCAATGTCCTTAGGATCCAGAGGAAGTACAGTAAATCCTGTCTTTTCTACTAAATGTGGAAAATGATCAGGTTCAACGCCATGCAATTCAAGTTTTCCGATAGAATATTTCAGCGCAATTTCCCAGAAACTGACTACACTAACCATAACATTTGTTCTGCCATCCTCCAGGATATTAACTACTTTTTTGGGCAGAATGCTGGACGAAAGAATAGACCAGATTAATGTATGTGTGTCAAGCAAGTAACTCATCCTTGCAGGAAATCCTCAGTACTTATTTTGAAATCTTTCTTAAATCTTGCTTTGGCTACTCCTTCCAAAATACCAAGCTTCCTCTTTTTTGGTTTTCTGAATTTATTGATATCAACAATTACCGCGACTTCTTTCTTTTTCCTGCCATACGATATGATAACATCTTCCCCATCTTTAATCCATTCCAGAATCAAAGAAAACTTTGACTTAAATTCACCGACTGAAATTATTTTCATATGTCAACTATTTAAATTCATAACGCTATTCACGGCTCCCAAAGCTACAAATTAACTTGACAAGTTGTCAACCTTTACAACTTTGAAAAGCTTTTCTGTGTCTGCCCGTTGTACTTTTGTCTGGACCGGAAATACATTAGCCGATCAAATAAAAAAGACATCTGAAAAATACTGTCATCCGACTAAACTCGAAGTTCGGAAAAAACTATCGAAATCAGTTTGATTAAGAGGTATTTTGAGCATTCTCAAAAAGACCCCCAATTTTTTGCATGCTCATCTCTTTCTGTAATCTTTTGATGTCTCGTTGTGCTGCTGATAACTTTTCACGCATCTTCAATAAGGAGATAAGGCATACATAGGATCCTAAGTTGTTGGATGCCATGCTCACCAATGTTGTGAATTGCTCACACTCTTTGATTTGCTTGTGGCTGACCCGATAATTTGATATTTTTACCCATGATGTTTTTGTGTGGTAACTCAAACATCATAAAAAAGGCGGGTGGTAGAAATACCTCTGCCTTATTTTATTTTTGTCGGATGACAGTATCTGAAAAACATAAATTTGTGACATTTTGTGATCATTTTAGGATAATATTTACATACGGGTTGTGGTAAGATCACTGTTATTTTTGCTTGTGTTTACTTTCACTTTGAAAGTATCAAAAGCGCAGGGTGTCAAGGACATAATTATTGATGAGTCATATAACGGACGAGTATTTTCAGAGTTTCTTGAGCAACTTGAAGAACGGTATGAAGTCGATTTTCTTTTTGATCACACAAAGATAGAGGCCCTAACCGTTGTTGGCATTACCTATCGAGAAAGGTTAATGGAGTACTTGAAACGCTACCTTGTACTATATGACGTCGTAAAAGTAAGAGATAATGTTGTGTTCATTACAAGAAAATCTGAAGGCGATGAACTTGGCCTAAGAAAAGATGATTTTATCCTTGTTCGCACTCCAAAATCAACAGCAACCATTAATGGAATCCTTGTTGATAGTGGAAATGGGGAACCAATTGTAGGAGCTCAGGTAATCGTTCAGGAACTCAAAAATGGTTCTCTCACTGACATCAATGGTGCGTTTTCATTTCAATTGAACTCTGGAATTTATCACGTCGAAGCAAAGTATGTGGGTTACCAACCTCACTTTTATATTCTTGGTTTTAGTCCTTATGGTACAGAAGGCAATATTGAAATTGGTCTCTTCCCTGAATCAAAAGAATTAGAGAGCGTTATTGTTACAGCGGAACGTGTAGACGCAAATGTCACCAATCAACTCACAGGAGTTGAACTACTTACCATTGAAACTATCAAATCACTCCCAACCTTTATGGGCGAAGTTGATCCAGTACGAAGCCTGACAACGCTTCCAGGTGTTAGTACCGCAGGTGAATTGTCTTCTGGATTTAATGTGAGAGGCGGCGAGACCGGTCAAAATCTTATTCTTCAGGACGGTGCTCCTATTTATAACCCATCTCACCTTTTTGGTTTCTTTTCAGCTTTCAATCCTGACATGGTTAGTGACTTCGCTCTTTACAAGGGAGGTGGTCCTGCTAATTTTGGTGGTCGAATTTCATCCGTTCTTGATATTGACTTGAGAAATGGGGACGCAGGCATGCATACATTGACCGGAGGAGTCGGTCTTGTTTCAAGCAGACTCTCCGTTGAAGGTCCAATTGTGCGTGAGAAGTCTTCTTACATAATAGGCGGAAGAATTTCTTATACTAACTGGCTCGTTAACTCAACCCAAAATATTCAGCTTAAAAATAGCGCCGCAAAATTTCATGATATTACTGGTAAAATTTTTCACTCAATTGATCAGAGCAATGTCATATCGCTATCTGCTTACAATAGCTATGATGATTTTAAATTGGCAACTGACTCCATCTTTAGCTGGGGCACATTAAATTTTTCTCTTCGATGGGATCATACCTTTAATGAAAAATTCTCATCTACTCTTGGTATATTCAACAGCAACTACTTTAGTGAAATAGAAAGTAATGATGAAATTGAGTCTTTCGTTTATCGCAATGGCATAAATACATCAGGCATTAAATACGATGTTAACTTTAATCGTGACGAAAGACTTAAACTAATAGCTGGTCTCGAAATAAACAATGTAGAGATTGAACCGGGCCGAATTAAGCCGCTTAATCAGGAAGGCAATACACAGCCGCAAAATATGAACGACCAACATGAAGTAGAGTCGGCTATTTATTTTCATGGTGATTTCAATTTATCAGCTAAATGGGCAATATCAGCAGGTCTTCGATACTCTCATTTCTTTCGTTTAGGCCCTGATGATATTTTCATTTTCGATTACGATAATTTGGAAGGACGATATCCCTCTGTTACCGATACAATAAATTACAACAGTGGTGAGATAATTAAACAATACAATGGACTTGAACCAAGATTTTCAATAAGATTCCTCTTAAATGATGAAACATCACTTAAGGCAAGTTATTACCGAGGCTACCAGTACCTGCATTTAATTTCCAACACAACTTCAACTACACCCCAGGATTATTATGTTTCAAGTGGCCCGTACTTAAAACCTGAAATTGGAGATCAATATTCACTGGGTTTGTTCAAAAATTTAAAAAATAATCAATTCGAAGTTTCAGTTGAAGGCTTTTACAAGAACATCAAAAATGCTGTTGACTACATAGAAGGCGCTGATATAACGCTTAACCCAAAACTTGAAGCAGGTCTTGCTCAGGGAGATGGATTAGCTTATGGTGTTGAGTTTTTATTTAAGAAGAATAACATTGGGAAGGTTAACGGCTGGTTAGCGTATACCTACTCAAGAAGTTTGCGGCGTTTCAACTCTGGTGGAGAGTTCAAATTAATTAATGAAGGAAATTATTATCCATCCTCCTTTGACAAGCCCCACAATCTATCCATCGTTTTTAATATTTACCTGGCCGATCGAACCATACTTTCAACCAACTTTTCATATAGTACAGGTCGCCCCATCACAATACCGGTTTCCAAGTTTAGTTACGATGCATATTTGTCTGTGCTCAATTATTCTCAACGAAATGAATATCGGATTCCTGACTATCACCGATTGGATGTCTCATTGACTTTCAAAGATAAACCCAAGCCCAACAAACGGTGGATGGGTGAGTGGGTGCTTTCCGTATTTAATGTTTACGGTAGAGACAATGCTTACACAATATATTTTAGCCGTTACGGAACTGCGAACAAACTATCCGTACTGGGCACCGTTTTTCCTTCCTTCACTTACAATTTTAAATTATAGAGATGAGGAGGACTGTCCAATTTATTTTTCTATATCTCTTCTTGCTTGGCTGCATTGAGCCTTATAATTTCCTTGTAGAGGATAAGAAATCAACGCTGGTTGTTGAAGGATTCATTTCCGATAAGTCATTCAATGAAACATTGCTTTATCCATCCGATGGAAGATACTTTTCAATAAAATTAAGCTATACAAGTAATGTTACTAATGTTTGGGGAGAAACTATCGATGACGCAATCGTTCAACTCATTGACAATAATGGTGAACAGATTAGCTACGGTTCCGATGGAAAGGGTATTTATACTATTAGGAATCTGGAATTTAAAGCTGAACAAGGAAAAGAGTATAAATTACAAATAGTGATTTCTGAAGATGATATCTATGAAAGTTCCTGGCAATCACTGCCTTCATCCGAACCAAACCCTGTTGGAAATATTGGATTTAATGAAGTAGAAAAGCAAGTGTATAAATATGAATCATCGGAACAAGTTGTAAAAACTGTAAAGGGAATTAATACATATGTTGAACTGTCTGAACATCACAATACCAAATTTTACAAGTGGAAATTTACGCCACAATGGATATATGTTGCTCCTTTTGCTACATCAACATCACCAGAAAAAAAATGCTGGGCTGTGAATCCACTTTACCTTTCAGACTATGCCTTGCTAGTGGATAATAAAGGAGGATATAAAAACAATCTGTTCTTTATCGAATCTATTCGGAATGAAAGAATATTTGAAGATTTTTCTGTACTTATTCAGCAATATGAATTGCCTGAAAATTATTATTACTTTCTGAAAGAAATGCAGGATCAAAATCAAGGAGGTCTAAGGACAGATACCCCGCCGTTTAATTTGCAATCCAACCTTATCTCGATGAATGAAGAAAAAAATGTAATTGGTTATTTCGCCGTTGTCAACGAGAATGCTAAAAGGTGGTATTTTAATCGTCAAGATTTATCTTATAATGTTGAAAATACATTAAAGGGAGATTGTTCTGTTGTTTATGGTCCAGGTGGCCCGGCACCTGAGTGTACTTATTGTACAGCCTATTCTAATGGCACAGCGTTTAACGTTGAGCCACCCTGGTGGCGAAAGTAATCCATGACCATGTATCGACACTTGCGTACTATTTGGTTATTTCTCTTGTTACCAGCTTGTGTAGAACCATATAATTTCATAATGCGCGATACTACTCCAGGGTTAGTGGTTGAGGCGTATTTGTCAGATAAATCGTTTAATGAAACAACCGATTATCCTTCTGATGGCCGTAATTTTTATGTGAAAATCAGTTATACCAGCGACGTTACTAATACAAGACCAGAAATGGTTAGTGAAGCCAATGTAGAACTGATAGATGACACGGGTGAAAAAGTTAACTACATAGAACAAGAGGACATAGGTATATACGAGATAACTGATCCACAATTCAAAGTCATTTCAAATAGAAAATATAAACTTGCAATTACCCTTCAGGACGAAAGGCGTTTTGAATCATCGTGGGAAGAGCTTCCCGAGACAAGGCCCATTGGAGAGGTGAGATTCTCAGAATTGGAGAAAACAGTTTATAAATATGAAGCAGGCGAACAAGTAGTTCGATCAGTGAAAGGAATAGACCTTCATATCAGTGTTCCACAAAATGAAACAGGAGAACCTATATTTTATAAGTGGGATTATGACTTTATGTGGGTTTATATTGCTCCGGAGTTATCGGTAATATCTCCCAATAAAAAATGCTGGATTATTGACCCGAACTACCTCAACACTTACTCGCTACGAAACGATAATGCAGGTAACTATAATCAATCATTATTTTTTTTAGAAACGGTAAGAAATGATCGTGTTTACAATGATTTTTCAGCGCTGATAAGGCAAAACATTTTATCAGAAGATCATTATTACTTTTTTAAAGAAATGCAGGATTTAAATCAAGGAGGATTACTTATCGACACACCTCCATTTAATCTCAGAACAAATATTAATGCAGTTGGAAATGACACCCGCGTTTACGGACATTTCGGAATTGTTAGTGAACAAGCTGTTCGCTGGTATTTGGATAAGGATGAGCTATCTTACTTTATTAAAGACACTTCAAAGGAAGATTGTAATATTCCTTTTCTGGACCAAGCACCGCAGTGCACAAATTGTTTGCTTTATGAATATGGTCAGGCTACTAACGTTGAACCTATCTGGTGGAAAAAATGAAAGGGCCATCCAAAATGGATAGCCCCTCCTTAATTCAATATTAATTGAACAGATTAGTTCACATCCCAAAAGATTTTAGTCTGAACATCATCCGAGCCACCAATTATACCAATAGCGGCATCCAAGTTTGATGGATTCAATGTTGCTTCTTTAATAGGGAAGATCATTCGGCGAGGAATGTCAGATTCAGCTAAACCCGGAGGAACATTAAAGCCAGTGAAGTCAAGACGTCTCCATAGGCTCCAACCTTCAAATCCCCTGTTGTACAAAGCAAGCCATTCTTGTATTCCTATTTTTTGTTTCCAACTTCCTGTTGCTGTTGCGTAGGCCACATCTGGATTTGCCAGATAGGCACTTATAGCAGCCGCACCGATGCCCCAATACTCCATTGAAGCGGTAATTCCTGCATTGTAGTGCTCCGCTGCAGTACCTCCTACAGCAATACCTCTTTCAACAGCTTCAGCAAGCATAAACTCAACTTCTGAGTAATCTAAAATCATGCCTTCAAGACCGGGGTCATGAAACACTTCTCCTACGCGAGAATTAGCTGCATACGTATTTGCTGTTCCATAAATACCCCCTTTAAATGTACCGTCACCCATAGGTTGAGCATAGACTGGTAATCTGGGATCAGCTAAAGCGTTCATTTTATCGACTATAGTATTCGCAATAACATAGTCAGCACGACCGCTTTGAACCAAATCTTCCCAAATAGGGTTAGTGTTAGGTGCCTCAGGAATATAAGCAAGAACTGCATTGTCATTATTGCTTTCGAAAACACCACCGCTAACTGCCTGAGTAATCATGGTTGCAGCCTTTCCGGCATCAACATCAGAAATTGTGATTGCCAATTTCAACTTTAATGAGTTTGCAAACTTCTTCCATTTTCCTACATTTCCACCATATACTCTATCCTGATCAGGATTAAAACTAGCTTCGCCCACAGTCATTCCTGATATCGCGGTTTCTAATATGTCAATAATGTTACTATATACTGACGCTCCAGGATCGTAAGCTGGTATTAATATTTCATCATTAATAGCTTCGGTGAATGGAACTGCTCCAAAATTATCAACCAGCACAGAGTAGGTATAAACCATACAAGCATCAATGATCGCCATCTGGTTTGACTTTTCAGTATCTGTTAAGCCTAGTGATAAAGCCGTTTCTTCAACACGGATTTTTGCTTGCGCAAAATCTCTAAGTGCATCGCGGTAAGCGTTTTGCCATACCTGATCGGGTATCTGCCTACCTACCATATTATACTGGCTTTCATCAGGATATGTTGTTTGTGCCCAGTATTGAGCGTACAAGCGGAATACGTTTTCATTAACATTTGTACTGACCATAAGGTCAAACAAGTTTCTTACACCACTAGTAAACAGTGCATCTGCAGGCACTTCGCTGGCGTTTTTCTTCGGTCTATTCAATTCCTCCATCCTGCTGTCATCGCAGGCAAAAGCTATAACCGAAACAAGTATTGTTAATATTATCTTTCTCATAATGTTCTAAGATTTTAGGTTTAAAAATCCAGGTCTAACCTGAAACCATAAGTTTTTAAAGTCGGGTAAGCACCTGAAATGTATCCCTGACCATTACCAGCGCCCAATCCAGATTCAGGATCTGCATAAGGTAAGTTTTTATCGATGATCCAAAGGTTACGTCCGACCAAAGAAATAGAAGCTCTTTGAAATAAATTTCCTAAAGCACCTTTTGGTAAAGTATAAGTGATAGCAACCTCTCTTAACTTAACATAGGATGCATCATACATTGTTAATGAGTTCGGGTTTCTGGTTGCACTTCCCCAATAGTAGGCACCACCATAATAATCCGCACTGGCTCTTACCGTATTTTCAGAACCGTCAGCTTGCACACCTTCTAGAATAATTCCACCACTATCCTCACCAGTAGTAACTAAATCTCTAACAGGATTGCCCAGATCATTGAGTCCGGCTGTATTGGCAGAGATTCCAGTACCTTGTCCATAATGATTATCAAGTGACCAAACATCACCACCATGTGAAATATCAATCAAAAAGCTGAAGTTAAAATTCTTGTAACTAAACATGTTAGTCAAACCACCGTTCCAGTCAGGGTTTGGATCACCAATAACTTGGTCAGCCAGAGCAACATAGTAACCCTGTGCATTAACCACACGCCTTCCATTCAAGAATTGATATCCAGTACCTCTAAACACTCCATAAGGTTGGCCAACAGTAGCATTTGCGGACATGCCACCTTGGTAACTGTTAATCACATAGTTTTCAATTCCTGCTGGCAATGAATTAACTTCACTGATATTCTTAGCCCAATTCATTGAAATATTCCACCTAAAGTTGCTGTTTTTTATCAGGTCATAACCCAACGCAACTTCAACACCGCGGTTCTCGATATCTCCACCATTTAGATATTTGAAACCCATACCTGTTGCTTTGGAGACTTCAACTTCCACAATCTGATCTGTTGAATTAGTCTTATATAAAGCCAAATCAAAATTTAACCGGTTGTTAAGCGTGATTAACTCAAGGCCTGCTTCCCAACTTGCCGTTTTTTCTGGTCTAAGATTTGGATTATTCACAACAGTCGGATATGTAAATACTGTAGCAGCACCAAAATTGTCAACCTTTGAATACGTGATTGAAGTTCTTTCAGGATCAGTGTCATTCCCAACTTCTGCGTAGTTAATTCTAAACTTACCATAATTAATAAACGAAGCGTCCAACAGTTCACTAAACACAAAACTTAGCGATTCAGCGTGATAGAAGTAAGAATTGTTATCTACAGGCAGAGCGGAAGATATATCATTTCTTGCACTAAGATCAAGATAAAGCATACTCTTGTAGCCAAGGTTAAGGTTGCCAAAATATCCATAAACTTCTTTTGTTGTTGCCGTCTCACGAGGAAGCAAAACTGGCAGCTTTGAATTGTTTATCGAATACAAATTTGGTACAACAAGTCCTCCATTGGTTGATGTCCAAATTGCATCAAACGAATTTTTTCTAATGTTAGTACCTAAAATAGCTGACAATGAAAAATCTGGAGTGATATGCTTGTTAGCGGTAAAGATCAAATCGTAGTTATAATCAGCAACCTTTCGATCTTCCCGATTATATCCCGAGCCTTCGTCATTTTTAGATCCATCACCTTTTGGAATACCAAACTCAGTAGGAACACTTCCGATCGCTCTACGCTCCTCTCTTAGTTCTGAGTAAGCATCAGCAGTAACTCTACCCATAACACTTAACCAATCGGTAATATTATAAGTAAGGGTAATATTCCCGTATACCCTGTTACGTTCGTCTGTCTGATAGTTCTGATTTCTAGTCCAATATGGATTATCCCAGAATATAGGAGTTTCAGGATCATGATAATCTCCACCATTCCATGTTATATTTCTCCCAGTTTTATTGTACATATCCTCCAATGATTTTATGTCAACATTAGTTTGCCACCATTGACGGAAATTAGTCATAAGGTTATCACTATAACCGGTAGAATATCTACCAATTGTATTATTATTAGCGTAATTAACGTTCAGGCTGGCGGTTAATTTTTCATTAATCTTACTTGTACCCGTAAAACTGAAGTTGTGGCGTTGCAACTCGCTATTTGGCAACATGCCATTCATCTTATAATTAGTATAACTTACCCGGAAGCTATTGACATCATTTCCTCCTGATAGCGCAACCGAGTTATTATACTCCATTTGCGTCTCAAAAAAGTCTACCGGCGTGTGTTTAGCAGCCATCCATGGATAGGCTCTTCCATAGTTTGGTGATTCGGGAACAAAGGAATCCCAATGATACACATTCAAACTTGGGTTAAATGGAGCTCCATAAGAACCATCTTCAAGTGTAGGAACAACAAAATCATCTGTTCCGTCTCCATTTATGTCATCCTTGAAGAAACCATCTCCTTCATCGTCATAGTAGTGAAACCATTCCCGTGCATACCCAGCTCCATACTTATTTTGATACTCAGTAAAAGTATCTTTGTTGATTTGACCTGCAGTAACGCCTGTGGATACAGAAATACCTATTCCATTCTGCTTTTTCCCTTTTTTAGTAGTAATCATGATTACCCCGTTGGCGGCACGCGAACCGTACAAAGTAGTTGCTGCAGCACCCTTTAATACGTTCACTGATTCAATGTCTTCAGGGTTGATATCGGACGCGGCGTTACCATAATCATATCCATATCTTCCAGCAGCCTGGAAAGCTGAGTTACCTGTTCTGTTATCGATAGGAACACCATCAACTACATAAAGAGGTTGATTGCCGCCCGATACTGATTTATTACCACGAATAACTACGTTAGTTGAACCCCCAAAATTGTTATTCGTTCTGATCTGTACACCAGCAACTTTTCCAGAAAGAGAGTTAACAAAATTCTGCTGTTTTGCTGTTGTCAAAGCATTGCCATCAACTGATTGAGTCGCGTAGCCTAAGGATGCTTTTTCGCGAGGAATGTTAAGTGCTGTTACTACAACTTCAGTAAGTTGCGTAACGTCACTGGCCATTGATACATCAACCGAAGACCGATTTCCAATTTCGATTTCTTGTGCAACGAGACCAATAAATGTGAATACTAACGTACCACCTGCTTGTGGAACACCGATCGAGTAAGAACCGGTTGCATCTGTAGCGGTACCAACAGTGGTGCCTTTTAAGAGGACGTTCACTCCGGGGAGTGCAGACCCATCATCCGCAGAGGTCACCTTTCCCGTGACCGTTCGCTCTTGCGCCCATGCACTAAAAAATAGGGCAACAAAGAAGCTAGCTAGTAGAATCTTCTTCATAGAATTGTGTTTAGGTTAATGAAATTGTCCCGCAAAATACGGGTTATTTCAGAATTTAAAATACCGAAAAATGTTTCTCCCCAAGTTTTGGTGCTTCTGAAAAGCATTGCGCTAGTAAATACCCCAATTTGGGGTATTTAATCCGAAGCCAAAAATAAAGACCGAATCTTAAGTCCAAATTAACTTCACTCTATAAAAACTCACCCGCCCTTGAATCAAGGAAGTAGTAGCATTATGCTTGTTTAGCTCGATTTTTGGCCGTTAGAGTCATGTGGTGTCCTCTCCGAGAGTAATATTTATTTAGTTATGACCAAAAAAAAGCTGCCCCCTGCGGGGCAGCCCTCCAAAGCGCGGAAAATTTTTCCAACTCTCTTTACAGAAACATTTTAATACGATGGGTTTTGTTGTGCTGCCAAAACCGGATTGTTAATAATCTCCTGTGTTGGAATTGGCCACACAAAACGGAAATCCGAATACGGAATAAAATCATGCATGCTGTACGTAGTTGTAGGGTCATTGGTATAAAGTGGACCATAATTAGCTATACCACGATTTGCTTTGGCCGGAATTCCACCAATACCAAAATCAGAATCCAGTACCAGCCTGTGAATATCTCCCCAACGCAACCCTTCAGCCACAAATTCTATTCTTCGTTCATTTAATATAGCCTGGATCAGTTCCTTATCGTCTGCGAAATCTCCCAACTCAAATTGGTCGTCCGCATCTACGGCACGGTTGCGTATGGCATTTAAAAGTTCCAGCGCTCTTGCGTCCGGGGCAGCGCTTTGATGCTGGATGGCCTCTGCCACGTTAAGCAACACTTCTGCATAACGAATCACAGGAGCATTGTCTGTCCGTGCTACAAAATCAGCATACTTGGTAGTGAACTTGGCGCCCTTGCCGGAATTTGTAACGCCATCATCTGTGGCCATATTTAACTTCCTCCAGTCGTTAGGAAGCCAGAACGATTGATTCCACAAAACCGGGCTGATACCCACAAGCCCTCTCGCTCCAATGTTCTCGGGCCTGTACATGGTGGGTAATGCACCGTTTACACTTGCGTTATCAATATCATTGTTTTCAATAGAAAAAATAGATTCTGTATTGGTCTTATTTGCTGCACCAAATGCTCCCATAGGTGTATCCGTGAGTGAACGTGTACCGAAATCGGCAGAAGAACTGAACGGCGCTGTACTTTGAGGAGCAAGCTTATTGCCTTCCTCAACTACTTTAGCCCAGTTGCTCATATGCAAATAGACACGTGTCTTCAACGCAACGGCGGCCGCTTTGGTAGCCCGTGTCAGGTGCTGACCTCCTGCCCTCGATGAAGGAAGCGTAGATTCTGCATAATCAAGATCGGATAAGATCAGACTGTACCCTTCAGCTACGGTTCCCCTACCCTGTGATATGGCCACATCCACATCTGATTGATTGAGGATAGGTGTTGTCCTCAGGGGAACACCTCCTGCCGCAGCACTAGGATTATCGGAGTAAGGTCTTGACCAATGGATCAATAACGTATGGTAAGCCAGGGCTCTCAGAAGGCGGCATTCTCCCTTCCATGCATCCAATGTAGCCTGAGGAAGGGCGGGTGAAGAAGTTGCATTTTCCAACTCGCCCAACACTATATTAGCCTTGTTGATCAAATCGTACAGGGTAGCCCACATATATTCCTGGTTAGCCGCCGCTGACGGAGTATATGTGCTCTCATACGTAACAGCGAAGAATAGCTGCGTATTCACAACATCTTCTCCGCGGGTATCGCCTTGTTCAACATGAGCAGCCCCGAAAGGATATCCTCTCACTGCACCTCCCGCATAAAATCCACTTTGTGCGGCATCGTAAACACCTGCCACTGCCAAAGCCATACGCTCAGGCGTCTGAAACGCCGTCAATTCCGAAAGATCGGTTTGCGGCTCTATGTCCAATACATCACAGGAGGCTACTGCTGTCAAAAGAAATACTCCCGCAATTTTTTTAATGTATGTTTTTAAATTCAAGTTCATGGTAACAAAAGTTATAGTCCAATATTCAACCCTACTGTGTACGTCCTTAATTGAGGATTTGTGTTGTAGTCAACACCAGGCTGCCCGGGATTGGTGCTTGAGTTGAGCTCCGGATCGAGGCCTTCATACTTTGTAAACGTGAAAGCATTTTGCACCTGCGCAAAAAGCCGCACACTACGTATATTAAGCACGCTTGCTTTATCAAACAACGTTCCCGGGAGGTTATATCCCAAAACGATATTCTGAACTCTAAGGAAATCACCATCTTCAAGGAAACGGGTTATGGCATTTCCGGTCTGATTGGTTTGATTAGAACGGTTCAGGAACAGCCTGGGAACATCGGTGTCCGTATTCTCCGGTGTCCACCGTCTCAAAAGACCGGTACCGCTATTGGTAAAGTCAGTGTTATACAAATTTTCCTGTGCAGTCACGTTATATACTTTATTGCCTCCTGAGAACCGGAGAAAAACTTCCAGGTCGAATCCTTTGTAAGCAAAACTATTAGAGAATCCTCCGTACCACTTAGGTAATGCATTACCCAGTAACCTGGCGTCTCCTCCCTTTGCAACATCTGTAAACACCAGCGCGGCACCCGATGTGTTACCAACATTGGTAGGGTCTTCAGGATCGTAGAAAGCATATACACCAGTGTCTACTCTGCGTTGAACAATTCTTCCATCACCTTTATAATAAAGCGGGTTTCCGTTACCCGGATTTACGCCTGCGTATTCATAGCCAAAGAAAGAACCTATCGATTCACCTACGCGCACAATATTATAAGTGAAAAATATATCCTGATCGACACCTTCGCTATTCTTCACCAACGACCTGATCTCGTTTTTAATAGAGGTAAAGTTGGCATTTATATTCCAGGTGAAATTGCCCTTATTTAAAACCTGAGCGCCCAAAGAGAGCTCAATACCACTATTGGTTAATGATCCTATGTTGCGGCTGATCCCGGGTCCAAAGAAAGTGTAGGAATAGGGGATACCAACAGAGTAAGGTGTAGGTGCGAACAGGATAAGACCATCGACATCATTCTTAAAATAATCTGCCGTAAGCGTAAACCGGTTCGACAGGAAGCCAAGATCAAGGCCTATATTAAGCTTCTTACTGGTTTCCCATTGCAGATCAGGATTGCTTGCCTGCGAAAATGCGATACCATTCTGCGAGGCATATCTTGCAGCGCCATACAACCCTGCATAGCCAAAGGAAGGAATATCCGTATTTCCTACTTCAGCATAGCTGGCCCGTATTTTAATGCTGTTCATTACATTATACAAGCCGGAATTCTGATAGAATTCTTCCTCCGACAACCGGTAACCCACAGAACCTCCCAGGAATGTACCTCTCCGGTTACTGGGCGCCAGGTCAGAAATACCATCGTTACGTGCGCTGAAGCCCAGCAGGTATTTGTCCTTAAATGAATAGTTTATTCTTCCGAAGTAAGAATCAAAGCCCCGCTGCTCATAAAAACCGGAGGAGGTTTGTGTTACGTATGTTCCGGTGATAAGGCTGTTTTGAATAAAGAAACGATCCGAAAAATTTTGTCCACCAGCACTGAAACGGCTGTTCGTAGTAAGCTGATACTCAAGACCGGCGGTAATATCCAGGCTATGAGCGCCAAAGTCTTTCTGATAAGTCAACAGATTTTGCCAGTTCCAAAGCATAAGTTCCCGGGAAGCAGAGGAGACCACACCATTTGATCCGCGACCATCACCGTGACGCGGATCCCAAGATTGAAAATCACGATTCGTCAGGTAGTCAACAGCATATTGGGTACGGGCACTAAGCCCATCTGTAATATTAAGCTTCAAATAGCCGTTACCAATAATCCGTGTTGTATTAGCCTCAGCAATATTGTTGTCCAGCACAAACTGCAAGTTTGTATAGTTACTGTCTATCGCACGGGTATTGTTTCCAGGACCAAGGGCAGTATTACCAGGTGACAAATTATACCCGGTAGGATTACTGGGATCCATTACGGGTACGTTGGGAAACAACCGCAAACCTCCTGACAAATTCCCGGAAAGTGCATTAGTGCCTGAATTTAATCCTGAATTGCTCGTTCTGGCGACTGACAGGCTCAATCCAGTTTCCAGGTATTTGTTTATTTTATGGTCAACATTGGAGCGGAAAGAAAAACGGTCGAACGAATTTCGAACAATGGCGCCTTCCTGGTATGTATAGCCACCGGAGAAATAATACGTAGTTCTTTCGCTTCCTCCCCCTATACTAATGTTATAGTTACTAAATCTTCCTTCTCTGAAAAGAACATCCTGCCAATCGGTATCTACATTATCGGGTCCTGCAAAGGCTGCTTCCGCCTGGCCGGCGTTGACAAGCTTTTCATTTGCGATCTGTATAAACTGTTCAGCGTTGAGAAGATCAAACCTGCTTACTGTTTCTGAAAAGCCAGTAGTTGCACTAAAATCAACCCGCATTTTGTCTTTTGAGCCCCGCTTGGTTGTAATAAGAATCACGCCGTTTGCAGCGCGTGAACCATAAATGGCCGTAGCGGCTCCATCTTTAAGTACTTCAATAGATTCGATGTCAGCTGGATTGATATCCCCAAGAGGATTTGTATTTACTGTTGTAAGCGTACTCTGATTACCCGTTAACATGGGAACATTATCGATTACGACTAAAGGGCTTACACCTGAAGTAATTGAATTGACTCCTCTTACGCGGATAATAGGAGCTTGCCCCAAAATTCCGCTGGGTACAGTTAACTGAACACCTGCAGCTCTTCCCGCAAGTTGCTGATCAAAGCTCGGCGTTGCCAGGTTAGAAAAATCAGCACCTGAAAGGGAGCTTATAGAACTCGTTACTTTTCTTTTTTCCTGCGTTCCGTAACCAACCACTACAACCTCTGTCAGTTGTGTTATGTCGATCTGCATGGCAACATTGATCACAGTCTGGTCGCCAATAGCAATTTCTTGCGTAGCCAGACCGATGAAACTGAAGACAAGCACCTGGGCGCTACCGGGTGTATTCAGACTGTATTGCCCATCTGCACTTGTGACCGTCCCCAGTGTAGTACCTTTAATGGTTACGTTCACGCCCGGAAGTGCTGACCCGTCTTCTGATGATGTCACCCTTCCTGTGACCGTTCGCTCCTGTGCCCATGTGGTAAAAAATAGGGCCACAAAGAAGCTGGTTAGTAGAATCTTCTTCATAGAATAATGTTTAGGTTAATAAAAATTATCCCCCAAAATAGGGGGTAATTTTGTAATATGAAATACCTAATTATTCCTTGTTAATTCTTCATTTAGAATGAATTGAACATTAAGTAACTGATAATGTGCTGATTAATTTATTTTATCTCTTTAATAAATAAATTAAATAATGCCGCGTATTACGGTATTGGTAGCAAGGGGCTGCCAAGAAAGTTTATCTTATTTGAGTGGATTAAAAATGGGAGGATCAGGGAATCGAGCAATAAAGGTCAAAAAAATCTGATCAGGATATCGATCATGCCAAAATTGTTTTAACCGGATATTTTAAGATTTCAGGGTCTCTCGTCATTAAGTGATGACGGCCATACAGTGCTTGTGCGATAAGGATATGATCGAACGGGTCGTTATGGATTTTTTTTATACCGGAAATGAGGATGGTATGATTAATACTGATCGGAAGCTCTTCAAAATCATCGATTGCTTTTTCTACTAACCCTTTTGGAATTTTCAATTTTCCCAATGCAACCTTAATATAGATTTCCCATGTAACGGTTGCACTCAAAAAAACAGTATTCGATTTGTCTTCGATTAACTTTCTTGCTTCTTCCTTAATCGTCAGTGGATTATCATACCACCAGATCAAAACGTGCGTATCTAAAATTATATTCATTGAAAGTGTCTCATAAAATCCTCGGGCAAATGATCAAAATCATCAGCCATCCAGACTTTTCCTTTAAATTGTCCGCCGGTTCGTTTCCCTCTTTTCTTCTTGATTTTCTCAAGCGAAACCAACGGTTCCCCATTACGGGCAATGATTATTTTTTCCCCACGCAACGCTCGTTCAATCAATGAAGACAAGGTTGACTTGGCTTTATGAATGTTTACTGTTTCCATTTAGCTAAGTTAGCTAAATGCCGCGAAAAGTCCAGCCGGTTTTTTTTTAAACACAGCCCCGTTAGTCAATGCAAAAAGGGTATGATCTTTACCTAGGGTGATGCTTTTAGTTCCTCTTTGGCGGAACGATAATATTTCCATGCATAACGGCACAACAAGCTTTTTGTAAACATTCGTAATATTGTAGTTTGTACGAAACAATAAGATGTCGGAAAAATTAACCATACTGATTTCACCTGAGCATAAAAAGTTTATCAAGCGGCATGCCCGCAAACAGAATAAAAGTGTTTCACGGTTTATTGATGATCTGCTCTCTTCAGTGAAAAGAAAAGCTTCCCTGGAAATGGAGCAAGGCGAATGGATAAAAAAAACTGCAGGAACTTATCAAACCGGGAAAAAAGATGTCCTGGTGGAACTGTTTAAAAGGATCTCCAGGTGAGGAAGTCTACCTTGATGCCAACATTGTGATAGATTATCCGAATGCTTCGTCAAAAGACTGTGCAACAGTTGTGAACTGTATCCGGATGACTTTGTTGCTAAAATGAGATGGATATTGGAGAAATTGTAAGGGTCTGTTACTGAAATCTGTATAATGGCTGGCTTATTATTTAAGCCACTACAACTGGTTCTACCGAAACGTATGATTTATTTTCTTTCTTTTTCTTAAAAACCACAACGCCATTTGTCAAGGCAAAAAGTGTATGATCTTTACCTATCCCTACATTTTTACCAGGGTGATGCTTGGTTCCTCTTTGGCGAACGATGATATTTCCAGCAATTACTTGTTGGCCACCAAAAACTTTAACGCCAAGACGTTTGCTTTCTGATTCGCGTCCGTTCTTTACTTTACCTTCACCTTTTTTATGTGCCATTTCTTATTCTTAATCTAATCGTTAATAATTAATCGAACCGCTAATTTTAGCCGATGCTTTCAATTTGCACCTTTGTGAATTGCTGGCGATGCCCATTCTTTTTAGCGTAGCCTTTTCTTCTTTTCTTTTTGAAGACAAGTACTTTATCATTCTTTACGTGTTCCAGTATTTTACCAGAAACTGTTGCCCCGGCAACAGTAGGCGCACCAACCTTCACACTTCCTTCATCATCAATAAGCAATACCTTATCAAAACTAACTGCTGATCCGGCTTCGCCTTCAAGTTTAGGAGCATAGATATACTGATCTTTTGCAACCCTGAACTGTTTTCCTGATATGTCTACAATTGCGTACATAGCTTTTTCAAAAATAGGACTGCAAAGGTAGAAAAAGAATCAATATTTCAGAACCTCATAAAAAGTATTTTACCTTACTGACGATTATCCAACGTTTGAAAATTTTTTTTCTCCACAATGGCCAAAACATGATGTATAAGAATGACGTAAGAAACAACCCACTAAAGCATTATTTTACAGGAACTTATATTTCCACATTTAATCAACAAGTTATCCACATTCGTTGAAATCAGCTCAAAAAACAACTTTTTGATTATTTAGAATCGTTTCTTTCATTTGTACACTTGACGCTGACCGGGGGGGCGAGCTTTTACAACTGGCCTTCTAAAGCAAACAAGAATTTTTACTGACTTAAAATCTAGGGTATTCGCCTTGGCGGATATTCTTTTCAATTTTTGGTTGAATTTATAAACCCTTAAGAATCATGAGCCACAACAGCCCTGAAGAACCCATTCTGAAAGAAAACAAGGACCGATTCGTTCTTTTCCCTATTCGTCATCACGATATATGGAAATTTTATAAACAGGCTGAGGCAAGCTTTTGGACTGCGGAGGAAATTGACCTGAGTCATGATTTGCGCGACTGGCAAAACCTTAACGACGGTGAACGCCACTTTATCACGCATGTGCTCGCCTTCTTTGCGGCCAGCGATGGAATTGTTAACGAGAACCTCGCTGAACATTTCATATCCGAAGTTCAGTACACAGAAGCCAAGTTTTTCTACGGTTTTCAAATCGCTATTGAAAATATCCACTCTGAGACGTACTCATTATTGATTGATACATACGTTAAAGATCCGAAGGAGAAAGACAAGTTGTTTCATGCCGTTGAAACAATGGACTGTGTTAAGAAAAAAGCTGACTGGGCCCTGCGTTGGATTGATAAAGGAAGTTTTCAGGAAAGACTTATTGCCTTTGCTGCTGTGGAAGGAATTTTCTTTTCCGGTTCTTTCTGTTCAATTTTTTGGTTGAAGAAACGTGGCCTTATGCCCGGTCTTAGTTTTTCAAATGAACTAATATCACGTGATGAAGGATTGCATTGTGATTTTGCATGTCACCTTTATACGCAACATGTTGTCGGTAAACTCCCTGAAGAAACTGTGATTGCAATTATTAAAGATGCCGTAGAAATAGAAAAAGAATTTGTGACGGATGCATTGCCTGTTAACCTGATCGGGATGAATGCCGAACAGATGAGACAGTATATAGAATTTGTTGCCGATCGTTTGCTCAATGAGCTTGTTGGCAAAAAAGTTTACAACGCAACGAATCCATTCGACTTCATGGAGATGATTTCATTGCGCGGTAAAACTAATTTCTTTGAAAAACGTGTAGCTGAATATCAGAAGGCTGGTGTAATGAAGAGCACAGAGAAAGAAACTGCTCCGAAGTTTTCACTGAACGAAGATTTTTAGTTACATTGAAATACATTTTTTAATCTATTCATCAACCCATAACAACCCCTATCAAGAATGCTTGTACTCAAACGTGACGGACGCAGAGAGTCCGTAAAATTTGACAAGATCACCGCACGAATCGAAAAGCTTTGCTACGGTCTCGATCCCAAGCACATCAATCCTGTAGAAGTAGCCATGAAAGTTATTAACGGCCTCTACGATGGTGTGACGACTGTGGAACTTGATAACCTGGCGGCAGAGATTGCTGCAACGATGACAACACGCCACCCTGACTTTGCGAAACTGGCTGCCCGAATTGCGATCTCCAATCTTCACAAAGTAACAAGCAAGTCGTTTTCAAATACAATGAAACGCTTGTACACATATGTGGATGGTAAGACTGGTCAAAATGCCCCGCTTATTTCCAAAGACACCTGGAAAGTAATTAAAGATCATGCTGCCGAATTGGATGAAGCTATTCTCTACGATCGTGATTTTAGCTATGACTATTTCGGATTCAGAACACTGGAACGTTCCTATCTGATGAAGGTAGACGGAAAAACTGTGGAACGTCCGCAACATATGCTTATGCGCGTAGCCGTAGGTATACATGGCACTGATATTGAAGCCGCTATTGAAACGTATAACCTGCTTTCAGAAAAATGGTTTACGCACGCCACACCAACGCTTTTTAATGCCGGTACGCCCAGGCCACAGCTTTCATCCTGCTTTCTTCTAACGATGAAGGATGATAGTATTGATGGGATATACGATACATTAAAACAGTGTGCCAAGATCTCTCAATCCGCTGGCGGAATAGGTTTAAGCATTCATAACGTTCGCGCTAAAGGCAGTTACATCAAAGGAACCGGAGGAACATCCAACGGAATTGTTCCCATGCTTAGAAATTTTGACATGACTGCTCGTTATGTTGATCAGGGCGGTGGGAAACGTAAAGGAAGCTTCGCTGTTTACCTTGAGCCCTGGCATGCTGATGTTTTCGAATTCCTCGACCTGAAAAAAAATCATGGCAAAGAAGAATTGCGTGCCCGCGATCTGTTCTATGCGATTTGGATACCTGATCTGTTCATGAAACGGGTAGAAGATAATGACATGTGGTCATTATTCTGCCCTAACGAAGCGCCGGGTCTTGCTGAAGTTTACGGTGAAGAATTCGAGCGTCTCTATGATAAATATGAAAAAGAAGGACGCTTCCGCAAGCAAGTGAAAGCTCAGGACCTTTGGTTCGAAATCCTCGAATCACAGATCGAGACCGGAACACCATACATGCTGTATAAAGATGCGGCGAATAAAAAATCGAATCAGAAAAATCTTGGAACCATCAAGTCAAGCAACCTGTGTACGGAAATTATGGAGTACACATCTCCAGATGAAGTAGCGGTATGTAACCTTGCTTCACTGGCATTACCCAAGTTTATAAACGAAGATGGAACATTTGATCATCACAAGTTGTATGAGATCACCAAAGTGGTGACACGCAATCTGAATAAAGTGATCGATGTTAATTATTATCCTGTTGAAGAAGCGCGCAATTCAAATATGCGTCATCGTCCCATTGGTATTGGCGTTCAGGGTTTGGCTGATGCATTCCTTGTACTTCGTATGCCATTTGATTCTGACGAGGCCCGGATGTTGAATGAAGATATTTTCGAAACCATTTATTATGGCGCTATGGAAGCCTCAATGGAACTTGCCAAAGCGCATGGCCCGTACGAAACATTCAAAGGATCTCCTGTTTCAAAAGGTATTTTCCAGTTTGATATGTGGGGCGTTACTCCGAAGAGTGGCCGCTGGAACTGGGAGCAACTGAAACGCGATGTAAAACAATTTGGTGTACGCAACTCTTTGTTGCTTGCTCCAATGCCTACCGCATCTACCTCACAAATTCTTGGTAACAACGAGTGCTTCGAGCCATACACGTCAAACATTTACACAAGAAGAACTTTATCCGGTGAATTCATTGTAGTGAACAAACACCTGATGAAAGATCTCATGCAATTGGGATTATGGAATGACACCCTGCGTCAGAAGCTTATCGCAGCAAATGGTTCAGTGTTGAACATTCCTGAGATTCCTCAAAACATCAAAGACATTTATAAAACCGTATGGGAAATTTCTCAAAAGGCTATTATTGATATGTCTGCTGATCGTGGCGCTTATATCTGTCAGTCACAAAGTCTGAATATTCACATTACTAATCCGAATTTTGGTAAGCTTACTTCCATGCACTTCTATGCCTGGAAGAAAGGACTTAAGACCGGTATGTATTACCTGCGCTCAACGGCTGCTGCTGATGCAATCAAGTTCACGCTGGATAAGTCTACGGTACAACAAACGCCTGTTGAAAGTAAAGTGGCTGAACCTGTTGTGGCTTTCCAAACAGAAGGTCAAAAAGAAATTCAATATGAATCAACGGTTGCTGACTATGATCAAAAACGCGCAGACATGACCTGTTCATTGGACAATCCGGATGCGTGTGAAGCTTGCGGTAGTTAATTATCAATATCAACCCCACTATGAAAACCCCGGCCAAATATGACTGGGGTTTTTCATTTTTAAATATTCGAAATACCCAGACTCACTTTGATTCGGTTGTTGAGCTCAGCTTTGCCAATGAAAATGCTTGAACCTCACTAAAAGACCAGTCAATACGATCGGTCTTTTTTAATACATTGACGGAATACTTAACTTATTGTAAAATTTTATATGGCCTTCTTCCGTAAAAAATATAGTCAAACTAAACCTTTGCTGCTCCGAAAAGCTTTCGCGGTCATTCAAATTGTATGTTAATTTCTGCACTAAAAGTTCATATCAGGTAAAAAATCCAGTTACACAATGCCCAGGTTTGTAGATATCGTAGAAGATGTTACTTCGCTTTCTATTGAAGAAATGGAGGAAATCAAGCGTATTATCGAAAAAGTACTCATTGAAAAACGAAGAGATGAAATCGCTAAATCAGGCGAAGAAGCCAGAAAAGCGTATAAAGAAGGGAAACTGAAATTTTATAATAATCCTGATGATTTGATTAATTCTTTAAATGAGCCAGATGAGTAGTTTTTTTACTTTGAAAATGAAGTTGTTTTTGTAAATATTGGTACTCATGATGAAGTCTATTAACAGAAACATTCTTTAGTATTGAGGAACCCATCCGTTTAGAAATGAAAATCACTTTCTTCAGCACACAACCTTACGATAAGGAATCATTTTCCAATCACAATGCTAATTTTCATTTTGAACTTATCTTCCTGGAAGAAAAACTCAATGAACGAACGGTATCACTGGCCCAGGAAAGCGATGCCATTTGTGTTTTTGTAAATGATACCGTCAATGCATCGGTTATTGAAAAACTCGCCGAACTTAATATCAGGTTAATTGCATTGCGATGTGCAGGGTTCAACAATGTTGATCTAAAGGCTGCCGCTGCTCATAACATCAAAGTAGTTCGTGTACCCGCTTACTCACCTTATGCTGTAGCGGAACATGCGTTGGCCATGATCACCACCTTAAATCGAAAAATACATAAAGCCTATAATCGTGTGCGGGAGCAGAATTTTTCTTTGAATGGATTGTTGGGATTTGACTTGTATCAAAAAACTGTTGGTGTCATTGGCACCGGTAATATCGGACAGGTGTTTTGTAAAATCATGCACGGGTTGGAGTGTAATGTAATTGCGTATGATCCGTTTAAGAATCCTCTGGTTGAAGAGATGGGAATACCGTACCAATCATTAGAAGAGCTTCTTCCTCAATGTGACATCATTTCCCTTCATTGTCCTTTAAATGATAAAACACGTTACCTGATTAATAAAGATACCATCGCAAAGATGAAAGATGGTGTAATGTTGATCAATACAAGTCGCGGCGGGTTGATCGATACCAGCGCTGTCATTGTCGCGTTAAAATCAGGAAAGATCAAATACCTCGGTATCGATGTATATGAACAAGAAGAGAATTTATTCTTTCAAAACTTGTCTGAAGAAATTATACTCGATGATACCATATCGCGATTGATGAGTTTCCCGAATGTATTGATTACTTCTCACCAGGGATTTTTCACCCAGGAAGCGCTTGATCAAATTGCAGAGACAACGCTGTCAAATGTCAGAAGCTTTAACGGGGGCGAGGTATTAATCAATGCAATTTCGATTTAGTGGGATGATTTGCCACTGGGGCACTGAGGCACTGAAAAAAATTCATGCAAACCCGCGAAAGCAGTGCTGATCTTATTATTTCTTTGCGAGCATTGCGCATTAACTTCGCGCTCTTTGCGTGAAACAGGTTTTCATCACAACGCTCCTTCTTTTATCTCCTCCACAACAGTAGGATCTAGTAAGGTTGAAACATCACCGAGGTTGTTAGTGTCACCTTCTGCTACCTTCCTCAAAATTCGCCTCATAATTTTTCCGGAACGGGTTTTAGGGAGACCGCTTACAAATTGAATTTTATCCGGCTTGGCAATAGGCCCAATAATTTTCGACACTATTTCTATTATTTCCTTTCTTAATTTTTCTTCTTCACGCGGCTTGTCGTAGCAAATCACAAAAGCATAAACACCCTGACCTTTAATATCGTGAGGATAACCTACTACAGCGGTTTCACATACTGCAGAATGTTCATCAATTGCACTTTCAATTTCTGCTGTTCCTAAATTGTGACCGGAGACAATGATTATGTCATCCACGCGTCCCGTAATGCGATAGTATCCATCACCATCGCGTTTGCAACCATCGCCTGTAAAATATTTGCCGGGAAAAGTTGAGAAGTAAGTATCCCTGAAGCGTTGATGATCGCCATAAATTGTTCGTGCCATCGAGGGCCACGGAAACTTTAAAGTCAATCTTCCTTCAACATTGTTGCCCTGAATTTCCAATCCGCTTTCATTCATTACAGCAGGCTGTACACCCGGTAATGGTAAAGATGCGTGAGCTGGTTTTAGTTTTGTTACATTGGCAATGGGAGAAATCATAAACGCTCCTGTTTCCGTTTGCCACCAGGTATCAATGATGGGACATTTACCTTTCCCTATATTTTTATCATACCAATGCCATGCCTCTTCGTTAATTGGCTCACCTACCGTTCCCAGTACTTCCAGCGAACTTAAATTATACTTTTCCACAAAACTCAATGGAGCTTTTTCAAGAGCGCGAATCGCCGTAGGCGCTGTATAGAAAATATTCACCTTATGCTTTTCAACTACTTGCCAAAATCTTCCCATGTCTGGCCAGGAAGGGACGCCTTCAAAAATTAATGTTGTTGCTCCTGCCGACAATGGCCCGTAGATAATGTAGGAATGACCCGTTACCCATCCTATATCAGCCGTGCACCAGTAAGTTTGTCCTTCTTTATATTGAAAGGCAGTACGAAAGGTATAATTAGTGTATACCATGTAACCACCACACGTGTGAACCATCCCTTTCGGTTTTCCTGTCGAGCCGGATGTGTACAAAATGAAAAGTAAATCTTCAGCATCCATTTCTTCTGCCACACATGTGGTTTTCATTCCGTCGATCGCCTCTGACCACCAGATATCACGCCCAGTCTTCATATTAATTTCTGATTGTATGTGCTTCAATACAATCACTTTTTCTACTTCAGGACATTTCTCTAAAGCTTCATCAACAATTCGCTTTAGGTTTATTGATTTATCGCCACGATACGATCCATCTGAAGTAACAACAATTTTACACCCTGCATCAGTAATTCTGTCAACAAGAGAGCGTGCGGAGAATCCTGCAAATACAACGGAATGTACTGCACCTATTCTGGCGCAAGCCAAAACGGTATAGGCTAATTCAGGAATCATGGGCAAATAAATACAGACGCGATCACCTTTCTTCACGCCTTGCTGCTTTAGCATATTCGCTACACGGCAAACTTCATCATGCAATTGCTGATACGAAATATGTTTCGAGGGATTTTTCGGATCGTTTTGTTCCCAAATAATAGCTGTTTGTTTTGCCCTGGCCGGCAAATGGCGATCAATACAATTTTCTGTGATATTCAACTTCCCTCCAATAAACCACTTAACCTCAGGCTTATGAAAATCCCATTGAAGAACTTTATCCCATTTTTTTTTCCATACAAAATCTTCAGCTACCGATTCCCAAAATGCCTCCGGATCATCGACACTTTTTTTGTAAGCTTTCTGATAATCTTCAAATGTGTGTATCTCACTCATGGGTAGTATTTATAACTTAAAATTTATCGGGACGTAAATTCATTTCTTTTTTTAAAATTTCAAACGTGTGTGGCAACACATGGCAGGTTTTTTTTGTACTTTCAATACTATAAAACTAAAAATATGCATGATCTGACGGCTTCCATAGTCATCTATAGAAATCATGCATCGATCCTGGCGAAGGCAATTCAAAGCTTTCTGAGCGCGGCTCCTCGTTCAACGCTTTATGTTATTGACAATTCTCCTTCCAATCAATTACAACACTTATGTAGTGATGAAAGAATTCAATACATTTTTAACAATAAAAATGTTGGCTTCGGAGCAGGACACAACCAGGCGCTGTCTAAAATTTTAGCTCGATCAAAGTACCATATTGTGCTTAATCCTGATGTATACTTTGATAATGATGTAATCCATTCACTATACAACTTCATGGAAAAACACCGGGCCATTGGTCAAGTCATGCCAAAAGTACTGTACCCCGATGGAAGACTTCAATATTTATGCAAGCTTCTTCCTACACCCAGAATTTTACTATTACGACGATTCTTTAATTTTCTTAACGCAACATTAGAAGAGGAAAATTCACGTTATCAATTTCAGTTTACAAACTATGATCAGATAATGGATGTTCCTTTTTTGTCGGGTTGCTTTATGTTCCTGCGCGTTGAGGCATTAAGAGAAGTAGGTCTTTTTGATGAACGTTTTTTTCTTTACACGGAAGACACTGATCTGACCCGAAGAGTACATAGCCGGTTCAGAACAGTTTATTTTCCCGGTGTATCCATTTACCATCATCATGCACAAGGTTCGTACAAAGACTTCTGGTTAATGCTGTGTAACATTCAAAGTGCTATCCGGTACTTCAACAAATGGGGATGGTTGGATGATCCTGAACGAGAGCAAATCAACCGTCTGATTTTGCAGAAGTATTCCGTGTGATGCTATCGGTGCTGACATCTCAAAAAAAACTTCTAATAGGTTCTCTCTCATTAGCGGTCATCACGCTGCCTTTTTCAATTTCATTGTGTCATATTGCTTTAACTCTATTCCTTATCATTTCCCTTACTCAGCAAACAGGATTCTTAAGCAACAAATCATTACGGGATAATTTACTTGTTATTCTCTTTGCTGCATTGTTGATCACCCATCTTGTAGGGATGCTTTACACTGAAAATATTGCCTATGGATTGACGCAGTTGGAGAAAAAAATATTTCTCTTCACTATTCCTTTACTTATAGCAGGGTCGGTACGGTTCCAAAGAAATGAAGTAGTTTTTATTTTCTGTGTTTTCATTATTACCTGTGTGATCGCAAGTTTAGTTTGCCTGATAAATTCTTTTTACCAGGTTAAGTTGTTCATGGATGGAAGCATAGCGCTCTCCGATTTTAATTATTTAGGCTCAACACCCTATGCGCAAATTAACTCACACGCATCCGTGAACTGGATGTTACTTTCTTATCGTTCCCTGGCCTCAGGAATAGCGATGCATCCAACCTATCTGTCGCTCTATTTTGTGTTTTGCATCATTATTCTTTTCGGCTTCTTTCACAGTCGTCTGCTACAAACTTCAAACCGGAGATCGCTGGCCATAGGTTTGATTATTTATTTCAGTGTCTTTGTTGTATTTCTCTCGTCTCGAATAATTATCATTGGACTTATCGCCTTATTTTTCTTCACCTTTCTTCGCAGCAGTAACCTTATTCAAAACACATGGAAAAAAGTTGGCCATACCTTTCTGGTTACCGCCGGGATAATTCTTTTAATTTATATTAATCCCATAACCCGGTACAGGTGCTATCAGGAATTAACTGTTGCATCGTTAGATATTAAACCCAACCATATCTATAAAAATTCTACTGAGATTCGGGCATCGCTTTGGTGGCTCGGATTGAAATCAATCCAAAATGTAAATTGGATATGGGGATCAGGAACAGGTGACGTTCAGGATACGATGAGAAGGATGAGCAATACCTACAACGTGAAAAATATTCTCAATGCAGCCAACCCTCATAACCAGTTTCTTTGTACTGTATTGCAACATGGCATAATGGGGATGTTTGTATTGATGGCTCTTCTTGCTATTCCGATGAAGATTGCATGGGCAGGGCGGGAATATTTTGTCTTTGCTTTTTGTTCCCTCTTTATTCTGACCTGTTTGACGGAACCGGTTTTGGAACTCCAGAAAGGTATTGACTTCTTCGCTATCTTCTACCCTTTAATATTGTTCCATTATTGTCCGCATAAGTTGAACTCAATTAAAAATAAGATCTCTTATGGATGGAAAAGAGCTTCTTCAACAAAGCGTTATCAAGACGCTTCTGTATTATGACATTTTCAACTACCCGTTGAAAATTACTGAAGTGTACCGATTCCTGCCCACCAATAGTGTGAGACCAAATGATGTTGAAGAAGCACTGGAACAATTATGCAACAGGCAACTTGTTTTCCGATTCGATGAATTTTTCAGCATTCAAAATAATGTGGAAAATATTATCCGCAGAAAAAAGGGTAACGCTTTCGCCCGGGAGTCGGAGTCTATTGCCTTTAAGCGTGCAAAATTAATTGCCAGTTTCCCATTCGTAAGAGCTGTGTTTGCCTCTGGTTCATTTTCAAAAGGATACATGGATGAGAAAAGTGATCTGGATTTTTTTATCCTCACTTCACCAGGGCGGCTATGGATAGCACGAACACTTATCGTACTGTTTAAGCGGTTATTCTTCTTCAATTCTCATAAATACTTTTGTTGTAACTATTTTATTGATACGAGTCACCTGGAGATCGAGGAAAAAAATCTATTTACCGCAACAGAGCTCGCCACCTTGATACCCCTGTATGGAGATAGGCTATACGTTAGAATGATAAATAGCAATCAGTGGCTTTTGAATTTTTTTCCCAACTATGAAATTAAATCAACTGAGAATGTAATACTGCATGAAGTTCCTTTTTTAAAGGAAGTGTTGGAGAATATCCTGAGTGGAAAAATATGGAATCCACTGGAGAAGTTTCTTATGCGTTTCACCATAAGAAGATGGAAGCGACTGTATGAAAAAAAGTATCACGCCAGGGATTTCAACATTGCTTTCAAAAGCAACGAATACGCTTCTAAAAATCATCCGAACCACTATCAGCTAAAAGTGATAAGGTGTTATGATGAAAAGCTGAAGAATTATAATCAGCAACATCATGTTCATCTTGTATAATCAGAAAGCAGATGTCGAAAATACTTTTCACACATTCATATTTTTACAAATTCGACGCAAAACAATGGCGGATGAAACAGCCGTACCCACCGTTAGGTACCATTCTGGCTGCTGCCTATCTTCGTGAAAATGGTTTTAATGTTGGATTATTTGATACTAATTTACGCGATGATCCTAAAGAGTTAATCCCTGTCATTGAATCAATTTCACCGAAATATCTTGTCATCTATGATGACGGATTTAACTATCTCTCAAAAATGTGTCTTACCAAAATGCGTGAAGCAGCAATGGTAATGACACAAGAAGCTAAACGTTTTGGATGCACCGTAATCATCTCAAGTTCCGATTCCACAGATCATTACGAAAAGTATTTAACGAACAGTGCCGACTTTATCATTCGGGGAGAAGGAGAACAAACCTTATTAGAGCTGATCCAAACACTGAATTCAAAGGGAGATGAATCTACTGTTCCTGGAATAGCATTTAAGAAAAATCAGAATATAATTATAACACCTAATCGGCCTGTAAAGAATTCACTAGATGACTTTCCTTTGCCTGCCTGGGATCTTGTTGATATCGATTCTTATCGAAAAATCTGGAAAGATCATCATGGATATTTTTCATTGAACCTTGCCACAACCCGCGGTTGTCCCTTCAAGTGTAATTGGTGTGCAAAGCCTATCTATGGAAACCGTTACAATTCAAGATCGCCACAGCATGTGATGGAGGAAATCAAACTCCTGTTGAAAAATTATCAACCCGATCATTTCTGGATGGCAGACGATATCTTCGGATTAAAACCCGGATGGGTTCAGGAGTTTCGTGATATTGTCATTACCAATCAACTCAAGTTTACATACAAAATTCAATCGCGCGTTGATCTTCTTTTACAGGAAGATACAATTGACGCACTACGACAATCCGGTGTTGAAACCATATGGGTTGGTGCGGAATCAGGTTCTCAAAAAATACTGGATGCCATGGATAAGGGAACCACTGTTAATCAAATTTACCAGGCAACAAATCTCCTGAAACAAAAAGGCATAAAAGTTGGTTTCTTTTTACAGTTTGGATACTTAGGCGAAACACAGCAGGATATTGAGGCCACGATAAAAATGTTGCTTGACCTTATGCCAGATGAGGCAGGTATCTCGGTTTCTTATCCGCTGCCAGGAACTAAATTTTATGAGAAAGTGAAAGATCAATTGCGGGAAAAGCAAAACTGGTCTGATTCGAACGATTTGGCCATGATGTTTCAGGGAACCTTCCAAGGGGAATTTTACCGGAAATTGCACCAATATGTCCACAGCCTTTATCGTTCTAAGAGAGGGAGAAAAGTGATGGAAAAATTTCTGAAGCATCCCTGGCAGCTCACATTTAAAGATGTAAAATCTGCCCTGGCTTCATTTTATTTTGTAGTACAAGCCTATACTCTTAATAAAAAGCTTAGTAAATTAAAGCAACTAACCCCTAACCCCTAAATCCCCTAAAGGGGACTTGACACGTAAACACATTAATGGCAGTTCCGTTTGATCATATCGCAACATCTTATGATATAGCATTCACTAACTCAGTGATTGGTCAGCTTCAGCGCAAACGTGTTTGGCGATATCTTGAAGAAATTACACCGGAATTAAATGGTCTTGAAATTCTTGAATTGAATTGTGGAACAGGTGAAGATGCTATCTTATTTGGCGATCGTGGGTTTAATATCGTTGCGACGGATGTTTCTGAGGAAATGCTAAAAGTAACGCAGCAGAAAGTTCAGCAATACTCATTACAGAATAAGATAAGTTCACACTACCTTGACCTGGATGCTTTTGATGAAACCATTTTCAATAAGAAGTTCGATTTGGTTTTTTCCAACTTCGGTGGAATTAATTGTATCAATCCTGAAGCGTTGCAAAAACTTTTGAAAAAGATTCCACACATTCTTGAGCCCGGTGGAAGATTTGTTGCAGTGATCATGCCCAAATATTGTTTGTGGGAAACGTTTTATTTCCTCTTAAAATTTCAATTTAAGAACGCCTTTCGCCGTTGGACAAACGATGAGGTAATCGCCGACGTAAACGGCGCAACGCTGAAAACCTGGTATTATCAACCACGAATGATAAAAAAATGGGCGAAAGCTTCATTTACATTGGTAAGAAAAATGCCCGTTGGAATTTCAGTTCCTCCCAGTTACTTAGAAAAATTCTTTAGCCGCAGAAAGCGCTGGCTCTTCTGGCATTATTCAATTGAGAAAAAATTTAGTGACTACTCTCTCCTTGCGGGGTTCGCCGATCATTTCGTTATTGATCTTAAGGTGAAATGAACGTGCTGAACGATTCGTATCCACTCCGGGATTCATACCAGGCAGTTAACAATGCGTTCAGTAAGCAATCTTTTTCGTTTGATGAAGAGGACTTTCAAAATCCTATCCTGCAGGAAATGCGAAAGCAGGTCTATGAACATGTCGATAAATACATAACACCTGACAGTAATATTCTTGAGCTGAATGCCGGCACCGGAATTGATGCTCTTCGGTTCATTCAGAAAGGCCATAGAATAACGGCTACCGATCTTTCTGATGGCATGGTAGAACAATTGAAGAAAAAAAAAGAATTGTTTCGCCTGGAAAACAAACTTCAATGCATTCAACTTTCTTATGAGAATCTTAATCAGCTGGCGGGAAAAAAGTTTGATTTTGTTTTTTCCAATATGGGAGGACTCAATTGTCTGAGTGACCTGACTAACGTTACACGCGACCTTCCCGTTATTCTAAAACCAAAGGCTCGAATCACATGGGTCATCATGCCGCCTGTTTATTTGTGGGAGGTTGCCGGACTGTTCAAAGGACATTTAAAAAATGCGTTTCGTCGGTTCCATAAAGGGGGAATTGTTGCCCATCTTGAAGGAGAGCATTTCAGAACCTACTACCATTCCCTGTCGGCCATCAAACGTGCTTTCGGGCCATCGTTCAGGCTACTGGCCGTTCAGGGGTTGTGCGCACTTACCCCCCCGCCTCATCGCGGAGATTTTCCTGGCAAATACCCTGGTTTATACAAATTTCTCAAGAAGTGCGATGAATCTTTGCACTATACGTTCCCTTTTAATCGTTGGGCCGATCATATTATTGTGACATTTGAATACAATGGCTGATATCATTATTTCATCTTACTTATTCATAAATAAGTCCCGGCACACACAGAACCATGATTGAATTCATCCAGGTTTTATCTCGATCACTTAAAAAAGAATTTAACGTTGTTTTGTCCCTGTCATTTATTAACCTCTTGCTGGATCTGTTCACGCTTGGGAGCCTCTATCCATTGATCCTGGTCATCCTTCATCCAACCCCGGATACATGGATCAGCAGCTTTTTACCCGGTAACCATAAAACGTCGCTTGTGATATTCATTCTGCTGATCATCCTGCTGTTGGTGATCAAAAATATTGTAAGCGTAAAGATCGCCGTCTTTAAAAGCAAATTTGCCCTGAAGGTAACGTACGAGCTTACGCATTTTATCCTTAAAGACTATGTTAACAAAAGTTACTACGAATACGTCAATTCAGATTCCTCCAAAGGCCTTAATCGTCTTGCCAACATACCCTTCCACATGGCCAATGACATACTCATCCCGGCGCTTCATGTCATTCCCGAAGCGTTGTTGTTGCTGGTACTGGTCTCGCTGATCACGTGGTATAATGTATATATTGTCATCATGCTAATACCGGTTATTGTCATTTCATTTTTCTGGTACCAGCATAAAAGAAGGGAATTTAAAAATATCAACTCCGAGATCAGGGATCTTTATCCACTCTATCTGAAAAAAATCGGTCAGCTTTTGGAGGGACTTCCCGAGATCCTCGTCTTTAAGAAAGAAGATTTTTTTGTTAAAGGTATTCTTTCCACGAACGTTCTATTGGGCAACCAGTACACTGCCCAGCGCACGATCCAGTTTGCATCCGCAAGAGTTACAGAATCTATCTCCATTGGCATGATGTGCTCCCTTCTTATCTATACAACACTGGCAGATTTTAAACCGAATGAGATCGTTACCCTTTTAGGTCTTTTTGGAATAGTGGCATTCAAAGCATTGCCTTCCCTGTCAACTATTTTTTCTGCTATGGTGCAAATCAAAACCCATCAGTATGCGATCGAAGAAATTAAACATATACTGCAACAACCAGGTCATCCATATGCTGAAAATCCTGTAACTTTTGCGAAGGCGATTGTAATAAACGAAGTAGCATTTTCATACACTCAACGCCCGGTCCTTACACACGCCAGCCTGACCATTGGCAGAGGAGAAAAGATCGCTATTGTTGGTCCTTCCGGTTCAGGTAAAACAACGCTGCTCCTCTTATTGCTTGGCTTTTTAAAACCTAAAAAGGGTGATATAACAATAGATGGCATACAACTGGATAGTCCAACAGTTAAAGGATGGCAGGAATTAATCAGCTACGTTCCGCAAAATCCTGTCTTGCTGGATACTTCCTTCCTGGAAAATATTGTGTTAGATCAGATAAGCTCCGTCGATCACAAGCGATTGGATGAAATTCTTCAAACACTCAATTTAAAAACATTGTTAAATGATCTGCCGACAGGGTTACAAACAAAAGTCGGGGAACATGGCATAAAAATTTCAGGCGGCCAACGGCAACGACTCGCCATTGCAAGAGCTTTATATGTTGACCGGGACGTTCTTTTGCTCGATGAGCCTACAAATCACCTTGACGTGGAAACGGAAAACCTGATCATGGAAGCATTTGATAAGCTATCGCGGGAAGGGAAAACAATCATTATGATCACGCATCATCTTAATCTGATAAAAAAATTTGACCGTGTATATAAACTTGAAAATGGAACGTTAACTGTGACCTGACCTGCATCTATTGCCGGCTGACACGTTCAAATACGTCAGCATATTTATCGACTGTCCAGCTTAAAGAATGTGCACATACCCAATCGTAGCTGTTTGCCCGGAGCTCATTAAACCGTTGAGGGTTATTAATTAAATGAATTGCATTCGATGCTAATGACCTGTAATCACGCGGGTCAACGGTCAGAACACACGAACCTGAAAGATCTTTCAGAAATCCGACAGACGTTCCGCACACTGCTACGCCGTACATCATGGCCTCCATGACCGCCTGGGGTTGGTTTTCATAACGGGATGTATGCAACATGATGTCTGCCTCCTGGTAATGCCTGATTAATTGTTCATGCGGAACGGGATTGGAAATAATCACATTTGAGCTTAGCCCCAGCTCACCTGCTAACTTGTGAACGGAGCCTTGCATATCGTCAATACCAAAAATTTTTAACACGGAATTGAACTGTGAAGCAATGATTTGAAACGCTTTCAGCAACGTTTCCTGGTCTTTCAAAGGCATTAAATGGGCCACATGAATAAACTGAATTGGCATATTAAGACGCCGGTCAACCGGGGGCACTGTTTTACCTGTGTCAAGGCCCCGGTAGATCACATCCACATACCGGTCAATGCCCAGTTCGCTTCTGATCTTTTCCTTCTGAAAATTGGAAAGTATTATAACGGCATTCGCTTTTTTAGTCACTTGCCGGGTAATCCTGAATTTCTTTTTATCGAGGAGGTCGCCGAATTTAATTTCCGGCAAGCGGGCTAGCTCTGCGAAATAATAATTTACCACAACAGGGATACTGAAAATCCTTCCCAGCAAAACAGCGGCAGGCCCTGACGGTAATGCGCCCATTACGTACAGTATATGCTGACGCCTGTCAAGATGATTCAATATGAATCGTATGACGAGGATGATAAAACGTATCCGGAATTTCCACGGCGGTGTGCTCACGATGTTGAATTTCCACGACGGGTCATAGCTGGAAATCGCTTTGAAATTATAAAACGTGACTTCATAATTTTCAGCGAGCCTGTTTAACAATTGAATAAACGAAGGAACACCCTGTCCGAACATCCCTGTTCCGATAAGCCCGTTACCCCAGACTGATATCCGTTTTTTAATGAGAGCTTGCTTCATAACTCAGGGGATACTGTTTTATTACCTGATTGCTTACCCTGCAAATACGGATTTCTGCCCATCACAATTATGCACATGGCTTTCAGGGGAGCCCAACTCATTTTATATTGACTGGAAAAGATGAACATCAGCATGTTTCCGAGAAGAGACCACAGAAACCAAATGAACGAAATACGCAATGAATTCGCCTTTATAAAATAATGGAGGGCCAACACTCTTCTGAAATACTGCACTGATGTTGACAAGCGATTTTCACTCGCCTGGTGATGATAAACAAAAGATTTGTTGACAACATGAATGCCCTCTTTTGGAAATCCGACAGCAACACCATAATTGTCTCCGATACCATGCACATCCAACACCTCATCATAAGGTGAATTGATGAGCCATTCCTTTTTTACCAGCGATGCCCCCAGTCCATACACAGGTGTTTTAAAATACTCACCTGAAAAGTCAGTGATTACAGGCCAACCCGCTTTAGAAAGATGGTTTCCCTTTCTTTCATAATAGTTCTTAATACAACGGGTTAAAAAATTATTGGAAACATTTTCGATGGTTCCCCAAATACTTAATTGAAAAATAAAGCGCGCGCATAAATCAAAAAAAGAGATAATCTTGTATTGTCCCACCCAATCATTTCCTTTCTTCTGAAGAACAATGCCTGAAACTGCTCCGGCGTTGGGATAGGCTTCAATATGATCAACCAGGTTTTCTAAATAATCTTGCGGAACCTCAAGGTCATCATCGCAAAGAAAGATCCATGAACCAGTGGCCATTTTTATTCCGGCATTACGCTGAATACATACCGATTTCTCTGTCACTATGTGATATATCTTCAAATTGCTGAACGACCTGCATTCCTGGTCACTTATTCTTTCATCTCCTGAATCAACAATAATTACTTCATGCAACGGACATGTCGATTGATCCAGGCTCTTCAACAGTCTTAAAAGGCTCTCCCTCCGGTTATACGTTGGCACGACTACACTAATTCGAACAGGCATCGTTCAAAATACTTTTTAATTGTGCAATAGTCCAATCCAGATCATGCGAAGCAGCCCACTGATAAGCATCTCCCCGCTTTTGCTCCCACGCGGCGGGCTGATGGAAAAGTTCTACCGTTTTTCTTGCCAGCGTTTTATAATCTTTACAATGTGCCACTACACCGACCTGCTCACCAAATGAGCCGAACATTGCACCTACATTTGTACTGACTGGGAGAAGGCCGCACATCATACCTTCTGCCATTGCATTATTCTGACCTTCCGATAAAGAAGTAAGCATGATGACATCAGCCCACTGATAATGAGCAACTATGTTTTCATATAAAACAGGGCCAATAAATTCTACGTCATTCTGCAGTTGAAAATCCTTTACCATTCGCTGAATTCTGCCATTCAGGTAATCAGGTCCTACAATTCTAAGGGTTGCCGGTAGTTGTTGTCTGATTGACTGAAATGTCTTGATCAAAGTTTCCTGATCCTTCACCTCTGTCAGGTTGGCAACGTGCAATATTTTTAGCGGAAGGCCCGGCGTTTTAAAAATTGGAAAGAACACTTTTTTGTCCACTCCATAAGGTATTACATACACTTCTCTTTTAAGTCCATACTTCTTTAATTGCTCAACCTGATAAGAGGAAACAGCTATGAGGTAAGTAGCATGGTGACAGGTCCAGAGAACCAGTTTTCTGCTAACAGGATTTCGCAAGTGACCATAATTGATCTCCGGAATGTTAGCAGATTCTGCCCCAAGAATATTTACCAGGGAAGGTATTCTGAAAATTTTTCCAAGCACTACTGCGACAAACCCTGTGGGATATCCCCAAAAGGAATAAATAGCGTTATATCTTTTTCTTAAAGAATGAGCTATAACCCTGCCAGTCAAATATAACCACCGTATAAATAGAGGTTTAAGAAACTTCGGAACGGAATAGATGTGGTAACCCGTGGGATTAAAATCAGTATTAAAAGATGCTATAGAGTAAATTGTCAGATCGAACGTTTCAGCAAGGCTATTCACCAATTGAGTTATTCTTGGAAAACCTTGTGACCGATCGCCTGTTCCTATACCCCCGTGCGTAAATATGGCTATCCGTTTTTTCATGAATTTATCCCAACCGAAGGTGACTTACATTCATTGGTAGCCGGAGTTTCATGCTTTCCAACTCACTAACAACAGATGCCCATTTATCTTGTATCAACTTAACTGAACTACCAACTCTTATCGTTGCGAACCCTTCTGCAGGAGAATTTATTATTGAGTGATCCATCAGTACAACTGATCCGTGAATCATCACCATTAGTATATCTTCGGGTTCAATTCCAAAAAATGAATCCCAGATTGTATTCGATTTCCTTTTTGCTATCACAAATCCATTTTGTGAAATACCTTTGAAAACATCGAAGGGTTGCCGGGTAAGGGTCTCAAAAATCTCTTCCTCTGTAAGAAGTTGTAAGCTTCTTGCCAAACGTAATTGTTCCCACAAATTTGATGAGGATGTTAAAGATGAATCTGTACCAAATAAAATTTTTGTATTCCACTTTAATCGATCAACATGGGCTGTTTGATTATAAAGCCGCATATTTGAATCAGGGCACCAGATCAACGATTTAAAATGGGAACTTTGATCATCCCCCATAGCTACACCATGTACACCTATCAAATTTCGTTTAAGTAAATTCCACTTAACTAAGTCATTAATTTCAATCCTGTACTCATCAGAGATACCTTCACCAACATGAACCATCACATCCCTCGTTGAAAAATTATTCAACTTTAATTTCCAGAATGGTTCAGTCTCTAATGAGTGCAAAAACTGATAATCCAAAAATACAGGATACTTTAAGCTGCGAATGTAATTGTGATGTTCACCATGATGTGCGATAAACGTTATACCATTAATCAAGTTCTTAAGAATGCCCCATTTAATTCTCAGTTCAATGGGTACTTTTAATATCGCCTTAAATTTTTCATCAATCCGTTTATGTATATCAGCGCCCCATTCCTTATAGCCCGGATAAATTCCATTTTTTGTGAGAGGGAATAAATTGAATTCAAGATGATCATGCGAGTTAAACAGGCCGGGAAACGTGATAACGTCTTTAAGTGTTACCTGTTCTTCTAACCCATTTGTATCCTCAAGCAGTAAAGTCATTTGCGCTTGCCCTTTAGACATATACAATCCCGGGTAACATTCAACAAGAGCCGATAAATCGTAACCAACCTTCATATAGAATATCTACTTTTGAAAGTCATTGAAAGAATTTTACAACTGCCGTTTAAATTAAAAACACACCAGTCACTTCAATTGAATATTCCGATCCTGAGCGAGCAAACACATTTTTCACAAACCGGATCATTCTTAATAGATAAATTTTTCCTGAATTGAATAGCGGCCGGCGAATTGATTATATCGGCAAACTTCTCTTCGTAGATATTGCCATATGACTTATGAAAAAAGCATGGCAAAACACTTCCGTCAGATTCAATAACCGATGAAACCCAGGGTGCATTACAAATGGGTTCAGGAAATTCTCCAGCTTTATTTATAGCCTTATAATACTGTACTATCCTTCGCATTTTTTTCGGGGATTCAGCAATAAACTTTGTTTCATATTGACGCTTCAGGTCAATAAAAGACTTTTCAAGTATTTGCTCTAATTGCAACGTCTCCTCAAGCGTTAAAGCCACTTCGCTCACGCGTTCGATTCCCCAACCGCCATCACGATTGAATGCTGTTGTTGAAATATCGGCTCCGAGAAACGAGATTTGCGCCAGTCCAATATCCTGAGCGGCTTTAACGATACTATTGAAGTCAGCAAAATTATATCGCTGCAAAACACACCTCGCCGTAACACGATAATCTGGCTTTAACTTTTTCAAAGCCCGCACTCCTTCCGACAACTTCAAAAATGCTTTCGGTACATTTCTTATTTTATCGTGAACCTCTTCACCACCATCAAGGGAAACAATCACTTCATCAATATTGTCAACGACTTCTTTTACGTTCTTCGCTAACAATAAGCCCGTAGAAAGAAGAGAAATTTTCATGCGATTTGCTCTCAAAAGGGAACATAGCTTCCACAGGTTAGAGTGCATTAGCGCTTCACCGCCCGAAAAAAGAATTTCCCTTACATTAAGTTTTACAAATTGATCAATGTGCTTTTCCAGGTCTTCCGTTGTGAGTTCTCTTTTATCATGATTGGCTTTCCATATATCACACATAACACAGCGGCAATTACACCGGCTGTGTGGCATCAGCACCAGAATGGGCAAGTCATATATCCTATGTGTTGCTAATGTCAGGAGTCTCCTTACCATATCTGAAAATGCTGTAAACAGAAAAAAAACAAAATTGAATCTACTTAAATGTTACCAGCCTTTACGCTTAACAGTTGCCTGGCCTTATCCAAAACAAACCGGGGTGAGTACCTGGTAAGGCAACGGTTATCTCCGTACTGACATATTACCAAACCACAAGGGCCGCATTCCATATCTGACGAATCGAGGCAGTCAGACCATTCCCCCTGCGGTGCAGCCCATACTTTTTTACTTGAACTGAATAGCGCCAGCGTTGGAACACCCTGAACCCAGGCCATGTGCATCAGTCCTGAGTCTTCTGACAAAACGAATGCACATTTTTGAAGTATGGCAAATGCCTCAACCTGGCTGGCCTTTCCGGTAAGATTGATACATTTATCGTTGAGCGTCTTACTGATGTATTCACCTTTTTCCTGTAAAGATGGAAGAAGAAGCAAAACAAATTGTGTGTCAGGATTTATTTGTTCGAGCCAGAGTTTTGCAAAATCAATATAATGATTCAACGGCCAGTTCCTGGAAGGAAAAGCTCCCGCGGGATTTAGCGCTACTAACTGATGATCCTTTTTCCAGTTGTTACCTGATAAAAATGATTCTACATCTATAGTAAGCTGGAAATGTGTGTTTAACGTGACCTTCCATAATCCCAAAGCTTCAATGGTATTTTTTGTTCGTTCCCCGGCGGAACGTTCTGAATACTTATCAAATTCAGTCCAGGTTCTTACCATGAGCAATCTCCTGAGGAGGTTGCTCACCTTATTATTTTGCAGATCAAGAATAACATCATAACCCTGCCACCATAAATAGGGAATCCTGAGGCACAACGAAAGCAATTGAAGCTTTACATTACGCCGTCCGCCAATAGTGATAATATCATCAAACAGGGTTATGCTTTTTGGTATTGAACAAACCTCTTTGCGCGTAAGAAAGTGGATCTGCAATTCAGGATACTGACGCTTCAGGCTTTGCAGGTAAGGCAAGGTTATAACAGTATCGCCCAGGGCTTGTAAACGAATAGCTAAAACTTTTTTAGGAAAGTATTTTTGCTTCCATGGTTTAAATCGAATAAAAGAGGTTTGCATGTCTTATTAACAAACACTTACTAATCTTTAAAGTAAGAAAATTAACCAGGACAATTCGTCTACATTAGAAATTCTAATCCAACAGCAACAAACGCTCCCAATAAAGCCACCACCAACTTCACTGCATTAAACCTATGTTCAGGACTGCTTTCAAAAACTATTGTTGTTGAAATGTGTAAGAAATTACCACTCACCAACGCATACAAGTAGATGAGCCCGGTGTTCGTTATAAGATCATTTGATGACAGGTAATTACTTAGTAATAACCCAAAAGGTGCGGCCAGTGAAAATGCAAAAAGATAAGGTAACGCCTTTTTTATTGAGCCCAGTTGAAATGTCAACACCGTCATCAAAGCAAACGCGGCCGGAATGCGATGCAACACAATTCCTAAAAGAACAGCATTAACATTATATACATGATTGCCATGGGAAGGTTGAACTAACATGGCTCCTTCTAAAAAGGCATGCGTGCACAGGGCCAACAATAAAACAAAGGCTGATATTTTGTGACCATGGTGATGGTGAACATCATCATGATGATGATTGTGATCGTGACTATGATGATGCTCATGGTCATGAATGTGACCATGCTCAACACCTGATGTAAAATACTCCAATACCTGTTGCAGGAAGAAGCCTGCCAAAACGAAAATGCCAATCCATTTCACATCTTCATATTGTTGATATAATTCCGGAAGAATGTGACTAACTGTAATTGCAAAAAGATAAGATCCCGCAAAGACCAGTAACAACCTGTAATTTTTGTTTCGTCCCTTTGGCAAGAGATAAATCAACAAACCCGAAAGAAGAGGTGTAAAAAAAAGAACCAGAAATTTTAATGTCATGTGAATGTTACAGATTAAAATTCAGAAGCTTTTCTATTCCAGGTGTTGCAAATGTCTTTATTGATCCATCGTCATCGGTATACATGAGAAGTGCATCAATATCTTTCCTTGATTTTAGTAATTCTATTGCGCGCTCATGTCCCATTACCATAAATGCCGTTCCCCATGCATCAGCCGTAGTACAATCATTGGAGAAAATTGAAGCGCTAAGAAGAGCACGCTGCGCCGGAAAGCCTGTAGCCGGATCAATTGTATGGGAGAATTTCTTTCCGTCAATTTCACGATAATTAAAGTAACTGCCAGAAGTAGTGAACGAACGATCCGTTAATGATACAGTCGCCTTAAAAAATTGATTCTCAGGAGTTGATTGAGGATCTAAAATTCCGATTCTCCAGGGCTCACCCGATTGTAAGTTGATTCCGCAAACCATTCCCTCGCCACCTAATTCAACCATCATATTCTTTATTCCCTGTGATTTTAAAAATTCAGTGACCACATCCGCTCCGTATCCCTGGCCAATCCCACCAAAGTCAAGTTGAACACGCGGATCAGTTTTCCAAATGCCCTCTTCGTCAAACCGGATTTTGTTGAATCCCACAAACATCTTTATGGAATCAACTTTTGAACTATCCATTGTCATTATTTTACCCGGCCCAAAGCCCCAGGCATTTACCAATGGCATTACCGTGAGATCAAAAGAATGATGCGAAGATTCATATACTTCGCTTGCTACTTTAATAGAAGGTAATAAATAGGGAAGCTGGAATTTTATTCCATTGGAATCTTTGTTGAAGCGCGATACTTCTGATTCCGGATCATACGTATTGATCGACTTGTTAACCACCAGCAATAAAGAATCAACGGAAGATTTGAAATTCCTGTTCTTCTTATCAAAGTAAGTGATATGATAAGTGGTTCCCATTGTGGCACCTTCAATCCTGACAGGTTCCTGAACCTCTTTCCCTTTCCTATAGAAATAAACTACGGCAACAGAGATGAACAGAATAACTGAGTAGACAATGTTCTTGAGTTGAACGCTCATAATGCTAAGACAGAATGAGGCGCAAGTTAGCACAATTAAGATAAATGCAACGGTGTTGCTTGAATGATCGGAATGCAGATTATTGCGCTGAAATACCGCTGAAAAGTCGCGGATAAATCTTCAGCGCAAATCTGCGTGCATTCGATCATCGAATTCTGCGGGAAAAAGTGGGGTTGATTTTTTCAGCAGACCTATGTAAACTTTGATGGGTAGATTTCAAATGCGCCGTATCTATACCTTCTTACCTCGGATCTCTGCCCTCGTACTTTCTTCTGCATAGCTTCTGTACTCTCGCATCCAGTTCCACAATCCATAAGCAGAGACAAAACAAAAGATGAGGTACTGAAGACTAAAAAATTTTATCCCTTTTGCAAAGTACAGGTAGGTCGCGATAGCATCAACGATAATCAGGATGATCCAGCTTTCAATTTTTTTCTGAATCAGGAAAAATGTCGTGATAATGCTCATGACCGTAACAAATGAATCAAGGTAAGGGAATGCGCTTGGCTTACTGAAAACAACTGGAAAAAGTTTATGAAGGTTTTCAGCAAAATTCCCCATAAGAAATGTTCCGGCAAGTCCAATAACCGAAATAAAAATCAGTTGCCGGGCCGACATATAACTAACCTTCAATTCATTCTTACGATCTTCTTCTCCCGGTTTAGGATTTGCCCATCGCCACCAGCCAATAATACTTGTGACAATAAAGAATATCTGTAAAAACATATCAGGATATAGTTGCACCTGGTAGAAAAGAGAAAATGAAAGAACAGCCGTAACAATAGCAACGGGCCAGCTCCATATATTCGCTTTCGCCTCCAAGACAACGAAGACAAAACCCGCGATTACTCCAAAGAACTCAAGGTAACTCATCGGGTACTCCCAGATTTCGAAGAAAATGTTATTGATGTCGAAGAAAGTCATGGCACTTTAAAATATACTAAGGGTTATAGAAACTCATTGATTTTTTAAATTCTGAATAAGAGATGATTCGTGTTACTCCCGCCTTCTGGCTTCATTGAAAGGTCATCTTTCGATCAGTTCTGTGCATGTATAAACAACGATATTATACTTGAAGAGATTTAAAACAAGCTCTTGCTGCCTGGATGAAATGATGAAGCTAATCCAAAGATTGGTATCAATAATTATTTTAACTCCTGGCGGACCTGACTTTTCGTACTTCTTCGACAATTTCTTGCATCGTTAAATTATTCTTCTTAACGGACTTACCGAGTTTCCTCGCCTGATCCAGTAACGCATTTTTTCTTAGTGCAGAAAGCAAGACATCCTGTTCCTTTGAAGTCAAACTTTTTACGTATTTAATAATCTGATTAATTCTTTCTTTTTTTTCTCGACCATCTTCCATAGTACTCTATTTATCTCAACTATCTAAGTTTAGAAAAATAAAGCTTATCACAAACTCCCCGTCCTCCCGCCATCAACAGGAACATTGATTCCGTTAATATAGCTCGCGGCAGGTGAAGCAAGAAAAGCAATAGCCGTTGCAATTTCATGTGGTTCTCCAATCCTGCCGGCAGGTACTTCATCTTCCATTCTCTTTTTTATTTCCGCTTCACTGGTATTTAAATTTTCTGCGCGTAGCTTCACCATTGCATCAAGCCTGGCGGTATTAATATTACCCGGCAGTACATTATTCACTGTTATTCCAAATGATGCAAGTTCGAACGACAATGTCTTTGACCAATTAGCAACCGCACCCCGTATTGTATTGGAAACACCTAATCCACGGATGGGTATTTTTACAGAGGTGGAAATCACATTAATAATTCTTCCATACTTTTCTTTCTTCATCCCTTCAACACATGCCTGCACCAGTATTTGATTACAAACGAGATGATTTGAAAATGCCTGCACAAATTCTTCAGGCTTTGCATCAATTGCAGAACCCGCTGATGGACCTCCTGTATTATTAACCAATATATGTACCGTGTTCTGTTTGGTGTATGCTTCAATTTTTGATTTGAGTATCTCCGGAAAATTAAAATCTGCTACGATGTATGCATGGTTTTGATTTGAATAGACTTGCAGTTCCTTCACAACCGATATTAATTTCTCTTCATTGCGCGCTATCAGTGTAACACTTGCTCCAAGTAAGGCTAATTCAATAGCGGCAGCTTTACCAATTCCCTGGGTGCTTCCGCATACTATTGCCCTCTTTCCGTTGAGATTGATATCCATTTTTGATTTCGGGTAAAGTTGGTTATCAGTTTTAAAGTTAAATTATTTTCCCTATGAATCTTATTTGTCAAGTTTATCAAATTGGTTTGTAAGTTCCTTACTTTGATTAAACGACTGCTTTGCGTGTCAGTTATAATTTGCTTTTTCATAGATATTGCGCAGTTGACACGCTCTCGCTGGATTTTATTATAACCCGGAGCTAAGCTCCGGGCTACAGACAGGTTACCCCTACGGGGTAAGTTTTCAGTTTGGCAAAAAATCTTGAACATTTTAGTTGGTACTCTTTAAAAAAAATCTTTAAAGTCCTTTCCTTTGGAGAGGATTTAGCCTGCCGGCGAAGGCAGGGGTGAGGCCTAATCAAAATAGAAAAACAATCCACCGCACTTCGTGTAAAGGCTAACTATTAATAACTGATAACTCTGTTCAATTTTGTCCAAGCCTGCGCAGTGGATCTTTTACCGTAATTTCAGCAATGTGAATTTTGTACTCTTCGTATCGATCCAAAACATTCATAACATAATTCACCGGCTCCTCACATTTACAATAACCCGACTTAACCACTGGATCGTGAAAGTATTCTGATTCAGATTTTTTTAGCAGGAATGATTCAACATTATCTTTCCATATCGCCGGATCTTTATTGTATTTCATAGTAAGCTTTTGCGCATCAATAATGTGGCCCAACCCAGAGTTATAAGAAGCCAGCATAAATTTTGTTCGTTCATCTTTATCCTTAATTGTTTTTGCCCAATAGCGATCAAGATATTTTAAATACTTTACGCCCGCACGAACACTTTGCTGTGGGTCATTTAAGTTAGTGGCTCCAAAACGTTTTGCTGTCTCTGGCATAAGTTGCATCAGTCCTTTGGCACCTGCCCATGATTCATCCTCTGGCCGGAAGCGAGATTCCTGGTATACAACCGCAGCAAGCAATCGCCAGTCCCAGCCAAGCTCTTCCGCCCCTTCTTTGATAAGATTATCATAGGGAGATAATTTATTTCCTCCAATAGATGAATAATCACTTTGCATGCGAAGACGCGATGTGCGCGGGCTTTTGTAGTAGCGATTATAAATGACCATAAATGTTGGTTCTTTTTTAATTGCTGTGAGCCATTCATTTAGTGCGTTCAGAAGTTCGGGAGAATTTTTGCGCACTGCCCAGGAAATTTGTTGCGACAGGCTCAGGACTGTATTGATATCAAGGTTTGGATAATACGCTGCATTTACTGCGGCCATAGCATGGTCGGCAACGGTGAGGTTAATCTCTCCTGCTGCTACGCGTTGAATTAATGATTCAGTTTCAACATCCGTGCTGTCTTGTTTAATAATGATGTCTCCTCCGATTTCTTCCGAAAGATTTTCCAGCCGGTCTACAAATGCAGATTGACGAAGTACATGAATCTCTTTACCAATTAAAACTGAAGGGTCGCGAATCAGAGCGTCATTGATTTGGTCTGCGGTGAGATATTGCCAGTTCTCCGGTTTGCGTTGAACAAGCACCTGATACGATTGGAAATGCGGGCGGGTAAAGGCAACGTGCTTTGTACGCTTTTTAGTCACTGCCATAGGAAAGGCAAGAATATCGCCTTCGCCCCTGTTTAATTTATTAATAGCTTTTCCAATCCCGCTGGTGACATGAATTTTAAGGCTGACATTGATATGTTTTGCAAAAAGTTTTAACAGCTCATAATCATATCCCATAGGTTGACCTTTGTAAATAAAATAGCTTACCGAATTATTGTCAACAATTACGTTGATATAACCGCGCTGCTTAATGATATCAAGGTCAAATTTTACAAGTGGTGGAAAGAAGAATTCTTCATTAAAATCAGGGCGTTTATTACAGGAGAAAATGAAGAAAAACGTAAACCAACACGCAAAAATATACCGCTGCCGAACGTGCATAATCGTTGAAAATACACATTCCGAATATAAATAAAAAGAGGCCCTTGATTGAGGACCTCTTTGTGATGTGTTTCAATAAGTGGACTTACGCACCCTAACGAATCATTTGAATTTCTTTCGTGACAATTTTGTGCTTTTGAGGTTTTGTGGCTGAATTTTCGATACTTCCGTATGCCACGAAATCTCAAAAACACAAAAATTCACAAAGGTGCGTAAGTCCAGTCAATAATTAAATGCTTAGAATTTCACTTTTATAGCGGCATTCCAGGTACGGCCAAATCCATAATACACCACATTTTGGGTACTTCCGTTATCACCAATTTTTCTTGTTTCTGTACCTGGATTAAACAAGATGTTTGTTTCTGATTCGGAAATATATTTTTCGTCCGCAATGTTATTTACATTCAATCGCGCTGTCATGAAAAGTTTGCCGAGTTTAAATCCATACGATACACCACCATCAACCAGTGAATAGGAAGGTAATTTCCATGCCTGATTTTCAGATCCATCGGGTTGTGTTGGATTGTCAAATGATCTATCTGTAGCCACATTAAAATCAGCATATATATTATCAGCATAATAATAGCTGCCATATACTTTCAATCCTCTGATAATTTCATATTCGGCCCCAAGATTAAATGTAAGTTGTGCTGCATCCGGAACTTTAACACCATCCATATAGAGTGTGGTTTGTCCAATCAACTGTTGATTGCCGTCTACAACATTTGCAACGAAATCATTAGTGTATGACCAATTTCCAAAGGAAGCCATACCTGTTAAGGTCAGGTTTGGAATAGGCGATACAGTTGCATCAAGTTCTACACCTTGATGCTGTTGTTCAATGCCAAAGAAATTAGCCGTACCATCTTCATTTTCGATCTGAACTGTTCTTGAAAGTTGGCGATCTGTCCATGTTGTACTATACAGATTAATATTTACAAATGCGTAGGTGCTTCTATAACCGTATCCTAACTCGAATGAATAAACTTTTTGATTTTCTGCGTTCGAATTAACGGTGTTAGTATTGTTTAGGAATACGTTATCGAATATGGGTTGCTGCGAAAAAACACCTCCATTTGCAAACACATTGTGATTTGAATTAATGTTATAATTCAATCCGGCTTTAAGGGTACCTCCTGAAAAAGCTTCCCAATCCGTTTCATATCCTTGATCATCCGGATTATTCTCCGGATTTTCTTTGTCAAAGAAATAATCTATTCGTTTAAATGACTGATTTGAGTAGGATCCCGAAACAAAAGCAGACAACGGTCCAGTGCTATATTCAAGTTGAGCAAATACACCAATCCACTTTACTAATCCATCGTTATAGTAATCGATCTTGTCTTTATTCTCATCGCTTCCTTCGTCTGTCACATACTTCACAGGATTATTAATGTCATCATCATCGTAAAATGCATTCAATCCCAACAGGTCTTCCAATCTTCTGTAGTGAATCCCCTTGTAATAACGTGCGTCCAATCCCCCGGTAAGCGTGAAGTTGTCGTTCAAATGATGGGTTAGTGTGGAGAGTAATCCATACCAATCATGTGAGTTCATGGAAGATCTTCTTATAAATCCGCTTCCCGGACTTGCATTAACACCTACATATTGTCCATCGAAGCCACCGCCTTGTGACCACGGCACATTGTCATTTCCAAAAGCAGGAACAGAACCACCTCCATTCCAACTCACTATTTCATCCCATCGCACAACACCAGCAGCGTCTTTAAATTTTCTGCTCGTTCTAAAACTTCCATTTATTCTACCCATGTCACCTGTTCCCCCACCTCTTCCTATGGAAGCATAAACGGATGTCGCCAATTCGGTTCTGTCAGAAATTGTCCAATAGTGGTTCAGGAAAATTTTTGGTTTGTGATAAAAGTTCTTGCGCCAGGAAAACTCATCACCATTTTTATCGCCCCATTGCGGATTGTACCTGATGCCATACTTTTGGATTGTGTCGTATGTTACTCCATCATTCGTTGTGTACTCTCTTTGATTGTGCCATTGCGGAGCGCCAACTGCAGTAAGATGCAATGAATGTTTATTGTTAAATTCCTTAGCAATAGATGCGAAATAAGACCATGCACTAAACTCAGTTCCATCTGAATACATGCTTCCTGAAGTACGTGTACCTTGTACAGTAAATGCCCAGCCTTTTTCAGACAAGCCGGTTGAATACATAAGGCCATACTTCATGTATCCATCATTGCCAAATCCAATTGTTACATTCCCTCCCTTCTCCATCTGCGCAGCATTTGTTACAATGTTGATTGAACCACCTACTGACGAAACGGCCAACTTCGAAGCACCCAATCCACGCTGTACCTGCATAGAGCTTGTTACATCACTTAAGCCTGCCCAGTTCGACCAGTATACCCAACCATTTTCCATATCGTTAACGGGTATCCCGTTGATCATAACCGCAGTATTACGCTGATCAAAGCCTCGTACATTAATACGAGAATCGCCGAAGCCTCCACCTTGTTTAGTCACATACACAGAGGGCGTTGCACGCAGCATTTCAGGGAATTCCTGATTCCCAACTTTTGCCTCGATGGCCGGACCTTTTATTGTAGAAACTGCTACAGGAGTTTTTCTGTCAATGGCGACGGAAGCGATTACACTGATTTCCTCAAGTCCAATTGACTGACTTTCTAATTTGATTCTGCCAATGTCTACCGCAGATCCATTGGGAACCTTTACAGGAATTTCTTTAGAACCATATCCAATAAAAGAAATCACAATGATTTGGCTCCCGGTAGGAACATTATCTAACTGGAATGAGCCGTCTGCATTGGAGATAGTTCCTGTTGTAGTGCCTCTCAGAATAACATTAGCACCAACAACAATATCATTCGTTCCATCTTCCCAAACAATTCCTTTCACGGAACCGGTTTGAGCAAAGGCTGTTGAGCATAGCATTATTGCCAGTACCACCAGCTTACTGTAAAGAGGTAGAGTTTTTATCATAAGGGTTTGTTTAGGTTAATTGAATTTGCGCTCCCCAAAAATATTCTTTCTAACGCAATAAGCATTTACTTAAACTTTAATTCTTAGCTTATTTGTTTACAATAAGTTAACAACTTCTTAAGCAAAAAACATTTTTTAAAACCCTGTTCTGTACCGATTACTTGAATTGCTGTCAGGAAATCGTTTGCTCTTTGAATTATAGATTACATTTATGGAGGCCACCTACTTATTCGGGTTAGTTAATATTCATCAGTTCATGAAATGTGCTGGCCTGTTTTTCTTTGGCTTGCTGACCATATTGAGTTCTCAACCTTTGCACGCACAGGGAAAAACGGATTCATTGATAAATTCAATTAAAGACAGTCAAATCACCAGGGATCTGGTCGATGCAATATCAAAAGATCCTGAAAAAGACACGGTTTTTAATCAGAAAGCTGAGGATGCCTTTCTCCCTTACCAGGGAAAGATTATACGGAATATTAAAATTGACCACCTGGGCTTTGAACGGAATTTTTATGAGGGATCAAAGAAAGCAGTGAAGACCGCTGTAAATATTGGAAATGCCCTCCACACGGATACAAAAGAAGAAATAATACGTCAGAACCTTTTCATCCAGGAAAATAAACCACTCAATGCTTATAAAGTCGCGGACAACGAACGCTACCTGCGTGATTTGCAATTTATACTTGATGCACGGATTCAAGCGAAGCCGGTTGGAAAGGATTCAGTTGATCTTGTAGTCACGACACGCGATGTATTTAGCCTGGGTGTAAGGTTCTCACCTCGAAGTACGAATGAACTTCGGTTCGGCATTTATGATGCTAACTTCCTGGGGCTTGGGCAGCGGCTGGAATACAATGGTATAGTTGATGGTGATCGAACGCCAACTTACGGCCAGGAAATTATATACGAAAAAGTAAGCCTGGGAGGAAGCCTTATCAATTTATCAATGGGCTATTCGTCAATCAACACCGGCACGCGTTATGGCGATGAATATGAAAGCGCGACATACCTGAAATTAAATCGTCCTTTGGTTTCTCCTTACACCCGCATGGCCGGAGGATTTGAGTTGAGTAATAACTGGTCAACCAACGTTGATGCTAAACCAGATTCGATTTTTCTAAAGTATTCATACGACATATATGATGTATGGACGGGCTACAACATTGGTATTAATAATATTGCCAGAAATAGAAACCGTTACTTTGTTGCTCTTCGATGGCTGCGACAAAATTTTATGGAACAGTCTCTTCAAGAAGTAATACGCAATGATCCGCGTTATAATGACAATTCTTTTGTCTTGTCTGAATTTACTTTCTTCCAACAAAACTTTTATAAAACGCGATATATCTATGGGTTTGGGCGAACAGAAGATGTTCCTTACGGATATAATGCTCATGTAACTGCCGGATGGACAAGTGTACTGGATAGAAGCCGCGCCTATGTTGGCGGAGGTATAACAAAAAAGATTGTCACAAACCGTGGCGATTTTCTGGAAGCAAATGCGCAAGTCGCCAGCTTTTATCATGATGGCCCCGAAGATGTTACTTTACTTTTTTCTTTTTCCTGGTTTAGCCGAATAAGGTATCAACGAAAGGCGATGGTACGACAATACTTAAAGGCTAGTTTCACTACCATAGTAAATCACAACACTAACCCCCTGTTGAAAATTGGAAATGAATTTGGCGTACAAGGATTTCGTGCCGATAGTTTGCAGGGAAAATCACGTATTGGGATATCTTCCGAAACCGTGTTCTTCACCCGCTGGAACTTACTTGGTTTTCGATTCGCACCACTTACTTTTGCTGATGTTACCTTTCTTCCGCCTGTTGATACCAATCTTTCTTATAACAAACTATATATCGGACTGGGTACGGGAATACGGACGCGAAACGAAAACCTGATTTTCGGAACGATTGAAGCGAGGATTACTTATTATCCAATGGTCGCTGAGGATATCTCTCATTTTAACTTCAACATATCCACAAATTTGCGGATAAAATATTCTGACTCATTTGTTCGAGCGCCTTCGTTTCTTAGGGTAAACTAATGCATGAGTTATTAATGAGAGCATCATTTACTAATATAAAACATTCTATTAACAGATATTAACCAATGTTGAAAAGTAGGCAATAGGGCAATCGCAGTAGGCAAAATTGCCTATTGCCATTTGCTTACTGCCATTTTTTCGTTTGTATCATAGATTTTTGAATGAACTAAGTAGCACTAAATCACTAAACGATTAATATTACACAAAGGACCCAGAGAAGCTCAGCGTTACACAAAGTAAAATCTTTGTGTAACGCTGAGCTTCTTCGTGTCCTGTGCAAGGAATTTAATCTAATGGTGCTCTTCTTCAATGCCTAATGATTTAACCCAGGCGATAATGGCTGAACTTTCTTCAGGAGTAACTTTAGCGTCACCGTGCATCCACAGGTAGGATTTCAAAGGCATTGTGCCTTCATCTAACACCTCCATTATTTCTTCAAGCTTGTGGTTTGCTCTCTTTGCATTATAATTTTTAAAGTCAGAAAAATCCAATTCTCTCTTGGCTTCTCTAACGTGGTAATCCATCCACCAGCCAATGGGTTGTATGCTATAGTACCAGGGATATGTGGTATTGTGACTGTGGCAATCGTAACACTTTTTTACCAGGGTTTCGTGGACATTCTCTGGTATTTGATAGACCTTTGTAATATCATTTTCACTAACCCCCTCAGCAACATTTCTGTCTGGCTGTAAAAATTGAATAATGATAAGCACTCCAATTATCGCGATAATAATTTTCTTTACCATATTCCTTCGTTTATAACTCATTCGGTTTAACAATTCTTTAATATTAATAGAAGTTCTATAAAAAAGAAATTAAACAGGAAGGAAGATTTTATCGGGGGCTTAGTTTTCTAAAAATAGTTGAAGACACCTGGTCAACTGTAATTCTATTCAGGCAGGCAAAATCACCCCGGTAACAGGTTTCTTTGCCGTACACTGAGCACGGACGGCATACAAGTTCCTCCCGGCTAATTTGCAAGATGCTTTCTTCATCATACTGAAAAGGTCCAAAGCCCACATCAGGATCTGTGCCACCCCAGATAGAGAGCAGCGGTGTGTCTGTCAATGCGGCGAGGTGCATGTTAGATGAATCTACACACAACATCAAATCAATATTCTGAAGTAAAGCAATTTCATGACGAATCTTCAATTGCCCGGCAACGATAGTACAATGATCAGGATACTTATCTTTAAGATCTTGGAAAAACTGAACCTCTTTCTCACCTCCGCCAAAAAAGAAAATGCGCAAAGGCATTCGCTGAATAAGGTTGGCAATTAATAAATCATAATTTTCTTTTGGCCATATCTTAGAAACATGCATTGCGAAAGGAGCCACACCAATCCATTTCTCTTTCTTGACAATTTCCTGAGAAGCCAGCCATTGCGTTACTTTTTCTATTGATTCTTCATCGGGTTTCAAAAAAGGTTTTGAGAGAATGGAGAATTCAAATCCGGCTTTTTGAAAAGCCTGATGATAGCGGTCTACCGTGTGCGGTAATCGATTTGTTATTTTATTTTCTTTTCGCACAAAGGCTTTTTTTTCCGGACGCCCTTTATCAAAGACGATAACTTTCTTTCCAAATAATATGAAGAAGTTCCTGAGGATAATCGTCCGCAGGTGATCATGTAAATCAATTACTAAATCGTAGTTGGTTTTTCTCATCAACGATCTGAAGAGATCGCGCATACCAAGTATACCATTATATGTGTGGTCGACATCAGCTTCGAAAACCTTTAACCTGTCAATGTCTTTGAAGAAGGAAACAAAACGAGGGCGGGTAACAAGTGTAATTTCTACGGAAGGATAAGCAGCAACAAGTGAATGCAAAACAGGAACTAACAACATCACATCACCCATAGCAGAAAAACGGAGTACCAATATTTTCTGCGGCACCATCAGGATTGGGATTTCTGGCTATATAACATTGGGTTTAAAGAAGCGTCGTTATACATTTTCATTTGCCGGTAAACCTTAAATCTTCTTTCACCTTTTCCGATATCTTCAATGAGTTCATCGTAAGCGTTCCTCATATCGGCTTTCTGTTCCATCAGCACATTGAGTTTAACTTCGCATCTTGCTATGTGCTCAAGAGTAGCCTCTTTGCGTTCAGTTTGTTCTTTCATGTGATAGATTTTCAACGTCAAAATGCTCATACGATCAACCAGCCATGCAGGTGTTTCTGAATTGATGCGGGTTCCTGGTTTAGGGATTATATTCTTAAAATAATCAAGAAAGTAGTCATCAATCTTCTCTACAATATCCGTACGATCCTGGTTGGATTTGTCGATTCTTCTTTTGATGGCAATTCCTTCTGTCGGATTTATATCAGGAAGTCGGATAATATCTTCCAAATGCCATTGCACTGTATCTATCCAGTTTTTATGATAGAGTAAATTTTCAAACGTCCCCGCTTTGTATGGATTTTTCAAAACCGCATCAACATTATCATGTACATGATAGTCGTCAATACTTTGATTAAAAATTGTATAACAGGATTCGGCTGTCAGCATAGCGGTGTGCAATTTAATTCAAATAAACTGACCTTCATAAATGATCAATTCAGTCTCTTTGAACGGAGATTATTTCATTTCTTTCCAGAAGAAACATTGATTAACCGCTAAGTGTTTTTGATAGTCCTTTTTTAAAACTGAGCCAGTGCAACAAAACAATTCTTAACATAGGGGAAAAACTCCCTTCAGTTGTCATAACTCTGAAGCCATAAAAACCGTTAATTTCGCACGTAATTTTTTCAAAAACGGTGGAATTGACGGAACAACAGCATTTGCAAAAGCTGAAAAATGGCGATATAACTGTTTTTGAAATGTTTTTTAGAGCCTATTACCAACCGTTATGTAACTATGCCTACACATTTGTTCAGGATCGGGATGAAGCTGAAGAAATTGTTCAGTCCGCCTTTTTGTCTGTTTGGGAGAAGCGCGAATCCATTGAAATAAGAACATCGCTTAAATCTTACCTCTATACAATGGTGCGTAATGCTTGCCTCAACGTGATCAAGCATGAGAAAATTAAGCAAAAACATATCGGAGAAGAGCTGGCAACAGCTGAAAGATCTTACGACTCTGTATCCCAACGGGTAAATTCTTCCGAACTGGAAACCCGCATTCAAGTCTCTATGGAGAAGCTGCCGGAGCAGTGCCGGCTGATTTTCAAATTAAGCCGGTTTGAAGAATTGAAATATGCTGAGATCGCAGATCAACTAAACATTTCCGTGAAAACGGTAGAGAATCAAATTGGAAAGGCGCTTAAAATCATGCGGGAAGAGCTAAAGGATTATTTGCCTTTGATCCTTGTATTAATGAATGGTTTCTTAAGTTGAAAGAATTTTGGAACGCACATTTAACCATATGGACGAGTTGATCGGCAAGTACCTTGCCGGAGAGGCTTCATCTGCTGAACAAGCCGAAGTGCATTCATGGTTAGAGCGGCATGAAGAAAATCAAAAGTATTTTGATCACCTCAAAGTTATTTTCGATAGCGCTGCGGCTATTAAAGAGTGGCAACCCTTCGATACCGATGCTGCCTGGAATAAATTAAAATCAAAATTGAAGGAACCGGGTGCAAGGACCATTCCGATAAACCGAACACCGGGTTTATCATTTTACTGGCGTGTAGCTGCTGCAGTTACCTTAATCTTAACGGTTGGCTATTTGGTTTATAAAGCTTCAGAACAGCCGGTACAAACTTTAGCCATCAAAACTGAGGAGTCATCTGTACAGGATACTTTGCCCGATGGAAGTACGGCTTTTCTAAACAAAGGCAGTGCAATTGCTTTTGAATACAATCCAAAGAAAAAAATCAGAACAGTAAAACTTGAAGGTGAAGCATTCTTCGAAGTAAAACACGAAGAAGATAAACCGTTCATTATAGAAAGTGATGAAGTAATTATTGAAGACATCGGTACCACCTTTAATGTTAAGGCCTACCCGCAAAGCAAAACTGTCGAGGTATATGTTGAAAGTGGTGAAGTTGCTTTTTACACCAAATCAAATCCGGGGCTTCAACTAAATGCCGGTGAGACGGGCATTTATGACAAGCGCTCAAAATCATTTGCAAGGATAACACAAGTTGATACCAATGTACTTGCTTATAAAACAAGGGTATTTAATTTCTATAACACTGACCTGGGAACTGTAGTGGAAAGTCTGAATGAGGTTTATGAAACAAAGATTCAATTGAGAGGTAAACTGAGATCATGCCGTTTGAATGTTACTTTCAAAGGTGAGCCAATTGAATCTATTGCTGAAATAATTGCTGAGACGTTAAACCTGAAAATGACTTTGTCAGGGAAAGAAATTTTGCTTGAAGGATCAGGTTGTGAAGAGTAAAGTTATGCGGGTTCTTTACATCTTCATTGGTCTGTTACTAGCGCATTCTGGTTTTGCACAAAACGTTCCTCCCCTTGAACGCAACGTGTCAATTTCACTCACAAATGAAAAGATAGACGTAATTCTATCACGCCTGTCTCAGCAGGGAAAATTTACATTTTCCTATAACCCTGCTATACTCGACATGACCCGTTCTTACGATGGTTCGTTTAATAATAAGTCAGTTCGTGAAGTTCTCAATCAACTCTTTGGCGGAACAATACAGTACAAGGAAAAAGGAAACTATATCATTCTGACACGTGCACCAACGCCAACACAGAAAGCCTCTGTTGAAAAAGCCCTGTTAATAAGCGGGTATGTTATTAATGATGAGACCGGAGAAAAAATACCCGAAGTAAGTATTTACGATAAGAAAACTTTATCGGCAGTAGTCAGTAATGAATTCGGTTACTTCAAATTAAAAATCGACAAGCCATCCGAGATAAATCACATTTCTTTCAACAGGCGCACATTCAAAGACACGTTGATTTCGGTTTCAAAAAAAGATGATCAATTCATCACCGTGGTCATGAGACCAGAAGTAATTGTAACCTTAAATCCACCAGGCGACTCAACTGCTCAAGATTCAATAAAAAAAGAAGAAACCAGAATTCCCGAGAGTGAGCCCACCAAGGAAAGCCAGGTGAACATGATGAACATCAAGGATACCTTGTATAGTGACTTTCAGGTTTCCTTAATTCCTTTTGTGGGTACCCATCACATGTTAAGTGGAAATGTTATCAGTGATTACTCATTTAATATTTTAGGTGGCTACTCCTTCGGTGTGAGAAGATTTGAGGCCGGAGGAATTTTCAATATTAACAGGGGCGATGTTCAGCATACACAACTGGCGGGAGTGTTTAATGCAGTGGGTGGAAACGTGAAAGGATTTCAAGGTGCAGGTAATGTGAATCTTGTGCGTGGTCGCGTTGATGGCGTTCAATTCGCTGGTACATTGAATGCCAATCTCGGTGGCATTAAGGGTCCGCAATTTGCAGGTATAATGAACGTAAACCTGGAGGCCTCAAGAGGAGTGCAATTTGCAGGTATAATGAATGTACAAATTGAAGATTATAAAGGATCTCAATTCGCCGGCATTTTAAATGTGGCTACCCATAAGATTGATGGAATGCAAATGGCAGCTATCATAAATTATGGAACTCACGTTCACGGTTCACAACTTGGGTTACTTAATATTTCAGATTCTATTCGCGGTGTGCCTATTGGCTTGTTAAGCTACGTGCGAAGCGGCTATCACAAAATCGAAATTTCAGCAGATGAAATTTTTTATACAAACCTGGCCTTCCGAACGGGCGTAAGACAGTTCTACAATATTTTTTCTGCCAGTATTAAACCAGATGATTTTGGTGATCCGTTTTGGGCGATGGGATACGGAATTGGAACTGCGCCGCGTCTTGCAAAATGGCTTTACCTTAATATCGATCTGACCGCCAATCATGTGAGCCAGGGCCATCTGCAAGAATCGCTTAGTCTTCTGAATAAAGCGTACCTGGGATTTGATTTTCAACTGGCAAGAAAATTTTCTATTACAGCAGGCGCAACGCTCAACGGGTACCTTACAGAACGTGAGGTAGAATACCCCTCTCTCTTTACAAACTATATCCCTCACCTGATTTACGATGAAGATGTGGGAGACACATCTCACCTGCAAATGTGGTGGGGATGGAAAGTGGGGCTAAGATTTCTTTGATTGATTAGCCGATTAGCGAATGAGTCAATTAGTGGATGAGATTCAATTGGCTAGTCGTCACACTATATAGGTCTGTCAACAATAAAGTTTCATGTCTCCTACGCAGCCCCTAGCCCCTAAAGGGGCATTCCTGCGCGCTGTTTCCCCTTTAGGGGTTAGGGGTAAGCGATGGATGAACCGTCAACTCAAATATGACACGACATTAGATAATTTACTTTGCTAATACCATCGTTGGTCGCACCCCTAATTGCTTTAAAAGCTTAGCGTGGCCAATCAGTGCATGAACAAAAGTTGGTTCTGATTTGTAAGGTAAATCAAACTCTTTTGCTGTTTGTTTTACAATGGTGGAAATCTTACGGTAATGTACGTGACAAACATTTGGAAAGAGATGATGTTCAATCTGAAAATTCAAGCCACCAACATACCAGGAAAATAACCTGCTGTTATTGGCGAAGTTAGTAGTGGTGTGCAATTGATGAATGGCCCAGTTGTTTTCGATATCACCTTCATTGTTGGGTAATGGATATTCTGTTCCGTCAATAACATGAGCAGGTTGAAAGATGACGGCAAGGATGAATCCGGCAACATAGTGCATGATTAAAAATCCAAGCAGCACCTGCCACCAGGTAAAAGGAAGAATGAGTGTTGGCAATACAAAAACATAAAATACATAAATGACCTTTGAAACAATAAGCGTGATTAATTCACTACGAAGGGTTGTCCGCTGTTTTTTTAACAAGCCATCTTTGTAATATCGGTTTATACGAACAAAATCTTTTACCAATACCCAAACGATAGTCATCAATCCGTAAAAGAACCAGGCGTAGATAAACTGAAAGCGATGCATGGATTTCCATTCACCATGAGGTGTCATGCGCAATACACCGCGCGGACTGATATCTTCATCAACGTCGTAAATGTTTGTGTAAGTGTGGTGCAATACATTGTGCTGAACTTTCCAGTTGAAAGCATTTCCACCGATAAGATTTAAAGAATATCCTAAAAGATTATTGACCCATTTTTTAGTGGTGTATGAACCGTGGTTAGCATCATGCATAACAGAAAGGCCGATTCCGGCAATACCTATTCCCATTACCACACACAAAACAACGACCGGCCATATTCCGGTAACAACACTTGTCATGACAAGCATGTACGGAATCAGATATAAGGCAAACATGAAAATGGTTTTTACTACCATTTCTGAATTTGCATGACGCGTAATATTTTTTGATTTAAAATACTCATTCACCCGACGATTTACGGTAGCAAAAAATTCTGGTCGCGCAGATGAGAAGTGAACGGATTCGTGATTCATGCAGGTCGGGCTTAGATTAAGGTGTTTTGCCGCAAAGTTTCCCTTATGGAAAACAACATTTCTTAAATGTAAGGATAATATTGTGTGTAACGATTGTTAGGGGTGAAAATTGTCAAAGAGTAGATGTACCATTTGAAGTATGTTATCAAATAACAGGTTTACCACTCTGCAATCACCGTCTTCCCTCCCGTAGTCTTATCACCGATTTTCACATTTACTTTTGTATTAAGCGGAAGAAACACATCCACGCGAGAACCGAATTTGATGAACCCAAATTCTTCGCCTTGCTTTAAAGCTTGTCCTTCTTCTTTCACATAAACATCCTGTACCACTTTTGATTTGACGCGTCGGCAAGGGGGAACTTTGTTTCGTTTATTTCGTTTATTATATTTGTCTGCTAACGGGAGTTTATGGATGCAGTTATCAAAAGAACATCGCGAAAGGAACAGCAAATTGCGACAAAATCCGTCACTGACCTGACAAGAACGGCCGCTATGCTTTCAAAGAAAAAACCGGATGTCGTAAAAATTAAAATCCAGGAGAGCGGGGAATTTGTAATCGTTCCGCGAAAAGCGCTTGATTTATTATTTGACGTTCTCTCCAATATGGCGGAAGGAAAAACTGTTTCACTCGTGCCTTCCGATTCGGAAGTGAGCACCCAACAGGCCGCTGACATGCTCAACGTATCACGACCGCATATTGTCAAGCTGCTGGAACAAGGTGTAATTCCTCATAAGAAGACAGGCAGCCATAGAAGAATATTACTGGAAGATTTGATAGCCTATGATGAAAAAATAAAAGAGCAAAGAAATAAAAGTTTGAAACGCCTCGCCAGGCAAGCACAGGAATTGGGACTAGGGTACGAATGATACATTCGCCAAAATTTACAGCCGTTCTTGATGCGTGCGTTCTTTATCCTGCACCAGTTAGGGATTTGTTATTACATCTTGCCAATCTTGATCTCTACAAACCTAAATGGACTACTCGCATTCAAGAGGAGTGGAAAAGAAATCTTTTGAAGAATCGGCCTGACCTTAAAGCTGAACAATTGGCAAGAACTGTAAATGAAATGGACAAGGCTTTCCCCGATGCGATTGTTAAAAAATATGAGGCCCTCGTATCTTCCATTGTCCTGCCCGACCGTGATGATTGTCATGTTCTCGCAGCAGCAATACGATGCAGCGCCGAAGTAATTGTAACCACAAACCTGAAAGATTTCCCGGAAAAATACCTCAAAGGATTTGACATTGAACCTCAACATCCTGATCTTTTTATTTCTAACCTGATTGATTTAAACCCGGAGAAATCTTTAACAGCTTTCCGGCAGCAAGTATCGCTTCTAAAAAATCCACCAATGACAGCGTTACAAGTTTTAGAATCGTTAAAAAAATCGGGGCTTGTTGCCACTAGCGATAAACTAAAAGATTTATAACACTTCAGCTTTGTGACTCGTAAAGTGAGGAGTGCCATTAAGCTTCAACAAAAAGTCAAATACCTTTCCTTACCACTCTGCAATCACCGTCTTCCCTCCCGTAGTCTTATCACCGATTTTCACATTTACTTTTGTATTAAGCGGAAGAAACACATCCACGCGAGAACCGAACTTTATGAATCCAAACTCTTCGCCTTGCTTTAAAGCTTGTCCTTCTTTCACGTAACATTTGATACGTCGTGCAAGGGCTCCGGCAATTTGCCTGAAAAGTATTTCTGTTCCGTTACTCATTTTTGTAACTACAGTTGTCCGTTCATTTTCTGTGCTTGATTTCGGATGCCACGCCACAAGGTATTTTCCCGCGTGATATCTAAAAAAGCTAATGACACCTTTCACCGGCATGCGATTGACATGCACATTTACCGGTGACATGAAAATGGAAACTTGTATTCTTCTGTCTTTTAAATATTCTGTTTCGGTGGTTTCTTCAATAACCACAACTTTACCATCAGCGGGAGCGAGTACACGATTTTCATTCTCTTCTATTTTAAAGACAGGACTCCTGAAAAATTGAAGTATGAGCAAATATAAAATAATACTTAAGCCTAATACAACATCCTGCAGTATGGATTGCTCCAGCCAGAAATGTGCGATTGCCCAATTCAGCGCAAAAAGAATAACAAGCAAAACAAACAACACTACACGCCCTTCTTTATGAATTATCATAGGGAATTAAATTGTTATGAAATGTAAAATTATTAAATGTAGTGATGTGGCAATGTATCGATGTACCAATTTTAGTTCTTAAATAATCGGTACACCGGTATATCGATTAACGGGTACATCATTAAAATCCTCCTCTGTATTTGTAAGTCTTGGCCACTTTATCAATGGCAACCATATATGCGGCAATACGCTGTGGAACTTTATATTCTTCAGAAACTCTGAACACATTAGCAAATGCATCAAGCATGATCCGGTCTGAACGCCGGTTCACCCGATCTGCAGCCCACTTGTACCCAAGTCGATTTTGTATCCATTCAAAATAAGAAACCGTTACCCCACCAGCATTGGCAAGAATATCGGGTACTACCATAATACCTTTTTCATTAATTATGTTATCGGCTTTAGATGATGTTGGGCCATTCGCTCCTTCAACAATAAGCTTCGCGGAAATTTTCGGTGCATTTGAAGTAGTAATGACATCTTCTTTTGCTGCCGGAACGAGCACATCGATTGGCAATGTGAGAAGATCATCATTAGTTATTTTTTGTGCTTCCGGATAGCCATCCAGTGAGCCTTTGTTATTTTCCCGGTACTTTGAAGCCCTTTCTATATCGACACCTTTTTCATTGAAATAAGCCCCCGAAAGATCGCTGATAGCCTGAATGATTAAGCCACGTTCGGAGAGCAATTTCGCTGCCCATGAACCTACATTACCAAAACCCTGCACAGCACAGGTAGCTTTGTATGGATTTATTTTAAGCTTCTCCATAGCTGCCATTGTAGATACCATAACGCCGCGACCAGTTGCTTCAGTTCTTCCAAGCGATCCACCGAGCACAATCGGTTTGCCAGTCACAACAGCATTCACGGTCATGCCCTGCATTTTGGAAAATTCATCCATAAGCCATGCCATCTCACGCTGTCCCGTTCCCATATCCGGCGCTGGTATGTCTTTATCTGCGCCAAAAATATCTACCATCGTTGATGTATACGCGCGCGTCATTCGTTCAATTTCACCGGAAGACATTTCACGAGGATTACAATTTATACCTCCCTTCGCTCCGCCATAAGGAATATCCACCACAGCGCATTTCCATGTCATCCAGGCCGCAAGCGCTTTTACTTCATCAAGGTTAACGTGAGGATCGTAGCGTATACCTCCTTTGGATGGACCCAAAATATTAGAGTGAATAACACGATAGCCTTCAAAAACTTTGATACTTCCGTCATCCATGGTTACAGGTAACGAAACAATAACCTGCTTGGCAGGTACCTTCAGAACATTATAAACCTCATCTTCCAATCCCAATATTTGTGCTGCAACACGAAAACGAGACATCATAGCCTCAAAAGGATTCTCCTGGTCTTTTAAGGGAGCTGGTTCGATATACTCCATACGTATTTTAGTGATTTAAAACGGTTGCAAAGATAGCTAAATTCAACATCTGGCAATTTCAACTGCTCTCATGGCTAACTAAATATTTTAACCTGTATTGGCTGCTTTTCTACAAATGAAATTTCAGATAAAGACTTGTTGGCAACACATTGTTGAAGAATCGCAGTCCCGGTATTCAAGTTGGCCCTGCTCAGAAAATTTCAAGATAAGCAACGATAAAGGGTGCGGAGATTAATAAGCCATCAAAACGATCCAAAAACCCACCGTGGCCCGGAAGGGTGGTTCCGGAATCCTTTATTTCAATACTTCTTTTGAGTAAGGATTCAATCAAATCGCCAAAGGTTCCTCCGACAATGATAATCAAGGCTATCACCAGCCACTGTACCAAACTTAAGTGATCCAGGTACTGACTTATGCCAAAGGCAAACAGCAATGCAAGTACAGCTCCCCCAAAAAAACCTTCCCATGATTTTTTCGGAGAAATTCGCTCGAAAAGTTTTCGTTTCCCAAAAAGAGTTCCCGCGAAATAAGCGCCGGTGTCGCTTGCCCATAAAATGAGTAAGCAACCTAAAATGATTTCAAAGTGATAAACGCCTTTTTCAAAAACGGCAATGTTTAACAATGAAAAAGGAATAGCCACATAGAAAATACCGAGGAATGTATAAGCAATATTTGTAAAAGGCTTTCTTTCGAATTTCTTATACAACTTGATCATGTACACAAATGACACGATCGGAAAAATGAGATAGTAAAACTGGAAGGGAAGTTTAGCGCTTTCAATTAAAAACGACAAAACAAAAATCAGTATACCACAGAAGGTGCCGAAATACTTTTGAGGAACCATTCCGTCGAGTCCGGCGAGCTTATAAAACTCAAGCATGGCCAAAAGGACGATAAGTAAAAAGACAACAAAGTATGTCCACTGATTCAAGCAAATAGCAATTATGATCACAGCCGCGCCAAGAAGTCCGGTGATGATTCTTTGTGTGAGATTGTTGTATCGGGAGATAGCTGTCACGTAATTCAAAATAACGGACGTAAAAGTGATAATTAATTGTTAATTATCAATTAATGTTGTTGAGTTAATCAAATCATAGAAGATCACAAAAGAGACCGTGAAATCAAAAAGAAAATACCTCGTTGCAACTATCAGAAACAGCATGCCCACACCCCACAAAAGAATAATGAATATTCATTAACTTTAGCAATTAAACGATTACCGATGAGAACTCTTAATATTTCAATATCCGATCTTGAACTGGATAAATTCGGCATTAAAAAGGATAACATTTCATTCTCAGAATTTGTTGACATTGTGAGCAAAGAATTAATGAGACAAACGCTGAGTAAATCTGTTGAGCTTGCTGAAAAATATGGCCTTTCTAAAATGACAATGCAGCAAATCACGAAAGAGGTTAAGGCAGTAAGGAAAAATGCAAAAAATCGTAATTGATACGAATGTCTTTGTCTCCGGACTAATTCAGCGAAATTATCCATACCTCATAATAAATGAACTGTTTATTGAGGGGAAGCTTAATCTTTGTGTTTCTGATGAATTACTTCAGGAATATTATTTGGTTCTTGAGAGAAAAAAATTTAGCCGGTATTTTGATTTTAAGAATAGAGCAGAAATCCTCATTGCATACATCGATGCAAAATCAACAAAGTATCTCCCTAAAAACAAATTGAATATTATCTCTGATAAAGATGATAATAAACTTTTGGAGTTGGCTGAAGAATGTAAAGCCGATTATTTGATTACTGGTAATACAAATGATTTTACAATGAAAAAATATAAAGGCACCCAAATTGTAACTCCACGGGAATATTGGGAAAAGTACAAACCAATTGAATAAACTTTTTATCAGCTTACAAAATCCTGATCTCGTAGTTCTGGGGATCCACCCGACTTACGCTGTTGATAAAAATTCCAGTAATAATACAAAAGTGAAAAAGTGAGAAGAGTACTGGTTAAGATAATTGATGTGGGAAATGCTTCCGTACTTTCAACATTGTATTCGAGTGATCCTTTTTGATAGTAGTACAAACTCAGCACAGCGATGGCATTATTTGTAAAATGGGCGAACATGGCCATCATCAAATTGCCTGACCAGAAGTACAGATAACCGAACAGCGCACCAAGCAAAAGGCGTGGAACAAATCCAAAAAACTGAAGATGAAATGCGCTGAAAAGTATTGCCGATACCCAGATGGCAACGTGAATATTTTTGGTCCAGCGATTTAGTTCATTTTGAATTAATCCTCTGAATACAAGCTCTTCCCCAATGGCAGGAAGAACAGCAATGACGATTAACGCAACGATCAATTCCATTGGCGATTCAAACGCTGTCATGAAAGCTGTCAGTTCAGCCGCATAATTTTCCTTTTCACGCGCCCAGTCTTCAAACGATTTTAAAAACTCAGGGAAATGAAAATTGGAATTCCACTGAATAAAAAAGGAGTTGAGCCCCATAAAAAAAACCACAATTAAAGGTGTGATCAGTAAAGTGGAAAGAAAGAATTGCTGGTTGCGAAAAAAAATAGAAATAGATTTTTTGAAAGCAATTAGCAAAACAGCCGGTGTGATAATAAGCCCGATGAGCGTAGCAAAACCTTGCAGTACATATACAGGGATTTTTACTTCAGGATTTTCCAAAGGATTTTGTATGGCATCCGTAAGATCAAGAAACTTCCCATCATAAAAAGGAATCGAAGCCATCAAACCTATTAACGGACCAACCACTACAAATCCCAGCGTAACACTCAATAAAACCAGGATGATCACATAAACCGGATGCAGCGCGTTATCGTAATGCTCATCGTTAAGAGACATTTTCAGAAATAAATTAACTTTGCAGGCAAATATGGTAAAAATAGATCACATTGAACTTGGCGATTTCCCACTGCTTCTTGCCCCAATGGAGGATGTAAGCGATCCTCCGTTTCGCGCAGTTTGCAAGGAGAATGGTGCAGACCTGATGTACACGGAATTCATTTCCTCTGAGGGCCTGATTCGTGATGCCGCAAAAAGTAAACAAAAGCTCGACATTTTTGAATATGAAAGGCCGATCGGCATCCAGCTTTTTGGAAGCGACATTGAGCATATGGTTCAATCCACAGAGATTGCCACGCAAGTCAACCCTGATCTTATCGACATTAATTATGGATGCCCTGTAAAAAATGTTGCCTGTCGCGGCGCTGGCGCTGCATTGCTGCAAGATATTCCCAAGATGGTGAAGATGACGGAGGCTGTAGTAAAAGCAACACACTTGCCTGTTACTGTTAAGACAAGATTGGGTTGGGACGATCTGACAAGAAATGTTGAAGATGTCGCCGAACGTTTGCAGGATATTGGCGTAAAAGCTTTAACCATTCATGGGCGCACGCGTGTGCAGATGTACAAAGGTAACGCTGACTGGACGTTGATTGGAAAGATCAAAAACAATTCGCGCATAAGCATACCCATTTTTGGTAATGGTGATGTTGACAGTCCGCAAAAGGCATTGGAGTTAAAAAACAGATATGGTGTTGATGGCATCATGATTGGACGCGCATCCATTGGCTATCCCTGGATTTTTAACGAGATCAAAAATTTTTTAAACAAGGGTGAATATCCCTCTCCGCCTGATATGCAACAACGCATAAGTGTTGTAAAAAAGCACCTTGACTTTTCTATCAAATGGAAAGGTGAACGCACGGGAATCCTTGAAATGCGCAGACATTATACAAATTATTTTAAGGGCATTCCTGATTTCAAATCCTATCGCATGAAGCTCGTTGAATTGATGGAAGTGGAAGAGATTTATAAGACCCTGGATGAATTAACTGAGGTGTTCTGTGAGAAGTTTAGTATTAATCTGTTGATCAGGACCACCTAATTAAAAAATCGAAATTTAGTCTGAAGTAGGACATCACCAGGATTACTCATATCTTAATAACGCAAAGTCAAAAAAGTTATGGTAACAATAATTAAAAAAGGTACACCTAAAAAGGAAATCAAAAAACGAGTTAATGAAATTGTGTCAAAAGCTCCCAAAAAAAATATCATGAAATATGCGGGAAAACTGAAAACCGATATCGATCCCTTACTCTATCAAAAAAAGATGAGAGATGAGTGGAAATAAATCCTCCGTTGATACCAATATACTTTTGTATTTTTTAAAAGGAAGATCAAGATGTGATCGAAATGATTTCAGATAAAGACCTCGTCATTTCATTCATAACCGAACTTGAGCTTCTTTCTTTTCCTAAAATTACTGATGATTCCGAGAAGATCATTAATGGTTTATTGAAGGATTGCCAAATTATTGATATCAATCAGGAACTTAAAAGATCTTACAATTGAGTTCAGAAGAAAATCGAAATTAAAACTTCCAGATGCTATTGTAGCGGCAACCGCTTTTTATCACAAATTACCATTGTTAACAGCTGACAAGCAGTTCCAAACAATTGAAGAATTGGATATAATACTCTATCAGCTTTAGTTTCATAATAACTTGTACTAATCAACAAGATTCAGGTTGACTAATAATCAATTTCCCAAGTTTTTTATGTCTTCAATGCATTTGTAGTGAAACTTGTCTTCTAGTAGATGCGTTGTTAAATCGCTCACCAAAAGAATATGAACGACCGTCCTAAGCTAACTGCCATCATACTTTTCATTTCCCTTGCATTAATTTGGGGAACATCTTTCATTCTGATAAAGCAAGGCTTGAAAGTGTTCAATGCGCAAGAGGTTGGCGCGCTGAGGGTTTCGGCGGCAGCTTTCTTCCTGTTGCCATTTGCCATCGTTAAGTTGAAGGAATTGAAATCAACGCATTACGGAAAACTCCTTGTCTCAGGATTGCTGGGCGTTTTCTTTCCGGCATTTTTATTTGCCCTTGCACAAACCCGGCTTGCCAGTTCTATTACCGGCATTGGCAATAGTTTAACCCCGATCTTCACGCTTATCATCGGTGCCGCAATTTTCGGACAAAGATTTCGTAAAGAATCGCTTATAGGAATTATTATCGGATTGATAGGAACTGTCATTCTTATCAGTTCAAAATCAGGCGGTGGTTTTGCCGATGTCAATGTTTATTTCTTTCTGATCATCCTCGCATGTTTAATGTACGCTACCAATGTCAATTTTGTAAAATATAAAATACCCGATCTTCATCCCATGACCATCACAAGCGTTTCGCTGATGCTTATTGGTGTTCTCGCTGTTATTTATCTCTTCGCATTTACAAATTTTACCAATACAATGGAAACAAATCCCCAGGCATGGAAAGGATTTGGAATAGTTTGTTTATTGGGGCTGATGAGTACATCAGTGGCTATGCTTCTCTTTAATAATCTTGTCAAAGTAAGTTCGCCATTGTTTACCAGCTCCATTACGTATGTCATACCAATAGTAGCCGTGATGTGGGGATTATTAGATGGCGAAAAATTATTTATTGGTCACTACGTTGGCATGGTGGCAATCATTGGTGGCGTATACCTCGCAAACAGGAAAAAGTAATTAATTATCAATGTGCCGAAGGTACCGATTAATCGTTCTCTGAGTTCTTTGTGATTTGTGGCTTGGTGGCTTTAAATTGCTGAGACCACAAAGACACTAAGTCACAAAGGAATTGCAAAGTATAAAACTAATTTTTGTTATCAAGACATTCAAGTTGTCTAAGTTCCTGGTGAGTGGAATTTCAGCAAAGGAATAATACGTTATTTTTGACTAACCATGGAAGCAATACGAAGCAACGATCCCCTGGCATACATGCATGAATATGGTTATCCCGATTCTCAAAAGTTTCTGGTAAATTCATCTAAGCGGAAATTTCTTCGTGCCTTTGTGTCTTGGTGGCTTTAAATTGTTGAGGCCACAAAGAAATCACTAAGACATTTTCCTTTGTGCACCTCTGAGACTTCTCCGTGAAGCTCTGTGATTGACTCCGTGTAATAACTCATTTTTTAGTCTATCTTAAGTTCCACTAAAACCGGTAGGTGATCCGATGGATAATATTTTCTATCATTATCCTTTATCACTGTATAATTATTCGCTTTCCAACCCGGAGTGTAAAAAATGTAATCAATGGCACTGCATTCCATTTTATCCACTTCGAAACCACAGAAAGTACCAGGCGGTGAGGCAGGCGCTGCGTCAATAAGTTTAATTACAGATGATTCTATTAACGTTTTGTATGGAGGTTCGTCACGTGTACAATTAAAATCACCCGTTACAATTATAGGTAGTGAATGGGCTAATGTTGGGAGTTTGTTTTTAATAAGTTCTGCGCTGTTGGTACGAGCTTCTTTTCCTATGTGATCAAAGTGTGTATTCAGTATTAAAAATTGTTTGGCGCTATTTTTATCAATTAATGTTGCCCACGAAGCAACTCTTGTAATGGCAGCGTCCCAATCCTTGCTGCCCGGAACATCTGGTGTTTTAGAGAGCCAGAATGTTCCCTTTTCTTTCACATCAAATTTTTTCTTTTTGTAGAGAATAGCCGAATATTCCCCTTTCTCCTTTCCATCATCACGACCCACACCAACATAATCATACTCATTTAAATTTTTAACAAGGTCCTGCATTTGATGATGAAGCGCTTCCTGAACGCCAAGAATGTCAGGATCATATTTTTTTATCAGTTCAAATACTTTGTGTGTTCGTTTTGGCCAGGCGTTCACTCCATCTTGTTCTGTATCAAGACGAATGTTGTAGGTCATTACTTTGATAGATTGACTTTGTATGGATTGATTCACCATGAAAAGGAGAATGAAAAAGATAATGCACATAGGACAATTATTTAACCCATTATCAATGTACCGTTAAGATTCGTGATATGATAAAATCAAACGAATCATTTAAAGTATCACTAAAATAAAATTTAACTGAGGGCTTCTACAGACTGAACTTCGTCAGGCATGAGACGTTTGAAAAGATTTTCAATTCCTGCTTTTAATGTTACCATGGAAGAGGGACATCCGCTACAAGACCCCTGAAGTCGTACGCGGACCACACCTTCTTTAAAAGAATGATAGGTAATGGCACCACCATCCTGTTCAACAGCGGGGCGAATATATTCTTCCAATATCGACTTGATTTTTTTTACGGTTTCTGTTTCTTCTTCCGTGCTTTCATTTTCCGGTTCAAACATTTCAATGATGTGCTTTCCGGATTCAAGGAAATGCTTGATGTGTTGTTTCAACGTTCCCTGTATCTCCAGCCACTCTACATCCTCTTTCTTTGTGACTGTAATGAAATTGCTCATGTAGAAAACCCGGTCAACGAAAGGATATTCAAAAAGCTCCTGGGCCAGTGGAGCACCATCCGTACTTTCTTTGTCCGGAAAATCAAAGCTGAAACCTTCGGGCACCAGCATATCATTTACAACAAACTTTAGTGAATTTGGATTAGGGTTAGATTCCAGGTAAATGGTTACTTCCTTCGGAGACGCTTGCAACATATTTTTCGATTTACATTTCCACAACAAAATTAGCGAAATAAAGTTCGCCTGACCCCGTTTACTGTCAAAAACTGCCTTTGAAACAAAGTAACTTTATTTATATTGCCGTCATTCCTCAAAAACCATAAACACTCTTCCATTTGACACGAAAGAGAATCACACAAATAATTGTTTTGCTCTTTACACTCTCCACCCTGGTGCATCTGGCTGATTATTACAGCACGTTGAATTTTTCCTCTTTATTTTTGATTGGGAGTCGTTGGATCACATGGGTTTTTATAATCTTTTTCGCTGTAAAAAAGAAATCACTGACCACGTGGATAATGGTGAGCATGATCATTGGTATTGAAATAGGTTTAAACTTTCCGTACTTCGCTCAAAATCTTTCCGTACTAAGCAAAGTATTCCTTCAATTAATTAAGACGATCATCGCCCCTATACTCTTTGCAACGTTAGTTGTTGGTATTGCAGGACATTCTAACTTGAAACAAGTAGGGCGCATGGGATGGAAATCGCTTCTGTACTTTGAAGGGGTTACAACGGTGGCGCTTATCATTGGCATTGTTGCTATTAATATCACAAAAGCAGGAACGGGAATTCATCTTCCTGAAGGGTTTAACCAGGAATTGCCAGAAGCTAAAGCATCCAACTGGCAGGATGTAATTCTTCACGTTTTCCCGGAAAATATTATTAAATCGATTTACCATGGCGATGTACTTCCCATCGTAGTTTTCAGCGTTATATTCGGAATCTCACTTGCCCTGCTCCCGGAACAAAAGAAAAAACCTATTCTTGAATTTTCAGAAAGTCTTGCTGAAACGATGTTTAAGTTCACAAACATCATCATGCACTTTGCGCCGTTTGGTGTTGGGGCGGCAATAGCCGTAACGGTTGGTCATTTGGGTGTTGATATCTTGACCTCATTATTAAAATTATTATTTACACTTTACGGAGCATTGCTTGTATTTCTTTTTGTTGTTCTGCTTCCCATAGCATTAGTGACAAAAGTTCCTATAAAGAAATTCTTCAAGGCCATTTCGGAACCGGTGTCAATCGCCTTTGCTACCACCAGTTCGGAGTCAGCGTTACCAAAAGCAATGGAGAACATGGAGAAACTTGGCGTGCCTCGTAAAATTGTTTCGTTCGTACTCCCTACTGGCTACACATTCAATCTGGATGGAAGCACACTTTACCTTGCGCTAGCTTCAGTCTTTGTGGCACAGGCAGCAAATGTCAATCTTAGTATCGGTGAACAGGTGCTGATGGTGTTTACACTTATGCTTACCAGTAAAGGAGTTGCCGGCGTCCCGCGTGCTACGCTGGTGATTTTGTTAGGAACTGCGGCGTCTTTTGGTTTACCACTTTGGCCTATCATGGCGATCCTCGGCATTGATGAACTAATGGATATGGCCCGCACTTCAGTAAATGTTACTGGCAATTGTTTGGCTACCGTTGTAATAGCGAAATGGGAGAAAGAATATGTAGAGCCTGAAGGAGAAATAGATTTTGATTGAATTCAGCTTTGCGTGAAACAAGCGTACTTTAAAACGACAGGCGTGCTACTCGGATTTTATTTTCACGCAGAGCCCGCTAAGATTTTTCGCAAAGCCCACGAAAGCAGTACTGACCTTATTCTTCTTCGCGTTCTTTGCGCATTAACTTTGCGCTCTTTGCGTGAACCAAAACCGGGCCGGCAATTCATTAAAAAATATACTTTTCAAAAATGCTCTCTACGTCGCGGTAAAACAATTGTTCATTACCAACCAATGAAGTTCTTTCATGTGATAGAATCTCATCAATTAATGGTTTGTAATGAGCAATGTTGACAGGTGAGAGATACAACTCTTTTAATCCCTTGCGGATGAATTCAAGTTTTATGGTAGAAATATCTGAATGGTGATATTTGGTTTGTACATAACTTTTTAGGAAACGTTCATCCAGAAAATCTCTGATAAGATCATTTCTTAGTTTTTGAACCAGTTCAACTATATCAACTTCACTGCCAGACAATTTTACTTCACCGTAATTGTTAGTTAGTATAGTTTTTTCCATTCAGGTTGTTCTTTTTCGAAATATGAGCAGAATTCATGAAACTTTCAGCTTGACTATTTCAAATTTAAATTTTATTTATTCTGGCCATCAAAAGAAAATCAGCTAGTACCAGGGCAGCCATTGCCTCTACTATCGGCACCGCTCGTGGAACAACACAGGGGTCATGACGTCCTTTACCCGAAACAACGACCTCATTTCCGTCTTTATCCACACTTTGCTGGTCTTGCATTATCGTGGCAACCGGTTTAAAAGCTACATTAAAATAGATGTCTTCTCCATTTGAAATCCCTCCCTGAATTCCGCCAGAAAGATTTGTTTTGGTACGAATTCGGCCCTGATCATTATAAAACTCATCATTATGTTGCGAACCCCGAAGCTTAATACCTTCAAAGCCGCTTCCGTATTCAAACCCTTTAACAGCATTAATGCTTAGCATGGCTTTGCCCAATTCTGCATGAAGTTTATCAAAAACCGGCTCTCCAAGCCCAACCGGCACATTCCTGATAACGCATGTTACTATTCCCCCGATCGTATCCTGGTCTAGCCTCACCTGGTCAATAAGGTTGATCATATTTTCTGCGGTAGCTGCATCCGGGCAACGGACAATATTATCCTCAGTTTTACTAAGGTCAAGTTTTGAATAATGAGGCGCCTTTATCTCACCTACCTGCGAAACGAATGCCTGTATCAAAACCTTTTCTTTATTTAATAAAAGTTTGGCGATAGCTCCCGCAGCAACACGAGCGGCCGTCTCTCGCGCTGAACTCCGTCCCCCTCCCCGATAGTCGCGAACACCGTACTTAGCTTCATACGTGTAATCAGCATGCGAGGGGCGGAACTTTGTCGCAATGTGACCGTAGTCTTTGCTTCGCTGATCTGTATTTTCTATAACAAGTGCGATGGGTGTACCGGTTGACTTACCTTCAAAAACACCACTTAAAATTTTAAAGGTATCGTCTTCTTTCCGTTGGGTTGTGATCTTGGATTGTCCCGGTTTACGGCGGCTCAGTTCAGATTGGATAAATATTTCATCTATCTCAAGGCCGGCCGGACAACCATCAATGATTACACCGATTGCCGGACCATGTGATTCACCAAATGTGCTGATTGAAAAAAGATTTCCGTAAGAATTTCCCATTTGCAAGAGTACTGCTCAAAATTATTTCTTGAGCACAAGATAAGCGGAAGCCCCTAACATGAGCAAAATAAAAATTGTAAAGGCTGACTTTTGCCAATTATTGTCATTAAAGGCAAGCAATGAATTATCTACATCTTTCACTTTGTCATAAAATGTTCCTGGATCGGTAGATTGAATAGCCTGGTTTTTCTGACTTTCACCGGTTACGTTCAAGGTTAGCTTTGAACGTAGCGTATCATACTTTTCTTTCTTCGGATTAAAGAACACCCATTGAAAATAGTTTTTCATGTTATACTTACCGGGTTCTCTTGGAATAAGAAAATAGTTAAAGGATTTTGATCCGGTAACACGATTGTTTTGCCGGTTGATATTCTGGCGGACGTTAGGTTCATAAAATTCAAAGCTGCCGTCTCTATTGAGAGTAGGATTGGTGATGGAAGAGATATTTCCCTCTCCATAAATATTAAATTCATAACCTGTACTCTTGCCTGACTCGAGTGAAGTGCCTGGTATCTTTTCATCCAGTTGATAATCGCCAACAGCAACAGCGTCTTTAAGGGGATGAGGAGGAAGCTCTTTTACTTTTACTGATTTAGGTTTTGAGTAGAATTTTTTGAAATCCTCCTGCCGATTCTGTCCAAAGAAGGAAGGATTCTTTGCCACTTTATATTTAATCATTTCAAGTCCAACGCTTGGAAAGTTAATGGTCTCAACGGTTAGGGGATAAAATGTGGCCTGGTAGATTTTATATTTAGTATAATATTTACCCTGTATCCCTACTGTTTCTCCTTCAATGTTTTCGATATTGAAATTTTCTTCCCAGCAATTTGCAGGTTTTATCTTTTTCAATATCTCACTCAACTGTTTGCCCAGTTCATAAAAACTTAATGGGGCACGATTATTTTCAGAAACAAAAAGAGATAGTGTTGTGTTGAATCCCTCACCTAAATACACCTCGTCTTTGCTGGTGGTTAGTGCAAGGAAGGCGTCTTCTTTTACATCTACAAACTCCGTATTTCCTCCACCAAAGAAATCATCATCGAAAATGCTTTTAAAGGGATCGCGCTGCTGTTGTGTTTGTATTGGCGGACCTACATTTACCTTTTTTCCAGTTGAAGAAATCAATTGGTCATTAATATTCATTTTAAATGGTGGAACATTAATAGTGCCCTGTCGCATGGGCAGATAGGTCATTGTAATACTTTGCGATGAGGATATTTGACCATTAATAATACTGGTTGACGATTGGCTTGATGTTCCTCTCTTCCTGAATCCATTAATATCGGGGAAGTTGTCATAACTTTTCAAACGGTCATTTTGAACCGTTACCGTTATTGTCCAGGCTTGGTTTTCACCAATAGCATCAGGACCCAACGTGATCTGAATATTCTGGCTGTAAGCAATCGATGCCAGTCCGCATAAGGAAATAGTCAGCGCTACGAAACAAAAACCGGGCCTCAAATACATATCTTTATTAACTGAAGTTTTATTCTACAAAAGTAAAAATGTTCTTCTGGTAGAACTTACAATTTTATATATTAACATATCGTTTCACTTTTATATTTTTGTTCTTTGAATGCAAATTTTGGTGTTATGCTGAATTATGTCAAAACTGTACTCACAAAAGTGAGTTTTGACTCGCGGCTCTTTGAAAAAGAACTGCGGAAAGCTATCAAGATGTTGATAGCCGAGGAAGTCAACGAACTCAGAAACTGGTGTTATGCCAGTTTTGGGAAGCAACACGAAGCCATCCTTAACCGGTGTTTTGTGGTAGCTTAGATTCCAGATTCAAACTATGTGAGACTAGAGCCCTCTGAAGATTTCAGGGGGCTTTAATTTTTTATGAAGTTCATAAGACAATTTCCCTGGGAAGCATTTATCTGGCTGGCCGCCTTAATAAGCCTTGCTATCTATTCTCCTGAGAGCGATCCTCACTATACATTATGTCCGTTAAGCAATCTTGGTTTTGAGTGTTGTCCCGGTTGTGGGCTAGGCAGATCGGTATCTTATCTTTTTCACGGAAATTTGATACAATCATTATCCATTCATCCTTTAGGAATTTTTGCCGTGATTATTCTATCTTTCAGAATAATACAGCTAACAAAACTCTACTACATTACCGTATGGCGAAAGTAATCGAAGTATTACCCGAACTACAGGGTGAAGAAATGCTTTATGTGCAAAATCTTATTAAAGACATGGATAATGAAAAAGCGACCATGTTTGCTTCGGCGTATCGTGCCCGCAGAAAAGAACCTAATCTCATTTTAATCACAGCGTTATTAGGATTTGTCGGATTTGCCGGCATTCATCGTATGCTCATCAATCAAATTGGCATGGGTATTTTATACTTCTTCACTGCCGGCCTTTGCCTGGTGGGGACCATAGTTGATTTAATAAATTACCAAAAGCTTGCTTTTGAGAACAACCAAAAGGTGGCAAACGAGGTGAATGCCATGATGCGGTAGAGGATTTCAAAATTTATTTCTTGCTTACAAACTTTATGTTTCTCTTCAAGCCATCAAATTTTGTACGCTTGACAGGTGAGTTTTTAAAAATCTTTTGAAATACTTCATTCGTTATTTCTGTCCACTCTTCTTTTTTCATTGAAGAAAATTCTGGTGGAGGATTAAATCGTGGCTCATGATGTGGGGTTGAAAAACTGTTCCACGGGCAAACGTCCTGACAGATGTCGCAGCCAAAAATCCAATTTTCAAATTTCCCTTTCATGGTATCAGGAATTTCTTCCTTCAATTCTATTGTGAAGTAGGAAATACATTTACTTCCATCCACAACATAGGGTTGAGGAATTGCCTCGGTGGGGCAAGCGTCCATACAAGCGGTACATGTACCACAGTAATCTTTGATAGGGTGATCGTATTCTAATTCTATATCCACAATCACTTCAGCAAGAAAGAAAAAACTTCCCATTGACTTGTTCAATAGTAAACTGTTCTTGCCTATCCATCCAATACCGCTGCGCTTTGCCCATGCACGTTCCATCACAGGAGCAGAATCAACGAAAGCGCGTCCATTTACTTCGCCGATTTTTTCTTTAACAATGTCAAGAAGTTCTTTGAGTTTTTCCTTCACTACAAAGTGATAGTCTTCACCGTAAGCATACTTGGCAATCTTGAATTGGTCATCATCACCAATTTCTTTTTTAGGATAGTAATTGTAAACAAGACTAATAATTGATTTTGCACCCGGAACGAGAAGTGTTGGATCAAGTCGCTTGTCAAAATAATTTTCCATGTAGGTCATCTTTCCATGATAACCACGCTTTAACCACTCTTCAAGCTTAGGTGCTTCATCATCCAGGTATTCAGCTTTTGAAATTCCACAAAACGAAAACCCAAGCTGAGCAGCCGTTGATTTAATTAGTTGGGTATAAGAAGTTGTGGACATCCCGGATCAATTAATCTTAGTGCTTCTTTTGCTTTTTTTACCTTCGCGTGTAAAAAATGCATTTCACGCAAAGAGCGCAAAAGATAAGCGCAAAGGTAACTACAGATTATTTACAATGCCGGTGGATATTTCTTCAGGAGAATTCAAACTAAGCCGCAGTCGATTTGATTAAATTTATATGTAAGGAGTTGTGGTCACATCGGATCAATTAGTACTTACTTTGCGTTTTTTACCTTCGACTTTGCGTGAAAAATGTATTCTACTCGTCTTTCACGCAAAGAAATCCTTTAGAAATACTAAGTCAGCACTGCTTTCGCGCTTTGCGTGCAATAAAAATCGGAGCAGCATACTTGTTTCACGCTAAGAACGCAAAGCTATGCGCAATGCTCGCAAAGAGATAATAAGTCAGCACTGCTTTCGCGGACTTGCGAAAAAAATCTTAGCGGGCTCTGCGTGAAAAAAATCGGAGCAGCACGCTTGTCGTTTTAAAGAACCCTTGACTATTCTCCTTCAATCAAATAAGCCAAGTCCTCTGCTGGTTGGTGTTTTTAGCTTGAGGTGTTTATAGGCCAGTTCGGTGGCTTCTCTTCCTCTTGATGTTCTTTTAATATATCCTTCCTGAATGAGAAACGGTTCATAAACTTCTTCGATTGTTTCAGCTTCTTCGCTTACAGCAGTTGCAATGGTTGTGAGACCTACGGGACCTCCCTTAAATTTTTCGATAATAGTTAGCAGGATGCGGTTATCCATATCATCAAGTCCATGCTCATCAACATCCAATGCCTTTAACGCTATCTGTGCAATATCCTTTGTAATGATCCCATTACCTTTTATCTGTGCAAAGTCTCTCGTTCGGCGCAAAAGATTATTTGAAATTCTCGGCGTACCTCTGCTTCTTCGTGCTATTTCAAAAGCTGCATCTTCATCAATGGGTGCATTTAATATGTTGGCAGAGCGCTTTACAATGGTTGTTAATAATTGCGCATCGTAATATTCAAGGCGCGCAGTGATTCCAAACCGGGCACGAAGAGGAGCCGTTAACAGACCTGCCCGTGTAGTGGCACCAATTAGTGTAAAAGGATTTAACCCAATTTGAACTGATCTCGCATTAGGTCCGGAATCAAGCATGATGTCAATTCGAAAATCTTCCATTGCCGAATAAAGATATTCTTCAACGATTGGATTCAAGCGGTGGATCTCATCAATGAAAAGCACGTCATGTGCTTCCAGATTTGTTAACAGTCCTGCAAGATCGCTGGGTTTATCCAGCACGGGACCTGATGTAATTTTAATGCTCGACTCCAGCTCATTAGCAATAATGTGTGATAAGGTGGTTTTGCCAAGGCCGGGAGGTCCATGAAGTAATACGTGATCCAGGGATTCTTTGCGTTGCCTGGCCGCTAATACAAAGACCTTAATGTTGTCAATTACCTTTTGCTGACCTGTGAAATCATGAAAAGACAATGGACGCAAGGCTCTTTCAAATTCCTTTTCAATTGCATTGAGTCCCTCTCCATCACCTTTCAGATAATCTTCACGCATTTTGATAGATTTAATTCTACGAAGGTAGTCTGATTTTGTGATTTACAGTTTTCCGTTTACGATTTTTTGTATTTAAAGATTTTATAATAACAACCTTCTTATTTTTACCGTGTAATCATCATGATAATTTCTCTTCCGGCAAGCAAACGATTTGTAAATTCATTCCTGCGTCTGACACGGATATGGAATCTCATTATCGTTGGGCTTGCTCAATATTTTACCGCAGGATTTCTGATTGGCGCAGATACATTGGATGACCTTAAACTTTTTCTATTATCCATATCAACCATTTCCATCGCTGCTGCAGGCTATATCATCAATGATTATTATGATGTGAAGATTGATTTTATCAATAAGCCTGATCGCGTGGTGATAGGGAAAAGCATCACCCGCCGATTCGCACTACTCCTGCATGTTATCCTTTCATTTACAGGCATTGTCATTGGGTTTTTACTATCCTGGTGGGTAGCTGCGGTTAATGTATTTTCTGTCTTTCTTCTTTGGCTTTATTCAAATAACCTGAAACGGCTTCCTTTTATTGGCAATTTTGCTGTTGCACTATTAACCGGATTGTCTATTCTGGTTGTAGACGCAATTTATACTCCCCATCACAGTCTTATTTGGATTTACGCAGCGTTTGCATTCTTCATGACGCTTGTGCGTGAAATTGTAAAAGACATGGAAGACCTGAAAGGCGATAACACGTTTGGATGCAAGACATTACCTATTATTTGGGGAATTCGTAAAACAAAAATTCTGATTTACATTATACTTCTCATTTTTATTATAGTTGTGCTTCTGCTGAATAAGCAGTACTCGCAGTTGCCATTGCGTTATTTTGGCCTCTTTCTATTCGCACCCATAGCCCTGTTAGTAGTTTGGCTGCTTCGGGCAGACATGAAAAAAGAATTTGCATGGTTAAGTACATTCTGTAAAATCATTCTTATTCTTGGGATAATCAGTATGGCTTTTGTCTGAACGATAGTATTGCACTTGCTTTTTTATGACAGCGGTTGATAATTGACAAATTGGTTTCATCTTTGCGAATATGTCAGAATCGAGAATTGCTGTATTTGCTTCAGGCAACGGAACAAACGCTGAAGAAATTTTTAAATACTTTCAGCATCATCCTACCATAAAAGTTTCTGTGTTGTTAAGTAACAATCCCCAGGCTTACGCACTTCAGCGGGCAGAAAAATTTACTATACCAGCTTATTTCTTTAATAGAGATCAATTTAAAAACCCTGGTTACCTGTTAGATATTTTGGTAAAGCACGAAGTAACGCACATTGTACTGGCTGGATTTCTTTGGCTCATTCCCGAGTACCTGATCAAGGCATTTCCCAAAAGAATAATCAACATACATCCAGCGCTACTGCCAAAGTTCGGGGGCAAAGGAATGTATGGAATGAGTGTTCACGAGGCGGTGAAAATGGCGGGTGAAAAAGAAACAGGGATTACTATTCATGAAGTGAACGAGCAATATGATGACGGAAAAATTATTTACCAGGGGAAATGTGCAATAACAAGTCAGGATACTCCCGAACAAATAGCTGCCAAAGTTCATAAACTCGAGTATGCGCATTATCCAAAAGTAATTGAGGCATGGATTAAAAAATAAATCACCTTAGCAGGAAAAAACGCTGTAGCCAATTATTTCTCCCTCACTATTTCTTCAAAATCATTTGCCTTCGGAAACATTGAAAACGCTTGCTGAATAACTTCATTCGGCACGGTTAATTTTCTTTTTGTCATATCAATCCACGCTCCATCGACATTGATGATTGCTGCGAGTGTTTCACCGTTTTTAAAAATACGATGGTGTAAACTCCACCTTGAAAAATCTTTGGATGCCTTTGTAAGTTCAACATCGATTTCAATCTTATCCGTGTAAATTATTTCTCTTTTAAAGAGAGCTTCTTCCCTGAACAGGATGATCCCTATGTTCATCTCTTCAAATTTTGATGTATCGAGTCCGTGTTGTACCAGAAAATTTACCCGGGCAACCGCTCCGAAATCATAATATGCAGAATGCCTCATGTGACGATTTGCGTCAATGTCAGTCCAGCGTATCTGAATGGGTAAAATAAATTTTTGCATATCATATTTCATCAGCATTCAAATTTTGTTTTTTAAAATGGTACTGTGAAAAATTAATCAGATTTTTTGAATTGGTTTTTTTAAACCATTAGCCGCAAAAAAAGTGATTCCCACTTAATCATAAATTTTAATATAATTAAACGGGAATCTAAAAGAATTAAAGCCTCACTCTATAATAACCTTGTGATTTTGTGTTTCACCTTGGGATGAAGTAATAAGGATATGATAAATACCTGGCCGAAGATTTTTTAATGGCAATATAACTGAGCCTTCACTAGCCTTAAGTTGTTCCATTTGTTGCAATTGTCCCGTATCATCAATCAAACGAACCGTATAAACTCCTTCAATATGATTTGTTCTTACAGAGACAAAATCATGCGCGGGATTTGGGAAAACAGTTGGTTCTTTTTCACGCAACGGAGCAGTCAGAATTTCATTCTGCAAAGCAATTCTAGCGTCCTTGTCAATTAACGGTGTACAATCTTTTAAACATTTTTCAGCATCTGCATTCAAGCTACCTAAACCTTTTAAAGAATATCTTTTATTACCAATGGTAACTTTTCCGCTATATTCAAAAAGTCCGCCTAATCCCAGATCTCCATCCCATCCATTTGCACCTTGTCCCAATTGAAAACCTGTTATAAATTTTTGTGGCCATGGTTTCAATTGAATTAATCCTGAAACATTTCCCTTTCCTTTGAGATAACTCTCACCGGATAATTCAAAATAACTCCATCTCTTATGCGTCAGTGCGGCGACTTTAGCCGCTTCACGTGTAACAGCCATATACGTTCTTCGCCTGGCACTCCATGTATTCCAATCTTGAGGTTTACTCAATTTCAAATAAACTTCAAAGGCTACATTTTTATTGTGGCTGCTTACAATCGTTCCGGTTACAATGGTATGGTCTTCCTGCAATATTAATTGCGCTGGCCCTTCCCATCTGAAATTTCTAATGACTGGATCGGCGAGCAAAACAGCCCATGGACAAGAAAGGCAAAAAGGAGGAATAGGTCTCCATTCTTCGAGCCAGAATATATCCAAATCGGGGATGAATATACCTTCTCTCTCATAAGCTCCCATATCAACCTTTCCACCTTGAATTCTTGCTCCGCCGATGTAATCATTTGCAACTCCAACAAGGCCCGGGGCAGCATTATTGCCGGCATCAACTCCCGCAGAAGTTTGTGTTAATCGTAAACCATCGTCGTTGGTTGCGGGAATATTATCTGGTCCAACTGGATTTGGTCCATTGACAAAATTGGGAGCATCATCAATATTATTTCCACCATCAGTTCCCATGGAAACATTCCATCCTCCGCCACTTCCACCTGAGCCTTCTATCAGTGAAAAAGAAATTGAAACATTGCCACCCAAATTAAAAATCTCAGGGCCTTCAGTGGATGCTGTGTTATCCCACAAAATAGTATTTGTAATTACCAGATCTAATATCTCTGAGCCCATAAAAAGAAACCCATCATTGTAGATGCCGCCTCCCCGTTGTCCTGCATGATTCTCAGTGAATGTGCAATTAGTGATCCTTGGAGCCAATTCAGGAGTCAAATCATCTGGTGAGCTGATAACTCTGGTGAAATTAGCTATCGCGCCTCCATTATTTTGAGCCTGGTTATCGGTGAAAACACAACCTATATAGTGAGGTCTAAGAACCCCCGCATCACTCAGGTGCACTACAGCTCCTCCCCAGGCAGCAGTGTTACCACTTGCAAGGTTGGCATAGAATCCACAATTAATAAATCTCGGCTCAGAGATACCTAAGGTTTCCGTCTGGTTGTCATTGATTGACATGTACGCAGCACCTCCGCCACCTCCTTCGAAAGGTCCTGTGGGATTTCCTGTCGCACTATTTTCTGCGAAAATGCATTTTGTGAATTGGGCATTTGACGCGGTCAGTGCAACACCTCCTCCTGAGCCTGGCAGTGTACTCATATCAGGTGAAATTGCAGTAACCCTGTTATTATGAATTAAAGTGTTATCGATCACTGCATGGTCGCCAATGAAGTACATTGCTCCACCTCTTCTCAGGGCTTTGTTGCCAAAGAATTCACATTGACTTATTGTGGGTTGATAGTTCCCCGCACTAAAAGAACCCATCTGGATTGCTCCGCCACTGAAGTTCGCTTTATTATTTATGAACTTACTATGTTGTATCTGTGATGTAACCTCACCACCTGTTGTGCCTGGAGTACAAAAAAAAGCGCCACCCTCAGATGCAGCAAAATTGCCTTGAAAAATAGTATTGAAGATTGTTGGACTGCTGGAATTTGCTGGTGAGGCAAGCATGTTAAACCAACCGCCTCCATCGAGATTGGGGTCTTGTACATTCAAAGGCGCTGCAATTGAGGCGCTGCCTGCAGTAATAATAAACCCATCAACACGTGTTGACGCTGTTACATTAATTGTGTAGATAACATGATATGCATTGTTTCCTATAATATCATCTGTGTCATCAGCGATAAAATCACCGTCAGCATTCAAATCATTATTATCAATGTCTCCACTTAATATGGTTAGATTGATTTCCCAGTTTCTTTCTGCAAGACTACCCTCTGTACCTGCAAACCCGCCATAGAGGGCTACACCATTCGGAATTTGAAATGTGACTTCCCGGGGATCGAATCCACCATTTCCATTGAAATCTACTATAGCACCTGGCTTATAAACTCCAGAAGCCACCCAAATTTCATCTCCACTATTCGCAGTTGAAAGCGCATCAGAAAGATCGGTGAATGCGTTAGCCCAGCTTGTGCCATTGTTTGAACCAGCAGCATTTTGATCTACATAGATAGTTGCACCTTGTGACTTGATGAAACTGAAAATAGCAGTTGTAACAATGACCAGGATTTTAATTTTAGTATTCAACCTGGTATTTAAAAATTTCATAATGCTCATATTTATCTGATAGTTAAATTTCTTTCCTGGTACCTGTTCAGGAGTAGTAATAGATTTACTAACCGAAAAGGACAGGCAAGTAACTAACAGAAATTCTAATTGATTAAAAGAGATGTATCAGGGATTAGTGTGAATGTAACAAGCTACACTTGTTTCAGGTAGGCGACACTAATATTTTATTACAATCCGCCCGGATTTCTTTATGGTGCATTCACTTCATTAAAAGACTCACCCCCTTCTGTCCAACTCATGGGATAATTATTATCAAAAAATTCAAGCGCTTGTTCTGTGAGATGAAGTGGATGGAAAGTATCAATCATCACGGCAAGTTCTTCGGTAGCTTTTGCTCCGATACTTTTCTCTACTGTGCCCGGATGCGGGCCATGGGGTAGTCCGCCGGGATGTAATGTAAAGGATCCTCGTTCAATACCTTTCCTGCTCATGAAATTCCCTTCTGCATAATAGAGCACTTCATCACTATCAATGTTGCTGTGGTTATAGGGTGCAGGAATTGCTAAAGGATGATAATCAAATAAACGAGGCACAAAAGAACAAATCACATAATTGTTTCCCTGAAATGTCTGATGAACAGGAGGTGGTTGATGAATGCGTCCTGTGATAGGTTCAAAGTCGTGAATTGAAAAAGCATAGGGCCATAGAAATCCATCCCAACCAACGAGATCCAGCGGACTGAAGTCATAGACATATTGATGAAGGAATCCCTGCTTCTTTATCTTCATCAGAAATTCTCCCCGTGAAGTTTCTGTTATCAATTCGTGCGGCGATCGTATGTCTCGCTCACAATAAGGTGAGTGCTCTAGTAATTGTCCTAATTCATTACGATACCTTTTTACCGTTTCAACAGGTGAAGCAGATTCAATAATCAATAAACGCAAAGGGCCTTCATTAAACTCAAGTCTGTAGATTACGGTTCGTGGGATTACAACATAATCACCTTTGCGTATCTCCAGTTTTCCAAAGGGAGAAATTAGTACACCACTTCCATCGTGAACAAAAATAACTTCATCACCTTCGGCATTTTTATAGAAGTAATCCATCTTGCGCTGACGTGGTGAGCAGATGGACAAAGAACAATCATTGTTCATTAATAAAACTTTTCTTGCCGAGAGAAAATCTTCACCGGTAGTTTCAACTCTGGATGTATTAAGATGCGTTTGTTTCAGCGCATAATCTTTTAAAGGCTTAACACCATAAGGCACAGGATCTTTCACTGCCTTAATTCGTGTCGGCGGGTGAATGTGATAAAGAATGGAATAGATGCCCGAGAAACCCTTAGAAGTTACAAGTTCTTCCTTGTAAAGACTCCCGTCTGGCTGACGAAATTGTGTATGCCGTTTGGGCGGAATTTGTCCTCTTCGCTGGTAATACATGAACTAATTTATCGATTATCAATGTACTTATGTACCAATGATAAATATCGTCTCCCTTCTTCGGGATTCCAAATTCATTTTCACAACGCGCAGGTCTGACGAATCTCATTATGTGGCAGCAAAAACCCTCCAAAAGTTTTTCGAGTGAACATGCAGAACTAATATCATTCGTCATTATCAACCACTCAACTTTTGGAGGGTTATACTCCGGTCGCCCATGAAATTACATTTTCATTTTATCAATCTCCGGTGCTTCATCAAATAACTTGACAGCCTGTTGCAGCACTTCATTGGTTTGATTAAAGATGGGATAGAAACCATCGTTTCCCCAAACGCCTTTTGCAATTTGTGCTTTCAAATGCGTTTGTATAATCTTCTTTTTTGATTTCATCTCTGCATAGTCGGGCTTCACCTTATTACGCTCACCAACTTTTATCAATTCATTCAACATTTGGTCTGTAACAGAAAAATTTTTATAGAATTTTTCAAATCCCATTTTATCCAACTCTTCTTTATACTTTTCCGCGTAATAAAAAGCATATTCAAAAATGGCGTAGCTTGAATAAAGTTCATTGAGGTAATGACTATTAGAAAGCGTATCCAACGGAACAAAATAATCCGGCATAATTCCTCCACCACCGTAAACTGATCGCCCGCTTAGCGTTATATATTTTAAGGAATCGTTGAAGTGTATACTATCCGAATGAAAAAATTCACCATGATTATAACGGCTGATAATATCCCGTGAATACTCTTCATTATCCTCATACGGCTTTTGAATTGAACGTCCGCTGGGTGTGTAGTAGCGCGAAATCGTTAATCTTATTTCTGCTCCGTCACTTAAGTCAAAAGGACTTTGAACCAATCCTTTTCCAAAACTTCTCCTTCCTACCACAAGGGCGCGATCATTATCTTGTAATGCGCCGGATACTATTTCAGATGCGGATGCGCTTCCTTCATTTACCAGTACAATCAAATCTCCCTTCTCAAAATTCCCCCGTGAAGTTGCATTGGCTGATTGATCAAACCGGGTATTCTTTCCTTTGGTATAGACAATCTTTTTTCCGGCCGGTAAAAATTCATCGGCCATATCAATCGCAATGTTCATATAACCGCCAGGATTGCCCTGCAAATCGAGAACAAGTTTTTTCATTCCCTGACCTTTGAGTTTTTTCAAGGCCTCGGTAAACTCAGTGTAGGTGGTGGCGGCAAAGCGGCTCACCTTAATATATCCTATCTCACTGTTAACCATGTATGAAACATCAACTGAATATTGGGGAATCTTATCACGGATGATATTAAAGTCGATTTGTTTATTTCCTTGCCGGAGAACGCCAACTTTAACCTCCGTGCCTTTCGGTCCTTTCAGGTAGTGCATTACATCTTCGGAGGTAACACCAATACCGGCCACAACCGTACTGTCAACTTTTATAATCTTATCGCCGGTAAGAATGCCGACCGCTTCAGCAGGCCCGCCGCTAAGGGGTGATACAACAACGATGGTGTCGTTAAAAACCTTGAATTCAATTCCTATTCCATCAAAATTGCCACGCAAGTCTTCGTTTGCCCGTTCGCGGTCTGAAGCTTTTATGTAGGCAGAGTGCGGATCAAGCTTCGCCAGCATTTGCTGAATGGCACCATCTACCAATTCAGAAGTATTAACATCGTCCACATACGATTCCTTGATTTGCGTAAGCACCTCACGGAATTTTTGCACATCCTGCCCTACATCATTTGTCCCTTTGCGGTTGAAACTCGCACCAACAAAAACCCCTGCAGCCAATCCGATGCACAAAACGAGGGGAAGCCTAACCTGGCTCGGGGTATTCTTAATCTCCATATTTTGATTGTCGTTCATAAATCCTGTTACAAAACCTTAAAACCATTAACGAAACGCGAAATTAACCGTTGATGTCCATGAATTTTACAAAAATTATTTAGAAAACATTTGCCGGAGGTTATCTAAGCATTTTTCAAGCCGGTTTCTTTATCTTTACAGCATTACTTATGAATAAATTAGCCCTAAAAGACAGACGTATTTCAGAACTCGTGGATCAAAACTACATCCACGCCTACGTTTTGTTTTATTTCGGCATTCGTTTTTATGAGTATTCCGAGCATACTCTTGAACAAGTGTGCAATGAAAGAAGTTTGAGAATTGAGCAAGTGATCAGGGAACTGGAATCTCCTACACATATTCAGGATGATGATCTTCCCTTGCTTTCTTATCCGATTGACCTTATAATCGAATACCTTAAGCACGCTCATTTTCTTTTCATCAAATACAAACTTCCCTACATTGCCCGGCTTGTTGAGTCTTTCAAGGCGCACCACCCTGAGTATCTTTCTGTAGAACGCGATCTGAAAATGGTATTTCCTTTATTTGTTGAAGATTTTATTCATCACATATACGAGGAGGAGGATACACTTTTTACTTACATTAAACTGTTAGAGCGGTCATCAAAAGCAATCAGTAATCCATCAAGACTATTCTACCAATTAGAAAAGAACTCCACACACAAGTTTGCCATGGAGCATGAAGCGCATGATGATGAAATGGAAGGAATACGAAAGATCACTAATAACTATACATTAGATGCGAAGGCCCCACTCCACATTAAAGTGATCTATAACGAATTGAAAGATTTTGAAAGGAGCCTCATAACCCACGCACGCATCGAAAATGAAATTTTGTTTCCTAAGGCAATGGCCCTTGAGAAAAAGGTGAAGGAAACGTTCTTTGGCAAAGTGCAATTCAATTAGAAATTTTCTGTATAAGCTGAAATGAGAAAGGTACTTCTTAATGTAGCTGTTACCCTTGATGGTTTTATTGCTGGTCCGAATGGTGAGTATGATTGGTGTTTTGATGATGGCGAAGACTATGGCCTGACAGAATTTATGCATTCGGTCGATTGTATACTGATGGGAAGGAAATCTTATGACCTTGTTGTTCAGTATGGAGAACCGTATCCCGAAAAAAAAGTAATTGTTTTTTCACGAACATTAACTTCTGCACCCTTCGGTAATGTGCAAATTGTTGATGATGATATTCCTTCATTTGTAAATAGTCTTACTGAAAAAGAAGGAAAAAATATCTGGTTATTTGGTGGAGCGGCTATAGTAGATCCACTCTTTGAAAAGAACCTCATTGATGAAATGCATCTTTCAATTCATCCCATAACTTTAGGTGAGGGTATTCCTCTTTTCAAAGAAGGCGTCAGACGTTCGCTTGAATTAATTAAATCTATTGCTTATCCATCCGGACTTGTTCAATTGATCTACAAAAAAGTTTGATGGGACGCGTACTGGCAATTGATTATGGATTAAAACGAACGGGCATTGCCGTTACAGATCCCTTACGAATCATTGCTACCCCTTTGGAAACAGTAGAGTCATCTTCATTGATAAAGTTTCTTCAACAATATTTGCAGAAAGAACCCGTGGATGAATTCGTTGTTGGCATGCCTAAAACATTATTGAATGAAGACTCGTCCATTGCCCCAATGGTTAGGAAATTTGTTGAGGAGCTAAAGAAAAATTTTTCAGGTAAACCTGTCACTCTTATGGATGAGCGTTTTACAAGTTCTATTGCAAAACAAACGCTCATTGATGGCGGGATGAAAAAAAAAGACCGGCAAAATAAAGCAAACGTTGATAAAATTAGTGCAACAATTCTTTTACAGGATTTTTTGAATTCGAGAGTGGTTTAAGGTTCAACGTCTAAAGTTTAAGGTGGTTCTCACAAACCTTAACTATAAACTTTGCATTTCTGACTTTGGACTTTAAATTTTAAACCTTGAACTTTGCACCCCTTATGATTTACCCTATAATTATGTACGGTGATCCGGTACTACGTCAGAAAGCCAAAGACGTGGAAAAAGGAACGGATTTGAAACCGTTGATTCAAGATATGTTTGAAACCATGTACAGCGCGCAAGGCATCGGGCTGGCTGCACCTCAAATCGGTAAAAGCATACGCCTCTTTGTTGTAGATGGTGGCGTAATTGAAGATGACCCCGATCTTGTTGATTTTAAAAAGGCGTTTATTAATCCTGTAATATTGGATGAACTGGGAAGTGAGTGGGAATACGAAGAAGGTTGCCTGAGTATTCCTAACATACGCGAAAATGTAACGCGTAAAGAAAAGCTGCGCATTAAATATTACGATGAAGACTGGAACACTCATGAAGAAGAGTTCACCGGCTTAAAGGCCCGGATCATTCAGCACGAATATGATCACATCGAAGGTAAGTTATTCATCGACTACCTCACACCATTAAAAAAACGCCTGCTCAAAAGTAAGCTATCCGATATCTCAAAGGGAAAAGTTGAAACAGAGTACAGAATAAAGTTTAAGGTTTAAGGGCGTGTACGACAGTCTTGCAAAATCATTTTGAAAACTCCTCTCCTCGGGCAATATCATTAAGTTACCAACAACTAGCGTTGGACAAATTAGTAACCTAAGACAATGACAAAAAAGAACAAGCTGATTTTGGCGATTTCAGTTGGACTAATTTTAATATTTGGTTATTGGACTTGGACGACAAGAAAAATTGAAATTAATACCCTCGAAAACAAAATAGTTCAGTTTGACGAATTGCCACCAATTGTCGCGGACATGTTTAGAAACACAAAGAAATATAGAGAAGAGGGAATTGACGGTAACTTAATGACTATAGACTCAGTTAATGTTTACCAATTTGACGTTTCAACAACTGGACCTTGGACAGATTATTATGTGATTATCAAAAACGACAGGGAAAAATTTAAAGTCCCATATGGGAAAGCTTTCCCATTTATAATTCACGACAATGAGTTGTTCATTCCCGACAGATTTAATATTGCAAATACAGAGACAGCGGAGATAGCGAAATATGAAAGATACAGACTTAGAAAGTAGAGCAGTGAAACGAGTAGCAGCCGGCAATGGGACAATAATTGCAAAACTGTCGTGCCCGGTTTAGGTTTAAGGTTCAAAGTTGTGGGGTTTCTTCTAACTTTAAACTTTAAACTTTTAAACCTTGAACTTCTCCTCACGACTTCCTGATGTAGGCACAACCATTTTCACCGTAATGTCCAAGATGGCGTTGGATTATGGTGCTATAAATCTTTCACAAGGATTTCCTGATTTCCCTATGGATGAAAAACTCATCAGCCTTGTGAATAAAAATATGCTCGATGGGTTCAATCAATATGCACCAATGCCGGGTGTACCTGAACTGCGAAAAGCTGTTGCTGAAATTGTCAGCAAAACATATTCAAGAACTATTGATGCAGATAAAGAAGTTACCATTGTTGCAGGAGGAACAGAGGCTCTTTTCTCAGCGATAGCTGCTTTTATTAGTCCGGGTGATGAAGTAATTCTTTTTGATCCCAGCTATGATTCTTACGATCCATCCATTCGGTTAAATGGTGGAATTCCCATTCACATTGAACTGGTGCCACCACTATTTAAAGTTGATTGGGAACTTGTCGAAAAAAAGATCAACAACAAAACGCGGATGATAATGATCAACACACCGCAGAATCCTACGGGGGCGGTGATGACTGAAGCTGACATGTTATCGTTGGAAAAAATTGTTTTGAAGTATGGATTGATCGTGGTGAGTGATGAAGTATATGAACGTATAATTTTCGATGGACTTCAACACCAAAGTGTAATTCGGTTTCCGGGTTTGTACTCGCAAAGTGTTGCATCGTTTTCGTTTGGAAAAACATTTCATGCCACAGGATGGAAGGTGGGATATACCATTGCGCCGGAATCACTTACACACGAAATCCGCAAGACGCATCAGTTTATAACTTTTAGTGTGAATACTCCGGTACAAAAAGGTTTAGCCGAATATTTAGCTGATCCTGAAACGTACCAAAGCCTGGGAGCATTTTACCAGCGTAAGCGGGACTTTTTCCTGGAACAAATCAAGGGTTCGTCGTTCGAGCCTATTCATAGCAAAGGGTCTTATTTCCAATTGGTTTCCTATAAAAATCTTTCTTCGAAATCAGAGGTAGAAATGGCAGAGGAACTCACGAAAAAATTTAAAGTGGCAGCCATTCCTGTTTCCGTGTTTTATAAAAGAAAAATTGATCAGCAGTTATTGCGCTTTTGCTTTGCGAAAAAGGAGGAAACGCTGGAAAAAGCTGGTTCCATTCTTCGAAAATTATAGTTTCAAACATCCGCCATTATTCGTTAGACTTTCTCACCCTCATTCGTTTTCTTTGCGACCGGAAAACAGGTGAAGCATGCACGACTTAAAGGTTACCATTATTCAGTCAGATTTACATTGGGAAGACATTGGCGCCAATCTGTCAATGTTTGAGGAGAAAATCTGGCGAATTAATGGAAACACAGATGTGATAGTGTTGCCGGAAATGTTTTCAACAGGGTTCACCATGGGCGCGACGCGTCATGCTGAAATGATGAACATGCGCACTACGAAATGGATGCGGCAAATGGCTGATCAAACGGGTGCACTAATTCTTGGAAGCTTTATCGCCAATGTTCATGAACGATATTATAATCGTTTATTATGGATGGAGCCCGGTGGTCATTTTAAAACGTATGACAAACGGCATCTCTTCCGGTTAGCCAATGAGCATAAAACGTATTCTCCCGGAGAAAGCTTGTTGATTGGTATGTGGAAGGGTTGGCGGATTTGTCCACTGATATGTTATGATCTCCGGTTCCCTGTGTGGAGCCGTAATACATTTGACATTACCTCGCGAAAACTCTCCTACGATTTACTGATCTATGTTGCCAACTGGCCGATGATACGAATTGATGCCTGGGATGCTTTGTTAAAAGCAAGAGCCATTGAAAATCTTAGTTATACTATTGGTGTCAATCGCATAGGCCAGGATGGAAACGGAATAGAATACAACGGGCACTCAGCTTTTATAAGTCCTAAAGGAGAAACCATTTTTTTCACCGAAGGCAGCGAAGCAATTAAGACATTAGAAATAAACGCAAACTCCCTTCAGGCTTACCGTGATAAATTTCCTGCCTTCCTCGATGCAGATGAATTTTCAATCGAGTTTGAGCAGTTCGAAGAACACGATACGTACCCCTAAATCCCCTAAAGGGGACTTGAATCTCATCCTTTTGCAAAAAGCTTTATCATTTTCCTGATCAACTCTTCTTCAGCATTCTTTACAAATTTATCATTCAGGGCTCTGAAAAGTTTTTCTGCTGTTGCATGTTCGCCAGAGAAGACAACAAAGTGAATTTTATCCTTGTGTTGAAAAATATAGTTGATAAGGGAAAGTACATGATTAAGGGGTTGCTCCTGCGTGGCACAGATGTATAAAAATGTTTGCTGCGACTGCGCTACCAGTTTTTTAACGAGTTCGATAACGTGACCATCACTTTGGTTGTCAACATCGGTTCCGATAACATCATCTGCCAATGAAGACGCAAACGAGAGCAGCGGTTTCACATAACCCTGCCCTTGCCAATCACCAATGTTGACCTGGAGAAATAATCGCATAGCCCAAAGCTAAAAACCTTGAGCAAATAATCTAATGGAAGAATGTTATTTTAACACGAACAGATTTGTTTTAGCGATGGGGCCTGAATTCCTTTTGTCCCGCAGATTTCGCGGATAGGCGCAGACAGAATGTTTGCTGTGTAAATCCGCAAACGGTCCAGAATCAAAACCCATAACATTTAAATTTTTTAGCCACTAAGACACGAAGTCACTAAGAAATCCCGAAAGAAATTCTCTTCGACAATATCTTTGTGCCTTTGCGTCTTTGTGGCCTTCAACATCAAAAAGAAAATAAGCTACACTTTTCGTAAGTTATTCGCTTCATTGATGTATTCTTCTATCCATTTAATTTTTTCCATAAAAGTTTAAATTTTTAGCCACTAAGAGTCAAAGCTTAAGGCGCATCAACTACAACCTTAAACTTTAACTAATCCTCTGCAGGCGAATCATCGCCACACATTCTTACAATACGAGGAGTAAATTCTCCTACTACTTCCACCAGTTCATCCTGGTAGTTCATTACGCGCCGGATGTCTTTGTAAACCATCGGCGCTTCATCCTGACCACCGCCAATCAGTTCCACATTATTCTTTTCCAGCTCCTGCTTTATCATCTTGTTCGTGATGCTTTGCTTCGCCTTGCTTCGTGACATCACACGACCTGCGCCATGTGATGCAGAGTTCAGTGACTGATCATTCCCTTTACCCTTCACAATAAATCCGGGCGCTGTCATGGAACCAGGAATAATTCCCAGCACACCCTTTCCTGCAGGTGTTGCACCTTTGCGATGAACAATCACTTCACTGCCGTCTGAAAGTTTTTCCTTCCATGCAAAGTTGTGATGGTTCTCTACCATCAATAGTGCTTGCTCACCTAGCGCGTCAGCAAGCCGTTCGTGAATCTGGTGATGATTTGCTGATGCATAATCACCGGCAAGATTCATGGCGATCCAATATTCCTGTCCCGCTTCTGAATCAAGGTCAAGCCACGCAAGGTTTGATGCTTCCGAAGGCAAGTGACACAACTCTTTCGCGAGCTTTGTGTAGTGACGGGCAATCTCTGCACCCAATCCTCTTGAACCGGAGTGAGATAACGCCGCGAGATATTTCCCTTGCGGAATTTTCCATTCATTGTTTTCAACCAGCGATACCAAACCAAATTCAACGAAGTGATTTCCACTTCCTGATGATCCGATCTGCATCGCTGCACGACCTTGTAAATTTTTCAGGATCGTGATCTCATTGAATGCTTTTCTTTCTAGCACTTCATGTTCTTTCGGACGCTTGAAAGTTGCTCTTCCAAAGCATGTGTTGTCAAGCAGTATCTTTTTCAAATTGCTTTTATGACGCTCCAGGAATTTTTCATCCAATGGATAAACTGTAAGGCACATTCGACAACCGATATCTACACCTACACCATAAGGTATCACCGCGTTGTGTGTTGCCAGTACTCCACCGATGGGGAGACCATAACCTTGATGCGCATCCGGCATCAAAGCACCAGCCACTGTAACAGGTAATTTCATAGCAATTTCCATCTGGTTACGTGCACCTTCTTCGATCTCAGCCCCACCGTAAACCGGATATTCTATTCGCGCACGATTTAATTCATGCACGCGTGATTTCTTTTCAGAAGGGAGCAACGTCAATGCTGTCTTGCTCCAGATAGAATCATCCACAAAACGTTTTGGGTCTGCTAAAACTGCTTTCAGCATTTCATAAATTTCTTCCTTCCCGCTTCTGCGGAAATATTTCAATACCGTGTTGATCGCAATGCCAATAGCTCTTCCTTCCGGGTAGCCCAGCTTTATGAGATCTTTTCCGCTTAACATTTTCCTTTTCATAATTCTACCAATATGTGATCCTTAACGGACAATTTCATAAAGTTAAGCGCACCACACGCCCTCTAACTCCCTAAAGGGAGAACCACAGCGAGCTGACCCTTTAGGGATACAGGGCGTGGGCGGAGAGAAATACATCTTAACTTAATGGCATTGCCCTAACGGGATCGATTTATAGTTGCCTTTCTGACCACGCTGTAATCATTCGGTGAGCGTAGCCCAAAAGATTTCCTGACGACAGAATTTATCCATCATTTACTTCAATTCACAAAATTTGTCCGGGATAAAATAAAAAAACCCGGACACGGCCCGGGTTTTCAGTTGCTGTTAATGAGAGGTCAACTGAAAATCCAAGGCTTGAATACCATACAATCTGATCGCAGATTACTAAACCGATATGTGCCTATTTGTTTTTGCATGGCGCAAAGGTAAATTAAAGTGTATTGAATTTTAATACACAATGTCAAAAATATTTTCAGATGTGTACACTATTGGTCAGTGAAGTGTACAAATTCGTATAGTTTTGTTCTTCGTACTTGAATTATTTGCCAGGAATAAACGATTTCAAATTTGGCCAATCATTTGTTGTGAGGAATCAAAATCCAATTTAATGAAGACCCTTTTAGTCATTATCCTTTGGTTTATTCTGTTGTCGTTGTGCTGGCCATTGGCGCTTATACTGATTTTCTTTCTTCCCCTTATCTGGCTGATCCTTCTTCCGTTTAAAATTGTTGGACTTACCATCGCGCTCGTTTTCAAATTTGTTGGTGCCATACTTCTGTTTCCTTTTAAAGTATTGGGGATTGTATGATCGTGTTATTTAAATTCTGTTTCAAGTATTAGTTCAAACTATATGATCCATAATTTTAATTAGCCGATTAGCCAATGATTCAACCATCAATCCGCCAATCAGCACATCGGCTAATTCGCTAATTGCCTCAATACTTATACTTCTTCCGGTGATTCTTAGCCTCCTTTGTCATCTTTCCGAACTGTCTGTTCAATCGTTTTTTATCTTCAGCTTTGATCTCAAAGCGGCGCTGTTCCCGCATTAACTTCAAATAGCTTTCATAGACATCACTATCAAGCTCTCCGTTTTGTACAGCCGTCAACACAGCGCATTCCGCTTCGCTCAAATGTTTACAATCAGCAAACCGGCATTGTGCTGCATACTGTTGAATAGCGGGGAACATGTCATCCGACTGCTGTCCTTCTTCAAAGGTAACACCAAACTCACGCATGCCTGGTGTATCAATGATCAGACTTCCATTTGAAAGTTGAAACAGATCACGTGTGGTGGTGGTATGTTTCCCCTTGTTTGTTGATTCACTGGTGTTGTTGACGTGCTGAACATCTCTATTCATGAGTGCATTCAGCAATGAACTCTTTCCTACACCAGATGACCCGACGAGAATGTAGGTATGATACTTTTTGAATACTTCATTCAATAGTTTCTCCAAACCAAAACCTGTGTACGTACTGCAAAAGTAAACGGGACAATCACGCTGCAATTTCAATATTTCGTTTCGGTACTCATCATAATTGCTCACAAGGTCTGCCTTGTTGAGAATAACGATCGGCTTGATTTGACACGCTGCTAACTGCACAAGGTATCGGTCTAAACGCATTACATTAAAATCGCGATCAAGTCCCTGTACTATCAATGCGTAGTCAATGTTAGCGGCCAATACCTGCTTCTGTGTTTTGGTTCCCGGACTTTTTCGCGAGAGTTCATTTACGCGTGGCAATACTTCAATAATGTAGCCCATTGTTTCATAGTCCATGTACAAGATCCAGTCTCCTACTTTTGGCAAATCCTCATTGTCATTACCGTACAAAAGTTTTCCTGACAACTCGGCTTCAAGTTCACCGTGTTCTGTGATCACATAGTATTTAAATCCTTTGATGGATATGACCCTGCCGCACTTTAACTCATTATTTAAATTGGTTTTATACTGTGATGGATACAGGTTCCATCCATAATGTTCTAATAGTATCATTTTAATAAAGATTAATTGAGATTGCCTATTGAGACAGCAATCACACCGTTATTGAATAAAAGATTAAGACTAAACAGACTTCAACAGAGATTCAAAGAAGTCTGTAATTAAGCCACCATTATTCCGGCACTTTGGCGATATGTGAGATGAGTAGTTTTCATACTGCGAAACCAAAGATAGTTAAAAATAATCCATACCAATAGCTAAAGTTCAAATGCATTGACAATTACATGGGCGAAACAAAAGGCAATATTTTTGCAAGTTTTAAAATTGCCACTGCCTACACATTATTGTACAACTTCTGGATTTACGGTATAATAATTCTCATAGAATACCTTAAAGGACCACAATAAAGCTCAACGAAATCCTACGAAACCCCAACTTCAATCCAATTTATCCGTATAAAAGGCGTTCTCTAAAATTTCTAATTCCGTAATCAGATTGCGCTACCCGGCTTAAACATTAACTGTGAAGGAAACGAACCGAAATATTCACGAAGTAACACTCGCAATTTTCCCTTTTGAAAATCTCACTGAAGGAAAGGCGCTGGATGTATTTTGCAGGTCTTTTTCCATTGACCTTCTGACTGAATTATCACGATTCAGACAGTTTCGCATTATTGCCCATGAATCAGTATTGAAAGAGGGCGAATCTTCTTTTCAAAAGATCAAACCAGATTATATAATAAAGGGATCATTTCGTTATCATAATGAGCACATAAGAATTAATGCTCAACTCATCAAGAACGATTCCAATCACATTGCCTGGGCCGATCGATATGAAGGCGACAAAGAATCAATTTTCTCTATACAAGAAGATTTGCTAAAACAAATTGTCACTTCATTACAACAACAGCTTGATCATGATTTGCTGACCCATATTAGAAAGAAATCTCCCGTTGATCTTTCCGTTTATGAATATTGGCTGTATGGTATGGAGGAATTAAAAAAGGGAACAATAGAATCCGACGAAAGAGCCCGGGAACATTTCAAACAAGCCATTGAAATTGATCCTCGCTATTCACTGGCCTATTCCGGAATGTCGTTGACTTATTTTAATGAGTGGACATGTCAATTATGGGATCGATGGGACATATCAAGGAATGGTGCGTACGAGTGGGCATCTAAAGCTATTGAACTGGATGAGCAAAATCATATTGCTTCTTTGGTGTTGGGTAGGTGTTATCTATACGAACGGAAATTTGAGATGGCCGAACATTTTTTTAGGAAAGCGTTACGACTAAATCCTAATGATGTAGACCACCTGATTCAGATTGCGTCTTGTCTTGTCTTTCTGGGATATCCAAAGGAAGCTGAGATGTTATACGAGAAAGTTTTGCAATTGAATCCCATCAATAGTGATAATTATAATCACGTGGGCGCACTCATTGCTTTGGAATTAGGGCAATATGAAAAATGTATAAAGTTAGGTCTCAGAGCAAAACCTTTTTGGGTAGATTTTAATGGATTTATAGCGGCGGCACATTTTCATTTAGGAGATTTTTCAAACGCTTATAAGAGTTGGAGAATTTTCCTTCAACAGTTCGAACAGAAAATTTTAAAGTCAAAACTGACTGATCCCGACCAAGCCGTGCAATGGATGATAAACACGAATCCCTATAAGGATAAAACAATTCTTAAACCTTTTTGGGAATTTATAAGTAAAGCGGCTCCTGTGGATTTACCTACACCGTCAAATACTTTTCCTAAAGAGGGAGATAATTATTTTCATAAAAGAAACGACTTCTGGGAGATAGCTTACGACGGGAAAAACATTCAGCTAGTTGAAGTAAAAGGACTTCACGACTTAGCCAGGTTGTTAGAGAATCCTGAGAAGCAATTTCATTGCACCGAATTAATTGGTGCTGGCCTGTTAGTAAGCAAGGAATTTGTATTTGATGATCGAGCAAAAAAAACATATCAGAGAAAGTTAATTGAACTGCAGGAAGAAATTAAATGGTCTGAGGGCAACAATGACCTGACAAGAAGTTCAACGTTACAGAAAGAATACGACGAGATTGTTGATCATCTTTCAAGTTCACTAGGACTTGGTAGAAAGACAAGAAAAGTACAAGACCCTGTGGATAGAGCGCGTTCAGCAATTACCTGGCGTATTAGAAATGCTATACAAAAAATAGAAAAGGAAAATCCTGATCTCGGCAAACATCTTTCGCTATCTGTCAAAACAGGCATTTTTTGTTCTTACAATCCTGAGAAGTCTGTCAATTGGGACATTATGTTGTAGCAATTGAGTAAGTCTCCCTGAAGACTGGGATAAACTTTTTTTAAATTAATCCCTTCACTCACATCGTAAGTCCAAAACTTACGCCTTAAAGGCATAACATTTATCATTATGCCAACTCCATTAGAAATTTTGCTTGATCCAATTTCGCTTATTGTTATTGGAATTTACAGTGCGTTGATTCTATGGGAAGCTCTTTTTCCCGGAAGACAACTACCCGAAATAAAATTATGGAAAGTAAGAGGTATAGGAGCCTTTGTAGTTTACTTCTACCTCTCCACGTATCTGCCATTAGTCATCGCTCCTTTCATTGAGCCTTTCAGACTTTTTAATCTCTCCGGGGTGGGAGCTATAACTGGAGGCGTTCTGGGAATATTGCTTTACGAGCTGGGCGTTTATGTGTGGCACTTCAGCCTTCATAAGAATAATTTTCTATGGAAAACATTCCATCAAATGCACCACAGTGCCGAACGGCTGGATACTTACGGAGCTTTTTATTTTAGTCCGCTTGACATGATCGGTTGGACTGTGCTGAGTACCATTTGTTTCAGCTTGATTGTTGGTCTTTCACCACAAGCTATCACAGTTGTGCTTTTGGCCACCAACTTTCTTTCCGTTTTTCAACATGCAAATATTAGAACGCCACAATGGTTGGGTTACTTTATTCAACGACCAGAAAGTCATACGTATCATCATGCAAAAGGAATTCACAAGTACAATTATTCAGACTTGCCCCTTTTTGATATTCTCTTCGGAACGTTTCACAATCCTAAAGAATTTGAACATGAAACGGGATTTTATCATGGTGCATCAGGAAGAATAATTGACATGCTGTTTTCTAAAGATGTATCTAAACCGGAACACGAATCGTGATTTTAGTTTTCAGTTAATCGTTAATTGTATGAAACACATTAAGAATGTATTTATCAAAGAATCGTCTGACCTTTTTCAGTCGAAGTATTTCTTAACTGATGGCGGCCTGGAGACAACGATGATATATCATAACAACATTAGTCTCCCTCACTTCGCCGCCTTTGAATTGGTTTACACCAGTCAGGGAAGAGAAGCACTTAAGAAATATCATCAACATTATATTCAGCTGGCGCAACGATATAATTTCACTTACATCCTGGAAACACCAACATGGCGGGCGAACCCAGACTGGGGCTATAAGCTGGGATATGATGCACATGAATTAAATAAGGCAAATCGTCATGCTGCTTTATTTATGCGTGAAATTCAAAATTCAATTGAGTATCGTGACCATAGAATTCTTATAAGCGGATGTGTGGGTCCGCGTGGTGATGGTTATTCACCAACCCATCGTATGACCGATATGCAAGCTGCGGCGTACCATGGTGAACAAATCAGAACATTTGCATTAGCTGATGTTGATGTCATCACTGCCATGACTTTGAACTACACAGATGAAGCCATCGGAATCGCTTTGGCAGCGAAAAGTGTTGGTGTGCCCGTTGTAATTTCGTTTACCGTTGAGACGGATGGCAACTTGCCGAGTGGTGAAAATCTGAAAGATGCTATTAGTAAAGTTGATGCTGTTACTGATAAATACGCTCAGCACTTTATGATCAACTGTGCACATCCTGAACATTTCAACACGGTATTAAAAGACAAAGGTGAGTGGAAAACCAGAATTCGTGGCATCAGAGCAAATGCTTCTACAAAGAGTCATGCTGAGCTGGATGAATCGACTTCAATTGACATTGGTGACAAACATAAGCTTGCGGAAGGATATGCTGAAATTAAAACAGCATTGCCTCAACTCCTTGTCATTGGTGGTTGCTGTGGAACGGATCATTCGCACATGGAAGAGATATGCAGACATATTTTTGAGGAAGGTGAAGGCTTAATGTCGTCGCTTTCAGCGTAACCCCTGACCCCTAAAGGAGGAAAATGCATTTTAGTCCCCTTTAGGGGATTTAGGGGTAGGGGTAGGGGTAGGGGTACTCCCTCTAATCATTTCACCAAAGCCCTGACGTCCGGCCAACGCTATTACCGCCATCGTTATGCGCTTAACTTTAGTATTTGAAGTCTTTGCACTTTCAATCCATTTACTAAAATAGGCCTGGTGAGATTTGGGGAGAGTCTTAAAGAAATCATAAGCAGCAGGTTCATCCTTGAGGCATTCTATAAAATCAGATGAAAGTGTAAGTTCTCGTTTGTCATGTTCCATCTGGACTTTAATGGTATTCCCTTCTTCTTTTTCCGTTGCTTTCCTCATAGCTGCATTCATCGGAAGAATAAAACTTCCTCCGCCCATCGGAAGCAATGCAGTCTTTTCTATTTTGTAATCATCAAGCTTTCCTTTTACACGAAAAGAAACGCGGCAACCCGGATTGAGTTTGTCGGCTTGTTGCTTACTGATCTCTATGTATCGCCAGCCTGTCTTCTCTCCTTTCTTGCCGAACTTTAATATTCTTGTTGAGAAGGTGATCATGATTAAAAATAATAATCGAAAGGGAAGAGAGCAAAAGAGAATAATTGAATTAACTATTGTTTACAATCCTGCAGAAGTTTTTTAATGCCACGAAGAATGGCTTTATTCCTTGCCGTTCTTACTGAAGAGGGATTTACATACGTCTCGCCCTCATTTTTGTCTTTAACAATCAAATGACCAATGGTAGTTTTTACAACGACATTATGCCTGCCGTTCAAATCACCGATAGGTATGAGTTGAATAATCACTTCTGATTGATTGCCCAGCTCATTCCAACTGGGCTTATATGCGGAATAGACATCTTCCCATTTTAATTCTTCCGATGTATAATATACATAGCTACTTTCCGATCGATTTGACAACTCCTTAATGAATAAAAAATGAGTGTAGCCTAACTTTTTTAACTTACCAAAGTGAACAGCATCAAATGCATTAGTTATCCCGGCAGCTTTTAAATTCCACTCTTGTGATGGGAAATAATCTAAAGACACCTTTCTCTTTTCAAGTTTAGCGTTGATACCTTTTAATAAAAATTCTTCGTCTTCTTTTGGTAACTCATGCAGGAGTAATTTACAATCAGATTCCAACGCAATTGAGCAAGGAGGTGTTTCCTTAAAGCGAGTAGTTACGCAACTGGTAAAAACACAACAGAAAAAAACCGCGCTAAAACAGAAATACCACGTTAAACGAAATTGACTTAAATGTAAGACAGGATTGCCGCCAGCTATAAGGTTGCGGATTGAATCGTAATGCATACAGGATGTGAATCAGATCACGGAAATAGTCAAAAATAAAGCCAATTATTAGAGGCCGTTTTAAATTAACACACCCACTACACTTACAACGCTTTTAAAATAAATACAGAAGAAAAAACTGACTTAATAAAATTATCAATTTGACCGGTGCTTAATAAACTTATCTGCCCACTCAATAAAATATTTCACGTTAGGCGCATCGGTATGTCCGCCGTCATGCTGGCGCCAGGCAAGCTCACCATCCAGCAGGCTAACGTTAACATCAGGCATTTTCTCTGTTTTATAATCATTTGAAACGCCAATGTCTTTTGCGCCAAGAAGTTTGTATACTGATCCGGCGGCCACCACTGCCATGTAGCTGCCCTGTTGATCCAACCATTTGGCATCGCCTTGTTCAGGAATTCCATAACTAATGAATACAGGTTTTGGCGCACAGAGTGCAATTAATTCATGCGAGTCTACCGGCAGCTTACTTGAGTTCATATCACCAAACTTACCTTCAGAGGCTCCGTACTTCAAATAGTTTCCGGCCATCCAATGATATTCACCACTGCCTGTTAAGTTCTCTACCGCTTCACCAAAGTTTCGCCGATGCAATGCGGCACCTCCTTTCCCTGATGAACCAATAAGGCCCATGGCAAAGCGTGGCTCGAAAGCGAGTGTTACAAGCGCGGCTTTACCATAGCGTGAAACGCCTTCGATACCAACATGCTTTGCATCTACGGTTGAATCTGTTTCAAGATAGTCGAGACCACGTGCTGCACCCCATGCCCATGCTCGCAACGATCCCCAATCATCGGGCTTGCGGGGTTGTCCTTTGTTTACTAAACCAATGATGCCTCGTGTAAGTCCAGCGCCATTGTCAGCCTGGATGGATGATGGATCAATCAACGCATAACCCCAGCCGGCCGCCAGTAATTTTTGTGTTGACGTTGGTTCTTCTCCCGGATTCGTCGGTGGCAGCGGCCAGCCTGATGGTGAAATACCTGCCGGCCGTACGAGAGGATTGTATCCCGGGTAGCGATCTAAAATTTCTTTTATTGCAGGATCTTCAGCAAGTAATTTCTTTAACGCAGCATTGAGTTTGTCAAAATCCTGCATGTTCGGCTGAACCGGTGCAGGAAGATAACTGGGACCAAACATCATCAGAACAGGAACTGGTCCATTCACATTTGCCGGAGTAACTACCGTCATCGAAATGTTAACATCAATAAACGGATAAGATGAGTTATCAACATGGCCAACAAGCTGCTTCGCTATGACGGGAATTCTGTTAACAAACTCTCGTTCCGACACGACAACTTTCCAGGTTACATTGGGAATATTTTTTGGAAGACGTCCATAAACTTCCCGCTCAAAGTCTTCAACAATTTCAGGACGGCGTTGCTTCCACCACACATCGGGCGTTGTTACTTTCTTTCCGCTTTTTAATGTTAATGCATCGGGCAAGTTTGGATATGGATTAGCTTTTGATTCATCGTAATTGGCATGATTGGGAGCTGATTCATTTCCGCTGGGACCAGGACGAAGACTTTTTATGCCCAACTGACTCATCATATTTTTATGGTCTTCCTGTGTTGTGAAAGTGACCGGTGGTTGATATTCACCATTCGCCCCATTTGAATGTTGCGCTGATGTAACGAAGGGTATTGGCAATACCATGAGACAGGTTAAACACACTGCTTTTATATATTCTTTCATAAGAATGGATTATCAGATTATGTCAGATTTTATAATACTTCATTGTTTCAATCGTTTCACAAACCTGATTTGCACCGGACCAATTAGTCCTGCATTCAAGAGTGGCGCCTCGGCAAAAGGTATCCTCCATGCATTTGGAAGTTTTGTGATATTACTCTTGTAGTGACGGAATTGCGCTGGTTTCTTCGCATCACCAACCAATGCATTATTGATACTATTCACAACCTCTATTGTTAATAAATTATCGCCCTCCTTTACTTTATTGCTAATATCAAACTGTTGTTCCTTATACCAATGGGTTCCGATTTTTTCTCCATTCAAATACACGTCTGCTATTTCTCTTACATAATTTAACGCAAGCAAAATTGCATCACCAGATGCCAACTGTTCACGCGTTATACTGAAATGATTCGTATAGGCAGCGGATCCGGAAAAATATTTAATCGCTTCATCGGTTGACGTATGCCACGATTCCAGCTTATCAACCTTAACTTCCGTTGGTGCGTTTCCGATATGTTGAAAACGGATTGTCCACGGTGTTTCTATTGGTAACGAGCGCTCACCGGATTGACTAATTGCTCCGTAAGAAGTATTAAAAATATTCTCCGTTATGCTAGTATTGGAAACATTCTTACCTGACCGAAAAATAATAAATGCAGACTCTTCGCCCTTCAGCAATAAAGGAAAGGTTATTCCTTCATTACTGCTTTCATATACACTAACATGAGATATTTGTCCATTAACAGGATTCCACCATTGGGGCTGCTTATCATTTATGCGAAATGTGATTTGGCCTGAGAGCGTTCTTTTAGAAATGTTGCGGATAAAGTAAATGTCGGCGTCATCCGTGTAACGATGAAGGAAATCCAAAGAGTCGTGACTGGTTGCACTCCTAAATTGTACATCGGGTGTAATTCCTTTATCAAGTAAAACCTGCCGCACTGTTTTGCCCCAGACTATTTTTCCTTCACCATATTTTTTCTCCTTACCCGATTTACCCCAAACCCTAGCCGCTATGCTTTTAACACTTTTATCATTCTGCTCAAAGTCAGTGAGCGAGTACGACCTGATGGGCTTCTTTCCTACAATGGTCGCTCCCTGCTGAATCATTCGTTCGATTTTCTTCAGAACTTCAGGGTTAATCCTTTCATCATCAGGAAGGACGAGAACTTCATAGTACTGTCCGTGTGGAAGAAATATTTTCCCTTCTTTAACAGTCATCATGTTAAGAATAGCATCCGTATTTACAACATCATAGTCATAGCCTTTACCCAACGTAGCAGGTACATGTTTCGGTTTAACAAAGTTGGGCGCTTCATCGCCATAGTAAAAAGCAACATCGCCTTTAAAATTTCCCTGTTGCAATAAATAGCTGCACCGCGTGAGGTAATTGTGGAAGCCTTCAGATTTGGGCCACCAGCCATTGGTGGTATTGATTAATGTACCAAAATTGTAAATCCAGCCTGGTTCTCCTGCCTCAGGTGTTGTATGTGGAAAAGTGTGATAAACAAATCGATTGAGACCTTCACACATAGCCCTGTCCGCTAACGGCTTTAGTTCATCCGTACCTTCCTGCCACAACCACACACTGGTAAACGATTCGGCCTCTACGGCTTTTTGATTGTAAATGTGCGCCGCACTCGCTATGCCTTTTACAATTTGAAGTTTTTCCAGTTGATCATGCTTATTCCAGAACTCACCGCGGGGAACAGTCAACGAGCCGAGTGCCTTTAAATCTTCGAACGGCACATTATGAATTGGTTTCCCTGGGCCACCAGCCTCAGCGTGAAATCCGATTCCTTCCCGCTCACAAATTTCACGTCCTTTGGCGTAGTGATTTTCAATGATCAGATCGGATAGAATTTTATTGAAGTCGAACTGGAAACGAGCCGTTAATTCTTTGGAATCGATCTTGAATCCGTCAAGAGCAGGAAGGTATTTTTGAATACTGTATCCATTTCGTTTTTCAAAAAAAGCCGGCAGATCAGGCGTCCAAACGGCAGCGTTTACTTCATAGCTGTCTTCATACAGGTATTTTAAGGATGTCTGACTGAGTGATTCAAATTTTGTTTTGAGTCTTCGAATGATGTAATCCATATTGGCTTCCTGCGCTTTTGCACTAAAATGATCGAGCATCAAGCCATTGGATTTAGGACTTGGCACCATTAGCGGCTGTCCGGTTGGAGCACAGACATAGCGCACTATTCTCCATTTACCGGATGGAATATTTATAGTAGCGATCGTTCCATTTTCTTCCGGTATATCAAACAGCATTATCTCTTTCAACTGAATGATTGAGTCTTTGCGTATGGGATGAGCAATCAGAGCAACTTCCCTGTAGTAAACAGGTAGCCCATCCGCATTACGGCTTACCAAAGTTTTATAATTGTTGTACTGATCGGGAATTTTTGGAAACGGAAGAGAACTCTTAAATGTAACTGGACCGGATACGATTGTGTCACTTTTGAAAAGACCCATAGCCCCATCTTCAGGTTTGACCCAGGTGCCTCCGGCATTCCAACTGCTGGAGGTAATCAATCCTAATTCCAGCCCAAGCCGGTCAGCTTCACGGATGGCATGTGCAATTGCATCCAGCGATTCATCTCCCAGGAAGGGCGGCCCATCAGGCACGATGTTGCCCGGATTAATCATTGTGCCTACATCCCAGATATCGAACCCACCCATACCTTTCTCCCTTGCCTCTTCAAGTTCGTAAGTGATTCCTGATAAGCTGAAATTCCCGTTCACCCATGGCCACAATGCTTTTGGTCGGGCCGTTACCGGTGGATTTTTGAAACCCGATTCTATGTTAATGGGTTGATTGTCTTCAGTAGATTGCGCATTGATATTCCAGCCGGCAACAACAATGACGCTAAATAAAATGAATTGAGTGATGAACTTCATGGTGAATAGCAGTCTTTGAATGTACCTCCTAATGACAGAAAAAAACTCTTCATAACCATACTGACCTTTCAGGTCTTAGCGCATAAACAAATCAACAGAATATGGAAGCGCTTTTTTGATAAGTCGCAATGAATTTTAAATCGATGTTCTTTCGAAAATAAGGGAGTTTAGTATCAGACAAAGAACAATTTACGCAACAAGCCGGGTTATTCTATGATTGGAGACTTAGTGGCCGGAGAAGGAGATTTTATTAGTGAGAAGATCTTTCTTTCGTCACACTAAATTCAGAGCTATACTTTAGGGATTGACTAAGATGTGAGTTACCAGGAGAAGCATTTTGGTACTGGTAAGAGTAACTATTACCTTTATTGAAACATTTAAGGCTAATCTTTATGCAGGACCTGATCGATAAAATGATATCCAACCCGGTGTATCTTACCCTCGGTGTGATTCTGATTGTAGTGCTCCTCTATGCAGCAGTCAAGCGCATCATGAAACTCCTCATCTTTTTGTTTATCGCGGTTATTCTTTTTTTGGTGTATGTGCATTATACCGGCAACTCCGCAAAAGATAAGGTCGAGAGAATAATCAAGGATTAGGCATGGCGTATTCTATGATTGGAAACTAAGTGATATGAGAAATAGATTATCAGGAAAAGATTACTAAGGTTATTTAAACGAAAGCCCTTCTGATTGAAGAGCCTTGCGGAGTTTGGGAATGGAACCTGGACCCATTCCGTGCAACTGAAGAATTTCTGATTCACTTTTTTTCGATAAATCAGAAAGCGTTTTAATTCCCGCGTTCTCCAAAGCCTGGCGTGCTGGGGCAGAAAGTAAAGCAAGAAAACCCTTGTCCGGCTTGCGCTCTTGTTCGCAAACCGGACAAGTAGGACAATCGCTGCTTTTATAATAACGATGACCTTTCTTACAGATACGAAGGGTTCCTTTCATTAATTAGTCTCGGTATGTTTTTTAAAATTATCGAGAATAGCTTGCCATCCTCCGCGTTGCATTTCAATTGGATTGGTGTTCTCCGGATCAAACGTTTCAATCACTTTCGTTTCATTTCCATTTCCTGAAAATGTGATCTTAACTTTTCTTCCATCACTCATGGCATATTCAATGACTTTATGCTTTTGCACATTCGTATATACTCCTTCAAAATCAAAACTCACACTTCCATCTTTGGCAGCCATAGTTGTTTTGAATTTTCCACCCGTGCGTAAATCATTTTCCGCATAAGGTGCATGCCAGTCGTCGGATGCCTGGCACCATTGGGTGATGTGTTTTGGTTCAGACCAGTACGTCCAAACTTTTTCTACCGGTGCGTTTACGGTTGCTTCAACTGTAATGGCTGTTTTAAAAGTTGTTTCCATAATTTCCTGTTTATATAATTTATGTTTGAATGATTTCATTTCAAACCTACTCCAACTAATTTGAAATGCGCGAGGGCGAATGCGACTTTTTAGGGGGTAATTATTAATCGTTTAGTGATTTAGTGCTACTTAGTTCATTCAAAAATCTATGATACAAACGAAAAAATGGCAGTAAGCAAATGGCAATTTTGCCTACTGCGATTGCCTACTGCCTACTTTCAACATTGGTTAATATCTGTTGATAAAATGTTTTATACTAGTTAACGATGCTCTCATTAATAATTGCAATCAGAAAAAATAACAAAAGCCAAGTATCCACTTTTGCCCATTTAGATAAATTAGAAAATGCTCCAACTACAATTTTCCAAATGAATGATACATCGACGATTGGTTTTCTCATTTGTTCAATTGAGGGTGGTGAAGAAAGAAATATTTTCAAAAGGATAAATTGATCCGTTCACAAAACCTATTCCTGTCATCCCGCACTTCAACGAAAATTAAAGCATCTGAAACCATTGAAAAATGGTGCGTCATGAACTATGGCTAAATTTACAGGATGTCTGCTATCCTGGCATTTGTATTTCCTTTCCTGTTGTCGATTGGTTCCTTTCCGGAGGCTCTAAAGACACCTCCGGATAATGGCCTTTCCACGTCCTCAGCCATTGTTACTGATAAGGATAAAGAAGACAGTGTCCGCATAGCGGAAATTATTTCGTTCGCACAAACACTCAAAGGCACCAAATACAAATATGCCAGTGCCGATCCGAAAAATGGATTTGACTGCTCCGGCTTTGTCATGTATGTGTTCAATCATTTCGAAGTATCGGTTCCACGCAGCTCCATCGATTATACAAAGGTGGGACAGGAAGTTGATCTGAAAGATGCGCAGCCCGGCGATGTAATTCTTTTCACGGGAACCAACAGCGAGATCCGACGCGTAGGACATGTTGGAATCATCACACAATCCGGCGACAACCTTTCTTTTATCCACGCCTCTTCCGGCAAGACCTATAGTGTTACAGAAACATCGCTCACACCGCATTATCAAAAGCGATTTATAAAAGTCGTGCGCGTGTTGAAATAGCGATCATTCGCTCATAAAATAAAAAGCGCCAGGCAATTACATCGCCTGATGCCAGGTCATGTAGACCATTTCAATAATTTTAATGTGTGCATAGCCACGTCACTCGGCAAAGAAATTAATGTTTGGCTATTTGTATATACGATTCGTTGATAGTTGTGGAGCTAATCTAAATGACATGAAATGGTTCAATATTTATTTCTGACTCTCCAATGTATTTTTACCAACGTTATACGCGTACACGGAGGCAGGCAAAAATTGAATTTGTATGGTATTATATTCTTTAATTCCCGATTTATCAATAGTGGTGGTCAATGCCTGCGTCAATTTGTTTTCTGTACAGAAGGAAGTGAGGCTTTTTAATTCGTTAGGTGCTTCAAAATAGCGATTACTCCATTTAATTTCCACAGCCCAATCGGGGCGGTTCGTCTTACGACTAATATTCACCAGGTCAACCTCACCATTTTTCCATCGAGCGTAGTAAGGAATAAACGAGGTGCGCTGCATCCACTGGCTGAAGATAGCTGTCTCCACGATAGCGCCCATGCCGTCTGCCTCCGCGGTGAGTGGGGCAAACAAGGCGCTTCGTAAGCTCGGATTCGTTAAATATATTTTAAAGAAATTTTCGCGTTGAAAACGTCCTGCCTTTTGATCTACACGTTTTACAATATGCACTAAAAAGGCAGCTTCGAGGTAGGATAAATATTGTCGCAGAGTAGTCTTCTTCACGCCACTGCTTTTGCTCAGTTCATCGATGCTGCATTCCTGCCCGCTGTTCCACGCAATGGTGGTGAACAGGGAGTTTAATTCCTGCACATCCTGAATGCCATATAACCCAGGCAGATCTCTCAGTAGTACTTTATCAATGATGTCGGCACGCATAAATCGGGCGGGATTGCTTTGTATTTCGGAGTTGAATATCACTTCAGGATAGCCTCCGAAATTCACGTATTGGATAAAGAGTTTATTGAACTCGATGATATTCGTAGTTGATGAAAAAATAGCAATGTTTCCTTTCCAGTTTATCGTGTCGGATTTTATCAGAGCGCCTAAATTTTTAAGATGAATGAACTCGTAAAAGGTTAACGGTGGAAGCATAAAGTCAGTGAACCGCCCCGCGCCACTTTCACTGCTCTTAAGTTTTAATGCTGCAGCGGCAGAACCGCTGGCAATAAACCTGGTGGTGTGATAGGCATCCACCAATGTTTTTAAATGGACTTCCCACATTTTTAAATATTGTATTTCGTCAAAGAAAATATACCAGCCTGCGGAATCCGGATTGCCTGTTGCTTTTTTAGCGAGGGTAAAAAGTTCTTCTAATGGGATGTTATTGTAAATGGGTGTCTCAATAGAGGCGTATAGAATTTTTTGAGGCGACACGCCATCGACTATCAACTGTTGAATGGTGTGATACAACATCACCGTTTTGCCTACCCGCCTGGGGCCCATGAGTACGGTGGCACGGTGAACCATAGTGTTTTTTATCAGCGGGTAGAACAGGTTGAAGTATAGCCGGGGTTCAAAAGTCTTGTAGTAAGCATCCAACCTCCCGCTTGACCACCATGGATTTTCGAACTGGAGGCGGGCGATGATCTGGTCTTCTGAAAACGGGTTTAATGCCATAGCGGGAGTAAATTAGTCAAATAAGGTTTTATAAAAAACCTTATTTGACCAAAATTTGTCCAATAAGGATTTTTTTGATAAAAATCAGTCTTAGCGGGTGAAGTGGGTTTGGATGAAGGTGGATTTTGTGAACGGAAGGATTTATTTCCCAAAACATTGGCTTGAACAAGCGGTCGATTTAAATCAATCATTCATGCTTGAGAATAATCGAAGGGTTGACACGCACCGTTCGCATGATCACAAAAATGATCGACACGAATGCAAACAACTCGCAAAGCAGGAAGGCTGCAATAAAGGACGTAAACGATAAATCGATATGATAGGCAAATTGCTGCAGCCATTGGTTAACAATCCTGTAGGCCGGATAGATGGCGACAAGGTTTCCTACGATAGCCATCACCAGGTATTCCCGCGATAAAATATTGATGAGAGAAAGATGGGAAGCCCCGAAAACTTTCCGCACACCCACTTCTTTTGTGCGCTGCGATACAAAGAAGGATACGATACCGAAGAGTCCCAATGCTGCGATGATCAACGCAAGCGCCGTGAAAATGGTAATGATCTTTCCGGTTGCGCGTTCGGTCTTGTACATCGCATCGTAATTGGTGTCGAGAAACTGGTAGCTGAAAGGAAATGAAGTCACACCTTTCCATACTTTTTCCAGTTCATCAATAGTTGCTTTCAAATTATTTCCGTCCACTCTTACGCACAGAGTGGTATAGATCGGTGGATAAATATGGATCATCACGGGATCGACCGCAGCATGTACCGAAGCGAAATTAAAATCCTTCACCACGCCAATTACTTTGCCAACCTTGGGAGTTTCCGTGTACGTATATTCAAAGGGGCTTCCAACAGGATCCTTCAGGTTGAATTCACGCACAGCCGCTTCGTTAAGAAGAAACGCTCCTGCCGAATCCGCCACGCTATTCGCTTCAAAATTCCGGCCATCCGCGATTGTAAGTCCCAGGCTCTTAACAAAATCCTCATCCGCTCCTATAACCCGCATTGAACGCGATCCATCTGTTGAACCATCTTCAGCCTCTACTCCGGCCAGCGCGGGTACCCGTACACCAAGGAACATAACCCGCTTCCCTGGCACTACGGATGTTGCGGCACAGGCTTCAACTCCGGGCACGCGACCGATCTCAGTTTTTAAAGCATCCTTTTTTTTCCACGCATCGCCTGCCAGGGGAAGCACAATCACATTGTTCTTGTTGAACCCGACATTCCAGCTATCAATAAAATTCAATTGCCGTTGAATCGTCAGGGCGCCCACAATCATAAAGGCGGATATGGTGAATTGTGAGATAATTAATCCTTTTCGAAAGTAGACCGCGAATTTACCCGTAGCCTTACCGCTGGTACCGGACTTAAACGCCTGCACCGGATCAAATGAAGATAAGATTGTTGCGGGGTACAGGCCGGAAAGAAATCCCAGGACTAACCAGGCCACGAACAGGATAATGATAAAACCGGTGTCAAGAATCAATTTCAATTCGATTTTTTTTCCTGTAAATGAATTGAACTCAGGCAACAAAATTATTACGATAGCAACGGCCAGCACAAATGCCAGCAAGGTGAATGCGTACGACTCGAGGATGAAATTCACAAAGAGCTTTTGTTGAGAAGCGCCGATGGTTTTCCGGATGGCTACTTCTTTTGCTCTTTTGATTGCAATCGCATTGGATAAGTTCACGTAATTGATGGTGGCAAGCACGATCAGAAATATACCAACACCAATAAAAATGTAGACCACCTGCAACTGACCGTTGGGCTCAAATTCTTTTTCAGCATGACTTTGTAAATGAATATCCTGAATAGGTTTGGCAAGAAGTGTAACGGGAGGTCCGCTTGCCGCCTCTGGCTGACCATCGTTGTTCACATATCCATAACGGTTATACCAATCCTTCAGGTTCTTCGCCTGGAATTCTGCCGGGGTAGTGGAATCCCTCAGGCGCACATACGAATAGACTGCAAAAGCACCGCGCGCATCGTCAATCGTTTTCCACCATTGTTTTAAGGGAAATACAGCATTAAAATGAAAATGACTTGACTTCGGAATATCTTCGATCACACCGTTAACGGTCAGGTCACCGAAATCCGCTGTCAGTATTTTACCGACCGGATCGATATCACCAAAAATTTTTTTTGCGACAGACCGGGTGATCACAATTCCATCAGGTCTGTCCATAGCCGTACGCCGGTCTCCGTAAATAAAATCAAAAGGAAATACCTGGAAGAAAGTTGAGTCGACGGCAAGGAAACCATCCTGGGCAAATATTTCCGTTTCCGTTTTTAGCGCAATTTCTTCTTCGGTTTTGAGTATTCGTGTGGCCGCTTCAACTTCAGGAAACTGAGAAGCCATCATGGGAATCATAAATCCTTCCGTGGTTGCCCATTCTTCTTTGTCACTATCGGTTGTTACCAGGAACTGGATCCTGCAAACCTGTTCGTAGCCCGGAAGGAACTTGTCATAATTGAATTCATCACGGACAAAGAGTAGAATGAAAATACATATCGAAAGTCCAAGCGTAAGCCCAAACAAATTGATGAGCATGTACATCTTGTTTTTCATCAGGTTCCTCCAGGCAGCTTTCATAGCAAGGAAATTATCATCAACTAATGTAAAGAATAAATTTTACTGCGACCATAGTGTATAATAAGAGCTTATTAATCGTTTAATGATTTAGTGCTAATTAGTTCATTCAAAAATCTATGATACAAACGAAAAAATGGCAGTAATGGCAATAGGCAATTTTGCCTACTGCGATTGCCTTTTGCCTACTTTTCAACATTGGTTAATATCTGTTGATAAAATGTTTTGTATTAGTAAATGATGCTCTCATTAATAAAAACAATGAGGCAGGAGAAAGTTATGTTCTCACGTATGATGGGGTAGCGTATGCACGATGTGGCTCCCATTATTAAAACGTTTCTGAAGCAGCCAGGTAAAAGCCGGAAGACTTATCGCCAAAGCCAAAATCAATGGCGAGATTGGTACGCGATTTCTTATCAATCATAAGACGGAATCCGGCACCGTAACCAGGCTTTATCGATTCAAATAAACCCAGTGCTTGCAGCGGGTTGCCGGCAGTCGTTGCATTCACAAACAAAACACCTCCCCACAGGCCTCCGCACGAAGAAATTGGAAAGCGATACTCCGCTTCACCATACACCATATTGTTACCACGAAAGCGGCCCTGTGTGTAGCCTCTGGCGCTTCTGCTGCGTTGGTCGTAAGCAGTGGCTGGCAAAATCAGATACGGAAATACACCTTCGGGCGAGAAATTTCCCAGTACCCAAAAGGCCATCAGGTGCCTGGGATTTCGCGCAGACAAAGGATGAAAGCTTCTCCATTCAAGGGAAAAAAAATTAGCATTCTTTTTATTGCCAAGCCATTCCATCGAACCCCTCCAACTGATCATTAAAAAATGTCCTGTGTATGGATTGATCATATTGTCGCGCGTGTCGGAAATCAGGTTTACATTCAACGCCGACGAATAATATTTATCGGCATTAAATCCATAATATTCACTGTAGGCATAGTGGCTTGTGATCAGGGAGTCACCTGGTCCTAGACGAAGTTTTTCATCTTCAATTTTAAAGTAATAATCAAGAAAGTATCCAAAGCCTGCGTAAAGTGTTTTCGATAATCTAAAAGAAGCTGATTGATAAAAACGCAGGAAGTTAAACTTCAGCGGTTGCGTTAAGGAGTCGGAAGATGTTTCCAATCCCCCCAGGTTATATTGATAGTCTAAGACTCCTCCTTCAGGAGCATTAGTTCCCAATCCGTAAGTTGATTGTGAAAATATCTGGTAGCGCCAGTCTCCTGTGAAAAAGATATCATTGTTTTTTGTATAAATATTATTCTTCAATATATAGAGTTGTTGGTTTTTGGTGGTGAATTGAACACTTCCTGACAACATGGAATAACGTGTGCCGGCTTTACCTAATTTAAAGGCATACTGTCCGCCAACTCCGAACATAAAACCGGTTGCAGGGTTTGAACCAATAATCGGTACCAGTAGAATGGATCCTGTGTTGCTGGTATCCGATTTCGGAGGTTTGTTCAGCGCCTGGCGAATGACATCGGGGAGATCTTTTTGAATGCATGTTGTATCGGTAGCGCCTGTAATTGTCTCCTGTGCATGAACAAAGCAAGGAATAAATGCGATCAATATGAATAAGTAGACATATCTCATAAAAAATTGCTTTGCATTTGCTTTTGAATTTGTAAGCTAATATCAGTATTTCAATTGGATCCCGTATTTTAATGTCTCCTGTTTTCCTTCTGCAAATCTAAAATTTGATAGCGAGGCTCACCCCGGATCGATTGTAAACCATCATTACGAAGGATGCAATTCATGGCAATGCTTCCTATAACTATGGCGCTACGCATTTTCATCATGGAAAGGCCATTTCACGTATATTTTTTTATTACATAGAGTGTTGGTATTAGTTCAATTATGCAGTTAATCCCATAAGTATTAAATCCACTACCACATATCACTAAATTTTTAAACGCAGCATTCGGACCTTTTAGCGAAGCCAATGTTTAAAGGGACGGGCGTCGATTTGTATGCGACACCGTTGGACAAAGGCATTCCTTAAAGGAGCATTGGAAAAATAGTTATCAATAAGATGTCTCGGTCTGGCTAACAGGCAAAAAAGTTTCAGGATTAATTGGTTTATATATACTTTATTTATATATATTTAATAAAATTATATATAATGGAATCGAAAGAATTTATACGTGGAATATTAAAACCTTTGATTCTCAGTCTATTGACACGTACGAAAAGAATGTACGGCTACGAGATCACACAGCGGATAGCGGAACTATCCAAAGGTGACATCAAGCTCACCTATGGTGCCTTATATCCTATACTATATAAGCTTGAAGCAGAAGGATCGTTGGTTACTACCACCGAAATTGTTGATAACCGTGTTCGGAAATATTATTCTTTGACGGCGGAGGGAAAGAAAGTAGCTAAAACAAAAGTTTCAGAACTGCAACGCTTTACAGACATCCTTAAGGCTATCATTGAAGACAGCTCCAAACCTCAACTGAGCCTCGAATCATGAAAAAACTTACTGCAGAACAACGGTTGCATGTTCGTAATTTCCTGCGCAGCCAGGGTCTTACCTTCAATCCGCTACTGGAAGAAATGCTCGACCATGTGTCGAGCGATATCGAAGAGCGAATGCGCCAGGGACTTTCTTTTGATGAGGCCTGCCTGCAGATGCAGAATGACATTCCTGAAAATCATCTTCAAACCATACAAATTGAAACTATGGAAACAATCAACAAAAGGTTTTCTATCTCGCGATCGTTATCGATTTTGGCGCTCGCCCTCATGTTTGCCGGAATCACATTTAAAATCCTCCACTACCCCGGTGCATCTGAACTTCTTCTGTTGTCCTTCGCCGCTATGGCGGGTTCATTTTTATCCGGGACTGTTTCCGGAATCTATTTTCATAAAGAAAAAAAAGGGACAGCGCGTGTGCTATCGATCGTGGCGGGCACACTCTTGCTACTAGTAGGCTATACGTTTAGGATTATGCATTGGCCCGGCGCTGATCAATTGGTCATATTGGGTGTCAGCGTTAGTTTCATTTCTTTCCTTTTTAATACGCTTTATATATTCCGCAGCAGCTCGCCCAATGCTAATCTGCTTTCATACCTGCATGAAAAGCACACCCCCGGCATTGAACGATTTTTCCTGGTGCTTCTCGTGCCGGTAGCAATCCTGAGAATGATCACCCTCCCGCTTCCTGCGAACGCATTTTTGGGAGTAGTAATTTTTGTTACTGTCATTTACGGTACAGGTGTTCAATTTTTTGCCCTGACGTGGCGGATACTGGAAAGGGACATAGCAAAACGAGATATAAAAACCTTTGCCGCATTGGTTCTTTCCTTCACCAGTTTTATCCTGGTATTTTTAGGTGAGTTGCTCAGCGTTGAGATTCGTATTATTCTCATTATGCTTTTTAGCATTGTTACAGCATGGCTCACCTATTCAATTGACCAACCAAAAAATTACTTCCTCACGGGTGTGATAATTCTTGTGCCGTTGTTGTTCACCGCCAATGCCCTGTTACGGTTGAATTTAGTTCCTGCATTTGGGACAAGTTTCGTTTTTAATATTGTGATCATGCTCATCCTGACCGCCGGTGTATTCATCAGCACAAAACATGGAGCGACCCGCACTTTCCTGATCTTGTCGCTGGCGTCTTATCTCGTGGAGTATAGTGGAAGACTGATCTGATAGCAGATTTTGATGTCACCCTATTCCGTACGTGCTGTTATTTGACTTCTTTCTTCGCTGCCGCCAAATCACTTTGGAAAGTTGGATTGGCATGCAACCTTGCCACTGCTGCTGCACCCATTACTCTTCCCATCTCCACGTCACTATGCCAGTGAACATTACAGATCACACGGCTTTCGCCAAATGCATAGCCTCTTTGTAAAATGGCATCGGTTTTTTCAGGAAAAATTTCACTAAATACCAATGCCCATGCCCATCCAATAGCGGTATGCCCGGAAGGATAAGAACCATCCCTGCGAAGCAATGCTTCATTATCTGGCGTGCAGATAGGGGTATTGTTAACCATGAAGGGGCGTTTACGCTTATAATTATTTTTAGCCGTATGAGTAGAGAGCGCCGCATCGGTCAACACCCTTCTCATTAACACATACAGGTTTGGCGTTTTTGTTTCGCTGATCTCAATTCCCAGTGTGGATTCAAAAGACTTTACCGCTTCCGGGAAATAGAGTATCGCATCGTTAGTAGCCTGGGCAAAGCGCACAGTATCTTTCGATTCGACGGCTTTTTTAGCATACTCCTGGTCAAGCGCAAAAGCAATGGATCCCTCTTCCGGTGGCGGTGGTATCAACAATAAACTGTTCGGCATTTCTTCTTTCGACAAATAGCCCTGTAGCAGACCGGGTGCAATTTCCTTGACCTGTTCATCCAGGGATGTCTTACTTGTTTTGCAGTCATGGAAAAGGAAGGATACAGCAAACAACGAGACGATAGAAACGATTTTTAATGGCGCGCGCATGATTTTGAGTTTTAATTTTTACACTTTTTTACTCGGGCAAAAGTTACCCAATCAGAATGAAACTAACCACTCAAAAAAAGACAGTAACTTTATTTAAGTGGACTTACGCACCCTAACGAATCATTTGAATTTCTTTCGTGACAATTTTGTGCTTTTGAGGTTTTGTGGCTGAATTTTCGATACTTCCGTATGCCACGAAATCTCAAAAACACAAAAATTCACAAAGGTGCGTAAGTCCAGTTATTTAATTTAACTGTGTAACCTTTTCCAGGAAAGCGGGTAAAGCTTTCTTGAAGTTGTGGGCTGTCGCTTTAAAAAATGTCTGAGAGAATTTATATTTTTATCATCCATTGGAAAACTATTTCGGGGCGTAGCGCAGCCCGGTAGCGCGCTTCGTTCGGGACGAAGAAGTCGCTGGTTCGAATCCAGTCGCCCCGACTACGCCCGCCGAAGCTCCGATAGGAGCGTAGGCGGGCTTCGCCATTGACGACTCGTTTTCAGAACCAAGATTCTGGAAGCGGGCTTCGTCGGGCAAGCCCGACTCCATGCTTCGATCATTACCTGGTTCAGGTTCGAAAATTGCCCAGCCAGGACGACTTGACAGGACAAAGCAAAGCGTCATGTTTGTCCTTTTTATTTTCCTCAATTCTTTACTCTCCAGAGAGAGGTACCCGCCTCAACAAAATCAAATCCTTTCTTCAACCAAAACAACCGGCAATGGAAGGATTCGTGGCCGGAGAATGTCATTTCTAGGAGTACTCATAAACACGTACATTAATTTTTCACAATAGCTTCTTGTCAAATATTTACGTCAGCCCATTCCATCCTCAAACGCTTAACCTTATCCTTATATAATTCCTTATAGGAGGCTTTCAAATCTTCCCGTAATGAAGATTTATAAATCAAAGCAACAATGTCATTCTCGTTTGTCTTGAATTCATTAATGATTTTGACCACCCGGCTATCCTTTATACCAAGTTTTTTTCCCAAGAGCAAAAAATCAAAATGTGTGTAGAATCCCTGCGCATTGTAAGCATCAGAGAAACCATCTTTGAATATGGTCAATGCCATATCTGCTTCACCAGGTGAATGCAGGCGGGTACATAATAAATCATAGGCCGGAGTCAACACATAATCCCCGATGTCCGTTTGGATCATGGAGAAATTCTTTACGTGGGCATCACCATTGGAGAAGACGTAGTTGAACAAGACTAATCGAAAGAATTTCTCTATCTCGACTTTGTGCATGGATATATGCTTTTTAACTAATGCACCGAGTTCTTCATAGGAGAGGTCGTACTTGTAGTTCTTTCCATGTGTTTCCTCTGTCACCTGTGCTATCTGTGCAAAGTCTTCCTGTTGATATTTAGCGCCATCCGGTTTCACACCTGCCTTGCCGGCAGGCAGGTCAAACCGCCTTACCAAATAAGCAGGGCTATGATCGCTGAAATAGATAATTGCATTTGGAGGAACCGAGATTTTGAAGAGTTGCCGTGCGATTTGCATAGTGAGATGCTCGTTGGCAGGTGCCTGATCCAGGTTCTTGAATTGTCCGGAGGGAATAGGTTTGAGGATATATTGTCCACCCTTTTCAGTCAAAACCAGTTTGCCTTCCTCAAGTCTCATAGAATATTTAACCTGAACGCCTGATATGGACATTTTTTTTGTCAGGTTGGTGTACAGATCAGATTCCTCTTTGTAGGGTGAATTAAAAGGCAATACGTGTTCAACCTTTTGGCCATCAAAAAGCTCTTTCAGGCATTTCTTGCAATAACCTTCAATCTCCTGTTCACGAAAACATCCTGCGCAATTCATTTTACTACCTCTTTGACAGTTATGGAACCAATCGTGTCGATACCGGCGGTTGCCAGCAGCAAGCTGAAATGATCATTCTCATCAATTCGCAGCAGCCTGCATTGTGTTTGTTTGTTTGCGCCCTCCGAAAGCAACCCGTAGAAAAAAGGGAACAGTGTTTTAGAATAGTATTCCTGTTGCGTTTTAGGTAAGGAAAGGCTGATGGCATACCGGCTTGGGTCATTGAAATATTGATCATTGTATCGAAAGACATAGCCTTGATCATTCTTTTCTAATGTTCCTGCCACCAGACCGTTATTGAATATTTCAGCCATCCTGTTTTGCATTACTTGACGATTTCTACTCTGACCTCCATACCGAGGGCTTGGCACAGTTTCATTAAAGTCTCCAATTCCGGATTAGCAGTCCCTTTTTCAATATCCCGCAGGGTTCTTGGCGATATTCCAGCAATGTCTGCTAAATCCGCTTGAAGAATCTTCCTTGATTTCCGCCTTTCCCGTACCGCTTTACCGATAGCTTTAGAGTCCATAACAAGATAAATAGGCAATAACTTGCCCTTTTTATCAAATATACAGCTCATCGCCTATCAAAAGCAATAAATCGGCAATAAGCTTCCTATATTAAACTTCCCAAAACAGCGATATGTAAAGTTTTGAATAAAAAGGCATTATAATGCCGCTTTTTCAGTGTAATCGGCTGTTATGAATACATTGGTTATTGACAGAAAAAAATATGTGCTGGTAGCCCGGCGTGAGTATGAAAGCTTTTAGAAAAAGCTGCTGTAAAAAAGCCAGCAGCACGTAAGTTGAGCTTAACTGAAGGTAAGAAGCTGGCTTACAAACTTATCGATAAGTGACACAAAGAAAAGCAAGCCTAGATAACGATATGGCTAAGTAGTTATTCTTGATTAACCTTCAGATGTAAGGCTGTGAATATTATCCCCTCTACATTCTCACAGAAGCCAATGCTTCTTCATTGTTCAAAGACTGAAAAAAGCCGTCTCTTATTTTGAGACGGCCTCTTTTTATTTATTCAATACCAACTAAACTATTCTTATTTCAAGAACTTCACTTTGCGGTCTATATTTTCCGCAGTCTTTTTTCCCTGCTTGATGCCCTCTTCGCAGGAATAGCGGTAATGTATGCCTCCATACAATCGCGAAGCGGAGATCTCCTCCATCATTTCTTCAAAGGAACCATAATGACGGGAACCCAGGTTTTCCGGACCATTCCCGAGATCGGCCATGACACCTTCATAACTTGTGTCGGTAAACGACACGTTGTTTCCATAGATATCAGATAACACATAGGCTAAGCTGCTGCTGAAAATGGCATGATTGGAAGGAAAATCAGGAAAACCCGGTGTCGGAAGAAAAGGTTGCCACGCCGGGCTTAACTCTGTGGCTATTACTGAGCGAATGAACGAGAAGGGCCTTTCAGTCCAATATTGATACTTGGCTTTGAACGAGCCTGTGCTGGCATCAAATAAAGTTATGCCGGTTTTAGCATACGTATGGGCTGCTTTATCAAGGGCCGGATTAAACTGTTCGAATACATCCTTCAATGTAGCAACATAGTGTGCTCCAGCCGGACGGCCCGGATTTACATCATTGAAATACTGTGCGATCAGCTTCTGCTCGTGTGTCAGGTTTTGCGACACGTCATAAACTTCATCCATATCTTCATAGTATGGTGATGAGGGGTCAGTGCTGTAAGCAAGCGGAGGTGATACAACATTATCCAAACTACCTTGCACCATCAGCCGGTTATACCCCCAATATGGATTCACGGGTGCCGCGCCGGTTTCAGACTCCCAGACACCATTGCCAGTAGGGATAGTATACGAGGTAGGCCAGGCCGCATTGTCCGTTTTAGACCACTCAAAAATTCTGTTCGCTACTTCCTCGCCAAACGCAACAGACCGTTCAAAAACAGCATCGCCGGCTTCGGCGCGGTATTGATCGTTTAATTCATTTTTTAAATTAAGAACAGCCGGTTCGTTATAAGCCGCTGTAACACTGAAAAATTTTTGTGTCAGGGTTGCTAATGCAGCATTTGCCGCAGCGGGCCAATGATAATCGGCCCCCGGTTCTACAGCGGGCATTGCTGGCATATCGGTAAGCTGGCCATGCAAAGTCTGGTAATCCGGCATGCCTGGCAGCACCGATTCATACAAGGCCACTCCGCAGTACGCCATGTAGCGGGAAGGATTAAATCCGAACGGGTTGCCCGACTGCACAAACAACATATCACTCTGAACATCCAGCCATTGCCTGGCCACCTCTGAAGAGTAGTACCTGGTTTGTTTGACATTATTATCATTATCATCGTCATCACATCCACTGAAAAAAATGGATGAAGCCAGCATAAGGATACAACAAAAGTTTTTGATTAAAGCTGTGTTTTTCATAATGGGTTTTTTTAGCGTTTGGAAATTGAGTTTATTTATTTTCTATCGGCAGCCCGGCTTCCTTCCAGGCTTTGAGGCCACCATCCAGGTGAGCGACATCTGTATAGCCCATTTGTTTAAGCGTAACTACAGCCAGGGCCGACCGGCCACCGGATGCGCATTGTAAAATGATGCGGTTCTCTTTTTTAAATTCGGGTTTGTAATAAGGCAGCGAAGCATCAGCATAAAATTCAAGCATGCCTCTGGGTGCATTAATGGCTCCAGGGATGGCTCCATTCTGTTTTACTTCATCGGGTTCGCGAATATCAATGATGGTTACATTTCCTTTTTCTATTTCAGCTTTCACCTGTGCAGGCGTGAGGTTTTCAATCTGGTCTTTGGCGTCTTTCACCATTTCGGTGGCTGATTTTCCCGTTTGTGCTGTGGCCTGTTGATGAACGGCCAGGCTTGTTACAATTGTCATAAGGATTATTATTTTTTTCATGTCTTTAAAAGTTTTTAACTGTGGCTGCGAAAGATGAAAGGCTGTTTAAAAAGTATAATTTCAACTTCTTATCCAGCCTCTTTTTCATTAACCTAAATTTTGAAAGGAAGGTAGCAATGACTTTACTCCTGTACTAATGCTAATATCTTAGCGCGCTAGTTCTTAGAAATAAAACATAAATAAGGGTCTAATGGCTTTGATAAACAGAGTGCTGTCGTTTATCGCAAATCCCTGTCGTTTGTCTTGGAATAAATTGTAAAATGACACTGATCATCCATGAATTTAGGGAGAAAAAGTGTGCTATTCGTAGTACAAACGGGTGCGTGGATATCATTAGGTCCGTTGCAGATTCGGAACAAAAGGAGCGAGTGAAGAAAGTGACTTTAACTTACATCCAACCCGTCTTAACGTAAACAAATTAATACTTAATCAGCTTAATCGTTTTCCTGTTGACCCCTTGCACTACGTCTACATAAATCATTACGGGGACAGAAAGTAAAATACTCTTTTTCATAACTAACTGTTTAAGGATACTTAATCCACCTTTCTGAATGGTGGCAATGTTGTTTATATACTGACTTGCTTAATACTTGATTACCCTGATCGTTTTTCGGTTACGGCCCTGCACCACGTCCACGATATATATTCCGGCTCTCAGCTCATGGCCAAAGCGAATGATACGATCGGTAACATTAAATTTCTTTACGACGTGTCCTTGCGCATTCATCACTTTTATTTCTATGGAACGATTATCACCACTGTACACCTGTAGCGTAAAGTCGAACGCGCTGGGATTGGGAAATACCTTCACATTGAATTCTTCTGATCTTTCCGGAATATGCTTTGGCGGGAAGAAGCATGACGCACAGTCACCCAATACGTCACCATGTGAAAGGTGCGATGCTACAGCGGATGGGGCGACGCAAATATCATTTCCTTTGTGGCAAATTGTTACTTTATCTTTTTTATTACCGCATCGGATATCATTTACGATTACTTTTACTTTATCTGTGGCTTCGCGCCCGTTGGCATCTTTTACGGTTATGGTGTAAGTAGTCGTGACAGCCGGGCTAACCGTTATGGCAGAAGTCCTGGCTCCTGTTGACCATAAATAAGAAGCCGTTCCGCAAACAGAATAGGTCGGCGTTAACGTAATCTTTTTTGGTCCGTATCCAATATAAAGGGTAGTATCAGGGCCTGCATTTACAGCAATCAGTTCAGGCGCCCCAGCCCAGGGAGCAAACAATACGCCGGAGCTTACAGGGTCGCCCGTGCCCGGGCCTGCACCACTGGGACCACTGGCATCGCCCCACCAGTTGCAGGTAGCATTTAATGTGCCGCCGCTTTGATTATTAAGACCGCTTTTATTCTTAGTGAGAAGATTATTCTGAAAAGTTTGTGTTACTGTGCCGCCAGTAGCACCAATGTTAAAACCGGTTTGCCAGTTGCTCACGATGTTATCGGTTGCAATAAAATTCAGGGAAGCTTCACGTGCTGATACTTCCACGCCCGTACCAATGTTGGCGCCTGTTACCGTATTGTTGGTTACTGTTGCCGTGGATGTCCCGCCTGCAGGCTCAATAAAAATGCCTCTTGCAACCGGAGCGTTGAGATGATGAATCTGGTTACCGGAAATTTTTATTATACCCCTTCCGTTAAAATGGATGCCATTTACCAAAGCACTTTCGGTCGCGATTGCGGTAAGATTTGCAATGATATCATCAGATATAGAAATGTTTTCTGCTTCGCTGTCAATCAGTACGCCATTGATGACTGCCTTTTTGCCGGATACTTGTATGCTGTTGGGAACAGTAGCCGAACCGATAATATTGCCCGTGTTACCGGCTAATCTTTCATTGATCTCAATACCCGTAAAGTTAGCCTCGCCATCTTCGGAGGTGATCTTAAGACTATGCGTACGATTGGTGTGTACAGTTGCCGGAGCCGGTTGAGGACTCGATTGAGGACATAAATTACGGGCAAAAAGCCGGATAAAAACAAAGCTGATATCATGTGTGCTGGTAAGCGTTAGCTCATCTACCTCATTGCCGGACAATTGTGCCAATGGCCCTGCCGAAATGCCTAAGAACGAATTTGTATTTGAAGTTGTGCTGCTGGGCAGCGAACCTACCTGCGTAGCGCTGATGTACCTTATCCGGTTATTGGTAATCGTAACAGGATAACAAAACGAACTTTGAATACCAACAACACTAAATTTAGGACCAGTTACGGTAATGCTATTTGATAATGAAGCGCCACCGATTTGATTGCCCCTGATCGTACCCCCTTCACCGCTAAACAGTATACCAGCAAAAGAAACAGCCTGTGTGGCTGCAGAAATATTTATATTCCGGATAATGTTGTTCTCGATTGTATGCGTACCATTTTGAACGGAAATACCTGTAATACTTTGCCCTTCCCATTTTGCTCCGCCGGCTACAGCTGCCTGTCCGCCGATAAAATTACCGGTGATGGTATTGGCTGAAGGCTGCGAATCATAATTCAGCCTGATTCCGGTTTGAGGCATACCACTATTTGGTAATTGGTTGTAAATGCTGTTGCCGGTGACGGTCCATCTGCTGCTAACACCAGCTGCCAAAATACCATAGGCGCCAAAGTTTAATATTTCGTTGTTGCTGATCGTGTTGTTGAAATTATGAACAGCGTCATCGTCACCAGCATAAATTGCAGTGACGCCGCCATTGATGCTCGCTATTTTGCAATCAGACAGGGTATTGTTGGCATTTTCAAAAAGTATATTTACAGGAAGCGGCTCATTTGATCTTCCAAACACTACAGTGCCACCGACCGGGAAACCGTCTCTTGAATTATGGATAGCAAGGGAGCTTCCTTCAATAATACAATGCGTGACTTTGTTGGAAACAGAGCCATCCAAAAAGCCAATGGCATATCCTGGTACATAAAGGTTGCAGATGGTTAACCCGCGGGAAGTACCCGACCTGCCCGGTCTTCCATCAATAATAATATTATGCGCTCCCAGTAATTCAATCACATACTCATGCGTGCTCGAAACAATGCTGAGGTTGGTTGCACCGGCCGCAGGACTGATCGTAAGCGGCCTCGTATTGCTTGTGCCGGGAATACTTTTGATAACAATCGGAAAAGTTTCAATGGCTGAGTTATAATTGGATTGTAGTTCGAGATAGGTTGGACCATTTACTCCAGTAACACTAAGCTGTTGCAAGGCAGCTGTGATGGAATTATAATCACCGGGAATGGTTTTAACACCTGAAACTTGCGCAATGGTATTTTGATTTGCTGCGACAGCAAAAAGTAAAATAACGATAGGAGGTAAATATTTTTTCATTTTAGTAGGGTTCTTTGTTAATGCATTCTTCTGTCAATCATTATTTCCTGTATTCAACCACTGGATAGCGGATTGAAGATGAGGGATCGGAGACCTAACAAATAGCATAGCCACAGCGATAGTTTGGAATAAAAGGCAGGTTGTTTCATAATGATTTTTTTGAAAGGATAAAACGAATTGTCTCTCGAAATAACCACGACTTTTCTTCGCGTTCTGCTTTAATAGCTGAGCGTTAAAGTTTTCAGAAATAAACCGGAAATAATGCCCTAATGGCTTTGATGAACAGAGCGCTGTCGTTTATCGCAAATCCTTGTCGTTTGTCTTTTTGTATTCCTCCCTGTATAATCATTTCCAGGGATTCACTTATCTTGTATGATGATGAAGCGTCTGAACTCCTTTCTCACCGGCGATTTTATTTTCTCGCCACGCTATCGCATCTGGCGGCACGTTATCTATTGGTCGTTTCACATCATGATATGGGCTGCCTTTTGGGTTGTCATAGGCGCCCCTTCTTACGGGCGTCAATTGTTTAACATGATTATGTGGGTACCCGCTTTTATTTTATTCGGTTATCCATTAGTGTATGGCGCTATTCCACACTTGTTACTTAAGGGAAAAGTGTCACTGTTCTTCCTGGTTGTTCTGGCCTGGGGAGGTGCAGGACTTTTTATCGATTCCGAGTACAGATCTTATATTTATATACCCATTCAGGAGGCTATGGGACTGGACCGCATCCTGCCACGGGGACCTATAGCTTCCTGCTACCTGTGTATGACCACATCTGCTGCCAGTCCGATGATTATAAAATTCTTCAAGCTTTGCACCATCAAGCAGCAGGACTGGATAAAAACGCAGCAGGAAAGAATAAACGCTGAGCTTCAATTATTGAAGGCACAAGTGCATCCGCATTTTCTGTTTAACACCCTCAACAATATCTATTCCTTTTCAATGGATAACTCACCCAAAACGCCTGGCCTGATCTTGAAATTATCATCGCTGCTCAGCTATATGCTGTATGATTGCAAGGCTGAAGAAGTGCGGCTTGAAAAAGAAATCGAGACCATGAAAAATTACATCGATCTCGAAAAAGAACGGTATGGTAATACAATTGAAATATCATGGAACATCGAAGGCGAAATCAAGGATAAATTCATTTCGCCATTATTGATGTTTCCGTTTTTGGAAAATGCCTTTAAGCATGGTGTATCGGATCAAATAGACAAACCCTGGCTAAGCATAGACATTTCAGTAAGGGCGGATACACTCCGCTGCAAAATTGCCAACAGTAAAAACGAATTTGTGTCCTATACAGAAAATGGTATGGGTATTACGAATGTGAAGAAGAGACTGGAATTTATCTATTCCGGTAAACATGAGTTGAAGCTTAACGACGAAGGTAATTTTTTCGTGGTTTCGCTATTCGTGAAACTTGCTGGCAATGCGCCGGCAAATATTGAAACACCGGTAATCACGCAAACGATACGGCATGAAACTCCGCTGCCTGTTTATCATTAACGAACCCCCTGCATTAAAGCAGGTGGCAAATTTTTATACCTATTAAAATGGCTCACATAATCGGCACCGATTTTTTTAAAGACCTTTCCTATGCAGGTATATCAGAGCCGTTAAAACATGCCCGCCAGAGCAGAAACAAAAAGAGAGTGAACAAACTTATGAAAGCGGTCGACTCTTTTCTGTACAATGATTTTATTTTTTCACCTCGATACAGGGTATGGAAACATGTGCTGTATTGGTTCATTCATATAAACCTATGGACGATTTTCTGGCAAATCATGAGTCCCGTGGACGTTTCTTATTGGCGTACTTTATTTAATATGTTCTTATGGGTGCCCGTTTTTATTTTGTTCAGCTACCCACTGGCATATTGGGCAATCCCGCGTCTTCTTCTAAACGGAAAAGTGGTGCAGTTCTTTTTGCTGATCCTGGCCTGGGGCATCATGGGATTGTTTATCAATTCATGGTTCAGAACCTATCTTTATGTGCCGTTACAGCAAGTGATGGGCTTTGATTTCATTCCTCAAAAAGGACCACAACCGCATAGCTACCTCTGCATGACAACTTCAGCCGCCAGCCCGATGATCATCAGATTCTTCAAGCTTTGGACAATCAAACAACGGGATTGGATACAGGCCCAACAGGAAAAAATAACAGCTGAGTTACAGTTATTGAAAGCACAAATTCATCCACATTTTCTATTTAACACACTCAACAACATTTATTCTTTTTCGCTTGACAATTCACCCAAAACACCGGACATGATCTTAAAATTGTCATCGCTGCTCAGTTATATGCTTTACGATTGCAAGGTGGAGGAAGTGCGATTGGAAAAAGAAACAGAGATCATGAAAAATTATATTGATCTCGAAAGGGAGCGGTATGGCAATACAATCGAAATATCGTGGAGCGTAGAAGGCGATATCAAAGACAAATTCATATCTCCTTTACTGATGCTTCCCTTTTTGGAAAATGCATTTAAGCATGGGGTATCGGAACAAATAGAGAAGCCCTGGCTCAGCGTAGATATATCGGTAAAGTCCGATACCCTTCGATGCAAGATCGCCAACAGCAAAAACGAATATGTGCCCTACCACAACAACGGAAACGGCATTGGCATTGAGAATGTAAAAAAAAGACTGGCGTTTATGTACCCGGGTAATCATGAACTGAAGATGATCGATGAGGGGAATTTCTTTATCGTTTCACTGCATGTAAAACTAACGGGCTACGTGCAAAATTCACTGCTGCTTTCGTCAAGGGTTTCGCAAACTATTCCAACATGAAGCTTCGTTGCCTTCTTATTGATGATGAGCCTCCTGCGTTGAAAGTACTCGCAAGGTATATCGACACAATCAACGGCCTGGAGATTGTTGGTCAGTGCAAAAATGCCCTCGAGGCGCTGGGTGTGCTGCAGCATAGAACAGTGGATGTCATTTTTCTCGATATTAAAATGCCCTACATCATCGGTACTGATTTTCTAAAAAACCTTTCTCATCCCCCTAAAGTCATTTTTGTTACCGCCTACAGGGAGTATGCTGTTGATGGGTTTGAATTGGACGCGGTTGATTACCTGGTGAAACCTGTTTCGTTTGAACGGTTTTTCAAAGCCATTACCAAACTAAACCGGATGATGGGCCGCGAAACCGTTATTGTTAATGACAACGATGCACCCAAAACCGCTTCCTTTATTTACCTGAAAGTGGACAGGGACATGAAAAAAATCTTTGTGAATGATATTGAATATATCGAAAGCTGGAAGGATTATGTAAAAGTTTTTCTTACCGGCGGAAAATATTTTCTGGCGAAGCAGTCCATCAGCGCTATGGAAAATCTTTTGTCAGAACATAAGTTTATGCGCGTACACCGGTCGTATATGGTTTCATTCGACAAGATTTCCGGCTATAACGGTGTCTCTATTCAGTTATCAGGGCATGAAATTCCTATTGGCCGGCTGTACAAGCAGGCTGTAATGGACAGGTTGCAAGAGGGGTAAAAATTCTCCAGAGAGTCTAATTCAATTAACGTGAATTATCATCAGGTTATGGCCGAATAGTAGACCTGTTAAAAGCGGGAGGTATTCCTTATGCTTATATAGTTGCGATGCACCATGATTAATTGGCATCCAAAACTACTTTTCTAAATGTTATTGACACTCGTCTATGTCGCTTATAAACAGCACCATTAAATTTATCTGATTTTCTGGGTGGTATTCCGTGATACCAATTAAATCTCGATTCGTCTGTCATTATTAACAAAGTTCTAGGTGGGATTAGTAATGGAATTTTACTCTGTTCTTCATTCGTTATTCCTCTTTGAAAATTTATTACGCAATGTCCACCTAATGAAATCGAAATAATTGTGTCGCCAAAGCAAGGTTCACAATCAATATGCGCGGCTATTCCTTGATCGTCAACATATTCGTTAATAATTGCTTGGTCCGGATTGAAATTAATTATTTTTCGATCTTGTAAACGATTACACAAAAAGATCATCCAGTCTGGAATTTCCCCTATATAAAAGGTCTTGTCAATTCGCCTCGCCTTATAATCATACTTATAACCAAAATGTTGAACTCGTCTTTTTAAATCAGGCAGCCATTCACTTTTGTCGATATTATGTAGTAGTTCTTCTTCTTCCTCTTTGCTGATAAAATTAAAGCAAATCCTAAGGCCATTGATTAATCTAGCGTTTTCTAATGTAACATCCTTGGCGTCCCTACGATGTCCAAATAAGTCTTGTGGCATTTGATTAGTTGCTTAACAATTCATAGTAAACCATTTCAGATTTATCGAAGTTACTCATAACAGCATTTCTATAAACTACCGTTTCCGTCCTGGGTTGAGTAATACTTGTCAAACGTGGAACTAATTTTTTAAAAATAGTATAAGTTCTGTTTCGTCTTTCTAAAGAGGAATTCTGAAATACCAAAACATACTTGTTTAAAGGAAATTTATCGAGAAGCAAATTTACCTTTGAAGCAAGTTTTTCAGCATCGTCAATTGTGAGATTCCCAAATAGGTAAGAGAAGTTCAAAACAACCATATTTGAAAGAGTGAAAATACTTTCCAAATAGTCCTCAGAAATTTCGTTCAATGATTTCACAAATTGAAATTTTGAATTTCCATTGAACAATCCCGTTTCCGAAAATTTCTTAGCTTTATTCAACATTGCTTTTGATATGTCAATCCCAATATAATTAAAGTGGAAGTTGGGAATGTCTGAAAAATGCTGATTGAATGCCAGTCCAGAAGTCAATGGGCCGCAGCCAAAATCAATAAATGTAATGCGATTGCTACTATTTGTAAATGTAGATTTGAAATATTCATTAAAGCTTTTGAAAATAGCCAGTGAGCTAAAGTAATGCTTACGCATATTGTAAAAACAATACAGATTTACTTTGTCCATAGAACTATGCTCTAAAGTTTCTTGATCGAAGTTTGTTCTTCCAAATTTGATAACATTCAATCTATTGTAATCATGGTCGTTACCATAAATTAAATTTGGATATTGGGTTTTTGGATGAGCTTTAAGAGGTTGAATAATTACTTTATCGAAAGTTTCTGCGAATGATTGATCTGGTTCACAGACTCTATTTTCAATTTCAATATTTATGGCAGCATCTTCTATGGAGAAGTTACCCAAAATAAAATCATCGGGTCTTGCATTAACATATCCTGCTTTGGAACGAATGAATTCAATGAACGTGTAATAGGTGAGGTTGTTTGACAATATTGAAGGGTTACCAATAACGAATAACTGTTTTTTAGCTCTGGTTATTGCCACATTCAGTTTCCTGTCAATTACTTGTCCATCATCCTCAATGGTATTTGCTAGAAAGTCTAATTGGTAAAACTGATTAATACTAAACGAGTAAATAATTATATCTCTTTGAGAACCTTGAAACCGTTCTACAGTGTCAACTAATGTGTTATTCAATTCAGGAATATTTAAGCCATGAATCTCTCTTTTTATTAACGCGATTTGACTCCTGTAAGGTGTAATAATGCCAACCGTTTCTTGCTCTGAAAATATTAGGTTATTTGCTTTGTATAGCTCATAAATATTCCTGACCAATTCTCGTACAATTTTTGCTTCGTAGAGATTTGTTTTGTTTGTTTTGTCTTCCCTGTGTTTCTCTGATGGAACAAAGGCAATGCGTTTAGAAGCTATTAATTTTTGTAACGAGTTGTTTTTATCGAAAGTTGTATACTCCAGTTTAGAATTTTGGTGAATTGTAGGAACTGGTTGAAGCTGGCTATTGTAAAAAGAATAATTAGGAAACAAGGCAATGTCAGGGTGCATTCGTCCTTGTTTATGCAACATCCCCCAAGCTAATGACTTCCTATTGTTCTTGTGTAAACTGTAAAGCCGCTCGAAAAGAGAATTTCTTCTATTGAATAATCCAATTTGATTTAACTCATGGCTGTTAACCTTTGAGTCCTCTTCGTTTTGCAAAACAACTGCTGGTAGTTGCTTATGGTCGCCAATAAGAATAAACTTTTCAATTGCGTTACCACCATTTGAGTCTTTTGCAGATAATACACCTATCAAACTTGGTTCTAAAATTTGTGAAGCCTCATCAATAATGGCTATCTGAAAGCGCTTGAGCTTGAAAAGTTCAATCTTATTTGAAACGGAAGAGACTGTTCCAACAAATATTCTATGCTCTTGAATTTTTGTTCTTACTTGGTCTCTTGTGTCACAGCTTTTAATTACTTCTTCAAGTAGTTTTTTTCTATGGGTTAGTTCACAAGATAACTCAGAACCAATTCTTATGTAAGACGGATTTCCGTTGACATTATCTAAAGCGTCGCAAATTTCATCTACTGCACGATTGGTATATGATAATAATAAAATATTGTTTGCAGAATCGCTCAAAAATTCCTCAACCATTGATTTTAAAGCAATAGAAGTTTTTCCTGTTCCTGGCGGACCGATTAGAAGAAAGTAATCTTTTGCTTGCTTAGCTTTCAGAACGATATCATTAATTTCCTCATTTCTTATTCCATTAACGCTCTCATAATTACCAGTTAACCTCATTGATAAATCGTGACATGGGGCCTTTCCCAAAATTTGGTCTTTTCTATCTTGGTTTGCTTGCAAAAATGAATACAAACCACGATACATTGAATTGTAAGAGGAATCTAGAAAGTCATGCTCAATGGCATATTTACTATTTGGTAATAATACTGACTGATTTCGTTGCTTGTAACGGAGGCGAATAGTTATTTCCGTTTGAGTCAGCTCTTGAATAGAGCCCTTGAAAATTTGCTTATTGGTTGCGTTATCTTCTATTCTATTCCTCTGATACATAATTACAATATCCCCTAATCTGAAGTTGGGCAAATAATCTTGATCATATTCAGGAATACTAAACGTTATTGTAGGCGGTATTTCTGATTGATTTGTTTGATTTCCTCCGTCCTTTATTGTCAAATCGTATAGAATTTCACCGCTCTCTTTCTTTGAATTAAAATCCAGCCAATAAGAAGTGGTTCTTTCTTCATCAAATCTATTTCTCTGAAGTTTGGATAGTAGATGTTCTTTAGTCACAAATGAGTATAAGCAGTTAAAATATTTTAACTCCAAACGGCTCGCCCTATTAAAAACTTCCTTAAAGTCAATTATTTGACGGTATTGAAATTTTTCCCACAAAGCACCATTGACCTTCTTCGTGTTCAATTCATTAGGTGTAATTTGCTCTAATAGGAGTTCGCCTATATTTTCATCTGAGCTAATATTGTACTCATTACCTACAATTAGGTTCCTTACATTAATTGCCTTTTTTAAGAGGTTCCAAGCTGGTTGTTCTCTGTATAGTTGAGGGTATCTTGAATAAAATAAATATGAATTTATGTCAGTATGTTTCTTTCCTAAGTTATACTCCAGTACTCCTAAATACAGGAGCATTTGGATGTAGTTGCTCTGCTTAGATTTAAGAGGTGATTTGAAATCATCTGCACGTCCCGATTTTAATTCAATAAGATTTTTCAAATCTTCCTGTAAAAAATCAAGACGTCCTTGAATTCCAAGCTTCTCACAAATGAAAGATGGCTCTACTATCGCTTTGTGACGATTTATTTTATAACTGTCATCATTAAATGTTTCTTCTACAGTTTTTTGAATATTGACAAATTGCTGCTTTACCTGTTCTTTGAATTTTGCTTCCTTATCTATTTGAAATAAATCTTTGCAAGTAGAAAATTCAAATGGATACTGTTTGAATGTTTTTGAAAACGCCTCTTTTACAGTGACTGTATCAAATTTCGTTGCAAAGAGAAATTCATCAAATACCTTGTTTGCGTAGTTGCCCAAGAGTATGGCAGCAGTATTTGGAATGCTATCAAATTTCGATTGTATAAAATTCAATGGATGACTACCATAGTCCTTAAAATTCTCTGCTAACGAACTAATGTCAAGTAAGTAGTCTGGTTCGACTACGATAAAATCAGGTAAATAAAAGCCGTCATCATCAACAGTAACATCGATTAGATTAAGTTGACAACCATTCCACAGTCTTGATATTGTTGGATTAAACTCTTCATTTATTCCGTTTATGTGGTGCTTTATTCTTATGGGTGTTTCAGTTGGGTTTTCTTCATCAAATGCATAAATGAAATGATCATCAGTTGACGACACTTCTACTCTAATTCTATCATACTTTTTACCTTGTCTTAGTTTTGGCTTGTAATAGTCAGTCTTGGGGAGAATTAACGCTAATTCATTAGGAATTGAAACACCGTAAAAGTGACTCAAGGCGTTTGATAATGCTTTTAAATCCTGTAGGTATTCTTGGCTTGTTGGTTTAAAGTCGGCGTGCAGAACTTTGTTCGCGTTAATTCTAAGTGAATTAATTTGAAATACTTTTCGCTTATCAAGTTTAGTTCTATCACAAACATAATTAAGTCGGGAAAATAGATTTGAAAACTGAATATTCTCATCTGAAGTAAGGTCCTTACAAGCTCGTTCAAGCAGTGAACGCATCTTTGGATACTTATCCGTTATGCTATTGTGATCATTGTGTACTTCAATTAAATCATCAAAGAACTCTAGTCCAGTTACATTCATTTGTTTTCGAATTCGCTTTTTGTGAGAGTATTGTTAAAAATACTAAAATGTGTTGTCTGGCAAGAGTGCAGTTTAAATAGATAATCATAATTCTTAATCGATATTCCACTCCCAGCTCAAATCGTTTTCGAAAGCTGCGAGGTACATATTATCGATTTCTTGTTTCGAATAAGTAGGTTCATCATTATCGTATTCATAAAAATCCTTCTGATCGTCAACGTCTATTAAAAAATCACCATCATCCTCCTCAGCAGGGATGGAATCTGATATGAAATCTGAAGAGGGTTGAACGGGTTCAATTATAGTAATAATTTGTTTTATCACTATCTGAGTGTACCATTTTTGATTATAATTTTTACTTTCCAGGAAAACTTCAAAGGAAACTTGTTGGCCAACCTTTAAAGTGTGTTGCAATAATTTGTTATCCCATATACAAAGACATAGTGGTCTCTTAAAGCCATCATTTTGTTCAACCATGACGTCCTGACGTTTCCAATTGCCCCATTGACTTTTGCCTTGTTGCATTGGCAAAATTTGAGTGATTCTTCCTTTAATTATCATATTCTATTGTTTACAGACCAAAGGTGGGCATTACCTGTGCGCCCAAGCTGCACAGTATAATTTTTTGTACTCATCTTCCTGTGCAGTTAGACTGCACACCTAACGAATACTTTTGTGATGTACCAAACATAAAAGTCTATGAATAATGTCTCGCGCGTCACTCAATATGATTACGACACGATCGTTCTGCCAGCATGCCTTCTCTTTCAAAATGATACGGCTAAACCAAAAAGAATGTATACGGTGACCCGGAAAAGGATCAACAAAACCGAAAATAAGGTCGAGGTATATCTCCTGGAACTGGATTCATTTGAGACCTATGATCCCCAAAAAATGCAGGTACAGACCATTCTCATTCCGAATTAGGTTTTTTAAAAACAAGGAAAAAGTGACCCATACAACAAAAGCAATTATATAAATCAAGTACAACAATCTATGGTAACGGCTAATCTTCTTAAACAATTAAAACCCTCTTTGATCATTTGTCTGCTGACCATCAGCTCCCACGTGATGTGCCAGGAATTATATCCCGCCCATGAAATAGGCATTACTATTCCAAGGCCTGCCGAAGAGCGAGTCAAAAAGAATGCGCTTGATACAAAGCGAGTTCAATTAAAAAGGTCGGATAGTGTGTGCGCTGTTTTTATCACACCCATAAATAAGTTTCCGGGGTACATCAGGAAAGTAGAAATACAAACTACTGATTCACTTTCCGGGCAACATAAAATCAAGATTCAAAAAAAATCCATAAGAAAAAGTCTGATTGAATGGCAAGACATTACCATTCCTACCGTCTCCGCCAGGCTGGATGGAAACGATAATTACCTGAAGCGCGCGACGCGTTACCAAACGAATGTGAAGCGTTTTGTTGAGGGTAAAAATGGAGGTCCTTCTGTAATGAATCAATGGCAACGATTGGCAACGTTCACATTGCCACCGGGATCCAGAGTTCAAAAAATGAAAGTCCAGACCGGACTTTTTAAAAAGCAAGAGTATGAATTTGATTCGGTTGTTGCCAGCGCGTCACATCGTTTACCAGCCATTGACGATTATAATTGTGTGAAATTTGATCGGTTTTACGAGCGAAAGCAACTCAACGGCTATGGTTTAGAAAATCTGAAGTATTTCCCTTATTCTCCACCTCGTAACAAAGTTGAAAAGAAAACTTTCGAAGTTTATTTTGAAAAAGGTAAGTCTACGGTTACCCCGGAAGAGTTAAGCGCAATCATTGACTACCTGAAACTTAACAATCTCACCATTCTTCGCGCAACGATAGAAGGTTATTCATCCATTGAAGGAACTAAGGCTGAAAATGGAAAGCTTCAAAAAGAACGCGCCAGGTTACTTCTTAAAACTTTACAATTGCACAATAATGAACCGATACTGAATGATACGGTACTGGTACATGACGGTTGGAATGAACTTCAAAAAGCTGTTTGTGAAACTCCATTCGAATGGCTTGAGTCGTTGACAAAGGAAGCTCTGATCCAAAGGCTCGACCATGATGCAACGTTACGGGAAGAAATTGAACCTTATTTGAAAGCACAACGAAAAGCCACATTAACGCTCACCCTGAGCAGGAGTTTATCGATTGAAGAAATCATGAAACGGTTGACCACTGATTTCAATCTTGCAGCCAATTTGCTTCGCAACCCTTTAAGCATAGGTGTTTACCAGGTAAACGAAAAGAAGATCATGGGCATTCTTGCTTATGCTGATGGATTGGCCAAAGCAGGAAATATCTCTTATAAGGCTCTTGGCGAATTAGTGGATAATTCACCCACACCCGAGTGTACAAGGGTATTATTGTTCTATCATATTATCAAAACATTGGAAGAGAAAAAAAGAGAGCACGAGCAACTTGATACGCTGTTCAGACACTATAAATGGAATAACATGTTCGAGGTTGCTAATATCAACATCGTTTCACTTATCCGTTCCACTAAAAGCCAGGAAGAAAAAAGGATACGGCTCAGACAGGCAGTTGATGTTCAATATTATACATTCAAGTATATCGAGGATGGACTGCTGGATGTGTCCGTTCTTCGTCGTATTAATTATCCTAACAACAAAAGCTTTTATGGACTGCTGTTAAACCAGCACGCCTTTCTTTATGAATATGCGAAAAATCACCCTATCGATGAGGCCGATTCCACTTCAACTGAAAGTAGTTTGACCAGGCCAATTGCTTCACTTGACAGAAAATATATAAACCAACCGGAATTCATAAGCAAGCTCGTAAGCCAGGACTTCATAAACCCTATGCTTAATCCAATCACCTTTGATGACAGTCCTAAAAATGATCGTTACTTTTTTTTAAAAACTTTATTTATAACCAGGGATGAAAAAATCCGGGAGTATGTACAAACGTCTGACGACATGATAGAATTTGATCTCTTCCATTTCATTCATATACAAATGAATAACTGGGATGCTTACTCCAATCATTTCTACGATAAGGATATTGAACTGCATGAACTCCATAAGCTTATTCGAATGCTTAAGTCAGTCAACAAAAGAATCTGCACACCCGTTGTGAATCAACTCTACCTGGATTATCATTTAAAAGCCTTGTACTACCTGAGCCAGTATTGGAATCCCATGAACAACGCCCATGTTAAAATTGCGGATGAGTCATTGGCCTATATCGCTAACTACTACATGACCCGGAAGGAAAAAGTGGATCCCATACTGGAGGAAAAAATTAAACAGCAGTTAAATCTTTTCTATTGGTTGCCTTCACGTAAACCCAGCACGTCCTACTATAAATCACCAACGAATCTCAATGTAAACCCTGACCATTCAAATCCATAAGAAGTAAGACGCCGGCTATTCTATTCCCTAAACGAGACTATGAAATTCAAAATCAGGTTATTACGAATGAAATATTCCGATAAATCATGCTCTGACCATTTGGCACAAGGGTTGACATTCGTCATAGAACAATTTAACCCGATGACGAAATTATATCCCGCTCTTGTCATACTACTCGCATCTTGCATTAGCTCAACAACTCCAATAAAAAGAAATAGTAATCCTGAAATTCAAGTTTCAGCCGAAGAGTTAAAATTGTATGAGCTCATCATGGATTATCGGAAGGAAAGAGGTCTTCCAAAAATACCATTGTCAAAATCGCTTACCTATGTGGCTCAGCAACATTGTCTGGACCTCTCAGCCAACAGCATTAACGAGAGGGACGGATGCAACATGCATAGCTGGTCAGGTAATGGGAAGTGGAGTAAATGCTGTTATACGCCTGATCATAAGCAAGCCAAGTGCATGTGGAACAAGCCAAGAGAGTTAACAGGTTATGAAGGTAACGGATACGAAATTGCTTTCGGAAGTTCAGACAGGCGCTACATTTCAACTGCTGAGGGCGCTCTTGCCGGTTGGAAATCAAGCAAGGGGCATAACAATGTTATTGTCAATAGGGAAAAGTGGAAAAATATTAAATGGAAGGCTATTGGCGTAGGAATGTATAAAGGTTATGCGATGGTCTGGTTTGGTGAGGAGGTTGATGTGGAAGGAAAGCCGAATATTTCTATAATACAAATTTAATAGGTGATAAAACAAATTCAAGGTTATTCGTTATGGGAAATATTCTGTTGAGGAGGGTAAAACTATTTTTCTCCATATGAACTACGCATAATTGTCTAGACTGATTGCCTATATTCCCTAGTTGTGGACAGCATAATTAGAAAAGTGATTTCGTACGTAAACTAAACATATGACTGCAGTAGAATTTAAAAAGATTTGTTTATCATGTAAAACATGGGACAAAATTCCCAATATTATTTTTTGGGCAAATGAAGAAGAGTTGTATGTAGATAAAAATCAATCAAAATTGATAAGTCTTTCCCACATGATTGATCTGCTGGACAATTGGCACTTTGGGACAAAGGCTACTTGTAATCATTGTGACGGGACAGGACTGTTGAGATTTAATGAAGTTAAAATAAATGGCGATTTATTGGAAGAGCATAACCGCATGAAAAGTTCGTTTACGTTACTCGGCCTCAAGGATCACAGTGGACAAATTACCCTTCCGCCTACAGGCGAAAAGCATACGCCTAATGAGGTCATCATTGGACTCTCAATAATAAAAAATAAACTAGAAAAAGACTGGTTGAATAAACTAGGTGATTCTAAACAGACAGGTTTTTTTGAATTTAAGATAGAATTTGACCGAAAAACAGAAACAAATAATCTGGTTAGAAACCACATAGATGGATTCAGTTTTCAAGAAATGATTCAATTGTTCGAACAAATACAAAATTATTTTAGAAAATCACTTGAACAGCGCAGACAGCAATGGACCGGACAAAGTGATGAAGATTTCCCGTACTAAATGGCGGAGCCTATTAGCATCGACTTCGAGAACCTCCTACTGCCTATGTGCGAGACGTTTTGGACATACCGCTTCGACAATTTGGGCCACCTATTATATAGAGCAAAACAAAAAAATGAATGTCAGAAGTTATAACAAACACATCGGCTTTAATGGTGGCCTATTTAGTGAAACTTTCAGATCAACTATAAAGTATATTCTTAAATTTTTATTATGACAAATTCCGACTTACAACTTAAAAACGCTCTAAACGAGTTTAACTTAGCGAAAAGTTCATCAGAGGTAATAAGTGTCTATCAGAAGTATGCTTGGTTAAATAATATTACAATCGATTATTTCGCAGCTCTGACTAAAATGAAATTAGGCTACAAAAATGAAAGTGTTCAAAATTTAAGGAACGTGGCGGCTGACATTATTTGTAGTCATGGTGAGGGCAAATATAGGTATTGGGATAGCCCAAGTATTCATTCAGTAGGTGATTCCTTATTCTTATTACTGAAACACTATTACACTGGAGATATCCCATTCGACAAATTCACTTTTAGTACATTCAACTTAAGTTATTTATGTTTGTCAAATAACATCTACAATCTTCCAGATACATCATGTGATTCTTTCTATAAAAGGGCACTTCTTTTACAAGGTGGAACTTTGGGTAAAGGTATGTTAACACTGGGACTAGTTCAGGGGTCAATTGGTTTATCATCTTCGACAGCTCCCCTTATAATTAACGACTTTTATAGCAGTGGTAAGGTTTATATTTCCGAGTATAACATGCATACCCAGGGACAAAACTTGATTGAGAAGGCAAGAAAAATTCATCTTAGCTTGGATGGCTTATCAATTGAAGGGAAAGACGCTAGTGACTATTCATTAGAGGAAATTTCAAAAATTGGTAGAATGCGGCATAGGGATATTTACAGTGTTCTCTTGAATAAATTCGCCAATAAAGATTTCTTCATGACCAGAGAGCAGTTCCAGCAGTCTTGCTCGTAGTCGTACTGTAAGAGAGGACATAGGTTCACCCATACAAAGGATTTTCCAGTAGGAAATAGTGATGGAACAGTTAACTTCCAAAAACTACGAAGCCGATAATCACGCCTATCAATAGAGCAATTATTAATGAAATAGCAATAACAACTGATTTTGATTTAGTTGATGCAAGTTGACGTTGGTAATTTGTCGCGAGGTTGTTGGCTTGTTGTATCATGGTATCCTTTTGAAGGTGTTGAGATGCCAAGTCGCTGATTTGCTTCTTAAGGTGAGATTTGAATTCTCTGTCTAGGTCACAGAAAAAAATATTTTACATCCAACTTGATGTTGGTATAGTAATTGGATTTTGGGCACCATTCCAAGAGGATAACCAGAAGTATCGGAAGAAGAATCAGGACTTCTATCGATCTTTGTCTAAGTGAGTAATAAGAAGGACAAAATTGAGCTTGAGAAGTTTATTGTACTTTATTACAATTGTAAATTTTGGTACGAATTTTTAAGAGTTAGGCGGTAAAAGGATTGCGTAATTAAATTAGCATGGAATCGAGGCAAATTGGAATCGTTAAGTATTACAGTAGTGTAAACGGATTAGGTACATTGACGAAACTAGGTGAAAAGGGACGCAACCAGATTGACATCGCGGTTAGGAAAGTTAATATTAATGATACACAACTTTCGAAATCTGATCTGGTTTTATATACAGAATCCACTACAGATCAATTTGGCACAGTTGAAGCAACTCAGGTACAATGCATTTTAGAAGAACAAAAATTAAATTTTTTTGAGACTATTTTTTCATGCAATTATGAGTACTCGAATGAGATTGTTAACAACCTGGTGGACACCTATTCAAATATTGATTCAGAAAAACTCCTTAGCCTCATTGAATATCTGTTGAAAGAACAATCAAGCAATCCTATTTATTTAAAGAATTACCTAGCATTTGTTGAGGTATTGAATTCAAGACATACAACACTTAATTTAACGGCTTTCTTTGCCAACCTTGTCAAGATCAGTAATCATGACTTTAAAAGCGGATATTTTATCAAAGGTTACTTAACTTTCCAACAATGGCTTCTTGTAAATGGAATCGAAAGTATTGACACGTATGATGATTTCAATAGAGTTGTACTCCTTGTCGATAAAGATCATCACACCAGATTTTACCAGAAACTAACAAGGCACGCGATTCCAGTATCCACGGAAAATAAGTTTCGGTTTTGGTATCACGGGTTTACAGATGATGTTGATGTACACTCATTGGCAGCAAGAATAGCTAATCAAGGAGAGTTGGATAACTTAGACAATGATCAATCTGAAAATTTCTGGAAATACATCGATAAATTAAATCCCCGTCAGCATCAAGAGTTTTGTGATGCGATCTTTCCAGACTTTACACTTATAAAAAGCACCGATACATTCATATTCCAAATAATTGATCAAGTCAAAGAAAAAAACCGGCCATGGCTTAATGATCTTTGCAATAGAATTAGAGCATATTCTTCAGACCATATCCGCCTTCGTCTTTGGTTACATGATTACTCGGAAGAATTCCAATATGAAGTCTTTAAGCCTCTTGTTATCCGGTTATCTCACGATGAACAAATTAGATTTATAAAAAAAATATTTTATTTGTCAAAAATTGGAAATCTAAATCTTACAGTTGAAATCCTGAAAGAGCTCAGAGAATCTTTTTTGAATTTCGATTATAAAGACACTAAAGATTATAACATCAATCTCTCCATCTGTATAGTACTTCAACTCGTTATTGATATAGCAACTAAAAAACAACGGACTGATGATAAAGAAATTTACCAAATAATCGCAAGTTTAGTCTACAACCCAAAAGGTACTTTAAAGATTACTAGTTTCTTTGACTCATGCCGTGGTAGAACTATTTACAATAAACAATCAAATAGAACTGAAAACTTGATTGATGTCCCTGACTTTATCGATTATTGTGACGGAAGATTAGCAAGCACAATATGCGAAAAAAGCGGCTTAAAATTTTGGTGGTGTCAAAACAGTAAGTGTTACTCTGCATGCAGATCAACTCATGAGGATTTTAATCAGTATACGCTTAAGGACTTTCTAGAAATTCTTCAAATCGAATACTCAGATGATGAGTATGGGATTTTACTTGGATACATAAATAAGATTAATCGATTTCTAGCACATTTAAATTGTCGAGGTTGTGGATCTGTTTTGATGCCAAAGGGTCAATCCAATTACGGATTCTACAGAGTAAGCAGATTTCATTGCCCAGATAAATACTGTTCTACTCATAATGATGAAGTCTATTTAACCCATTGCTTAAATGGGAATTGTCCTCAGGTTATTGATAGCCGGGACTGCATCAAATGCATCCCTGAGGGCGTCGATAACAATTGCGGTTGGTATATATGTAATTTCTGTAACTCTTGTTGTAGCACAGATAAAATAAAACATCGGATAGAAATATATAAAGCCAACGGCAGCGAATATAAATGTCATCACAAAGGTCATGCTGATCTAAATCAGATTTGTTGCACATCATGTGGCACTGTGATGGACGCACTGGAGTCATCAAGTGAAAAATATAATTCAATTCTTGAACGACTAAAGATTTTGGCTGCTAAAAAGAGTAACTCCATTATTAATTCACAGCAAAGGAAATCTGACAACCGATGGACTTTTCGCTTAAGGGCTCCTAGCAATCCAATTGAATTTGCCATTTTCAAGAAGAAACTTTTGCTTTACAAAGCAACTGGTTTTATTGTGAATGATATTAAAGAAAAGCGTCTAGAGTATGAGGTAAGTGAGTCATACAACAAAGATGCCTACACTGAACCCCTAATTTTCACTTGTGCAAAATGTGATAGTATCTTAGACTTAACAGAGGACAAATACAAACAAACGGTATTTAAGACTTATCGAAATAAATTCAAGAAAGATGTTGCGTCGAGCCCTTAAACATGATCAGGTTTCTAAAACCCTGGCCCAAACAATAGATCAGAAGGTGCCATCTCACCTGTCTGGTTGACATCACATCAATAAGCACATCGTATTTAAGCTATGAAGTAATATCAATATCCTTTGTTAGAGCGAACATCTTCAGAAGTTGGATCATCCGCATATCGTAATACATATTTTTCCATACCGTACAGCATTTTTCCGTTATTTGTAGAGTAAATAAATGATGTATGGCAACCAAGGAATTAACCAGGCTTGATCTCCGCATTCCCCGAAAACAAAAGGACTATTTTGAGCAGGCTTTCGAAATAGGCGGTTTCCGGTCGCTTACTGATTTTTTAATCAGCGCTGCTTCTGAGAAAGCTGAAGCCATTATGGAGAAGCACAATAATTGGTTGTCGTCTGAAAATGATCGCAAGACTTTTTTTAACGCTCTTGTAAATCCTCCTGCGCCAAATTCCAAATTGAAACAGGCCATGAAGAAGCATGGTGAACTCAAGCCGAAGAAGTAAATGCTTCATACAGTGGATACCATTAAGGCATCGTTGCCTTGAAGACAGACAGACAGACAGGGATTATGATTGATTTTGATTGGGACCTAAAAACAAAAAACCTCGAATCATATGAACTTCGAGGTTTGGTTTTGTTTGACTGTTACGCCACCCACATAAGCAACTTCATCATTAAGGTCTCCTAACGCTGTGGCTACCTTTTTCACCACGCCTATATTGACAGTTTTGTTCTTAAGCATTTACAACAACCGTTTCTTCAATTCTTCTATAGCCAGATTTTTCTCGCGTACTCTTCCAACGCGGATTGCATCGACAAGAGACAACAACTCGTGCAATTCATGGTCACGTTTTGCGGCCCTTCACTACATTTTTATATAAAGGTGAAATGGCCTGACCGCGCAATTGTCCGAGTAAGTAGTTTGTAAAAGTTGAAAATTACGGCGTTCATAGCCGCAAATTATGCTTTTCATAAACCAGACCGCCGCATTCGACCGCTCTGCCAACCTCCTTAAATAATTCTAAACTGATCACTGGGCACGATGGGCAAAAAAAGACCAGATGAATCAACTGGTCTTACTTATAGGCAACCACAAGCGGTTCCTCTCTTAGTTTGGTACTAGCTCATATGGATTTGAAATTGATCGCTGACCAAAACGTTTTAGTAATGCCGCTTCATTTTCAGTATCAATATTTTCCTTTTCAATGATCTCCTTAATGGCTGGTTGCTTTAAGCCGGGAATGCGTACCAGGAAAAAAGGCCATAACGTTTCTTTCTTATAAACCTTGTTTAATTCCGGAAACCCTGCGATGCGCTTGTACTCCTGAGAATATTTATTCTTGAATTCATCTGACTAAACAAATTCCCAAATTCCATTATCACTGCGAAGTTTCCCCACCTCAACATTGTCAACCTTAAGGGTAAAGACTACTTTTTCATCTTTTGGCAAATGAAGCGTTACTTCATCCTCATCCTTGCTAAACCAATTGAAAATCTTCTTTATCATAAAAACTAACAACTCCTTAATTGCTCAAATCTTTTCTTCAATACCAGGGAAATCATTTCCCTTCGCTCATTACTAAAATGTTTGAATACATCCCTTTCAAGCATTTTGAGTACCCGTTTTTCCTGTTCCTCTGAGATCAGTTTCGAAATTATTTCGGCATACTCTTCTTTAATACTTTTTACGAATGAGATAAGTCCGAAATGGTTGATATCAGAATCTTCCTCAATGCTGATCCTTGGTTTTGCCTGCTCAATGTAATTTACAATTTTTTGTCCGTTTTGTTTGTGATGGGTGTGGTGCTTAACGATACTCTCCTCACTTTCGTTCCAAGACAAACCCCGGGCCGAATCATAAATGGGCGCGAATTTAGGAGCTTTTCCGCCTTTTTTTATGGTATTTATGACACCCCAATTGTAAAAATGGCGGTCGTTATTACCTACAATAGCGTCAAAAGCGATCATTTTCACCAAATCGCAAACCACGGATTCATAAACTTCCGGGAACACATATAGTATTGCTTTGCAAATGAATTCGAATGTAAAGAGCTGACGGGAAGTTTTCTTATTATTCGCTATCTGCGCCGCCATATCTCTATCATCCAGATATTCTCCGCAAATTTCAGCGCCATGAACCAATACCTCGTTTGACTTACGGAAGTATTTGCTGAGGAAACGAATCTGACCATTGGCCACCACCAGTCGCACCTCATTCATATTCAAGCCCAATTCAATACCGATGCGATTGATCATGTATTCAACTACCGACTCATGTGGATACCATTTTTCAGCGCTTTTGGCTATATAAGGAATCCATGTTTTGGGATTGTGTTTTTTACACCACTATCTTCTTCAAAAAAAAATATGCTTTTATAAATTCTTTCGGTGCATCACCATCCAGGCCAATCTTCACAACATAGTAATCCTCTTCTCTTAGAATAGGAATTTTAGCAAAGCCTATAATTTCACCAGACTTGTTCTGTGATTTTTCTATTCTAAGTGAAGAATTTGAAAAATTGCTCAAGATGAAATTATTAATGACTGTTCATAAATTTTCTGGCCCCGCCGCCATCGATAGCTTATCTTCCTGTTTTACATATATAGTAATGAAATTCCAAAATCAACAATGATTGGTTTTTTATCCGCACTTAAGTAACATGTTTTTAAGGTGGATGTCCTTACGGAAGATATTATTTGATGCCGCAAAATCCCATGCTTCTGATCAGTTATACCAAATCCGAAGGATATACTTCAGGTGTTGACGAGTTACTACATTTCGGACGCAACAAATTGGTTTTTTCGCTTTGCAGAATGTAAGCGTAGAACATTGGCAGAGGAGGAGGGATTCTCCAAAGGGATGCCTTGGGCAGAACCCCCGGAACCTTGCAGTTCAACGGTTTTTGCCAAAGGCAACCGCCGCATTCGACCGCTCTGCCACTTTCATTAAATAATTTTCTGTTCCTTCAGATAACGATATCCATCGATTGACTTGAAAAATAACTCCCCGTCTATGCGGTTTGAACGAAGTCCGGTTTATTGGTTTCAAGGATGTCGGTTGATGAACCATAAAACATTTCTGAACAAACAAGAACTTGTCACTGATCGCTGAAAAGAAGATTGCAATCAAACGCCTCGAACAGGTCCGCGACATTTTTCTTTTCAGTTGCTACACCAGTGGTCTTGCTTACTGCGATACTGCTAAACTTACAAAAACGAATGTCGTGATCGGTATTGATGGTGACAGATGCATTTTTACTGATCGCGCAAAGACCAATACACCATCAAAGATTCCCTTGCTTGCAATTGGTGTTAATAGCCTTTATCTCGTTGGATTAGTAATTTTACATAATAAGCTAATGTAAATACAACGCAATAAGCTAATTTTGATACAGCATAATAAGCTAATTTTGGTGTTACAGAAGTTATGGCCACTCCTTCTGATAAACTTGCACAATCCCTGGAAGTCCTTAAAGGACTCCAGGATTCAAATGGTGCTGCTGCAATTAAAGCGAATGACTTAACTCGAACCCACCGGGAAAGGCTAATTGAAAATGGATTTCTACAGGAAGTGATAAAGGGCTGGTACATTCCCACAAAGCCCGGTGAGCAACCTGGTAGCTCCACTGCGTGGTATGCATCCTTTTGGAATTTTTGTTCGGTCTATTTAAAGGAACGATTTACAAGCAACTGGTCACTCTCTCCGGAACAATCGCTTTTGATTCACGCTGGAAACTGGACCGTTCCAAAGCAGCTACTGGTACGTTCTCCTAACGCGAGAAATAAGGTCACGACTTTTCCTCACAATACGTCATTATTTGACGTACGCGCATCTATCCCTGAATCAGCGGACAAAGAAAAGAGCGCAGGCTTAATACTCTTTTCAATACCATCCTCACTTGTAGCAATTCCCCCAAACTTTTTTAGAAGTAACGCAACTGACGTCCGAACTGTGCTCCTAATGATTCGGGACGCATCGGACATACTTCCCAAACTATTAGATGGCGGCCATACCGTAGTAGCGGGTCGACTGGCTGGCGCTTTTCGAAATATCGGTCGAGAAAGAATTGCTGATGATATTATTAAGACAATGCAAAGTGCCGGCTATGATGCAAGAGAAAATGACCCCTTTGAGACACGAGTAATTTCATTCACCGGCAGAGAAACTTCTCCGTATGTAAATCGATTGAAAGTCATGTGGCAGCAAATGCGTGGTGCCATAATAGAACGTTTTCCTGAACCCCCTGGCTTACCTAAAAATCACGAAAAGTTTCTAAAACAAGTGCAGGACGTTTATGTTACGGACGCATACCATTCTCTTTCAATTGAAGGATACAAAGTAACACCGGACTTAATTGAACGAGTACGAAGTGGAACTTGGTATCCTCAATCTGATGGAAAAGATAAAGAGCATCGGGATGCACTAGCCGCCCGAGGCTATTGGCAATCGTATCAGGCAGTGGTGGCAAGTATAAAAAGGATACTGAAAGAAGAAAATCCAGGAAAAGTCGCGGACGAAGACCATGGTACGTGGTACCGAGAGTTATTTGCCCCCAGTATTGCTGTCGGTATTTTGAAGCCAAGCGACTTAGCTGGCTATAGAAATGGTCCCGTATATATAAGAAATTCAATGCATGTTCCTCTGAGTCGGGATGCGGTTAGAGATTCAATGCCAGCTTTCTTTGATCTGTTAAAAGAGGAAGCGCATCCAGCTGTACGCGTCGTTTTAGGTCATTTTATTTTTGTTTATATACATCCATATATGGATGGAAATGGTCGTACCGGAAGATTTCTTATGAATACTATGCTTTCATCAGGTGGCTATCCATGGACTGTTATACCAGTCGATGTACGTAGGTCCTATATGGAGGCTCTTGAAGAAGCGAGTGTAAATCAAAATATAGTCCCGTTTACTGATTTACTTGCAAATCTTGTTCGCAAGGGTTTAGAAGGAAAGCCGCTTCCTGAAATACCTTCTTAAATGCGATGCAACCTGCACATCGGAGGCTTTCACCTCAACGGTTTTTGCCAAAGGCAACCGCCGCATTCGACCGCTCTGCCACCTTCCTTAAATAATTTTCTGTTCCTTCAGATAACGATATCCATCGATTGACTTGAAAAATAACTCCCGTCTGTATGCTTCTGATTTGGTCTGAAATGATTCAACATAAATAATTTTCCAGGGAGTCTTGCTCTTAGTGGATCTGACCTTTCCTGAATTATGACATCTTAATCTTTCTTCCAGATTACTTGAATGACCATAGTAGTGGGTCCCGGTTTTTTCGCTTTGCAGAATATAAGCGTAGAACATTGGCAGAGGAGGAGGGATTCTCCCAAAGGGATGCCTTGGGCAGAACCCCCGGAACCTTGCAGTTCAACGGTTTTCCCCGAAGGGGCCCCTTTGGGGCAAGACCGCCGCATTCGACCGCTCTGCCACCTTCCTTAAATAATTTTCTGTTCCTTCAGATAACGATATCCATCGATTGACTTGAAAAATAACTCCCGTCTGTATGCTTCTGATTTGGTCTGAAATGATTCAACATAAATAATTTTCCAGGGAGTCTTGCTCTTAGTGGATCTGACCTTTCCTGAATTATGACATCTTAATCTTTCTTCCAGATTACTTGAATGACCATAGTAGTGGGTCTTGGTTTTTTCGCTTTGCAGAATGTAAGCGTAGAACATTGGCAGAGGAGGAGGGATTCTCCCAAAGGGATGCCCTTGGCAGAGCCCCCGGAACCTTGCAGTTCAACGGTTTTCCCCGAAGGGGGCCCCTTTGGGGCAAGACCGCCACATTCGACCGCTCTGCCACCTTCCTTAAATAATTTTCTGTTCCTTCAGATAACGATATCCATCGATTGACTTGAAAAATAACTCCCGTCTGTATGCTTCTGATTTGGTCTGAAATGATTCAACATAAATAATTTTCCAGGGAGTCTTGCTCTTAGTGGATCTGACCTTTCCTGAATTATGACATCTTAATCTTTCTTCCAGATTACTTGAATGACCATAGTAGTGGGTCCCGGTTTTTTCGCTTTGCAGAATATAAGCGTAGAACATTGGCAGAGGAGGAGGGATTCGAACCCCCGGAGGCTTTCACCTCAACGGTTTTCAAGACCGCCGCATTCGACCGCTCTGCCACTCCTCTTTTTTTATTTTACATAATTCCAATATGTAAACAAAAAATGCAATACAAACTTTATAACCCCCGGAGGCTTTCACCTCAACGGTTTTTGCCAAAGGCATCCCTTCGGGGCAAGACCGCCGCATTCGACCGCTCTGCCACTCCTCTGTATTTTAATCGTGTCTCAAGGTTTGCCGTACTGCCGTAGTAGTGGGTTCCTGTCTGACAACTCTTCCAATATGTAAACAAAAAATGCAATACAAACTTTATAATTCAAAACCCCCGGAGGCTTTCACCTCAACGGTTTTCCCCGAAGGGACCCCTTTGGGGCAAGACCGCCGCATTCGACCGCTCTGCCACTCCTCTTTATGTGTTGCGGGTCAATTTTCGGACTGCAAATGTATGGGATAATTGCAATTCAACAAATAAGTCACCCCTGTTTTAGCGTTCAACTTTCTGCCTTAAACTTTTCGCTTAAGCCTACCTCTTCCACTGCTTTTTGGCCTGAATTAGAACCTGGGTGCGAATGGCCTGATGTATACTGGCGTTGATTTCATATCCTACCATAAGGACTATGGTGATAAGCTGAACCCACACCATCAGGGCAATCAATACACCGATAGATCCGTACAACTTATTATATGTCCCAAAATTGCTGACGTAAAATGAAAATCCGTACGAAACTGCGATGCACAGTAATGTGGCTACAAAAGAACCTAAGGAAAAAAATTTCCAATTAAAATGAATGGCCGGACCGAAATAATAGATGGTGGCAATGGCCAGGAAGAAAACAATAAAAATTACGATAAAGCGAAGGATCAATAAAAGATATACCGCGTAATCGCCGATGCTCAACCACTCCATGGCAAAATCAAGAACAAACTTTCCTACTACTAAAGATACAATAGCCAAAATCAAGACAAATGCTAATCCGATTGTTAGCACTGTGGCTATGATCCTCATCTTAAACCCGCTTCTATTTTCGTTGGTCTTGTAACAGGAATTGAATGCCCGCATTAGTGACATCATTCCGTTTGTAGCCAGAAATAAAGAAAACAGAAACCCAAATGTTAACAGGCCTCCTCTTGTCTTGCCCATAATATCCAGAACCGTAGAAGTCACAGCGTCCATCATCGTGTCGGGTAGTATATCGGAAAGGAAATTGAGAACGCTTTCCTGGTTTACATCCGGTACATAAAGACCGATATAGGGTGTGAGCGTAAACAAAAAAATGATGGCGGGAAAAATGGCCAGTATAAAATTGAATGCCACTCCATTGGCACGATCAATCGCATCGTCTTTCTGAAGTTTTCGAAGGAAGGTTCTTGCCAATGTATAAAGCGAAACATCCTCATATTTTTTGAACCGTAGCCTTCTCATCCAGTCGATGAAAAGCCTGCCTGGGTTCCAGGTAAGAAACAATCGTTTATACTTAAACTTCATGCTCGTTAACCAACATAGGGATGTGACGGATTTCAGTCATCAATGTAATCACAAAAAATTTAATCATCCATTTTGAAGAAAGGCTCTAAAACACGCTGCATCAATTGCGGCGGACGGCAAGGTCTCCCAGAGCCTTTATCAACAAATGCCAGCATTGTTTCAGCCTGGTGAATGAGTTTATTATCGGTATTGTAGAAATCATAGTAAAATGTAATGCGAACGCCGGGCATCTGACGAAGCGTGGTGACAATTCTCAACACTTCATCATAACGGGCAGGCGCCAGGTATTTGGATTTGTTTTCCAACACCGGCATCATTACGCCGTTGTCTTCAATCTCTTTGTATGTGACACCTAGTTGTCGTAAACTTTCTACACGAGCTACTTCGTAATACATGGCGTAATAACCATAATACACATAGCCCATCTGGTCAGTTTCTCCATAACGTACGCGTACAGTGGTTTCTGATTGATACACAGCTTAGTTGGATTTTCTTAGTTGAGCGCCCTTTCGTTGTTCACGTGTCAATGCTTCCTGGTATCGCTTGGCATTACGCACGTGCTCAGAATAGCTGTTGCTGAAATTATGATACCCGGAAAAATCTTCTTTGGCGCACATATAATAATAGTCGGTAGTTTTATGATTCAGAACTGAATTGAGCGCCCAAATCTCAGGTAAGTTAATGGGACCTGGTGGCAAGCCCGCATGCAGGTATGTATTATAAGGTGAATCTATTTCCTTATGCACATTCAAAATCCTTTTGATCGTGAAATCACCCAGCGCAAATTTCAACGTTGGGTCTGCTTGCAAAGGCATGCCTTTCTTCAGCCGGTTAATGTACAAACTGGCAACCAGTGAAGCTTCGCTTTCTATTATCGTTTCGGCTTGCACAATGGATGCGAGAACAGAAACTTCGATTGGTGTCAGCCCAATGGTTTGTGCTTTAGCTTTTCTTTCTTCATTCCAAAACAACTCGTGTTCTCTGCGCATTCTTTGTATAAGAGCATCAGGGGAAATGTTATAATACACCTCATAGGTATTTGGAATAAACAAAGCGATGACATTGTTCTCATTGAAACCTTCGGGGTTGCTGATCGCATACTTTATCAATGCTGCTTTGAACTCATCCGGTCTCGTTAACAGGTTCTTTGTTATCTTCTCTGCCAGTTCATCAACGGTGCGAATATTGTTAAAAGTGATTTGCACCGGCACCTGGTTTCCTGAACGAAGCAATCGTATCGCCTGGAGGTTTGTCATATTTGCTTTGAGAACATAGCGTCCCGGTTTGATTGACTTATCGTAATCCATCAGCCTTGCCAGAAAGCTGAATGACATCAGGTCTTCCACATACCTGCCATCATGCAGTTGCTTTTGTACACTTTTGAAGGTTGCCTCGGCGGGAATTATTATTACACGATCTTCCTTCTGGACTTGTACATTGGCTGTGTATAAAATCTGATAAGCATAGAATGAAAAGGATATCCCCAAAATGGAGAGAACTAAGAACAGCACCAGGCGTTTACTTGGCTTCATTGAACAGAAAAATTATCTGCAAAAATAGTAAATGAATTTTTAAACCCCGTCTTTGTATATTGGGTCTCTAACGAATCATGTCAGCCGAATTTTTAAAGATTCACCCAACCCATCCTGAGGGAAGAAAGATTTCGCATGTTATTGATATCCTGAAAGCGGATGGAATAATCATTTATCCCACCGATACAGTTTACGGAATTGGATGCAATTTGATGAACCGGAAAGCGATCAATCGTTTGTGCCAGATTCTTGATATCAAACCTCACAAGCTTGATCTTTCTTTTATCTGCCAGGATCTGGGTCACATTTCAGAATATGTAAAGCGAATCGATACACCGGTTTTCAAATTGCTAAAGAAAGCACTGCCGGGTCCTTTCACTTTTATTTTAGAGTCGAGCAGTAAAGTTCCTAAGATCCTGGATGTAAATAAAAAAACCGTGGGCATTCGTATTCCCGATCACGCTATTACACGAGCGATCGTTCATGAGCTGGGCAATCCACTCATTACTTCTTCTGTTAAAGACGATGATAGAATTATAGAATACACTACTGATCCGGAAGAGATATATGAAGACTTCAAACATCGCGTTGATCTTGTCATCGATGGTGGACCAGGAGGAAATATTCCTTCCACTGTTGTAGATTGCACAGGTAGTGAAATTCAAGTTGTTCGCCAGGGATTGGCTGAGATTGAACAGTTCCTTTGATTTGAACGGTATATATTGATGACCTCTGCTCTCATTGAATCACAATTTCTTCCGTCACTTTCCTACTTCTCGCTTGTCAACAGCTACGATGAAATTATTCTTGAACGTTGCGAGCATTTCCTTAAACAAACTTACAGAAACCGATGCTACATCAACACCGCAGCAGGTAAGGAAATGGTAGTAGTGCCATTAACTTCCAGGCATGGAAAAAGCCTTATCACTGATGTCAGGGTAGACTACAATCAGAAATGGTTAAACCGCACGTGGCGAACTATTCAGTCTGCATATGGTAAGGCTCCGTACTTTGATTTTTACGCAGAAGACCTGCATGCTATTTTGTTCCAAAAATTGGATTTTTTGTATGATCTTAACCACGAACTACTGTCATTATGTCTCAAATGGCTTGGGTGGAACAAACCTGTAAAAGAGACCAATCTTTTTGAAAAAGAGATTTTGCCGCCTGCTTTCGACCTTCGAAACCTAATCAGTGACAAAAAAGAGCATCCTGAAAACAAATTCTATCATGCTGTGGCATACCCCCAGGTGTTTGGCAGCAAGTTTGTACCCAACCTTAGCCTGCTCGATTTAATTTATTGCATGGGACCCGAGGCAAAGTCAATCATCCAAAGATCAGTTAGCGCAAAGTGAACAATTAAATTTCGGAGAACGTTAAGCGTATTAAATCTTAAGATTGAGTAGAAAAATAACTGAAGAAATCTTTTACATTTACACTAGTCATTATACAAAATTCCATATGGAAGCAAAATTTTCCAACCGCGTAAAGGAAGTCATTTCACTTAGCAGAGAAGAAGCGTTACGCCTGGGACACGATTACATAGGTACAGAACATCTCTTGTTAGGGATGGTTCGTGAGGGTGAGGGCGTAGCCGTGGGTGTGCTGAAGAAGTTAGGTGTACCACTCGATGAACTTCGCGCTGAAATTGAAAAGATATCCAAAGGCACGGCCACACATGAAGTGAAGAACCTTGCCAATATCCCATTAACAAAAGCATCTGAAAAAGTTTTGAAGATCACTTACCTCGAGGCAAAGATTTTCAAAGCGCAACTTATCGGAACAGAACATTTATTACTCTCCATTCTGCGCGACCAGGATAACCTGGCTACGCAAATACTGAATAAGTTTGACGTGAACTATGAAGTAGTAAAGGAGATGCTGGAGTATCAAACCGAAAATCCAATTGCATCGTCAGATACAGATGATCCGGATGAAGATTCATCTAAAATTTTTGGAAGCGGTGCGTCTGGTAAAGAGAAGAAAGGCACTGAGAAATCAAGAACACCTGTACTTGATAATTTCGGTCGCGATCTTACCAAACTTGCAGAAGATAATAAGCTTGATCCAATAGTAGGACGTGAAAAAGAGATTGAACGTGTAGCTCAGATTCTTTCACGCAGAAAGAAGAACAATCCGATATTGATCGGTGAACCCGGTGTAGGTAAGACTGCCATTGCGGAAGGTCTTGCCCTTCGCATCATTCAGAAAAAAGTTTCACGGGTGCTTTTTGGCAAGCGTGTAGTAACGCTTGACCTTGCTTCGCTTGTTGCCGGTACAAAGTACAGAGGACAATTCGAAGAACGGATGAAAGCTGTTATGAATGAACTGGAGAAGTCACCTGATGTTATCCTCTTCATTGATGAATTACATACTATTGTTGGTGCAGGAGGAGCGTCTGGTTCATTAGATGCCTCGAATATGTTTAAGCCTGCTCTTGCCCGTGGGGAAATTCAATGTATCGGAGCTACTACTTTAGATGAATATCGTCAGTATATAGAGAAAGACGGAGCGCTTGCCCGTCGTTTCCAAATGGTAATGGTTGATTCGACAACCGTTGAAGAAACCATTCAGATACTGGATAACATCAAAGAAAAATATGAAGATCACCACCATGTGATCTATACAAAAGAAGCAATTGACGCTTGCGTAAAACTTTCTGACCGGTATATCAGCGATCGCTACCTTCCTGACAAAGCCATTGATGTTTTGGACGAGGCTGGTGCGCGCGTACACATTAACAACATTCACGTACCTGAAGACATTGTCAAGTTTGAAGAAGCTATCGAAGATGTTAAGAAAGAAAAGAACCGTGTCGTAAAAAGTCAGAAGTACGAAGAGGCCGCACAACTTCGCGATAAGGAAAAGAAGTTGTTGGAGCAACTTGAAATTGCCAAGACCAAGTGGGAAGAAAAAACCCGCACGGAAAAATATACCGTTGACGAGGATAATGTGGCTGATGTCATTGCTATGATGACCGGCATACCCACAAAACGTATTGCTCAGAAAGAAAGCAACAAACTTCTCGGTATGGCTGATGAACTCAGTGGAAAAGTGATCGGACAGGAGGAGGCCATAAGAAAATTAACCAAGGCTATTCAACGTACACGCGTAGGATTGAAAGATCCACGAAAACCAATTGGTTCCTTTATATTCCTCGGGCCAACCGGTGTTGGAAAAACAGAATTAGCTAAAGTTCTTGCCACTTATCTCTTTGATAAAGAAGACAGCCTGGTGCGTATCGATATGAGTGAATACATGGAGAAATTTTCTGTATCACGATTGGTTGGAGCGCCTCCGGGATATGTAGGTTACGAAGAAGGTGGACAACTCACAGAGAAAGTAAGGCGTAAACCCTATTCAGTTGTTTTATTGGATGAAATCGAAAAAGCACACCCGGATGTATTTAACATTCTTCTCCAGGTTTTGGATGATGGTATCCTTACAGATGGTTTAGGTAGAAGAGTTGATTTCAGAAACACAATTATTATCATGACATCAAACATTGGTGTTCGTGATCTTAAGGATTTCGGTACTGGCATTGGATTTACCTCTTCCTCTAAACGTGAGTCGGAAGAAGAACATATGAAGTCCACCATTCAAAATGCTTTGAAGCGTGCCTTCAGTCCCGAGTTTCTCAACAGGCTTGACGATGTGATTGTATTTAATTCACTTCAACGTGAACAAATCCATAAGATCATTGACATCACGTTGAAGAAACTTTTCGAACGCATCATCCAGTTGGGATATAACGTTGAACTTACTGATAAAGCGAAAGACTTCCTGGCGGATAAAGGATACGATCATCAATTCGGCGCTCGTCCATTGAACCGGGCTATCCAAAAATACCTTGAAGACCCGGTAGCGGAAGAAATTCTGAAAGGTGAAGTAGAAGAAGGCGGAACAATTCTCGCGGACTATGATGGTAAAGATGAACAACTCATCATCAAGGTTAAGAAGCCCAAAGCAGCTTCAAAGAAAAGTGATTCATAATTTTAATTGAACGATAATACAAAAGCCGGTTAGCAGCCGGCTTTTTTGTTTATGCATACCTTTCAATAACTTCCATAAAACTTCCTAAGGAACCATTCTACACTTACCATTAGCAGCAACACCCAGAATATCCATTTCAAATTAATTAAGAAATCATATCTCTCTTCTGCTCGTAATACAGCAGTGGCTTCTTTAAGCGTAAGATCGTTTACAAGGTCTTGTGTTTTAGCAAGGGTATAAAACCTGCCACCGGTATTTGTTGAAAGTTTTCGCAGCAGATCAAAATCGGCAGTAAGGTTTTGCAGTTCGGCTTGTTTTAACACCACAGCAAATTGTCCTCTCGTTTCCTCGGTCTTTCCATTTATATTGGTTCTGGATCGATAGCGATAAACACCTTCCTTCAATCCGCCGATCTGGTATCGAATATTACCAGGACTTGTTACGTACGAGTATCGTGCTTGTTTTCCCGATTCATCGACGATTTCAATATTAATGGTGTTACCAAAAACCGGTTCGAAAATGTCATTGTAAACCTGGCTCTCAAAAATAACCGGCTCCACCTCGGAAAATTCTTGCTGGATAGGATAACTTCTGAACCTGGTTTTATCTTCCGATGTACTCAGGTATTGAAGTAATTTCCCCAGCAATTCATCGAAGCCGCTTGTTTTTTCAACCTGACCAAACTCATCCAGCCGCCAGCGCCAGATCCCTTCACCCAACAGTATGCCTATCTTCTGGTTATTGCGAACTTCAACAGCAAGTAAGGGTTTGTCGGTGACCAAACTGCCTACGCGTTGATATAGCAGCGCAGTTGCACTCAATGGAATTTGAACTTTACCAAAAGGAACTGATACCGGAGGATAATCAACTACAACGGATTTCGTTTCTGATGTTATGAGAAAATTATTAAAGGCTGGATTTATGGCAGGTGTTACATCATCATAATCCCGTGGCAAACCATCTAATTTTATCGGAATGCCCTGTGCCACCAATAAAGAAAAATCAGATTGTTTCCCCAGTATAACCAGCATTGATGTTTGTGCCTTTGCAAACCGCAGAAAAAGTTCCCGTGTTTTTCCTCTTTGATCGGGAGCCTGGTGAAAAATGACAAGGTCAGGTTTATCCTCATTTAAAACTTTATCAGTTTGTTCTGAAACTCCGGGAATATGCAACAAAAATTCATAGTTGGAATTTTTTTCCAGCACACTGCGAATAGCCTTGATATCGGGATGAGGTGATGAGGCAACCAAAAGTATTTTCTTTTTCCCTTCCACTACATCAACAAATATGGTAGCGCGGTTATTTCTTTTATTCAATTCTTCTGGAAGGGTTTCCACCGTCAGGTCATATTTTTGAATTCCCTTTTCGTTGGCTAATGGATTAAAATCGTATGTCGTGAGACCATCACTGCCTGAAGATTGTATCTGCCGGTCAATAACTTTTCCTCCTTGCGTAAGTGTTACCGCCAGTTGCCTGTTCGTAACACCCTTTGACAATACTTCAACGCGAACAGGAAATTTATTCCCCTGGTAGGCAATTTTATTATAGGCTACATTTCGAATTGCAATATCAACGCGCTGTGTTGTATCACCAACACCCAGGGTATTAACAGGAAAATTGTAAGTGGCATACAATGGAGAAATCCCTGTATTATAAATACCATCGGAAACAAGCAGAACACCTTCAATCTTTTTTCCCTCGTAACGATCAGCAATTGAACGTAATGCGCCTTGAATGTCAGTCACAGGTTCAGTGTATTGAATGGCTTCTCCTGTTTCTTTTCCGTCAAGATTATTTGCTTTTACCTCATATCCTTTTTTATCGAGTGATTCTTTTAGAACAGCAACCTCCTGCTGAATATTTTTTAGTACAACTGAATCAGCGCCTTCTTTTATAGAACCGGAATTATCACTAAGAATTACAAACAATGGTTTCTCCACAAAGCTATCAATCTGGCGCACGATAGGACCCAGTAAAAGAAAAGCAAGGAAGAAAGCAAGGATAGCCCGTAATGAAAACAGTACGCGATTTATATTAACACTCCAGGGGTGTTTCGTTTGATACAAAAGAAAAGCATAGCCTAACCCTGCGAGGATACATACAATAATCCACCCTGGTGATGATTCGAATATGATGCGTTGCTGATGCATTCTTCAGTTTAAAGTTTAAAGTCTAAAGTTTAAGGTGTAGTGTAAGTTTAAAGTTGGTACACACCAACCTTGAACTTTAAACCTTAAACTATTCAGTACCCATATTTCTCTTTCCACAAAGCACGAAGGTATTTTCTTAACTCTTCTTCCCTGGGGTTATTGCCTGGCTCAAAGAATTTCGTGTCTCTTATTTTATCGGGCAGAAATTCCATGTTCACAAAATTACCTTCGAAACTGTGAGCATATTGATAGTTCTTACCATAACCCAAATTTTTCATAAGCTTTGTGGGTGCATTACGAATCGATAAGGGCACTGGTAAATCTCCGGTTTCTCTTACCTTTTGCAATGCACTTTCAATGGCCTCGTAGCTTGCATTGCTTTTTGGTGAGCTGGCAAGATAAACGGCACATTGTGAAAGTATAATCCGCGCTTCGGGATAACCGATTACATTGACCGCCTGAAATGTACTGGTTGCCATTACCAATGCTGTTGGATTTGCATTACCAATATCTTCCGATGCGAGAATCACCATGCGACGTGCAATAAATTTCACATCCTCGCCACCCTCAATCATACGGGCAAGGTAATAGACAGCGGCATTTGGATCGCTACCTCTCACGGATTTAATGAACGCGCTGATAATGTCATAATGCTGTTCACCACTTTTATCATAAATGGCAATCTTCTTCTGCGCAACATCCATCACCAAACTATCCGTCACTTCAATTTCGCCTGAAGGATAGGTTTCTGCAATTAATTCAATCAGGTTTAAAAGTTTACGCGCATCACCGCCGGAAAGATTAAGTAATGCTGTATGTTCTTTAATATTAAAAACACGATGCTTCAATTCATCATCCTTTGCCAACGCATGATTAATCAACTGCAATAGATTTTTTTCTTCCAGTGGTTTAAGTATATAAACCTGGCAACGCGATAGCAAGGCAGAGTTTACTTCGAAAGATGGATTCTCCGTTGTTGCTCCTATCAATGTAATGGTACCTTTTTCAACTGCTCCCAGCAAGGCATCTTGTTGTGATTTGTTAAACCGGTGGATTTCATCAATAAATAAAATTGAACCCGGAGAATGCCTGGCTTTTTCAATTACTTCACGCACATCTTTCACTCCGGCGCTGACAGCGCTCAAAATATGAAATGGTTTTTTTACTTCATTGGCAATAATATTTGCCAGGGTAGTTTTACCAACACCCGGCGGGCCCCACAAAATCATTGAGGGAATTTTCCCTGCAGCCATGGCTTTTCGAATCACGCCTTCTGGTCCGGTGAGATGTTCCTGTCCCACCAGGTCATCCAGGCGAGATGGCCGCATACGTTCTGCTAATGGTGGTTGCGTGTTTAGTATCAATTTCTTTCTCTTCTTCTCTGGAAAAGATAAAGATAGTGAGGAACGGGTTGATAGGAAATTTTTATTCTTTGGCGATCAAAGTGTTTTTACTTCAAACGAGCTTTTGAATTATTCAAGGTATCCAAATTGTCTCAACCTGTTTTTTTCTTTTCTCCAATCCTTAGCCACCTTCACATGCGTTTCCAGGAATATTTTTTTCTGAAAGAATTGTTCCATGCTTGCGCGTGCCTCGGTTCCTACTTTCTTTAAGGAGCTGCCAGCTTTTCCTATCAGTATACCTTTTTGAGAATCACGCTCTACATAAATCTCTGCACGAATTCGTATGATTTGTTCTTCCTCTTTAAAATCAGTAATGACAACCTCCGCGCTATAGGGAATCTCCTGCTCGTAATTGAAAAAAATTTTCTCCCGTAAAATTTCAGAAGCAAAAAATCTTTCGGGTCTGTCTGTTAATTCATCCGTTGGAAAATATGCCGGGTGAACCGGCAACTTCTCAATTATTGTATCAAGCACTTTTGAAATATTTTCTCCCGACAAGGCTGACACGGTAAGAATCGTTTCAACCTTCGTAAGATGTTCTTTCCAATACGTAACTTTATCTATTGCTTGTGAACCTTTGGCCTTGTCACATTTGTTGATCACGAGAACTACTGGTGTTGTCGTTCTGTTAAATCGATCAAAAACTGTAGGATCATACTTTTCTCCAAGCTCTACGATGAGCAGGATAAGATCTGCATCTTCAAGGGAAACTTTCACATAATTCATCATGGCTTCATGAAGTGAGTATTTCGGTTCCAATAAGCCAGGTGTATCAGAATATACGATCTGATAGTTTTCACCATTGATGATGCCCATAATACGATGGCGAGTAGTTTGGGCTTTGGGTGAGATGATGGAGAGATTTTGACCTACCAGTTTGTTCATGAGTGTAGATTTCCCCACGTTGGGCTTGCCTACAATACTCACGAAACCAGATTTAAAAGTCTTTTGCTCCATACTATGTGCAAAGGTATTTGTTTTTTACTCGTCAAGGTTCTACTTTTGTGCCTCAATTACGAGAAGAAGAAACTTCCGATAGCAAATCGGGGTTTTTAAAATATATCGCGGGGTGGAGCAGTTGGTAGCTCGTTGGGCTCATAACCCAAAGGTCACAAGTTCGAGTCTTGTCCCCGCTACTAAAATGATTGAGTGGTTGGATTAGCTCGTTGGGCTCATATCCGCCAGCTGGCGGACACAAGTTCGAGTCTTGTCCCCGCTACTAAAATGATTGAGTGGTTGGATTAGCTCGTTGGGATCATATCCGCCAGCAGGCGGACACAAGTTCGAGTCTTGCCCACTACTACTAAATAATAATTAAGGAAAGCGACTTTCTAGGTCGCTTTTCTATTTTATGATCAGTCTTTATTGTTGAAATTCAAATTATACTTTTCTAAAATCAACTAAAGACCAAACGTAAGATTCATCAATACCTCTGAATGGCAAACATCGTTGCGATAGTAGGCAGACCAAATGTAGGCAAGTCAACCTTGTTTAACAGGCTTGTTGAAAAACGCCAGGCCATCATGGATGACATGCCAGGTGTTACGCGGGATCGTCATTACGGTTATGCTGAATGGTGTGGCAAATTCTTTACCGTGATTGACACGGGTGGATATGTTACCGGATCCGAAGACAAGTTTGAATCTCAAATCCGCAAGCAGGTCGAACTGGCCATTGATGAAGCTTCCGCAGTACTGTTCATGGTTGATACAAAAGACGGACTTACCGGCTTTGATAAAGATTTTGCCAACGTTTTACGCACCACGAAGAAACCCGTGTTTATCGTTGCAAATAAAACCGATACACCAGATAAAACTCCCATGGCCGCTGAATTCTATGAACTCGGACTTGGAGAAGTTTATCCTGTGAGCTCAGAAAACGGTTCGGGTACTGGAGAGTTGCTAGATGATTTGATCAAGACCTTTCCGTCTGAGGGAGTTGAAGATCCTGATGCCGGTGTACCAAGAGTCTCTATTCTTGGAAGACCTAATGTAGGTAAATCATCTTTCTTAAATGCTTTGTTGGGAACAGAAAGAAGTATTGTAACAGATGAAGCAGGTACAACACGCGATGCTATACATACCTATTACAAAATGTATGGCAAGAATTTTATTTTGATTGATACTGCGGGCATACGAAAGAAGAGTAAAGTAAAAGATGATATTGAATTTTATTCTGTTCTGCGTTCTCTTCGCGCACTCGAAGAAAGTGATGTATGTATCGTTATTATCGATGCAGAACGGGGAATTGAATCACAGGATGTAAACATAATAAATCTGTCACAGCGCCAGGGCAAAGGCATTATTATTATGGTTAATAAGTGGGACCTCATCGAGAAAGATTCGAAGACGGCTGACAAGTTCAAGAAAGAATCACTCGAAACACTGGCGCCCATAGATTACATTCCTTTTGTTTTTGCTTCAGCTTTAAATAAGCAAAGGATCTTCCAGGTAATTGAGAAAGCAGTAGCCGTCTTTGAAAACAGAAGCAAGAAGGTTCCAACTTCTCAACTTAATGACAAAATGTTACCTGAAATACACCACTATCCACCACCATCTATCAAGGGGAAGCACATTCAGATTAAGTACATTACACAGGTAAAAGCCTCATTTCCATCGTTTGCATTTTTTTGCAATCTCCCTCAATATATACAACCCTCATATCAACGCTTTTTAGAGAACAAAATGCGTGAACACTTTGATTTTGAGGGCGTACCCTTACGGTTAATATTTAGAAAAAAGTAATTTTTCCTACCCCATATAAGGGTGAGAATCAATTCAGTGTATATTTGTGGCTTAAATTTTCTTAAAACCTGTAAACTATGAAAAAATTAATCGCATTACTACTTGTATGTAGTTTCGCTGTTGCCTTCACTTCTTGTGGCAAGAAAGCTGAAGAAGCTTCAGAAGCTACTGAAGAAGTTGTAGAAGACGCAGTTGAAGCTGCTGAAGCTGCAGTTGATTCTGCTACTCAAGTAATTGACTCTGTTGCTACCGAGTAATTTAAGTCAAAACTTAACGTGAAGGCTTTAGATATCTAAAGCCTTTTTTATTTTTAGCCATGCAAGAAAAACAGGTTTTAGGCATTCTTAACGAACATGTACCCCCTCTTGCAGTTGATTACTCTTTTCAACTGTGGACGCAAACGGCTTTTGAATTAAAGCTTTCCAAGAAAAGAGAATCAAAGGTTGGCGACTTTACTTTTAAGAGCAACTCGGCCATTCAACGCATCACCCTTAATCATGATCTTAATCCCTATCTCTTTCTAATAACGTATATTCATGAAGTAGCCCATCTGAGAGTACACCTTCATTATGGGAATCGACTTGAGCCTCACGGCACAGAATGGAAAAGAGTATTTCAAAACCTTATGCAACCTGTTCTCAAGGAAAGTATTTTTCCCGCTGAAATCTTACCTATACTTTTTAAGCACATGGAAAACCCTAAGGCTAGTTCCTTCGCGGACCGGAACCTTACAATTGCCTTAAGAAAATTTGACGCTGTCCACTTACAACATCCTATGGTTTCTGAGTTACCGGAAGGAAGTATTTTTAAACTCCAAGGTAAATATTTTAAGAAAGGAAAATTAAAACGAACCAGGGTGCTATGTTGCGAAATTAAAAGCAAACGTCAATACCTTGTTCCTGCAGAAGCCACAGTAACGGATGTTCAGTTAAGTCTTCTCTGAATCAGTTTGCTTACCAGATCGTAAAATACAAGCGGGTTTAGCGTGCGCCAATTATTAAGCTGCAGCGTACCCCCCATGTTAATGTAGCTATCGAGCCGGTAACGTTTAAATTCTTCCTGAATAAATTCAGGAAAATTCACCGCTGCAATCCATCCATCTTCTACATCTTCAAACCATTCTTCGTAGTAGCAATCATCCGATCCATGAAAGTTCAAAATATTTTCTCCCACGAGGACAAACTTGTTGATTCCGTTTTTGACCATATCCTCAATGACGTTTCGCTTCAGGTTCATAATATCATTGTTAATAGCATCATTCCATTCACCTAAAAATTCAATCACAGTGAAACCTGCCTGGTAGTCTGCATAAAGAACTTTAAGGTATAATGTTTCTGAGCCCATGAAATCCCAGGCGGGATCTATGTAGTAACCATAAATTGTTTCGGAGTAAACATCAAAGTTATATTCCTTGCCAAAAAAAGGAGAGCGCTCATCGGTGGAGGGATCGTAATACTTTAACCAGTTGTGATATGGTTCAATGTCGTGCATGTCCCTGGCGGCTGGATACTGCTTTACGGACAGAGCCAAATTCACGAAGCAGGTTTGCTGCTTCCTGCTGATTAACGCCCAGCTCCTCCATGATCATGCGGGTGCCACGATCAATAAGTTTGTCGTTTGTCAATTGCATATCTACCATTTTATTTCCCTTAACACGACCAAGCTTAATCATAGTTGTGGTGGAAATCATATTGAGCACTAACTTTTGTGCGGTTCCCGCTTTCATTCGCGTTGATCCGGTAACAAACTCAGCGCCTACAACAACTTCAACGGGGTAGTCTGCATGTTTTGCCAGTTCGGTATTATCGTTACAAGTGATGCAACCAGTAACAACACCGTTAGTTCGGGCGTCTTTCAATCCACCAATAACATAGGGTGTTCTTCCGGATGCTGCAATGCCAATTAGTACATCGTCTTTAGATATGCTGTATTCAGTTAAGTCTAGCCACGCCTGCTTCGCATCATCTTCAGCATGCTCAACCGCTTTACGAATAGCCTTATCTCCACCTGCCATAATACCAATCACTTTACCTTGCGGCATTCCATACGTGGGTGGAATTTCAGAAGCATCTACAACGCCCAGGCGACCGCTTGTACCTGCGCCGATATAAAAAAGCCTTCCGCCATTCGCCATCTTTTCTACAATAACATTTACAAGCGCCTCAATTGCAGGTATTACTTTTTCAATGGCTACAGGAACTGTTTTGTCTTCTTTATTGATATTCACCAACAAATCATGAACACTCATTTTTTCGAGGTTGTCATAATAAGAAGACGATTCAGTTGTTGTCAAGATTGTAAAGGGAATTAATTCCTTCTCCGATACAAATATACAGCATGAGGCAGTTGGAGCTGCTAAAATTTTTATTCAATTAAAGCTGAGTAATGTAGAAAAGATTATGCGCTCATTAACCTGAGAGAACCGGGAATAAGGAAATGAAAGCTGTTGAAGAACTAAACGTCGTTCTTATGGAATAGTGTTAATCCTGCGATAGGACCTTCTAAAATATTCTTTACAGTGATTCCTTTATCATTGGCTACCTGCCGAAGGATGTCGCTAAAATAAAATGCAATGGAACCTGTAAAATGAACTTTCAGTTTTTGATAGTTATCGTACTTCATCACATTATTTTCATAGAAGTCGCTAAAACTATCATAGATCAATTGATAGCAGTAAGGTTCTTTTAAATGCTGGAAAATAAACTTTGTGAAGCTGGCCAGAAATGCGCTGGGCTTTTCTTGTTGATAAACCCGTTCTAATATTTCTTCTCTATGAAAAGGAAATCTCGCGTGGAATTGCTCCGCTAAGGAAGACGGTAATTTTTTTCTCAGGTAATCAACAATGAATCGTTTTCCGATATAAGCACCGGAGCCTTCATCCGCTAATATCCACCCAAGATTAGCCACATTACCAACAATCTTTTCACCATCGTATAAGCAGGAATTTGATCCGGTTCCCATGATGCAGGCTATACCGGGTTCATGTCCGCAAAGTGCACGTGCTGCCGCCAATAAGTCCCATCCAATTTCAATTCTGGCTTCCGGGAAGTAATCCTTAAAAGCATTTTGAACGGTAAGCTGATTTTTTTCAGATGAAACACCCGCACCATAAAAAAAGACTTTGTCTACCGTTTCATTTATGATGGGAAGTAATACCTCTTCAACACTCTTTTTCAGATCCTGTACGGGCTGGTAATAGGGATTAAAACCGGGGGTATTGGCCTGGTTAATGACTCCATTTTTTTGCAAAAGTCTCCAATCTATTTTGGATCCGCCACTATCAGCTATCAGGATCATCTCGATATGTTTACAGGATATAACTAAAACGCGGTACGATATACTAAAAACTGCGCTATAATTCCAAAATACACACTACCCATTTTTTCGCGTTAAAACGATAAAGTTAAATGGAATCAGATCATCAACTTCCCAATGGGTTCAAATTTCTCAAATACTTTTTCGGTGTGTGGCGCATCTGGCAATTCATCCGTTAAATCTTGTCCTGCCCAATGTTCGTAGTGTTTGCCGTTCCTCCATAACCGCGATTGCGTTACATCGTAGATAATGCCTTTGTATGCAATCCAGATTTCCGGTTTATCTTGTCCGTTTCGCAAGGCGAGTTGGGACCGGGTATATAAAATCAATTCACGATCACTCATACCCGTGACGTGAGATAACTATAATCTTTGATAATAGTATAAAGGAATTTTACCGGTGGCATGTCGCTGTTAATTCCAAGCATAGTTTTAATGCGCGATTCTAATTGAAGAACAGGTTTCATGTTCCCCAGTGTTCGGTTTACTTCAAGCGCTTTTTTAATAAGGTTAATATCGTGATCAGATAGTTGGGTTACCTGGTTAAATACAGGCTCATAATTATCTTCCAGGTGCTGAATGATTTGCTGGCTGGTTACATCGCCAACGGAAACAAGTTTCACCACCGTTGTTCCTGCCGCAAGATCGCCAAGCCGCTGTCCATAACGTGTGAGCAGCACACACGCAATAGCAATTGAACCCGAAAAGCCAATATCAACGGGCTTGAGCAACCAACGTAACAAATAATTTCCAATGGTGGGATTACTACCATCAATTCTTACCACCTTAAGGCTAAGGGCACGTTTACCTAATGACTGACCATTCATGGAAATCTCCATGATGAGGTCATAAAAGAATATGGGGAAGTAACAAAGGATAATGATCCACTGCTCCTGAAGGCCAGCCTCAACAATCAAATAAAATATAACAAGTGCATAAGCAATAAGAATAAATGCATCGATGATAAAAGATAAAATCCGATGGAGTAATCCTGCAACGGGATAATCAATCAAAACATTCTGCGCTGTTCTTACAGTAATTATTTGCATCACCTTGTATTTTATATACTTTTCGGACTTCAAAGATAATTCTAAAAATGATGACGTTACGATTTCTGAGTTTCCTTCTTTTCGGGGTATTGTTGATTGCATGTAATAGAGAAACTAAAAATGATAAAGTTTTGACCGATGAAGAACTTCACGCCAAAGCCGATTCATTAGCGCATGCCATAATAATTGTGGATGGTCATGTTGATTTGCCCTATCGTTTACGTGTAATAAAATTTCGACTTGACCGTGAATATTTAGGAATACCCATCCAGTCAGCCGATGGAGACTTTGACTACGAGCGGGCCAAAAAAGGAGGACTCGATGTGCCTTTCATGTCTATCTACATTCCTTCGGAAAATCAAAAGCTTCCTGACAGTGGAAAAGTTCTTGCCGATTCCCTGATCAATATGATTGAAGGCATTACAAAAGCCCATCCGGACAAGTTTGCTTTTGCCGGAACTCCTGCGGATGCAGAAAAGAATTTTAAAGAAGGAAAAATTTCTCTGCCGATGGGCATGGAGAATGGCGCTCCCCTCGGTAATGACTTAAACAATGTGAAATATTTTTACGACAGGGGTATTCGCTACATTACTTTGACGCACGCAAAGGATAATCAGATATGCGATTCGTCCTACGATCCCACTAATACATGGAACGGGCTAAGTGAATTTGGTGAAAAGGTGGTTGCCGAAATGAACCGTGTAGGAATTATGGTTGATATTTCCCACGTAAGTGACAGCACATTTTATGACGTGTTAAAAATTACTAAAGCACCCTTAATTGCTTCACATTCATCCTGCCGCTATTTCACTCCGGGCTTTCAACGCAACATGAGCGATGACATGATCAAGGCATTGGCCAAAAATGATGGTGTAATTCAAATTAACTTTGGCGCAAGTTTCCTTGATTCAGTAGCGAGAACCAATAATAACTTGAGAGATTCATTAGAAAAGATTCTCCGGCAAAAAGGATTAACCTCGAAAGACTCCGCAGCCCAAAGTGTCATTAAAGAATTTGGAAAGAATCATGAAGAACTCTTTTCAGATGTATTGCGCGTAGCCGATCACATTGATCATGTTGTTAAATTGGTTGGAATAAATCACGTTGGAATAGGCAGCGACTATGATGGCGTTGGCGATTCATTGCCTTTAGGTCTAAAAGATGTTTCAACCTATCCGAATCTTATTTATGAATTGCTGAAGCGCGGCTATTCGGATGAAGACATTGCAAAGATTTGTTCAGGGAATGTGTTCAGGGTTTGGAATAAAGTAATTGAGACCAGGATGAAAGGATTTAGGGATTAACAGGATAAAATACTGTCTTCGCAGAGTCTCTTTCTTCAAGCCTGCCATTGAAGAAGTGTGTCTAAAGACAACAACTTACTCGTTTGTCTTTCTAAAAGGCTATCGGGTACTTGAGCCTGAACGCACCAACATAATGATGTTAAAAACAAAATTGCAGCCAACCGAAACATGTTGTAAAGATAATAAATTCAATGGGTGAGTGATATTAATGCTACTACATTTTTATGTCAAGAATCATTCATTTTCCTACAGGCACACCGTGAGCAGTGTTGTTGGTGAAAATACTCAACAAAGGCCGGTGTGTACGACGTGAAAAAATGGGAACACCGACAAGGGCTCAGCTATGTGCGTTCCAGCCAGGTGCCCTTCTGTTATCCAGGCGCTGTGCGTTTGCTGGTGAAGAACACAGCAAAGGCGGCGTGTGTGCGAAGTCTTTTTGCTCTATCGAACTAACTCAAGCATATAACTAGGCGGCGTGTGTGCGGCTTCAAAAGCGGAAACACCAACAACGGCTAGTGTAATGATCTGTAAGTTAACTTACCGTTGGATACACTTTATCTCATTTACTGTAAGGATGTTAGGTGCTTCAAATTAGTAAATGAACTTTATAATCAGCACACTAGAGGGCACTAATCATCACCCCGTCAATTGTTATCAATAGCTATCTAGATAGTTCTGCCAATTACTAGGGTACAATTGCTTTGCCTGTTCAATAGCACTTTCAGGTATTGGAATTGATCTATAATCGATGTCGTGCTCTTCCAAAAATCGCACGACTTTCATTTTTTGTTGATATTTCTCAGATTCTATGGGAAAGAGACTAAGACGAAGTTGTTGCCACAGGTACGTCTCTTGCCCATTGTACACATAGAAAACAGTATTAATCTCGGCTCCCTTTTCCAACAAGTACAAAACAACGTCATAATGGTCAAACACAGCCGCTGTCTTTAGCGCGCTGGCACCAAATTCATTTCGATAGTTGACATTTGCCCCGGCATCTACCAATATTTTTACTTTTTCCAGGGTATTGACACTATTAGATACATCCTCGCAGGCCGCCAAAAGTGGACTAAATCGTGTAGTATTGCCTTCCCTCCTTGGCCCCGGCTCTACATCATTCGGATCAGCTCCATGTTGAATCAACAACCTTATGAAGGTCTCCGCATCACTGTTGTCTGAGTCCGCAGCGATAATGAGTGCAGATGTTCCACTGTACGAATCATGGAGATTAACATTTGCACCCAACTGAAGTAACGTCTCAAACGAACGAAGGTGATCATTTATGATTGTTAGCATGAGTAAAGTTGAGCCATATTTAGGCTCTTGATAATTCAGGTCCTGTTTCTGTTCAGTCACCAACTTTTTTATCGATTCAGTATTTTGTTCTTGTACTGCCTGCGCAAGCTCCCAAATAGGCGTATTCTTGAACAATCTGTAATCAGTCCCGTTGTAGTTATCGGTTTGATTACTGTGGCAGGCGACACATGAAAAAAATATACCTGCGATTAAAATAAATCTGGCCATTAAAAATGAGTTTATAATGCGCATCCTAGTCTACTGATAAGATCATCAATCATCCAATCTAACACCAGTGTATTCAACAGACTCTAGTACACCTTCTATGGAGTGTCCGTTCCAGAGCCCAGTGTTACTAACCGGAAACAATGGATGTGTGATTCCATTTACATCAGGCATGTACCGGCCATTAGACCACCAACTATTGTTGTTCTCGTGCCTTTGTTGGTGTTGCGCGTATGCTTTGCGTGTTGCTCACCAACAAAACTACGCACTCTCCTAAGCGAGCGGAAAAACCTTCTTCTGTCAACCCCATTTTTACCCATCCACATGCGTTAAAAATTTCCATCTCCTTTTCGGTAAAATGTCGCACTCGAATACGGATAGTCCTCCGGATACTTGCAAAGCCCTGCCCTTACAGGATTGTTATGGATATAGTTAAGCTTTTGCCAAATAGTTCCCTCAGACCATAGTGGAATACCTAATGAATTCCGTTCCCATACCTGGCGCTTCCGGTCCTTTGCGTTTACAACTAACTCATCCATCAAAATTGTATTTTGCTTATGCAAGTACTTCAATATTTGCTGGCCTGTAAACTTTAAAAAGTCGCGTTGAACATCTTCACGTTTATGATCTCCCATGATTTGCCATATCATATGAAAATGATTGTGCATAATGACAAAAGCATAAATGATGGCACGATTGTCGTCACTTAAGAAGGACATGCTATCCGTAATGATATGTTTAATCCGGTTGTCTTCAAGCACTGGCTTCCACTCAAGGCAGGTGATCGTTGTAAACTCGGCGTATTGTTTTGCATATGTTGAATTCTTGTTTAGATCGACCATGTGCACAACGGTTATAACTATAAAGTGAGTTTACGATCTAAATGTAATCAAAATTCCTTCGTCTAAACTTGCTTTGAGCAAGATTAAGTGCATACCAGCCAAGTGCCATACTGTTATCCAAACTCGGTGCGTTTGTTGGTGAGAACACGCAACAAAGGCCACGTGTGTGCGAACTCCAACGACGGCATTAGTCAATGGTACCTGGCTAATTACAAGAACATATTACTGTATCAGAATATGCATTCAGCTCTAACAGTTCATTTGCAATCTTTTGACTCCAAATGTTCTGACTTGTACTGTTTGTTCCATAGAAGGTTTGCTGATCATATTCATCACTAATAGAATCGTAGCAATCAAGAGCTAAATCAAGTTCAGCATCCAAAGAGACTTCTTTACACAATTCAGTTAATTCTAGTAAACGTCTCCTCAATTTCCTTGCACATATCTCAGTCAAATCAAAGTGGCCTCTTTCATGAGCCAATAAAGCTTCACTAGTAGCAGTTTTCCATGATTCATTACAGTAAAAAATAGATTTCAATTCATAACATGATTTATTACCTAAGCTTTCACTACTAAAAAATTTTATACCAGTGGCCGATACGGCTTTAGATTTCCGGCCATTAAACGTATGGTGGATTGTATCCGGCCTTCCCAAAAAATCCGACCACTCAATTAAATTTGACGAAGACCATAACCTGATTGGTTCATCCATTACCTGAGAATAGGTGGGGTAACTTAAAACTAAGCATATGACAAAAATCAATCTCATTAATTCTCCTTGAATTCAAGTTTAAATGCAGAACTCGTAGTTCCATCAAGATCTCTATATAATGGTCGGCTACCAAATTGAATTTGACTCTCAGGAACCCCCATGTCCATCAAAGCCTTTTTAACTGCGTTAGCTCGATCATCAAGGAGATTATCAAGAGTCTTGCCACCTGATCCTTCAACAATTTTGCCAGTATCGCTTGACCATGTCAAAGTTGGTAGTCGCTCTAATTATAACTTTAAGATGAGGGTTTAGAATAAGGGAGCTATAGGCGTCTGATAGCGTCCTCTTTATACCACTTTCATTGAGAAATTCAGAAGTGCCTCCCTTAAATGTATTACTACGAACTAATAATTCATCCCCGCTTCTATACCGTTTCTTCTCTTTCCCCAGCCCTTGTTGGTGTTCTTCACCAACAAGCCTACTGCACGACGAGCACCACCACCCCACTCATGCATAAAATTAAACTCAATCATCCCATCAATATGAGTTAAAAAATTCCATCATCTATCGGCATTCTTATAAAATCCTGCACTTGAATACTCGTAATCTTCAGCATACTTACAAAGTCCTGCTTTTACAAGATTGTTATGAATATAATTAAGTTTTTGCAAAATAGCTTTGACTGACCACAGTGGAATACCCAGTGAATTTCGTTCCCATACCTGCCGCTTTCTGTCTTTTACATTTACCAATAACTCATCCTGTATGGCTGAATTTTCATTACGTAAAACTTTCAGTATTTGCTGGCCTGTAATCAATTATTCGTTCCAGCCAAGTGCCCTTCTGTTATCCAGGCGCAGTGCGTTTGCTGGTGAAGAACCTGTCTGCAGGCAGGCTCACAAAGGCTGCGTGTGTGCGAACTCCAACAACGGCATTAGAGACAAAAATTCAGGACCTGGTTTCTTTCAATCTCATTTTTACCAAATAATTTGACAAAATGCTACTAAAATGTGTAGCCCAGTATGAATACAGTAGAGCTATAATTAGCTTCCCCAGGATTATGAAATAGGATATCATGGTTCATTTGATAGCGTATTTCTACACCATATTTGTTCTTGAACTTATAGCCTGCCCCTACAGCCGGAAAAAATCCTGAGCCAATCTTCACCGGGCTATACAAATCTGATCCATCGGTTTTACTGAATTTTATTGATGAGTTGAAACTAACATCGAGTACGCAAAGGACGTTTACAAAAAAATTGGAATTTCCACCCGGGAAAATATAATACCTTAGACCAACGGGGAATTCAATAGACTTGTAATCAATATTGACGGCAACCACACCGTAAACAGAGTATGTATTTATTGATTGCTCTGGAGAATACTGAAAAGTCGGCTCAGCCAAAATTGCCCACTTATTTTTGTTAAAGGGCAATATATACTCTGTTTCAACGCCAAACCGAAAACCAAGCTTATTATTGAAATCAGTGTTAAAATAATGCAAATACAAGTTTCGCATAGCTATGTCAGCCACGCTCAAGCCTGGCCTGACCGTGAGATTGAATAGATTCCGTTTTGTCGTTGTTGCAGGATTGACATAGTTAGGGTCACTGCATTTGTTATACCTGACGAATAATCGTTCAAGATCGCGCTTATTATAATTCAATTTTTCGAAATCATATTTATCCAATGCCTGGCAGGTTAAGCGCTGAGAAAGTTCTTGTTTAAAGGCATTATTCTGAATGACTTGGGCGCCAAACTTGTATAATTTATAAACTAATGGATCAATCTCTTTATCCGGGAGTTTATAGAAGAACCTGGTTAGGTTGCCATCCTCATAACTATACAGCGTGGCTTTACCATCAACAACTGTTTTTAGAAACAGTATTTCTTCCTTAAAAGTTGGGTTTCGTTCGTTGGATAAATTACTCAGGTCATCAAGCGATCTGTCTATTTTTACTTTTGCGCGTACATACTTGAATGAACCGTCTACTCTAAATTCTTTAGTAGTTTTTATCGTTGCCGTATTTACTTCTCCGTTCTCTGACAACTTATATTGAAACGCTGTAGGGTTATCCTTCCAGTCAATATTTTTGATAAAGCAATCTGTCTTTTGACCGGACTCATCAATAAAATATCCTTTTTCAAAAATTATTTGTGAAAAGGAATTTAAATATACCAATGACAGGACGGCAAGGAACAAAAGTTGTTTTTTCATCTGTACACTACGTTTAGCCAATACTACTGCGGGGTGCATGATGGCTGCTAATCTATTCTTCTCCTAAATTTTCAGAGAGACCAATGCCAGTCATTACCTGGTCGCTCTGATTTTCAGGGCGCAAAGATGAATAAATAAGTCAGAGGATCAAATACCGGAATTTGGCGGAGCCGGTGAATACATTACATCGGTAAGGCTAGTCAGGAATTCTCTCCCAACTGCGGAATGGCCAATAAAAATTACCGAACAGAAAAATCAGAACGCTTATAAGAAATGTTTAAATGCCTGCACATGTGAGCACAGGAAATTTCAAAAGGAAGTCTCCTGCTCCGGAAAAGAGAGGCCACCCCAGCCCTTGTTGGTGTTCTTCACCAACAAGCCTACTGCACGACGAGCACTACCACCCCACTCATGCATAAAATTATACTCAATCATCCATCTATATGAGTTAAAAAATTCCATCGTCTATCGCCATTCTTATAAAATCCTGCACTTGAATACGCGTAATCTCCCGCATACTTACAAAGTCCTGCTTTTACAGGATTGTTATGAATATAATTAAGTTTTTGCCAAATAGCTTTGACTGACCACAGTGGAATACCCAGTGAATTTAGTTCCCATACCTGCCGTTTTCTGTCTTTTGCATTTACCCATAACTAGTGCGTTTGCTGGTGAAGAACACCCAGCAAAGGCGACGTGTGTGCGAACTCCAACAACGCATTAAGATCCTATAGTTCTGTCAACAAGTTGTCCTTTCGACATATCATCAACGGTTCATTTTCATTCAGCTTCTTTACACTCACCTGACCCCGACTTATCGAGGCCTTTCAGCTAAACGTTCAGCACCATGTCTTTTGAACACAACACTTTAGCCGGTTTAAACACCCTAACCGCATAGTGTGTGTGAAGGGCCCGCCTTCATCTTTTATACAGCATGTTAAAGAACTATCCTCTATCTTTAACTTCGTGGCACACCGCTGCGAAGAAGGGAAACAAAAGGTTATTCAATTGTGTCGCTATTTTTTATTCTGCCCAAGGAATCAAAAGAAATGGAGAATGTTTTCACAGTATCAATAAGGTGAGGAGTTGAGTGATATTTTTTATACTCCGAGTAGCTAACATAAGTCATGTGGGGAATTCCTCCCTTCGTTTCAAGAATAAAAGGAGCATCAACATCCCCATCATCAATGAATATTTGCATCATAATGTCTATCTTTTTTTGATCCCTTATTCCATGATTCGTCCTTAAATCCTCTTCAACTTTCTGATAATAACTCTTTAGCTCAACTTCCATTTGGCTTAACTCCACGAGTTTGCCCTTTTCTTTTTCGCTAGAGTGATCTCTATCCTGTCTATTACAACTTATACTTGACAACAGCAATGAAAAAGTCAACAGCAAACCACTAAGTACAAAAGTTTTCATTTTGTTTTATTTAATTGGTAACATACTTTCCGGTTTTTTCTCTTCTCTGCTCAATTGGTGGTCCATCAAGCTTGTTAATATTCACTTTTCTTCTTCGCAGAGTCTCCCGCTTCGGGGACTCCTGCGCTGCGCTTCCCCTGCCTTTGTTGGTGTTCACCAACAAGCCTACTGCACGACGAGCACTACCACCCCACTCATGCATAAAATTATACTCAATCATCCATCTATATGAGTTAAAAAATTCCATCGTCTATCGCCATTCTTATAAAATCCTGCACTTGAATACGCGTAATCTCCCGCATACTTAAAAAGTCCTGCTTTTACAGGATTGTTATGAATATAATAAACTCGGCGTGTTGTTTTGCCTACACGCGCATTCTGATTTTATATTCTCGTTTATATCGGTCATTCACACAACAGGTAAACATTTATCAGGGAGATTCTTAAATAGATTAAAAGCATGTAATTCGTAACATAGACGAAAAAAATTAATCTAAGGGCTAAGACAAACGTTGTATTTTTTGTCGGACAACAGCTATTTATTAACTTGCCCTTCACGTTATGCGCGAAGCTGCCTTCATCAAACAAAACATGCCCCGTTGGAAAGAATATGAAAAACTTCTCCAACAACCATCCATTGACCCTGACAAGAAAGCCGAGATTTTTATTCAGCTTACGGATGATCTTTCCTTTAGCCGCACGCAATATCCACAGAGTGAATCTACCCGGTATTTAAATACGCTTGCCTCCAAAATACATTTGGTGATCTACAAAAATAAAAGCGAAGACCGCAGCCGCTTTATTACATTCTGGACAAGTGAAATACCCGGGCTTTTACACAGCATGTACCGGTACATCATTTACGCTTTTCTTATTTTCTTCATATCCATACTTATTGGTATTATTTCTGTGCGGTCGGACGAAACTTTTTCAAGACTAATTCTAGGGGATTCTTATGTTAACATGACCCTTGAAAACATAAAAAATGGAAATCCTTTAGGCGTGTATGCCGGCGAAGATGAATTAAATATGTTCTTCGCGATTACTTTTAACAACATTCGCGTATCCTTCTATGCTTTTGCCGCCGGAATTATTTTTTCAATAGGCACCGGTTTTTTACTTTTCTATAATGGAATAATGGTTGGAACCTTCTTTACATTCCTTGCGCAGAATGATCAGCTTGAAAATGCATTAGGCATTGTTATGCTGCATGGCACCATCGAGCTTACATCCATTGTCATTGCCGGCGCAGCAGGCTTTCGCATGGGGCATAGTATTTTGTTTCCTAAAACCTACAGCAGAATGGAATCATTCAAGCAGGGAGCAAAAGACGGATTGAAAGTTGTGATGGCATTGATCCCGTTTTTTATTATCGCCGGATTTATAGAATCATTCATTACGCGTTATAGCAACATGCCATTGGTATTGAAACTTTTCATCATTGGATTATCAATCGTATTAATTGTATTTTACTTTTTTATATATCCACATAAATTCCGTACAAACTCATGGAGCATTTTCAGAAAATAGAACTCCGCAGAACACGTGACTTCGGAGAGAAATTCAATGCCACATTTGAATTCATTCGGCAGAATTATAAAGGCTTTATGCCTGCAGTGCTATACATCAGTGTACCGTTCATCGTCATTGGAATGGTCACAATTAGTTACTATACAAATTTCACACTCTACCAGGATGTAGGTAGTTATGAAGGTGAAAGAAACGTCTTTGGTATGGTGAGTAATTTTTTTGGTTTCTTTCTTCTTGGTTACGCTTTCATCGTTGGTGGATATTTAATTAACGCCTCACTTGTTTATAATTATATGAAGCTATACTCCGAACGGGAGAACGCAATCTCCATAAGCGTTGGTGAATTATGGGATCATGCAAAAAAAGATGTCGCTAATATTTTTGTAGCCAGCCTTCTTGTAGTGATTGTGGTCTCCATTGGATTTGTATTTTTAGTGATCCCCGGCATTTATCTTGGTATAACCCTTTCACTAATTCTTCCTATCATGATTTTTGAAAAGAAATCAATTGGTGATGCTTTTAGCAGATGCTTTCAGCTTATAAAAGATAAATGGTGGAGCACCTTCGGTTTACTCTTTGTCGCAGGTATGGTGCAGGGAATGATGGGTTTCATTTTCAATATCCCTGAAATGATTCTTACCGTTGTCTTTACCCTACAGAGAAGTACCGGTGATATTCTGGCTGATCCTCCTATGTGGCAAAAAGGTGCTCTTATTATAAGCGCATGCATCAAAGCAGTGGGTTCAGGGTTGTTGATGTGCATCAGTTTTATCGCTGTTGCATTTCAATATTACAATTTAGTTGAAAGAAGAGAAGCCACAGGATTGATGAATCAGATTGAAGGCTTCGGAGGCAGTTCACCTTCCGCACAACAAGATCCAAAAGAAAGCTATTAGTATTCCCTTATCAATGGCTAGAGTCTTTCTCACTTGCTGCGCATGTTTCATTATAACATTTTCTTTGCATGCGCAGGAAATGTCTGTCGATTCTCTCCAAAAAGTGGAGAATGATAATGGCGAGGTGACCTTGCGAAGGTTTGATACAGAAAAAGTAAATGAATTCAGAAACAATTCTGACTTCCAGTACAAAGCTGTTAAACAGGAAGGAGTAACCTGGTGGGATCGCCTTAAATACGCAATCATCCAGTTTATTTTTCGTCTGCTTTCTCTTGCCACGAACACCGTTTTGGGCAGAATCATTTTTTACGGACTTTGCGCAGCCCTTGTCATTTACTTTATTATTCGTTTTTTCAACATTGACATCAAGCAAACATTTTATCGATCCGCAAAATCATCTCCATCAAAATTAGCGGCTGAAGAAGAAAACATTCATGAAATAAGTTTTGAAGAGCGGATCAACGATGCGTACAAACGAAAAGATTTTCGAGAGGCCGTTCGTCTTACTTTTTTATATGCATTAAAAAAACTTGCAGACCGGCAAGCCATAGCATGGAAACCCGGTAAAACAAATGACGAATACTGGCGAGAGTTGAGTCAACACCCGGCGCGCCAGCCCTGGCAGGAGTTACGCTTATATTTTGATTACGCATGGTATGGTCATTTTGATATAGATGAGCATACCTATTCAGAAATACAAACTGTGTTTGCAGACTTCAGCCGCAAAGTATAGTGAAGAAGAATAACAAATATATTTTTCTGCTTATCGGAACCGTTGTTCTCTTTCTATTGGTACATCTTTTAAGTCCGAAGCAATTTAACTGGACGCCTACTTTTTCTTCACGCGATAAAAATCCTTTTGGCGACTTTGTAATGAATTCATTGCTGGATGATTTATTTCCAAACCAGGAAGTGACCCATAGCAACATCACATTTTATGAAACTTCTGATTCACTGCTGGCTGATAAAAATATAATAGCCATCGCAAGCTTCATGACGCTTCAAGCAGAAGACACGCGTGCTCTGCTGAGTCGTGTTGATGCGGGAGCAAATGCATTCCTGTCTGCGAATTATTACGGAGGTCTTTTTTCTGATACGCTTGGTCTCTTTACCGAAGACGTTTTGGTAAAAGCGCAACTTCAAAATTTAAAACCTCTCCGGGATTCATCCTATCTTCGCTTTGCGTACGGAAAAGTTGATCGTGAATATTTCTACAAGCAATCCGATATAAATACTTTTTTCGATATCGATTCAATCAAAACAAAAGCCTACGTAATTGCTGAAAATGAGTACGGTGATCCGGTAACACTACGCATACCGTGGGGGAAAGGACAGTTTATCATTAACTCAACTCCGCTGGCATTCACCAATAATTATTTACTCTACAGAAATCATCGCTTCATTTCTCAAACACTTTCCTATTTACCTGAACGGCCTTTATGGTGGACGGAATACTATCAAATGGGCAGATTAGAATCCGGATCTCCACTACGTGTCATTCTTAATGACGACGCGTTATCCTGGGCATACTATTTACTGATGACGGCCCTCCTGATCTTCATCATCTTTGAGGGGAAACGAAAACAACGAATAATTCCAATAATCAAACCGTTGGCCAATACATCAATGGAGTTTATAAGAACCATTGGGAACATGTACATTCAGGCAGGAAATCACAAGGCCATTGCAGAGAAAAAAATCAATCATTTCTACGATCATATAAAGACAAGCTATTTTCTTCCGGCTGAAAATCATGATGACTTTGTCAATGTATTATCCCGTAAATCAGGAAACTCAAAAGATGGTACCGAAGCCCTTCTCAGCCTGATAAAAGTTATACAGCGATCTTCATCAATACCTCCAGAGATGTTATTGGATTTAAATAAAAAAATAGAACAATTCAATCATCTCACTAAACACAAAACCACATAATATCTACCTTGTATTAAATTATCATTCATGGAGCAAGACATTTTTAAAAGCCGGCTTGACCTTACCAGTCTCAATCAATGTGCTGAGGCCATTCGCACAGAAATAAAAAAAGTAATCGTTGGCCAGGATGCCATGGTTGACCTTTTACTGGTTGCCATATTTTCCAAAGGTCATGTACTTATCGAAGGTGTACCGGGTGTAGCAAAAACATTAACGGCTAAACTACTGGCCAAGACCATTCATGCAGAATTCAAGCGCATTCAGTTTACACCTGACCTAATGCCTTCTGATGTGCTTGGTACGTCGGTATTCAATCCAAAGTCGACCGAGTTTGAATTTAAGCAAGGTCCTATTTTTTCAAATATTGTTTTGATAGATGAGATCAACCGTGCTCCGGCTAAAACGCAAGCGGCACTCTTTGAAGTAATGGAAGAGCGACAGGTGACAAACGATGGAAAAACCTATCTGATGAATGAGCCTTACCTCGTGCTGGCTACGCAAAATCCTATTGAGCAGGAAGGAACATATCGTTTGCCCGAAGCCCAACTGGATAGATTTCTTTTTAAAATTGTAGTTTCATATCCTTCTCTGACTGAAGAAGTTTCAATACTGAAAGCACATCATCAGGATGATCTCGCTGCGCAATTGAACCTCGTACAACCTGTGGTTCACGGAGAGCAACTTATCGCTTTCCGTGAAATGATCAGAGGCGTACATGTTGAAGAAAAAATTCTTCAATACGTGGCGCAAATTGCTCAGGAAACAAGAGCCAATGCATCATTATTCCTGGGTGCATCGCCGCGTGCATCTGTAGGATTGCTTATGGCATCGAAAGCACTGGCAGCTATTCGCGGCCGCGACTTTGTAACTCCGGAAGATATCAAGGTCGTTGCATTGCCTACCTTACGTCATCGTTTAATCCTTACACCGGAACGGGAAATGGAAGGCGCTGATATCGATGAGACCATTACGCAAATCGTTGATAAAATAGAAATACCTCGATAAAAATTATGTTGAGGTCGCTTTATTTTAAAAAACTTTTCTTTCAAACAACAGGAGCAATAATTGCTCTCTTCATCGTGGCCTATTTTTTCCCGTCGTTCATTGCATTTCCCAGGCTATTATCATTAATACTTCTTATTCTGCTCATAATTGATTTCATCATGTTGTTTTCTTCACGTAAAGGGGTCGAGGCAGAACGAACCTGTGCTGAACGATTATCAAATGGAGATGACAATCCCGTCAAACTAACAATTGAAAATTTTTACCGGTTTCCTGTTAAACTCAATGTAATTGACGAGATCCCGGTGCAGTTTCAAAAAAGGGATTTGAATTATGAAGTGCGTATTCTTCAAAACGAAATAAAAAAAATAAATTATCATTTAAGACCAGTGAAACGTGGTGAGTATGCTTTTGGCACTGTAAATGTTTTCGCTTCATCACCACTGGGTTTTCTTTCCCGTCGATATAAATTTTCTGCAGATAAGATAGTGCCTGTCTATCCATCATACATCCAAATGCGCAAGTATGAGCTCATGGCAATCTCAAACAAGCTTACGGAAACAGGAATCAAAAAAATCCGTCGTATCGGTCATAACCTTGAATTTGAATTGATAAAAGAGTATGTACCCGGTGACGACTACCGTACAATTAACTGGAAGGCTACTGCCCGCCGAACCAGTCTAATGGTGAATCATTACCAGGACGAACGTTCACAGCAAGTATATTCATTAATTGATAAAGGCCGCGTGATGCAAATGCCTTTTAATGGAATGAGCCTGCTCGACTATGCGATTAACGCAAGCCTTGTAATTTCCAACATAGCTATTAAAAAATCTGATAAGGCAGGGTTTGTTACCTTCCAGGATAAGATAGGCACTACGTTGCCTGCCAGCAAACGCAACCGGCAAATGATGCAGATCATGGAAGTGCTTTATAACCAAAAGACTGCTTATCGTGAGTCAGACTTCTCTGTTTTGTATACACACGTTCGGAGAAAGATAACGCAGCGAAGCCTTCTTCTTCTCTTTACCAACTTTGAATCTATCTACGGACTTCACAGGCAATTGCCTTACATTAAAAGTTTATCACACCAACACCTGGTAGTAGTCATCTTTTTCGAAAATACAGAAGTGACTAAACTCATTGACAAGCCCGCTACTGATCTGAAAGAAGTCTATTATAAAGTCGTTGCAGAAAAATTTAATTTTGAAAAGAAATTGATTGTAAAAGAACTTACCAAGAATGGCATTCAGGCGTTATTAACCAGTCCTGAGAATTTAACCGTTAATACGATAAATAAATATTTGGAGTTGAAGGCAAGGGGAATGATTTAAAAGTAGAAAGCCGAAGATACAGCACAAATGAATTTACTTCACCCAATTCTCCACGCGAAGTCCGTTAACTCTGCTAACCTCCCTTTCATTGTTTGTTACCAAAGTAAGGTTCAGACTTTTAGCATGTGCTGCAATCAATGTATCCAAAGGGCCTATCGGTGTTCCGTTTTTCTCAAGCTCACTGCGAATGATACCATATTCTATTGTGGCTTTACGATCAAAAGCAAGCAAAGAGAAGGGAGCTAAAAACTCATTGAGGGCCGACTGGTTTTTATCGGGGAACGAACTTTTCCGCACTCCATATTCCAGTTCGGCTATGGTTATGGCAGAGATATATAATTGATTGAATGGAATCTGGTTTAGTCTTTCGATAACCTCCTGCGGTTTTCTCTTGATGATGTAGATACAAATATTAGTATCAAGAAGATAGCTCATGAATCTAAAGAATCCCGGGTTTGGTGGGTAGATTGTTCACGGTTGTCCATAAAATCAGGTGTGAATTTATCCAGGTTGTGTTTCCATTTTGTCCAGTTATTTTCCGGAGCCGCGGTTTTCTTTTGCAGAAGAAGGCGTTTTAATAGCGTATAGACTTCTTCCAGAAGGCTCTCTGGCAGCTTATCTACTTCTTTTTTCAATTCTTCTTTGGTGACCATGAAAGCAATTTAAGCAATTTTTCAATGAACAGGAACGGCTTACCTGAAGTTCAAAATATTCCATTTCACTACTTGCAGGCATAACCCATGTGTTCTCTGCTGCGGGTATCTTTACACGGGATATCAAGTTTTTTTTGTTTTAGTTGTTCAAAAGAAACGTTCAATAATCCACCATGAGTTAGTTGAACATTTAGGTTTCCGGCTCTAAGATCGAATTTTAACTTGCAAATATCCGTTGATCTTGAATACTTGCTGAATGGTTGTTCACACAATTTATTTCATGAGGTTGTAAAAGTATGAAAGGAAAAATATTGTGGGTCTCGGTTCTCGTTAGCTCCAGCCTTTATGTGAATTCGCAGCACATTGTAAAATTAAAGGATAACAACAAGCCTCCTATAATTTGTTATGGAGAACAAAAACCAGGAATTCACTCACACATTTCAGCGCCTGAGGTTTTTCAAAAACTGAAAAAAAGTGGAGCAAGAATTAAAAGCGCAAATATTAATGTACAATACATCAATTTTCCCGCTCAGGCAAAAACGGCTTTTGAATATGCTGTTTCCATTTGGGAGAGCTTGATTTCATCACCCGTAACCATTAACGTCACTGCCGTTTGGACAAATCTTTCAAGTGGCACATTAGGTGCAGCAGGTCCTTCTTTCTGGACATCCAATTTTAAGGGTGTACCAAAATTCAACATTTATTACCCGGGCCCAATAGCTGAAAAGCTTGCGAAAGCTGATTTGAACGGAACGAATGAGCCAGACATCGTCGCGCAATTTAACAGCTCTATCAACTGGTATTTTCAAACCAATGGAACGCCAGGTCCAAGTGAATATGATTTCGTAACGGTAGTACTACATGAACTTGGCCATGGATTAGGATTTACGAGTACTTTCGATGTTGATTTTGGAATTGGCCGGTATGGTGAATTCACCGGTGGAATTCCGTTTCCGTATGATTTGTTTATTGAAAACAATCTTCTTGAAAACCTTTATCAAAATTTTGATTCGCCCTCTAATGAACTTGCCACCCAACTTACCAATAATAATGTCTTTATTAACACGCCGTCAAGTACTATAAAGTCGCGGCTCTACGCGCCAATTCCATTTAATGATGGCTCAAGCATAGCCCATCTGAGTCCAACGGATAATCCTCAAGGTACGGCAAACTCGCTCATGCGTCCTTTCATTAACGTAAATGAAGTTAATCATGACCCTGGCCCGGTAGTGAATACTATATTTAAAGATCTTGGCTGGGTAACAACTTATATTGATCATGAACATGTGGATAACCAGGAGAATACTTCTCAATCTATTCCCGTAAAAGCACGCATACAAACCGACGGCACAAGTGGTTATTCATTCAATACAAACCAGGTCTTTTTAAATTATGCTCTTAACGGTTCAACCAGTTTTATACAAGTCCAAATGCTGCCTACCGGAACTGCGGATGAGTTTTCAGCAACCATTCCTGCTCCCGGTGTTGAAGCGGTTATTCAATACAATATTCAGGTCACTGATAATTTAAACAGAATACTTACAAACCCGGGAGCGTACTATGATCCAGGTGCTGCTATTTCTCAGAAAGGACCCGTTACAGCTTATTATTCTTTTTATGTTGGTCCGGATACAGAAGCGCCTGAAATTATTCATACACCAAAAGCTTTTGTATCATATCTTGATGAGGAGTTAATGATTGATGTCGCTATTAAAGAGAGCAGTGAGCTTTCCAGCGTTCAACTTGAGTTTATATTCAATAACGAAGCGCCTCAAATCAGCAACTTTACACTCCAAAATTCAGCGCCTGACTTATTCGATGGATCAACGACTTATCATTATCGAAATACAATTTCCTTTACACCCGGCCAGCTTAGTGATGGCGATCAAATCAAATACCGCATTACTGCCACAGATAACGCTTCAAATGCAAATCAGGCATCGAATCCTGTGGTTGATTATTTTATTGTTCCTGTTGAAGGACTGGCACAGTCACGAACCTATTACGTAAATAATTTCAACACACCATCAGATGATTTTATAGGTGATGATTTTACCATTACTCAACCTGCGGGGTTTAACGATCCTGCCCTTCATTCACAACATCCCTATGCAGAAGCGGGAGCAAACAGAGAACTTAACTTTACTTACCAGCTAAGAATTCCAATTATCATCAGTGATCAAACAGCTGTGATGTCATTCGATGAAATTGTTTTGGTTGAACCGGGTGAAGATGGTTCTGTTTTCGGTGATAGAGATTTCTTTGACTATGTAGTTACGGAAGGATCTAGCGACGGTGGACAAACCTGGATACCTGTGGCCGACGGCTATGATGCAAGAGATAATGGCAGTTGGTTGAACCGGTACAATAATAATGGCCAGGGCGATGCGACATTATTCAGAAAAAGAACCATCGATCTTTCAAATAAATTTTCCCCCGGAGATGAAGTGGTCTTTCGCTTCAGGTTATTTTCCGATCCCTTTGAAAATGGCTGGGGATGGGCCATTGATAATCTAACGATTCAGGTTGATGATGTGCCTCCGCAGATTTTACATAACCACATTGATTACTTAAGTGAAGACATCAATACATTTTCAATTCCAATTAATGTGATAGATGACCTTTTGCTGGAAAAAATATCGATTGATTTCAAAATCAATGACGGAACCATTCAGCACCAGGAGATTGAGGTTGATGAACGGGATGTTCTTGTCAATTTCGAATTTGATATCAGCGGGCTAACCATTGGAGACATACTTTATTACCGATTCGAAGCGCTTGATAGCGCAGGTAACAGTTCTGCACTTCCATCACTTGGCTATTTTAATGTTCCTAAAATTCAATTTGACGAAGCCGTTCAGCAGTACGCCAATAACTTCAATTCCATGAGTAATGATTTTGTTGGTAACTTTTTTGAAATCGCCCAGCCAGGCGGATTCAACAATGGCGCAATTCACACACCACATCCATACCTGGAAGGATTTGGTATCGAAAACAAATCTGATTTCAGTTATACCTTAAAAAAGAAAATCATTATCAGAGAAAACAATCCTTACATAAAATTTGATGAAGTATGTCTTGTAGAAGATCATGAAGATGGAGCGATGTTTGGTACGCCAAGCTTCAAGGATTATGTTATTGTAGAAGCTTCTAATGATGATGGTATTACATGGAAGCCATTGCTTGATGGCTACGATGCAAAAGACAAAGAAGAATGGTTGAGTGCCTACAATCAGGATCAAACCGGTTCAGCATCAATTTTCAAAATCCGGTACATTAACATTCTTGACACGGATGGACTAAATGCCGGGGAAGAGATTATCATTCGTTTTCGTTTATTCTCTGATGAATCCACACAGGGATGGGGATGGGCCATCGACAACCTTCATATTCAGGATGAAGTGCCCGATGTTGAATTGAGTTCATTGATTTCAGATTTGGTGATCTATCCCAATCCTGTTGTGCAGGATAAAGTAATAGTAGAATTTCAAATGAGAAGTTCATTGGATACATTCATAACTATTATCGATAGCCAAGGCAAGGAGCGAGCGCAAAAAATAGTTGGTGGAAATCCCAATGAGAGAATGTTCATTCCTTTTGATGTCAGCTCGTATTCAAACGGGCTTTATCTTGTACGTCTCACAGCGCAAGGAAAATCACAAACGAAAAAATTTATCGTGCAGCATTGAGTTCCTTTGCCATTTCATTTATGTGTTCTGTTGAAAGTGACTCCCCTTCATGAATCACAATCCGATAACGAAAAGTTACCGACTCTCCCTTCTTCAAACTTAAATTCAATTTCTCTTTCCCTTTACTAAAAACTTCCTGTCCAAGTGGATTAACAGAAAACAATCCATAATCACGTGCATGCCAATAAGCCGGATAGCCAGGATTTTTTGGATGATCGATAATGGTGATGGAAACATCTTTACCATCTTTTTGTCCTTTTAAGGTCACCCATGTTGCGCGTGTTCCCCATACATCATTACCTTCTAAGTTTTCACTACTTACATAAGTTCCCGTCGACATTGAATGATCAGAAGTTTTTTCACGATCAGTGTCGCCGCTCTTACTTACAACCTCTACTTCTCCTTTTACAGGAAGCTCCAATTCCCTGGCAACACGTATGGCCAGGAAACCATCCTTTACATCTTTAAATACAACGTCAGTCTCTGCCTGCAAAGTTGTGATTCGATCGATGATGAAATCAGAATCCTTTATTTGAAACTTGTATTGTGTATTTTCTGAAAGAAGAATCTCTTTTGCTTTACTTTTCCACACAGCGCTTACTTCAAGAGAAGCATCTTTATTGGAAGTCTTCTTTCCAAGAACCTTTTCATGGTAGATGGTTCCGTAATGTGATCGCTTTTCCAAAGGAATAGCCGTTGAGTTATTCCAGAAATCCAATCCGTTTACAGATTCATAATTCATCCATAAGCCAATGTGATGTGGGTGATCAACACGATCTCCGGGAATTGGATTCAACGGATAGCCTCTCGTAATTACTGTACCTGAAACTGTTTTGAGCGGATACAACACAGGCTTCATTACAGAATCATAATAACAATAAGAAGTTAACAACTGATTATTATACAGGATGTCAACTTGCTTTTTGTCCGGCTGTTCAACAATTGAAAATCCTTTCTTCTGTTGCGCATGACAGATGCATGTCATCATCAGGAGTGCTGCAGCAAGACATGCGAATCGAAGATTAAGATCAGTTATTATCACCGATCTTAATCCTCTAAATAGATTGGCTAATCGACTCATCCGCTTATCCGCCAATTAATATTTGAACACTTTACCATTCACCATCACTTCCTGTGTCTTTGAATCAAAGGTTGCTTTTGCTCCCGTGCGTGATGCTGCTGTTGTCATAATGCTGGCAATAGCGTGAGAATAACCTGCTTCCACTGGTGCATTGGGTTCTTTTCTGCTGCGAATGCATTCCATCCAATTACGCATGTGATTTGAAGTTGTTGAATCGCCACCTGTGTTAGCAGATGCTACTGTTGCAACAGCCTTATCCGCCAAACTAATTTGAGGAAGCAAGTTGGCGCTCATACCCATTGCAGCAGCATGGCGTTCCGAAAGTCCTCCTTCAGGAGATATCATGTTTGTATTAAGATTCAATTCACCGCCATTTGAGTAATAAATTTCAGAAGGTCTTTCTTCACCGTTATGCATTCTTGACAGGAATATAACCTGGAAACCACTGGTTAAATCATCCTCTGGTCCGTAATCAAATGCAGCCGTTAATGTATCCCAGTTACTTCTTCCATCTTTCCATGCATAAATTCCTCCATTAGCAACAACACTGCGAGGATGTTTCAGATCCGTGAACCAATGTACCGTATCAATCTGGTGACACATCCATTGACCTGGTAAACCAGACGAGTAAGGCCAGAACAATCTAAACTCCAAATGCTTTCGCGCGTCAAATGCTTCGAAAGGTCTGTTCATGAGATAGCGTTTCCAGTCTGTATCTTGTTCTTTCATTTTTGCCACCATGTCAGGCCTTCTCCAACGTCCCGGTTGATTCACGTTCCAGGTTAGTTCAACCATAGTGATCGGTCCGAATTTTCCTGATTTTATAAAATCATTTGCAGCGTGATAATTCTCTCCGCTTCTTCTTTGAGAACCAATCTGAACAATCTTTTTTTCTTCACGAACTGCTTTCAATGCGGCACGTGCGTCTTCCATTGTTTCAGCAAATGGTTTTTCAACATAAGCATCACATCCGGCTTTCACAGCCTCGACAGCATGTAATGCGTGTTGAAAATCTGCCGTACTAATAATGACGGCATCAAGGTCTTTTATTTTGTAGAGTTCATCATTATTCACACATGCTTTAATGTCGTGGCCAAATTTTTCTTTCAGCATTGCCTGGCCTTCTTCTCTTCTGTACTTCCATATATCTGAAACAGCAATCATATCGAAGTTTAATTCTTTGTAATGATGCTGGAAGCAAGGCAGAAGGGAAGAACGAAAACGATCTGAGAATCCTACCACGCCCACCAGCACCCGATCATTTGACCCGATAATGTTTGCATAACTTTTTGCGCTAAATGCCATGGCGCCCACAGCCGCCGCAGCAGATGTTTTAAGAAAATTTCTTCTCGTTTTTTTCATAATGGTTTTAGGTTTTAAAAAGCAGAAAGCGTTAAGCTTTGCGCCACAGTGTTATTAGATATTTTGTTTTTTCATTTCTTCAACAGCATAGTTACAGGCTCTTGCCGTGAGGGCCATGTAGGTCAGAGACGGATTCGCGCATCCGGAGGATGGCATACATGAACCATCGGTAATAAATACATTTGGCACAGCGTGCATTTGATTGTATGCATTCAACACAGAAGTTTTTGGATCACGGCCCATCCGCGCTGTTCCCATTTCGTGATTGGCATTGCCGGGAAAAGACATGTTGTTATGTTTTTTCACATCCTTAAATCCAGCGGCTACCAACATTTCTTCCATGGACTCAGCCATATCTTTGTTCATGGCTTTCTCGTTGTCTTTAAATTCACAGTTAAATTGCAGTGCAGGTCTTCCCCATTTATCTTTTTTGTCGTTGCTCAGTGTGACGCGATTGTCAGCATAAGGAAGACATTCGCCATAACCGCCGAAATTAATTCTCCATGGTCCCGGAGCCTGAACAATATTTTTTAATTCCTCACCAATAGATGAACTATAAAGTGATGAGCTCCATCCTGCTCTTCCGGCTCCGCCTAAGAAACCATATCCCCGAATAAAATCCGTTCGCTTCTCATTGATATTTTGGTAACGGGGAATGTACACACTATTTGGTCTTCTTCCGGAATAATACATATCATCATAACCATCCACCAATGCAGAAGCACCTGATCCCTTGTGATGATCCATTAGATTTCGGCCAACCTGGTCGCTGTCATTGCCAAGTCCGCTGGGGAATCGTGACGAGGTTGAGTTTAGTAAAATAAATGCAGTGCCTAACGTGGATGCGTTAACAAAAACTATTCTGGAAAAATATTCAGTGACCTCATTTGTCTGCGTGTTGATTACCTCAACACCGGTGGCTCTATTTTTTTTTTCATCATAAATTACTTTGTTGACCAACGCGCCGGTTACAATAGTAAGATTATTTGTAGCCAACGCTGCCGGTATGGTTGATGAGTTTGTGCTGAAGTATCCACCATATGGACATCCTTCATCGCATCGATTTCGGAATTGACATTTGCCGCGCCCTTTTTTTGGTTCAGTTAGATTGGCCACTCTTCCTATGATCATTTTTCTTCCGGGAAATTTTTCTTCCAAAGAATTTTTAAAAGCTTTCTCTACGCAATTTAATTCCATCGGAGGCAGGAAGTTGCCATCCGGCAGGTGAGGTATGTTTTCTTTTTGCCCGCTAATTCCGACAAACTCCTCTACGTAATCATACCACGGCTTAAGGTCTTTATAGCGAACAGGCCAGTCGACGGCTATCCCATCTTTCAGGTTGGCTTCGAAATCAAGGTCACCCAGACGATAACAATGCCGGCCCCAAAGAAGAGAACGGCCACCAACAACATCGGCGCGCACCCAATCGTAGCGCTTGTCTTCTATGTATGGGTTTTCAAGATCATTAACATAGAAGTGTTTATTCTCTTCATGAATGGAATAATGACGAATCTGGATATGATGTTTTTCCCGATCCTCCAGTGTCAACTTCCCCCGATGGACAAATTTCCAGGGATCAAGTGTTGTAGTTGGATAATTGGGATGCTCCAACTCCTTGCCTCTTTCCAGCATTAATACTTTTAAGCCCTTTTCGCAAAGTTCCTTTGCAGCCCACCCTCCGGATATTCCAGAACCAACTACGATGGCATCGTAAGTATTCGAATTCTTTGCGTCTATATTAAGATTCATTCCTTCTGTGCATTCGATTGCACAATGTTTTAAAAAAAATTGCTGATTTCCTTGAAAATTGATTGCCTTTTCTTTGAGCGGCAGAACCTTCCTCAATTGATCAATTAAGACAAACGTAAAATTTTACACACTGTTGATAGTTCAGAATCCGAATAATTAATCCTCAGATTCCGCACTTCATTCTAAATCTGTTTTTATTTTTGCGCCCGACTTTGTACACCCGAACATTTAGAGATGCCAAGAGATAGAAGTATTCGCTCCGTACTGATCATAGGAAGCGGCCCCATTATCATAGGTCAGGCTTGTGAGTTTGATTATGCCGGTTCCCAGGCCTCACGGTCTTTGCGTGAAGAAGGAATTGAAGTTGTTCTAATCAATTCAAATCCGGCCACCATAATGACGGATAAAGTGACGGCAGATCATGTCTACCTCTTACCCCTCACAAAAAAGTCAATCAAAACCATCCTGGAAAAACACCACATCGACGCCGTATTGCCAACGATGGGAGGTCAAACCGCTTTGAATCTTTGTATTGATTGTGAAAATGCCGGCCTGTGGGAGCACTATGGCGTTCGCATTATTGGGGTCGACATCAAGGCAATTGAAACTACTGAAGACAGAGAGAAATTCAGACTCCGGATGAATGAACTTGGCGTCAGCGTTTGTAAGGGAGCCACGGCAACATCGTTTCTTCAGGGTAAAGAAATTGCACAGGAGATAGGTTTTCCATTGGTTATCCGTCCATCGTATACACTGGGCGGAACGGGAGGAGGATTTGTTAATGCCCCCGAAGATTTTGACGAAGCTCTGAACAGAGGTCTTCATGCTTCCCCCATACATGAAGTGCTGGTGGAACAAAGCATCATGGGCTGGAAAGAATATGAGTTGGAATTGCTTCGCGATGGCTTGGGTAATGTTATTATCATCTGTTCCATCGAGAATTTCGATCCGATGGGAATTCATACAGGAGACTCGATAACCGTTGCTCCTGCCATGACTTTACCCGATACAGTTTACCAGCGGATGCGTAACCTTGCCATCAAAATGATGAATGGCATTGGCCAATTTGCCGGAGGCTGTAATGTTCAATTTTCACTGAACCCGGATAATGATCACGACATCATAGGAATTGAAATTAACCCACGGGTTTCCCGTTCTTCCGCTCTTGCTTCCAAAGCTACCGGATACCCTATTGCCAAAATAGCAGCCAAGCTTGCGATCGGATACAACCTTGATGAATTGACAAATGCCATCACAGGAACAACAACCGCGTACTTTGAACCTGCGCTTGACTATGTCATTGTAAAAATCCCCCGCTGGAACTTTGATAAATTTCATGGCGCTGACAGAAGACTTGGCTTACAAATGAAATCTGTTGGAGAAGTGATGGGCATTGGAAGAAATTTCCAGGAAGCGCTTCAAAAAGCTTGTCAATCATTAGAAATAAGAAGAAATGGATTGGGTGCGGATGGAAAAGAATTGCGTCACCAGGAAGAGTTGATGCACAGTTTAGCAAACCCAACCTGGAACAGGCTGTTTCATATTCACGATGCAATAAAAGTTGGTGTTCCTTTAAAGACCATTCAAAAGATCACCAAGATCGATCGGTGGTTTTTAGATCAGATTGAAGAACTCATCGAACTTGAAAATGAAATCGAGGAACATGATCTGAACACAATTCCTGTTGCAATGATGCGGAAGGCAAAAGAAAAAGGATTTGCTGACCGCCAAATTGCTCACTTGCTTCATTGCTATGAGAGCGAAGTTTATACCAAGCGAATTGAGATGGGAATTAAACGTGTTTACAAATTAGTAGACACATGTGCCGCAGAGTTTGATGCAAAAACTCCTTATTACTATTCAACCTTTGATAGCGAGAATGAATCCATCTCATCCGATAAGAAGAAAATAATAGTACTGGGATCAGGACCCAACCGCATTGGTCAGGGAATTGAGTTCGATTATTCCTGTGTACACGGAGTTCTGGCTGCGCGCGAATGTGGGTATGAAACGATCATGATCAACTGCAATCCTGAAACTGTCTCTACCGATTTTGATATCGCTGACAAGCTTTATTTTGAACCTGTATTCTGGGAACATCTTTACGATATTATTCAACACGAAAAACCTGTTGGGGTAATTGTTCAGTTGGGAGGGCAAACGGCGCTTAAACTAGCTGAGAAATTACACAAGTTCGGCATCAACATTATTGGAACAACCTACGATTCGCTTGATCTGGCCGAAGACCGTGGCCGGTTTTCTACCTTACTGAAAGATCAGGGTATACCCTATCCCGAATTCGGCGTTGCAACCGATCCTGACGAAGCGCTGGAGGTTTCAAAAACAATAGGCTTCCCGTTACTGGTGCGTCCATCTTATGTTCTTGGGGGACAAAGCATGAAGATCGTTATTAATGAAAAGGAACTTGAAGAGCACATCATTGACATCTGGAAACACTTACCGGAAAACAAAGTTCTGCTAGATCATTTCCTCGATAAAGCCATCGAAGCTGAGGCTGATGCTATCTGTGATGGAGAAGATGTTTATATCATCGGCGTTATGCAACACATTGAACCTGCAGGCATTCACTCCGGTGATTCGTACGCAGTGCTTCCTCCTTATAATTTGGGTGACTTTGTGATGAAACAAATCGAAAAGTATTCCATCAAAATTGCCCAGGCCTTAAAAGTAAAGGGATTAATCAATATTCAGTTTGCCATTAAGAATGACAAAGTGTATGTAATAGAAGCAAATCCTCGCGCGTCACGTACCGTTCCTTTCATCTGCAAGGCATATGATGAACCTTATGTGAATTATGCCACAAAAGTAATGTTGGGAGAAAAAAAGGTAAGCGACTTTAAGTTTAACCCGACAAAGCGCGGGTATGCTATCAAGGAACCGGTTTTCTCCTTCAGTAAATTCCCGGATGTAAACAAAGAACTTGGTCCTGAAATGAAATCTACAGGAGAGTCCATTTACTTTATTGATGATCTTATGGATGATTACTTCCTGAAGATTTACGCGGAAAGAAATCTTTACCTGAGCCGTTAAAAGCTGGTTTTATTTCTCTATCTCTTAGGTTATCAATTCTGGCTTGAAACTTATACCTTTGTATCTCAGTTAATAGCAGAAATACAATACTAAAATGTTAAGGATTCTTTTAATATTCTCTCTTGTCGGCTACGTACTTTACAAGCTTGGTCTCTTCAAAATATTTATGCACACACAGGTAAGAGGCCAGCGACCAACAAACCCATTCAACCACCCGCCGAAAAATGATATCCATGTAAATTCAGCGCCCAAAGAAAAGAAAGGCTCGGGATTCAAAGGGGGAGAATATGTCGATTACGAGGAAGTAAAATAATTTCAAAATCATTCTGAAGTTCCATACATGAAATGAGCATAAAGAGAAACTATACCCAAAGGGATGTTAATACGACCCTTTCGTTTAGGGTGGATGCTCTAATTATGCGAATTCCATGTGTTCTATAAAAAATGAACACTATTAACACATGAAACTTCATTTCCATAAATATCAGGCCACAGGAAATGACTTTATCTTAATTGATAACAGAAAAGGACTGCTTGCGCTAACACCGGATCAAATACAAAGAATTTGTGATCGCAAATTCGGAATTGGAGCAGACGGAGTTATCCTTATTGAAAAAGATTCCTCTGCAAATTTCAATGTCAATTATTATAACAGCGATGGTACACAAAGCCTTTGTGGAAACGGAAGTCGCGCTGCTGTGCAGTTTGCATCTACATTGGGAATTGTAAACGGAAAAGCTCGATTTAACGCTTACGATGGCCTGCACGATGCCGAATTGCTTCCATCGGGTATTGTTCGTTTAAAAATGAATAACGTTGAAAAAGTTGATAGGATCGGTGATGATTTTTTAATCCATACAGGCTCACCTCACTACATCCGTTTTGTAAAAGATATCCGCAATTTCCCGGTTTATGATGAAGGCCGCAAAATTCGCTACAGTGATGCGTACAAAACAAATGGAGTGAATGTGAATTTTGTAGAACTGCTGAATGACAATACCATTTTTGTACGCACCTATGAAAGAGGTGTTGAAAATGAAACACTTTCGTGTGGTACAGGTGTCACAGCAGCGGCACTGGCAGCCACCTTCAAAGGTTATACTTCGCCTGTTTCCGTTTCGGCGCTAGGCGGAAATCTATCTGTTGAATTCGATCTCACCGGAAAGCCTGACACATTTCAGGACATTTTCCTTATTGGACCTGCCAAAATGGTCTTCGAAGGCGAATTGGATCTTTAATTGCACCCCAAAAACCTGCCTGGCGGTAGGCAGGTCCCAAAAAACAATTTAACTTTAAACCCCATTTATAAGGAGGGCAATTGTTTAATCTAAAGGTTAATTGTATCAAAAAGAACACGGTATAAAGCCCTAATTAATGAACTAAGTCTATGCTAAAGCTCATCGCGAAAATTTTTGGAAGCAAATCAGAAAAGGACATAAAACGGATCATGCCGTTGGTGGAGGAGGCTAAAAAAGAAGGTCAAAAACTCACTACTCTAAATAATGATGAGTTAAGAAACAAGACTGCTGAGATACAAGATTTCATCAATAATGAGCTTAAGGAAATTGATGATAAACTTGCAGACCTTCATAAACAAATAGCCGATCATCCTGAATTAGATATCAATGAAAAGGAATCTGTCTTTTCACAGATCGATAACCTTGAAAAAGACAGGAACAAGGAACTTGAAAAGGTACTAATGAAGGTGCTCCCTCAAGCCTTTGCTATTGTTAGGGAAACTGCCAAAAGGTTTAAAGAGAATGAATACCTGGAAGTAACAGCGCAGCCCATCGATATTGAATTTGCGGCCACTCATGAAAATGTTAAAATAGTTGGTGATAAAGCCCAATGGTTTAATAAGTGGATAGCAGCAGGAACCCCGGTTACCTGGGATATGGTGCACTATGAGGTTCAATTGATTGGTGGTGTTGTGCTCCATGAAGGAAAGATTGCCGAGATGGCGACTGGTGAAGGAAAAACGCTGGTGGCAACACTTCCTGCCTTTTTAAATGCCCTGGCCAGGCGTGGTGTTCACATCATAACCGTTAACGACTACCTCGCAAAACGCGACAGCGAATGGATGGGACCTTTATTCATGTTCCATGGATTGAAGGTTGACTGCATAGACAAACATGAACCCAATTCCGAATCGCGCAGAAATGCCTATCGCGCTGACATTACCTACGGAACAAATAACGAATTCGGTTTTGACTACTTGCGCGATAATATGGCGCGCGATCCGCAAGAGTTAGTTCAACGCGGACATCATTATGGAATGGTGGATGAAGTGGATTCTGTGTTAATCGACGAAGCAAGAACACCGCTAATTATTTCCGGTCCTATTCCACGTGGAGACGAGCACGAGTTTTATGACTTAAAACCACGCATTTTCAAATTGGTTGAAGCACAGAAAAAACTTGTTACACAATATCTGAATGACGCCAAGAAATTTATAACGGAGGGAAATGAAAAGGAAGGTGGGCTTGCCTTATTCAGGGCACATCGCGGAATGCCAAAACATAAACCACTTATCAAGTTCCTCAGTGAAACGGGCACGAAAGGTATTCTGCAAAAGACAGAGAACTTCTACTTACAAGACAATAAAAAGATGATGCCCGAGGCGGATAAGCCTTTGTATTTTATCATTGAAGAGAAAGACAACAGCGTTGATCTCACAGAAAAAGGAATTGACCTGATAACGGGAGAAGGAGAAGATTCAAAATTCTTCATTATGCCCGAGATCGGAACAGAGCTAAGTAAAATCGAAAACGATCACAGCTTAAGTGAGCAGCAACGATTTGAAAAGAAAGAAGAACTGATTCGTGATTACCAGGTTAAAACACAACGCATTCACAGCGTCAATCAGCTTTTAAAAGCGTATACATTATTTGAAAAAGATACCGAGTACATCATTGTAGAAGGAAAGGTGAAGATCGTTGATGAACAGACCGGCCGCGTAATGGAAGGCCGCCGGTATTCAGACGGTTTGCACCAGGCCATTGAAGCAAAGGAAAATGTTAAAGTAGAAGACGCAACCCAGACCTACGCTACCATCACGCTGCAAAATTATTTCCGCATGTATCACAAGCTTGCAGGTATGACCGGTACAGCGGAAACGGAAGCAGGAGAATTTTGGAATATTTATAAACTTGATGTGGTAGTAATTCCTACCAACAGAGCAATCACGCGAAAAGATGGCGACGATCTTGTGTATAAAACCATTCGCGAAAAATTCAACGCGGTAATTGATGAAATCGTAACGCTTACAGGACAAGGACGACCTGTGCTTGTTGGTACCACTTCCGTAGAAATTTCTGAATTGGTCAGTCGCTTGCTACAAATGAAGAAGATCAAGCATCAGGTTTTAAATGCCAAGCAACACCAGCGTGAAGCTGAAATTGTCGCGGAAGCCGGAAAACCCGGAACGGTTACCATAGCAACCAACATGGCCGGTAGGGGTACTGATATTAAACTTACGCCAGAATCAAAAGCGGCCGGCGGGTTGGCTATTATTGGTACAGAACGCCACGAATCACGTCGTGTGGATCGCCAGCTTCGTGGCCGGTCAGGACGGCAAGGTGATCCGGGCACATCACAATTTTATGTTTCACTGGAAGATAATTTGATGCGCCTTTTCATGCCTGAACGAATTGCCAGAATAATGGATCGTTTGGGATTGAAAGAAGGTGAAGTAATTCAGCATAGCATGGTCACAAGTTCTATTGAACGGGCCCAGAAAAAAGTAGAAGAGAATAACTTCGGAATTCGTAAGCGACTGTTAGAGTATGACAACGTAATGAACGCGCAACGGGAAGTTATTTACAAAAGAAGGAGGAATGCTTTGTTTGGCGAACGTCTCGAGCTTGACATTCTCACCATGCTTTTTGATACAACAGATGACATCGTTGCTAATGCAAAGACAGGGAATGATTATGAAAGTCTGCGTCTGAATGCTTTAAGTACGTTGGGATTGGATTATGAATTTTCTAAAGAAGATTTTGATAAATTTGATCCGAACAACATTACGGATGACCTGTACAACAAGTCACTCTCACATTACCATAAAAAGAATAAGCACATTGCCGAAAAAGCAATGCCGATAGTAAAAGAAATCCACAAAACCCGTGGCGCTACTATAGAAAATATTTTAGTTCCGTTCACTGATGGAACCAAGCAAATAGGAGTTTCTGCCAATCTTGCTAAATGTGTTGAAACGAATAATGCAGAATTGATCAAGGCAATGGAGAAAATGATAACGCTCGCCATCATTGATCATCAGTGGAAAGAACATTTGCGTGAGATGGACGATCTCAAACAATCCGTTCAAAATGCTGTGTATGAACAGAAAGATCCTTTGTTGATCTACAAGTTTGAAGGCTTCGAAGCCTTTAAGCGATTCATTGCCAAAGTGAATGAAGATACCGTTGCTTTCCTTATGAAAGCTGATATCCCTGTTCAACAAGCAGACCAGGTTCAGGAGGCTCGTCAACAACGAAGAGTAAGACTCAGAGAAAATAAAGAAGAATCAAAATCGTTGTTAAGCGGTGGAGGCGATGGACAACAACCTCAACCTAACCGACTACCGCAAGAAAAGGTGATGCCGGTAAAATCAGAAAAGTTAGCGGGCAGAAATGACCGTGTTACTGTAAAGTATGCTGATGGTCGCGTGTTGAAAGATGTGAAGTTCAAAAAAATCGAAGACGACTTACGACATAACCGGTGCATTATAATTGAATAAGCTATTCTCATTTTTTCCAGCATGAATAAACAACATATCCTCTTTTATTTTTTCATCGCCCTGTTGGCAGGATGTAAACCTTTTGCAAGTACAACGACAACGACACAACCCACTAAATATTCTGAAGATCTGTCTTCGCTAAGAACAGAAGCAGAAACATCAGTTGATACAACTCCGCCTGATTCAGAGCTTCCTAAGAAAACAACTTATGTCGAAGCAAAGTATAGCATTAACAACCAACTTGATAATACACTTGACAGCATCAATCGAATCAATCTGAATAGAAAAGTTGTAGATGGATTTACCATACAAGTTTACTCAGGACTAGATCGTGAAGCAGCATTAAAAGCTAAAAAAGAACTTACTGCATCCTTACCTGACGTTGAATCAGAAGTTCAATATAATCAGCCGAACTTCAGAGTTAAAGCAGGCAAATACTTTAACCGGCTTGATGCGCAGAAGGATTTTCTAACCATTAAGAAATTCTTTCCCAGTGCCATTGTTATTCCGGATAGAATTGAGATAAATTAGGCTGAAACTATTTTCACCCATGAGCCTTCTCGAAAAAATCAAAGTGCTGTCGCAAGAATACAGCAATGAGGTAATAGAAATGCGAAGGCATCTGCATGCCAACCCTGAACTTTCATACCAGGAATTCAATACGGCAAAGTATGTGGCTCAGCAGTTAAAATCATTTGGTATTGAACCAGAAGAAATAGCAACTACAGGACTGGTAACTGAAATTAAAGGTAAAAATCCTTCTAAAAAAACTGTAGCCCTACGTGCTGACATGGATGCCCTTCCCATTGTTGAAGCGAATAATGTACCTTATAAATCGAAGAATGAGGGTGTAATGCATGCTTGCGGCCATGATGTACATACCTCTTCTCTACTTGGCACTGCCAAAATTTTGAATTCATTGAAAAACGAATTTGAAGGAACGGTAAGATTGTTATTTCAACCCGGAGAAGAAAAAAATCCGGGTGGCGCATCGTTTATGATTCGTGATGGCGCCCTTGAAAACCCGAAACCATCATCCATCATCGGGCAACATGTGTTCCCATTGTTACCTGTTGGAAAGATTGGATTTCGCGAAGGCATGTACATGGCCAGTGCAGATGAAATTTATTTAAAAGTTATCGGCAAGGGTGGTCATGGCGCTTCACCTGATCTTGCCATCGATCCGATTGTAATTGCATCACACATTATTATTGGCTTGCAACAAATTATCAGTCGTAATGCAAATCCCCGTCAGCCAACGGTGCTTACTTTCGGGAACATCATTGGTAAGGGCGCTACTAACATAATTCCTGATGAAGTAAACATAGCAGGAACATTCCGGGCTATGAACGAAGAATGGAGAAACTCGGCGCTGGATAAAATTAAAAAAATGGCAGAAAGCATTGCAGAGGGAATGGGAGGAAAGTGTGAAGTAAATATTTCACGTGGCTATCCCTATCTTGAAAATAATCCCGCTCTTACAAAAAAAATCAGGAGCGCTGCTGTTGAATATGTAGGAAAGGAAAATGTTGTTGATATCGATATAACCTTGGGAGCTGAAGATTTCGCCTACTATTCCCAAGTGATTCCTGCAGCTTTTTACCGATTGGGCACTCGCAACGAAGCGAAAGGCATAACTTCTTATGTACACACTCCCACGTTCAATATTGATGAAGATGCTTTGAAAATAAGCACCGGGCTTATGGCCTGGATGGCGCTGAAAGAATTGACTGATTAAGTCCATTTCAAATTAAGTTATCGTTAAGGCGTAAGGCTATTCAAAGCACACCTTGTATCTTAGCATTCTTTTAAGTTTAGCTATTGGAAACTCCCGCTCTTACTGAGCCTAAAAAAAATTACTGGCAAACTATCCGTAAGACATTGTATGTCATTGGAACGCTGGTACTTTTTCTTTTTGCGCTTGACCTGATGATCTCCTCCCTGCAGCATCTTGGAACGGTTGCTGCAGAAACCATTATCCTTGCAACTTCCAATCCGTTCACTGGTCTGTTTATAGGTTTACTTATCACGGCGATGATACAAAGCAGTTCCACCACAACTTCATTGTGCGTCGCTTTGGTTGCCTCTGGTTCTATCACCTTGGAAAATGCTATACCTATTATAATGGGAGCTAACGTAGGGACAACCATAACGAGCACCATTGTATCATTGGGATTTATCAACAAGAAGAAAGAATTCAGGAGGGCCGTAGCCGCCGGTACTTATCACGATTTTTTCAATATCCTTACCGTTATTATTCTTTTCCCTTTAGAATACTATTATGGATTTCTTTCTCACTTATCAGAATCAATTGCTCATCAATTCTTCAATCCATCAGCTGTACCTACAGCTAATCAGGTTCGGCATTTTTGGTCTGGGTTTAATCCTGTAATTGAATTTCTCGTAAATAACATTTCAAATGGATTCATCCTCACCGTTCTTTCCTTCACTTTATTATTCGCCTCAATCATTTTATTCCGGCGTCTGCTCTCAAATATTCTTTCAGTAAAATCGCCGGATACATTCAGCCGATTCTTTTTCAAAAATAAATTCAAATCTTTTGCATGGGGACTCGTCACCACCGCAGCTATTCGTTCGAGTACGGTAACGACATCACTTGTTGTTCCCCTGGTTGCACAGAAAATTGTAACCCTTCGAAAGGCAGCGCCCTTTATAATAGGCGCTAACATCGGAACGACCATTACAGCCTTCATAGCAGCCACGTTAAACTCCAACACTTCAAGCGCCATCAGTCTTGCTCTTGCTCACTTTCTGTTCAACTTCATAGGCTTTCTGATTTTCTTCCCCATTCCGGCGCTACGGGAAATCCCTATTAAGCTGGCAAGTGGACTTGGAAAGTTGACCCTGAAATATAGACTCGCAGGATTTGTTTATATCCTGAGCATGTTTTTCTTTATTCCTTTTTCATTGATTTATCTTAATCGGGGAGCCACACAGATATTGGATGCTCAATATCAAAGGATAAATGTTCAAGCGGGGACAAAAGAAGGTTACCATATTATGTCAAGAATGAATACGGTAACGCAAAGTGGCGAGTGGCTAATGTTTGGCGCTCAAAAATCAGAACCCGAAAAGATCGTTACTGTGTATAAAAAGAATAATATATTATTCATCAATAATGAAATGTACATGTTCAACAAACCCGGATTTTGTTGGGATGGGGAGGGCAAACAAGGGAAATTTCAGTCCTGCATCATGGATATAATTCCACAACTCAAACTCAATTCTTTGACTTTCGATTCAGTCTATGTTTATCATCGTACATTTTCATTGGACTCCACTGTGGAGCGATATTATATCAGTGTAAACTATCCGTTGATTATAAAGAAAGAAATCATGGACAAAGACACTAACATTATTTTAACCGAAGAGCTTGTTAAGCTTACTCAAAAATAACTGGCCTGCGATTTGGTCAGACCGACTTTGACATAAGTCAACTAAATTCATTTCTTGCTTTCCAAAATTCTTATATTGCATTAAGAGACAGAAATTATGCTGAAGGAGCGTTTACTTAATTTTTTAAAATTGGACGGCCTGATTGAACATCTCGCGGGATATTTTGAAACCCGGGTCGAACTGTTAAAAGTTGAAGCAAAAGAAGAGGGCGTTCGACTGGGTTCAAAGTTATTACTGGGCCTGTTGATTGCTTTCACGGTAGTATTCTTCCTTCTTTTAGGGAGTTTTGCTACAGCCTATGCGATTGGCGAAAAATTAGGAACTTCAATAGGCTTTGTAATTGTAGGAGGTTTTTACTTATTGATTACCGTTCTTTTGGTCGTATTCAAAGATGCGATTACCACCAAGTTTGAGAAAATTCTTATAGATGTAATGCAAAAAAAAAAATAAATAGTCATGGAATTATTAGAGAGTAATAGTCCGAAAAGTGAATTGATTAAAAAATCACTTCAACAACGCAAAGCGCTGGAAGAGGAAGTCAGACAACTTTCTGATCGGACAGAAAAAATGATCATTAATACCGTTGTTATTGGCGGAGCTTTGGCCTTAAGTTACTGGATCGTAAAAAGTTTTATATCCCCTGGTAAACGGTCAAAAGCAAAAAAAAGAAAATCAGCATCCCTGGTAGCTGAACCTACTGTTGAAGAAGATAGAGAAGAATCAAAAATTTCGGAGATGCTTTCAAGTGTTGGAACCATGTTGGCATCGCAAGCCGCTGGTTTCTTACTCGCAATAGCTAAAGAAAAGCTAATGGAGTACCTGGCATCACAAGCCGAAAAGAAAAATGAAACTAAATGAGAATTCTCGAGACACTTCGCCTTCGCCAGAAGGAAGGCAAGAAATCAATTGCCATATTAATTGATCCTGATAACGTTTCAGACAGCAGCCAGCTTCAACATCTTATTAATCTTGCCAATGAAAATTGTGTAGATTTTTTCTTTGTTGGTGGAAGTCTTGTAACAACAACAAATCTATCCGAAGTAGTAAAAAGAATAAAGGATAACGTAACTATTCCGGTAGTTCTTTTCCCCGGTAATGCTATGCAGATTGAACCCAATGCAGATGGCCTTCTTTTTTTGTCACTCATTTCCGGAAGAAATCCAGAGTTGCTCATTGGACAACACGTTGTATCTGCACCCATAATCCGAAACACCCGATTAGAAGTTATTCCAACAGGGTATATGCTTGTAAACTCGGGTCGCATCACCTCTGTGGCCTACATCAGTAATACCACACCTATTCCCGATGATAAGTATTCATTAGCTGCATGCACAGCCATGGCCGGAGAGATGTTGGGTCTGCAAGCCATATACATGGATGCAGGAAGCGGCGCGGAAAATCCTATTCATCCTAAAATGATAAATGCAGTGCGAAAAGCCGTGAAGGTTCCGCTTATTATTGGTGGTGGTCTTAACACATATCAAAAAGCAATAGGCGCATTGGAGGCAGGAGCGGATACCATCGTGATTGGAAATGCGTTGGAAAAAAATCCTGATCTTCTTATTGAGGTATCAGAAAAAATTTACGAGTGGAATCAGAGTGTGACGAAAGAGCGTTAATAGTTAACAGTTAATCGATCCTCAACAAAACGGTATGGGTTATTGGAGTTGCAGGTCTTGAGAGTGCTTAACTGTCCACCGATGCAAAACCAGCGCCGTTAAAAATAAAAATGTGTGGGGTTTAAAAGAGCTGCACTCAATATTTCATCATCAGTCTGCAATTGCTAAAAACTAGTGTTACGCCCACTGTATTTTTATTCTTTGCCAAGGCTTATTTATAAATTTCAGCATCATACCATTCCTTCTTCTGCTTTTATAGTCCATAATCCAAGAACGCAATAGACATCTTTCTTATACCAATCCTGTTTTGTCTTAAAGATCACGAAATCATCTACTCGATTTAATCCACCAAAATTATCGTCTTCGAATCTTTTGATTCGAAGATCATTTTCTTTATCAAACGTATCAATCAGGGCACAAAATAATTTATTGTGTTTAAAGTCGAGCAATTTCAATTTATTAATATCCCTTTGATAAGAGTCAATAGTATCTCGAAGTTTGATCTCTATAACATAGTAAGTTGAATCCCCTGATTCATGTTCTATTTCAAACACAATATCACTTGGGCCACCATTATCCAAATTCAATTCTCTCGCCCATTGAATTCTATTTCCCGGCAGATTAAAAATTTTTTCTCTATCCTTATAAATTGCTTTACCAATTTGATAAGCTAATGATAATTCGGGTGCAAAAAATATCCCTTTATCAATTTGTGCAAGTTCTTCTTCTTCATTAAGAACAATTCCTTTAATAATTCTAAAAATTTCTCTTTCTATCATATGATTAAGCCTCCAAACATTAGGCATAACAATTCGGTTTCAACGATAAGGCAATTTAAATCAGAGGTATTTCTTTGTGATTTCCAGGGACCTCCTTAAGGATCTCCGTGCTAAATTCATAACCATTAAACAGACAACCATTACCACTACCGCAAAAGCTCTCTTGAAATTACCATCTTCTGTATCTCTGTTGTGCCTTCATAAATCTGGGTGATCTTTGCATCGCGCATCATTCGCTCTACATGATATTCTTTTACATATCCATAACCACCGTGAATTTGAACGGCTTCGGTTGTTACCTCCTGGGCTATTTGTGAAGCAAACAATTTGGCCATGGCGGCCGCTTTAACAAAATCTTTATTCTGATCTTTCAAATGAGCAGCTTGCCATACTAATAATCGTGCGGCGTCAATTTGCGTAGCCATTTCAGCAAGTTTAAACTGAATGGCCTGGTGTTCTGCCAGCGCTTTTCCAAACGCTTTGCGTTCTTTGGAATATTTTAATGATAATTCGTAAGCGCCTGACGCAATTCCCAACGCCTGAGCAGCAATTCCTATTCTTCCACCATTAAGTGTTGACATAGCGAAGGTGAATCCGAATCCTTCCTCTCCTATCCGATTTGATTTTGGAATTTTTACATCCGTAAACATTAACGAATGGGTATCTGATCCTCGAATGCCCATCTTATCTTCTTTTTTTCCAACAACAAATCCGGGCATTCCTCTTTCAACAATTAATGCATTAATTCCCTTGTGTTTTTTTTCTGGATGTGTCTGGGCAATTACAAGATAAACACTTGCGCTGCCGCCATTTGTAATCCAATTTTTGGTTCCGTTCAAAAGATAGTAATCCCCTTTATCTTCTGCCATAGTTCGTTGGCTCGTTGCATCAGATCCTGCCTCGGGCTCAGAAAGACAGAACGCGCCGATTACTTCACCTTTGGCCAAAGGTTTCAAATACTTTTCCTTCTGCTCTTCCGAGCCAAATTTTTCCAATCCCCAGCAGACTAATGAATTATTAACCGACATGCAGACAGAGGCAGAGGCATCAACTTTTGAAATCTCTTCCATTGCCAACACATATGAAATTGTATCCAGTCCACCACCATTGTACTTCGGATCTACCATCATTCCCATGAAACCAAGTTCTGCCATTTTTTTAACTTGCTCAGCAGGAAATTTTTGATGCGTGTCGCGTTCAATTACCCCAGGTAATAATTCACTTCGTGCAAAGTCTCGCGCGGCTTGTTGAACTGCCAGATGCTCTTCAGTTAATTGAAAATTCATGACATTTAAATTTTCGTTTAGGCACACCAATATAGCACAAACGGATTTGTATAAACAGAAAAGGCCTGAGTAGTCTCAAGCCTTTTAATTATCGATTATGGTTCAATGTCGTTTAGTTAAGCTTTATTCTTAATTGGCCTCACCCAACCTCTCCAAAGGAGAGGAGATTATGGAAGCTTAACTAAACGACATTGGGTAACAGTTTCATTTGTTTACCTGTCACGATTACCCATGAAGATCATAACATAATATAGAAGTGTCGCCAGGGCACCAATAGCTGCAACTACATATGTCATAGCTGCCCACTTAAGCGCATCTTTTGCCATTTCATGTTCTTGACGATTTACTATTCCTCTACTTTCAATCCACGCTAACGCTCTTTTACTTGCATCAAACTCTACGGGCAATGTTATCAAAGCAAACAAAGCAAATACGCCGTAACACGCAATAATTACAAGCAAAGCTGTATCAAAAGAAAATAATCCTTTCACAGCAAATGCACCAAACATCATCATGATAAAAATAATATTCATGATCTTAGCGCTTATGTTTTGCATTGGAACCATCGCTGATCGAAACTTAAGCATACTATAGGCGGTAGCATGTTGAACGGCGTGGCCACATTCATGTGATGAAACAGCAGCAGCAGCGGCATTACGTCCGTTATAGACCCCTTCACTTAAGTTTACTGTTTTATTCGCAGGGTTATAGTGATCTGTCAGTTGACCGGGCACACTAATAACCTGAACATCATGAATTCCATTATCAGCAAGCATTAACCTTGCGATTTCAGCGCCGGTCAAATCTCTTGTGAGATGAATTTTTGAATACCTGCTGAACTTCCCCTTCAATCTTGCACTAACGATCATACCAATCACCATGAAGATTACTGTTATTACTAAAGCACCACTCATCATAGACTTATATACTTTTAATTGTTTGATTTTTTATATCAAGGTTTACGCCAAAATTCCTTCTCTGTCAAAAAGGCATGATTAACTGATTTTCCCTCGTGAATTTAGCAAAAATAAAAAAGGATAATACTAATGCTTTCGAATAAGAAGAGAAGTTACAACCAGAGAAACTGAACCCGCCAGAATCATTATAAAAGTTTGCCAGCCGTGAAAGATAAAGGTGAGCGCCACAGCATCTTTAAGTTGTATATTATATAAAAAAGCCAGGCCCTGCGGGACGAGTACATGATATGAACCTGTACCACCCGGAAGCGGCGCGGCCATTGCGATTGACCCGATCCCAAACAGACTGATTACTGCACTAAATCCTAAGTGATTCGTAACCGGAAATGCTTTTATAACACAATAACTCATAAAAAAATAAAGGAACCAGATAAAGAGAGAATAGAATATGAACAAACCTTTCCGCTCCAACTGAAATATTGACAACAGTCCCTTCCTTATTCCATCCCAAATTTTCTGTAAAGTTTCTTTAATTTTTCTGTTCCTTTTAATTAATAAATAACCAACAACTAAGATTACAAAGCCTGTTGCAGCCAGGTAAAGAATCGGTACAAGTTTGGATGTTGATCCAGAAAGTTGAATCGGAAGAGTTTCTACAAAGGCCAGCAGTTTTTTTGATTCAAGTAAAAAAGCAAGAATAATAAGTAATGCCAAACAAATGAGATCAACAACTCTTTCAACAACTACGGTTCCAAAAGAAACATCAGCAGGCACTTTACCAAGCTTGTATAAATTATAACAGCGCGATACTTCTCCACCTCTGGGGATTACAAGATTGACCAGGTAGCCAACCATCAGCGAGAGAAAACTATGTGAAGTCTTAACATAGTTGCCTGTAGGTACGAGCAACATTTTCCATCGAATAGCGCGAACGATGTGGCTTAATATCGCAAAGACAAACATTAGCATAAGCCATCCTTTGTCAGCGATTTTCCAGGTCTGTAAAATGTAATCAAGTTTATTCTCTCCCTGACCTACCGTTAGGCCCCGAAGGGAAAACCAAACAAGTAAGATCGTTATCGCTAAGATTATGACGTATTGGAGGACAACCCTGAAGCGTGATGACATGCGTGAATCAGTTCAAAGTTTTTCGAGCCTTCATCACACTAACTTATTATCAGGATCAGGAAAAATAACGGTGGGTTTGAATTTTTTTGCTTTCTCAAACTTCATCCACGCATAGGAAAAAATGATAACTACATCTCCTACCTGCGCTCTTCGTGCAGCGGGTCCGTTAAGGCAAACTGTTCCCGATCCTCGCTCACCTTTTATAACATATGTATCAAGCCGCTCACCGTTATTGACGTTTACAATCTGCACACGCTCACCCTCTATGATATTTGAAGCATCCATTAAATCTTCATCAATGGCAATACTGCCCACGTAATGCAACTCTGCTTGCGTAATTTTTACCCGGTGAATCTTAGACTTTAAAACTTCTATCTTCAATGATTTGAAAATTTAAGGTTCAAATTTCATGTAAATTTTTCCGTCTCACAAATCACAGCACTACCGGATGAACATGTTATCAATTAACCTCACTTCTCCGATGTATGCTGCAATACACAAAATGGGTTGATCAGCCTGTTCAACACTTATGATTGGTTTTAAGTTTATACTATCCGCCAACTCAAAATACTCCAATCTTACATCTTGCGCTTCAGTGAACATATTTTCGATAGACTTCTTCACCTCTAAAAAATCTTTTTTCTTCACAACTAATTCTTTTTTGGCAAAATCCAATGCTTTAAAAAGAATCACAGCCTGTTCACGCTGCTTAGCATTTAATCGCTGATTCCTTGATGACAATGCTAATCCGTCTGTTTCCCTGGTAGTACTTATACTCTTCAATTCCAGGTCAAACTTTAATTCCTCAACCATTCGCCTGATGATGGTGAATTGCTGCCAGTCCTTTTGACCAAAGTAAACCCTGTCCGGGGCTACAATGTTGAAGAATTTAGCTACTACCAAAGCAACCCCGCTAAAGTGACCAGGCCGGAAATGGCCTTCCATAACCTTATCGAGATGACCAAAATCAAACTTGATTAATGGGGCATCAGGGTACATTTCATTATTTGTTGGCGTAAAAAGCAGATCACATCCAACTTTTTTAAGCATTTCAGAATCCTTTTCTATAGTTCTGGGGTACTTGAGCAGATCCTTGGGATTGTTGAATTGTGCCGGATTAACGTAAATGGAGCATATAGTGAGGTCATTTTCTTTTTGAGAGGCTTCGAGAAGGGAAAGATGCCCTTTGTGTAAAGCACCCATTGTAGGTACCAGTCCCAGTGATTTACCTTTTATCCTGGCCTGCTTTAAAACTGCTTTTAATGGGCTTATTTCGCTGAAAACCTCCATTTTAGGCCATTGACAAAAGGTCGCAAAGATATAGTTTAAAATGAAAATTAGTTGAATAGGGGGGTAAATTTTTGTATTTTTGTGGCTCAATTTTTTCCGTTGTAATTAAATCCAATTATATATGTCAAAACTCCGAATTCTTTATGTAGCCAGCGAGATCAACCCTTTCCTCCAAACCTCTGAAGTAGCAGAATTTGTCCGCAAGCTTCCTCAGGCGATGCAGGAAAAAGGTATGGAGATCAGAATACTGGTACCTAGATTTGGTATTATCAATGAGCGTAAGAACAGGTTGCATGAAGTAGTAAGGCTTTCAGGGATTAACATTGCAGTAGGTGATGAAGAAAAGCCTTTGATCATTAAAGTGGCGTCTATACCAAACGCCAAGCTCCAGGTTTACTTTATTGACAATGAGGATTACTTCCATCGTAAGTCAGTTTTTCACGATAAAGAAAACCGATTCTATGAAGATAATGATGAACGTGCAATTTTCTTCTGCAAAGGTGTAATTGAAACCGTACGAAAACTTGGATGGTCTCCTGATGTAGTTCATTGTAACGACTGGATCACAAGTTTCATTCCGTTGTATTTAAAAACTACATACAAAAATGATCCCCTGTTTAAGAATACGAAGACCGTATTTACGATTTACAACAATACCTTTTCACACAAATTTGGCAGCGACCTGCTTAGCAAAGTGAAGATGATTGATATTGAAGATAAAATGCTCGGCAATCTAAAAACTGCAGATTATGAAGGTCTGATAAAATTAGGAATGGAATTTTCTGATGCAGTGATTGTGGCCGGCGAAAATAAAAAACTCGAAGGCCTCTTCAAGAAGATCAAAGAAAAGAAAGTTGAAACCATCGACAAAGACGAAAACTACACAGAATCCTACTACAACTTATATAATGAACTTATGGGTTAAGCGAATAGGGCAACTGATGATGGCAGTTGCCCTGTTTTTTTTGTCGTGCGAAGAGGAGACTACCTTCCTGGGATTTAAAGCTGATCAACGATTGAGTGTTTACTATGCGGAGATACCCCTCTCCAGTAGCGTTTATTTGCACGACTCAGTTGTAACTTCAAATTTCTATACTGAAACGTTAAAGCGTTTTCTGGTAGGCAAGTATCACGACGATCAGTTTGGTCCTGTATCAGCATCTGCTTACACGCAATTTTCAAAGATTGGTGCATTTCCCGATTCCCTCAATTTTGCCATTTACGACTCAATCAGTCTCCAGCTTAGCTTTGATGTAAACTATCTATATGGCTCAGGAGCAACTACTGCGCAAGAGATTGCTGTATTTGAATTGGATGATACATTGACCCGGGTCACCTCATTAACACCCTACTATAGCGGTAGTACCATTCCAGTTAAACCAACCCAAATAGGTTCTAAAACCTTTATTGTAGATCCAGCAATTTTTAAGGAACTGGCAGAGAAAAGCAGTGATACGCTCACAAGGTTCAAACTTAATGATGAATTTGGTATGAGGGTATTTCAGGAAGTACTGGCTATACCAAGGGATTCCAGTTCAACTTATTTTTATGATCAATTCAGAAAGGTCATAAAAGGCCTCGCGATAACTCCAACCCAAGGTGATAAAATCGTTTCATTTAATCCTTCAAGCGCAAGATCAAAGGTTGTAATTCACTTTCATATTAATAAGCGCGACAGCATTGTGCTTGGTTTTTCACAATTCACAAGCTTCAATCATATAGAAGGTGATCGTTCGGGTACTGAGCTTGCGGCAATTACAGAACATTATACAGATTTTGATGCCTCACAAGGGTATATTCAAAATGGAACATCACTACTTACCAAAATTGATTTTTCCAAATTTTTTGAACTGGCGGACACGGTGCCTTCCATGATAATAAATTCAGCAGAAATTGTTCTTGGTAATGTTGTAGAACCGCCGCCCAATCAACCTCCTCCCACTAATTTAATTCTGAGAATCTTGAATGAGGAGAATTTGTTTAAAGCAGACACAACCGTTCAAGATGCCATTGATATTGCAAAATATAATTTTACAGTAGGATCACGCGCTTCCGGTACAGGTTCCTATACCATATTGGATGATAGCCGTAGGGCGAATCTTACTTTACCCTATTCATCAACTGATAAAAAGTATAGTGGCTTTTTAACGCTTTTTCTTCAGGAGCTTTATAAGAATCGGAAAAATAATGGTCCGTTGTTTTCAACGGTCGCGTTGTTCCCAACATCACCAACGATAGGAAAATCTGTAAACAGCGTAGCATTTGATAAGAACGCCGTTAAGTTGCGAATTTATTATACTCGTCCTACTTTAGATTCTAATCAATAAAAAACCTCTATGTGTGGAATTGTAGCTTACGTGGGGCATCGCGAGGCCCACAAAATAATAATAAAGGGGCTTAAACGTCTCGAGTATCGCGGTTATGACAGTTCAGGAATTGCTTTATTGGATGGAGGGTTAAATATCTACAAGAAGAAAGGTAAAGTTTCTGACCTGGAGGAATTCCTGAAAGGAAAGAATCTTAAAAGCAACATCGGCATAGGCCACACCCGATGGGCCACCCACGGAGAGCCTAATGACGTTAATGCCCATCCTCATTTTTCCCATTCTCAAAAACTTGCCATTATTCACAATGGTATTATTGAAAATTATTCATCGCTGAAAAAAGAATTGCAAAATAAAGGGCATAAGTTTTTTAGCGATACTGACACTGAAGTACTCATTCATTTCATTGAAGATATACAGGAGAACAATAATTGCACTTTAGACGAAGCCGTGCGATTGGCTTTGAATAATGTTGTTGGTGCGTATGCTATTGTTATCCTCTCATTAGAAGATCCTCATCAGCTTATCGCAGCGCGTAAAGGAAGTCCCCTCGTTATTGGTGTTGGAAAAGATGAATACTTTATGGCTTCCGATGCAACACCTATCATAGAGTATACAAATGATGTGATTTACCTGAACGACCAGGAAATTGCTGTTATCAATAATGGCAAGCTAAGCATCAAAACCATTGAAGATGTTCCAATGACACCTTACATCCACAAACTGGAAATGGATCTTGAGGCGATTGAAAAAGGTGGCTTTGATCATTTCATGCTTAAGGAAATTTTTGAGCAGCCAAAGTCAATCAGAGATTGCCTGCGGGGAAGATTAGATTCTACCTCTGGAAGGCTGGTGTTGGGTGGACTTCGGGAATACATCAACAAACTGGTGAATGCTGACAGAATTATCATCATTGCCTGTGGCACATCCTGGCACGCCGGACTTGTAGCCGAGTATATGATTGAGGAGTATTGTCGTATTCCCGTAGAGGTTGAGTATGCTTCCGAGTTTCGTTACCGAAACCCTGTGATTCGGGAGGGTGATGTTGTAATCGCTATCTCTCAATCCGGTGAAACGGCTGATACACTTGCAGCAATTGAATTGGCCAAATCAAGAGGTGCAATTATAATAGGAGTTTGTAATGTAGTGGGTTCATCTATTCCCAGAGCTACTCATGCTGGATCGTATACTCACGCAGGCCCGGAGATCGGTGTGGCTAGTACAAAAGCATTCACCGCGCAGCTTACCGTACTCAGCATGATTTGTTTTATGATTGCTGAAAGAAAAGGTACCATCAAGGAAAATACGTTTCATGAGATTTTAGTTGAGCTGGAAAACATTCCGGGAAAAGTTGAGAAGGTCCTTGAAATGAATGATCAAATAATGGCTATCGCTGAGGAATTCAAAGATGCATCTAACTTCCTTTACCTTGGCCGTGGTTATAATTTTCCTGTTGCTCTCGAAGGCGCATTGAAGCTGAAGGAAATTTCTTACATACATGCTGAAGGTTATCCGGCAGCAGAAATGAAGCATGGACCAATTGCTTTGATCGACCAGGAAATGCCGGTAGCTTTTATAGCCACGAAGGACAGCTCTTATGAAAAAATCGTTTCCAACATTCAGGAAGTTAAGGCAAGAAAAGGAAGAGTAATTGCCGTTGTTACCGAAGGCGATGATTTGATTCCAAAGATGTCAGAATTTTCAATTGAAGTGCCCCCTGTTCATGAGGCGCTTATGCCTATGGTTTCCGTTATTCCATTGCAGCTTCTGTCCTATCACATTGCAGTAATGCGTGGATGTAACGTCGATCAACCCAGAAACCTGGCTAAATCTGTAACTGTAGAATAATTGATATGGATAAAACAGTAATCTATTCTCCATTAGCCCCTGAGCCAATAGGCCCTTACAGCCAGGCGATCAAAGTGGGTAACCTGTTATTTGTTTCAGGACAAATTGCCATTCAGCAATCTTCCGGAAAACTTATTACTGAAAATATTGCCGAAGAGATAACGCAGGTCATGACGAATCTGGAAGCAATTTTAAAAGCCGACAGCCTCACATTCGCAAACGTTGTGAAATGCACCATCTTCCTCAAAGACATGAATAATTTCCCCAGGGTGAATGAGGTCTATGGAAAGTATTTTGTTGAAGCACCTCCGGCTCGCGAAACGGTTGAAGTTAGCCGGCTCCCCAAAGATGTCAATGTTGAAATCTCTTGTATTGCAATGAAAAATTAGTTGCTAATATCTTCTAAGCATCTGTTTACTTTTTCCCTTCTTTAGCCCAAACATCTCTTAAGGTTACGGTCCTGTTAAATACTAAGTTCGATTTAGTTGAATCCTGATCCAACGTAAAATAGCCCTTTCGTAGAAACTGGTAACGATCTTCTGCTTTCGATTCGCGTATAGCTGCTTCACCAAAAACATTCTGTACCTGTAATGAATCAGGGTTTAAATGATCTTTAAAATCTCCTTCCGCTCCATCAAGATTTTCAACTTTAAAAAGTCTGTCATAAAGCCGAACTTCAATTGGCACAGCGTGCGGAATACTAACCCAATGAATCGTTCCCTTAACATTAATGCCGGATGTATCGGAGCCGCTTCTGCTCTCCGGGATATAAGAACAACGAAGCTCTTTAACTTTGCCTTCATTATCCTTCACAACGTCATCGCACCGGATTATGTATGCACTCTTTAATCTTACCACCTGACCCGGAGATAACCTGAAATATTTTTTAGGAGGAACTTCAATAAAATCCTCCTGCTCAATGTACAGTTCCCGGCTAAATGATATTTCCCGTGTTCCTGCATTTAAATCTTCAGGATTATCTTCACTCAAAAGTATCTCCGATTTGCCTTCGGGGTAATTTGTGATCACGATTTTAAGCGGATCAAACACAACCATTCTTCGTAAAGAAATTTTATTCAGATCCTCACGAACGCAAAACTCAAGCAGTCCTACATCGATCAGATTATCACGCTTAGCTATACCTATGCGGTCGCAAAAATCACGAATACTTTTGGGAGTATATCCCCGCCTGCGCATTCCACTAATTGTTGGCATGCGCGGGTCATCCCATCCTTTTACGTGTCCTTCATTTACCAGTTGAAGAAGCTTACGTTTGCTCATGATGGTATACGTCATGTTCAAGCGGGCAAACTCGTATTGTTTGGATGGATAAATATTTAATTTTTCAATGAACCAATCATACAACGGTCTGTGAGGAATAAATTCTAAAGTGCATATACTATGCGTTATATTCTCTATCGCGTCGCTTTGACCGTGAGCAAAGTCATACATTGGATATATACACCAGGTATCTCCTGTCCGGTGATGATGTGCATGTTTGATACGGTAAATGATCGGATCACGCATGTGCATGTTAGGATGGCCCATATCAACTTTTGCACGCAGTACTTTCTCTCCATCCCTGTATTTGCCGGCCTTCATCTCAGCTAATAATTTGAGATTTTCTTCAATACTGCGATTTCTATAAGGGCTGTCTTTCCCTGGTTGCGTAGGCGTTCCTTTTTGTTCTGCTATCGCTTCACTTGTGCTGTCATCTACATAAGCTAAATTTTTTTTGATGAGGTCAACGGCAAATAAATATAATTGCTCAAAGTAATCAGAAGCATAAAGTTCCTGTGCCCAATTGAATCCAAGCCATTTAATGTCATTTTTAATACTCTCAACGTATTCAGTTTCTTCCGTAACGGGATTCGTGTCATCAAATCGCAAATTGGTTTTGCCTCCATATTTTAAGGCGAGGCCAAAGTTCAGGCAAATGCTTTTGGCATGTCCCATATGGAGATAGCCATTCGGTTCCGGAGGGAACCTGGTAGCGATACTTTTGTACTTGCCTTTTTCAAGGTCGTTTTCGATGATTTCTTCAAGAAAGTTTAAGCTCTTTTCCTCGGTCATTGAACTTTTCATTTAGCGGGTGTAAAGGTAAAAAGCTCATTTGGATTTGAAGGAAATTTTTTAAAATGATCCCGTTGCTTTATAATGATTTTGAAGGAATGAGTGTATTGACAGCTAAAGTCTGCTAATCTTTACCAGGTAATAGATACTCAAACTCATCTGAGTCAAGGACAAATCTCCCCTGGATAGATTTGGGAGTATGGTAGTAGTGATAAGTCCCAGTTAATCCCGGACTGAAGTGTTGACGGTAACGAAAACCTAATGAATTCCAATAGTTGAGATTCAGTTGAATTGCAGCGTCTGTAAATCCTTTGACTTTATTGTCGGATAACATCATTTCATACTCAAATACTTTTTCAAAAGAATTACCATCCCACACGCTATTATCACTTTTCGCAGAAGACCCAAACAGGCCGAGATATGTTGCTACTCCTCCACCGAGAAAGAAAGTAATAGATTTGTTTTTAACGACAACCGTTTTCCCAAATACAAAGTTTCCACTTAAATACAAAGTATCAGGCGATCAGGTGTAAAGCAATTAAAAGAAGTGGCTGTGGCATTACCAGGTAAAAGTATGATCTACAACAAATATTTATCTTGACACATTAAGCAGGACTACTAAGCTGAGTTCCCGCTGATACATTGTGATGCTACCGGTTGTGGGCGTTTTTGTGTGATAAAATTCATAGCTGCCTGTAAGCGTGGGTGTAAAATGGTATTTATATTCGAACTTAAAATTCAAAATTGACTTGTACTTTTTTTGAATGGAGACTTTTGCATAGCCGGCAAAATCGTTGCTTCTTACAGTCATCACAGCAGAAAATACTTCGTCATATTGGTTGGATATTCCATACGTTGTAGTTGGGAAGAATGAGTAATAATAAGTGACACCTCCGCCAATACCAATGGTAACAGGTCTTTCGTTAAGAATTACTTCTCTACCAAGCAAGAGGTGGAGCTGGCCATAAAATGTAGAGTATTCCGGGAACAAGAAAATATCGCTGTGGGTCAGAGTATCCATTGTTTTGATTCTAAGATTGTAGCCCAGAAGACCAATACCTGCTCCGCCCTGGATGCTGTATTTTTGGCTGATGTCTTGTCGAAAATCCAGCACGAAATTTCCCGACACAGACGGAAACTGTTTAATACCGGAAGTATGCGGTGATGTACGAATCATATTTCCATAGTTAACGGACAGGCCAAAGTAAGTCTGTGCTGACACTTTAATGGCTGAAGAAAAGAGCAGGAAGAAAACGATTACGTACACCTTACTTGCTTTGACTCTCATGGTTCTTGCTAATACGATAAGCGACATTGATACCTATACTCTTGTACTCACCGTAACTTATAACCTTTGCGGTTCCATCTGTTGAATTATCAATAACATACTCGACATCAAGCTGAACTACTTTCAAAAATCCATAACTCCGACCGTAATGAAGCGATGCAATGAAATGCCTGCCAAACATTTTCTCAATAGCGAGCCGGGGTTCAATCAGCGGAAAGAAACGGTTTACATTACCATTCTCTTCGTAATTGAATGTCATGATTGATCCATCTGATCGACGTATGCCACCTTGTACGCTACCGGAGGCTATATAGTAGTCTGTATTAATGCCCAATATTGCTGCTATACCAAGCACAACTGAAAATCCCTGTGCTAAGCGGAATTTGTATCCAAACCTGCAAGGAATTAGAATAGAATAAAATGCATCGCTACTGCCGTAAATCCCACTGTTACGATAATCAAATCCATCCCAATAAGTTTTGAGTATGATCCCTCCTTCTATAAAAGTATTTCGCCCTAATTCCTTCCGGAGAGTTGCCCCACCAGCAATACTCCGTAAAGGAACCGTGGTGAGGTTATTACCGTCATCATGGATTTCGTATAAGTCATTAGTTAAAAAAGCTTCAACGCCCATAAACACATTTGATTGCCCAAACAGGTAATGGCTGGTTATAAAAAGGACAGATAAAAGAAATTGTGTCTTGTTCATGCACTTAGATTAGATTAAGAATTCCTTAATGTTAAGCAAGGCTGACGCACCGGCCAACCTTGCTTAAGTAAAGTAGCTACCAAGTCAGATACTGGATGTGATCAGGTACTTTGCTATGCCAAAACTCCCCGATCACTATATTCCTAATCACTTTACCATTAGTGTAAGAAACTTTAGATTTGACTTTTCTTCTTCTTTTTTGAACTGGGTCTGCTTCAATTGCTGCCGTTGTTGAACAATCCACGGCAGCAACAATGTTTCCGTGTACCCAGGCCCCTATAGTTGCCTTGCGTTTCTGCCAATGACCATATTTCTTTCTATAAGATTTTGTGACTGCTTTTGCTCTGCCTGAGGCGTAGAAAGGTCCATTGGATGCTTTTACTTTCCACTTATATCTCCAGTTGCCATTTGCTTTTTTATCTTTGTTCTTGGCTACTAATCTGCAATCGGGTAATGGTATAATGGCGCTGACAGAATTGTTATAGCTGTTATCCACAAATTTTATATTGGAAGGCAGTGCCTGGTCAGAGTTCAAGCTTTTGAGGTAAGCAACAGGAAGCTGGCCACCTGTATAAGTGTAGTACGAGCCATCGCTCAGAAAAACATAGTACGTTGAACCAACTTTGATTTCTCCATTCGCATTTACCAAGGCCCTAAGCTCAACTTCATCCATATAAGTATCATCCGGATCAGTACCAGCGGTTTCGTCTCCGGCGGTTGTCGCCAGCCAAAGATCTTCTGCTGCTGTAATCTGCGCTCTTAAGGAAGATATACCATATTGATTCTCAAAAGCAATGAATGGTTGCTCATCATTGAACCCGGTTGACTCCTCGATATCCGCCAATTGGTCATCTGTCAAGCTTGTATACTGTGACGCAAAAGCATCACTATATTGATCGTACTTGTATTCCAGATAGTCCATTGCTTGCTCCACAGCAGCTGATGAAGCGAAGACAAGCATTCCATTCTGAACAGTTATCGGGGGCAGGGTTGGCTCGGAGGGTCCATACAATTCAACTTCATTTAACCTACCATAAATGCTTTGATTACTGGGACCAAGTTCGCACCTAACTTGCACTTCAATGGCATAAATATCTGCAAAAGAATGAGTGCGGTAGACAGCAGTGTTTCCGGTTACAGATAACAAGTTGAGCCAAATGCCATTAGGTATTGCCCGATATAAGATGGTATAATTTTTTAGCGGATAACCAGAACTGGTGTAGATGTCTATCCGATTTAGAGTTTTAGTGCTATTGAATTTCAGAAATACGCTCTCTGGTAATTTACCACCTGCAGGGAAGTTATTAGCCCAACTATAAGAGGGGCCTACGGTCGTGTTCCTACTTCCGTCTTTTATTTTTAGAACAGAATAACCAGGATATGTGGACTCAGCAGTGACGGTTGCCTGCAATGCATAGTTAACCAATGTAGACATTGCATTTAATTGAGATTTATCAGTCTCAAGGTCGCTGTTATCAATAGAAGACCTACTTTCTTCAACCAGGCTTTCTGCAAGACGGGTACTGTCCAATATGTGCTTGGGAAGTTTTGACCTTAAGTTTGAATTCAATTCTAACTCCGGATTTACCTCCGACTTTACGGTAAATTCGGGGTCGCTACAATTTGAAAAAACAAGACTCATTGAAAGCAGTACAAACCAAATAATTTGATTTGGAAGTTTTTTTAGATTCATAGATAAAGGGGTTTACTTTTTTGATAAGATTAAGTAGATTAAAGAGTTTAGCTAATTATTTCTAAGGGGGTTCTGTTATTGAATTGGTTTCGAGTCTTAGTCGCCCATATTTTTTATGAACGCAGGCCCTAATATTTGGAGGATTGAACCGAACCAATGCAACCACCATAGATGGCGTGTTGCCAGATTAAGAGGGATATTTTTGTCATTTATGCCCGAGTATTTAAAATTTCATAACCAACTGTTCTTTTAAATCAAAACCCAAGAAACTAAACATTTGGTAAAAAGTTTTTTACAAAACTTGAACTTGACCTATCTGAGGTTACATAAAAATAGGTCAACCTGGTTCCAGTCTGGAAGCATTAATAATATATTGATAACTCAACGTTAACTTTTACCTCACTGGCTACAGTTAAAGTGGGCTCTGTTGGTGGGAGTAATCAGCGAGTGAGTTAAAGTTACATGCCTGATTTTTTTTTGCAAATGTTTTAGGGAAATATTTTTGACTCAAAAAATGGATATTCTTTGGCAGTTGAAGCCCGACCCTATGCTGACCAATAGATATGGGAGAGCCATCGGAATCAAGAAATCAAAAAATTACAACATCCGTACTATTTTTTAGTTAGACTAATAGTGATTAATGAATTTGAAGGTCCTGGGCTTTGACAACAAGTAGCACATGCGGCGAATGACTTGCATTGGGGTTGGATTAAAGTTGGAATTCAGTTAAAAATAGCTGAAAGGAGTTAAAGGAAGTTGAAATTCTAAAGTTTCATTGTTTATTTATTAGGTGCAAGAAAGCTGTTTTTATAAATCAAATTTTACCTTTGCACAAAGGTCAGCTTCTCAAAAACCGGTTAGGCCTTTAGAAAAATTATGAAAGAAGTTCGAGTGCGATTTGCCCCAAGTCCAACAGGTGCCTTACACATCGGTGGTGTGCGAACTGCATTGTATAATTATTTACTTGCCCGCCAGACTAAGGGCACTATGATTTTGCGTATTGAAGATACCGATCAAACCCGGTACGTTCCGGGAGCTGAAGATTACATTCTGAAATCGCTTGAATGGGTGGGAATAAAAATTGACGAAGGTGTGGGTGTTGGTGGTCCTCACGCTCCATACAGGCAGTCGGAACGTACATCGATCTATAAAAAGTACGCTCAGCAACTTATCGATCAAGGCCTGGCATATTACGCCTTTGACACTGAGCAAGAACTGGAGGAAATGCGTCAACGTTTGAAATCCGCTGGTGTAGATAATCAGCAATACAACAGTGTCACTCGAATGCAGATGCGAAATTCATTGACGTTAGGTGAAAATGAAACTAAGACTTTGCTTGATTCCGGTGCTGCCTACGTTATCCGGCTTAAGGTTCCTAAGAAAGAAGAAATCAGATTGAATGATTTGATCCGCGGTTGGGTAATGGTTTACTCTCACCAGATTGATGATAAAGTGTTAATGAAATCAGATGGCTTACCAACGTATCACCTCGCCAATGTGGTGGATGACTACCTCATGAAAATTTCACATGTTATTCGTGGTGAAGAGTGGTTGCCTTCAGCACCATTGCATGTATTGCTTTACAAGTTTCTGGGTTGGGAGAAAGAAATGCCTCAGTTTGCTCACCTTCCATTGTTACTGAAGCCCGATGGAAATGGTAAACTCAGCAAGCGCGACGCAGATACTATGGGATTTCCGATCTTCCCCTTGGATTGGGTTGATCCAAAAACCGGTGAGAAAGCTACGGGTTTTCGCGAGGCCGGATATTTACCTGATGCGTTGATCAATTTTCTTGCATTTCTTGGATGGAATCCTGGAACGACTCAGGAAATATTTACAATCGATGAACTCATCAGTGCATTCTCAATTGAAAGAATTGGTAAAGCAGGCGCTAAGTTTGACATTCAAAAAGCGCAATGGTTCAATCAACAATATTTAAGATCAAAGCCTGACGATGTTTTGACAAAATTTCTTTTCAGTTCGCTGGAAAAAGAAAATATCACATGCAGTGATGAAAAAGCATTGAAGATTATCAGCCTCATGAAAGATCGTGTGACATTTCCAGATGATTTCTGGCAACATGGTAAATATTTCTTTGTAGCGCCCACTGGTTTTGACAATACGATTGTTTCAAAAAAATGGAATGATGATGTAGTAAAAGTATTATCTTCATTCAGAGAAGAAATTGCCAAACTCTCAGCGCTAACCGCTGATGTTGCAAAAGGAACTTTGGAAAAAGTTACTACACAACTGGGCATTGCTCCTGGAAAAATTATGCAAGCCGTGAGACTATCTATTACAGGAGTAGGAGGTGGTCCCGATCTCATGATGATAATGGAAATTCTGGGTAAGGAAGAAGTTGTAACCAGGATAGATTACGCGCTTAATAATATCAAGGTAAAAGTAGCCTGATTAATTAGTTAGCGAATGATTTGTCCAAATGGATAGCTAATTGTCACATTGGCTAATTAAAAATGTATGGTGATGAATCAAAAGTTCTAAACGGAGTTTTGTATGTCAAAAAAAGAAGATAAGAAAACTGAAAAGAAGGCTGCAAAGCCAAAAGTTCATAAAGACCTCGATGGACTCGAAATTTCAGTTGACCAGTTTGGTGAGATCAAGTCGAACATGAACATTGAAAAGATCAATGAATTCCTGAATAAGAATGTAGATGACAAAAAGCTCGCTGAACGCAATGACTATGACGATTTAAAAAAAGGTAAAAGAAAAAAGAAACAATAGTTTTTTCCAGTCTGCTCTTCCCTTAACCATTTCACTATACATTTAAGGTTAGTGATTACCTTTGAATGTGATCAAACTTCATGAACAGAATTAAACTGGGCATTATCCGCGAAGGCAAAATTCCTGTCGACAGACGTGTACCTTTCTCTCCTGATCAGGCAAAGGAGATCATGCAAAAATTTCCGTACGTTGAAGTTGTTTGTCAACGAAGCAGTATCCGTTGCTTTACTGATCTTGAATATGAAAAGTCGGGCGTCAAAATTGTTCACGAGGTAGGTGATTGTGATATTCTCATGGGCATTAAAGAAGTTCCCATTAACAATCTGATTCAAAATAAAATTTATCTATTCTTCTCACACACCATAAAAAAACAACCCCACAATCGTCAGTTACTCCAAACCATTCTTAAAAAGAACATTACTCTTATCGACTATGAAGTTCTGGAAGACACCAGGGGTAACAGGTTAGTAGCATTTGGAAGATATGCCGGCATCGTTGGGACTTATAATTGTTTCTGGATGTATGGCATACGCTATAAACTTTACGCTCTTCGAAGAGCGATGGACTGTCGCGATTACAGTGATCTTAAAACTGAATTTTCTAAAATCAAATTACCTCCCATAAAAATTGCTCTCACCGGAAGCGGGCGTGTAGGAAAAGGAGCAGAAGAAGTTTTGAAAGATATAGGAATAAGAAAAGTCAGTACAAATGATTTTTTAACACTGACTTTTGATGAACCTGTTTATGTGCAACTGAATAGTAGCGCGTATCATATACACAAGGAAGGCAAAGCATTTGACCGGGAAGAGTTTCATCGAAATCCAGATCAGTACAAAAGTGATTTTTTAAAATTCACAACCGTTGCAGACGTTCTCATTAATGGCGCTTACTGGAGTCCGCAAGCGCCCGTGCTTTTTAGCAAGGAAGACATGATATCGTCAAACTTTAAAATAAAAGTAATTGGTGACATAAGCTGTGATATTAACGGTTCAGTTCCAGCCACTATTAAATCAACAAATGTAAAAGATCCCGTTTTTGACTATAATCCCTTTAGCCAAACGGCAGAAGCGCCATTTAGCGATGATAAGTTTATTTCAATCATGGCAGTTGACAACCTGCCATGCGAGTTGCCAAGAAGCGCCTCGGAAGATTTTGGAAGAGATTTGATTGATAAAGTGTTGCCTTCATTATTGGGTAATGACGCTGAAAAAATTATTCATCGCGCAACTATTGCAAGTAATGGTGCACTGACCAATGATTTTTCATACCTTAAAAATTATTCACTCGGATCAGAATAAATTATTTGGACATGTTTTTATTCAATGAAACCATAGGTATTGACAAAGGCGTTGAGCAGGAGTGGTTGACCTGGATGAAAGAGAAGCATATTCCTGCAGCGATGAATACCGGTATGTTCACCTCCTCAAAAATTTATAAGGTGCTTCATGATAATGAAGACGAAACTGTATCCTACAGCATTCAATACTTTGCAGCGTCCATCGATAATGTTCAACAATATCTTGATGTATTCGCGCCTAAAATTCTTGCGGAGTTTCAGCGAAAATTTAAGGACCGGCATGTGGCATTCCGTACACTTCTCCTTGAAATTTAGCAGGCTTGTCTTGCTCAAGCAGATTTAATAAGCTATCTTGATCATCTAGCCTACATATTATAGTTTTGATTTTGCAGATGGCCTTGTAATTATTAAAGGGGCTCTGCTATTCCATTAGGAGCGATAATAGATTTTAGATACGTGAAATTTAAATTCGTGGGTTATGAATGTGCGGAAAATTGAACCAGAAGGAATGAAAGCCGAACACTTCACCAAGCATGATGTGTTGCGTGACGAAGAAGCGCGAAGGGACAGGATAAGAAAATTAATTAAGGCAGTTGTGATAAGTCATAATGAGCACGAGGAGGTTGGGATTGTTATAAAACTTGAAAGTGGAGAAGTTATAGAAACTTACAGTAATCTCATTGATTTCGCCGATGACTATGCAATGATAACAGGAGGAACAGTTATTCCGCTGATCTCTATTGTTGATGTAGAGTTTTAAAATAAATCAAGCTTCCTGATGGCGTCTGACTCCAGGTTACAGTTTATCCATTCTGAATCTAACTTAGCATTAAAGCGCCTGTAAAAATCAATTGCCGCAGTATTCCAATCCAACACCTGCCACGTCATTCCAGTACAATTATCTTCCAGCGTTTTTTTCATTGTACGTTCAAATAGTTTTTTCCCAATTCCGCTTCCTCGTTCTGCCTCTGTTACAATAATATCTTCAAGGTATAAGCGCTTCCCTTTCCAGGTTGAATAACGATAATAATAAATTGAAATGCCTACGATCCTGTTTCCCTTTTCAGCAACAAACATTCCGTATACAGGGTTAGGTCCAAACCCATCTTGCTCCATCATAGCTACTGTATTGGTAACCTCATCAGGCGCCCGCTCAAATAAGGCCAGCTCTTTTACCAGTTCCAAAACCTGAGGCAAGTCTTCCTTTCTTCCTGGTCTGATTAAACTTTCATTCATAAAAGAAATTTAGAGGCAGCAACCAAGCATTTTGTTTTCACTAAATCTGATTCAAGCGAATCAAACTTTGTCAATTGATTGAATCAAATCCAGTATAGGGAATCAATACCTTAGGTATTTTTATTCCTTGAGGAGATTGATTGTTTTCTAAAATAGCAGCTACAATTCGAGGCAAAGCAAGTGCACTTCCGTTTAGTGTGTGAAGAAGCTGAGTCTTTCCTTCTTTCGTCTTGAAACGAAGCTTTAAGCGGTTTGATTGAAAGGTTTCAAAATTACTTATAGAGCTTACTTCAAGCCACCGTTGTTGTGCCGCTGAGTATACTTCCATATCATAACATTTCGCGGCATTAAAGCCCATATCACCACCACAAAGAAGAAGTCTTCGATAGGGAAGTTCCAACTTGTCCAAAAGCGATTCAACATAAGCTGTCATTTTTTCGTGGGCATCGTATGAAAGATCTGGTTTGGTTATCTGGACGATCTCTACTTTGTCAAATTGATGTAAGCGATTTAGTCCTCTAACATGTGCACCCCAACTTCCGGCCTCTCTTCTGAAACAAGGTGTATAAGCAACATTCTTAATCGGTAATTCCGTTTCACTTAAAACAACATCACGGTAAAGATTAGTTACCGGTACCTCAGCGGTAGGAATAAGATAAAGATTATCTATACCAACATGATACATCTGACCTTCCTTATCCGGTAGCTGGCCCGTGCCATAGCCCGAAGCTTCATTCACAACGATAGGTGGTTGGATCTCTTTAAATTCAATCTTCTCAGCTTCGTCAAGAAAAAAGTTTATTAATGCGCGTTGAAGCCTGGCACCTTTACCCTTATAAACCGGAAAGCCGGCACCAGAAATTTTATTGCCCAGGTCAAAGTCGATGATATCATACTTTTTAATCAGATCCCAATGGGGTACGGCGTTGCTATCCAGCGTAGGTTTTGCACCCCGTTCGTGAACCGTAATATTATCTTCAGGGCCTCCTCCATCAGGAACATCAGCATGGGGTACATTTGGAATTGTGTATAGTAACTTTTGGAGATCGTCAGCGGTGGCGGTTAATCTTTCACTTAATTCAGCTACTTGTTTTTTCAGTTCACCTGTTCTCGCTTTGCGTTGCTCTGCTTCCTCCTTCTTTCCTGATTTCATCAGGTTGCCAATCTCTTTTGCTATTGCGTTTGCCTCGGCCAATAAAGCATCATGTTGTTGCTGGGTCTCTCTTCTGACGGAATCTAATGACAACACACGGTCAATAGTATCTTCAATATTTTTAAGGCGTCTTTTCTTAAGACCATGAATCACTCTCTCCTTTTCTTCTCGTAAAATGGATAACTGAAGCATATAGCAATTTTTAAAGTCCCAAAATTAGTTTTTTGACCTGCAGGCAATAGCGAAATCATAAAATATTTAAACTCTTAAGGCGATGGTATCGTTATGAGGGCATACTAGCAGGCGTTTTTAGCAAAATAGCGATGGGTGCCTAAATTAAAGGAGAGTGGGTTTGATTATGTGCGATTTTACACCTATAATTGCACAATCAACGGCTATTTTTCCCGGGCCACTGAAGATAAATCCTTCAACATATCAGGAATTCATTGTAACGCTTCTTATTTGACCGCACCTATTTGTTTCAGAGCTATCTGACTCGCACTAATTTAACATATCACACAAAACAATTCATTTTTAAACTAACATGTACACTATTGACGATCTGAATGTCAGACTTCTTTCCGAGTTGAAAGAAATTGCAGAGGAGATGGGTATCAAAAACGCAAAAAAGCTCGCCAAGCAAGATCTCATCTACAAAATTTTAGACCAGCAGGCTATAAACGGTGAGCCCGCTCCTGCCTCAACTCAAAATGCTGAATCTGCCGAACGCAGGCTTCGCCCCAGAAAACGCGAAAATGTAACAGCAATTCCAAGAGTTGAAAAAGAAATGTCCTCCGACGAATTACTGGAATCAATCAATGCTGAACTCGATAACCCGGTATCAACTTTTGAGGAGCCCGTAACAAACGAACCAGTTGAAGAGATTCCTGTCGGAATCTCAGAGCCAATTGCCAGGCCAGAACCTCGTGAAGAACGCCCGGTAAAACGTGAATCAAATATTCGCGATTTTGATGGTGCGGTTACTAATGAAGGTGTACTCGAAATCATGCAAGATGGTTATGGATTCCTTCGCTCATCCGATTATAACTATCTCGCAAGTCCTGATGACATATACGTTTCTCCCTCGCAAATAAAACTCTTTGGTCTTAAAACCGGTGACACGGTGCGTGGACAGATTCGTCCGCCAAAAGAAGGTGAAAAATATTTTGCACTTCTCCGCGTAGAAACGGTTAACGGGAAAACTACTGAAGAAATTCGCGACCGTGTTGCTTTTGAATATCTCACTCCTCTTTTCCCTAATGAGATGATCAAACTAAGCACTACGCCAGATAATATGTCAACACGTATCCTCGACCTGTTCGCTCCTATTGGTAAAGGACAGCGCGGTATGATCGTGGCGCAACCTAAGACAGGTAAGACGGTACTCTTGAAACACATAGCAAACGCTATAGCCGAGAATCACCCGGAGTGTTACCTCATTGTACTACTGATTGACGAACGCCCTGAAGAAGTAACGGACATGGCGCGCAGCGTTAAAGCAGAAGTAATTGCATCAACTTTCGATGAACAAGCCGAACGCCACGTAAAAGTTGCGGCCATCGTTTTGGAAAAAGCAAAGCGAATGGTAGAGTGCGGTCATGATGTTGTTATTCTACTTGATTCAATAACTCGTCTTGCGCGTGCCTACAATACGGTTGTTCCTTCATCAGGAAAAATTCTATCCGGTGGTGTTGACGCTAATGCGCTTCATAAGCCGAAAAGATTCTTTGGTGCAGCACGTAACGTTGAAGATGGCGGTTCATTAACGATCATTGCAACAGCGCTTATCGATACCGGTTCTAAAATGGATGAAGTGATCTTTGAAGAATTCAAGGGTACCGGTAACATGGAATTGCAGCTTGATCGCAAGCTTGCCAACAAGCGTGTATACCCTTCAATTGATGTACCTGCATCCGGAACACGCCGCGAAGAATTATTGATGAGAGAAGAAGAATTGCAACGCGTGTGGATACTTCGCAAGTATATGAGTGATATGAACTCTAATGAAGCGATGGAATTCTTACTTTCAAAAATGAAGGGAACAAGAAATAATGCTGAGTTCCTTACCTCGATGAATGGCTAAATATAATTAGCCAGTTAGCGAATGAAAGTTGTACTTTGAGATAAGGCTAGCAAACTCTTACGCATTTGAACATCCTTATCGGATTTCTATAATGTAACAACTTAACGTTCAGTCCTTCATTGGTGTGTGAGTCCTCCGTAGCGCTTACGGCTCGTAACTACTCTGCTGACTTCTCTTATATCAACACGTGATACAGAGACCTCCCCAGGTAAGACGTCTATCCTTCGATCTATCGCTGCTGCATCTACAGGTTCAGGCTATTGCACCTGAAGGGCTTTGTTAAGTTGTGCTAACTCACCCGTTCGAACTGTCTCTTATGTCCGCCGGCTGGCGGATTCGTCAGTACAGATCTTTGCAGTCCTGCTTTCTTCAGTGCATGCCTCACGGCAAACCACCTTTGCAGCTTGCTAATGTGCATCGATGCTGTGTATATAAGGAATTTGCACCCCCTTTGTGGGACTTCTCATGGATGAGCGTTATAAGAAGTTATTTTTGATTTCAGGTATCTTTTTTCATTTTGCTATTTTTATTGTGCATGATCTTGCATCTTTCTTCTTTACAATGGTTTCGTGTTTAATACTTTATCTAAGACCGACTGATAAGAAATTTATACTACCTCAACCTATTGTTGAACTAAGAAATAAAATTTATGGTACCTTCAGTAATATTAGGGATTTTGCTATTAGCAGCAGGCGTGCTATTTAGATACGCTCGTGTTAGGAGGAATTATTTTTTGGGCTATCGAACCTTTAGGTCGATGAAAAATGATTCAAATTGGGATTTTGCCAATAAAGAGATGGCGAAATTGTCACTTGTTGTAGGGTCGATTTCAACTATAGCCGGATTTATTTCTTGGTATTTGGGGATTGACCCTCAACATGTGATTTATTTTACATTAGGTTTACTTTTTATAAGTATTACGATCGTTGAGATCAGGTTAAATAAATTTGATAAATCGAATAAAATTAATCCCCCCAATGGGAGTATCACACAGACAGATGTGTAGTAGTGGTTATCGTATCCTTAGTACATGGGCGTAAGACCGTGAGCTGCGGTACAGGCTTGAATTACACCATTAATATATCTAACGAAAGGAGCGGACTTTAAAATTGATCAAGCGTTAAATTATTTTAAGAGCATCAATGCTGAGTGGCGGTTTGCGCTGCCGGCTTGTGTGAACGAAGCATCCTCCCGGTGTTGGTACAATGAAAGGCGTATACATAGTATACGCTTTTATATTTTTACTCTATTGCAATTTACAAGTAATCCAAGCAACTGATGGTTATCGTGATAAAGCAAATAGTTCAAGAAGGAGAATTTTTATTATTCATAGCATTCTGTTGATTCATGGCCTGATATCTTTTTGTTTAACTATGCGTGCTGCCTTAGTTTTATTTTTGATTGACCACTCAAAAAGTTATAGTTTTAAACCCTTAACCTTTCCAAGATATGCAGACCGTAATGCTGATATTTAATGTCATATTTTCTTTGACTTGCTTATCTATCCGTACTTCTTTAAGAAAAATTATCCAAAGGAAATTAATGATATAATAGGATATAGAACCAAACGCTCTATGTCTTCTCAAGAGGCATGGTTGTTCGCCAATATGTATAGTTCAGGTTTGATCTTTAAGTTTTCTTTCATTTGTGTTGGATTACAAATACTTCTTATTGTCGTTGTAAATTTAAAGGTAGCGCTAATAACCGCTATATCCTTTTGGGTACTTGTGTTAGTCGGTACTATTATAAAGACTGAGCAAGTGCTAAAGAAAAAATTACAGAATTAAAATAGTGCGCTCAACGGTCTCCCTAATATTGCCTTCGACTGAGAAGATAAGTTTAAATTCATATCAAATATCAAAATGTTTTTTTTCAAAATTAGCGAATGATAAATGCAAAGAGCGTGGGTTGAAACTCACGCTCTTTTGTTTTTAATGGAGGTTTTACTTCGAAACATTCTGTACAAGCATGTTTCAATTATTCTTTTCAGACAAAATATTTACCTGTTTCCTCCCAACCCGAATTTGTTCCCTTGTGTCTATTTAGAAAGCATGCTAAAAAAGCTTCGCGAAAATCTTTGCAGTCTTTGTGTGAAATATTTTATACAGAGACTTACAAGGAAAGATCGCAGCGCAGAATTTTCATTTATTAAACAGAATACGATATGAGAAAGATATTTTTGATTGCACTTGCAATCCTTACGTTTGCGTCTTGCAATGATGATGACAATATAACACCTGATCCTGCGTTTGTGTATTTTCAGATCGGGGAAATCGATGAGCATCATGGTGACTCGTACATACTGGCTTTAAAAGATGACCTGGCTATTGAACAGGCCCGCGAAATGATTAACAACCCGGATAAACGGATGATCGTTGTAGCCGAGATCACAAAAAGCAAATCTGTTAATTATTACATCAACAGAGATATTAATACAGGTAAAAAGTGGTCGTGGCACGTGGCTGAATTTTTAGAATTTGCCGATAACACCATCGAAATCCTGGATGGTAATCCCAGTTACGTTGAAGACAACTACAATGAATGGGTGAGCATAACAAAAGGCGAAAATGGAAACGGCCGGATCGGTTTCTGGGGATATACCGTTATACGGGAAGTTGATAAAGAAGAGTTGTTATCTTCTCAGTAGCGTATTTTTGTCCGCAAAAAATCAGCGCGGTCTGCGGCTTTATTAATCGTTTAGTGATTTAGTGCTACTTAGTTCATTCAAAAATCTATGATACAAACGAAAAAATGGCAGTAAGCAAATGGCAATAGGCAATTTTGCCTACTGCGATTGCCTATTGCCTACTTTTCAACATTGGTTAATATCTGTTGATAAAATGTTTTATATAAGTAAATGATGCTCTCATTAATAACTCCCTGGTCCAAATGTATTTCTTATATCTTCGCCCACTCTAACGGGCTTTTTACTGACCGCATCCATTAAGCACCAGGTAGTCTTTGCTTCCGCTAGCACACGCTCATCTTCTTTTCTGATGAGTTGTACAATACGTGTTGACTTAGGCCCATTGTAATCATGAACCCAGGTCCTGGCAACAATATCATCATGAAGCAAAGCAGGTGATCTGTAATCTATTTCATGACGAATCACTACCCAAAAAAACTTTTCCTTAATAGCTGAAGATGCGATACTATTCCAATGCGCTGCTGCTGCGTCTTGCACCCATTGTACATACACTACATTATTCACATGATTTAATTCATCAATATCCGTTGACTGTACTTTTATAGTGTGAGAATAAACCGGGGAGACCATTTGAAGTTAAATCGTTAATCGCTTAAAAAATACTCAATCATTTTGCGCGCTTCTTTTCATGAAATGCTCCTTTAAAGGAAGGATCTGCTCTTTGTTTTTGAATGTCTATTTCCCGTGCTATAGCTTGTTTCTCCTCAGAAGAAGTTTCTTCTCTCTCTATATTTTTCGGTAAATTTCTTTTAGGAATTTTCTCACGAATCAGATCTTCAATTTTCTTTATATGATAGAGTTCTGCTTCATTAGCGAAAGTGATAGCCTTGCCTTCCTGGAAAGCCCTGCCGGTTCTCCCGATGCGATGTACATAATCTTCATAAAGAATCGGCACATCAAAATTAATTACGTGCGAAACCTTCACAACATCAATCCCCCTTGCTGTTACATCTGTTGAAACTAAAATACGAATCTTGCCCTCCTTGAATTCATTCACAGCATTAATACGTGTGTTCTGACCTTTATTGGAATGGATAACCCTAACAGGCCCCAGATCTTTACGGTCAATGAATCTAAAAACATTGTTAGCATTTTCTTTTGTGCGTGTGAAAATTATAACACGATTGTAAGTCTCCTTATCCTGAAGTAAGTGCTCAAGAAAATTAATCTTGGTTTTCAGATTTGGAACGTTAAATAACTCCTGCTCTACTTGCTTTGCTGCAGTTGCCTGTGGAGTGACTTCAACTTTTACCGGGAAAGTAAGAAACTCAGCGCTCAATCGTTCTACCTTTTCATGAAAGGTAGCAGAGAATAACAGGTTTTGTCGTTTTCTCGGAATCACTTCAAATATTTTTCTTAGCTGATGCATAAAGCCCATGTCCATCATCCGGTCACCTTCATCCAGCACCAGCGTTTTGATTTGCTTCGTTTTCAACTCCCCCCTTAAATACAATTCCATAAACCGACCTGGTGTTGCAATAACCAAATCAACCCCTTTGTTCAAGGTTTCAATTTGAGTCTTCGGACCTACTCCTCCATACAATCCGGCAATTCTTATCCCGGTATACTTCCCCAATGTAGTGGCATGCTCTGCAATTTGGACTACAAGCTCTTTTGTCGGAGCCAGTACCAGGGCCCGTGGTTCATTTCCCTGGGCATACTTGATATTCATCAGGATAGGCAACATGTAAGCAGCCGTTTTGCCCGTTCCTGTTTGAGCAATGCCAATAACCTCCTGTCCGCCCAGGATCAAAGGAATAGCTTTTTGCTGGATATCGGTAGGTTGGTTAAATCCGATATCGCTGACAGCCCTTAACAACTGTGGATTGAGATTAAAATTTTCGAACGATAAATTGTCAGGCACTTTCTCCTAATTTTACTCCGATGGAAACAACACTGATTGTAAATGCAAATATAGTGAACGAAGGGAGGGTCTTTGAGGGTGATGTGTTAATCAGGGGAGAATATATTGAGGCCATAGGAGGTGATCTTGCCTCCAGGCAAGCTGACAAAACGATTGATGCAAAAGGAAACTATCTGCTTCCGGGTGTAATTGATGATCAGGTTCATTTTCGCGAGCCTGGTCTTACACATAAGGCTACGATTCATTCTGAGTCAAGGGCAGGTGTTGCCGGCGGTGTCACTTCCTTCATGGAAATGCCAAACACCAATCCGCCTGTATTTACGCAAACATTGCTGGAGGAAAAATACCAGATCGCTTCACGTACATCACTTGCCAACTATTCTTTTTTTATCGGTGGCGCCAACGATAATCTTGAGGAAGTTTTGAAAACCGATATCAATAAGGTATGTGGATTAAAAATTTTCATGGGCTCATCCACTGGCAATTTACTGGTTGATGATGCTAAAACATTAGAATCTTTTTTTTCAAAATTTCCTTCGCTCATTGCCACGCATTGTGAAGATGAAGAAACAATTAGAAGAAACTCTGCTGCCTATAAAGAGAAATACGGCGAGGATGTACCCATCAAGTGTCATCCGCTTATTCGTAGTGAAGAGGCTTGTTATAAATCATCATCCCTCGCGGTGAGCCTGGCTAAACAATTCGATACACGGCTTCACATACTTCACATTTCCACCGCTAAAGAAACAGAACTTTTTAGCAACACCTTGCCGCTGGAAAAGAAAAAAATTACAGCCGAAGCATGTGTTCACCACCTTTGGTTTAATGATACAGACTATGATAAATTAGGAACATTAATCAAATGGAATCCTGCAGTTAAAACTTCAAATGATCAACAGGCAATTTTACAGGCCGTACTTGATGACAAGATTGATGTAATTGCAACCGATCACGCACCACATACATGGGACGAAAAACAAAATACATATTTCAAAGCGCCTTCAGGCGGACCGCTTATTCAACACAGCCTTGTAGCTATGCTTGAGTTTTATCACGATGGAAAAATAAGTCTGGAAAAGATTGTCCGGAAGATGAGTCATAATCCAGCCATATTATTTCAAATCTTCAAGAGAGGTTTTATTCGGGAAGGCTATTATGCAGACTTTGCATTAGTAGATCTAAAAAATTCATGGACTGTTGGAAAAGAGAACATCCTGGCAAAATGTGGGTGGTCACCCTTTGAAGGCACGACCTTTAAATCGAAGGTGACTCATACGTTTGTTTCCGGTCACCTGGCTTATGCAAATGGGGCATTCAATGAAAACAAGACTGGGTTGCGACTTCTCTTTGATCGCAAATAAAAATCGGTTCTAAAACGTTGTAATGAATATTAAGACGTGTTTTGGTATTTCATGAAGTAACCATAACTTTGTAACCCATTTTAAACGGTGGATGTAGTTCAGTTGGTTAGAACATCAGATTGTGATTCTGAGGGTCGTGGGTTCGAGTCCCATCATTCACCCCAACATTTTTTAGCCCCTTCCCGGGGCTTTTTTATTTGACACACGTTTGAAAATACAAACAACGTTTTCATAATCTTCGCTAACAAGAATCGGGCTAAAGATCACAAAATCAATCTGTATCTTTAGTAACTATTAATGATGTTGCATGATTGCGTGGAGAGATTTTAGCAGAATGCCATTGGAGAAAAAGATCAATGTTCTCTATGAGCGAGGTACGTTTGTAATGGCTATTCGATATTACAGCTACAAAGTAAATTTATATTTGCTGGATGATTATTATCTTGAAGTATTCGTTAATCACAAGCAGGCTGCCATTGAAAAAATTACACTGCTTGATACAACGCATTCCAGGATGAAGTTCTATTCTGACCAAATCAAACTACCTCATATTTAAAAACAAAAAACCCCGAACAGTCGGGGTTTTCTTATTTGTTAAGTTCAAAAATTTCTAAGCAGTAGCTGCAGTTGATTCATCAAACTTCTGCGACATTTTTAACACAACAGATTTCTTAGCTTTATAACCACAGTATCCACACTGAAAATGTTTTAATAATTCTCCATCAATTTCAATGGAAGGAACTTTCAATATTTCTTCTTTAACTACTTTAAAGGTTTGGTAATTACATTCAGGGCATTGAAGTGCATGCAAATGACCAGAGTACTTTTCAATTTTCACATAACCTGTCTCTTCATCCTTCCATACATCATAGTCGATAGAGAAAACATTCTCTTCCGCCTGCATACCTTCATCAAGGTAAGCGTCTTCTTCCGTTTCGCTAAGGAGTTTCATTGCTTTGCCAGTCTTGGGAGAAACTCTTGGCTTATAGCGAAGCACTTTAAGTCTTTTCTCAATAAAGAATGGATAATAGAACTTAAGAAGATTTTGAACAATCAATCCAACAATCAATCCCATAGCGAACGTTGTAAACCCTCTCACAAAAATCCAGATAAAGGTAAGTTCACTAATATTGGAGTTTGCATAGAAGCAACACCCGATTATTAATACTACTGCGGCAATCCAAAGCGTACGAATCTCACTTCTGTTAATGAAGTCGTATTTCGCTTTAGCATCATTCGTGAGCGATAGCCGGATTATGTGAAGGATCACAATAAGAATAGCCACGGCCCATAGCGCAAAGGCAATCTTTTGCGATGTGGAATTCCACGATGTGTATTGTTGATCTGTTAGAGCTTCTTCCATACAATAGTTTATTAATTAGGTTGGTTATAAGCACAGCTAATATAAAAAGTCCCTTGTCATCTATACCTAGCAATCAGACTAAGAGGGCGCCGTTAAAAATGACTACAATATAACAGACTTTTTACGAAAATGTCAATATCACCGATAACTATAACTCGCTGATACTCTATGATTCACCGAAGCATTTATTCGAAAAATCATACACGATTTTACTTGTTGTTTGAACATCTTCAATAAGGCCCATGTGAGCCTGTTCAGGCAGAATTTTTACTTCAGACCGATCATTAAAAGCGGCTTGTTCCTGGATAGAAGAGACTTGAATTCCAGGGTCTTTTGTACCCGTAATAAATAGAATGGGGTGCTGGTACTGCTTTATAACATCTGTTTTATCAGAACGATCGCGCATTGCACGCGTATAGGCAAGAAGTGTTTCTTCACTGGTCTTCATGTTCATTTCCCGAACAAATGGTACATCCGGGTGGTCTGGATTGGCGAATAATGGCCTTATAAAATTCGATGAAAAGGCTTCTGCTCCATTTTTTTTTATGAACTCTATAGTCTTATTTCTCGATTCTTTTTTCTCTGGTGAGTCAGCAAAAGCCGTTGAATGAAACAACCCGAAACCCGGAAACAATGAAGGCATTTTGCTGATCATGGCAAGCGTTACATAGCCGCCAAGGGAATGACCAACAGGAATAATTTTCTTAATTCCTTTCCTGATCAAATTATCAATCAGCACTTCTGCAATGTCATCAATAGAGAAGGGTTCTTTAAGCAATGGACTTTTCCCGAACCCTGGAAGGTCAACGGTGATGACTTGGAAAGAGGATGTTAATGTAGAAGAGAATTTTTCCCAAATGCCGGCATTCATAGGAAAGCCATGAATTAATAAGATGGGCTTTCCATTTCCTTTCTCATAGAACGAAAGCTCGTTCATAAATCAGAACGCTGAACGGTTTCTAACAAAGCGAGAACTGTTTTTTCAATACCTGATTCATCGAAGTTGCATTCCTTGTAAAGCTGTTCCTGCTCGCCATGTTCAACAACACGATCAGGTATACCTAATCGTCTTACTTCAGCGTAATAGTTATTATCCGCCATAAATTCTAACACCGCACTACCAAATCCTCCCTGAACACAACCATCTTCAACGGTTACAATTTTCTTATATCGTGCGAAGACCTCATGAAGAAGCAATTCGTCTATAGGCTTAACGAAACGCATATCATAATGTGCTACTGAAATTCCCTGAAGAGAAAGTTTGTCACAAGCAGCCGCCGCATAATTGCCGATATGACCAATAGTAAGTATAGCTACATCGTCACCGTCTCTTAATTTTCTTCCTTTGCCTATAGCAATTTCCTTAAAGGGAGTACGCCAGTAGGGCATTACACCATTTCCTCTTGGGTAACGGATGGAGAACGCTTTGTGCTCACGCGGTAACTGCGCTGTATACATCAGGTTTCGTAACTCCTCTTCATTCATAGGTGCGGAGACAATCATATTAGGAAGGCAACGGAAGTAGGCAAGATCATAAGCGCCATGATGTGTGGCGCCATCAGCTCCGGCAAAACCTGCACGGTCAAGGCAAAAATTTACAGGAAAGTTTTGAATGCAAACATCGTGAATCACCTGGTCATATGCGCGCTGCATAAACGTGCTATAGATATTGCAAAATGGAACAAGCCCTTGCGTTGCCATGCCTGCTGAAAAGGTAACAGCATGTTGCTCGGCTATGCCTACATCAAAAGCGCGATCCGGCATTTCCTTCATCATAATATTCATTGATGATCCGGAGGGCATAGCGGGGGTTATCCCGATAATTTTGTCATTACCTTTTGCCAACTCAACAAGTGTATGACCAAACACATCCTGATACTTTGGTGGCTGTGGTTGTTCATTTACTTTTTTATGAATCTCACCTGTGATTTTATCAAACTTGCCCGGTGCGTGCCACGTAGTAGCATTCCCCTTTTCTGCAGGTCCATAGCCCTTACCCTTTGTTGTAATGCAATGAAGAATCTTGGGACCTTTAATATTTTTAAGATCGTTGAAGACGGTTACAAGATGATTAACATCGTGACCATCTACAGGACCGAAGTAGCGAAGGTTCAACGATTCAAAAAAATTGCTCTGGCTAAGCAATGTACTTTTGATTCCATTCTCAACTTTGGATACAATTTCCTGTGCGCTCTTTCCGAACATGGAAAGCTTACCTAACAAATTCCAAACTTCATCTTTTAATTTGTTGTACGCCCTTGAAGTTGTTATGTCAAGGAGATAATCTTTCAACGCTCCTACATTGGGGTCAATTGACATACAATTATCATTCAGGACAATAATGATGTTTGCATCAGAAACGCCGGCGTGATTTAATCCTTCAAATGCAATTCCCCCCGTTAATGCTCCGTCACCTATTACTGCAATGTGCTGTCGATTTTCATCGTTAAGATACTTTGAAGCTACTGCCATGCCCAACGTTGCAGAGACCGATGTAGATGAATGTCCTACACCAAATGCGTCGTATTCACTTTCGCTCCGGTTAGGAAAGCCTGACAATCCACCGTAAGTGCGATTGGTATAAAAGTTATCTCTGCGGCCCGTTAAAATTTTATGTCCATAAGCCTGATGTCCCACGTCCCATACTAATTGATCGTATGGTGTATTAAAAATATAATGTAAAGCCACAGTGAGCTCCACTACGCCAAGACTCGCCCCAAAGTGGCCGCCGTAAACAGAAACATTGTCGATGATGAAATGACGGAGTTCGTCACACAATTGTACAAGTTGTGCCTGATCCAGTTTTTTTAAGTCCTGAGGACTATCAATTGTAGCGAGCAGTTTTCCGGGTGTAATCAGCATTTTATGGATTATTAACCATAAACAACCAGTGAAATGGCTACACATTTAAGCTTTATCATGACCAGATATTAAGCTTAGCCATTCCATGTGTCAATAAAATAATAATTATTAACACATGAAATATAAGTGTTTTAAGCCCTTTTTCAAGGTTGCAAGGGGCAAATTTAGTTATTTCCAAAGTGATCTCAGATTTTGACAGATATTAAATAAATTTGTGCCCTTTGGAAATGCTATGACACAAACGCAGGAAAGTTTCGAAGTTAAGTTGCCTTTGTTTGAAGGTCCCTTCGACTTGTTATTATTTTTTATTGAACGGGATGAATTGGATATTTATGACATACCCATCTCCAAAATTACAAGCGACTTTCTGGACTATATTCATCACATGGAGCAATTAAACATTGAAGTTGCCAGCGAATTTATTTTAGTGGCGGCTACTTTGATGCGTATAAAATCAAAAATGCTTTTACCTCGTCCGCAGCTTGATGAACAAGGAAATGAAATTGACCCGCGTGAAGAACTTATCAAGCATCTGTTAGAATACAAAAAATATAAATCCGTAGTTGACACCTTCCACAAAATGGAAGAGACTGAGTTGATGAAGGAAAAGCGTGGTAATCTTTTAAAAGAACTAAGATCATTGGCGGAGAGTACCAACGTAGAGGCTGAGCTTCAGGACGTAGATCTTTTCAAGTTGATGACGGTGTTCGAAAAAGTTTTAAAACGTTTTGAAGCAGAGAAAAACAAACCTGTTCACCAGGTCATTCAATATCCTTATACCATTGAAGGACAGAAAAAATATTTGCTTGATGAGGTGCAAAAACAAGATCGTCTTTCCTTTGATTCCATTGTCACCCTTTATCCGAACAGGATTGCATTGATCTTTAACTTCCTCGCTATTCTTGAATTACTGGCTCTTCAACAACTCTCCATCCAGGTAGGCGAAGGATATAATAATTTTTGGATCTCGAAGGGAGAAGTAGCAAATACTATTCTTTAGCTAAGCGGAGGCTTGTTTCCTATATCAATTGTTAGCAAACATGCCCGCACAAATCCGATGCGCATTTAATTTCTTCGTATAACGTATGGTCACGGCTGACCATGAATTCTTTCATTCGCCTGCGGACGCGCGGGCAGCAGAATTAAAATCAAATGAGAAGAATATTTACTTTCAGTACTTCGCATGAAAGTATTTTTCCTCGCGCACGGCAACAGTCGACACTACCTTAAGCCAGGCACGATTGCTAACAACATGTATGTTCAACAGCCTGGTGTATTGGTAAGTAAAAGTTTTTATCTTCGTACCATCAGCGGTCACGGTGGACAGTGATCTGCAAGTCGGGCTTGGCATTCGTTCCTCATTACCAAGCCCTCCGAGCAGGCTGCTGCACATACACCTGGCCGTTATGCACAATGCCGCTTGGACAGTGACGCTGTAAAAGAAAGACAGACTATTGAACCAAAACATACAATGACTAATCAATCTAATTGACCGAACTATGAATAAGTTTTATCTCCTTCTTTTGTTAAGCACACTTTTGCACAGCCAGTTTACTAAGGGACAAGGAATTGACAAGGAGTTGGACGAGTATATTTCAAGTCAGACTGATATGCGAAAATGTAGTGGTACGGTACTCGTATCCCATCAAGGTAAAATCATATTTCAGAAAAGTTATGGATTTGCAAACATTGAAAAGAAGAAAGAAAACAAACTGACTACTCAGTTTAGAATTGGCTCCATAACGAAGCAGTTTACAGCGGTGTTGATCATGCAATTGGTTGAGCAGAAAAAAATAAATCTTAATGATAGGATTGCTGATCATTTATCTAAAATTGGACTTAAAACCAGAGCGACTATTAAAGAACTTTTAAATCAAACATCTGGAATTCAGGATTACACCGAAGTCGACTTGGACTGTGACGCCAGCAAGCAGATTCCAATTGATAATCAAAAATTCGCGAAATGCTTTAGTATGTTGATTTCAGAGTTTGAACCCGGGACTAAGTTCTCTTATAGCAATACAAATTATTATTTGCTTGGGCTATTAATTGAGAAGGTTGAGGGAAAGCCATTTGAACAAGTATTAAAAGCTAATATCTTAACTCCTCTTCAAATGGGCAGTACAGGATATCTTGATAATAGAAATCTTCATGATTTAGCACAAGGTTATAAAATGCAAGACGACAAATTGACAATCGTAAATATCGAAGATGTAAAGAAAGCTTATTCGGCCGGAGGCATGTATTCGACAGTTGATGATTTATTTAAGTGGGATCAAGCTTTAAGGACGGACAAACTTTTGCGAAAGGAAAGCAGAGAGCAAATTTTCGCTGAGAACAATTCGGTTGATCCAAGCTTTTATGGATTTGGATGGTATGTAGGCGACAATAGCGAATTTAAGGAATATAGGACCTTTCATGAAGGCGGAATAGATGGTTTCTCAGCCTGTATCGACCGCTATATTGACACTGAAATTTGCATTATTGTCTTAAGTAATTTCGAGTTTACAGAATCAAGAATTGATTTTACAGAGCCAATTGCAAAAATTGTTTTCAACTCAATAAAATAGTTAAGCTCATTACGAGTGATCAATATAAAGAAGACAAATTAAAAGGAGTTCGGTGAAGCGCGGCACTGTGCATAATAAAATACATATGCCATGCAGGGGTTTAGTGTTGCCATTTACGTGTTGTCTCGTTTCCAGGACAAAAGTGGCAACGAGAAAAAGCTAACCGACAAGAAAATAAAAATCAGAAGTGTACACTTCCTAAGAGACCTATTTAAAAAGACTAAAACTGGTTACTTACTTTATTCCATCTCTGACAGAGATTCAAACGGGGACAAGGAATTAAATCATTCAGACTTAGAAGCACTTTACATTAGTAAAATTGACGGCTCCGACTTCAAAAAATTAACAAAAGAGTTACATGAGTTTTATGATTGGAGTTTAATCAAAGGTGAGAATAGAATTTACTTTCTGACTTTGGAAGACAAGAATAAAGACGGAGCATTAAATAACAAGGACAAATTTCACTACTATTTTATAGACTTCTCGGGCGACAAATACTCGGTGACGGAATACAACCCTGTAAAATTATTTGAGTAAAAAATTACGGTGCACAACAAAATGGCTGGCAATGCGGCCGGACAAAGTAGTTTACTAACGTGCGACGCTCTACGAATGAAGACTTGGGTTGTCTTGGATACCACTGCCGGATTACTTCCCGTCCAGATCAGGTAAAATAAAATCATCCAACGGGCTGGGCAGGCTCATCACTGCTTCAATTTCCTCCACCGTTCGTGGCGCGCGCGCAGAAAGTAATTCACACCCATCTTTCTTTATCAAAAAATCATCTTCAATGCGCACGGCAATGCCCCACCACTTTGGATCGCATTTGCTGTTGTCATTGATATAAATTCCAGGCTCGATGGTTATCACCATATTCTCCTGCAATTTGTCTTTAGTGCCCCGGTCATGAACATCCAGCCCAATGTGGTGACAACATCCGTGCGGATAATACATATGCGCCTGATTAGGGTCGGCAATAATTTTAAGATCCGCCAGGCCTTTATTTACAACTAACTTGGTGACATTTTTTAGCTCGTCAAAGGTTGCGCCTTCCTTACATATCTTCATGGCTTCTTCTTGCGCCTTCAAAACAAGTTCATAAATCTGTTTTTGCTCGGGAGAAAATTTTCCGCTGACAGGAATTGTTCGCGTGATGTCCGCTGTATAACCATGATACTCTGCACCCAGGTCCATCAGGATAAGTTCTTTCGGATTAAGATCGGGTTTGTAATTATCAATGTAATGTAAAATGCATCCATTGTGCCCTCCACCAACAATAGATGGATATCCTATATCCTCAGCCTCATACTTCTTGAATACATATTCATGAATCCCTTGCACTTCCCTTTCTGACATTCCGGGTTTTATTGCTTTCATAACTTCCACCTGCCCTGCACATGAAATACTAACGGCTCTGCGAATCAATTCCAACTCTTCTTTTGTTTTGATGCCGCGCAAATCATCCATGATGCCCGCAAGGTCTTTCGAGTTCAAATTGCTTTTCTTTCCTTCCAATGTTGCTATGGTAAGACCATCTTTGCGCGGATAGTTAGTCTTAACTTTAAACTGTTCAATCAGGTCATATAAATCAGATGAATCACGTGGATTGTCTCTCACATCGTTGTGAAAATCAAAAAATAAAACCTGGTCGAATTTTAAAAAATCCAGGTTGTACTTTTTAAACTCTTTGTTATTGAAGGCCTGCTCCAAACCCAGTTGTGATTTTACCTGTTTGTCGCCGAGTCTCCTGCCATCCCACATTTCCCGGAATTCATCCCGGGGTTGTACAAAAATTATTTCATCATATCTGACACCGTTGGCTGAAGTTTGTTGATCCTTAAAAATCAACAGCACAGCATTAGGTTCTTTGTATCCGGTGAGGTAATAGAAATCAGGATCCTGATGGTAGACATAATCTACATCATTGGAACGATTTCGTTCAGCGTTTGCAAAAAAGACCGCAACGGAATTAACAGGAAGTTTCTCACGAAGTTTTTGTCTTCTCTCCTTATGAAAATCCTTTGAAAGAAAATCGGAAGGAAGGTCGGGGTTTTGAGAAAAAGAATTGAAAGCAAACGAGCTAACTAATATTATTATCAACAATCTCATACATGCATTTATTATACGCTAAAATCTAAATAATAAAATCCAGGAACTAAAGTACCATTACATTAAAGGAAGTTGTAAGTCTAATCTGTGCCCGTTATTTCCTCCAACAAGTAATCTTTTCCCATACCGTATTTAATAAGTTCCTTAAGACGATAACGTTCGAGGGTAAGAAGATCTTTTACTTTAAAATCGCCGTTTACCAAAATACTTTCAACAACAAACTCATGTTGCTCACCATGATTAATGAGCCTGTACTTTTTCCCCGTGCGAATAACATCGAATGAAATTCCGGCCATCAGAGTTCCTCCTCACGTTCGAGCATAAGAATAGATGCCTGAGGAACGATGAAATATTTTTCGCTTTCATAGATCACCTCTACAGCGCCCTTTTGAAGAAAGATTGCGAGATCCCCTTCTTGCGCCTGTAGAGGCAAATACTTAACACTTTCATCTCTCCCTTTCCAGATTTCATCCTCATCAGCAGGAATCGGCAATGGATATCCCGGGCCAACTTTTATAATGTATCCGCTTTGTATTTTTTCCTTTTCCTGAACACCGGGAGGCAAGTATAAGCCACTGGCAGTTTTGTCTGATTGTTTTGCAGGTTTGATCAATACACGATCACCTACTACAATCAACTTCTTCAATTTATTATCTGCGGTAACTTTCATAATCAAAACCAGGATAACAATTTATGAACTATTCAAGTCCTTTCTCGCGCATCTTCACAAACTCTCGCGATCTTCTCACTAAAGCCATGGTAAAACCTGTCATTAAGATGAGGGTACCGATCCACAATATATTGATCATTGGTTTTTCTACAGCTTTCAAAACCACCCAATCTTTTTGGCGTGAGCTAACACTCAATGTAAATTCATTTTTCTCAGGTTGAATGGATAATAGACCTATCTTCAATCCAAGCTCTTTGATCTCGTCCGGTATTCGTCCTACCATTTTGTCTTTGATAAGAAAAACAGGTTCTGCAGAATAGATTTGCTTTTCCCCATTAACTTTTATGCTGGCTTTCACAGCAACATCTTCACTCCCTAAAGTAACTCCAGGTACTTCTGAAATCCGTTCAATGCTTTCTAATACTGCAACATAATCGTTGGCATAAAATTCCTGATTCAGGTGAACATCTATTTCTTCCGTGTTCTGCCATTCACTTTTTGCTTCTTCTGCCATGGGAGCAGAGACGTGAGTATAGAGATCTTTCGTGACCGCACGACTGATATCAGGAGACGCTACAAAGCCACCCATTCTTTCATTTATTTGAATGCGCGGGTATTGAACGAATTCAAGTTTACCATTCCTTCTGAATTCTATTTCGTAATAAGTATTCTCCGGGTAGATTTCAAATTTCTCATTAGCGGCAAATAATTTTTTTCCTCTAAAAACGATATCATGTTTTGCTATAACATTATAAGGATCAGAAGTGGGCATGATGTCATTTTTGTTAACAAAGCCGGACTTATGCCTGGGTTCAACACATTCCCCCCGATATTCAATTTCGTACCCTGCCATTGTTCGTGGTTCGTTAACAAAGAGAAGAAGATTTTCACGATTGAATTCATCACTGAATTCTTTCGAAATAAGCATACCCGTATTGTTAAGTGAAACTACCTTCGAATAGCCTGATGAAGCGAGTATACCAATTAACATAAGTCCTACGCCAATGTGTGCAATTGCTCCCCCGGAAAGACCCGGACTTTTCTTAATTAGTGATAACAGAATCTTCGCGTTAGCAACTATTGTAAAAATTCCTGCAAAAGCGAGTACGATATATTTGATGGTATGAACCTTACCAACGGTAATCATCACAGCCCACAAGACTAACGCGATTAAAAATGGAGGAAGGAGTTCATCCTTAAGTAGTTTCTTGTCAATTTTTTTCCACCAGAAAAATTGTCCGATGGCTGATAGTATCCCTAATAAAACGGCAAACCAAAGTTGAAAATTCGAATAAAATAGAATTGCATCTGCTCTCGGTGCGCGGTTGCCAGCTCCTCCAAATAATTTACTTACGGCGTTGTAAACTGGCTTAGACGTTTCTGCAATCACCTGTAAGCCCATGAGACATAAAATAAGCACACCGATAAATATCCAGAACTCACGCGAATAGAGCGACAACTCTTTCTCTGATGTAGGGATTTTTCTCCATCGAACAATGCAGAATGCAAATGCGACAACGAGAAAGAAAAGCATATACACAAGCAACTGCCCTGAAAGACCGAGATCTGTAAATGAGTGAACGGATGACTCACCAAGAATACCACTGCGAGTCAGGAAGGTGGAGTAAAGTATGAGAATGAAAGCAGTGATTACTAAAATAATGGAAGTCTTCAATGCTGTTTCACTGTTCTTGTAGGTAATCATGGTATGAATAGAAGCCACTAACACAAGCCACGGGACATACACACCATTTTCGACAGGGTCCCAATTCCAGTAACCACCGAAGTTTAATGTTTCGTAGGCCCAATAGCCACCCATTAAAATTCCAAGGCCAAGAATGGCGGCAGCAAAAATTGCCCAAGGCAAAGCAGGCCGTATCCAATCCTGATATTTCTTTAGCCACAATCCCGCGATACAAAATGAAAATGGAATTAGCGTGGCAGCAAAACCCAGGAATAAAGTAGGCGGATGAATCACCATCCAATAATTCTGCAACAGCGGATTTAATCCATTGCCATCTTTAGGAACAAAATCAGGTTGCATCTTAAAAATGGGAGCATCCAACATTGTCTCACGAAGGAGAATGAATGGAGAGCTTCCTATTTTAAGTTCAAGGGCTGGAATCACCACACCTAAAATCATGGAAGCAAGAAAAGCCTGAACGATTGCAAATACCGTCATTACAGGTCCTTCCCAAAAACGATTGGTGTGAATAAGAATAACACCCAGTATTGCCTGCCATATCATCCAAAGTAAAAAACTTCCCTCTTGCCCATTCCAGAAAGTTGAAATCAAATAATGTGTGGGAAGTTTACTGTCAGAATAGTTAAAGGCGTAGTGATATTCAAAATAATGATTTGCAATGATAATAAAGAGAGCAACGGCAATACCCAATACAGATGAAGCGTGCACGTAAAATGCGAAACGTCCATTGATCGTCCACTGTTTTTTGTGCTCAACATCAGAGACTGTTACTGACTTCAAATATGAATAGAAGGCAACAAGCGATGCGATAAAAGAAAGTATAACAAAAAAGTGACCTAAGTCACCGATGAAATAATGAACCATTCTAAAATTCTTTAATGCTTAAGCCGACCACATCAACTTCTTCTCAACCTCCGGTCAATTTCTGTTCCTCCTGGTATTTGGAAGGGCACTTTAGTAAGATCTTATCAGCAATAAATAAATCCCCCTGGTATCTTCCTACTACGACTACTTTTTCTGAGCGGGTAAAGTCAGCGGGCATTGGCTGATTATACTGAACGAGTTGCTGCCTGTTCTTATCATCTACCATTGAAAAGGAAAAAGACACTTTATCTTCACCTGTCTTTATACCAACAACATTTCCTTGTTCATCCTTAGTCAGTTCTCCCACTACATGAATACTGTTTTTATTTCCTGCCAGCGACATTTCATGGGCCTGATCAAATGTGACATACGAACTGGAATCTCCGGCACTCGTGATTATTATGCCAATCGCTACCGCAATAACAAGAATAATAATGATGTGTGATGTTTTCATGCTTCTCCCCAGTTCTCTGATCTTCAAATTACGCCAAACAGGGTTACAAATTTAGGAAACCCAGGAAGAAACGAGATACAGTCTGGAAAGGTTTATTACCTTTTAACATGAATTTCCTTCTCTAATCGCGAAATTTTGCGATCCAGCATGAAGAGGTATGTGATGAGGCCCGTTAAAACGATTAATATGATGGCAAGAATCACATAGATTTTCCCGCTTGATCGCATTGCATCTGCCATTTCAACCTCTTCCTGAGCGTTAGCCAACTGACTAGTGAGAAATAAAAAAAGGAAAAAAATGAATCGACTATATTTTGCCATCTTCCAGTTCAATTAAGTTATTACTTAAGATTCTAGTCCTGATACGGAGTGTTGCTATCCAAAAGCCAATCAAAAACCATCCAATAACAGCCGGATAAAATACCAGTCTCATTCGCGAATCCAGGTCATAAACGTTAAATCCCGGATTGCCGCCACTTCCCGGGTGCATAGAACTGGTAAGTCGGGGAATGATGAAGATCAATGGAATCATGGCAGCAAATGCGAAAATGTTATATACCGCGCCTAACCGAGCCTTCTGTTCCTGGTTCTCAAGGGATCCTCTTAAAACAAAGTAGGCAAGATATACGAGCAAGCTAATACCCGCGCCTACTTGTTTAGGATCACCATGCCAGGGAGTACCCCATGTATAATTTGCCCATAGCATACCGGTAAGCATTCCTAAAATGCCGAAAGCTGTTCCTACATTGGCAAATTCAACCGACTTCAGATCATATTCATAAAGCGGATTTCTCAGGTATCGAATAGCATAATAAACAGAGACCATGTAAAGAAAGACCATTCCAAACCACATTGGCACATGGAAGTAGAGTGCCCGCACCGTTTCATTTAAAATGTTAAGTCTGGGAACACTGAATAGTATTCCACCAACATGAACATAAATTAAAAGTAATACGCCGGTAATTTTTAACCAGTTTTTCATCTCACAGAAGTGTGATTTAACTCCGCCAAATATAAGGGAAGAGCAGATAAGCAAGGGTTGCTGATATTGAATTTATTGCTAATAGATTCAATATCTCATCATAACTTGAAGAAGGATCAAGACCGTCAAGGGCATTTTTAGTGATCTTAATTCCCATAAGCAAAACAGCAATTATAACGGGGAAACTCAGAACGGCCATCAGAACATTGCTATTCCTGGCTTTGGCAGCGATACCCGAGATAATACTTAGAGACGTTGCAAATCCTATAGAAGTCAATGTCAGGCCAACGATAAAAACTATATGATTCTGAACAGGATCGTTCATAAAAATTATGAACAAAGAATATCCAGCAAATGAAAGAAGCAAACAGAGTATTGAATTGTAAATTGTTTTCGACAGGATTATCGCTTGTGGGCTGGCTACTGAATAGAGGTAGATAAATATACCCTGTTTCTCTCCAATAAAACTTTTAGCAACACTGTTTACTGCGGAAAATAATATTACCAGCCAAAACAATGCAGACCAGGTTGCTTCATTGATAAAATTCTGACGCAAACTAAAAGTGAGGTAACAAATGAAAACAAGACTGATAAGATAAAGGCCTATTCCGGAAATTACAGACTTTCGTCTGAGTTCCAGGATAAGTTCTTTACGAATCAGGTGAACAATCAAATTGCCTCAGCTTGTTTTTTTGAGAAGGTTGCCAGATACTTATCAAATCTCCAGAGCCCGATAATTAAATATCCTGCTGCCCAGGCAATCAGAAAAGATATAGCCAGAATCTTTGGAAGGCTTGCGCTATCCGGTTCTTTAAACGTTGTAAAGCCATCCACTACTTCAAAGTCGGGCTGGACATAAAGTTTCTCATTTACTTCCAGTAACTCTTTATGTAAATCCAGGTCTTCAGAATAAATTGCTATTGGATCAGTCAGGTATCTGTCCGAGAGTATTACATTGTTCGATCCTTCCCTGTTTTGACGAGCCATGCTTTGAAAATTCTGGTAAAGAACCTGCTTTAAACTATCAAGCTTATTGGACTCCTGTGTCAGCTTAAGCTTCCTGTTCTGTAAATTTTGTTTATTGATCTCTACTCTCCTTTTGATATACTCATTGCTGGCAAAGTAATTGACAATGGCGGACTCAAGATTTTTAACAATATCAGGGTTATAGATCAAAACATCAATTTGAAAAGCACGCCTGTTTTCAACTTCAACTTTCTTAAGTATCTTTTCAATGAGATCTTTTTTTTCTGAGGTCAGCGAATTCAATTGTTCTTTCAATACTTCAATTTCCACTAAGTCCTTTTCCAACACGAATGATTTGTGATTAAAACGCCTGATGTTTTTAGCCAGGAGGTTATCAATTTTCAATTCTGCCGCAAGCCCTTCCCGGTCCTTCTCCTCGCAAAGGAGATTTAATTTTTCAATTGCATTTTGCATAGTGCGGCTGTTCAGATAATCGCAACTGATGATCATGGATGACTTATAAAATTTCTTACTTAAAAACTGATAGTAAGAAGCCCCGATTACAAGACCGGAAAGAATAATGACTAAAAAGAAAACACGATTCTTAAAGAAGATATTACGAAGTCCGGCAATGGCTTTGATAACACCCATGCCAAAATTCCTGAAGCCTCTTCCTATCCACCGGAACAATTGCGTTATGTCTATCTCGTCAGAAGTCTGGACGGGCTTGGTCTCATTCATAGAATTTTTATGTTGGAGGGCAAATGTAAATAGAATCCTGAAGAAATCGATACTTTTGCACCTTGATTAAAACTTAAGAAATGAAAGGATATATTCTTGTAACAGGCGCCGCCGGATTCATTGGTTTCCATCTATCCAGAAGGCTATGTGAACAAGGTTATTCAGTTGTCGGTATTGATAATCTGAATGACTATTATGATAAGAACCTCAAGCTGGCAAGACTTGAAATTTTAAAGAGAGAACCCCTTTTCAGCTTCACTCCAATAGATTTGACTTCACAACAGGGGCTGAAAGATTTATTCGAAAAATATACCTTTGAGACCGTTATCAATTTGGCTGCCCAGGCGGGTGTTCGTTATTCCCTAATCAATCCCCATGCATATCTTGAGAGTAATCTTCATGGGTTTCTAAACATCCTGGAAGCTTGCCGTCATAACAAAATCAGACACTTGATTTATGCGTCGTCAAGCTCCGTGTACGGGGCTAATAAAAAGATGCCTTTTTCAGTTCATCATAATGTTGACCATCCCATCTCTCTATATGCAGCCTCCAAAAAATCGAACGAGCTAATGGCACATACTTATTCCGTGCTATATAACCTACCAACCACTGGTCTACGCTTTTTTACGGTTTACGGACCCTATGGCCGTCCGGATATGGCCCTGTTTATTTTTACCAAGGCAATCATCGAAGGAAAGCCAATCGATGTTTATAACAATGGTAAAATGAAGCGGGATTTTACCTATGTGGATGACATCGTTGAGTCTATAGTACGTTTGGTTTCAAAAATTCCCAAACCAAATAGTGAGTGGGATGGAATGAATCCGGATCCGGCAACAAGTTTTGCTCCTTACAAAATATTTAATATTGGTAATAACAAACCGGTCGAGCTACTCCGGTTCATTGAGATGATTGAGGAGAAACTAGGAAAGAAAGCAATCATGAACTTTCTTCCTATCCAGGAAGGAGATGTTCCTGAAACCTATGCTGATATAGATGATTTAATGAAAGAAGTAGACTTTAAACCTTCTACACCAATTGATGTTGGTGTTGCAAGATTCATGGATTGGTATAAAGAGTATTATAAATTAAAATAAATTAAACTACATGGATAAAATTGGAATAATAGGCCTTGGATACGTTGGTCTTCCTTTGGCTGTAGAATTCGGCAAGATAATGGATGTTCTTGGTTTCGACATCAACAAGGAACGAATTGAAGAACTGGAAAAAGGTTATGATAGAACTGGTGAAGTAGATGAGAAAGAATTAAGCTCATCTTCCAAATTAAAATTTTCTCATTCTACTGCCGATCTCAAAGATGTAAACTACTTTATTGTAACAGTACCCACTCCTGTAGACGAATATAAAAAGCCTGATTTAAGGCCTCTTGAAAATGCAAGTAAAACAGTAGGCAGTGTCTTAAAGAAAGGAGATATAGTAATCTTTGAATCGACCGTGTATCCTGGTTGTACAGAAGAAGATTGTGTTCCTGTCCTGGAAAAAATAAGTGGTTTAAAATTCAACGTTGATTTTTTTTGTGGCTATTCTCCAGAGCGAATTAACCCTGGAGATAAACTTCATCGTGTAACCACCATTAAAAAAGTTACGAGCGGAAGCACGCCAGAGGTTGCAGAAAAAGTTGATCAACTATACAAAAAAATAATTCAAGCTGGCACCCATAAGGCTTCATCAATAAAAGTGGCAGAGGCGGCAAAAGTGATTGAAAATTCACAGCGCGATGTAAACATAGCTTTCGTCAATGAACTTGCTTTAATTTTTGAAAGAATGGGCATTGACACACACGAGGTTCTTGAAGCAGCCGGTACGAAATGGAATTTTCTTCCTTTTAAGCCTGGGTTGGTGGGTGGCCATTGTATTGGGGTAGATCCATACTATCTCACACATAAAGCTGAAGGGCTCGGTTATCGCTCTGAAGTAATTCTTTCAGGGAGGAGAATTAATGATAATATGGGAATTCATATAGCAAACACAGTTATAAAATTACTGGCGAAAAATGATCTGCCCATTAACAAAGCAAAAATCCTGATCCTGGGAATTACATTCAAAGAAAATTGTCCTGATATAAGGAACAGTCGTGTGATTGATGTGATCCAGGAATTGAAAAGTTACGGTTCTCTGGTTGATGTATATGATCCCCAGGCTGATCCGGATGAGGTAAACCATGAGTATGGAATAACCTTAATTGACAAACCTGTCACAAAATATCAAGCCATCGTTTTGGCAGTTAGTCATGATGAGTTTAAGCATTTGAATTGGAGTTCACTTCGCGATAAAAATACGGTTGTTTATGATGTAAAAGGAGTTCTTGAAAAATCATTGGTAACTGCCCGTCTTTGATTATGGAAAAAATAAAAATGGTTGACTTGCAAAATCAATATGCAAAGATCAAAACAGAAATTGATGCAGCGATTCAGAGTGTACTTACTTCAACCGCTTTTATCCAGGGACCACAAGTAAATGATTTCGCCAAGGCACTAGCAAAATATAATTCAGTTAATCATGTCGTTCCCTGTGCAAACGGAACCGATGCGCTGCAAATCGCCTTAATGGCTTTAGACCTCGTGCCTGGTGATGAGGTAATCCTCCCTGTTCATACTTATGTGGCAACAGCAGAAGTTATTGCTTTGCTTCGTCTTACACCAGTATTTATTGATGTGGATGAAAGGACGTTTAACTTGGATGTAACTCAGCTTGAACAAACAATAACTTCAAAGACGAAAGCTATTGTGCCCGTCCACCTTTATGGACAATGTGCTGATATGGAGCCAATCTTACAGATCGCTAATAAGCATAACTTGTTCGTGGTTGAAGACGCCGCACAAGGTATCGGCGCTGACTACACTTTTTCAGATGGACGTAAAATGAAAGCAGGAACTATGGGTACCATTGGTTGTACTTCTTTCTTTCCATCTAAGAATTTAGGATGTTTTGGCGATGGTGGTGCTCTTTTAACCAATGATGCGTCCTTAGCGGAAAAGATAAAGATGATCGCTAATCATGGACAAAAAATAAAATATCATCATGATCTAATTGGTGTTAACAGCAGGCTTGACACTCTGCAGGCTGCAATTTTGAATGTTAAACTTAAACACCTTGATGAATACTCTGCAAATCGAAATATCGTGGCTGGTCATTACGATCGCGCCTTAAAAGATATCAGCGAACTTGTTATTCCCTACAGTAGTTCTTATTCATCACATGTCTTTAATCAATATACACTCAAGCTAACTGATGGTGATAGAAATGCATTTAAAAAGCATCTCGAAAGCAAAGATATTCCCACGATGATATACTATCCTGTTCCACTTCATTTGCAAAAAGCCTTTCGTCAATCCCGATTTAGTGAGGGATCTTTCCCGGTAACAGAACGATTATCAAAAAATGTAATCTCATTACCTATTCATACGGAGATGACAAACGATCAGATTGAGTACATTTGCGCCACTATTAGCAATTATTTTTGCACGAAATAAATGGAGCAAGAAAAAGGATACACTGCCCACCCTACAGCTGTAATTGATGATGGCTGTGAAATCGGTACAGGAACAAAAATCTGGCACTTCTCTCACATTATGTCCAATTGCAAAATTGGAAACAATTGTAATATAGGCCAGAACGTTGTGGTTTCGCCGGAGGTTGTACTCGGTAAAAATGTCAAAGTTCAAAATAACGTTTCCATATACACCGGTGTCATTTGTGAAGATGATGTTTTTCTTGGCCCGTCGATGGTATTTACAAATGTTATTAATCCAAGAAGTGCTGTTAATAGAAAGAATCAATATGCTAAAACCCTTGTAAAAAGAGGGGCTTCCATTGGCGCTAACGCTACCATTGTTTGTGGAAATGATATTGGCAAATATGCTTTTATTGGAGCAGGAGCTGTGGTAACAAAAAGTGTAGCTGATTATGCCCTGGTGATTGGAAACCCGGCCCGGCAAACGGGCTGGATGAGTGAGTATGGGCATAAGCTTACTTTTGATAAAGGAGAAACTGCAGTGTGCCCGGAGAGTGGAGAAAAATATAAACTGGAAAACGGTAAAGTTTCAAAATTATAATCAATGAAAAATTTTGCATTAATCGGCGTCGCCGGCTACATCGCTCCCCGGCATTTGCAAGCTATCAAACAAACGGGCAATAATCTCGTTGCCGCTTTGGACAAATCCGATACGGTAGGGGTAGTTGACAGTTACTTTCCGGAAGCTGATTTCTTCACTGAGTTCGAACGCTTCGACCGGCACATTGAGAAGCTTCGGAGAAAAGGAACTCAAATTGACTACGTAAGCATTTGCACTCCAAATTATTTGCATGACTCACACATGCGATTTGCCTTGCGTCATCACGCAGATGCTATTTGCGAAAAGCCTTTGGTCTTAAATCCCTGGAATGTTGATGCCCTTGCAGAAATTCAAAAAGAAACGGGCAAAAAAATTTATACCATTCTTCAATTAAGGCTTCATTCAAGCATAATTGCTTTGCGGGAAAAAATAAAGAATGGTCCGAAGGATAAGGTTTATGACATTGATCTTCGGTACATTACTTCACGTGGTCATTGGTATCACATTAGTTGGAAGGGGGATCAATCAAAATCAGGTGGAATAGCCACCAACATAGGTATTCATTTCTTTGATATGCTGATTTGGGTTTTTGGAGATGTGAAGGAGGTAAAAACAACTAAAATAGAAAACGATCATGCGGAAGGGTTCATTTTACTTGAAAAAGCTAGAGTGAAATGGTTTCTCAGCATAAACTATGATCACATTCCCGCCGATGTAAAAGCGAAAGGCAAGCGCACTTTTCGCACGCTAACGATGGAAGGACAGGAAATTGAGTTCAGCGAAGGCTTTACAGAACTTCATATTAAAAGCTATGAGGAAATTTTGAAGGGCAATGGATTTGGCCTGGAGGATGCAAGACCTTCCATAGAATTAGTTCATCAGATAAGATCAAGCAAATAGATATACTGTGAAAGGCATTATTCTCGCAGGAGGCTCCGGCACAAGACTCTACCCGGCCACAAAAGCAATTTCAAAGCAATTGCTTCCAGTTTACGACAAGCCAATGATCTACTATCCTCTTTCGATTTTGATGCTGGCTAACATTCGCGAAATACTTATCATCACTACACCTTCTGATAATCCATTGTTTAAAAATCTTTTAGGGGATGGATCTCATTTAGGACTTGCTATTCAATATAAAGTGCAGTCTTCTCCTGATGGGCTTGCTCAGGCTTTTCTGATAGGTGAAGATTTTATTAAAGATGATAATTGTTGCCTTATCCTTGGCGACAATATTTTTTACGGATACAATTTTTCATCTGTATTGGATGAGGCCGCTAATCTCACAAAAGGTGCAATAGTATTCGGCTATTATGTTAATGACCCGGAGCGTTATGGCGTTGTTGAATTCGATGAATTGAAGAATGTGATCAGTATCGAAGAGAAACCGAAACAACCCAAATCAAATTATGCTGTTACGGGGTTATATTTTTATGACAATTCTGTCGTTGAAAAGGCCAAAAAAGTCAAGCCATCAGCGAGAGGTGAGTTGGAGATTACTGACCTGAATAATCTATATCTGGAAGAGAAAAGTCTCACGGTAAAACTTCTCGGTAGAGGTATGGCCTGGCTGGATACAGGCACTCATCAATCTTTGCTTAACGCGTCAAATTTTGTTGAATCTATCGAAGAAAGACAAGGTTTAAAGATTGCGTGCCTGGAAGAGATTGCTTTTAGGAAGAGATTTATTACCGAGAAGCAGCTAACAAATCTAATTACTCCACTGCAAAAAAATCCCTATGGACAATACCTGCTAAAAGTCATTAAAGAATCAAAGATGGTATAACCAAAAGAATCTAATACCATCAAGCCGATGACCTGTATCTATACTTTTATCTTAATTTTGCATCCTCTAAAAAAAATAAGCCTATGTTAACCGGCAAAAGTATCCTAGTAACCGGGGGGACAGGTTCCTTCGGAAAGAAATTTGTCGAAATCGTATTAAAAAGATTTCCAGGAATAAAAAAACTCATTATTTATTCGCGTGATGAATTAAAGCAGTTTGAAATGAGTCAAATTTTTAGCGAGTCGAAATACCCATGTATTCGATACTTCATCGGTGATGTACGGGATGGCAAGCGGTTAAAAAGAGCTTGTGAAGGCGTGGATATCATTGTGCATGCTGCAGCTTTAAAGCAGGTTCCGGCGGCTGAGTACAATCCAATGGAGTGCATAAAAACAAATATCCATGGCGCCGAAAATGTTATAAATGCAGCTATGGATTGTGGAGTGTCTGACGTCGTTGCTTTGTCTACCGATAAAGCAGCAGCTCCTATTAATCTGTACGGTGCAACAAAACTCTGTTCTGATAAACTTTTCGTTGCCGCCAATAACTTTAAAGGAGCACGAAGATTAAAATTTTCAGTTGTGCGTTATGGTAATGTGATGGGGTCAAGAGGATCTGTCATTCCATTTTTTCTAGCTAAACGAACAAGTGGGATTTTACCCATTACCGATCCAAACATGACTCGGTTCAACATTTCACTTGAAGAAGGTGTTGAATTAGTTTTGTTTGCGTGCGAAAATGCTTTAGGGGGTGAAATTTTTGTCCCTAAAATACCATCCTACAGAATTACAGAACTAGCTGAAGCGATCAGCCCGGCTAGCAAAATTGAGATCGTGGGAATAAGACCCGGCGAAAAAATTCATGAAGAGATGATTACAGAATCTGACTCAGTGACAACCGTAGATCTCGGGAGTTATTTTGCAATCTTACCCCAGAATCCATCTTGGAACATCGAAGAATATGTAAAAAGTAATTGCGCCAAAAAGGTACCCTATGGATTTAAATACAATTCAGGGGAAAATACGGAGTGGCTTACAATTGAAAAGATCAGGGAACTTGTCAAAAAACATGTAGATCCAACCTTTCAAGTAAGTTAAGTCGTGAAAGAAAAAATCGTTTTAGGAACCGTGCAACTTGGTTTGTCATACGGCATCAACAATGCTACTGGTAAACCGTCAGATAAGGAAGCGAATGAAATCTTAGATTTCGCATACCATCACGGGGTACGGACTTTAGATACTGCAGACGCATATGGTGATTCGCTTCAGGTGATTGGTCGATATACAACTTCCTCTGATAACAAATTCAAAATAATCAATAAATTCAAGATCGATTCAATTTCTCTTACTGATAAAGTTAATAGTAATCTTCACAGTCTAAATTACTCCTCACTCTATTGCTACATGTACCATCAATTTTCGGACTACAAGTCAGGTTTGGCTAGCAAAGAATTAGCGAAGTTAAAAGGGGGAAAAAAAATAGAAAAGACAGGTATCTCTATATACACAACCCATCAACTTGAGCAGGTTATTGACGATCCAGCTATTGATATTATTCAGCTTCCTGTTAACATGCTTGACCTCACTGCCAAAAAAAAAATCCTTTTAAAAAAAGCCAGGAGTAAAGGAAAAGAAATTCATGCCAGATCGATCTATCTTCAAGGGCTGCTACTGAAAGAACCCACTACGCTTACAGGAAACTTAATTGATTTAAAACCTTATTTGGTTAAATTAAATGAAATGGCCGCCTCAAGGCAAGCAAGCTTGAAGGTGCTGGCTCTTAATTTTGTAATTCTCCAAGATTATATTGACGCTGTAGTTTTAGGTGTTGAAACCGTGGATCAACTGCGAGAAAATCTACAAGCTGTAAATCCGATGATGGATATTATGGCACTTGAAGTACCCGAAGTTGAAGCGAAAGATATTGAGTTACTAAACCCATCCAATTGGAAATTATGATCACGGCGATCATACAGGCACGAATGAGCTCATCCAGGCTACCGGGAAAGGTGCTAATGAATTTTTCGGGGGATAGTATGCTTGGCCACATCATTGAGAGACTCAAGTATTCAAAGTTTATCTCAAAGATTATCGTCGCCACAACTTCAAGCACAGCTGACGATATATTGGTAGATTGGTTGAACGAGAGGGATGTGGTATCCTTCAGGGGTAGTGAGTCCGATGTATTGGGACGATATTATGAAGCGGCGACCCGTTACAATGCAAATCATATTGTTCGTATAACTTCAGACGATCCATTTAAAGATCCAGAAATCATTGATAAGGTCGCACAATTATATTTCAGTGAAAAATTGGATTTCGCCTATAATAACAATCCTCCCACCTTTGCCGAAGGTCTTGACACCGAGATATTTTCTTATGAGGCTATTAAAAAGGCAAACCAAAATGCCAGTGACCCATTTGAAAGAGAGCACGTTACCCAGCATTTCTTCCGAAATCCTAAGGAGTTCAATCAAAAAAATATTGCAAGTCCATTCAATTATTCACATTTAAGATGGACCATCGACAATGAAGAGGATTTGAAGATGGCAAGCATTGTATACGAGAAACTATTTCAACGCGAAAAAATATTTTTAGCTCAAGACATCTTAAATCTTTTTGATCGAGAACCTGACATACCCCTTATTAACCAAAATGTCAAGCGAAGCGATATGTATAAAAACAGAACTTAATATTATGAAAAGAATATCTGAACTAGAAAAAAAATATGTATTAGAGGCTTTAGATAATGGATTTGCCACGTCTCTCAATAGTGTATTTTGCAATCGGCTTGAAAAAGCATTCGGAGAAAAATTCAAATCTAACTATGCAATCAGCCACGTTAATGGAACAGCTACAATGCATACGGCGTTAGTTGCTCTTGGCGTGAGACCTGGCGACGAGGTCATCGTTCCTCCTCTAACTATGTCAAGTACGTCGCTTGCAGTACTTCACAACGGTAGTATACCGGTCTTTGCTGATGTAGATTCAAAGACTTTCAATATCGATCCTTCATCTATTAAGGAAAGGATTACTCAAAAGACAAAAGCCATCATTACCGTTTCTCTTTATGGTCTTTCACCTGATTACGATGAAATATTACAAATCTGCAAAAATAATAACCTCTATTTGATTGAGGACAATGCACAGTGCTTTCTTGGAACCTATAAAGGCAAACTTGTCGGAGAGTTTGGACATTTTGCAAGCTACAGTTTCCAGGCAAGCAAGCATATGACTTGTGGCGAAGGTGGAATGCTTACCACCTCAGATGACAAACTTGCTGACTTGGCCCGAAGGTTCTCATCGTTGGGGTATGCAGGTGTGAGTGGAAAACAAGGAAAGATAACACGCAATGATATACAAGATCCGGCTTATAACAGACATGTTATGCTTGGCTTTAACTATCGAATGTCTGAAGTACAGGCAGCAGTTTCATTAGGTCAGTTAGAACATCTGGATGAGCTGGTGAATCAACGAATTAAAGTAGCCTCACTATTCAAGGAAGCAATCAAGGACAGTAAAGTGGTCGAACTTCAGCACGAACCAGAAGATTATAAGAATTGCTACTGGTCTTTTAGTTTGTTACTAAAAACGAATAATCCAAAAAAAGATTGGTACTCTTTTAAAGACAAGTTTCAGAAAAATGGCGGCGATGGATTTTATGCTGCCTGGAAATTATCCTACCAAGAACCACTCTTCCAAAATGAGATCCAGCACATGCCGGGTATTTGGCAAAAATTTACACCTGGTCTATGCCCAACCGCGGAACATCTTCAGCTAAGAATGATCCAACTTAAGACTAATTACTGGAACTTAGAGGAGGCCGAGAAGCAGGCTGAGATTTTACGAAAAACAATTAAGGAATTCGAATCTTAAAAGTTTGAAAAAAGTTCTTGTCACTGGCTCAACCGGAATGCTTGGATCGCAAATGATCCGAGAATTTGTCAAAGATAAGCGCTATGAAGTTTATGGCTTAGGCAGAAGTACTGATCCTGTTCTGCCTAAATCCTCTCAAATCATCATCGATTTATCAGCGCCATTCGACTGGAAGAATTTCTCTTTTCGTCCAGACATTATCATTCATACAGCGGCCATAACAAATCTCGCATACTGCGAATCAAATCCAGCATCTGCCAGAATGGTGCATGTTGAATCAACTGGAGCGCTTGCCAAACTCTTAAACAAAGAAGGCCAGTTCATTTACATCTCCACAGATTCAGTTTTCGATGGAGTGAAAGGGAACTACACTGAACTGGATATCCCTAATCCAATAAATGTCTACGCCCGTACAAAGCTTGAAGGTGAAAAATCCGCGTTGCAAGAAAACCACGGGAAAACTTTAATTATTCGAACAAACATATACGGAATCCATATTCCACTAAGAAATTCTCTAGTTGAATGGGCTATAAAAGAGTGGCAGTCAGGAAAATCAATCACTGGTTATTCTGATGTTATCTTCAATGCCATTTTCACCGGTCAACTTGCGGGAATAACAAAGCACATAGTAGACAACGATCATAATTTTCAGCTACTCAATGTAGCCAGTAGTAGTTACATTAGTAAATATACTTTCTTGCAAACTCTTTTGAACTTTCTCAAATTTGAAAGTCAACTAGTAGTTTCAGCAAAAAGTAATGATACATCAACTTCAATTCAACGGCCTGCGAATACCAGTCTGAATACTTCGTTGCTTGCAACTTTCCAAAATGTTCCAACCCTGGAAATGGGGATTAAAGATTTAATTAACTTTATGCAGGCCGAGGGTGTTCTTGATAATCTAACAAATCGATTAGCTTAATAAAATAAAAAACTATGAAAACCATTAAAATTGGTAAGAGAACAATTGGTGAAAATCAACCTCTCTATTTTATTGCAGACATTGGAGCTAATCATGATGGAGACTTAAATCAAGCATTTAGACTAATTGAATTGGCAAAAGAGTCCGGTGCAGATGCTGCCAAATTTCAAAATTTCCAAGCCAGTAAAATCGTGAGCAAAGTGGGCTTTGAATCGTTGGGTGGTCCGCTGAGCCACCAGAAGGCATGGAAGAAATCGGTGTATGAGGTGTACGAAGATGCTAGTGTCTCTTATGAATGGACTTCACTTCTGAGGAAAAAATGCGATGAGGTGGGAATAGAATATTTTACAAGTCCTTATGACTTTCAATCCGTAGATCATGTCGATCCGTATGTGCAGGTTTATAAAATAGGATCGGGTGACATCTCATGGCCGGAAATCATTGTGCATATTGCTAAAAAAGGCAAACCTGTTTTGATCGCAACCGGAGCATCTTCACTCGATGACGTAAAAAGAGCGATGAGCCTATTATCAGAACATACGAATGATATCGTGCTCATGCAGTGCAATACCAACTACACAGCAAGTCTCCAAAACTTTAGGTATGTAAACCTTAACGTGCTAAAAAAATATGCAGAATTGTACCCGGATACAATCCTTGGGTTGTCAGACCACACACCCGGTCATGCAACAGTTCTGGGTTCTATAGCATTGGGCGCACGTATTTTTGAAAAGCATTTCACAGACGACAACAATCGCGAAGGACCAGACCACAAGTTCGCGATGAACCCAACCACCTGGCGTGAAATGGTTGATCGTGCCAAAGAGCTTTATGCTTCGCTCGGCGACGGTATTAAACGTATTGAACCTAACGAGATGGATGCCTCTGTCGTTCAAAGACGGTCACTTCGCGCCATGCAAGACCTTGGCCCTAATCATGTAATAACTGAAAGTGACCTCGAAGCACTTCGTCCGATTCCAAAAGACGGTATAGCGCCGTACGACCTGAGACAAGTGATTGGTCGCCGGCTTAAGTTGCCGATCAAAAAAGGAGAACATATAACGTTTAAGCATCTCGAATAATGATAAAAGGAAAAACTGTCGGCATAAGAGCTTTAGAGCGAGAAGAACTCCTGTTACTGAGAGATTGGAGAAACAACACATCGTTCCGAAAAAATTTTCGTGAATTCCGGGAACTCAACATGGTTAACCAGGAAAATTGGTTTGCCAAAGTAAATTCAAGTCCGAATGACTTTATGTTCATGATCGAACGGCTGGAAGATAAAAAACCGCTTGGCGCTTGTGGGCTGTTGTATACAAACTGGGTCATCCGAAGTGCCGACGTTTCATTTTATATAGGGCATGAAGAGTCATACATCGACAAACACGGATACGCAAAAGAGGCAGCTGCTCTTCTTTTCGAGTATGGATTCAATTCCCTGAATCTGAATAAAGTTTGGATGGAGCTTTACGAGTTTGATAAGGCTAAGTTAAATTTTTTTATGAAGGAATTCGATTTCAAAAAAGATGGCCAGTTGAGGGAAAATTGTTTTGAGGATGGTAAATATTGGAATTCCTACATCATTTCCCTTCTTCGCAGCGAACGAAAATCAAGCAATCACAAATCTTGATGTTAAAGAAATATTTTGACCTTGAGGCGAGCTATGACCTAAACAAAATTAAGATCTCCGATCTGTTACTTTGGCCGTATTTAAGAATCTATTTCGGATATAAGTTGGTTTACAAAAATATGATTGCAGGAAAAACAATAGACTTTCACACTGCCTCATCAATATTGTCGACCCTTGTTACTGGCTTTAAGCACCTCTTTCGAAAGTATGATTACCTTTTCTTGACAGCGAGCGAACAACGAAGGAAGATTGGGGAAAAGTTTTATAGTCCATTCGATTATGTCAGAGAAGAATTGGGAGGGAAAAGTCTTTTTTTTGAAACCCTCTTTCCGGTGAACCATAAAATCAAATCTATCCCAACCCCTTACCGAACGTCAAAGAGCCTATTATTAGCCCTGGAATTTCTTCTAATCAAACTACTTGTAATTAAGACGATTTGTCACGCAGAAATATTAGATGAAATAAATAAGGAAAATAACCTGAATATCAACTATAAATTTTATGCAAGAAGATTTTACGCCCAATATCTGATCGGTAAGGTGCTCGCGAAAATATATAAGCCGAAAGCCGCATTCTTCCTTACCCCATACACAAACCTGGGCTATGTGACTGCGTTCAAAAAAGCCGGCACAAAAACCTTTGAACTGCAGCACGGCGTTATTAACAATCAACACCTTGGGTATAACCCATCAGTCTATTTCGGCGAATCGTATACCATTGATTATTTGTTAACCTACGGGTCGACCGTGGCCAAAGTATTTCATGAAAGAAATTCTTACATCAATTGCAACAACATCTATCCAATAGGTCATTTTTACTTGGACTTTATCTTAAAGTGCTACGAGGGTGATTCCACGTTACTAGCTTTGACAGCCAAATTCAAAAAAGTAATCGCTGTAAGCGCCGAATATGACTTTGAAGACGAAATCATCCCTTTTGTAAACAAAGTAGCACTCAAATCAAAAGAGTCGTTATTCGTATATATGCCTCGAAATAAAAAGGCGAGCGACTATCAATCACTTCAATTTACTTCAAACTTCGTCATCGTTGATTGGTTAAATTCCTATCAGATAATGTTCCACGCTGATTTCCACACATGCGTCAGGAGTACAACGGCTCTTGAAGCCGTGTCTTTGGGAATTCAGAATATACTCATTGATATCCGAGGTTATTCCCGATCATATTTTAAAGATTCATTAACAAATTCTCGGATTACGGTGTTTGTCGACAACGAGGAACAGTATCTGTCAGCTCTTCAATCGTTACAAATCTTGCCTTCTGAAGAAATAATCGCATCTGATAACAACTTCATAAAGCCCAACTTTAAAGAAAATATAAGAAATGTTATTCACCACCTGCTACCTTGAGTACATCGACTAGATTTATTAGGAACTCGGCTATTTATTTGTTTGCTAACTTAATTAATGCAGCAATCCCCTTCCTCTTACTACCTTTTCTCACCACTCATCTTACTCCAGCCGACTATGGGATTCTCTCCATCTTCCAGGTTTTATCGACGGCGGTAATGCCTCTCATCAGTCTAAATTTTGACGCATCAATTTCCAGGTATTTTTTTGAATCAGATGCTGCGCGCCTACGATTGTTCGTTTCAAACGGACTAATCATAACATTCGTAACGACCATTATAACTGCAATTATCTTCCTGATTTTTGGGAATTTTATCAGCTCCGTGTCAGAGCTTCCGTTTAAATGGCTAGGAGCGATGGTTGTTTTTAGCGTCTTTCAGAAAATATTCGAAATCCCGCTGGCGCTTTGGAGGGTCCAACACCGCGCACTTAAATACGGCATTTATCGGATTCTCAAAACGATTGTCGAAATCGGCCTATCTCTTCTTATCGTCTTAGCTATCACTCAATCTTGGCAAGGAAGAGTCACTGCCCAAATAATTGCTTCTGTGCTTTTCGGGACTTTTGCACTTTACTATCTGCTACGATTGGCGGATTGGAAATTAAAAGCTACAAAAATTGAATTCACCACCCTAATTCGGTATGGGACACCTTTAATCCCTCATGAGTTGGGAGCTTTTATAATTGCGTATTCCGACCGTTTATTTATTATCAACATGGTTGGCGCTGAAGGAACTGGTCTCTACAGCGTCGGATACCAGATTGGAATGGCCATCGGTTTGATCCAAAATTCGTTTAACCAGGCATGGACCCCGTGGTTTTTTGAGACTCTTCTAAAAAATCAATTGTCGGATAAGCTGACAATCGTGAAAATTATTTATGCCTACTTTGTGGCCATGCTGTTGCTTGTGGGCGGATTAGTGCTCTGCTTGCCCCTTATCTTTAAGTTTATTGGAAAGGAATTTGCGGAAGCCAGTCAGTTCGTTTTCTTTATAGGACTTGGGTTTGCCTTCAACGGCATGTACAAAATTGTTGTTAACTTTCTTTTCTTTGTGAAAAGGACATACATCATCGGCTTCATAACGGTATTTATTGCATTGTTGAATGCTACTCTCAACTATTTCTTCATTCAAAGGTTTGGGGTCATAGGTGCTGCCTATTCCAGTACCCTGGCGTTTGTGTTTCAGTTTATCATAACCTGGATCGTTTGCGTCAGAGTGTATGACATGCCGTGGTCGTTGAAAGAGTAAGGACTCATGCTGCCGATAATTACATATTCCAACCCAATTGTGTATACCCCTCATTATTTCTTTATCGTAGCTATCTTGTACGCAATCCTCAGAAAGCCGGTTCTCAGGTTTATGAATATAAAAACCATCTTTTACAATTCACGGTTTTAATCATCCTCTTTTCGACAGTCAACTTTTTTTCGCACTACGAGTTGGGAATAAATCGCAATGAGATACTCCCTTACACCGTTCTAATGCTTGGCACCTATATCTCGTCGTAATAGAATGCTTTTTTTGTGTACGCTGAAATTTTTTTGGGGTCAAGACATTTTTTACCGGTGTCGAAAATTATGCCGAAGCAGAGATAGTGACCTGCTGTATTTCAAAAGTGTCTTTGGGCTAAGTGAAAATTCAAGCGCATTTTCTATCAAGGTGATTCTTGCGTTTTTACTTGACATACTTTCTGAACATGAAGGGAGGACGCAGTACCCCTATTAGAGTGTTATGGGCCGGACTTCTGGTGAGCTTTACTCTAACTTCTATTGTCGTTGTTATATTTTTTCATGCATTACAGTATTCTTTATTAATCTATCAATCAGCTTTGCAATTCGTCAGCTTAAAGATAATTGATCAATAAAGCACAGACAAACCATATTGATTGGATACTGCCTTACACTTAATTCAATTTCAGGTTGCCGTGTTTTAAATCCATCCCTGACAAAGTTACGGTAAGGAGGGACTCGATGGCTGATTAAGAACCATGCTGAAAGAACAAATAACCGAATGAGCAGACTCAAACATTCTTCTGGTTCTATTTACAGGTGTGATGGCGACTATGCCTTTGGTCCGAATCAAAATGCTGTCAACTCTCTTCAAGAATAGGTTTGTGGTATTGGAAGATCGCGGCAAGCTACGAACGCGTAAGGACATATCGGTCTGAGATTAAATTTGCTTTTCTTATTTGAAATACATTGCTTTAATAATCAAACCTGCAAAACCTGTTTGTGCTTTTCCTTGATGGCGTAAGCTTTATATACATCTTGGTCTTTATCGTCGCGTTTAATGTGCTGCGGCGGTTAAGTAACCACGCCGTGTTGCTGAACATTGCACTGCTCTGTGGTACGATCACAGTACTCAAACTCGTGATCGACATTCCCACGCTTTTAATTATGACAGGCATTTGTGCGGCGACATATTTTACAGCGCTTCACCTGTACAAGGCCACTTCTCGCGAAACGCTTGGAGTAGCGATAGCAGTGCTCGTGGCGCTATTTGTGCTCCGGAATTATCAACTGGCCGGTGTCGAACTCGTTAAAAGAGTGGGAATGTCATACATCCTCTTCCGCCTCATCCATTTTCTGGTCGACAGTCACGGTCATAAAATTGCTAACTACAACTTGGTCACATTTCTAAATTATATCCTTTTCTTTCCAACGTTTCTCGCTGGCCCTATCGACCAGTATAATAATTTCAAATACTGGATCAGCCAACCACGTCAACCGTACCGGTTTGAGCTCATTAAAACAGGTATTTTCAGAATAGCGCTCGGCGTGATAAAGAAGTATTATCTGGTACCGATACTTTATGATTATGCTGTCGACTTCTCAGAGTTTTCCAACGCATTTCCATGGCAGATGGCATTAATGCTCAGTCTCATCGTGTACTCGTTTTATATTCTTTTTGACTTTTCAGGATACTCCGACATTGCCATTGGAACGGCTTATCTTATAGGCATTAAGACTCCTGAAAATTTCGACTGGCCCTACCTTTCTTCAAATATCTCGATGTTCTGGAAGCGATGGCATATGACCTTCTCCATGTTCCTATTCCAATATGTATTCAAGCCTGTCGCAGTTTCATTATCTCAAACTTACCAAAAAGCACCGCGATTATTTATTACATGCCTGGGATATCTGATCACATTCGCAATCTGCGGCATGTGGCACGGAAATACATTTAATTTTATTTATTGGGGCCTTTGGCACGCAACTGGCTTAATAATCTTCAAATTGTGGAGTACTTATGCAGGCCCTGCCATTAAAGCCAGATTTGGTTACAAATTAACGCGCGTGTCGCAAATCCTCTCGGTAATCCTGACTTTCCTTTTTGTAACATGCGGGTGGTTTTTCTTCAATTATTCGTCTGCGGATATAAAAGCCATCACCCGATCGATTGCAGCAACAGATAACGACGATTTATCCGTTCAATCGATCAGAGCTAGTAGTCTCGGCTTTAAGGTGTTGTTCAATGCCATTCAGCCCGGCGATTCTCTTGTGCAGATACAATACAAAACTTCTGAGTCGCAAACGTTTTTCAAATTGGAAGATCAACCCATCTCTGCCGATAACGCATACTACATCGTCCCAGAAAATCAGTCTGATGCGCTGTATATTTTTCGAGTCCGCTCCGTCGGAAAAAACAGAGCCCCCGCACAATGGCACCATCAGCTTCAGTACCTGAACCATCCTGTTTCACAAACTCCGTTGCAGGCAATGTTATTTCCTACAGGTGTTCAATGGGTAAGCATTTCAGAAAGCCGGATCTTGTCTGAACCAACGCTTGCACTACCGGCCGGTTTCCGTAAGCAGACAATTAAGGCATTTCCGCATTTTTTCGCAGGCTACGGCTGGAGTTTAGTTCTGGAATACATGGGTAGCCCCGTATACAGAGTTGAAATCCGCTATAAACATGAAGGATCAGAAACGTGGGTTACGTACGAGGCGGCCCGCGACGGGAAATTTTCTTACGCGCATATTCATGGAAATGCCTCCTATGCTGAGGTAAATAGAAATCTGCTGCCGGGAAACTACGAGGTCATGATCCGGTACTTGCATGAAAACAAAAAAAGTTCCTGGATACGCACTCAGACCACAATACCCAATTACTCCAATGAGCAAGCGAAATAATTATATACGCGAGTACAAACTCTGGACCCCAGTGGCAACATCTGTGGTAGTGACTGTCATGTTGCCCCTAATTCTTTCTGTGGTGACCTTGCCACAGGCGCTAACGGTCAAGGGCACATATGTTGCGAACGACAGCCGGGTCTTCCATCGTTTTGTCGAAGACATAAAAAGCGCCAACGGAGTACTCGTCCTTGGAACCTCAGAGACAGGCAATGAACTTGATGGTTACAACTACTGGGGATTTCTTAATCGAGATAAGGATATTGGCTACAAATTTTCGGTATTGGGTGGCGCAGGAAGAGACTACTCAGTTTATCTTCCTATTATCGTGGGGAACCCGGAACTTTTCCGTGGACTTAAGGTCTTGGTCTATATAAATCCAACCTATTGGCGTGAAACTTTGTGCAAGTTCGACAATAGTTACTTTACGCGGTATGTAGGGCGAGATCTGGCACTTCGCGTAAAAGACGACTTTATGGAACGAGGGTTATTTGACAAGTTTTTAAAACCAGTCATGTTTGACGACGGTAAGATCGACAGTCTTGAATATTCGTTCAATGATGAATTGGATAAATATGTCGCAGATTTCAAAACTTATTTTTCATACGATTTGAAAAGGGTTATTAGCGATGACCAACAACCACCCCCAAAAACGAGAAAATTTGAATTGATGTCGACTCAACAGCTTGATAGCCTGAAGGCAGGTATCAATCTTGAATTTAATGCCGTAGAATCATTTCTTGCAACGGGAACGCCCTTTCCCGCAATTGCGCAGGGGTGTTCATTTCGGTATGATGCCTTATATGAATTCATCAATCTTTGTGATGAGTTTGATGTTGATGTGACCTTTTACCTTGGACCTTACAACGGCGTGTACTGTGAAAAGAAAAATCCTGAACATCGAGCGTCTTATGAAGAAGTGATAGCAGACATCAAAATGCTTGTTAAAGGTGCCGAAATACCTCTCATAGATGGCTCAGGCCTCTCCAATACCACAGGAACTTTTCTCGACGTACAACATATTTCGAAGTACGGAGCATATTTAACCGCGCAACAAATAAAAGAATACTATGCGACGACCAATCCGGACGATTATTAATATCGTATGCTTTATTGTGTTTACCTATATGTGGTGCTATCTACTTGCACAGGATGATGCACCGGATATATCATATATATACACTTCTTTCTAATTTCCGGTAAGGGTGGCAGCCCACCTCCGTCGGTATCTATATCTTTAGAAAAGAAGAATATATTTGCACCAAGCACCATCACCTTCCAAAATTTGTACTCTATCTGGTGAGAAGGCCTGGAAATAAGCGATGAATATATTATTGATAAATCATTATGGAGTTCTGACTATTTCTGTACCGCTGATCTTTTTACTTTTTAGAAAAGGACTTTGCAGGGACTTGCAAATTTGTGCTTTGAATTGGTGTAGGCTTTGCATTTAACGGCATGTGCAATATGGTTGTTAACTATCTATTGTTTTTAAAAAAGACTTGCCTAATTGGCGGTATTACTCTTTTGACTGCAGTTATTAACGTCATCCTAAATTACTTCCTGATAAGCACGGTTGGTGCAATTGGTGCGGCATATGGAACTGCCTTGGCGCTATTTATACAATTCATACTAACCTGGATTGTTTCAATAAAATCCTACAAAATGCCATGGTGTAACTGGCTAACGAATTTTAGGAATTAGAGAGATGCTGCCTTTTTTTATTTATATCCCAACCCTTGCTTTTATACCTCACTATTTTTTTCTGCTTGCAATAGCTTATGCTTTAGTCAGAAAGCCAGTATTTCAGCCAAGAGAGTATAATAACTATTTGTTTGTGGTGATCTTGATGATAATCATGCTTTCCATGGTGAATTTCGTTGGTCATTTCCTTTTTAACAATAAGGAGTCGGAAATAATCCCGCAAACTTTATTAATGCTGGCCTCCTACTTAATAGCTATCAGACTAACTGATTCAGATATCAAAATATTGATATTGTTAATAACATTTGAATGCTTCTTTGGATTCATGGAATTCACTCTTGGCGTTAAGACTTTTTTTTCGGGCCTGGAAGCAAACACAGAAGTGAGAGATGCTTCATACTTGTATTACAGGAGCGTTTTCGGATTGAGCGATAATTCCAGTTCATTTGCTGTTAAAGTTCTTCTAGCCTATTTGCTTGTTTATTTTATTCACTGGAGAGGAAGAACTGCTAACGTCGTCAAGATTATTCTCTTAGCTGGACTATTGCTCAGTTTTAACCGAACTTCTATTGCGGCTGTCATATTTTTTCATGGCCTTAATTTCGCAATGCTCTTTAGCAATACCCTTAAACGAATGCTTACCCTGAAGGTATCCAGAATGAATCTTTATTTATTACTGGGTGCGCTGTTTGCCATTGTTATTCTTATTGTCTTAGTCTTTACAAATATTGACCTGGTAATAAATCAATTCACAAGAGGGACGCAAAGGTTCGAAATGACCGGCCGCGAACGAACCTGGGTGAGATATATTGACTTCATTTCCCAAAACTTATGGCTCGGAAATGGATCGCATAAGTATTATATTTTCCATCCGGGAGATCTCAGACCCTATCACGCACACAACTCCTATTTACAAATGCTGGCAACCCATGGAATAATTGTCTTCCTTCTCTATTTGCTCTTGATTGTGGTCAATATTAGAAAAATAAACATTTCTTTTGTGCTTACTCTGGCATTATATTCATTATCGCAGTATGGAATTTTCTGGGGTATTTCACTGACTGATATAATTTTGTTCACTTTTCTCTTCAAAAAAAATCCAACTAATTCAAGCTCCAATGAATGACAGGGAGAAATTTATATTCTCGTTACTTTTTCTTCTTTCATTAATCACCATTCCATTTTCATCAAATACGAATGCAATTTTTGTCCTTAGCTTTACCGGGTTCAATATTTGGATTTGTTTCAAAACAGATACGGTCTCACCGGAATTCCGTAAGTTCTGTATTGCCAATATGCTCTTTACTATCAGTTTTCTCATCGGTCTTATAAACACAAAAGATTTGCACAATGCCCTTAAAACCATTGAAGCACGGTACCCTATAATCATTTTTCCGATGTTGTTGCTTTTAACGGGTAAGCTATGGAATACAAATTTAATTATTCGCCTTCTAATTTGTTTTGCTCTTACTACTACGGGTTGTGGTCTGATCATTCAAATAAGTTTGCTAAAAGATCTGATCGCTAATAACGAACCGCTTAGTTTCTTTTTTTATTGGAGATACAGCGGCGCGGATTTATCTCAAAGGATAAATATCCACCCTACCTATTTATCGATGTGTGTACTTCTATCAATAGGAATCCTCTACGAGTTCCTGATCCTGAAAAGGACAACGAGAACAAAAAGTATCGTTGGGGTTGTCTTAATTACCTATCTTGTTATCTTAATTTTTCATCTTGCCTCCAGGATATCTTTGGTAGCTCTCATTTTGGTAGCAGTAGTCTTGCTGATTCAAGCCTTGGTTCGATATGGCAGAAAATCGGTGCTGGTGCTAATACCGATAACATTAGCTTGTTTTTTGTTATTCAACCTGGAAATTTTTGCTATCAAATCCCGTCTTGAAAACCCAATCGGTTTTGGAGGGCTATTTCTTTCCGGCTCAATTCCGACTACGGGTGGTGACCGTCACATTGTTGCATGGTATGCTTCCTTAGAGATTATAAGAGAAAATTTTTTGTTCGGTGTTGGATCGGGTGATGTCAAAAGCTCCTTAAACGCGGTTTATAAAAGTATTGACGCACCAGATCTTGTGGAGCTAAATTTAAACTCGCATAATCAATACCTGGGTGCATTTCTTGAAAATGGAATGGGGGGCATTATCACCTTATTGATTCTTTTTTTGTATGGACTATTTGACCTGGGTCTCAAGAAAAACCTTTATTTAATATTTATAGTTATTATAGTAACTATCTCACTTGCCGAAAACATCTTAGATCGACAAATTGGAGCTGTGTTTTTTGGAGCATTTAATTCCCTATTATACGCATTATATAAAACTGATTGAGCCCCTTTATTTATTGAAAACTGGTTGTCTAATGGAAGTTGATCCACAAATAAAAAATCGAGACTTCGTAGAGTGGGACACAGAGAATTGGTCAAAAGCAATTGTCTATTGGGAAAAGGTCACGGTCTTAAAAAAGACCGAAAAATTAAATTGCCTTGAATTAGGTGCAAGAAATGGTGGCCCTTCATTATGGCTTGCCTCAAAGGGATATAATGTAATCTGTTCTGACCTTCAATCACCGAAAGAAAATTCTATTAAGTTACACAACACCTACTCAATTCCTGGCACGATACACTATCAGGCTATTGGTGCTACACATATCCCCTATGTGAAATGCTTCTACATAATTGTTTTTAAGTCAATCCTTGACGGAATTGGAAAGGACGGACAAATCCACCTGATGCAAAAAGTAGTTGACGAAACATTTAAAGCTCTAAAGCTGGGAGGTAAGCTGTTGTTTGCTGAAAATCTTAAAGCGTTTTTTGCATATCAATTCTTCCGTAAAAAACTAACACGATGAGGGCATTATTGGACTATCTTGATTTGAACCGAATCGACAGGTTGTTTATAAAATTCAACCCCTTGGAATATGACACGGCCGGTTTCCTGGGCACATTTGGAAGGACAGAAAATCAAAAAATTGTCCTGGGCAAAATAGATGCTCTGTTGGTAGAAAGACTGGTAAGAAAACAGATGAGATATACTGTATTCGGGGTCGCCACAAAACCAAAGGACGGACAATAATGAATATCGCGATTGTAAATCATTATGCTGGTGGTCCATCCATGGGGATGGAATTTCGGCCCTACTATTTGGCTAAAGCATGGTTAAAGAAAGGGCATCAGGTCATCACAATTGGAGGGTCTTATTCTCATCTTAGATCAAAGCAACCGGTGATATCGGCCAACATCAAAGAGAGAATTGACGGAGTTGACTATATCTGGTTAAGGACTAATTCTTATAAAGGCAATGGTATAAAAAGGGTGCTGAGCATGTTCTTGTTCTGTTGGCGATTATTCTTAAATCATAAAAAGCTCTTCCATGAATTTAAACCCGACTTAATCATTGCTTCTTCAACCTACCCACTGGATATAATCCCTGTTGTGTGGCTTGCAAAAAAATATAACGCCTTGTCGTGTTACGAAGTACACGATCTCTGGCCATTGTCACCAATGGAACTTGGCGGTTACTCCAAATACAATCCCTTTATGATGGTTCTTCAATGGGCTGAAAATTTTGCATATAAAAATGTTGACTTTGTAGTCTCAATGCTTCCAAAAACGCTGAACCATATGATAGCACATGGCCTGCAAAAGAAAAAATTTTGTTATGTTCCTAATGGTATTGCTACAGATGAATGGGTCATCGAGAAAGATAATAATTCACACATCGGCTTTCTTCACCAGTTGCACAATAGTGGTAAGACGATTGTTGGTTATGTAGGTGGACATGCCATTTCCAATGCTTTGGACACTTTGCTTAAAGCCGCTGCCCTTGTAGAAAAGGAAAATCCTGAATTAGTCTTTGTGCTGATCGGTAATGGAACAGAGAAGGATCGATTACAGAAAGAAGTTGCTGATCAGGCACTATCAAACGTTTTTTTCTTAGAACCAATTGCCAAAAAAAGTGTTCCAATATTATTGTCGGAGATGGATATCCTATACCTGGGTTGGCATAATAATCCCCTTTATAGATTTGGTATCTCCCCTAATAAGCTAATTGATTATATGATGGCGGGTAAGCCCGTGGTTCATTCTGTTGATGCCGCAAATGACCTTGTGAAAGACAGTGATTGTGGTGTATCCGTTCCGCCGGAAGATGCCGAAGCAATCGCCAAGGCATTTAAATATATCTACGGTTTGAGCGAACCGGAAAGACAATTAATGGGCTCGAGAGGGCGTGAATTTGTGTTGAAGAATTATAACTACGATTCCCTGGCGGAAAAGTTTTTGGATTTCGCAAAGTCTAAGATGTAATTGCGACAAAAAGGATCATAATCAACATGTGGAAAGTACAGCTCTTTGAATTAAACTATGATCATCGCGAAGAAGAAGCGGTGCTTAGTGTTTTGAAAAGTCGCTGGATCACAATGGGAGAAAGCACAAAAGCTTTTGAAGTGAAGTTCGGCGATTTTAATGGCTGTCAGCATCTCCCAACCGCAGTATCAAGTGCTACTGCAGCTTTGCATATGGCGCTAATTGCACTGGACATTGGGCCTGGAGACGAAGTTATCACACCAGCATTAACCTTTATCGCAGATACCAATGTTGTTATAATGGTTGGTGCTTCTCCAGTACTTGCCGACATAACTTCTCTCACAGATTGGAATGTGTCAGCAAAGACAATTTCGGATCGTATTACGCGAAAGACAAAGGCAGTTATTATAGTTCATTATGGTGGCGTACCGTGTGAAATGGATGAAATTGTCTCTTTATGCAAAGAAAGAGGTATAGCATTAATTGAAGATGTTGCTCATGCCCCAGGAGCCGAATACAAAGGAGTGAAATGCGGCAACTTTGGTGATCTCTCAGCTTTCAGTTTCTTTACGAACAAAAATCTTTCCGTTGGTGAAGGTGGAATGGTGATTGCAAAAAGTGAGGTGCTAAACGCAAAGATAAAGTATCTGCGTTCTCATGGCATGTCTACATTAACATTGGACAGGCATAAAGGCAGAGCAATTACCTACGACGTTATGCAGGCTGGTCTCAACTACCGCATGGATGAAATGCGGGCAGCATTGGGCCTGGTGCAACTTGAAAAGCTGATTGATGCTAACAAAAAGAGAAAAGAGTTAAGTGATCACTATACAGCTTCCTTATCAGAGACAGAACTCACCTTTCCATTCCAAAATTTGAAATCCAAAAGCTCTGCGTATCATATTTATCCTGCTTTGTTACCTGAAAATATTAATCGCGAAGTTTTGTTTTATTCAATGAAAGAAAAAGGAATACAGACCAGCATACATTATCCTTCAATTCAGTCGTTTACTGCATATCATGATTTAAGAAAATATTCCACACCAATCTCGGAGACTGTAAGTCAGCGCGAGTTAACACTACCCCTTTATCCAACAATGACTTTCGAACAGGTAGATATCGTTGTTGAAAATTTGATTGAAGCCCTAAAAGAACAAGGATGAACGATGTATTGAACCTCATTGGAAGGAGTCACAAGCTTTTCGTTCAAGATATTGAAAAGCATGAAAAGGAATTAGCCTCCAAAGTACAAAACTCAAATTTTTTAGTTATTGGCGGCGCCGGAACAATCGGACAAGCCGTTTCGAAGGAAATTTTTAAGAGAAATCCTAAGGCACTTCACGTCATTGATATCAGTGAAAATAATTTGGTAGAACTCGTTCGGGATATTAGAAGCTCTTTTGGCTATATCTCAGGCGACTTTCGCACATTGCCTTTGGATTGCGGTTCACTGGAATATGATTCATTTATGCAGCAAAACGGTACCCGTTATGATTATGTACTTAACCTATCTGCACTCAAACATGTCAGAAGTGAAAAAGATCCCTTCTCGCTAATGAGAATGATCAATGTGAATGTACTCAACACAGAAAAAACATTAAAGCAAGCTATCCTACAAGGATCAAAAAAATACTTCTGCGTTTCAACCGATAAGGCTGCCAACCCCGTGAATTTGATGGGGGCCTCCAAAAGAATTATGGAACTCTTTCTCATGAGAAGAAGCCTTGAAATTACATTATCAACTGCTCGATTTGCCAATGTTGCATTTTCTGATGGTAGCCTGCTACATGGTTTCTTACAACGAATTATCAAAAAACAACCCATAGCCGCCCCTCATGATGTAAAACGTTATTTTGTTACGTTCCAGGAGTCAGGAGAATTATGTCTTCTTTCTTGTCTCTTAGGTGAAAACCGAGACATTTTTTTTCCGAAACTTAGTGAGGAATTGAACCTGCTAACATTTTCGGAGATCGCAATTCGGTTCCTCGAGACCCAAGGTTACGAGCCATATCTATGCGATTCAGAAGATGAAGCACGAAGTAAAACTCCTGAACTTACACGGCAGAAGAAGTGGCCTTGCTATTTTTTCAAGAGTGATACGACAGGAGAAAAAGACTTTGAAGAGTTCTTTACAGAGAATGAAAAACTAGATTTAAATAGATTTCAAGATGTAGGGATCGTAAAAAACAACTCCACCTTTGAAAATGAAAAACTTATCTTTTTTCAGTCGGAAATAGAGAGAATAAAAAAACTTGACGTTTGGGATAAAACGGATTTTATTGCTCTCTTTGAAGAGCTCCTCCCAGCTTTTCAGCACGAGGAAAAAGGAAAAAATCTTGATAATAAAATGTAGTATGCAGAGGCTTTGCGACTTTGTCTTTTCATTGACAGCTATAATTATTTTGTCACCTCTGCTGATTTTAGTTGTTATAATTCTAAGGCTTACAGGAGAAGGTGAAGTTTTTTACATTCAACCGAGAGTTGGACTTGGTGGAAAACTTTTTGGAGTATACAAGTTCGCCACTATGATGAAGAATAGTTCTAAAATTGGAACAGGATACTTGACCACTAAAAATGACCCAAGAGTACTTCCCGTAGGACGAATTTTACGCAAAACCAAATTAAATGAAGTTCCTCAACTCTTTAATGTTCTCAAGGGAGACATGTCATTTGTTGGGCCACGTCCGCAGGTGCAAAAACACTTTGATTATTATCCTGATCATGTAAAACGGGAATTGAATAAAATAAGACCTGGATTAACCGGAATCGGATCCATTTTCTTTAGAGATGAAGAAACTATTCTTGAGAAGAATAACAAAATGTCTTATGAAGAATGCTATTCGCAAGTAATCGCTCCCTACAAAGGTGAACTGGAGCTTTGGTATATCAAGAACAAGTCAATACTTCTTTATTTTATATTAATCGCACTAACTTTGTGGGTAGTTCTTTTTCCAAATTCCAAAATACACTTTAAGTTGTTTAGAAATTTACCTCCTGCTCCTGAAGTGCTTGCCTTCTAAAATCAAAAGGCCCTTCGACAATGCAAATCTTATTTTCAAACCTCCAAAATAAACGCTTTTACCTAAGGGAAATACAAAATGAATACATTGAAAATTTCATTAAAGGAAGCCAGATTTCCTCCTTTGAATCCAGATTTGGAGAATTGTTGAAAACGAAATTCACTTTGGCAACAGGCAATTGTACCGATTCCCTATTTATTATTCTTAAGACTCTCGGCATCCAGCCCAACGATGAAGTCCTCACTCCCGCCTTCAGTTGTATCCCTTCCTCTGAAACCATTTCCCTCTGCAATGCCAAACCCGTCTTTGTCGATATCGACCCAAACACTTATACCATAGATCCAAATAGAATTGAAGAGAAAATCACATCCAAAACAAAAGCAATAATCGTTGTTCATCTTTACGGTCAGGCTGCGCATGTTTCAGAAATAAAATCAATCTGCAAAAAACATAACCTGTTTCTTATAGAAGATTGCGCGCAGGCTCATCTTACCCAGGAAAACGGAAAATATGCCGGAACATTTGGTGATGCCGGAGCTTTCAGCTTTTACCCTACCAAAAACCTCGGCGCTTACGGTGATGCTGGCTGCATTATTACAGACAATGCCAAACTCGCCGAAAAAATGCGACGCTTTGCCAACCACGGAGCGTTGGAAAAAGATGATCATCTTATTGAGGGAATGAATAGCCGTATGGATACCATTCAGGCAGCTGTGCTCCTTGCAAAGCTTCCTTATCTGAAACAGTGGAATGAACAACGAAGGAAGAATGCAGCTCTGTACAACTCCCTGTTATCAGGGATAGAAGAAATAAAAACACCCTATGTGAGGCCCGACACTTATCATACTTTCCACATTTACGCTATCCGGGCGAAAAGACGTGACGAGCTGAAAAAGTTTTTGCTGGAGAAAGGGGTGCAAACCATAGTTCATTATCCGAAGGCATTGCCAAATCTACCTGCATACAAATACCTCAATTACCAACCAGAAGATTTTCCTGTTGCCAGCAAACTTCAGGATGAACAACTCTCTCTACCCATCTACCCTGAGCTCACTGAAGAACAGATCAAGTATGTTTGTGCGTGTATAAAAAAATTTTATGCACATGAATAAGAATGAAACCAACTACCCGATAATGTTGGATAAAAATTCGCCTAAGCCATACTTCCATCTTTTCGCTTTCAGCTTTCCGCTATTTCACTATTTTTGTTCACTTTTGACCTCTCATGGCGATACAACTTGCAACTGTAATTACCTCCTTTGTCATAGCCTTCCTCACCATTCCAGTGATTATAAAATACTCGCTGCAAAAAAACCTGGTTGATATTCCCGGCAGAAGAAAGATTCACAAGAAAGTAACGCCATCCATGGGAGGCATTGCTATTTTCCTGGGATTTTTTGTTGCCTCATTGGTGTGGATTGAAATTCTTAGCTGGAAGGAAATCAAATTTGTAATGGCATCGCTCTTTGTCATTTTCTTCATTGGCGTTCGCGATGATCTTGTGCCTCTCCGGGCCTTTATTAAACTAATTGGTCAGATACTGGTGGCCCTTATGATCATTATTCTCCTTGACCTTCGCTTTAAATCTTTTTACGGATTATTCGGCATAGAAGAGATTCCAATCGGTATCAGCTACATCATAACGGTGTTCACAATAATTGTTATTACTAATTCATTCAACCTTATCGATGGCCTTGACGGGCTGGCCGGTTCCCTTGCTACTGTTTCTCTGCTGGCTTTTGGCGTCTGGTTTTACCTTGTAAATGACCAAATTTATTCTATCCTGTCATTTGCAATGGTAGGAGGTATTTTAGCGTTTCTCATCTTTAATTGGGATCCCTCCGAAGTTTTTATGGGTGATACAGGCGCATTAGTCATTGGTATGCTTCTGTCAATTCTTACCATTCATTTCATCGAATTCAATCACAATCTACATGACTCAGACCCCTATAAATTTACAAGTTCAATTGGAGCAGCCGCGTGCTTTATCATTATACCTTTAATTGATACGTGCCGGATTGTGATACTCCGCATCTCAAAAAAACAGTCACCGTTCGCCCCTGATAAAAGTCACATTCATCATGCCATAATGAGATTGGGAAAGTCACATTCTCAAACTACCATAATCCTGGTTTGTGCTCATTTATTTTTTATTTTAGTTGCCTTGCTGAGTAAAGAATTAGGTAATGTTTATGTTATTCCGGGTATAATTCTCCTTGCCATAATCCTCAGCATCTCCCTGGATCGACTTATCCTGAACAAACTTGCCAGTAAAGAGGAGTCATAATTTTTGTAGTGTTTCGTCCTGAAGTGCTATTTTTGGCCTGCCTGTGCAGACAGGCCACAATGATTCGTCTATGGTAGGTAAGATACAAGCCCTAATAAAGGAAGTTGATGATTTCAGCGCTGAAAACATGCAGGGTGTTGAAGAGTTTCGCATGAAGTTTATCAGTCGCAAGGGTGTATTAGGTGATCTTTTTGAGGATCTGAAAAGCATTCCGGCTGAAGAAAAGAAAAATGTTGGAAAGATTCTTAATCAACTTAAACAATCTGCAGAAGCAAAATTTAAAGAATTAAGTGAAAGACTTGAGTCGTCTGTTATTACTTCAAATGTACCAGACCTCACCTTACCGACTATTCCAAATAAAATTGGAAACCTCCATCCGCTCACATTAACAAAGTACAGAATTATTGAAATTTTTGAGAGGTTAGGATTTAATGTGGCCGATGGACCGGAGGTTGAAGATGATTGGCATAATTTCTCAGCCCTTAACTTTCCTGAAAATCATCCGGCACGTGAGATGCAGGATACTTTTTTCATTTCAAAGGATCCGGATATTTTATTGCGAACGCACACTTCCAATGTACAAATACGGATGATGGAGAAAATCAAGCCTCCCATTCGCGCCATCATGCCTGGCAGAGTTTATCGTAATGAAGCCATCTCAGCTCGTGCTCATTGTTTTTTTCACCAGGTTGAAGGCTTGTACATTGATAGAAATGTAAGCTTCGCAGATTTGAAACAAACCGTTTACCATTTCGCCAAGGAAATGTATGGCAAGGATATCAAGATTCGTTTTCGTCCGTCATTCTTTCCCTTTACGGAACCCAGCGCTGAGATTGATATCTCATGCCTTATTTGTAAGGGTACCGGGTGCAATGTTTGTAAATACTCAGGCTGGGTAGAAATCGCAGGGTCTGGTATGGTTCATCCTAACGTATTACGTAATTGTGGAATAGATCCTGAAGAGTTCACGGGTTTTGCATTTGGAATGGGAATTGAACGCGTTACCATGCTTCGTTATCAAATTAACGATCTTCGTCTTTTTTCTGAGAATGACATCCGTTTCCTGCGGCAGTTTAAACCTGTGATGTAGTTACAAAACAACAACATCATTCGATCAGCGTTATGGTAGAAATGAAGAGAACATCCTTATGGATATTTTACTTTTTGATTTTACTGGCATCCGGTTGTGAACCTGATCTCAGCGACGATCCAATACCTTATCAACATTTTGCTGATATAGTAATCAACCTAAGCCTTCCTGAATACAATGGGCTCAGAGTTGATGGCGGATATGCTACCATCAGTGGTGGCGTTCGTGGCATTATAATTTATCGTGTTAACTCTACCTCCTTCCTCGCTTATGAAAGGAACTGTTCGTTTCACCCAAATGATGCATGTGCTACTGTTGATATTAACATTACCGGATTCAACATGATCGATGCATGCTGTGGGTCTACCTTCTCATTTTCAAATGGAGCTGTAGTTTCCGGAGTTGCCTGGAGACCGCTAAGGCAATATAGAACTATATTCGACCTGAACGAACTTACAATAACGGATGAGGTACTGTAATAAAGTCATCAAACATTTGTCAGTACATTAACAAAAAGATAATTCCAGAGTAGAGACGCGATGCATCGCGTCTCTACTCTGTGGTCCTGCATATATATTCTCATTGCACTTTCATAAGCATGTCCAGGAAACCAGTAAGGCCTATCGCTTCGGTATTTTCGGCCATTGGAAAAAGTTCAGTACCACCATATACTACAAACTTACGGGTAGCTTTTACATCAGCACTTGCAGCGTGAAAACCACTTTGAAGCATAGGGGCTGCTGATTTTTTGATCTCAATGGCCCATACTTTCTGACCTGGTCCCTCCAACACAAGATCAATTTCCGCCTGGGCGGCTGTGCGATAATAACTGTAGCGCCATTTGGAAGTGAGATTCGAAATGATGTTCTCGGCAACAAATCCTTCCCAACTGGCCCCTACTACCGGATGCCCTAACAAGCCGTCAAAATCAGAAATGTTAAGCAACTTATGGAGTATCCCGGTATCGCGCAGGTATATTTTCGGAGCTTTGACCAGGCGCTTTTTTGTATTCCCTGCCCAAGGCTGCACTTGCCTCACCATGTAAAAATCCGTTAACGTGTCGAGGTAAGAGCGTATTGTAGTATGGCTAACTTCCAGGCTCTTTCCCAGCTCTGATAACACGACCTGCCTGCCATGATAATGCGCCAGCATCATCCAGAATTTTTTCATGCGGGAAGCAGGAACATGGGGCCCCATCAATGGAATGTCCCGCTCTACGAAAGTAGAAATAAAGTCATTCCTCCATAGCCAGCTTTCATCACTCGTATCAGCAAGGTAACTGTCGGGGAATCCCCCGCGAAACCATAATTTCTCAGGGTTAAAACCCAACGGATCGGTTTTATATATTTCGCTGGCAGTAAATGGAGTAAGTTCCAGGTATCTTATCCGCCCGGCCAGACTTTCTGAAGATTGTTGTAATAAATCGCGCGAAGCGGATCCCAGCAACAGGAACTGACCGCTTTTTTCACCCTTTCTTTTGCGCTGATCCACAAGTCCGCGAAGTAATCGGAACAAATCTGGTTTCCGTTGTATTTCATCGATGATCAAAAGCTGGTTTTCGAAACGTCTCAAATAATTTTCCGGGTCGCTGAGTTTGGCCAGGTCCGTATCCAGTTCCAGGTCAAGATAAGACGAACTCTTTTCGAAATATTTACTGATTTGAAGCGCCAGCGTGGTTTTTCCTACCTGCCTCGGTCCAACCAGGGCGACAACAGGAACATTATTGAGAGCATCTGTCAATGGCTTTTCCAGGTCGCGCGGCACCATAAACTTTCATTTTGCAATAAATTAAAGCAAAATATATGCAATTTGAAAGTTTAGGTTTCAAATTGCAATAGCCTGTGCAAGAAATTGAAAGGGTTAAATTAGTTTACTTATTAAATCATCCACGCCAATACCTTCTGCTTCAGCTTTGAAATTTCTCACTATGCGATGACGCAAGACAGGCTTAGCAATGGATTGAACATCTTCAATATCGGGTGAATATTTGCCATTAAGTAAGGCATTACACTTCGCACCCAACACAAGATATTGTGATGCGCGCGGACCCGCTCCCCATTCCAGGTACTCGTTGGCAATAGGTGAACCACCTTCAATACCAGGTCTCGTTTTGCTGGCCAGTCTTACTGCATACTCAACTACATTGTCAGACACAGGAACCTTGCGGACTAAAGTTTGAAAGTCAGCAATGTCTTCGCCGCTCAACACTTCATTAACTGAATTTTTTATATCAGAGGTAGTGTTCTTAACCACCTCAATTTCATCTTGCATGCTGGGATAGGTAAGCAGGATATTAAACATGAAACGATCCAGTTGTGCTTCAGGCAAAGGATATGTTCCTTCCTGTTCAATTGGGTTTTGAGTTGCCAGTACAAAAAAAGGTTTTGGCAATTCATAACGCTGGCCGGCAATGGTAACAGCATATTCCTGCATTGCTTCTAACAATGCTGCTTGTGTTTTTGGAGGTGTTCTGTTGATCTCGTCTGCAAGAAGAATGTTGGCAAACACAGGACCTCGTACAAATTTAAAATTACGTTCTTTGTCCATTGTTTCAGCGCCCAGGATATCTGACGGCATAAGGTCAGGTGTAAATTGAATGCGCTTGAACTGGAGATCCAACGCATCTGCTATTGTATGAACCAACAACGTTTTGGCTAACCCTGGTACACCAACAAGAAGAGAATGACCGTGGCAAAAAATTCCGGTCAATACTAATTTAACGACCTCATCCTGTCCAACAATTACTTTAGAAATTTCGGATTTAAGTTTTCGATAAGCGGCCGCCAGGGCATCCGCAGCTTCTACATCAGACGCATATCTAACCATGATCAATTATCTAATATTCCACAATAATTGTATTCTTCATCAATGCTGATGAAGACATCCTGCCGGGCTTTCTCAAACCATTTTTGCAGAATCCTGTTTTTTTTCTCGTTCAACGTTGCTGCCTGAATTCTATTCCAATCCTGTTGCAAAGATGCCTGGTGAGGATTTATCCGAGATTTATAATACAAAATCCGAACAGCATCTTTACCATCATCGGTTCGATACATGATCGGTTGGGAAATTTGTCCAACGGTCATGGAATCAATTCTAAAGAAAACAACCGGATCTAACTCATCCACTGGTATACGCATGCCTCCCTCGTCATCCGTGAAAAATCCGCCATTGCCCTTCGTCATCAGATCATCAGAAAATTCTTTGGCTGCCTTCTGAAAAGTAATGCTATCGTGTCTAACAAGATTACGGATACTATCCAGGAAGTTTTTCGCAGCATCAAGATCTTCTTGTGATGGCGTTGGAGAAATCAGGATATGACGAGAGTGGTATTCATTGCCTCTTCTGTCAAGCAGTTGAATAATATGGAATCCATATTGTGTTTCTACCGGTATGGAAATTTCATTCTGTTTCAACTTAAATGCCATCGCTTCAAACTCTGGCACCATTTGTCCTCTGCCTACCCAATTCATATCTCCTCCGTTGTATGTTACACTTGGGTCGTCAGAGTAACGTTTAGCCAGCGTTCCAAAATCTTCACCCGCTAAAATCCGGTTGCGTATATCAATAAGTTCTCTTTTTGTTTCGTCTTTTTGCTTTTCACTCACTTTTGCCTTGCGAACAATTTGAGCTACTTCTACCTCCGCAGAAAAATAAGGAAGAGAGTCTGCAGGAATATGGTTAAAAAACTTCCTCACCTCAGCAGGTGTTACACCGAGACCTTGCGTAATGGTCTTTTCCATTTCGCGCACCACCATTTGCTCTTTAATCTGGTCCCGCAATTCCATTTTAATTTGTTCCATCGATTTGCCATAGATAGCCTCCAACTGCTGTTCTGAGTTTCCCGATTGTTGCAAGATCATATCAATCCGGTTTTGCGTATTCATATCTACCTCTACATCCAGAACAATTACGGAATCTATTTCGGCTTTTGCCATCATCAGTTTATTACGGATCAATAATGCAAGGAATTGACATTTCGTTTCCTGTGATGCTCGTCCGCCATTGGCAATGTAATCCTGATAGGCTCTGTCTAACTCTGATTTTAAAACGATATAATTATCAACTTTTGTAATAATCTCATCGATAACAAATCCACCGTTTTCCTGTGCTTTTGTAGCATTGGCAGTAATCAAAATAAAAAAGACACAATAAATCAATACACTCCTCATATCAATTAAAATATTTCAAACTCTTTATTGTCTATGGCTTTCTGGTAAACGATATCCTCCAGCTTTTTAACCAATTCTATCTTACGTTTATTCAGAATTATATTCCTGATCTCATCCCTAACAAACTCTAATGGGGAAACGTTATCGGAAATGCGGTAATCGTCTACTTTCAAAAAGTAAAGATAGCTATCATCTGATGTTTCATAATAGGGATTTGTCTTAAGAAATTGAATTTTATTGGGAATTTCTACCAGAGGTGAGCTTTTTACCAGTTCGTCAAATACCATCCAGGAAGCATCGGCAAGGTGATACGCCGTAGAAAAACTTAAACAATAGGATTTTAGCTCATTTTCATCCTGCTCACTTCGTGAAAAAATAAGTTCTTTGATTTTTCCTGTACGTGGGGCACTTTTAGGAACTTTTATGAACGTAGCCCTTATGATATTCTGCTTTAATATGAAATTATCGAGATTGTTTTTGTAATAAGACTCAATGGTCTGTTTCGAGATAACCGTGTCGAGGTTCTGTTTTATGTATTGCGATTGATATTCATAAGCAATAATACTGTAGCGGTAGTCCAGAATTTTTCGCTCTACCTCCACTTCATTGATATCAATTTTTTTTGTGGCTTCCTGAATGAGCAACTGTTTTCGAATCCAACTTTCAACATAGGCCTGTACTCTTGAAGAACTGTCTTCCTTTGTCGCCTCTGTTGACGAAATTCCCCTTAGCTCATCCTTGTAAAGATAGGCATCATTTACGCGTGCAACAGGAACCCTTCCTTCGTTTGTACTTGTTTGCGCCTTTTTGAAGCCAAGCTTATCACAGGCAAAAAGAAGAAACACCAAAAGTATGATTACACTACTTTTGCAGTTTATCCAATACGTATGCTTTAGCTTTCTCATTAACCTTTACAGGGTATTTTTTGCGTAAAAGACTTATCCAGTTATTTTCAAGTTCTTGCTGATAATCAGCCACTACAGATGCTCTCGCTTCCTCAAACGTCATTTCACCCGGGGGTAGTATACGCCTAATCTGCGCAAGGTAATACATTCCGCTATTTTCCGTAAAATAAACGCCAGGCGCCCAGGTCACTTTATCTAAAATGTTCTTATTCCCCTTTTCGTAGATACCTGATTCCTCTCTCAATTTTTTCTCCTCAATGTATTTTACCGTTGAGAGAGAATCATCATTGGTAATGAGTTGGCTTAAGGGTTTCCTGAATGCAGAATCTGCCGAAGAATAAAAGGTTGCCTCAACCCGCTCCCCTGCTTTATAGTTGGATCGATGTTGATTGAAATATTTAACCTGACCTATCGAATCATCTGCAGCTTTGTTCCACACTTCTTTCTCCATTATTTCAAAAAGCAATATCCCTTCATAATATTCATTGGATAGCATTTTAAATTCAGGATTATCATTTGAAATCTTTTGCTCAAGCAACTTCATTAATGATTGATCTACGTATTGATCATAGAGCCTGTTCATTATTACATCAGGGCTTTCGCTTGCGTTGCGTTGATTTTTAAGAACAAAATCTGTAAAGCTTTTTACTGAATACCCACTACCTTTCAGGGTGAATAAAATTTCTGCATCTATACCTGCCAGGCTATGCGGTTTCCATGAAGCTTTCATCAATGAGGAGTCTGCGGAAGCTATTACAGCAGATTTTGTTTTTTCATTTTCAACGAACCTGAACTCCTTTTTAAGTTTTTCCTGCCACGCATTCCGGGAGATTTGAACACGCTCATCTTTGGCAACCCTGCTTCTTAACTGACTCTTAATCTGATCAAAAGGAGGCAACGGAATTTTTCTTTCTAACCGAATGATGTGCCAGCCAAAAGCTGTTTCAAACGGATCGGATATTTCGCCGGCTTCCTGTAAAGAAAAAGCAACCTGTTCGAATTGAGGAACGGATGCCATTGCTCCGACGCCAAAGGGCCTTAGTCTACCGTTGTTTTCTTTCGAACTTAAATCTTCTGAATACTGACGACACAATTCATCCCATGAAGCTCCCGCATTTAACTGATCATAAATATTAAAGATTGTATTTTTTGTAGCCGCGTTGTCTTTTCCATTTCCCGCCCGGATCATAATATGTGACACTTCAACTTCTCCTCTCGCCGGACGTTTGTCAATTACCTTAATAAGGTGATAACCGAATTGTGTTCTGACTGGGGCGCTCATTTCTCCTATTTGCGTTTCAAACGCAGCGGTTTCAAATGAGTAAACCATCTGTAACGCTGTGAAATACCCGAGGTCACCTTTATTTACACGAGCTGAAGGATCTTCCGAATAGGTTGCAGCAAGTGCGGCAAAATCTTCACCAGCCTGTACACGTTTTTTCAGATCCATGATTTTGTTGAATGCCGCTAACGTATCGGCTGGAGTAGATTCTGGTTTCAGTCCTATCAATATATGTGAAGCCCTTACTTCTTGTTTTAGCCTCTCGTATGTTTGGGCTGTAAGGCTGTCAATAATTTTGTTGTCAGGCAGGTAAGGTTTGAGTAGCTCATTCCTGTAAGAATTGTATTCATTAAGGAATGCTGACGTTGTATCCATACCACGATGCCTGGCTTCTTCTACTTTCAATTTGAAATTGATGAACAAATCCAGGTAGCTGAGAATATCTTCTTTGGAATATTCGTCTGGTTTTGTCTGATGGTTTTTTTTATAGAGGTAGATGAATTCTTCTGAGTGAATTGACTTGTTGTTTACGGTGAACAACACATCTGTTTTCTTTGGCTTAGCTTTTTTTGTTTGTGCTAACCCATCGATTACACAACTACAAAGCAGAATAATAAGTATTACTCTTCCAGGCATATTACAGGTTTAAGATTAGTCTATTTGAAATGAACTTTTTTGATGAGGCGGCAAACGGTTTTTCCCTTACTGGAATGGTACTCGACTTTATCCATGATTGATTTCACTAAACGAATGCCCAAGCCACCTTTTCTTTTTTCATGAACAATATTATCTATAGTAGGTTCTGCAAAATCATTAATATCAAATACACTGCCATCATCCACAAGCTCAAAAACAACAGGACTCTTTTCATCGATGATAATGTGTAACTCAAACAGATCATCAGCATTGCATTGGTGGGCATGTATCATAAGGTTGGAACACATCTCATCGAGCGCCAATACCATTTCGCTTATCTCCAGTTCAGACACACCATGGTTCTTCAAAGAGGTCCGGATAAAATCGCGAACACCTTTGAGGTTCTCAATACTGCAACCAACTTTATACTTATACTTCATCAATCAATTGCTTTGCCTGCACTTTATCGTTTGTGATGTTTAGCAGCTCGTCCAGACCAAGAATCTGGAAGGTGTTTGCTACTTTATCACTCATTCCATAAAGCACCATTTTGATATTTTTGTCCTTGAATTCTTCAACGTAGGACATAAACACGCCCAGTCCTGCTGAAGAAATATATTCGAGCGCACTGCAGTCCACAAGGATCTTCCTGTATCCTTCTCCCACACTTTTGGCAATAGCCAAATCCAGCTCGATGGAAGAACTCGCATCAATTTCACCGATTAGCGCGATGACATCTGCACCGTCTTCCTGTAATCTTTTGATGTGGATCATGATTTTAAACGAGTTTTAAAGGTTTATGTTTTTCAATTAAATTTTACAATCATAGTAGTATAGTCGTCTTCCAGGTTTTCAGACCCGGAAAATTCATATAAGCTTGAAATAAGCCTGTCCTGAATATTTTGAGGGGTTCCATCCTTCACCTCCGTCAAAATCTGCGTGAGGCGATCATACCCAAATTCCTCACCCTTACCATTTCTTGCCTCGGTAATACCATCGGTATAAAGCACCATTACATCACCACAATTGAAGAAGAATTCATTGGTCTGTACAAAACTCTTATAGGTTTTATTGCGAACCATCCCCAGGGCTACCCCTTTATCTTTAAAGAACTGCACCGAACCATCTTTAGCGCAGAAATATAAAACCGGACAATGGCCCGCCCTTGCATACTGTACCGATCGTGTCCTGGTGTTTATGGTGAAAAAGATAGCTGAAATAAATGAGCCACGTTCCAGGCATTTTACCAGTGCCTGATTGGCACGTGACATAAATTCTCCCGGTTCAATGCACTCTTGTGAAAGGCTATGAAAAATTCCCTTCATCTGCGACATGTGAAAGGCAGCCGTTGTTCCTTTACCGGATACGTCGGCTATTATCAGTGCAATCAATTCATCACTTATGCGAATAGTGTCATAGTAATCACCCCCCACTTCATCGGCAGATTCTGAAAAGGCAGCAATTTCAAATCCATCTCCCGATTCAAGTACCTGAGGCAATAAACTCTTTTGAACCATTTTGGCAATCTTGAGTTCCTCTTTGTAACGCTCGTTATGAAGAGCCTCTTCCATTAAGCGGAAGTTCTCGATTGATATTCCTGCCTGGTTAGCAAACGTTGATACAATTTTTGTCATCTCCCGATTAAAGCCCTCCGGCAATTCTTTAAGCAAAGCCAGCGTACCAATGTTCTCGCCTTTAACATAAATCGGGAAAGCAAGGATTGATCTGAACCGAGAGCTTCGAAGAGAAGCAAGGTGTTTGGAGAGATTTTTTGTTTTATCCGTGTTTTGATCCAGTACACCTTTTACCTGGTGATCATTTAAATGTTCGATGATGTCGTGAGCTTCCTTATCGGATATCTTATAAGAAAAAAGTTTCTGCTCATCAGATTTTATTTCAAGCCATGCCGCGTCTGCAAATACTGTGCTTACCGAAGCTTCCAGTAAGATGTTATAAACACTTTCTTCATTTTGTTCGGTTTGTATGGATTGGCTTATCCGTTGAAAGTTTACTACCTCTTCAAGTTTCTGTTCGAATACCGAAGTTGTGGGCAGGTTAAATAAAATTACAAGGAAAGAGAAAAGACTATAGATCGTTACAAAGCTTATCAACGAAAAAATAAAAATGTGATAGCGATAATCAACAAAATGCGATGACGCTTCAAGGATTAATGAAGCATACGTGCTACTGGTATAGAAACCATAAAGCAGATAAAAAATTGTTAACAACAGTAAGAGCAAGCCCGTCCATTTTTGCCGGAAGTTGAGATACGCCACCCATTTCATATTACCGGAAAGGATGAGCCCTGTCAATAGAAATACAACCAGCATAGTAATGTAGATGCTTTCTACAAATGGGAAGCTAAAGCTATTATAGAGCAACGAGATCAACAGTCCATACTCAAAGAAGGCCCAAAACCGAAGCAGCCATTTTGATTTTTGATATAGGATCAGTCGCTTCCAGGCAGTAAAAGCCATGGTAAGAAAACTGATCATCAGTCCAACATTGATGAGATAAACAAGGTCAATAAAAACCGGATGGCTGGTTAGTTTTGTATTCCCCATTAAATAGATCAGAAGCCGGAGAACAAGTGAGATTACAGTTGCTACCAATCCAGTTGCAAAAACCCGCCATAACAGATCGATAAAGTTGAGCACTTCATCATGCTCTATTTTGAATTTGTAATAGTAGAAAAGGGAAAGGATATAAAGGTTGAGCAAAATCTTAGGAAGCCAGTATGGAATATCAGGTTCCTGGCTGTGTGTGGTGCTTAGCAATATTGAAATATCAGTAAAGACAAGCCCCAGCCAGGTAATGGCTCCCATTGTAAAAAGCAGGCGTATTATGGCTTTTGTCCTCACAAAAAAGGAATCAGGTTTTGTCTTAAAAAAAGAAGACCAATCTAAACAGACTGGCCTACAATAATAGGCATAAGGGTAGATAATCGAAAAAAGGGTACTTGCTGAAAAACCTACCTCCGACTGTAATTCGGAGCTTCTCTTGTTATCGTCACATCATGAGGATGGCTTTCAGTAACCCCCGCAGAAGTAATCTTAACAAACCTGGCTTGCTTGAGCTTTTCAATGTTCTTTGCACCACAATAACCCATACCTGCGCGAAGTCCGCCAACCAATTGATATAAAACTTCAGATACCAGTCCCTTGAATGGAACCCGCCCTGAAATTCCTTCGGGCACTAATTTTTTGATATCATCTTCAACATCCTGGAAATACCGGTCTTTAGATCCTTCCTCCATCGCCTCTAATGAGCCCATACCGCGGTAAGACTTAAATTTTCTTCCTTCATAAATAATTACTTCACCCGGAGCTTCTTCGGTGCCTGCCAGCATGGAGCCGATCATTACACTATCTGCACCACCAGCTATTGCCTTTACCATATCACCGGAAAACCTAATGCCCCCGTCAGCAATAATTTTTACATCAGACCCCTTTAATGCTTTCGAGGCTTCATATACAGCCGACAATTGAGGTAAGCCCACACCTGCCACAACGCGTGTTGTACAAATGCTGCCAGGACCAACACCCACTTTAACTGTGTCAGCGCCTGCCTTTGCCAAAGCCTTGGCAGCATCACTTGTTGCAATATTACCTGCTATGAGATCAAGCTCCGGGTACTTCTTCTTCACTTGCCTGGTAGCATTCAATACGTTGATCTGATGACCATGAGCTGTATCAATACTAATTACATCAACACCAGCCGTTTTGAGCGCATCAATTCGGTCCATAATATCGGGTGTTACACCAATTGCAGCGCCTACTCTTAAACGGCCAAATTTATCCTGGCAGGCGTTCGGTTTATTTTTTTTCTTCTGAATATCCTTGAAAGTAATTAATCCTATAAGTTTCCCTTTCTTGTTTACAATAGGGAGCTTTTCGATTTTATACTGCTTAAGAATACCTTCTGCCTTATCAAGTGTAATGTTCTCCGGGGCGGTTACAAGATTTTCTTTTGTCATTATTCTTTCCACCGGCGCATCCATATCTTTTTGGAAACGTAAATCACGATTGGTAATGATTCCAACGAGTTTTCCGTTTTGATCAATTATTGGAATGCCTCCAATTCGGTGCTCACGCATAATCTTCTCAGCATCATTTACAGTGGAGTGAATCTCTAATGTTATTGGATCCAGGATAAGACCACTCTGTGAGCGCTTTACTTTGCGCACATGCTCAGCCTGGAGCTCGATCTTCATGTTTTTATGTATAAAGCCAAGACCGCCCTCCAAAGCCATGCTGATGGCAAGATCAGCTTCAGTAACAGTATCCATTGCAGCGGAAACTACCGGAATATTCAGCTTTATGTTCTTTGTAAGAAAAGTAGCTGTGTCGGTTTCCCGCGGAACAACTTCAGAATAAGCAGGAACGAGAAGCACGTCATCATAGGTGAGGGCTTCAAAAAGAAATTTGGAATTTTCGAGTGGCATGGCAAATAATATTAGGACTCATTATTTGCCGGGCAAAGGTAGGCGAATTTAGCTTAAAGCAAAAAGCTTAAAGATTAAAGCTGAGTATTTGTACAAAAAGCTGTTCTCTTTCATTGGAAGTGTCATTAAGTTAAGAGGAATACAGCCCCCGCATGCCCTGTATCCCTAAAGGGCCAGCGCGCTGTGGTTCATTGCCCGTTGGGACGAAACATTCTCAACCGCGACAATTTGAAATGCACCCAAATTTTTCCAACACGGTTCCTGTTCTAACGCTTTTCTTATTTTTGCTCCTTAATTGGAACTATTTGTATGAGAAAACTCCTTTTTACCCTTCTTTTCAACTTTTTAATTCTTTGTTCTTTCGCTCAAATACAAACCGGCAAGGCTTCTTTTTACGCCGATAAGTTTGAAGGTGTTCAGACCGCAAGTGGTGAAAAATATCGTCACAGCAAATTAACGGGTGCTCATAAAACCCTTCCTTTCGGCACAAAAGTTAAAGTCACAAACCTCGCCAATGACCAATCGGTAGTAGTTGTAATAAATGATCGCGGTCCCTGGGTTGAGGGTCGTATTATCGATCTTTCAAGATCTGCAGCCGACCAGTTAGGCTTTACAAACATGGGATTAGCTGATGTGAAACTGGAAGTAGTAGATCCGGGTGATGGAAAAGTAAGTGAACCTATTCGCACGATTGAAAATGTTGCCGTAGATGAAAAAGAGTTTTATGAATTTAAAATTCAAAGAAAGAATCCAAAAGGTTTTGGTGTTCAAATCGGCACTTATCAGGAACTGGTCAATCTTATGCGATTGTCCGACAACTTGAAGAACTCTTACAAAAAAGATGTTACCGTACAGGTGAAGGTTATTAACGAGCTAAAATATTACGGTCTGATCGTTGGAAATTTCCCTAACCGCGAGAAAGCTGAACAATTCCGTGAAGAAGTAAAGCAAAAGTTTCCGGATGCATTTATTGTCGACTATAACAAGATATAATTGAATGCACCTCCTGGTTGTCAAAATTATTTTTGACCGGATATTACCCGCAATATTTTTTTAATTTACTGTTAACAATTCATCATTTCGCATTGAAGTATCGTTAAGATATTTTCTTAAGTTGATATTTGCCGCTGAATTTATATTATGGAAACTGTTGGATACATCGCATCCATTTGTATCGGTTTAGTTTTAGGAATGCTTGGCGGTGGCGGTTCTATTCTCTCAATACCCATATTAGTCTATCTGTTTAATATAGATGCCGTGATGGCTTCTGCGTATTCTCTTTTCATCGTTGGCGCTACAAGTTTAGCAGGCGCTATCCCAAAATACCGTGAGCATCTTGTAAATGTCAGGACTGGTTTAATTTTCGGCATACCATCAATCATTGCCATCTTTGCAACACGTAAATGGATCATTCCATCTATACCCGATGTATTATTTTTTATTGGTTCGTTTGCGCTGACAAAACGAATTTTATTGTTAGGGATTTTTGCTATCCTGATGATACTTGCGTCCATCGTCATGATTAGAAAACGTGGTGAATTTGCATCCGATACCAACGGTTTTCAGGTTGGCGGAATTATGGCGCAAGGTGTATTGATCGGTTTTTTGACAGGGCTCGTAGGAGCCGGTGGAGGTTTTTTGATAATTCCCGCACTTATATTATTAACAGGCATCTCATTCAAAACTGCCGTTGGCACTTCGCTATTTATAATCGCCATTAATTCACTCATTGGATTTATGGGAGATGTCTTAAATTATTCCATCAACTGGACTTTTTTGTTTAAGATCACAAGCCTGGCTATTATTGGTATTCTTGTGGGAAATCAATTTTCCAAAAAACTTCCATCGTATAAATTGAGGAAATCATTTGGTTGGTTTACTCTTGTTACCGGAGGATTGATGTTGATAAAAGAAATTTTCTTTCCCTAAGTTTTGTTGAGGTGACGAAGCTACATTGAACATTTATAGAATGAATTGTGAACTATGAAGATTGAACAAATTTATACAGGTTGTCTTGCTCAGGGGGCCTACTACATTGAATCAGCCGATGAAGCTGTTGTAATTGATCCTCTGCGTGAAATAACACCTTACCAGGAAAGGGCTGAAAAGAACAAGGTGAAAATAAAGTATGTTCTCGAAACACATTTTCATGCCGACTTTGTATCGGGTCACATTGACCTGGCGAAGGCAGCCAATGCAACTATTGTCTATGGTCCAAATGCCAATCCTTCTTTTGAAGCTCACATTGCCAGGGATGGAGAAGAACTAAAAGTAGGTAAAGTGGTTTTCAAAGTTCTTCATACGCCCGGTCACACCATGGAGTCCACTTGCTATTTGTTGCGTGATGAAAAAGGAAAGGATGTTGCTCTTTTTACAGGTGATACATTATTTATTGGTGATGTTGGCCGGCCAGACCTTGCTCAGAATTCAGACCTCACAACGGCTGATTTGGCAGGGCACCTGTATGAATCATTACGAAATAAAATAATTCCTTTGCGGGATGACATCATAATATATCCTGCTCATGGCGCTGGTTCTGCCTGTGGAAAAAATATGTCACGCGAAACTTCGGATACACTTGGCGAACAGAAAAAAACCAACTATGCCCTGCGCAATATCAGCAAAGCACAATTCATTAAAGAAGTAACGGACGGGTTACTTCCACCGCCAAAATACTTTCCTCAAAATGTGCGAATGAATAAAGAAGGATATGATAATATCAATGAAGTTTTAAAACGCGGTTGCCAGTCCTTAAACCCTGACGCATTTGAAAAGGCAGCGAATGAAACCGGAGCGCTTATATTAGATACAAGAGACGCGCAAACTTTTGCAAAAGGTTTTGTGCCCAATTCAATTAACATTGGCATTGACGGAACATTTGCACCGTGGGTAGGTGCATTAATACCTGATGTTAAGCAACAAATTCTGATCGTTGCGGATGAAGGTCGTGAAAAGGAAGTGGTAACACGTCTCGCAAGAGTAGGTTATGATTATGCCATTGGGTTTCTCAAGGGTGGTATCAACGCGTGGCGCCATTCGGGAAAAGAAATTGATTCAATAATATCACTTGACAGTAACCAGGCAATTCATCAACTACAAAATTCTAATAAGACCAACATCATTGATGTAAGAAGAATAAATGAATTCAATTCCGAACACATTGAAGGCGCTCTGAATATTCCCCTTGAAAACATTAATGAAAATATGGCCTCGATCAATAAGGATAAAAAATATTTTGTTCATTGTGCCAGCGGTTATCGATCCATGATCTTTATATCCATACTTAAAGCAAGAGGTTATGACAATCTGATTGATGTGAAAAGTGGATTTAAAGACCTCAGGAAAAGTGGCCAGTTTAAATTAAGCAGCTATAAGACGCAATCGCAGTCCTGACAAATTCAAAAGTTATGAGCGAAACGAATAAGTAGGCAATCGCAGTAGGCAAAATTGCCTATTGCCATTTGCCTACTGCCATTTTTTCGTTTGTGTCATAGATTTTTTGAATGAACTAAGTAGCACTAAATCACTAAACGATTAATAACCCGCATCTTTAAAATTTTCGCACAATCACCAATTCACCTTCTGCAAAACCATTTATTGTTTTACCGGAGAATTTCTCCACAAGTCCCATATACTTTTTACCATTCGACAGCATAATAACAATGCGGCTGCCTTCTCTAAGTTTTCCTGCCAAGTGATCTTCTTCACGAATAACAGCCTGACAACTCACGGATATTCCTTTCAGAAATTTCTCATCCATTTCTTTGTTATCCAGCTTGTAAAAATCCATAAAGAATTTGTTTGTGAATTGACCTGATTTATTCTTAAAATTAAACAAAGAACAATCTCTCGCAATTTGAAACTTCAACCCTTTACATCGGCGGACGTACCACATATTTTTCACCTTCAACCTGAAGGCTGGCCTTCGATTCATCCGCCTTTTGAATTTTATACATCGAGCAATTTCTGTGCGCCCATAAAATGCGTAGATGAAAATAAAATCATCGGAATAGGTTCAAGCATTTTACATGAAGACACGGGTTGGCTGGCGCATATTATTGTTGATAAAGATTTTCGTAATCGTGGCATAGGTACATTGATTACGCAGTCACTCATGGAGCATCTCCATAGATGTAATGTAAAAACCATGCTACTGATCGCAACTCCATTGGGCGAACCTGTTTACCACAAGCTTGGCTTTGAAAAAGAAACTGTCTACATGTTTCTGCGCGATGGAAAAACAGTCAGTCCATCCGTAAATTTTTTTAGTCCATTTCAGGAAAAATATATTGATAACATTCTAAAATTAGATGAGTTTATTTCGGGTGAACGCAGAAGAAAATTATTAGAGCCTCATTTTGCAAATACCCTGGTCGCTTCAGATGATCGTGATATAACCGGGTTCTTCATGCCGACATTAGGTGAAGGTTTTATCGTTGCGATGTCGCCTGAGGTTGGCAAACAATTTCTTATGCTCAAACACAGCAAAACAAATAGTACCGCTATTCCCATTGATAACCAACCTGCCATAAATTTTTTGATGGAGAACGGATTTGTCGAGTATAGAAAAGCTGTTCGCATGTGGTACGGTGAAAAGCTTTCGTGGCAACCTGATAAACTATTCGGAAGAATTGGAGGGAATCTTGGATAAGAGAATTTCGATCTTGATGATTTGATAAATCTCATTTTAAAATTTTTCCCATTACCTTAACAGCCTAACGAATTAAAAAGTGAACGATGAAATAAAAAAAGTTGCCATTGTCGGTCCCGAGTGTACGGGCAAATCTGATCTCGCGCAGTTTCTTGCCAGGCACTATAACACAGTATGGGTTCCTGAGTATGCGCGCCCCTACATCGACAACCTTGTAAGACCTTATAACCAGGATGACCTCACTGTGATAGCGCATGGACAACAGCGCCTGGAACAAGAGTGGATTAAAGAGGCGAATCGAATTTTGTTTTGTGATACTACGCTATTGGTTATTAAGATTTGGAGTGAGTTCAAATACGGAAATTGCGATCCATCTATTCTCGAAGCGTTGAAGAACAGCTTCTACGATTTGCATCTATTGACTTACATTGACGTGCTATGGGAAGAAGATCCTCAACGAGAACATCCGAATGAAAGAGAGCAACTCTATGAAATTTATTTGAAGGAAATTAAAACGATGAATGTTCCTTTTGTTGAAATTCGTGGCGAACGTGAACAAAGAAGAAAGACGGCCATTGAAGCCATCGATCGTTTACTAAAATAATGACCGATACGCCAGCCTGGCAAAGATGCTTATGCATCGCTTAGAATAAGAGATTACAGATTATTTGTCAGTACACGCTTTTGTGCAACATTTACCTTCGGTGATTTTTGACGATGTGTAAGCTAATTGTCCGATTGTACTTTTTGTTTAGTATCTTATTTAAAATTTAAACCTCAACCTCATGAATAAAATTTCATTACTCCTGCTTGGTACTTTATTAGTCGTTAGTTGTGTCCAACAAAAATCTACTCCTCCTGTATCCCCTGTATCAGAGGAAAAAACTAAAGAAGTTCTCGATCACCATTGGGTTGCATTCCAGGGAAATGATCTTGAAGAAACGATGAAAGATTACACGGAAGAATCAGTACTCATCACGCCAGATGTAACCTACAAAGGTCTTGCTGAAATAAGACAAAATTTTGTGAATGCTTTTGCGGCTTTTCCAAGAGATTCAACAACCATGACATTAACGAAATCCATCGTCGTTAATGATGTGGGCTACATTATCTGGAGTGCAAAGACACCAAACTTTGAACTCTCCTTTGGCACCGATACTTTTATAATTCATGATGGAAAAATTGTTCGGCAAACTTATGCAGGTGTAGTCAAGTGATAATGCTATGAAAACGCGTCGGTCCTTTCTGCAAAAATTTACCGGTATCACCGGTGCTCTTTCATTGCCTTTCTTTCACCAGTCAATGGCTGAAGATATTTCTGATGCATTGGTCTCGTTAAATAAATTTCCGCCAAGTCAAATCGTCAATGATGAAGAACTTTGGTCGCGCATTGCGCAGGCGTACACGGTTTCACCAACCATCTTGAATCTTAACAACGGAGGCGTAAGTCCCCAACCTAAAGTAGTTCAGGATGCCGTTGACCGCTACTATCATTACAGCAACGAAGGACCCACTTACTACATGTGGCAGATACTGGATAAAGGGCGAGAACCTCTAAGAAAAAAACTCGCTGATCTCGCAGGTTCGTCTCCTGAAGAAATTGCTATTAACAGAAATACAACCGAAGCGCTCGGCATTGTAACCTGGGGATTAACTTTGAACAAAGGCGATGAGATCATAATGACAAAGCAGGATTATCCCAACATGATCCATGCGTGGAAGCAACGTGAGTTAAGAGAAGGAATAAAAATTCATTGGCTTGATTTTACCTTGCCCATTGAGAATGAAGAAACAGTAGTTAACGCTTTTATCAGCGCTACAAATTCAAGAACAAAAATCTGGCACATCACGCACATGATTAATTGGACGGGACAGATTTTACCTGTGAAAAGATTATGCGAAGAAGCGCGAAAGCGAAACATCATATCTATAGTTGACGCATCACATACCTTTGCACATCTCGACTATAAAATTTCAGACTTTAATCCAGATTATTTTGGTACGAGCTTACACAAGTGGTTGTGCGCACCTTTTGGAACAGGATTGCTTTATGTAAAGAAAGAAAACATCGAAGGGCTTTACGCGATCTTCCCAAATGACAAACCACAAAGTGGTAATATACGTAAGTTTGAAAGTTTGGGTACGCGCTCCTTTGCACCTGAACAAGCTATCGTGCAGGCAATTGATTTTCATAATGCCATTGGCAACAAGCGTAAAGAAGAACGACTTCGTTATTTAAAAAATTATTGGTGCGAAAAATTGATGAAGCACCCACGCATAAAATTGAACGTGTCATTGAAGCCCGAGTTTGCATGTGCATTAGGTAATTTCTCTATTGACGGAATTGACCCAACCGCTGTTTCTTCTAAATTATTTAGCGATCATCAAATTCACACCACCGCTATTAAGTGGGAAAATATTAGTGGCGTAAGAATTACACCTCACATTTACACGACAACCAAAGATCTGGATCGCTTTGTTGAAGCCACTTTGAAGATTGCCAATAATTAAGGCTACAATGATTTGATCAACTCAAGATAAAGTTCCACTAACTTAGGTTCCACCTTTCCGGCTACCTCGATTATCTCAGCAATATCTGCCGGTGCAAGGTTATCAGGATCACAGTCGTCTGTCAACACTGAAATAGCACAACAGGGAAGGCTCATATGATTAGCCACAATCACTTCAGGAACGGTAGACATTCCAACTGCATCTGCACCGATGCGCTGCAAAAATCTATACTCAGCACGCGTTTCTAAATTAGGACCAACAACTGCAGCATATACTCCTACATTAAGTTTTATATCGCTTTGCTTCGCGATGGAAATTAATTTATCATTTAAGTGCTTTGAATATGGAGCGCTCATGTCAGGAAACCGGGGTCCCAATTCATCAATGTTTCTTCCTCTTAAAGGATTATCCGGTTGTAAATTAATATGGTCATCGATCAACATGAGTTCTCCTTTCTTCCAGTTCCGATTTAAATTGCCCGATGCATTTGATATAAGAAGATACTTTGTTCCCAATTTCTTCATTACCCGAACAGGAAATGTAACCTGTTGTATGGAGTATCCTTCGTAATAATGAAATCTGCCTTGCATGGCCAGTATCTTCTTGCCGTGAATCTTTCCATACACTAATCTTCCCTTGTGATACTCAACAGTTGAAATTGGAAAATGAGGAATGTCTTTGTATTCAATAACCAGTGGGTCAATAATTTCTTTTACAAATAACTCACCTAAACCTGTGCCGAGGATAACACTAATGTCAGGATGCAGAACACCACATCCTTCAAGGTACTTGACGGTTTCATTTATTCCTTTCAACATAGTTTTATGAAGATTACAATTATGGTAAAGTGCAATTCGTTAACTGATATGACATCACTAAAAATGTTTTTTTATTCCTCATCTCTTCCCTTCTAAGGAACTCATTAAGTTTTGAGTTTCGGGCCTCACCCCATCCTCGCTTTCTGCAACCGGAAAGTTTACAATTCCCCTCTCCGAAAAAGGAGAGGGGGAACTAAGCTTTCACGACTCATGAGTTTTTGATCAGTTTGAAAATACACATTTATAATATCCAGATTGAGAAGCAAAGGGATTTTAGAAATGCTCATAACAAATAAATCACAAACTTTCAGGTAAAGTATGCTGTCTTCCCTGATTTTGTTTTTTCAGCCAATCCATTAGAGGAGAAAAATAATCCAGCAAAGGTTTAGCGCTTATCTCTGTTCCCAGGTTTGATTTCAGATGTTCACGCCAATCGATTGTAGCGCCGGTCTCCATCATACTTTTCATAAAATCACCCACCTCTTTGTTTCCCCAATAATTTGTATCATGTACATCCTGCTTCAAAATATTTTTAGCAATGTGATCGTGGAATTGGAAAAGAAGAATCTCTGCTATAGAGTAATCGTAATATTGAGCTGCGTCATCGATAATGTGCGTCTTTGTGCAGGCATCACAAAATTCTTCGCCGCGTTCAGTTGGAGGTACAATGCCCTGATATTTTTTGGCTAACTCCCACCACGTTTTATTTACCTGATCCATAGGAAGATTTTCAGCGTATAATTTATTTTCAAATTGCGTCATTACGCCGGCGCCCCAGGGAATTACAATGATATGACTAAGCGCATCGAACAACATCTTCAAAGTATCATTGCTCACTACATTATTCGGTATGAGACCAACGGATTGAAGTAATGGTTTTTGTAATGATGCAAGTCCGATTTGGCTTCCCATCGCTTCATGGTAGGCACGATTTGCACCACCACGCAACGTGTAGGGAACTTCAGGACGAGAGTAAGAAATGTAATAGTAGATGTGACCCAACTCATGCAAACTTGTTTCCCACCAGTCGGTAGTAGGTTCAATGCTCATCAGCGAACGAACATCTTCCTTCAAATCCATATGCCATGCCGATGCGTGGTTATTCTTTTTGTAAGGAGCATCCGGAGGCAATGGATACAAACTCGATTTATCATAAAAGCTGGCAGGAAGTGAAGGAAATCCGAGCGATACATAAAACTCTTCACCTTTTCTTACTATCCATTCAGATGACTTTTTCTTTAATGTATCATCCAGGTTCAGGCCTTCAACTTTTACCAACGCGGTCCAATCTTGTCCCCACTGATTAGGCAGCCAATGTGCCGGTAGAAATTCAGGTACAGGTTTTTTATATTTTCTTGCCAACTCGTATCGAGCCCATGTATGCAACTCACGATAAAGAGGCCACACTTCCTTGATGAAACCCTCTGTCATCGTGATCATTTCATCTCTTGTCATTCCATATTCCGATACCTGGTAGGTGAAAAAATCAGAAAATCCCAAACCCTGAACCGTTTCATTTCGAAGTGACCGAAGTTTTTCCAATCCCGGTTTCAATTCTTTTCCTACTTCTTTGCTGGCGTTCCATGCTTTCAGTTTCTCATTTACATTGGCATCACTTACGAGAATGTTATTGATATCATTTTTGGTTACCGACTTCCTGTCAATTTTAAAATCAAAGCCATAAAGGATTTTCGTTTGATCTCCTGAAACTTTAATTAACTCTTTCACAGCTTCAGCCGCTGTTGCAGGGCTTCCTCCTGCTGCAAATAATATTGCTTCAAACTGTTTTACTTGTAAAAGAGTGAGCTGTTCTTTGATCGCGAGATATTTTTTTGATGAATCAATATTTGCCTGGCTCCCTAAGTAATCGGTATATTTTTGCTTGGTCTCTTCGTAAATTTTTTGAGTTGCCGTATCTCCCTCAACAATTTTTGTGTTTAGCGTCCACTCAGCTTCTGCTGATATTGTATACAACTTTTGAAATTCTTCGTTGTAAGCAGTCAGGTAAGCATCAGCTTGTTGTTGTAGTTTTGCTTTCTGTTCTTCAGGTGACGGTTTGCAGGAAGCAAGAATAACAAAGGCAAGGATGAATGCTTTGGAGCAATCGCGCAAGTTCATAAATAGTCCTGTTTAGGTAATGCTCGAAAGATAGAAAATAGAATGAAATATTCATTCGCTACATACAACAACATCCCGTTATTGAAGGTCAATGCTCCTTTTAAGAATTTATGCACATATTGATGCCCTTTCTTAACGATTAACAATTCACGATTAACTTTTTTACTAACGTCTAAAACCGTTATACTTGATTATCACTAAACAATTTCCGTCATGGCCATCTTCAAAAAACTCAAGGCAGTTGCCAGTATTCTTCAAAACCTGGATATGGATAAAATAGCTAAGCTTTCTGCTAAAGTAGACCTTAACAAAATGGTAGGCCTTGTCAGCAGCATGAAAGAAGAGGACTTGCAAAAGCTCATGAAGTTTATGGAGGGAGGAAAAAAGAAATATGAATTCCCCGAGGTGGATGGCGACTTCTATGATTTACATGCGTTGCTTACACCCGATGAGCGCGCCATTCAATTGCAGGTTCGTGAGTATATGAACAAAGAAGTAAAACCCATTGTAAATTCATATTGGCTCAAAGATGAATTTCCTCATCAGGTAATTCCAGAGATGGCCAAACTGAATATTTGTGGACTTACCTACGAAGGGTATGGTTGTCCCGGGCGTTCATCTTTATTGGAAGGATTTCTCGCTATGGAGATGGCGAGAGTGGATACTTCCATATCTACTTTCTTTGGTGTACAAAGTGGACTGGCAATGGGATCTATTTACTACTGTGGATCTGAAGAACAAAAAAACAAATGGCTTCCGCCAATGCAAAAAATGGAATTGATCGGAGCGTTTGGATTGACTGAACCCGAAGTAGGTTCCGGTGTTGCTGGTGGACTCACCTGTACTTGCAAAAGAGATGGCGACAAATGGATTCTTAATGGACAAAAAAAATGGATTGGCAATGCTACCTTCAGTGACCTCACCGTTATATGGGCGCGTGATCTTGATGATGGAAATGTAAAGGGCTTTATTGTAGAAAAAGATTTTGCTGGTTTCAAAGCTGAAAAGATAAAAGGAAAGATGGCCCTTCGTATCGTCCAGAATGCGTTGATCACATTAACCAACTGCGAAGTGCCTGAAACACATCGATTGCAAAATGCAAATTCGTTTAAAGACACTGCAAAAGTATTGCGCATGACCAGGGCCGGAGTTGCCTGGCAAGCGGTTGGTTGTGCCCGCGGTGCTTACGAAAGTGCATTGCGTTATACCAATGAGCGAAAACAATTTGGAAGAACGATTAGCAGCTTTCAAATGGTGCAAGATCTGCTTGTTGAAATGCTAAGCAACTTAACGGCCATGCAAACTATGGTATGCAGATTATCTCAACTACAGGACCAAAACAAACTGACAGATGAGCAAGCTTCACTAGCAAAAGTTTTTTGCACATTGAGAACGCGGGACATTGTTAGTCACGCAAGAGAATTATTTGGCGGAAATGGAATTCTGATTGAGAATGACATCGCCCGGTTTGTTGCCGATGCAGAAGCGATTTATTCCTATGAAGGAACAAAGGAGATTAATACATTGATTGTAGGAAGAGCCATCACCGGTCAAAGCGCCTTTGTTTAGATTTAGCTTCCCGGAAATCATTAACAATAACTGAAGTAAATTTTTCACCGAGAGATTTACGCGAATAAGATTTCTCTGCTAAAGCTCGGGCAGAACGTTGATACTCGTCAACCAGATTCCTGTCACTCAAAAACAATTTGATCTTATTAACAAAATCTATTGGCTGATGCGGATCGACATATATACCGCATTTGTTTGCTTCAATTTCATTTCTAATCCATCCACCAAAATTTATGATAATTAATTTGCCTGCTGAAAGACCATCAAAATATTTGTTGGGTGAACCCGTTTCAAGAACAGGCACGGGTTTGTAGCACACAAATACAGCATCACTTACATTCATAACTTCATTAACACCATCACGCGTTTGGAAGGGAATAAAAAATAAATTGTTTAATCCCATTTGTTTCGATGAGGCTTTGAGTTTATCCAGCATAGCGCCTTCCCCACAAAGTAAAAATGTAACCGGAAGATTATTTTGCTGACTTGCTTTCGCACATTCAAGAAAATACTCCAATCCATTTGCTAACCCTATCGCCCCAATGTAGGATATCACAAACCGACCTTTAACATGAAATTTATTTTCCAATGCAGCAATCTTTTCAGCGGGTTGATAGAAACAGGTGTCCGACATATTCGGAATAAGATGCACTACTTTATTTCTTGCTCTCCGTTCAATATTTTCTTTTATCGCTGATGATAAAGCAACAATAGATAAAGATTCAGAATAAATTTTCTTTTCAAGCCAAAACAAAAATTTTTTCAATAAAGAAATCTTAACAAATCCCATTTGAATGGGAGCTTCCGGCCAGAGGTCGCCAACTTCAAAAATGTATGGAATCTTGTATCTGCGTTTTATCCATAGGGCAGCAATGCCAATCGTCAGGGGAACAGAGATAGCATAAACAATATCCACATCTCTGTACAAAGAAGATCGTCTTAAGGTACCGACAACAAATTTTAAAAAGGAAAAACTCCGTTGTGTAAAACCATAGCTATTGTCATATCCAACGGGGAGGGAATAAACTGTAATGTCATCCATTCTTTCCTGCTGAAATTCATCACTATCATTTCCTGTAATGACTTTCACATCATGGCCTTGATCAATCAGGGCCTTAGCCAAATAATATGAACGTACAGCACCACCACGGTGAGGAGATTTAAAATGCTGATGCAGAATTAAAACTTTCACAAAGACATCCAATTAAGGTATGTGGCAGAGAATACACAATTATTAGATAAAAAAGAGTTTATCAGACCACCAAAAAAAACGAAAACCTCCAGGATTAAAAAATCCGGGAGGTTTTCTGGGGTCAGTCTTAACGACTAATCTTTCGTTTTCACGCCACGGGCATAGCTTAATATGCTAAGCACCGTTTGTGATGAGGGCTCGAGCACCGCGCCTTCAAGTCTTTTCTTAATGGCGCTGAGTTCGTTGTAGAGGGCAAGCAATTCAGAATCGCAAAGAAGGGCATTATTAATCTCCTTCTCCTCCTTCTCCGTAATCTCTCGGTATAAATACCTGATCAAATCGTGTTCGGTAAACGTCTTTATCATAGGCTCTGGATTTTGACATTTTTTTTCTAAGATTTATGAGTGCATATCGCATTCTTCCTAATGCCGTATTAATGCTGACGCCCGTCCTGTCCGCAATCTCCTGAAAACTCATCTGGAGAAAATGCCTCATAATCAACACCTGCTTTTGTTCGTCAGGTAATTCCTTAATTAACGTACGCAGGCGCGCTTTATTATCTTTTGCTACCTGCTTCGATTCAACTGATTCTTCACAAAATTCCATACCGTTTAAAACGGCGCTTCCATCCTCCAGAACAATTTCCGGATACCGCTTACATTTTCTAAAATGGTCTATGGAAAGGTTATGTGCGATACGACTTAACCATGGCGCAAATTTCCCCTCTTCATTGTAACGCCCGCTACGGATGGTATTAATTGCTTTGATAAATGTTTCCTGCAATAAATCTTCGGCTATGTACCGGTCTTTAACTATCAGATAGATAGCAGTATAAACCTTGGATTTATGTCGGTGGAGAAGCAATTCGAAAGCCTCCTCGTTACCATCCTGATAGAGCGACACCAATTTGCTGTCACTGAATCTTTTGTCTATCATTCTTTTCTCGCTTTAGGTAACGTAGAAGTAAGTTTCGATAGTTTGGTGGTTAGGTGTAATTGATTGGGACTGAAAAGATAGCAACTTTAGTGATGCAGACAAAAAAAAATTTTGAAAATTCTTGTGCGCACCAAAATTTCTTTAGGTATTTGTCCGAAAATTTGAGCACATAACATTGTATGCCAGACACAAAGAAGCGCGTTATTAAAAGCCTTGACAATTTAACTGAGGACTTAAAGGATCTTCTCCGCAAACAGTACCCTAACGGATATGAGGGGAGCATATCAAGAATCATCACCGCAAAAAAAGAACCAATTTTTGTTTTTCCGCTTGAAACTGATGATTCAATAATATTAGTAAAGGTACCCGCTACAAAAAATAGCGATGGCGGGTATGATGTTGAGTCAAATCCTGAAACTGAATTTGATAATTCCGGGGAAGATGATTACAACAGCAGCGGTAGCGGTGAAGATTTTGAAGGCGGTAGCAGTGAAGAAGATTACGATGAGAGTGGTGGAAAAGGCAGTAGCCGGGAGGCAAGCTACGATCCTGACTTCGATGCATAAGTTCTGATTACTAAAATAAATAATCAGCTTTAAATGATTTAGGAACACCATCTTTGCAGATGGTGTTTTTCTTTTGCTTTGCTCAAATTAACGGGAACATATAAAAATTATAACCGTTTAGATTTTTTAGGGAATTCCATGCCAGAGATTGTGATCAACGATTCGTATTTAGAGGAGCTCGATCCTAAAGAATACATTATCATTAAACGAGCGAGAGTAAATAACTTACAAAACCTGAGTGTTGCCATTCCCCGAAATAAACTCGTAGTAATTACCGGCCTTTCCGGGTCAGGCAAATCTTCACTGGCCTTCGATACACTTTTTGCAGAAGGGCAGCGCATGTATGTGGAAAGTCTGAGCTCTTATGCCCGGCAGTTTTTAGGAAGAATGGAGAAGCCGGATGTGGATTACATTAAAGGTGTTTCTCCGGCTATTGCCATCGAACAAAAAGTAAACACAAGAAATCCGAGATCGACAGTTGGTACCACAACGGAAATCTATGACTACTTAAAACTTCTTTTTGCCAGGATTGGAAAAACCTGTTCTCCCGTCAGTGGTAAAGAAGTAAAGCGTAATTCTGTTACCGATGTAGTGGATGCAATCCATAAAATGGAAACAGGTACCCGGGTTATGGTGGCTTGTCCTCTTCATGCAAAAAAGGGAAGAAAAACAAAAGATGAACTCAATCTCCTGCTTAGCAAGGGATTCACAAGAGTTGTTCTTGGCGGAGAAGTAAAGTTTATTGAAGAACTTATAGAAGAAGTTTCTTCGAAAAAGAAAAAAACGGAAGTGTCACCTGGTCAGGTTGAAATTCTAATTGACCGGGTGAGCGTAAATGCTGCTGATGAGGATGTTACTTTCCGTTTATCTGATTCAGTGCAAACGGCATTCTTTGAAGGCGAAGGGTACTGCACAATATATGCCGAAGGAAGGGAGCCGATTCATTTTTCCGACCGGTTTGAACTTGACGGGATGTCATTCACGGAACCGTCTGTAAATTTTTTCAGTTTCAATAATCCTTTTGGAGCTTGTCAAACCTGTGAAGGCTTTGGAAAAATTCTCGGCATTGACGAAGACCTTGTTATTCCTGATAAATCGCTTTCTGTTTATGAGGGCGCTGTTGCTCCGTGGCGAAGTGAAATGATGAGTGAATGGGCCAAGCCTTTGTTGAAGAATGGAATTAAGTTTGACTTTCCCATTCATCGATCTTATTCTGAACTGACCACTGCCGAACGTGATCTTCTTTGGAACGGCAACGAATACTTTGATGGCATTAACGACTTCTTCAAGTACCTGGAATCCAAGTCACATAAAATTCAATACCGTGTCATGCTTTCCCGCTATCGCGGAAGAACGAATTGCCCTGATTGTAAAGGAACACGACTCCGAAAGGATGCACAGTATGTTAAAATAGATGGCGCCTCTATTACTGATATTGTTCTTTTGCCCATTGAAGAGGCTGTAATTTTTTTCGAGAAGTTAAAGCTGAGTGAACACGATCAAAAAATTTCAAGCCGTATACTCACAGAGATTCGGTCAAGGCTGGAGTATATGGCAAAAGTTGGTCTTGGTTATTTAACATTAAATCGTCTTACCAATACATTATCTGGCGGAGAGTTTCAACGAATTAAACTGGCAACCTCATTAGGCAGTGCATTAGTTGGTTCCATGTACATCATGGATGAACCTAGTATAGGACTTCATCCAAAGGATACTTCCAGGATGATAGAAGTACTCAAGTCATTGCGTGATCTCGGCAATTCAGTAATTGTTGTTGAACACGAAGAAGAAATAATGCGGGCTGCAGATCAAATTATTGATATAGGGCCAGACGCCGGAAGTCATGGAGGCCGTCTTGTGTTTCAAGGATCTTTAACTGAAATGAATGGAAAGGTTCATACACACACCACAAATTACCTTGTAGGTCGAGAAGAAATCAAAGTCCCTTCGAAGCGAAGAAAATGGAGCGATCATATCACCGTTTCCGGAGCGCGTGAAAATAATTTAAAAAACATTTCGGTCAAGTTCCCTTTGGGTATCCTTACCGTTATTACCGGTGTTAGCGGCAGTGGTAAGTCTACGCTCGTAAAAAAAATTCTTTATCCCGCAGTAGGCCGACTCTTTGGGTCAGTTGGTGAAACACCTGGGAAATACGATAAGCTGGAAGGTGATATATCAAGAATCAACCAGGTTGAATTTGTAGATCAAAATCCAATTGGTAAATCTTCACGATCTAATCCAATCAGTTATGTGAAAGCGTACGATGCAATACGGCAGTTGTACGCTGATCAACCCATTTCAAAACAGCGCGGGTACAAGCCCTCACATTTTTCATTTAATGTCGAAGGTGGCCGATGCGAAACATGCCAGGGTGAAGGTGAAATAAAAGTTGAAATGCAGTTCATGGCAGATATTTATCTGAAATGTGAGACATGCCATGGAAAACGATTCAAACAGGAAATCCTCGAAATCGAGCACAAAGGGAAAAACATCGCTGATATTCTTGATCTCACAGTAGAAAGTGGTCTTGAATTCTTTAAAGATAAAAAAGGTGTTCACGAAAAAATTCAACCGCTTTTTGATGTAGGCCTCGGTTATGTAAAACTCGGCCAGTCTTCAAATTCATTAAGTGGAGGCGAAGCCCAACGTGTTAAGCTCGCTTCATTTCTTGGAAAAAATTCACATGACGGTAAAATTCTTTTCATTTTCGATGAACCTACCACTGGCCTTCACTTTCACGATATTTCAAAATTACTCACAGCCATTAATGCTTTGGTGGATGCAGGTCACACGGTTGTTGTTATTGAGCACAATCTTGAAGTAATAAAATGTGCTGACTGGATAATCGACCTCGGTCCTGATGGTGGTGAGAAAAAAGGTGGTAATCTTGTGTTCACTGGCACGCCTGAAGATATGGCTAAGAAAGCCAAAGGATACACTGCCGAGTATTTGAAGAAAAAACTTGATTTTTAAGACCCCACCTCCTCAAGTATTGACTCCACCTGCTAATTTTCTCTTTTATTGCGAGTGTAAAGGAGCGAAATTTTGTTTTTTCAACTGCGGAACAAATTTGATATCTTTCTGCTTTAGTCGTAACCTCTCATCGTAAGTTTAATTTTTCAGACTTAGTAAAGCTTGTTAAGTATTGAGGAGATGAGAATTACCATTGTAGCAACCTTACTTGTTTTATGTGCCGCAGGAATTGGGTTTATTTTTTGGAAACAGGAATTAAAATACGCGTTGCCAACGCCGGTACCTGTCAATTACAAATCTGTATCCGTCAAAGAAATCATTAATCTTTCCGATAGAATAGATATCCCTCAAGACTCTTCCGTTTACCTTCATTTTTTTAATCCTGAATGTCCGTGCTCACGTTTCAACATTAAACATTTCAATTATCTCTCCAGCCAATTCAAAAGTAAAGTCAAAGTAATTGCTGTTATTCCCGGGAACGCTGATTTATTATGGGCAAAGAAATTAGTAGGGAACCAGATCGAGGTATTGGAAGACAAGGACAATGCATTAGCCAACGCTTGTGGTGTCTACTCAACTCCCCAGGCAGTTATTGTTGATAGGCATCATAATCTCTATTACCGGGGCAACTATAACAAAAACCGGTATTGTACTCAACGCACGACCAATTATGTTGAAATAGCACTAACAGCACTTCTGAATGGTGAAGATCCTCCTGCCTTCGGCCCTTTGGCAACACAGTCCTATGGGTGTCAACTTCCGTCCAATGAATTAACTTTTTAAATAATAGTATGGAATTACAAGTAGCAGATAGACAAAATTTATTCAAGGAAATTAATTCAAAGTCAGACCACATTATGAAATACGCATTGATTGGCTATTTCATTGTAGGTTTATTCCTTGCTACCTTCTATGATACTTACTTAATAGCATTAGGTGTTGGCGGGCTTAGTCTCCTTGCCTACTTTCTTACCAAAGCAATTTTACCAACTGCTCTTGTCCATCACTATGTGTGCAGCGTTGTGCTGGGGATTTTCGCTGCTCAATACATTTATCAAATGCACGGTATGTTTGAGATGCATTTCATTTTCTTCGTAGGATCTACCTTACTGATTACTTATCAAAACTGGAAATTGCAAATTCCGCTTATTGTCTTTGTTGTTGTACACCATGGCACCTTTGCCTATCTGCAATACACAGGCATGAAAGAAATTTACTTTACGCAGCTTGATTATATGGATCTGCAAACTTTCCTGTTTCATGCTGCGATTGCAGCTATCATTGTTTTCATCTGTGGCTATTGGGCTTATGATTTGGAAAAAATTACGATTCGGGAAAGAACGATTATCCGGGAATCTGAAAAGCAGTTAAAGAACATAAAAAACAATATCAAGTTTGCTGAAGAAATCAGTAAAGGAAATTTAAAAGCTGCCTTTGAAGATGAGGCAAACGATGAATTAGGAAAATCGCTTCTCAAAATGAAAGAGAGTTTGTTAGAAGCCACGGACCGCGAGCAAGAAGAAAAATTCATCACAACCGGAATAGCCACGGTTGGAGAAATTCTGCGTAAGCATACTAATGATACCAAAGCCTTATCAGAAGATCTTATTCGCACCATGGTCAAGTATCTTGATGCAAACCAGGGAAGCCTCTTCCTGGTTGAGAGTAGTGAGAATGAAAAATATTTGACGCTGACAGCCTGTTATGCTTATGATCGGAAAAAATTTGTCGAGAACCGGATTGAGATAGGACAGGGCCTTGTGGGGCAATGTTTTGTTGAACAGGAGATCATATACATGACAAACGTTCCAAATGATTATGTAAAGATCACGTCAGGACTGGGTATGGCTAATCCGTCAAGCGTTATACTTATACCATTGATTTCAAATGAAGAAGTAACAGGTGTATTGGAACTGGCTTCGTTTAGAAAATTTTCTGAAAAAGAACTTGCATTCTTAAAGAAGGCAAGTGAAAGTATTGCTTCTGCTGTAATCTCTACCAGGACAACTGAACGAATAAAAATTTTGCTGGAAGATTCTCAACAAAGAAGTGAGGAGATGCGTGCACAAGAAGAAGAGATGCGTCAAAATATGGAAGAACTTTCGGCTACGCAGGAGGAGATGCAACGCGTATTGAATGAGGTTCAGGTCAGCGAACGCTATCTCGATGAATTATTGAATGCATCCCAGGATTCCATATTCGCTATGGACAAAGATTATCGTGTTATTCGCTACAATAAAGTTTTTGAAGAGTCTGTAAGCCGTACTGGTGTTACCGTACAAAAAGGAATTGATGCCTTGCAGTTTTATAAGGGAGAGGAAAAAAACAAAATGAAAAAGCTTTATGATCGCGCTTTCAATGGCGAACAAATTGAAATGACTCATCGCTTTGCCGGTGATGGTGTCAACAATGATTTTATTATGAACTATGTGCCTTTAAAAGACGGGCAAGGTAATATATCCGCCATCGCCGTATATGCTAAGAATTTAACCCTGCTGGCAAAGAAAATGGAAAAGGAAAGAATGATAAATTGATCACGCTATTCTTTCCGGCGCGTTCCTCCATAGAGTTCATATTCAAGTAAACGGCAATCAAGCTTGGCAGAATAAAACTCAATTCTGCGACTTGCTTTCAGTCCAATCTTTTTTGCCAGATCCAGGTTGCCTGTAAAAATATAACCGGTGTAGCCTTTACATTTCTTCTTCATAAAATCTCCTATTCTGGAATAGGTTTCTTCAAGGGCCTGAACATCGCCAAGTCTTTCGCCATACTCAGGATTAAAGAAAATAACACCCTCCTCATCTTCCGGAACATCGGTCAATTCAAAGTCACATTGATCAAAGGAGATGTATTTCTCAACACCCGCGATTCCGGCATTAGTCATTGAAATCTTAACTGCATCTGCGCTGATATCAGTAGCTACTACTTTTAAACCGCGCACATCTACAACCTGATTCTTAAGTTTATCAAGCTCTTCTTTGTACATCTCTTCTTCGTAACCAAGAACATGCATAAAGGAGTAGTTAGATCGAAACAATCCTGGTCTCTGGTTAGTGGCCAGTAATACTGCCTCTATGGCAATGGTTCCCGATCCACACATGGGATTAATGAAAGGTGAGCTTCTGTCCCACTTCGTAGCTAACAGTGTTGCCGTAGCAAGCGCCTCCAGCATGGGAGCTTTCCCCGGAATTTTACGATAACCATGTTTAGCTAATGTTTCACCCGATGTGTCGAGAAATAATTCAGCCCATGAATCTTTCCAATACAAGTGAATAACAGTTTTGTCAAGTGATGGTCCTGAATCCGGCCGCCTTCCCTTTTCCTTCCTCATCCGATCTACAATAGCATCCTTTACTTTCACATTAACAAATAACTCCGTGTTAATACTGGGATGATCCACATTACTGGTGATGGAAATGTATCCACTTGAATCCAGCAGTTCTTCCCACGGAAAAGCGACCAGGCTTTTGTATAGTTCATCAGGACTGTTAACAGTAAATTCCTTTAATGAGTATAACACCTGGCTGGCGCAACGAAGATTAAGGTTAAGCTTTATACAGTCTCTTACAGTTCCGCTTAATTCCACACCGGTTTGAAAGGTACGAAGTGGTTGAATACCCAATTCGACAATCTCTTTTTCCAAATAGGGAGCTAATCGTTTATTACATGTAATTATAATCCGGCTATTCTCTTCAAACACTTTCATGAAATCTCAATGATTGAGGACGTAAAAGAAAAAAATTTGAAACCCAGGAATATGGATGAATCAGGATCACGATTAACGTTTACACCTTTAACCATTACCCTTTTTCACTACTTGGCTATTTTATCAAATGAAGTGCAGATGCCTTTGATTAAAGAAGAACTAAATCCCTGATGTTCCATTTCATTTAAACCAGCAATGGTACATCCTTTTGGTGTTGTAACCTTGTCAATCTCCTCTTCAGGATGACGCGTGCCTTTCAGTAGCAATTCAGCGGCACCTTTTACCGTTTGAGCAGAAATCAAGCTTGCAGTTTTAGCATCAAAGCCGATTTCAATTCCTCCCTGAGTCGCAGCTCTGATGAACCTTAGTGCATAAGCAATACCACAAGCTCCCAACACTGTAGCAGCATCCATTAGCTTTTCATCAATGGAAATGGTAATTCCCAACTGATTGAAAAGTTGAGTTACATAATCAATTTGTTTTTTATTCGCACCGTTATGACAAAGGCAGGTAACGGACTCCTGGATGGCAATTGCTGTGTTAGGCATTGCCCTGAAAACTGTTATACCGTGGTCAAGTATAGTGGTAAGATCATCAAGAGAGATACCGGTAACGACGCTTATAACAATATGTTTTTTCGGATTGAAGTCATTCCTTAATTCTCCTAAAATATCTTTCACATTGTAAGGCTTCACGGCTACAATAATAATATCGCACGCTCTTACAGCTTCCGAATTATCGCTTGTGACATTAACTCCCTGCTTTGCCAGGTACTCCAATGGTTTGATATTCCTGCGGGTTACCGTGATATCTTTAGCCTTGACAAAATTGCTTTTAATCAAACCTTCTGCGATGGAAGCGCCGAGGTTACCTCCACCAATTATTGCTACCTTTTTCATTTTTATAGGTGTTAAAAATCACACGATCACGTATGAATCAGCGTGATCATTCATCAAAGAAACTACTTCTCTTCATGATCTACAAGCGCCAATCACTTGGAACAATTACTATGAAAGTTTTCAAGGAATGTATTTCAATCGAATGTGAACTGATTAATTTGCACCATAAATACATTTTATGTCACCCACTGAAATACTTGATAAGGTAAAGCAGAAGAATCCAGGCGAGCATGAGTTCTTACAAGCAGCTGAAGAAGTTGTATTATCAATTTGGCCTGCTATAGAAAAGAATCCTTCTCTCACTAAAATGAAAATTCTTGAGCGAATGCTTGAGCCGGAAAGAACAATTTCATTTCGCGTTACCTGGGTGAATGATGCTGAGGAAGTCGAGGTGAACCGGGGATATAGAATTCAGATGAACAGTGCCATTGGCCCTTACAAAGGAGGCCTCCGCTTTCATCCATCGGTTAACTTAAGTATCCTAAAGTTTCTTGCTTTTGAGCAAACCTTTAAAAATGCCCTGACCGGTATTTCTATGGGAGGTGGAAAAGGTGGTTCAGATTTCGACCCGAAAGGAAAGTCAGATAATGAGATTATGAAATTCTGCCAGGCTTTCATAAGTGAGTTATACCGTCACATAGGGCATCGGCTTGATGTACCTGCCGGGGATATTGGTGTTGGAGGCCGTGAGATTGGTTATTTATTTGGTGCATACAAAAAATTGAAAAATGAGTTTACCGGTGTTTTTACCGGTAAGGGTACTGGCTGGGGTGGAAGCCTTATCCGAACAGAAGCAACAGGCTATGGGCTTATCTACTTTGCCGAGAATATGCTTCATAATCGCGGCGATTCCATTAAAAAGAAAACCTGTCTTGTTTCTGGCTCGGGCAACGTGGCTCAGTATTCCATTGAGAAAATAAATAAAATGGGAGGTAAAGTAATTACAGCATCTGATTCCGACGGGTTTATTATCGATGAAGAAGGAATCAGCAAAGAGAAGTTAGAATTTTTAAAAGACCTGAAGAACAACCGGCGGGGAAGGATAAAAGAATATGCAGAAAAGTACAAAGGCGCAATTTATAAGGAAATAGAGGCTGGTTTAGATCACAATCCCTTATGGGAAGTCAAAGCCGATTGTGCTTTTCCATGCGCAACACAGAATGAAATAAACGAGAAAGATGCCAATACACTGGTGAAGAACGGAATAAAACTTCTTTGTGAAGGCGCTAATATGCCCACAACAATTGATGGAATAAATATCCTTATTGACAATGGTGTTATGTATGCGCCGGGTAAAGCTTCAAACGCAGGAGGTGTTGCCACATCCGGTCTTGAAATGATGCAAAACTATATGGGTCAGCGGTGGACACGTGATGAAGTGGATTCCAAACTGCAAAACATCATGAAGGAAATTCATGACACTTGCCTGTATGCAGCAAATGAATATGGAAAGCCAGGTAATTATTTAACAGGCGCTAACATTGCCGGATTTCAGCGGGTAGCTTCAGCAATGCTAGCACAAGGCGTAATTTAAAAAAGACAAGGGTTTCAAAGCTTCATCAGTACAACGTAAACCAAGTATTACTTTTTGCGCTGATAAAACATAAGGTGGGGCTTCTTATTATTTATTTTTTCGCTTATGGTAAAGTACCCTCTTCCCTCTCGGTCAAAGGCTATTGATTCACCTTGTGGTTCCGTTATATATGGGAGGTATACAGGTTTTTGTTTCAGTAAATCCTTTAGCGTTTGGTTTTTATTCTTGTGCCAGTAATACACATGGTTGTAGTTTTTGAGCAACACTTCACTTCCATCGGGTGAGATATCTGCCGAATTGATCTGAGTTAATGGCAACTGCATAACAAACTGCGCTGTGATAGTTTCCTGAGTAGACTGTGGTGCAGGCAGAAGGTAAAGGTTAATTTGTTTTTCTCTTTTGGAGAAAACATATATGTCGCTCGTTAAGGGATCAACCATCAACGCTTCTGAATCACGTTTCCCATCAGGCAATACAAATTTGATTGTATCAATTTTTTTTACTGTTAATTCAACAGGTTCTTGCTTTAATTCAATTGATGGTTCGGTCAAACGATAAATATACTTGAAGTCATGAATAGAAAAATTATCTCCTATGTCACCAATATAAATATACGGGGTAGAAGGTTCCGGGCCCGGCCCCACACTTATATCCTCCCAATCGCGATTCTTTAAACCAGGAAAGCGAACTGTAGCCCTGCATTTTCCCTGTTGGTCAAGCAAAAATATTCTGGCTTCATCGCCGCTGTCATTATGCGTCCATAGCATTCCTGAATTATTAACGCTTGCTGCCAATCCTGATGCTTCATCAATTTCCGGGTTATCAACAATGCCCAGACTTTTGCCAACAGAAAAATAACGATGGTCAAAGGAGTGCTTTGAACTACATGAAATAAAGAGGGATACAAATAGAAGGGCTAGTCTTAGTATTCTCATTTCTTTTGACAAAGAAAAGCTTTATGCGAAATCCAAAAAATTTAATGTGGGTTAAGTTTACGTCAGACCTGAGGCCTGCGGAATTTAACGCGGCCCTTCGATTTAAAAAAGTCAACTGGTTTTCCGGCTTTTAATGCAACAATTTTTCCCTCTTTAATCAAAACTGAAGCTACAAATTGTACTTGATCGAGTACGTTTTTCCAATTCTCTGGATCAACAACCCGCGCTACCTCAGAAGCATAAAATGATCGGGAAGGATTGCGTTCATTTGCCAGTTGCAAAATAGCCTTCTTTATATCTTCAACAAAAACCATAACTCAATAGAAGTTTACCTGGAATAAACATTCCAGCACCGGTGAAGGTTCAAAGGACCTTAATATATAATGTAAGAGATACTCTCTACATTTGCACCTCTGTATCAAAAATCAATGGCGACTTCATGAAAGAACCCGATAATGAATCAGAGGATGAATTATTTGAGCACTTTAGGATTGTCGCTGATCCAGGACAAGCATTAATAAGGATTGATAAATTTCTCCTTGATCGGCTTCCCAACGTAACAAGAACAAAAATACAGGCAGGCATACATGAAGGTTTTATAAAGGTTAACGACCGAATCATCAAACCAAACTATAAAGTTCATCCGAATGATGAAGTTACCGTTTACCTGCCTGAACCCCCACGTGATACCGAAGTTGTTCCAGAAAACATCCCACTTAATATTATTTACGAGGATGAATATCTTCTTATTGTAAATAAGCCTGCCGGTATGGTAGTACACCCTGCCTATCAAAATTGGCAGGGAACGTTGGTAAATACTCTCGCTTATCATTTCACACAATTGCCTTCTATGAAAAATAACGAAGGCCGGCCTGGACTTGTGCACCGAATTGATAAAGATACTTCAGGACTACTGGTCATTGCTAAAACTGAAAAAGCATTAACAGATCTTGCAAGTCAATTCTACAATCATACCATAGATCGTACGTACTGGGCCATAGCGTGGGGCGTTCCTGATCCACCAACAGGCACTATAGACATTCCCGTTGGGAGAAGCCCTAAAGATAGAAGACTCACCGTGACCTTTCCAGAGCGAGACATGGGCAGGCATGCGATAACACATTACAGGGTGTTAAAGGATTTTCGTTATGTGTCATTGATTGAATGTAAACTGGAGACAGGACGTACACACCAGATACGGGCCCACATGAAATACCTCGGGCACCCCCTATTTGGTGACGCTGCTTATGGTGGACATGAAGTTGTAAAGGGAACAGTGTTTACAAAGTACAAGCAGTTTATAGATAACTGTTTGAAGATCATGCCTCGGCAGGCATTGCACGCAAAAACATTAGGATTCATTCATCCGATTACTAAAGTAGCAATGACCTTTGATTCAGAGCTGCCAAAGGATTTCAATGACCTTATTGAAAAATGGGAGAACTACGTTAAGTATAACTGAAGGGTATAGAGTTAAGGAGATGCTCAACGCAGCACCGTATAAGACTCCAAATAATAGGCTAAGTACTTGTAGCTAGTCCCTCGACGGTCGTAATGCTGACCGGATTTCATTCAGCGCTTGTTGTTTGAATTTTCCGTAGTCAGTTGAGTAATGCGACTTTGGCCTGGAGAGAGTTCTGATAAAATCAAGCACTTTTTCAGCTTGAAAATTATCCATCTCTCGCAGCGTTTCCAAAATGGCGAGTTTTGGTGTTGTTTCCATAAAAATTACGTAGTGGTTGTTACAACTAATTTAACGGAAATAACACCCTGATGTTCAGTTGTTAAGGAGAAATAATGGTTTTAAAATACTGAGATAATATTGCAATCGGTTACGGCCAATTTAATGTTTGATGGTAACCGTCCTTTCTGTATAGCTCTTATTAGAATCATGTGAAGAATAAAGCCTCAAAGCCAAAAGTATGACCAAAATGAGACAGCAAAGCCAACGAAAAGTCTTAACAGATTGCTCCCTAAACAGGGTCAAGGTCTTTAAAATCATGGTTTAAAAAATTAAGGAGTTAAAAAAATTTATAACGCTTAAAAAATGTGCCAATAAATTTAGTAAAACTTATCTGAAACACCACCCGCTCAGAAATGAAGCAATGCAGTGATTCAGAAAAGTTTTTACTAACTCAAAACGAATTTATTTGAGAGGGTTTAATTCATTCTAAGGTTTAATAATAGATCTTCCCATTTATTATCCGGTGTTTCTATAATATTTTCATTGACTACTCGTGAAAGTTTCGTTTCCATATCGCTTAGGTTAAGCAACTCAATAGCACCAAGTGCATAGCCCAGGTGCTTTATTTTTTCTGTTATCTCGGAAGCAATAAAAATCACAGGTGTGCTCTTATTCACCGATGATGTACGAAGGGAACGTATCATTTCGAATCCCGTGATCACAGGCAGCTCAGTGCCACAAATGATGAGGTCAAACCATTCGATTCGTGCAGCTAAGAGCCCACTTAGCCCAGAATCAGAGAAGCGGATAATTGAATTGTTAGTACGCAACACTGACTTGATTTTCTCAATAACCTCTTTCTGCCTATGAACCACGAGAATCTTCATACACAACGTAACTGTTATCACTTACCTAACGATTTTATGTGTGAAATATCGGAAATAGAAAAATTATCGTTTATGTAAAAAAGTCAGGAGAGCAGGCCAAAATTTTAAAAAACGCTAAATCAGCTCAATTTTAAAGGTTTTCAAAATTGAGTAATAGTGGAAAACAACTATTCAGATAGTACATTTATACTATTCGCGATTTTCAAAAAATCCGTGTAACAAGTCCAACTTCACAGGCAAATCTTACAAGAAAGTGACTACGACGAGAGAAAAAAAGAGATGTGAATGGTGCCTTAAGTTTGAGGCATACATTAAGTATCATGACGAAGAATGGGGGGTACCTGTACACGATGATAAAAAGCATTTTGAGTTTTTAATTCTGGAGGGAGCACAGGCAGGATTAAGCTGGTCAACTATTTTAAAAAAACGCGAGGGTTATCGTAGAGCGTTTGCTGATTTCGACCCTGAAAAAATTTCCCGGTTTACTGAAAAAAAGCTTTTAAAGATTTTGAAGGATGAAAGTATTGTTCGAAATAAATTAAAAGTTTACTCAGTCGTCAACAATGCCAGGCGGTTCTTAGAGATTCAAAAAGAATTTGGAACATTTGATCGCTACATCTGGAAATTTGTAGGAGGCAAGCCAATTATCAATAAAAGGAAAACACTGAAGGAAATTCCTCCTACTACACCTCAATCAGATGAACTAAGTAAAGACCTTATAAAACGAGGGTTTAAATTTACGGGGAGCACAGTAATGTATGCACATATGCAAGCTTGCGGGCTTGTTAATGATCACCTTGTATCATGCCATAGATATTATGAAGTTCAAAAAACAAAATGAGCTATTGTGACATTGACAATACTATATCTTTCTTAGAAAAAGTGATACTCCAGATTCCTTTAATCTGAACCGCACCTTCCGGCAAATGTTCAACTACAGGCTGTGAGTATAGCAGTGAATCGTCTCCTATCATTTGAATGTTCTCTGGCAAGTCACTTAGTGCAATACTCACCACATACGCATCAATAATTTGCTTTTCGATCTCTAAAGCATTTTTTGATCCTGCTTCCACTAACTTGATCCTTGCATTGTTTGTCCTTGCGAGCGCCTCTAGTTTACCTATGTCATCAGCTATAGGTTTGGCTTTTTCAACTAATTCGCGACCTGATTTTATAGCTTCTTCGATTAACTCTGCTTCGGTCACTTTCCTGATTTCCTGCTTACTGCGAGCGTCCTTCATTTCCTGACGTTGCTCATTAGAAAGTGATCCGCCACATCCTGTTAATAAAATTAAAAGAAAACCAACGTATTGAAGACGACCGTTCATGAAACAAAAATACCCATCCTTATGAAACTCTCAATACTCAATGGTATTCATTAAATTTGCCTTTTACTTTTCCTTTTATGATCGAAAAACTTGAGGAGATAAAGAACAGATTCGAAGAAGTAGGCCAACTCATCGTTCAACCAGACATTGTCCGTGACCAGAAAAAATACTCTCAGTTAGGCAAAGAATACAGAGACCTTGAGAAAATTGTAAACAAGTACAATGACTATGCAAATGCTTTGAGCAATCAGAAACATGCCAAAGAGATACTTGAGAAGGAGAGAGACACCGAAATGCGCGAGTTGGCGAAAATGGAACTTGATGAATTGGCCCCAAAGATTGAACATCTTGAAAATGAGTTGAAGGATCTGTTGATTCCTAAAGATCCTAATGACGATAAAAGTGCATTATTAGAAATTCGTGCAGGTACAGGTGGAGACGAGGCCGCACTTTTTGCTGGTGATCTTTTCAGAATGTATCAGCGTTTTTGTGATAATAAAGGTCTGAAGCTTTCGGTAGTTGATGTTACCGAGGGAACAGCAGGAGGATACAAAGAAGTTATAAGCAGCGTTTCGGGTGACGGTGCCTTCGGATTGTTGAAATTTGAATCCGGTGTACATCGTGTACAACGTGTACCTGCCACTGAACAACAGGGAAGGGTACATACTTCAGCAGCATCAGTTGCCGTTTTGCCGGAGGTTGAAGACGTTGATATTGAAATCAATCCGGCTGATCTTGAATTTCAAACCGCCCGGTCAAGCGGCGCCGGTGGACAGAACGTAAATAAAGTAGAAACAAAAGTTCAGTTAACACATAAGCCATCAGGTATTGTAATCACTTGCCAAATTGAACGTTCACAGCTTGGCAATAGAGAACGTGCTTTGCAAATGCTTAAGACAAAACTTTACGAAATAGAAGTAGCGAAACAGCAGAGTGAAATTGGTGCGGCTAGAAAGTCAATGATTCGGAGCGGAGACCGTTCAGAAAAAATCAGAACTTATAATTATCCTCAAAGCCGAGTTACTGACCACCGAATAGGCTTAACAGTTTACAATCTTCCTGCAATTATGAATGGAGAGCTTGATGAATTTATTGAACAGTTAAGAATTGCAGACAGCGCCGAAAAAATGACTGAAGGAACTTCTATCTGAGGTTTATCGCCTACTTATAATGTGCGCTTGACCTCGCGATTTTCGTAGCTCTCAATTACGTCTCCCGATTTGATATCGTTAAAGCCATCGATTCCAATTCCACAATCAAAACCGGATTTAACTTCACTGACATCATCTTTAAATCGTTTTAGAGAATGAAGTTTGCCTGCGTATATAACAATACCATCACGAATAAGTCGAATTGGATTTGACCTCTTGATCGATCCGTCCGTAACCATGCAACCGGCTATCGTTCCAACTTTAGAGATTTTGAACACATCACGTACTTCTGCATTACCAACAATTATTTCTTCGACCTCTGGGGCAAGCATTCCTTCCATGGCGTCTCTCACATCATTTATCGCATCGTAAATAATGGAGTACAGTCGAATTTCAATTTCTTCGTTATCTGCCAGGCGCCTTGCTGCAGCCGATGGCCTAACCTGAAATCCTAAAATAATTGCGTCGGATGCAGATGCTAATAGCACATCTGATTCAGATATCTGTCCAACACCCCGATGAATAATACCAACCTGTATCTCCTGCGTAGAAAGTTTTAATAACGAATCGGATAATGCTTCTACAGAGCCATCAACGTCACCTTTAACAATTACATTCAACTGCTTAAAGTTTCCGATAGCAAGCCTTCTTCCAATTTCATCCAGTGTAATATGCTTACGTGTGCGCATTGATTGCTCACGAAGGATCTGACCGCGCTTGGTGGCAATTTCTCTTGCTTCGCGATCGGACTCCATAACATTGAACTTCTCACCTGCCTGAGGAGCTCCATCCAGACCCAGAACAAGTACAGGGGTAGATGGTTCGGCTTCATTTACTTTCTTGCCGGTATCATCAAACATGGCTTTAACGCGACCATAGTTTGAACCGGCAAGCATAATATCACCTACCTTCAAGGTTCCGTTTTGAACCATTACAGTCGCGACATATCCACGTCCTTTGTCAAGAGAAGCTTCTATTATACTTCCTGAAGCTTTCTTGTTTGGATTGGATTTCAAATTGAGAAGTTCAGCTTCCAGCAAAACTTTCTCAAGGAGATCATCAATTCCTTTTCCTGTTTTTGCGGATATTTCCTGCGACTGATATTTACCTCCCCAATCTTCAACAAGTATATTATTTTTTGAAAGCGATTCTTTTACTTTATCAGGATTCGCCGACGGCTTGTCTATTTTATTAATAGCAATAACGATGGGCACACCGGCTACCTGAGCATGATTGATAGCCTCTTTCGTTTGAGGCATTACATCATCATCAGCTGCAACAACAATGATGGCAACGTCTGTAATCTTAGCGCCGCGTGCACGCATAGCAGTAAAAGCTTCGTGACCTGGTGTATCAAGAAATGCAATCTTTTGACCGCTCTTGGTTATTACATCGTAGGCGCCGATATGTTGAGTAATGCCACCAGCTTCCTGAGCTGTGACTTTTGTATTTCTAATATAATCCAGCAAAGAAGTCTTACCGTGGTCAACGTGACCCATGATGGTAACAATAGGAGCTCTCATTAACAACTCCCCATCCTCATCATCGGATTCTTCAACAGTAATTTCATCTTCAGCGCTGGTGAATTGAACACTGTAGCCAAATTCATCTGTAATTACTGTGATCGCTTCTGCATCCAATCGTTGATTTATAGAAACGAACATACCAAGGCCAAGACAGGTTGAAATCACATCATTGACAGAAACATTCATCAATGAAGCCAGGTCATTGGCAGATATAAATTCGGTGACTTTTAAAGTTTTGGAATCTTCCTGCTCCTGAAGCATTCTTTCTTCCTGTGCTTCTGATTGAGCAATTCTCTTCTCTCTTCTATATTTTGCTCCCGAAACTTTCTTCCCGCTACCACTAAGTTTGGCAAGCGTGGCGCGAATCTGATCCTGAATTTCTTTCTCAGAAGGTTCTTCTTTCTGGAAACGGGGCTGTTGTACTTTATTTCCACTTCCTCCTGGTCGCTGTTGTTGACGCTGAGGTTTTGGTGCATTGGAATCTGGTAAAGGAGCTATCCGTTTTCTTGGGCGCTTTGCTTTCCGGTCATCTTTCGCAAGATCAGATGATGCAACGGGCTGATCTTTTTTCTTTTCTACAGGGAGCTCAATCCGGTCTACAACTTTTAATCCCTTAAGCTTATCCGCTTTCGCTTTGATGAGATCCTGATCCTGTTTCTCCGGGGGCAAGGGTATTTCCTTTTCCGGCTCTTCTGCTTTAGGTTCTTCTACTTTAGCTTCTTCCAGTAAGGGAACTTCCTCTTCTTGCTCTTTCGCTGGTGCAACTGTTTTTTTCTCAAGATCAATCTTACCAACTACTTTAATTCCTTCAAGCTTCGGTTTATCACGCTCAACTTTATCAGCTCGTGGTTCTTCTCTTGTTTTTAAATCCTTTGAGACAAGATTTTTAATCATTATACTTTCCTCCTCTTCAACTCTCTTTTTGGGTCCTTCCTGTTCAGTCTCGATTGTCAGATTATCGGTGTGTTTAGTACCAATGACCAACCCAGATGCTTCAATTTTATCGGTAGCTGAAGAAGCGTATTCTTTAGAGAGAAGATTAAACTGCTCTTGGGTGAGTTTAGCATTAGGGTTATTCTCAACTTCGAATCCCTTTTTTGCCAAAAAATCCAATATGGTGTTATGCCCCACATTGAGCTTTCTGGCCGCCTGACTCAACCGTATTAGTTTATCATCTCCCATATTCAAATATTGTTCTTTTTTCTCACTTTAAGTTTTCACGGCAATCAATACAATCACCATTTTATTATTTGAGTTCATTACTCAAATTCCCTTTTAAGTATATTTTTCAGGCCTACAATTGTTTCTTCCTCGAGGTCTGTTCTTCTTACCAACTCTTCTTCAGAAAGCGCTAAAACACTTTTTGCCGTGTCTAATCCAATGCGTTTCAATTCATCTAATACCCAGCTTTCGATCTCATCCGAGAATTCATCAAGATCAACGTCTTCATCTTGAAGATTATCAATTTCACGGAATACGTCAATCTCCAATTCAACCAGTTTACTCGCCAGTTTGATATTTAGTCCACCTTTGCCAATGGCCAATGAAACCTGATCAGGTTTCAGATAAACAGAAACCCTGCCTGCATCCTTATCAATTTTAATGGAAGAGATTTTAGCAGGACTCAGGGCGCGCTGAATGTAGAGTTCGAGGTTATCGGTGTAGTTAATCACATCGATATTTTCGTTTTGCAATTCGCGCACGATAGCATGTATTCGAGAGCCCTTCATACCCACGCAAGCACCTACGGGATCAATGCGATCATCGTAAGATTCAACGGCAACCTTTGCTCTTTCACCCGGTTCCCGAACAACTTTTTTAATGGTTATGAGACCATCATAAACTTCAGGTACTTCCTGTTCAAAAAGTCGCTCAAGAAAAACCGGAGATGTTCTGGAAAGTATAATTTTTGGATTGCCGTTAACCATTTCCACTTTGTGAACAATGGCCCGGACATTTTCTCCTTTACGATATCTGTCCTTTTGAATTTGTTCTCCGCGAGGAATAGCAATTTCATTGCCTTCTGCGTCAATCAACAAAACTTCCTTGCTTAATATTTGATATACCTCTCCGGTTATAATCTCGCCTACCAACTCTTTATACTTCTGAAACAGAATATCTTTTTCAAGATCTTTAACCTTTTGCAATAAGGTTTGCCGTGCTGTTGTCACTGCGCGTCTTCCGAAATCCTCCAGGAAAATCTCTTCTGACACTTCTTCGCCGATCTCAAAATCCGGTTCGATTTTTTTAGCCTCTGTAAGACTTACCTTATCATGATCCCAAATATCCTCTGAGTTATCATCCACAATTTCGCGAAAGCGCCAGATTTCCAAATCACCTTTGTCAGCATTGATAATGATGTCAAAGTTGTCATCTGTTCCGTATTTTTTCCGGATCATGTTTCGAAAAACATCCTCTAAAATCCTGATCATCGTAGGACGATCGATATTTTTCTGCTTTGCAAAATCTGCGAACGACTCTATAAGAGTACTCGCGCTCATCGTATCCATAGCAGTATTAATTTGTTTTTTATTTAAATGAAATTAGAACAAAAGCCTTTTTAATTTCTGAAAAAGGAATGGTGTCTGTGACTTCTTCTTTTTTCTTACCTGAACTGATTTGTGTGCTGATAAATATTCCCTCCTCGGTCACCTTCTCCAACAAACCTTCAGTTGTCTTATTCGCTGTTACCACTTTTAATTTCCTGCCAATATTTTTCTTAAACTGGCGTTGCAACGTCAAAGGATGATCAAGTCCTGGTGAAGAGACCTCAAGAAGATACTGATCTTTGAAAAAATCAGAATCATCAAGAGATTTCGATAATTTACGACTCACATCCGCACACTCGTCAATCGTCACACCCTGATCGCCGTCCATAATAATGAGCACTTTTCGAGGTCCTTTTTTTGAGGACACCAAAACATCCACAATGAAATGACTTTCATCTATCAGGCACGCTGTGGCGAGGTTCTTTATTTCCTCTGCTTGATCCATAAAACTGATAAATAAATAAGGGGACTTGCTGTCCCCCTCGAAACACATTATTCAGAAACGGGTTCAAAAGTAGTTGATTTTTATTTTACGACAAAATATTCTGTTATTTGGCAGTAGTCAATTTACTTTTTGCCATCGCTATTGGAAGTTTTGATGAGGATTATGAGAGTTTCTTTTCTTTGCTTTTTCTCTTTTTTAATTATTTTTTCCTGCCAGAAGAGGGGAGATATTAATGAAAAATCCAGTCAGCCAGAGGCTGCTATCTTAGTTAATGTTCCTGCATTTAATGCGGATTCTGCTTATTTCTTTTTAGAAAAGCAAGTCAATTTCGGCCCCCGAATTCCTAACACCTCAGCCCATCAAAAGGCTGGGGACTACTTTATAAAAACGCTTACTGGTTTTGGAGCAATCGTAACAACCCAGGAATTTGAACAAAAGACTTTTGATAACAACATCATACGATTACGTAACATAATAGGGTCATTTTTCCCCGATAGGAAAAAGCGCGTTTTATTGGCTGCACACTGGGATACGCGGCCTTTTGCAGATAAGGATAAACAGAATCCAAATGCCACTTTTGATGGAGCCAATGATGGGGCAAGCGGCGTGGCCATTTTGTTAGAGATTGCACGTGTTATAAATACTTCAGCCCAACAACCTGAAATTGGAATAGACATTATTCTTTTTGATGGTGAAGATTGGGGTGAACGCGATTACGAAAGATCTCAACCGCCACCAGGTTTGGAGAGTTGGTGGTGTCTCGGCTCGCAATACTGGGCAAAGCATAAGCATAAGCCCAATTACTCCGCCTACTACGGAATTCTTCTTGATATGGTAGGTGCAAAGAACAGCCAATTTTACCGTGAAGCGCTATCCCTGGCATATGCTCCGAGTGTAGTTGAGAAAGTTTGGAACACCGCTGAAAGATTGGGGTATTCAGATGTGTTTGTAAAAAGAAATCAAGGAGAAATAACCGATGATCATAAATACGTTACCGAGATTGCTAAAATCCCAATGATCGACATTGTAAATTTTGATCCAGCTACACGTTCATTTGGTAAATTTCATCATACAACTGCGGACAATCTTGATTTGATAAGCAAAAAAACGCTTGAGGCTGTTGGAACTACACTGCTAAATGTGATCTTTTACGAAGGGAAGTCGGTCTAGAATTATTTAAATCATCGCCCTGAATACATGTTTGCATAATACTTTAAGTACTCTCCTGACGTGACGCGGTTCAACCAATCACGATTTGATAAATACCAATCCACAGTTTTCTCAAGACCTTTATCAAAAGGTGTTTCAGGACGCCAACCAACTTCACTGATTACCTTTGATGCATCAATTGCGTAACGCAAGTCATGACCCAGGCGGTCCTTTACAAAGGTTATTAATTTTGCTGCATCACCTTCTTCACGATTTAGTTTTTGATCTGTGATGTGACACAACAGATTAATCAAATCGAGATTTCGCCACTCATTATTTCCACCAATATTGTAAGTTTCTCCAGGTTTGCCCTTATGAAAAATCGCATCAATGGCGCTGGCGTGATCTTCTACATAAAGCCAATCGCGAATATTTTCACCTTGACCATAAACCGGAAGTGGTTTACGGTTGAGAATATTATTAATCGCAAGTGGAATTAATTTTTCAGGAAATTGAAACGGCCCATAATTATTCGAGCAACGGCTTATTAATACGGGAAGTCCAAAGCTATTATGAAATGATTTCACAAAATGATCACTGCTTGCTTTGGAGGCCGAGTACGGTGAACGAGGGTCGATAGGTGTGGTTTCTGTAAAGTAAGATCCATTCTCGGCTGACCCATAAACCTCATCTGTGGAAATATGATAAAAAACTTTCCCTTCATATTTTCCATCCCATGCGGCCTGCGCAGCACTTAATAAATTAATAGTGCCTATCACATTTGTCTGGGCAAACTCCGCAGGATTATATAATGATCTGTCTACATGAGATTCTGCAGCAAGATGGATTACACTATCTACATCGTACTTCTTAAAAATGGCATACACATTCTCAATGTCAAGAATGTCACCCTTTTCAAAATGGTAATTTTTTTTCTTCTCTACATCCTTAAGATTTTCCAGATTACCGGCATACGTCAACTTATCAAAATTGACGATAGTGTAATTCGGATATTTGTTAACAAACAGTCGAACGACATGAGACCCGATAAACCCCGCCCCACCGGTTATAATTATACTTTTGTGCACAGCAGCTTCTTTACTTAACGAATATAGCTATCAAAATTCTTATGATCGCGCTGGTAGAGAACTTCCGTTGGTAAAGATTTGAAATATTCATAGGTGATTTTTAATCCTTCTGCTCTCGAGACCTTAGCATCCCACCCCAGGATATTTTTCGCCTTTGTTGTGTTAGGCTGTCGTTGCTTGGGATCATCCTGCGGTAGTGGTTTATAGATTACTTTCTGTTGCGTGCCCGTTAATTTTACAATCTCTTCAGCAAAATCTTTAATAGTGATTTCGTCAGAATTGCCAATGTTTACAGGATTTGCGTAATCTGACATTAACAACCTGTAAATACCTTCAACCTGATCATCGATATAACAGAATGAACGCGTTTGAGAACCATCACCAAATACAGTCAAGTCCTCACCTCGTAAAGCTTGTCCGATAAATGCCGGTAAAACTCTGCCATCGTTCAGGCGCATACGGGGGCCGTAGGTATTAAATATTCTCACTATGCGCGTTTCTACTTTATGGTATGTATGATAAGCCATAGTAATGGCTTCCTGAAATCGCTTCGCTTCGTCATAAACACCTCGCGGACCAATAGGATTAACGTTTCCGTAATACTCCTCCGTTTGAGGGTGCACAAGAGGGTCGCCGTATACTTCTGATGTAGAAGCTACCAATATGCGGGCATTTTTTGATCGCGCAAGGCCGAGCAGATTATGTGTACCTAACGAACCTACTTTTAAAGTCTGTATAGGAATTTTTAAATAATCTATTGGACTGGCGGGAGAAGCAAAATGTAAAATATATTTCAACTCACCCGGTACATGGACGAATTTTGAAACATCATGATGATAAAATTCAAAGTCAGGGTTTTTAAAAAGATGTTCAATATTACGCAAGTCACCAGTGATAAGATTATCCATGGCGATTACATGAAAACCTTCTTTCAGAAACCGATCACAAAGATGAGAGCCAATAAAGCCAGCACCACCTGTTATTAAAATTCTTTCTTTACTTGCCATTGACTGCCTCCCTTCCTATACTATAATAAGTGTATCCCAGGTCTTTCATAGTTTGCAATTCATATAAATTACGACCATCAAAAATAACTTTACTTTTCAATAAGGCAGACAATTTGTCAAAATCCGGTGTCCTGAATTCTGGCCATTCCGTTGCAATAAATATTGCATCAGCATTTTCCGCAGCTTCATAAAGAGTATCTGTATATTGAATTTTGTCGCCGAAAATTCTCTTTACATTTTCTGCACCTTCGGGGTCATGCGCTTTGACAATAGCCCCCGCTTCCAAAAATTCTTCTATATTATAGAGGGCGGGTGCTTCTCGTATGTCATCGGTATGGGGTTTAAAAGACAATCCCCACACCGCTATGGTTTTACCTTTCAAATCTCCTCCAAAATATTTTTTTATTCCCGGTATTAGCTTCGTTTTTTGTGAGTGGTTGACATCCATTACAGCTTTTAACATTTTGAAATCATACTTAGCGTCTTCTGACGATTTTGCCAGGGCTTGAACATCTTTTGGAAAACAGCTCCCACCGTAGCCTATTCCAGCAAACAAAAATCGCTTGCCAATTCTGCTGTCGGTGCCGATTCCTTTACGAACAGCATCTACATCGGCGCCAAGTAATTCGCATAGATTCGCTATTTCATTCATGAAAGTAATTTTCGCGGCCAGGAAAGAGTTTGCTGCGTATTTTGTTAATTCCGCAGAGCGTTCGTCCATGAAAATTATTGGATTACCCTGCCGAACAAAGGGTGCATACAAAGCTTCTGTTATTTTTTTTGCTCTTTCAGAAGATGTACCAATAACCACTCTGTCTGGTTTCATGAAATCTTCAACGGCAACCCCTTCTCTTAAGAATTCCGGATTAGATATAACATCAAACTCAACTTTAGAGTTGGCAGCAACTTTGGCTCTTACCTTTTCAGCCGTACCTACAGGAACCGTACTTTTATCCACTAGTACTGTATATTCCTTAAGAAGCGGTCCTAGATCTTCTGCTACTTTCAATACATATTTTAAGTCTGCCGAGCCATCCTCGCCAGGAGGTGTGGGTAAGGCAAGGAATATCATTTTAGACCCTTCAATACCTTCTTTAAGGTTGGTTGTAAAGGATAATCTTCCCTGCTTAATGTTTCGCTCGAAAAGCTGTTCGAGTCCCGGTTCATAAATCGTTATTTGTCCATTTTGAAGCTTTTCGATTTTTTCTCTGTCAATATCAATGCAGGTGACATCATTTCCTGTTTCAGCGAAACATGTTCCGGTTACAAGTCCTACGTAACCAGTTCCAACTACAGCTATTTTCATAAATTTTTAGAGTTTTTATCTTATATAATCGCCAAAATAAATCTTTTGCATTCATAATATTCATGATCAGTTTCCTGAACTGAAGCAATCTTTGTCATGGTAGGAGCCTAACACTCGTTTGTGTTAGTCATTCATTTCATCTACTTTTAAACTCCAACCTGATTAAATTAAGAAGGACAGAAATGGGGAAAACATTATCGAAATCAAGTTTTGAGAGTGGTGAGAGTCAGGAAATGATTTCTCAAATGGTTCGGGATTTTGCCAAAAGAGAAATTACCCCGTTTATGATGGAGTGGGATGAAAATCAGATTTTTCCAGAGGATTTGTTTCATAAAATGGGTGAGCTTGGACTAATGGGAGTGCTGGTTCCTCAGGAATTTGCCGGGTCCGGCTTCGGTTACAATGAATATGTAACAGCAATAATCGAAATCTCAAAAGTTGATGGCTCAATTGGTCTTTCCCTGGCAGCTCACAATTCTCTCTGTACAAATCACATTTTAACATTCGCCAACGAAGAACAAAAGGGGAAGTATTTACCAAATCTTGCCACTGGAAAGTGGATTGGTGCGTGGGGCCTCACCGAGCCTAATACCGGCTCAGATGCTGCTAATATGAGAACCATTGCCATAAAAAATGGCGATCACTATGTTCTTAATGGCTCCAAGAACTTCATTACTCATGGAAAGTCTGGCAATCTTGCTGTCGTTATAGCAAGGACGGGCGAAAAAGGTGATCCGCACGGCATGAGTGCGTTTGTAATTGAAAAGGGAACGCCAGGTTTTTCGGCAGGCAAAAAGGAAAATAAACTTGGTATGCGAGCTTCCGAGACGACCGAATTGATCTTTCAGGACTGCCGCATTCATAAATCTCAGATGCTGGGAAATGAAGGTGATGGATTTATCCAGTCCCTGAAAATACTTGATGGCGGAAGGATTTCTATTGCAGCCCTAAGTCTGGGCATCGCTATAGGAGCATTTGAAGCAGCTTTGAAATATTCAAAGGAACGTCATCAGTTTAACAGGCCAATTTCAGAGTTTCAAGGCATATCATTTAAACTGGCTGATATGGCTACTAAAATAGAAGCTGCAAAACTTCTCACATTTCGCGCAGCAGATCTAAAAAACAGAGGACTTCCCGTAACAAAAGAATCGGCAATGGCAAAATTATATGCCTCGGAAGCTGCCGTAAGCATAGCGAATGACTGTGTCCAGATTTTTGGAGGTTATGGATATACAAAAGATTTCCCGGCAGAAAAATATTATAGGGATGCCAAACTTTGCACAATTGGCGAAGGGACCTCAGAGATTCAGAAAGTGGTTATATCAAGAACTCTTTTAAAATAGGCATTTGCAGATTTATACCAATATTCGCTATATTTGCAGCCCTAATTGAGAATTCATGATTATAGTAAACATCAAAGAAAACGAGTCGATTGACAAAGCTCTGAAACGTTTTAAAAAGAAGTTCGAAAAAACAGGTGTACTAAAGGAACTTCGTGCAAGGACATCTTATGAAAAACCATCTGTAAGACGCCGCAACGAGATTATTCGCGCAGTTTATCGTGAGCAACAAAAGCTCAACGAAATAGTTTAAGCCTTCTAAATAATAGAAATAAACTTAGTGTGACCAGGAGATTCTCTTGTGCACATTTTATCAACATATCCCCATCAAGCCTTTCTTGATGGGGATTATTTTTTTACATTGCTAGGGTACGTTGGATGGGCAAGGTGCATAGCATGGTAGAATCTTTTTTGAAATACCTCCAATTTGAAAAACGTGTTAGTGTTCACACGTTGCTGGCCTATCAAAATGACCTTGAACAATTTCAAAATTTCCTCACACAAACGTTTCCTGAAGAAAAGATTGAATCCACGAGCTATGGAGTAATCAGGGCATGGATTGTAAGTCTTACTGAAGCTGGCCTTGAATCTCAATCTATAAACAGAAAAATTGCCTGCCTTAGAAGTTTCTATAAATTTTTGATGAAACAGGAAGTTGTAAGTAAAGACCCTATGTTGAAAATACGGGTGCTTAAAAGCAAGAAAAAACTACCCAGCTTTGTTAAGGAAGGAGATATGGTCAGACTTCTTGACACCGTAAGCTTTGAAGATTCTTTTGAAGGATGGCGCGATAAACTTATCCTTGAATTATTCTATTCAACAGGAATTCGACTTTCCGAACTTATTCAATTAAGAGAATCACAGGTTGATCTTAAAAACTTCACCATAAAAGTTCTTGGAAAAAGAAACAAGCAAAGAATAATCCCTTTCCCATCCGGTCTCGTTACTATAATAAATACGTATAGACAATGGAGGGATAAGGAAGTCGTGATAACAAAGCCCGAATATTTATTTGTAACCGACAAAGGAGTTCAATGCTATCCTGTGATGGTTTATCGTGTTGTGAAAAAATATTTAGATGAGTATACAACATCAGAAAAACGAAGCCCCCATGTTTTAAGACATTCCTATGCAACACACCTCTTAAACAAAGGAGCTGAAATCAATGCTGTAAAAGATCTATTAGGTCACAGCAGCCTGGCAGCCACACAAGTTTACACACACAATTCCATGGAAAAAATTAAGAAGGCCTTTGATAAAGCACACCCAAAGGCTTAAAATAAAGTATAGACTTAAACTAAAAGAAAACTATGTAATGATTCAGCAAGAGACCTTACCGACGGGTCGAAATAATAAGGCGGCTGGTTTTATGTTTCACACTAATTTTTTACAACTATGAAGTTACAAGTTCATTCCATCCATTTTGATGCAGACAGAAAGCTGATCGATTTCATTCAAAAAAAAGTGGATAAGCTGGAGACGTTTTATGATCGCTTAGTGGATGGCGAAGTTTTTTTACGACTTAACAACGAAGGAATTGAAAATAAAACCGTTGAGATAAAGTTGAAGGTGCCTGGCTCACAATTATTTGCTACTGAAAAAGCCCGGACATTTGAAGCTGCTACTGATTTAGCTACATCAGCCTTAAGAATGCAATTGAAAAAGTTCAAAACCAAAATTAAGAGTGGTCGCGTTTAGTTAAGCGGTGAACTGTTAATCATTAAAAATCTGCTCAGCTTAGGTTGAGCAGATTTTTTATTTTGGAAAAAGGCTTGCATCAATGTTTGGAATAACGTTAAGCGCATTCTTATAGTAAATTTTCTTTAACACATCATCGGGCAAATCCAGGCCATACATTCTCCAGAAGGCATGGTAGCGCTTGTGATAGGGGAAGTAATCATCTGCTGTTTCTAAAACTCTAAAGTAAGTCGCATATTCATCGGGCACCCAGGAATCTTTGCCAAACATCACCCTGTCCTGGTATTTTATTAAAAACTCCCTGGCTACGCGCGGCTGCCTTCCCAGTTCTGCAATCACAGCTCCGATTTCCGTATACATGTTGGGAAACTGATCTAGCAGTTCGCCAAGTTTTTTCAAATCATTACCATACCACCCCAGGTGAGCATTGATGAATTTTGTCTTTGTATGTTTTCTGAAAAGATTGTGTTGTTCTTTCATGATTTCTTCCCAGGGCGCAGGGTCTGTATCACCTCGTTTCCGATTAGGATGTGTTTTTAATTCAAGCCATCGTTCATTGTTCTTATCAAATGGATCCCAAAAAGATTTAGGATCAGCCGAATGGATCAACACTGGTATGCCAAGCTCACCGCATTTATCCCATATGGGTCCTATTCTCGGATCGTCTATTTTTATCCTGTTACCTTTACTATTCTGATTGTGCATACCGAGACTCTTGTATATTTTCAAGCCACTGGCACCAAGCTTCACATCATTTTCGAGTTGGTGAAGCATTCTCTTTTGCCATTCCGGATCATCGATAGCGCTGAAATCCATATTGGTAAACACAATGAATCGTTTAGGAAAATGTTCTCTCACATTTTTAACAGACCCTTCTAAATGCTCCGCGGTTCCCCTGCCCCTTCCACTTAGATTCACCATAACCATCATGTTCAAGGCATCCATTTGCTTCACCAGAGAATTAAGATTCTGTGAAGGCATACCAAATTGATGATTGTGAACATCAATAAAAGGAAACTTCGAACGGGTTAGTTGGTGTTCAGGAACCACAAGCGTTGACGGTGGGTCATATTCTTCAAATTCCATGTTTTGACCACATGCAAAAAAAGACATGAACATTATGGCCTGAACCATCTTAAATTTCCACAACATAAGGTTAACGTTTTTCGAAAAGATAGAGAGATTGCAATTGTAGCCTCTGAAAAAATCACTACACGGGTTAAATATTATATGACTGGTTAAAAAAAAATCCTCTCATTGCGGTGAGAGGATTAACAATCAATCAGAAAAATTCCCTGACATATAAAACGCGGCTCCTGCCAAAGCCAGGTCTTTCAATAACATAGATGTACTTAATTGCGCACCATCGCCACCTCCCAGCGCGCCTGGCAAGTGCAGAACCAAAACAAAAATTACCAACATGATACCTAGTAGGAGTGTGGCAAGCGCTGCTTTCTTTTGAATGATTATACTTACTGCTGCCGCTATCAGTCCCGCTCCGGTTAGATAAATCCAAAATACGCCTCCCGGTAGCCATGAAGGTATCATGCCTGCCATTGCAGACCCATTCATGAAGTGGAATAATCCAAAAACAGCCATCGGCAAAGCATACACTATTCTGCCTGCAGTTAACAAGTTTGATTTCATAAGAAGTGGGTTTAGTTAGACGTTTAATTTAGGAAATTTCCCTGTTTTCACCTCCTTATAAAAACCGTAAATTGCCATCATTACAATATTTTATGAATAAACTTATCCTCACGCTTGCACTGATAGGGCTCATCAGCATTCCGCTATTTGCTCAAACAGATCCCCTTGAAACGGCCAAAAAGAAAATTCAGGCAAGTGATTTCAAAGGCGCAAAATCAGATCTTACCGCAATCCTTGAAAGCAATCCTAAACATAAAGCAGCGCTTACCTTACGTGGCCAGGCACGAATGGGGTTGGAAGATTTCTATGGGGCTATTGGCGATTTTAATTTTGCGCTGGAACAGGATTCCACATATGCGGAAGCTTTAAATTATAGAGGAGAATCAAAGATGAATCTTGGAGATGATGAAGGAGCAATAGAAGACCTGGATAAAGCGATCAGGTTCAATCCAAAATTATCGGACGCCTACACTAATCGCGGATTGGCCAAGTACAACATTGAAGATTTGCAAGGTGCCTACTTTGATTTTTCCAAAGCTCTTGAACTTGGTCCCGAAGATGCTGACAAGTATTTTAATCGTGGTGTTGTGAAATCTGAACTTGGCGAATTTATAAGCGCCATTGATGATTATACAAAGGCTATTGAGCGTGACCCTACGGATGCAGGGTTGTACAATTATCGCGGAGTAGCCTATTATAGCTCAGGAAATTATGACAAAGCAATAGCCGACTATGATGAGGCAATAAAGCGTGATGCAAAAGACGGTGTTAAATTTGAAAACAGAGCGTTGGCAAAAAGTGCCAAAGAGGACTTCAAAGGAGCGTTAGAGGACTATAATAAAGCTATTGAACTGGATGCCGAAGATCCGGAGACTTACAATCTTCGCGGCGTTGTAAAGTATAACATGGAAGACCATGATGGCGCCATTGCCGATTACACAAAAGCTATTGAACTGGACAATACCAATCCGGTTTATTATGACAATCGCGCTACCAGCAGGAATGAGAAAGAAGATTATGCAGGTGCTGTAGAAGACTACACTTCTTCTATTGAACTATACCCGAGTGACCCGGAGACGTTCTATCAGCGAGGTATGGTTAAACTAACAATGAATAACAAATACGATGCGTGCCTTGATTTTAAGAGAGCCGAAGAGTTGGGATCTTCTGAAGCCCGGGCGGTGATGAAGAAGAACTGTAAATAACAGGAAAGTTCACGGATCACTGCTGACAAATAACAGTAATTAAAATTTTGATTCGCGATCGCTTAGGCTTTCTCCGGTAGGAGAAGGACAGAGTTTTTATACAGAAAAAATTATGGTTCCACGGCTTTATCAGTGTTTCGAACGACTTGAAATAATACGCCGGGAAATTTTTATAAAAGTCAGAGCATCTCCCCCTGAAAATTTGAACTACAATTTACCGGGCAAATGGAACATGCTTGAGATCCTTACCCATTTACTTACAGCAGAGCGGCTTTCAATAAACTACATCAAAAAGAAATCTTTAGGAATAAGTACCGCTGGTGAAACCGGAATTATTGAATCTGTTAAATTTTTGCTACTAAAAATTTCTCAACGCCTTCCATTAAAATACAGAGCACCTGCTCATGTTACCGAAAATACACCCATTGCCCTTTCACTTGATGAGACCGAACGACAATGGGATACATTACGAAATGAACTAAGAAATTTTCTCGAATCCTTCGATGAGCAAAATTTGCAAAAGAAAATTTATCGCCACCCGGTTGCCGGAAGGTTGAATATAATTCAGGCCTTAAAGTTCTTTTATGAGCACATCCACCACCATAAACCACAAATCGAACAATTGCTAAATCTTGCACGAAGGAAATAAGCCACCGGTAAAAATGTGCTTTGATTCATCCTCCTCACGAAAACAGGTCTTCAAAAAAAACTCCTGAAAGTTTTTTGTCCAAAATTATTAGATGAACATTTTGTTTTCGAATTTTCATTTTTAATTAACCTAAAGGAATGTCGCGGAAAGCGCTTGAGCAAGCTAGACTCTATTTCATAGCTATTGTACCTCCTTCTCCTGTTTACGAAGAAGCACAGGAACTAAAAGTATATTTCCGTGACCATTATAAAAGTAAAGCATCGTTAAATTCTCCACCTCACATTACCTTACACATGCCCTTCCGTTGGAAGGAGAAAAAAGAAGAAGAGCTGATCGTCAACCTGAATAAGTTCGCTTCAAATTTCACCCCGTTTGACTTAAAGCTTAAAAATTTTTCCTGCTTCTCACCAAAAGTGATTTTCATTGATGTCGATACAAATGCTGAACTAAACGAATTGCAAAAAGAACTTCACAAGTTTTGCAAGCGGGAGTTTAATCTGTTTAATGCAGCCTACAAAGAGCAACCCTTTTATCCGCACCTGACATTGGCGTTTCGGGATTTGAAAAAACCCGCCTTTCACAAAGCCTGGGAAGAATTCAAAGACCGGGAATTAAGAGCTGATTTTCCCGTCAACCAAATAACGCTTCTTAAACACACAGGAAAAGTGTGGCAGGTTTACAATGATTTTAGTCTCTCCGATGTAGCTGTTAAAATGGAAGCGAAATCAATTTGAATTTTTGGATTTTTTTCCAATGATCAAAACCCCAACAAGAACTAAAATTGTTCCGAGAATTTGCATGGCCAAAAACGGTTCATCTAAAAAATAATAAGCCTGAACTATTGTAGAAACCGGTCCCACACTCCCGACAATTGCGGCATTATCAGATCCTATTCGTTTAATTCCTTCCGCAATCAAGTATGACGGCACAACGGTAGATAACAAAGCCATGAGAGCGCTATACACATAAACATCTGTAGAAAATCCCAACAAGGAATTATTCGAAGTCAAAGCAAAATGAATTAATACGCCAAGGCATGCGAATGACATAGCATAACTGTTAAACTTAGCTGATCCAACCAATGGAATCAATCGGCCGCTCCCTACAATATAAGCTGCATAAGTAATGGCACAGGTAAAGATCATGATCGAACCAAGGATAAAATTTCTATTACTTTGCTCGCTCAGATCAACCTCACCATAAAAGGCCAGCAACAAACCAAAGTATGTTACGCCAACGGCCAGCCATTGTACCCTGGTGACCCTCTGCCTGAATATAAAAGCAGACATAAGTAAAACCAGTGTAGGATAGATAAAGAGAATTAATCGCTCGATGCCTGCAGATACATATTGAAGTCCAAGAAAATCAAGGAGACTGCTAATGTAGTATCCCAGGCATCCGATAAAAGCAACCATTAACCATTGCTTTGCTGTGAATCGAACATTGGTGGTTTTATATGAACTGACAAAAGCCGAAACAATGAAGAACGGTAAAGAGAAAATCATTCTTAATGCCAGGAGCGAAACAGCATCAACTTCCGTTTCGCGATAAGCAAGTTTCACGAAAATCGCTTTTGTTGAAAAGCATAACGCTCCTAACAATGAGATAATAAAACCAGTGATAAAATAACTTCGGGGAAGATGATTCACATTTAAAAATCCACAGCGTAATTTGCGGGCGAGCAAAATAAAGAATCAAATTTCACTTATCCATAGTTTTACTAACATTTATCAACTGTTTTGTTTTAACTTGACCACCGTTATCTTAAACTAAGAACATAATTATACATTCAAAAAAATTAAGGTTATGAAAGCGCTAAAAAAGTTTTTTCCATTAATGCTAATCATGCTTTTTCTTTTCTCTCTTTCTTGTGGCTCTAAAAAGAACACGGCAAAAGCAACTATTCAAAGCGCCAGTGGAAGCACGATGACAGGTGAAGCAGTCTTTGAAGAAGTAACTGGAGGTGTGAAGATGACCTTAACGGTGAAAGGAGCTACACCGGGAACGCATGCTGTGCACTTGCATGAAAGCGGTGATTGCAGCGCTGCTGATGCCACCTCTGCCGGGGCGCACTGGAATCCAACGCATCAATCGCATGGAGATCGTTCAGGAGCTGGCGAGTTCCACAGTGGCGACATTGCCAACCTGATTGTTGACGCCGACGGTACTGGAAAACTGGAAGCCACAGCGAAAGACTGGACAATAGGCGGCGCAGAAAATACAAACGTGATCGGAAAAGCGGTGATCATTCATGCCAGTCCTGATGACTTTGTTTCACAACCCTCAGGCAACGCGGGTGCCAGAGAAGGCTGCGGTGTAGTGGAAAAAGCAGAATAAATTAATTAGCGGATTAGCCAATTCAATGAACCAATTAGCAATGTACTGATGTACCCATTGGTGATATCATTGGCTAATAGAAAATTTATACATCAATTCTCCGCAGGTCATAAAAGACTTTCCAGCTAAAATCTGTAAGCGTATAATTACGAAGAGCTCCTTACTCTCAAAGATCATGATGAACAGACTCATCGTAATTATTGCAACACTGCTTCCCTGTTATTTATATGGTCAGCAAGCAGACTCAAATGGCAGTGATACTACCATTACACTCAACGAAGTTACCGTTCGCGCGTACCAGTATGATCGAAAGATGCTTGAAGTACCGGCTGCCATTGGAAAAGTTAATGAAAAAGATTTTGAACGATTCAGCCTTACATCTTTTCTTCCGGTTTTAAATACAATGCCGGGAGTACGAATGGAAGAGCGGTCTCCTGGAAGTTATCGACTTTCTGTTCGCGGCAGTACTTTACGGTCTCCATTCGGTATACGAAATGTCAAAGTATATTTTAATGATCTTCCATTCACTGACCCTGGAGGAAATACATACTTAAACCTTCTTGACTTCAATGCAGTGACACAAGCAGAAATTATAAAAGGCCCGGGCGGTAGTTTGTATGGAGCCGGTACAGGAGGAGTGTTGATGATGAATAGTCAGTCCCTCACAGCAGATCAATCTTCCATAGGTTTTTCTACTCTCGCCGGGAGCTATGGATTGCTTAGGTACTCAATCAATGCCGAAACAGTTTCCGATAATTTCAACATGAATCTCCAATATGCCCATCAACAAGCAGAGGGATATCGTGATCAATCACAAATGGTTCGTGATGCCATTCAACTTAGTGGACAAATCAGTGTAAGCAAAAATCGGAAGCTTAATGTGACTATGCTTTATACTGATTTGTTTTATGAAACTCCGGGCGGACTTACTAAACCTCAATATGATGAAGACCCATCGCAAGCGCGGCCTCCCGGTGGACCGAATCCTGGCGCTACAGAACAACAAGCTACCGTTTACAATAAGACATTTTATGGTGGCATCACACATGAATACAAGTGGAACAACAAATGGTCAAACAATACAGGCGTGTATGGAACATTCACTCAGTTTGAAAATCCCTCTATCAGGAATTTTGAAATACGATCTGAGAACAGCTTAGGAGGACGTACTAATACACAATTCCACTTTGGAAAAGGAAAGTTAAATTTTGGCGCAGAGTTTCAACAAGGGTATTCATCAATCACCGTTTACGATAATAATCGCGGGCAATCAGGATCGCTTCAAAATAGTGATGAGATAATTTCACTTTCAGCATTAGTTTTTTCGCAGATTGAATTTTATCTGCCCTATGATTTTTTCTTAACCATTGGCGGAAGCTTAAATTTTTACAATGTAGATTATAAGCGCCTCTCTGACGTGCCTCCGTTTCAGGAAGAAAAAAATTTCGACCCGGAAATATCGCCAAGAATTGCATTGTTGAAAAAATTGAGCGATAAGATTTCTGTTTATGGTAGTATAAGCAGAGGATTCTCTCCTCCAACCGTCGCTGAACTTTTCCCTTCTACATCTACATTCAATGATCAACTTGATCCTGAGGAAGGAACGAGTTATGATTTAGGAATTCGTGGAAACCTTGCAAACAATTCATTTACATTTGATATCACCGCTTATAACTTTCAATTGGATGAAACTATTGTCGTTCGCAGAACAGATGACGACGCAGACTATTTTATAAATGCCGGTAGTACATCACAGAAAGGAGTGGAAACATTTTTATCATGGAATCCATTTAAAGAAAAAGGTAATTCTTTTACGCCGTGGATCAGCTACACCTATAATCATTACCGGTTTTCAGATTATGTACAAGATGTAAATGATTTCAGCGGCAACAAACTTACAGGTGTTTCTCCCAACATTCTTGTGGTCGGCCTTGATGTAAGAGCAAGAAATGGCTTGTATGGCAACATTACATTTACCTATACAGATAAGATACCGCTTGATGATGCAAACACTTCCTTCGCAGATGCTTACAATCTCTTTGGCCTACGTGCGGGTTACCGGCATCAATTGGGAGAGAGTTTCATTTTTGACCTCTTTGGCGGAGTGGATAATCTACTCGATGAAAAATACAGTTTAGGCAACGATTTGAATGCGGTAGGTGGTCGATTCTACAACGCGGCGCCGTTAAGAAATTTCTACTTCGGACTTAAAGGTAACTTCTTAGAAAAGAAGAGGTGATCATGAAGGTTCCGGTTGATGTCGTTAGTAGCATTTCTGATTTCTTTCATCAGGATATCTCTATTAAAAATTTTTCTCAAGTCGGTGGGGGTTGTATCAACAATGGCGGACTGATACAAACATCGCGAGGTGATTTTTTTCTTAAATGGAATGATGCAAAAAAATATCCTGCCATGTTTCAGGCAGAAGCGAAAGGTTTAAAACTCCTGGGCAATGCCAACACCATTCGCATTCCAGTGGTAACAACAGTCGGTGAGAAAGGTGAGTACCAGTTCATCCTGATGGAAAATATAAGGAGTCAACCCCGATCCGGGAATTATTGGGAAGTACTGGGAAAAGAGTTAGCCGCTCTTCATCAAAGTTCAAATTCATCTTTCGGGTTGGATCACGACAACTACATGGGCTCATTACCCCAGTTGAATGCACAAAAAAATTCATGGATTGATTTTTTTATTATACAACGACTAGAAGTTCAGTTAAAAATTACAACGGATTTTCATGCTGTAGAGAATTCGTTAACAAAAAAATTCCATGCGCTTTATAAAAAATTGCCATCAATCCTCCATGAAGAAAAACCTTCACTGGTACACGGTGACTTGTGGAGTGGTAATTTGATCACAGATGAAAAAGGAAATCCTTGCCTCATTGATCCGGCAGCATACTATGGTCACCGTGAAATAGATCTTGCTATGACACAATTGTTTGGTGGATTCAATGATGCGTTTTATCAATCGTATCAGAATGCATATCCTACATTGCCTGGCTTGCAGGAGCGTCTCGATATCTACAATCTTTATCCATTACTTGTCCATGTGAATTTATTTGGACAAAGTTATTTGTCGCAGGTGAACACGATTCTGAGAACATTTATATGATTCAACATACTGGCCACAAAGGCACTAAGTCACTAAGAAAAATGCACAAGTATTATTTCAATACTTTACCTTTCCCGACCAAATCTTTTATGATCATTTCTGCGTGAACCCGCGAATTTTCAATGAACCATTTATTGGTTTTCAATCCTCCACATACCACACCAGCCAGGTAAAGCCCGGGAACATTTGTTTCCATGGTAGTGTCATCATAAACCGGTGTGTGAAATTCATCATTATGAAAACGAATACCACATTGCTCCATAAATTCAAATGGCGGCTGATACCCAGTCATTGCAAGAACAAAGTCGTTTGGTAAAGTCCTTTCACCTTCTGGTGTTTTTATAATAACTTCTGAAGGCGTTATCCTAATTACTTCTGAATTAAAGTATGCCTTGATGGAACCTTCTTTGATGCGATTTTCAATATCAGGTTTTACCCAATACTTTACACTTTCGCGTAAAGCAGGTTCCCGGATTACCATAGTTACTTCTGCATCTTTGCGAAAAGTTTCCAGGGCAACATCAACAGCAGAATTTGCAGCGCCAATGACTACAATCTTTTGCCTGTAGTAAGGATGTGGCTCATCATAATAATGCCTCACCTTTGGAAGGTCTTCACCCGGTACATTCAGAAGAAATGGCAGATCATAAAAACCCAATGCAAGGATCACCGCCTTGCATTGATACTCACCATTCGTGGTGATGATTTTAAAATTGTTTTCACTTCTTATACTTTTTACTTCCTCGTATAAGTTAACATTCAATTCCCAGCTCGAGCAAACCCTTCGATAGTACTCCAACGCTTCAAATCGATTTGGTTTTGGTTGGTGAGATATAAATGGTACGCCTCCTATTTCAAGTCGCTCTGACGTAGAGAAAAAAGTCATGTTAAGCGGATAATGATAGAGTGAATTTACAAGGCAACCCTTTTCAATAATTACATACTTTAGACCCGCTTTTTTCGCCTCAATTGCACAAGCCAATCCGATAGGACCTGCTCCGATTATGATAAGATCAAAAGATTGAATTTGATTCATTGTGCTACAAGATAATCACAACCACTTTTAATCCACCAATATCAAAGAGAACAATATTTCTTTCTTAACTTCAAATAAAATTAAACTCCGCATGAAAAACCGGATTTGTACAGCGCTTCTGGTTAGTATCATTTCATTGACAGCACAGGCACAGAATCTTGCTGATCAGGCTAATAAATTTCTAAATACACTTACTCCCGAACTCAAGACAAAAGCACAATATCGATTTGATGACAATGAACGTTTTAATTTCCATTTCGTTCCGCGTTCGAGGAATGGTGTTAGCATCCGAGATCTCAATCCCACGCAAAGGGATGCTGCATTTACTTTGCTGAAAGCTTCGCTCAGTGAACAGGGGTACAAAAAGGCAACATCAGTAATAGAACTCGAAAGTATTCTTCGGGAGGTTGAGGGCCGTAGTCCTTCGGATACTTATCGAGACCCCTTGAATTATTACTTTACAATTTTCGGTTCTCCCTCTCCTGCAAAACCCTGGGGCTGGCGGCTGGAAGGGCATCATGTTTCCCTAAATTTCTCTTCTGTAAATTCTTCTCTTGAATCTTCAACGCCTTCTTTTTTTGGTTCTAACCCTGCCATTGTGCCTCAGGGAAAAGAAAAAGGAAAACAAATTTTGAAACTGGAAACTGATCTTGGTTTTGCATTGGTGAATTCTCTCTCTGCAAGTCAATTAAGTAAAGCGCGGTTTTCCGAAAGCGCACCTTCTGAGATTATTACTGGTAATGATCGTCACGCCAGGGAGCTTGAACCAAAGGGCATTCGCTATACGGAAATGAATGAAGATCAGAAAAAACAATTTCTTGAATTGCTGGATGTATACGTAAAAAATTATCAGTTAGGTTTTTCGTCCAAGTTGATGGCAAAAATCAAAAGGGCTGGAATTGAGAATCTATACTTTGCCTGGGCAGGTAGTTTAAAGCCTGGCGCAGGTCACTATTATCGCGTTCAAGGTCCCATGCTCCTCATCGAATATGATAACACGCAGACCAATGCTAATCATGTGCACACCATCGTTCGCGATCTTACCAATGATTTTGCTGAGGACATCCTGCGTGAACATTATGAAAAAGAACATACCCCTACCCCTACCCCTAAATCCCCTAAAGGGGACTAAACGATGCTAATACGTTAGTGCTTACATCAGTCCCCTTTAGGGGATTTAGGGGTAGGGGTAGGGGTAGGGGTGATCCAATAGCCACCCCGTCATACTCAATCTTTCTCTTGTTGCAGGTAAAACTTCATGTTCAATCTGATCGCTTCGGAAGCAAACCAGTTTTCCGGACGTAGGCAGAACATCCACTTCATCAGTTGGAAGATACATTCTCAGTTGGCCGCCGTGCTCATCTTTCCAATGCTCGTTTAAGTAGCATATCACAGAAAGTTTCCGATGATCATCTTTTTTGAATTGATCAAGATGACGTTTGTAGAAACTTCCGATAGGATAGATGGTCATATGAACTTCATAATCTTTTAAGCTCAGGAAAAGACTATAGTTAAGATATTGAATCAGATCGTTTAGCCGTTGTAAATAAACCTGAACAGATGACGTTGCCGTGTTCTTGTCGATCCAATGAATATAATCACCACGGATTGCTTCGTTGATTTGCTTATTCTGATGCTGGCCTATTCCTGCTTTTCTAAATGATTCGCCATTATTAATGAATTTATTTTCCCGGATAATGGCGTTTACTTCATCCTGGCTTAAAAATTGGTCGACCACTGCGTATGCCTGTTCTGCTAATCCATCAGCAATGGATTCGAAAAGTTGGTTCATGACATAAAGTTAAAGGGATTATTTATATACTTGAGGATGATGAAAGGTATTGGTTCACGGTTCACGGTTCACAGTTTACAATCGAAAAGGAATAATAGTCATTGGCCAACGGTCATTTGTGGGATATGTTTGTCAGTTTTGTTAATGATGCAGTCTTGTCTGCCAAAGGAACAAATCGTATTGCGTCAGATAAAAGATGTGGTAGTAGACGCTTCTTCCGAACCTAAACTAAACGCAGAAGCAATCTTTTTCAATCCCAATAAAATGAAAATGAAGCTGAAGAAAATCAAGGTGGATGTTTTCGTAAACGGGAAAAAATCTGCAGAAGTTGATCAGGATCTTAAAACAATAATTCCTGCACAGGGTGAATTTTCAATCCCTCTGGAAGTAAAACTCAATTTGAAAGAAATGGGATTCCTGGATACAATTTTTGGTATGCTCGGCGGCAAAACTTTTGATATTCAATACAAAGGGTACTTAAAACTCAATTACCAGGGCGTTCCGGTTCGTGTGCCTGTGGACTACAAAGATAAAGTAAAGATCAGGATCTGATTAGAATTGCAAAATCAATCTATCTCCCAGTGGAGCCTAGAGTGTTCCCATACCAAAAAGTCCGGTAAACATGCCGGTAAGTATGGCTACTGCGATGCCCAGTATCAGAAGAATCAGCCTACGTATTGAAATTGTTGCCATATGCCCTTATTGACACCTAAGGTATAGGCGAGGTTGTATGAGGCAAAAAAAATATTTCTGATTTGATCAATCATTTAACTGAAGTGTGATAAAAAGGCCTTGATCCGATTTATAAAAATGAAATTACTCCCCGTTTACAGGGATCAAAAACTTTGCTTAGATTCAATTATAAAAAACATTCCTCGCGTGACCAACAATATTCCGACCGTAAATAAATTTTACAGTTCATTTCAGAACAATTTTTTCCAGGGCATGCAAGATTGCTATCATGATAAAATAAAATTTACAGATGAAGTTTTTCCTTTGCTTAAGGGTAAACAAGCTAAGGCAATGTGGCACATGCTTATTGCAGGCGCAAAAGATGCAGACCTGAAAATTACATACAGCAATGTTAAAACAGAAGGTGAGTGTATTGAGTGTGATTGGGAAGCTCATTATAAGTTTTCATTAACCGGAAGGCATGTACATAATAAAATTCATGCGTCATTCTGGTTTAAAGATGATCGCATTATAAAGCACGTTGACCGTTTTGATTTTTATCGATGGTCTCGGATGGCTTTTGGTTTTAAGGGAATGCTCTTAGGATGGACTTCATTCTTCAGAAAAAAAGTTCAACAGAATGTGGAGCACCGTCTTCAAAAGTTTATTCGTAATCATCCGGAATATTTGGAAGATTAACAGATCAAGGGTTTTGAATCCAGTTTTTGAGAACAGACGTTGAAAACAAAAGATTATATTTGCTTAATCTTGATTATCTCATGCCGAAAAAAAATAAAGTTGTTGTGCGAAAGATGTCTCCGGAAGAAGAGCAAAGGAGTAAGGATGAAGAATTTCTGAAATTAAAGCCTGCCGAGCGATTACGTATTCATGAACAACTTCGAAAAAAAATCTGGGGAGACAAATACAATAAACTTAAATTAAAAGGACTTAAGGTTTACAAAAGACCTGTAACGGAATGAGTTTCTTTAGCAAAGCACATGAGAGATTGCTTCGAAAGTTTATTCGCAACGATGTAGATTTCGTGTTGATTGGTGGACACGCTGCAGTTTTTTACGGTGTTCGAAGAACCACCTCAGATATGGATATTCTTATAAGGCCTACTATAGAAAATGGAAGGCGGATATTGAAGGCATTTCAAGATCTGAAATTATCCATCGATGGAATTGACGAAAAAGATTTTACAATAGAACAGGTTTTTACATTTGGGATGGAGCCGGAGGCTGTTGATATCATTACCTTTTCAAAAGGTGTTTCAATAGAGGACATCTTTAACAATTCTATCGTTAAAAAACTCGATGATTTAAAAATCAGAATCATTGATATTCGAGACCTTCTCAAGAATAAAGAAAACCTCAACCGTTCCACTGAAAAAAATCTTGTTGATCAGCAAGATATTTTAGCCTTAAGGAGAATTCTTAAAGGAAAAGAATAAATACTTTTATTTATCCAATACCTTCTCAACAATCTTCCCCGACTTCTTATTTTTCAGAATAACTTTCTTCGCGCCGTAATGCGTTACTTCTTCCTTAATCAGGTAGTGATCATCATCAAAAGATTGAAGGTGGCTGTCTTTTGATACACCGGTTTTCCCACGCCAGACATCAAGCTTCACGGGCTCCCATAGTTTTGTCTTTGCTGATTTATATGCGGCATCAAGAACAGCATTTACAATGTAGCCGTCATAGAATGTTTCTCGTGGCTGTTCGCCTTTTTCCATGGAATTAAACATATCCATGAACATGTGATTGTATCCCAGTTCATTTAATTCATCACCAACAGGAAACAACCAACCTGTATTACTCTCCGCTTTTTCAGCAACATAGTCTGCTCCTTTTCCTGTAGTAAACATTTCAAATCCTGTGCGAAGAAAATTATTTATCCAGATAGTTCCTTCAGACCCCATCACTTCATCACGCAAATCAAGTCCACCGCGAAATGCCCAACTTACTTCAAACTGTGCTATAGCGCCATTCTCATACTTCACTAATCCAATGGCATGATCTTCTGCATCAATAGGTTTTACCTGTGTATCCGCCCAGCACATTACTTCTATTGGCCTGATGTCTTTACCGATGTAGCTACGCGTAATTTCCACGCAATGACATCCAAGGTCAAGAATACATCCACCGCCTGCTTGTTCAATATCCCAAAACCAATCACTGTGAGGGCCGGGGTGCGTCTCACGTGACTTAGCCCAGAGAATTCTTCCCAACGCACCGTTCTTAACACTTTCGAGTGCTTTTAAAAATTTAGGAGCATAAACCAAGTCTTCAAGATATCCATTGAAGATGCCCGCTTTTTCAACGGCCTCTAACATGCGCTTTGCTTCCGTAGCATTTCGTCCTAATGGCTTGGTGGTGATTACTGCTTTTTTATGTTTGCAACAAAGCATCACTGCTTCTTCGTGCAAGTTGTTGGGTAATGAAATGCAAACCACTTCAACTTCAGGACGATTAATTGCCTCTTCCATATTTGTGGTGGTAAATGGAACGTTGTAATCTTTTGCAAATTTCTTTGTACTTTCTTCTCGCCGTGAGTAGATGGTAACAATTTTGTCTTTGCTTCTGTATCCCTGGAGAGAATCAGCATAAAATCTTCCAATAAAACCGGATCCCAACATCGCGATATTCATAGTATATATTTTTAGTTAAATGAATCAAAATAAAATTTATAGCCTAAGCACTTCGAACAGTCTTTGTATTATCCCGGAAGAATAATACAAATAAGAGAAGTACTACAGTAGCTATTGCAGCAGGCACAAGCCATACGTTAGTCCAATTGGTAACTACCGGATCGCCGGATGAATAAGCATCTTTTACAATCCCTGAAATTTTTGAGCCGATAAACATTCCAATCCCATAAGTAGCAAGAGAGATCAAACCTTGTGCTTGCGATTTAATTCTATCACCTGCTTTTAAGTCGGTATAAATCTGACCGGTAACAAAAAAGAAATCGAAGCATACACCGTGTAATAAAATGGCAGCAAATAACATCCATGCAGAAGTATCGGCAGTTCCATAACCAAAAAATAAGAATCTTATGATCCACGCTACAAGAGCGATGACCAGAATTTTCTTTACGCCAAATTTTTGAAAAGCAAAGGGAAGGAGGATCATGAAAATTACTTCTGAAGCCTGTCCGAGTGACATCTTGTTTTCAATGTTAAATCCCCCGGGATCTACATTGGGAAAGGCTTTTATATAAGCATCGGTTAATGATGGATTAGCCCAGGCATAATAAAAGGAAAGCGGAATACAAATGAGAATGGATGATATAAAAAATATGGTGAACGAACGATCCTTAAATAATACGAATGCGTCTTTGCCTATTATCTGTGCAAAACTTGTCTTCCCTGTTGCAGTCGGAGGAGTGCTTGGCAGGAAGAAAGCAAAAACTCCAAGGAAAGCAGCCGACAGCATAGCAATCTGAAAAATGGTGACCTTGTCGCCCACAGCCATGAAGCCAATGATGTTAGTAACAACAATCCACGAAATTGTGCCAAACACACGAATAGCAGGAAATTCCTTTTCAGGATTAGTCATCTGCTGCATTGAAATGGAATTAGTAAGCGCAATGGTGGGTGTAAAGGTTAAGCAGTACAGCAACATTATCCAAAAGAACGTAGAAGGGTTTTGAACCTTCGTAAGCGCAAAAAGCAATGCTGCACCAAGTAGATTAAGTACACCCAAAACTTTTTGTGCAGCAAAATAACGATCTGCCAACATTCCAATAAAGAATGGTGCAGCAATCATAGCAATGGAAAATGCTGCATATGCATTACCGACCTGATCGCCCGTTGCATGTAACTGGTTTGTGAGGTACTTACTCATTTGACCGTACCAGGCCCCCCATACGAAGAACTGTAGAAACATCATAAGGGAAAGCTGAACGCGAATAAGGGGTTTCATAAGGCGAAGATCAGGTGTCAATAACTAAAGAAATATACAGGGATGCCTTGTATGAATGAAAACCTCTGATGTAAAAATTTTTTGATGGACTTCTGTGTTAATCACACACCCTTACTACATCTGACGATTGATCATTGAGCGGGTGAATTCATTTAGTATTCTTGTATCATAGTTTGGAGCTACTTTATCCAATGCTTTGAACCCTTTAGTAAAATAGCGGTTTATTTTGCGCTCCGTTCGTGATGGAATATGGAGAACGTCATAAATGTTTTTTATTGCAATGACTTTTTCCTTTTTGTTAAATTGTTTTGCTGACAACCATTTATTCAATTCTGTTTTCTGTTTGCCTTTCACTTTCTCAAGTGCCTCAATTAATAAGAAGGTTTTTTTATTAGCAATAATATCACCGCCGACCTGCTTGCCGAATTTTTTTGGATCAGCATACGCATCCAGCAAATCATCACGAAGCTGAAATGCGATTCCAATATTAATTCCGAATTCACGTAAGGCTTTTTTACTTTCCTCAGGAGCATCGGCCAGAATTGCTCCCAGCTCAAGACTGAAACCAAGAAGAACGGCAGTCTTAAGTTTAATCATGTTAATGTATTGTGCTTCGCTTACCTTATCGATTTTTTCGAATTCCATGTCCCACTGCTGGCCTTCACAAACTTGTGATGCACATGTATTGAATGCTTTTACAACTTCCTTAAATTTTTCCGGTTCTAACGCACTGAACATTTCATATACTTTTACCAGCATAACATCACCAGAGAGAATCGCTGTGCTCATATTCCATTTTTTGTGAACGGTTGGTTTCCCCCTTCTTACAGGAGCTTTGTCCATTATATCATCATGCATTAAAGTGAAGTTGTGAAAAGCTTCGACAGCAACTGCATAGGGAACTACGTTTTTAATATTTTGTTTGAAGAGCGTATAGGACAGCAACGTTAGTAAAGGCCTCAGTCGTTTGCCTCCTAAATGCATAATGTACTGAATGGGCTCGTAAAGAGAAACGGGCTCGCGTCCAAACTTTTGTTTATTGATTTCTTTTTCTATTGATGATAGATAATTCTTGATTGGGGATAACATTAGAATGAAGTCTTATCTGGTTAGTCTTTCAATAGAATTCTGCATCTTCTGACTTGAGCGCTCTGTCTGCAAAAATAAGATCGATCGTTCTCCGGTCTATATCCGTTTTCTTTATTCTTACTTTAACGCGATCACCCAGGCGATAAATTATTCCACGCTTTCTTCCTATAACACGGTAATTCTTCTCATCAAATTCATAGTAATCATCATCCAGGTCAGCAAGGCGAATCATGCCTTCACATTTTGTCTCGATGATCTCAACAAAAATTCCCCATTCGGTAACACCAGAAATCAAACCTTCGTAATCTTTCTTTTCAGCATTGGCCATGAACTCAACCTGCTTGTATTTAATGGAGGCACGCTCTGCATCTGCAGCCCGCTTCTCACGTTCGGAAGAGTGAATACACTTCGGTTCGTATTCAGCTTTGCTTACCGGTTTTCCTTCATCAAGATAATGTTGCAAAAGCCGGTGAACCATCATGTCAGGATAGCGACGTATAGGCGAAGTAAAATGTGTATAGTGTTGAAATGCCAATCCGAAATGTCCCTTAGCATCCGTAGAGTATTTTGCTTTTGCCATGGCACGAACCGCTAATTGCTCCAGTACACTTTGCTCCGGTTTTCCTTCAATTTCACTCATCAGCTTGTTGAGAGATTGTGAAATTGATTTTTCCTCAATCTGAAGTTTGTGGCCAAACTGACGAGCGAACAAAGCAAAGTTGCTTACCTTTTCAGGATCAGGATAATCGTGGATACGATAGACGAACGTGTCTTTATCGTCACCTTTCTTTTTATTGTATATATAGGTTGCCACGTGTTTATTGGCCAGCAGCATAAACTCTTCAATGAGTTTGTGCGCATCTTTCCTCACTTTCGGAACAACAGCCAACGGTCGGCCTTTCTCATCCAACTTAAATTTCACTTCTGTTGTTTCAAAATTAACAGCGCCTTTTGAGAACCGTTCCTTACGAAGTTTGAGTGCAAGATCATTAAGTATTTTAAGTTCTTCGGCTAAGGTTCCTTGTTTGCTTTCAATGATAACTTGTGCTTCTTCATACGAAAATCTTTTTACTGAATGAATGATTGTTCTTCCAAACCATTCGTTAATAATTTTTCCACGATGATCCATCTCAAATACAGCAGAGAAGGTAAGCTTATCTTCATTGGGTCGTAAAGAACATAAGTTATTTGATAGTCGCTCCGGCAGCATCGGGATGGTACGGTCAACCAGGTAAACAGAAGTTGCACGATCGAACGCTTCTTCTTCCAGCGCTGTGTTTAGTCTTACGTAGTGTGTTACATCTGCAATGTGAACACCTATTTCCAGGTTACCATTCTCTAGTTTGCGAAGAGAGAGCGCATCATCAAAATCTTTAGCGTCTTCCGGATCGATGGTGAACGTAGTGATCTCCCGAAAGTCTCTTCGGCTATTTATTTCCTTTTTTGTGATCCCTTCTTCAATCTGTTTAGACTCGGCTTCAACTTTTTCAGAAAAGTGAAAAGGCAATCCGAACTCTGCCATGATGGAGTGAATCTCCGCTTCATTCTCGCCTGCTTTTCCAAGTATATCTACAACTTTAGCTTCCGGACTTTTATCTCCATCGGCCCACGCCGTTACTTCGATAATAACCTTATCACCCGACTTGGCATTATTAATATTTTCAGGATAGATGAAAAAATCCTGGTGGACTTTTCGGAAGTCGGGAACAACAAACGCGTAGCTTCTTGAAAGTTCGAGTCTACCGACGAATCGCGTTCTGTTTCGCCTGACAATACCGGTTACCTTTCCTTCGGGGTGATCCCCATGACGCGTGGGAAAAATATTGATCTTCACTGTATCACCATCAATGGCAGAGGCAAGGTCGCGCGTCTTTACATAAACATCGGTTTGATCATCTCCTATTCTTATGTAAGCGAACCGTGAGTTCACATGATCGACAACTCCTGTCAGCTCTTGTAACTTTTTGTTGCTTGTGTAATTGCCATTAGCAAGCTGACGAAGTTTGTCTTTATCTTCCAGTTGATGGATGATTTGTGTGACTTGCTTTACATCGTCCTTTTTTTTCAGGCCGAGCTTCTTTACGATTTGTTTTATGCTGAAGGCACGGCCGTGATTATTATCGAACAGGCTAAAAATTGATGCGATCGTTTTCTCCCGTTCTCCCTTATCCTGTCTGGACGATTTCCCCAATTTTCTTTTTTTACCCATTATTTGATTTACAATTTACGAGGGACGATTTACGATTTTTTTGAGAAGCAATGAATCTAAGTTTAAGGACACAGATCTCCATTTAATTTGCATGTTGAACGCTCAACTCTTTTTCCAGGTTAATGCATTTCAGTTTCAGAAATAATTGCGCGAGAACTATAACATCCTGCGTGCAATACTTTGTTATCTTTTCAAGATCTTTTTCCTCATAGTAAACGTGATTGACCTGGCTTCCGTCCATCATCTCCTTACTTGAAGGTAAGTCAAAAATTGTAGCCAGCAGGTCCAGCGAGGTGTAATGTTTTACATCGCCAAATTTCCACATCTCCAAAGTATCAAGGTGTTGAACTTCCCATGGCTTTTTGCCTGAAAGATTAAGCAATGATGGCAAAGATATGCCATTAACAAGCATGCGGCGGCACAAATAAGGATAATCAAATTCTTTTCCATTGTGAGCGCAAAATCTTGTCGTCATTGGATCAAGCCTTTCAATCATACTTTTAAAGGCTGTTAAAACAGAGACTTCATCATCACCGCTATACGCCTTCGTGCGAAGGATTAATTCGCCCTGATCGTTTTCAATAAATTTTCCAACCACAATACAGATGATCTTGCCAAACTCAGCGTAGATGCCTGCTCTCGTGCTGTAAAGGTGCTCATCGGTTTCTTCAGCTTCCCTTCTCAGATAACCGGCCTTTCTTGCCCATAGTGATTTAAATCGTTCGTCTAACGTCTGGTAATGGTGGTTGGAAGCAACAGTTTCGATGTCAAGAAAAAGGACGTCGCGGAGTTCTGGGTTCATGAATTACTTTTGGTTCTAATGTAAGGAATAAGTTTTCACAGGCATAGCGCAACGGTTAATTTATTCAAAGGCCAACGTTTAGGAATGCAGGACTCCCTCCGTATCCAGTTCTTTAATGAAGGTTAAGTTCGCTTCACAAATGGTGTCGGGCACAAAAACGAAACGCTTGTCGAAAATCTTCCGGCCAATATAGTAGCTGACCCAATATTCGTTATTCAGGTGAAATAATGCAGGATCAATGGGCTCAACCAATGCTACACTATTCGCAGGAACCGTTTCAAGATAATGGCGAAGCACTGAAGTGTTTTGTTTCTCGCCATTCTTTTCGCCATATCCCTTGCTGGCAACCAATGTATGTTCAATTGGAAAACTATTATTGTTTATAAGGTAAACTTTCCATTCATCGCTTTCACCGATATTCTTTTTTCGCGTGATAGCCAGGGTAACATTCTTTACTTCGGGTATCTCAATGTCCTTAATCATGAACACTAAATCAATTCCATTTCAAAAAGTTTTGCAACATTTTGTTTTAACTTTTCTGACACCTGGTTAATATCTTGTTTTGCACCAAGTTCCTTGGCAAGTGAAGTTACATCTTTGTCTTTAATTCCACAGGGAACGATATGATCAAAATATTTCAGATCGGTGTTAACGTTCAAAGCAAATCCATGCATGGTTACCCAGCGACTGGTCTTTACACCCATAGCGCAAATTTTTCTTGCTTTCTTTTTATTCTCCGAATCAATCCAAACGCCGGTGAGTCCTGGTATCCGGCCAGAAGTTAACCCGTAATCCTTGAGCGTAATAATGACAGCTTCCTCAAGTAATCGCATGTATTTGTGAATGTCTGTGAAAAAATTCTCCAAATCAATTATTGGATAGCCAACAATTTGACCGGGTCCATGATACGTTATATCCCCGCCCCTGTTAATATGATAAAACGTAGCATCAATTTTATAAAGATCTTCATTGCGAATAAGCAAGTGATTCTCATCGCCGCTTTTTCCTAATGTATACACGTGGGGATGTTCGACAAACAAAAGATAATTATCCGTAGCATGTTGCTTTTCTATGGGCAGATCGCGATTATTTTTTTTTACGGAAAGAATTTTTTCAAAAAGATCAACCTGGTAGTCCCACGACTCTTTATAATCCATCCGGTTTAAATTCCGAAAAGTTGTTTTTTTATTAATAATGTGATTCATAGAGTCCATCAATTATAACGCATTAAATGCGATTTTCTTTATGGTTTATCTCAGGATAATGTCATAAGGGTAACAAAGTCGAAAAAGCATTTGTTCGATAGGGCGAAAGAACGCTGTGAAGTAACTATTTAGCCTTTTCTAGTTCTGATTTCAGATAAACAAGTGCATCAACGGGGTCTGGTTCAACACTATTCTCTTTGGCGAGGTAATACGAAATCCAATCTGTTAAATGGATAAGATAATAATATTGTTCCAGCAAGGATGCACCTTCACCAATAATATCAATTATAGGGTTAGATCGTTTCTCAAAAATTTCCCTGCAGATTTCCATTCTTTTCTCAACACGCTCATGATCGTGATCAGAATACAGATACACCACCTGTAACGTTGACAAAAGTGATTCCGGATACTGCCAACCCATCAGTTCGTTGTGGTTCATTTCAGGGAAAATGTTAACGTGTGCAAGTTGTTTTGCATTTTCATTTAACTGTTGTTGAAAACGATTAGCCATTGAATGAAGCCTTGCATCACAGTAGATCATGGGAAGTTTGCCTTTCAGTTTTTTAGCAATCAATTCTGCTTCGGCCCGTATTGCTTTCTCTCCCCGGTCAAGATATTCAATAGCATTTTCTGTTTCCTTAATAAACGCAGCACCAATTAAGTTGGTATGATAGAGTGCATAAAGCAATGCTATCATATTAAAGCCAAGCATGGCGCGGGGACTTGATGCGTTTCCGGGAATCTGAATGTAGAATAAGTTGTATTCCTTGGCCATGTCAAGGAGTTTACCTCCGCTGGCAATAACAATTACACTTGCCCTTTTCAATAGCGCTTTATGAAGGGCAGCAATTGTTTCTTCCGTGTTTCCTGTGTAGGAGCAAGCTATAAAAAGAGTGTGCGGATTTACAAACTGCGGTAAGTTGTAGCTTTTACAGACTGAGATAGGAATAGGAACCTTTCCAAACGTTAGCGACTCCACAAGGTTAGCGGCAACACCTGAAGCTCCCATACCAGCGATAACAATATTTCTTGTATCACTCCCCGGGCGATGGAGGTCCATAGTTTGTCCCATCTTCAACGCTTCCGTGAGCTGACGGGTAAACCCTTCTATGTATTTTAATGTCGTTGACATAGTAACTATATTGGATTCAAAGTTATGACATTATAATGACGGATAAAATCAAATTAGGTAAAGAAGGTGAGCGCCTGGCGGCCCATTTTCTCATGCAAAGCGGATTCGAAGTTGTTCATAAAAATTACCGGTACCGCCGCGCTGAAATAGATCTTATCGTAAAACGAGAAGACTGGTTGATCTTTGTTGAAGTGAAAACCCGAAGCTCATCAGCATTTGGAGAACCTGAAGAGGCAGTCACGGCAAAAAAGATAAGAATGATCTACAACGCGGCAGAAGAATACATCTACGCCATAGACTGGAAGGGTCACGTTCGCTTTGATATCATCTCAATTAAACTTGGCAATCCTCCAGAGATACTCCACTTTGAGGATGCGATTAATTAGCGAATGTGTTGTCTGAATGGACTCCGGACTCCTTCGGAGATTAGCCAATGATCTTACCCAAACTGATACATCGGTATATTGATAATTGATTCATTGAATTGGCTAATCGGCTAATTTATTAATCAACACATTAACTATATATTTGCCCATCATGCAAGAAACAAAAGCTGTGACCGAGACGCCATTGATGAAGCAGTATAACGCTATTAAGACAAAGTATCCGGGAGCCTTATTGCTTTTTCGTGTCGGAGATTTTTACGAAACGTTCGGACAAGATGCTGTTGCTGCCAGCAAAGTTTTAGGCATTGTTCTTACAAAACGAGGAAATGGGTCAGCATCGGAAATAGAACTTGCCGGCTTTCCACATCACGCTTTGGATTCTTATTTACCAAAGCTGGTTCGTGCAGGACATCGCGTTGCAATCTGCGATCAACTGGAAGATCCACGATTTGTAAAAGGTATTGTAAAGCGCGGTGTCACTGAACTTGTTACACCAGGCCTTTCCTTCAATGATAATGTACTGGAGCGAAAGCAGAATAATTTTCTGGCTTCTATATTTCGTGGCAAAGATTTATTAGGAATTTCATTCCTTGATGTTTCCACAGGTGAGTTTTACGTTGCACAGGGAAATGAAGAATACGTGATGAAACTCATCCAGGGATTTTCTCCCGCTGAAATTATTTTCAATAAAAAATCACGCGATGAGTTTGAAAATCTTTTTGGAGAAGATCACAGCACCTTTGCCCTCGATGATTGGGTTTATGGGTATGACTACACGTATGAGAAGCTTATCAAGCAATTTAAAACTACATCGCTAAAAGGTTTTGGAATTGATGGATTGGGAGAAGCAATCATTGCAGCCGGTGCTATCCTCCATTATCTTGAAGATACTGAGCATAAAGACACCTCACACATTGCAGCCATATCACGTATTGATGAAGACAAATATGTATGGTTAGACAAATTCACAATTCGCAATCTCGAAATCGTTAGTGCCCAACATGAAGGAGGTGTTCCTCTAATTAATATTCTGGATCGTACCATTACGCCAATGGGAGCCCGTCAATTACGAAAGTGGATGATCCTTCCCCTGAAAGATAAAACCGCTATTGAAGAACGTCTTTCCATTGTAGCGTTATTGAAAGATGATGAGGATCTGATAGAACTTCTTATCGCACAGTTAAAAAACATTTCAGACCTGGAAAGATTAATTTCCAAAGTTGCTGTCAATCGCATCAATCCAAGAGAATTGATTCAATTGAAACGCTCACTAAAATGCATCAATCCCATTCTTGAAGCGCTTCATAAAAAGGATTCGTCCGAATTAAGAAAGATGGCGGATCAACTTCATCCCCTGGATTTTCTCGTTCAGAAAATTGAGGCCGAGTTATTAGATGATGTGTCGATCACAGCGAATCAGGGCGGACTAATCAAAGATGGCATTGATGCAGAATTGGATGAACTGAGAAGGATCGCATTTTCTGGCAAGGACTTTTTGTTGCAAATACAAAAACGCGAAGTTACACGCACGGGAATCAATTCACTTAAGATTTCATACAACAAGGTATTTGGATATTATCTCGAAGTAAGCAATGCCAATAAAGAAAAAGTTCCTTCTGACTGGATCCGAAAGCAGACACTGGTAAATGCTGAACGTTATATCACGGAAGAACTTAAAGTATATGAAGAAAAAATTCTTCATGCCGAAGAAAAACTTACCGCAATTGAACAGCGTATCTTTAATGATCTTGTCCTTCACACTTCTGATTTCATTCCGCAGATACAACAGAACGCACGCGTTATTGCTTTGCTTGATTGCCTTTTGTCTTTTGCCCTTGTTGCGAAAACAAATCGTTATGTAAGACCATCCGTAAATGATTCGCTTATTATCGATATCAAAGATGGCAGGCACCCTGTTATTGAAAAACAATTACCAGTGGGTGAATCATATGTACCGAATGATATATACCTGGACAACGATCATCAGCAGGTTTTGATTATTACCGGACCGAATATGGCGGGTAAGTCGGCTTTACTAAGACAAACCGCACTCATTGTACTGATGACTCAAATGGGCAGTTTCATTCCTGCTGCATCTGCTTCCATTGGTTTGGTTGATAAAGTTTTTACACGCGTTGGCGCTTCTGACAATCTCTCTCGCGGTGAATCAACCTTCATGGTTGAAATGATCGAAACATCGAGCATTCTTAACAACCTCAGTGATCGCAGTTTAATATTGATGGACGAAATCGGAAGAGGTACCAGTACTTACGACGGCGTGTCCATTGCATGGGCTATCGTAGAGTATCTTCATAATCACAAAGATTATAAACCGAAGACACTTTTCGCCACACATTATCACGAGCTGAATCAATTACAGGAAGATCTTAACCGCGTGAAGAATTTCAATGTCTCGGTAAAAGAGATTGGCGATAAAATAATCTTCATGCGGAAGTTAAAGGAAGGAGGAAGCGAACACAGCTTTGGTATTCATGTTGCACAGCTTGCCGGCATGCCTAACAAAGTTGTTCTTCGCGCTAACGAGATACTTCATTTCCTGGAAAAGGATAAACATAAGAATGAAGGAAAGAAAAAATTACAGGATGTCCCTAAGCCTACACCACAAATGAGTTTGTTCGAAGCTGATCCGAAGTTTAAAGAAATTCAGGAACTGCTCGGCAAGGTTGATATCAATACCATTAGCCCTGTGGAAGCGTTGCTAAAGCTCAATGAAGTGTTAAGCATTTTAAAGAGTAAATAGGTAACGAAATCACAGTAGCTACTCTACTGTGATCTGTCATCCGCTCAACCGTTAAGGGCATCTCTAAAAACTGTTTTTTATTGGCCTCATCCCTTCCCTTCTCCGAAAGGAGAAGGACAGCGGAGGTTTTTAGAGATGCCCTTAACTAAAATGTATACCTTACATAAGGCACAGGAAAAAATGATTGCTGGTATTGAGTCACAACACTATTCGTTCTTGGATTATACGACTGACTGAAAATGTTTTGATTGTTGGTAAGATTTTGAAGATCCAAAGCAATTTCCAAAGTACTTTTTCTGTACTCAACACGATAGGAGAGTTTTAAGTCGGTTCGAAAATAAGGATCTTGTTTTTCTGAATATGCTTCACTCTCTCGATACACAGTTCTGTTATAAAGTTGAGAAAGTTCAAAATCAATGGGAGTAAGATATTTTCCTCCTATTGTAGTAAGCTTCAAATTGACAGAAAAGAATTTCCCCCGGTTACTCAGGCGCCATTCTTTTCCCGCTAATATATTAAGCACGTATTGTGTATTGAAAGCAGTATTCCTTTCAACACCATCGCTTCCTTCATACTTCGAATCAAACAATGATCCGGTAATCAAATAATAATATCCTTTACTGAAAAACCTTTCCAGTGTTAATTCTATTCCGTAGTTCCTGCCAGTTCCTTTGTTGACAAGACTATCAACGTTAGGCGGGGCAAAGCTTGCTCCTGTATTTATAGCCGCGTAAGAACTTGAATTTCGCTCTACAGGTACATCACTTAGCTCTTGATAGTATCCTTCTACTTTCAACCGGATACTTTCAGAAATATTCCAATCGTACGTCAATGCATAGTGATGACTTTTTGTATAGCCCAAGTCCCGATTTGTTTCAATAATATCTCCCGCTCCAGTTGTCGTTTGTACATAATTCACATAGGGACTTTGTATCTGGCTGTGAATACCATAACCCAACGCTATGCTTAGATTTGGATTAAGAATGTATTGCAAACTTAGTCGGGGCTCAACGGCCCATTGTTTGTTGAGCGTATAATACTGCGCATGTAAACCTGTATTCAAGGAAAGATGAGAACTAAAACGATGACGCCAATTGGTATGAAATTGATAAAGCGTTGCATTGTCTTCAGCATTAACGCGCGTGGTATCACGATTCAGGTTGGCATAAATATCATGCGCGTATAAATCAAAATCAGAAACATCGATAATGATACCCGAGGTAAGGCTATTCCGTGAGTTAAACTTTGTTCTCGTATAAAAATTCATGAGATACTTTTGAGTTGTAAAAATTGCTTCTGTTTGCAGGTATTTTGCTGTCACAACATTCTCCGGATCACGTACCAGAGAGTCAGCGGTGAATTCTTCATTTGCATAACTTAACCCTCCGGTAATTTTAAAAAATGTTTTGGCCGAGAAATTCCCTTCATATCCAACGCCGATCACACCCGTTTTATAGCGTGGATGGGAGTCCTGGTTTTCATCCCCATAAAGATCTGTATCACTGTCGAGATCAGCTTCACTTCCCAGCAAATCAATTTTACTTGTTCCTCCAAATCCGAAGATTGTCCATTTACCATTTTTTGAATTCGGAAGACTTAATTTAAAGTTGAGATCCTGGTAATAGGGTGTGTTGGAACCGGTGCCAAACTCGATTCCCAAAGTTTGAAAAATAGCCAGTGTAGAGTATCGATAATTAACAACATAAGATGATTTACCATTCTTCGAAAATGGTCCCTCTGCTCCAAATTCAAATCCGTTGAATCCGGCTTGTGCCAGCAACTCTCTCTTTTGATTGTTACCATCACGCAAGCGCAAATCGAAAACTCCAGACAATGCATTACCATACTGTGCCGGAAATGCGCTGGTCATAAAATCAGATTTGTCAATATTATTATTGTTGAGGATACTTACCGGACCCCCTGTGCTTACAAGAGCGCCAAAGTGATTTGGGTTGGGAATATTTAAACCCTCCATTTGCCATAGCATTCCTAACGGAGAATTGCCCCGGACGACAATATCATTTCGTGAGTCATTACCGCCAATTACACCGGCAAAATTCGCAGCCATCCGTGAAGGATCACCCAATGCTCCTGCATATCGTTTTGTATCATCTACATTAAATGAACGAGCGCTGACAATGGCCAGATCATTATTGGTTGCTGTTTTATCTTCTTTAGAATCCGCTACAACTACAATCTCATTGAGCTGACTAACACTTTCAATTAACGCAGTATTAAAAACAACTTCCTTTCCTGCGGTGACCACAACATTTGGTATAGTTTGCTTCTCGTAACCGATAAATGTTATTTCAATTACATGGCGACCAACCGGAACGTTCTCAATCCGAAAAATTCCATCAACGTCAGTTGCGCTGCCAACAACTTTATCTTCGATACTAATGATCATCACATTTACTCCAATAAGCGGAGTTTGTGTATCTTCATCAACAACTTTTCCTCTTATCGTTTGTGTTAATTGTGCTGCGGCCGCACACGAAATCAAAATAAAAATACTAAAGGCAAGGATATGCTTTTCTAAATTCATAGAGGTTTGTTTTTTTATGAGACAATTTTACAAACCAATACCCCTACGGTTCATTGACTTTAGTTAAGAAAATATCTGCGTGATAAATTTTTAGCATGTTCAAACACGCTCCTTAATGGATAACTTCTTTCGTATTCTGCTCAACGATTCAGGTTCAATACCAAGATATGATGCAATGTAGTACTGAGGTACACGATCGATAATGTAAGGATGTTCCTCAACCAATTTTACATACCGTTCTTGCGGAGGGTCTGAAAGCAAAGAGTTATTTCGATTGCAGATTTTTACAATTGTTGCTTCTGCTATGAGCCTGCCAATTCGTTCGCATTTCGGATAGAGATCATAGAGTGTATAGAGATCGCGAAACGATATCGTAATGATTTCAGTATCCTCCAATGCATCAACACCAAAGTTGGACCGTTTCTTGGTGAGCCAACTTTCAAAATCTGTAAACCACTGATTCTCAAAAAAGAATTCAACGCATTGTTCAGTTCCCTCCTTTGAATAATAAACCCGCAATCCTCCGTTAACAACAAATACAACATGCGTACACATTACGCCAGCGTTAAGCCAATGTTCCTTTTTCTTTAACCGGTTAAATGTGAAAGCGGGAGCCAGTGCCTGAAAATCTTCTTCAGTAAACGGCACAAATTGCGTTATGCTGGTATACAATTTTTGAAAAGGTTCGGATAGCATAGAGAAGGTTTTGGTTTTTAGTACAGTGACGAATAGTATCCTGGTTTATTCTAACGGGAACCCGGTACTTATGATGCGTCATCAATTTCTTTTCCTTCCAAATATTGCAAAAAGAAAAAAGCCATACATTATGTATGGCTTTATGTGGGGAATTAATATTTAAATCAGGTCAGGCTGCTTTTTTAACTTCACTGAGTTTAAGTTCTTTTTGCCGGGTCATTTGAATAACTCCCATTCTGTTTAGCAAACGAATGACAAGGTATGTAGGATCGATTTCATGCCAACGGATGCCACCAAAATTTGCGCGTGAACCATACTTGTGATGATTGTTGTGATAGCTTTCACCCATCATTAAGAAATCAAATGGAAGAAAGTTTTTAGAAGTATCACCTACTTCAAAATTTCTATAACCGTACTTATGTGCAAACCAATTGATGATTGCGCCGTGAATGGGACTTATTATAAACTGCAAGGGTAATAAAAGCCATAACCACCACGTTGTCGCGAATTGAATATAAACAAGGGTATACATCGCACCCCAAAATAATCTTGAAGGCCATGAGCCGGCGAATTTATCGAAGCTTCTCCACCGGGGAACACCTTGGGTAAAGCGTTCATCCACCAGCATTTGATCTTTGGTAATTGAGGAATAGATCGTTTTGGTTTTCCACATCATATTCCAGATCGTCTCATCGTACTTGGGTGAGTGCGGGTCATTTTCCGTATCTGCGAAGGCGTGATGCATTCTGTGCATAACACCATATCCATACGCACTTAGATAGTTCGATCCCTGAAATATCCAGGTCAACACAAAAAATATTTTCTCTGTTGTCTTATTCATCGTAAAAGCTCGGTGGGAGGCGTAACGATGCAGGAAGAAAGTCTGGAAGAAGAGGGACAGGTACCAGTGGGCGACAAAAAATGCCAGAATGACTATCATGGAAGGTTTAGTTTTAAAGGTTAATACTGTTCGTTTAAACCACGCAGGTTTATTTAATGTAAGACAGTGCCAGAACTATTTTGTGACAGAATAAAGGGATTTATTTTGAAGAAATATCTTTTTTGAGCTCCTGAACCAATTCGTCAATGGGGCCAAAATGGCAGGCTTTACGGAAAGCCTCCTTCAATTTTGCGGTATCGGGCAGCTCGACATGAATTGAAAAAGCCTCTTTGTTTAACTTATTCTTTGCCCGGCAGAACAACTGACGGCAATGTTCTTTTTTCTTGTTCAGTGTTTCCTGAAGAGTTTCATAGTCAACGTCAAAAACTTCTTTTAGGAGGTAAACCGTTCTTTCCAGGGGTTGAAGCTTGCTCTGAATCACTTTTAAGGCAGCCGAAAGGTTTATATCAAGGTCAATATGTGCCAGATTAGTCTCCTTAAAGCGATTTAGCACTTCAACCATGTTAACATTGCTAAATAACTCTTCTTTCTTTTTTGTAAGAGATTTCAGGTGATTACGGCAATTATTAATAACGGCAGTAATTAAATAAGCCTTGATGTTATCAACTTTTTGTGGGCCAAGGGTGAGCCATTTAAGGAAAGTCTCCTGAACAATGTCTTCCGCATCCTCCTTACACCTTACGAGATTATACGCAATAGCGTGTAAGGTTGGTTGATAAAGCGATATGGCTTGAGCAGGCTGCATAAAAGTTGTGCAAGATAACCCCTTAAATTAAAATTTCCATCAGGACCTACAAGGATGACCGGAATATTTTTGTAAGGTTTAAATCTCCTGTTGAGTATTTCTGTAAACGTAGGGGAAGTCTTTGATCATGCTTACTGCGTGTTTGGCTATAAGCTTTGGGGAAGCAAAATGATCTACATGACGACCCAGAAAAAGGGTGTACCGGCTATTGTATTCTATAGATGTTTCCTCGGCTATATGACGGATTTTATGACGTGGAAGAATTTCTATAAATCCTGCAGAAAGTGAAGTGGGTATAAACATATTTGATCCATGAACGCCGATCACAAGATGGCTTGCCGCATAGAGATTACACCATTCCACTTCATCTTCTCGTGTAAGCTTAATTTTTCTTTTGTCGATTATTGCAGATGATAACCTGCCTGTCTTTCCTAAACCCGCCGCAGTGATAATTACATTACCAAGATCTTTTTTAATAAGCTTTGATGTTTTGTTTATGTATTGATTTTGTCGCCACACAAAAATTCTTTTTGAAAGTCCTAGTTTCACGAACACCTTAAACAGAAAGTACTCAAGTGGAAAGCGATGCCAGAATCTATCTTCCCGCAAAATGAAAGTAACGTGAGGTGGAGAACTAGTAAAGTTGTTAAGATCGAACCGGTCAATTTTTAACATCGCTTTTAAATCAACTTTAGCAAGATCAAGATGAGTGTATGCTTTATGCAAGAAAACCCTGTTGAATCGTGGGAAAAGATTTTCCCGGACTTCATCGTTTAGATTTCCGATATATTTTTCCAGATCAACAAACGAAGCATCAAAAGACCATACTTCAGAAATTCCCTCCGGGATCAGCCATCGCATCACTTTCGGTATGAAAACAATTATTGACTTATCAGGATACTTTGCTTTTAATATTGATGTATTCCAAAGTTTGGAGAAAGAGTGACCAAAGCAATTGTCAAGACAATTAAGAATAATGGCTTCTTGTTTTTGTTCAAAAATTTCTTTTTCAATTGTTACATTTAATTTCTTTCCGCGAATTATTGAATCAATGAGTGGTTGTACTAACCATCCCATTGCTTGTTTATCTGCTTTAATTTTATTTCCGGTCTCATCAAAACTTATCGGAAAGAGAAAGTCATGACCGATAGGTAAAGTTTGAAAGAAATTATTTTGGCAATGGCCGCAGTAACATTTTGTCAATACATGAATACCCTGGAAAATTATTTCAGAAACAGAAATATCCTTTGAATGACATTGAATACACTCTGGTCTTGAAGCCGGGATTGGTCTGATATAAATCAGATCGGAAGCAAATTCATTATTCACACGTATGCCTGAGGATTTTAGATATAAATGTCCGCTTAAGATAACCACTCAAGGATGCCTCACAATTGTTCGTTCCAATAAATTTATCCTTTCAATTGGCACCATTTACCTACGCCGGTGGTTATTGAGATAATTTAATGTAGAACTATTTTGTTTTATAAGTAATTTTGTGACGCTCAATTCTTTGTATGATATAAAATAAACAAAGAAGGCAGCGAGAATTAAAAATAAAAGACGAAAGAAATAATGAGTGCCCAAACAATTGAATTACCCAAGAGAGGAAAACCTAAGCTCAGACAAGAGATTGCGTTCCTGGCGGTGCATTTACTTCCCCTTGCCGCGATCTGGACCGGAGCTACTTTATTTGACTGGATAGTGTGCGGAGTTTTATATGTGACCAGGATGTTTTGGGTCACCGGAGGATACCATCGTTACTTTGCTCATAAGTCCTATTCAACATCACGATGGTTTCAGTTCGTGATTGCATTTATGTCGCAGACCACAGCACAGAAAGGTGCATTGTGGTGGGCATCACATCACCGTCATCACCATCGTCATAGTGATACCCCATCCGATCCACATTCGATGAAGCTCTATGGATTCTGGTATTCACACGTGGGTTGGATTGTTGGCCCTGACTTTAAAGAAACTGATTACAAAATCATTGGGGATTACGCAAAATATCCTGAACTGGTATGGTTAAATAAGCATTACCTGGTTCCTCCCGTTATACTAGCCGTTTTAGTAACAGCTCTTGGGGGAATTGTTAATGGCGGAAGCATTACTATGATGTTCACATCGGCAGGCTTGTCAACGTTGTTCATTGGATTTTTTCTTAGCACGATAATCTTATATCATGCTACATTCTCCATCAACTCCATCATGCACAAATTCGGAACACAACGTTATGAATCCAACGATGAAAGCCGCAACAGTGTATGGCTTGCTTTGCTGACGCTCGGCGAAGGATGGCACAATAATCACCATTACTATGAAGTATCTGCTCGCCAGGGATTTTTCTGGTGGGAGGTTGATATCACTTACTATATACTTCGTGGCCTTGCCGCAGTTGGACTAATCTGGGATTTAAAGGGTGTTCCTAAACACATCAAATACTCGAAAAATAAAGCGCAGGCAAAAGAGTTGAGAAAGGAATTCGACGAACTGAAAAAATCAGCCTAATGCGCTAAAAACTCACAAAATTAAAGCCATCCTATTTTAGGATGGCTTTTTTCTTAAGCTCAGGTTAATTTGGAAATTTAGGATTCAGCTTTAAATTTGCAGTCCCTTTTGAATAGAAAGGGATCAAGCGGGAGTAGCTCAGTTGGTAGAGCACGACCTTGCCAAGGTCGGGGTCGCGAGTTCGAGCCTCGTTTCCCGCTCATCTTTGAAAGGTTAACCATTAATGGCTAATCGTTACAGGTTAAAAAAAGTGTGGGATTGACCTCACACTTTTTTATTTCCAACACCATTAACGATTAACTTTTAACAATTAACCTCAGCACGCCCGGGTGGTGGAATTGGTAGACACGCAGGACTTAAAATCCTGTGCTGGTTAAACAGCGTGCGGGTTCAACTCCCGCCCCGGGTACAAAAACGTTGTGAGAAAAATGTTTTATACCTACATACTTCAATCTGAATTGAATGGCCGGTATTACATCGGCTACTCAGAATTTCCCGACCGAAGATTACTAGAACACAATTCAGGAAAGGTAAAATCTACCCGCAGTTACAGGCCCTGGAAAAAAGTGTATGAAGAAGCTTTCAAAAGTGAGATCGAAGCTATCCACAGGGAACGGGCGATTAAGTCTATGAAGAGCAAAATATTTATACAACAATTGGTAGACACGTCCCGATCAAATCGGGATGACGGTTAAACAGCGTGCGGGTTCAACTCCCGCCCCGGGTACAAAAACGTTGTGAGAAAAATGTTTTATACCTACATACTTCAATCTGAATTGAATGGCTCTTACTTTTATTCAATAGCAGGTAACTCGAACACTCGCCTGTAGGCGGCCTGCATTCGGTTTATTTCTTCATCGGTAAGCTTAGAAAAATACTCCCTTCTTCTCTTTGGAAATACCCCTTTATTTTGATTTAGAAAAGTTAGCATCATGCTTATCAGTTTGTCGGGCATATCTACAATGTATTGCAATTCTTTTTTAGCCTCATCATAACGTTGAATGAATAGCAATTCGCCGGGCATATCTTCGGTCACAGTTGAGTGGATAGCCTGAATAAGATACGTGCATTGATCCGTGAGATCAGGATACCTGAAGTATCCCTCGACATCTGGCAGGTTCGTTATCCTTACACCGCCATCGTCTGTTCTTTCATATTTTATTCTTTGCATTAAAGGTTTTGAATAGCTTTCCAGCGCATCGTTATAGTCTTTCATGTTATTAAGCATGTGCGCTGAAACAGGAATGATCAAGCCTTGAGGTACTACCCGATCGTGGACCAATAGATCGTGTATTAAAAAACGATGAAGCCTTCCGTTTCCATCTTCAAAGGGATGTATAAAAACAAAACCGAATGGGATCAACGCGGCCCTGATTTCAGGGAAAGTGCCAATTGTTTTTAGGGCTAATTCCTGAAGTCCGTTCATCAGGGATAAGAGAATGACAGGGGGCGGGCAGATATAATGGATGTCTTCCAAAAAATTAGGTAAGGATTCGCTTACATAATTTTGAAAATCCCGATAGCCCTCTGCGACAAACCTGGGATCAACGATTGCATTTTGTAACAAAGTAAGGCGCTCCTGACTTAGTATTTCTTTGAGAGTTTCGGTTCCTGATTTTGTAAGCAATGTCACAAATTTTTCCATTCTGCCTGGGGAAGGTTTCTCATGTTCTATTTCATAAGAAGATTTTGTCTCCTTTTTGTACAGATAGTTTATTGCTCTCTTGAATACATCGGGATCATAGTCATTTTTAAAGTCTTTAATCTTGCTCGAGATGTTGACGAAAAGCAACGCTTCCAATTTTTTTGTTTTCCTTACAATCGGGCAATACGTTGCTGTTCCGAGCAGATTGTCATTTATTCGCCAACGGGTATTTTTAATTGCTTTTCCAGTAATGTATTTACTATTATCCAACAGGTCCACATAATTTCCAGCTAAGGGTTTTAAAAGATTGATCCCTTTTCTGTTAATGAATTCATACAGAAAACCGATCTTTCTTGCATACTTACCTGCAGGAGAATCGGCTACAAAGGTTTCAATCTCTTCAACTGTAATCTTTTCCAGAACAGCTTTTAAAAAGTCAAGGCTGAAATCATCGTATTTCAAACTAAATTCAAGATGACGCAGGGGGGTATTTTCAGAAACCTGGTACTTAGGTCCATAAACTTGCTCTACATTCCCTTTTGAGGTCAGTTCTATTGAATCATTACTTCCTATGTAGGACGAATGCGTTAAGGAATGAGGTAAATTAAAGTACCTCTTAAGCCATTCACTACCTACCGGTGTCATAAGTATTTACAGTAAAATTGATAAACCATACGGTAAAATATATAGTTTCAATTGATTTTACTGTAAAAAAAGTAAAAGATTTTGATCTACCGATTCAGGTAAAACTGATAAGACTCCAGGTAAAATGGACAAGTATTTCCAGAATCACGTGTAAAATCGCTAAAGGAAGCTCTAAAGAGGTAACGGCTCTGGAGAAATTTCTTCTTGAGATAGATTTCTAGCTAAAAGCTGGTATCAGCACCATAAAGCTATTTCAACCCTCAATAAACCGGGACGCTTCACTGAGAATAATTCTCACTTTACAAACACAGCCTTAAAGCTATTCCAGTCTGTATTATCACCTCCCTGCTGATCTTTCTTGTTGCCATAGAAGCCTTCCAAAAAATTATCAGTACTTGACCATGCAGTTTGTATAATCCCCTGGTAATTCTCTTTCACCTCTTTTGTAGCAGTTTGCCTGAAGTTAATCATATCAGAAACCTGTGCGGTAGAAACTGCCGGTCTTCGCCAGGGACATGTTGCTACCCGAAAACCTTTCATAGCAAATAAGACAGCGGTCTTGTCTGCACGTTCATAGTGCCAGTCGCAGATGAACACATCTTTAGGGATCAGGTCAATGGAGCGGTGTGTATTATTCATACTGGCTTCCCACATTCCCAGGCCTGTAACTTTTCCGTCAATCATTCGATCTCCCCAAATCCACAACTCACGATTTTTTAGCTTAAGATGATTACGAATTGCTGTTACCTCTCCGGCAAATAATTCTGCCTTGTCACGACCACTACATCTGGGACACTTGTCGTCTCCAATATAAAATACTTCATCCATGCCGGCGTGAAAAGCTGTGGCTTCGAATACATCACAGATTTCGTCAACGAGATCAAATACTATTTTGTGGACTTCAGGATGAAGCGGGCAATAACTTTTACAATACAATCCATCAGGGTTTGGCCACACGTATTTCTCCGGCATTTCCACATGAGGTGTTTCATCAAACTGCGGATAGACGCGCAACAAATTACTTATCTTACTTGCCCAGGACTGATGTCCCAGCAAATTAACCTGTGGGATGAGACGTATACCGCTAGCCTTGCAAGCCGTTACCAGTTTTTTAACATCAGCGTTTGATAACGTTGTGCTATCACGAAGTTCCGGATGGCTTTCATACTGATAATTGTAATCTACACGAAGGATTAGCGTATTAACTTTTCGGGGAGCTAATTCTTCTTTTATGAATTTTATAAATGGATCAATGCTGGAAGACTTAGGTGCAGCGATGCAAAAACCGCGAACAGGAAATTGATCTTCTGTTTTATTTTGTGCTGCAAGATGCGCGCTTATAACAAAAAGAAACGTTGTGAGAATAGTGTAAAATTTTTTCATATAAAGATCGAATAGACTTAATTGAAACATCGAATTGCATGACCATTAATTACAGCAGATTGCGTGGAGGGATTACAAAACCATTCTGTGTAACTTAATCTCCATGAAAATAATTATTCCAATTATCACTTTATATAAAAATAACATGAGTGGTCGCACACCAAAGACACACTATGTAAATGTGCCGGACTACTAATTCAAACTCCGATTGCTACATTATATTAAAAGAAGTTAAATGCGATCCTTCTGCTGTCACTTCTAATTTCATTTTACTTCCACTCCTCCAGGCTACATTTGGATTGTCATGCCCGGTTGGAAATTCAAATGCAACGGGATATTTAAACTCCTTTACTTTATTTAAAATTATCTCTTCTACCGATTCTCCAAAAACAGTTTCAGTATCTGATATATTAGTCATATGACCGATAGCTAATCCGGCAAGGTCATTCAATTTATCTGCCCGCTTCAAGTGGGTCATCATGCGATCGATCTTGTATTTATATTCTTCAATCTCTTCAAGAATTAAAATTTTTCCTTTTGTATCGGGTTCTGATTTCGTGCCGATAGAATCTACAATCAAAGTAAGATTGCCGCCGATTGTTTCACCAACTGCGGTTCCTTGTCCATTATATTTATTGGGTATCGCTGCAATATCCTGAAGTCCTTCAAACAGAATTCTTTTCAAACTTTCAACCGATGTAGCGGTGTTGGGTTTCGTGAAGAGCAAAGGCATTATTCCGTGAATGCTCTCGCAACCAAGGTTATTTAGTTGAAGATGTAACGCAGTAATATCACTGAAGCCCACAATCCATTTTGGTCTTTTAAGAAATTCAGTGAAATCGAGTTGATCAATAATGCGTGTAATTCCATATCCACCCCGGGCACAAAAAATAGCCTTCACCGATTCATCATCAAGGGCGCTTTGCAAATCACTCATTCGCTCATTATCTGCTCCTGATAAATAATTATGCGCTTCGCTGTAAACATTTTTACCTAATAAAACTTTCAATCCCCAATCTCCTAAAATCTTAATAGCATCGTCCAATGCATTCTTCTTAAGTTTTCCTGCGGGAGCAACTATAGCCGCCGAATCACCTGATGTTAAAAATGCGGGAGTGATCATACAACGAATTAAAACAAAAAACCCCGTCGGTTAACGGGGTTTTGAATAAGTTATATTATTTTTTTACTTCTGAGGTTGTGTCTGTGCCTGGGGCTGAGGCTTGGGGGTTATTCCCATTTTCTTAAGCACCATTTCAGAAACATCAAGCTTCTCGTCTCCATAAAGGACCACATCAAGACCTCCAAGTTGATTGCTGATGATAAGGTTGAATCCGTTTTCTTTAGCTACATCATCAATGGCTCTACCAACTTTACCGTATACCGGTTCCATTAACGCAGCTTGTTTTTGTTGAATGGTTGCCTGGGCATCTTCCTGTAGTTTTTGAAGATTAGCCTGTAACTGTTGCAGTTCACGTTCTGTATTAGCTCTTACTGCCGGCAGCATGGTGTTAAGATTAGCTGTATAATCATCGAGCTTCCTTTTAAATTCGGCAGCCTTATTATCAATCTCTTTCTTCAGCTGATTTTGTGTTGATTGTAGTTCTGTTTCGATTTGTTTCTGCTCCGGCATTTCGCTAAAAATGTAGTCTACATCAGCAAATCCTATTTTAAGCGAAGTAGTTTGAGCCTGCGCTGTCAAGGTACTTGCCAGTCCGAAAGCCAATAAAAAAAATAGTGTTCTCATTACGTTTTATTTTTCAAGTTTAGTTTTTAATAACATCATTGGGATCGCCCAACCCCAGCTCATCCAGCACAAAATCAGTATAGTCGTACCGTGGATCCGTATAAATCATGACTAACTGACTGGCTTTATCAAATACGATCGCAAGATTATTTTGCTTAGCAACCTTCTCGACGGAATCCCACACTTTATCCATTACCGGTTTTATCAGTTCTTGCTTTTTGAGAAAGAACAAGCCACCAAAGCCAAATACCTTTTTTTGATATTCCTTTAATTCGGCTTCCTTTTTTTGAATTGCTTCATTCCGCTCTTTGCGCATTTCATCTGTCAACAACACTTGTTCGGCCTGAAGGGCGCTGTACAAACCCTGTATATTCCTGTCCATATCCTGAATCTCCTTTTCCCAGCCCCGGGAAAGTTCATTGATTTCGTCCTGGGCTTTCTTGTATTCAGGCATTTTACTTAGAACATAGTCCGTATCTATGTACCCGAACCTTTGAGCGTTAACAAAAGTCAGGCCGAAAATGAGAAAAAATATTGTAATAAAACAACACCTCATAATCCTATCTAAGTTGTTGACCAATGGTAAAATGGAACTGCGAACCACTTATTTCCCGTCCAAAAGGCAATTGATCAAAGCCATACGCCCAATTCAAGCCTATCAGACCAAAAGCCGGCATAAATAGCCTGACACCTGCCCCCGCTGATTTATACAGCTTGAACGGATTAAAGTCTTCATAATTGTTCCAGTTATTGCCAGCCTCAGTGAAGACAAACCCGTAAATCGTTGCGGCATTGCCCGTAGTTACAGGGTAGCGAAGCTCAAGTCCTAATTTGTCGTAAACTATGCCACCTTGAATTTGCTGCGTACTCTGATTACCATAATTGGCATAAAGAGGAGGCGTGACACGATTGTCTTCGTAACCTCTCAGACCAATAACATCCTGGCCTAAAACAAACGATCCAACACCTCCGGCAAGACCTGATCCGCCCATAAAGAAGCGCTCAAAGGGACCTACGCCATATTTATCTGAATAAGACCCGATAAAACCAAAGTGCGCCTTTGCTTCAAGGACAAGCTTCTTCTTGTTGTCCAAAGGCAAGTAGTATTTAGCATCAAACATCCATTTGTGATATTCAATCCATTTATACTTCTCCTGATTGTACTCTTCCAGGGTTTCACCTTGATCATAGCTAATATCCCGCCATTTTGAAAACGGAGGAGTTAACGTTACGCTCAAAGAAATCTCTGATCCTTCCGTTGGATACCTGGGATCTCCTGTACTTCTTCTCGATAGGGTAAAATTCAGTGCAATGCTGTTCGCGTCACCATTCGAGAATCCAAGACCCATTGGATAGTTTGTCAAACTATACTTCGTATAGCTTAAGGAATTAGAAAGAGTAAAATAATTATCCGGCCATTCCAAAAGCCTGCCTAAACCTACAGACACATTGTGTACGATAAGCTTTTGATCGGGAAAATCAGTATTCTGATATCCATAATAATATGAACGTTGAATTGAACTATTGAAACTTACGCTAAACGATTGAGGCTTCCGGCCGCCCAACCACGGTTCTGAGAAGGAGAATCCATAGTTTTGATATGCTCTGCCATTCGCCTGAACGCGCAAGGAAAGCCTTTGCCCATCACCCACAGGAAGTGGTCTCCAATTTTCAAAGTGGGGAATGTTACGTAGCGAGAAATTATTAAATGTTAATCCAAGCGTTCCTACGAAACCGTAGTAACCTCCCCATCCCCCGGATAATTCAATCTGATCATTAGACTGTTCCTCTACCTGCCATTCGATATCAACGGTACCATTACTTGGATTGGGCATCATATTCTGGCCAATCTTCTCCGGGTTAAAGTAACCAAGCTGTGAAAGCGATTGTTGTGTACGAATAATATCGGATCTTCTGAATTTCTGTCCGGGCACAGTTCTTAATTCGCGTCGGATAACGTGATCACTGGTTCGCTCATTCCCTGTTATGGTTACTTCATTAACGGTAGCCTGATCGCCTTCAAAAATTCGCATCTCAACATCGATAGAATCACCGGACACTGCTACTTCAACCGGTGTAATGCGGAAGAATAAATAACCATCATCCATATACAAACCACTAATATCAGCTCCTTTAGGATTGAAAGTTATTTTTCGATCAATTAACTCCTTGTTGTAAACATCCCCTTTCTTAATACCCAAAACGGCATTTAATATTCTGTCGTTGTGAATGTAGTTACCCGTCCATATTATATTTCTGAAGTAGTACTTTGATCCCTCAGAAACCTTCAGATCAATATCAATTGTACGTGAGTCATGATTGTAAACCGTGTCGGCCACTATCTCTGCATCACGGTATCCTTTCGAGTTGTAAAATGCAAGAATTTTTTTCTTATCATCTTCGTAGTCAGACTTTATAAATTTTGAGCTTGTAAAAACATTCAACCTGACATTGCGACTAAAAAATTCCTTAGCCTCATCCAGGGTAACAGGTTCAGGTGATGCTAAATAATCTTTCGGCTTACGGCTTAATATCTCTCTTACCAATGTACGATGAAGGAAGAAGCCAGGACGCTCGTGTGTTTTCTTCATCTTCTTTTTAAGTTTTGCATCGGTAACACTCTCGTTGCCCGTAAACGAAATACTATTGATCTTGACTTTTGAATTTGTATTCACATCAATTTTCAAACGCATTCCTTCCCGATTTAAAGTATCGCGTTCCTGAATGATTTTAACTTCAGTGTTGAGAAAGCCCTTCTTTACAAAATGTTTCTTTACCGCCAGCTCGGTATTTCTGATCATGGCATCATTTACAATCTTGCCCTTGATCAAATCAAGATCCTGCTTTAAAGATGACTCTTGTCCTTTGCTTATCCCCTGGAAATAGTAATTAGTAAGACGCGGTCTTTCAGCAAGAATGATGTTGAGATATACATCACTGCCTTCAATCTTTTGAACTTCTATGGTTACATCGCCAACTAATCCGTGCTTCCAAAGTTTACGAATGGCGCCTGTAACTGCGTCTCCCGGAATTTTAATTTTGTCTCCAACCCTAAGATCCGTCAAGGAAACGATCGCGTTTTTATCCAGCACGCGCAAGCCAGTCACTTCAATGCCGGCAATTGTATACTCTGCAGGATTGACATAGTTGAGCTTGTTCGCGGTTTCTGCAGGCTGTGTTCCCCGATCTCTCCGCCTGATCTGTGCCCACGTATCGGCCATTACACACAACAATGCAATTATTAATAAAACTCTTCTCATTCAGTTTAAGCCGGATTCAATTGTTCACTTGTTTTTCCAAATCTCCTTTCACGCTGTTGGTAAGACCAGATGGCTTCATACAAATGTTCTTTTCTAAAATCTGGCCATAAAGTGGGGGTTATGTAAAGTTCTGTATATGCAATTTGCCATAATAGAAAATTGCTCACTCTCATTTCTCCACTGGTCCGGATCAGTAACTCTGGATCTGGGATGCCGGTAGTCTGCAAATAGTTCTCAAAAGTTGCATCATTAATGTCATTAGCATTAATTTTTCCACTCTTAACATCATTTGCAATCTTTTTTACAGCTTTCAGAATTTCCCAACGCCCGCTATAACTCAAAGCGATATTTAAAGTTAATCCTGTATTGTTTTTGGTCTGGTCTCTTGCCCATTCCAGATTCTTCTGGCAATTTAAAGGCAGATGCGATGTTTCTCCTATGGTCGTTAGCTTAACCCGGTTCTCCATAAGTCGGCTAATTTCCTGTTTCAACGTATTTACGAGCAATTCCATCAGGCCATCAATCTCTTCCTTTGGTCTGCTCCAGTTCTCCGTAGAGAATGCATAAAGAGTTAAATACTGAATACCAAGTTCACCGCATCCTTCTGTAACTTCCCGTACGGCCTGAACTGCGTTTCGATGGCCAAAAATCCGTAAAGCTCCTTTCTTTTTAGCCCATCTTCCATTGCCGTCCATGATGACAGCAATATGCCTGGGCAAATTATTAAGGTCGATATGTTCCTTGAAGGAGGCCATAAGAGCCTGCAAAATTAGCGTATTTATTGGAAAATCAGTGAGGCAAAAAGTTGATATAAAAATACTTGCCCATTAGCTATTTATAAGGATTCGTTGGGCAGGGAATATCATAAAATGTGCGGGTAATAGAGATGCCTAAAAAGAAATAATTGTCATTATCAAAAGGATTACCGTATTGATAATTTTTTTGGCCCGTATTTTCATCAGAGATGTTATCTAAGTAATCAAAAAAAGTTTTCCTCATTCCAAGTTCTAAGGCCAGGTACCACTTTGGGTTAAGAATATATTTAACCCCCACTCCAAAAGGAATAGCTGCCTGAACATTGCTATACTCGGCAGGTTTTTGATCCTGGCCAGAGATGCCAAACAATCCAATGCCCGCAAATAAATATGGGGAGAATCTTACAAGGAATTTCTCATCCCTCCAATTAAGGAAATGATACTCCATAACTGCTGAGGTTTCCAGTAAAAAAATATCAAAGCTTGCATTGCGCCGTTGAGCAAACGCATCTATGGGGTTTCTCTTGTCATTTGCTGATAATTGCCCGGCCGTTATTCCAGCCCGAAAGCTCACCACTTTGCTTAGATTCGATCGATAGAAGACAGTTGCCGCAGGCCGTGAAAAAGCAAAATTGTATGTTCTGACAAGGTCACCGGTATAATTAAATGTTCCTAACCCTGCACCCACTTCAGAGCGTTGTGCAAAAAGATCAACTGTTAGCGTCAGAAGAAAACCAAGAGACAATAAATAACGAAAGCATGATTGCATTATCTGAATTTAGCGCGATGGAAAGTTTTTCCTATGATATAACTAAATCGTATAGTGGTCACTGTGTAAATATCCTTATTGTCTTTGTTACCTCTCCAATTATATTCGGATTCCTGACCATACCCGGGTATTACATTGTAATTGTTCCCGTCTCTGCCTGTGTACGTCAGGGTATTGGTAGGATTGGTTTCGTTACCCCTATAAGACAGGGCCTTAGCTAATTCGTTGTTTCCGAAAACGCCGAGATCAACATAATTCTTACTTACGTCGTCAAGATAGTCTGTAAACAAATAGCGAAATCCAAATTCTACAGAAAGATCAAAAACTTCATTTAAGCGAAAACGCGCACCAACACCAAATGGTATAGCGAACTGAATATTTTTATATTCTTTAATCCCATGATTGACATCGCTCTCCAGCAAAGTTGAATGTTGCCCCTCTGTGCCGAGGGGTTTCAGATTCACCCATTCACCTGCATTGGAAAAAGGATTGCCATTAAGATCAGTAGCTGGTACTTTGGCCTGGGGATTATGATGAAAGCCAGCAAGTCCTGCGTAAACATAGGGAGTCCAGTTTACGCGACTTATATAGGTAGATTGGTTTTCGAATAAATCAAAAGAAGCTACGACTGACAGTTCCTTAATTCTATTTCTGAAAGATAAATTGCGCTGGTATCTGAAAACGCCATTCTCAGTGTCCTCCCGGTCTGCTGACTCAGCATCGGAACCCTTTATACCGCCATACATGAATGACCCCGTGAGCGTATATCTTGGACCAAACCTGTGAGAAAAGGAAAGTCCCCCCGCGGGTTTAGTGAGACCTATATCGGTACTAAATTGACCTGGGCCGGGTGATAGGTCTCCATAATAATTCATTGCGTTTAAAGTGACACTTATCATATTATAACGCTTCTCTTTTCCAAATCCCTGTTTTTTACCCCGGTATGACATCATTCGCTTATTATTCTGCTTTATACGACGACGGGACATCTGTGCATGCGAATCATAGACCAAGCCAACCATGAATGCAAAGGTTAAAAAATAGATGAGTTTCCTCATGGCATCAATATGTTAGTAAGCTTCTAAAAATCAATTAACTACAAATGTAGCAAAAAATCTAGTTACGAATGTCCAGTCCCCAATTCAGCTTTTGACGCAGCGTTTTGAAATAATGCTGACCCTTGACCTCAATTAAGTTTACTCTGAAATCGGCCTTCACAATTTTCAATTTTACTGTCTCATCTACGGTTGCAATTCTCGAATCAAGGGAGATGAGGTATTTTTTACTTCGCCCTTCAACCTCGAAAGTTATTTCACACTGATCTGAAACAACAATTGGCCTTACCGTTAGGTTATGCGGGCTTACGGGTGTTATCACAAAATTTCCAGAACGTGGAAATACCAATGGGCCTCCACAACTTAGAGAATATCCAGTAGAGCCTGTGGGAGTTGCCACTATTATTCCATCCGACCAATATGAATTAAGCAGCTCACCATCAATGTAAGTGCGCACCGTTATCATTGAAGAGGTATCCTTTTTTACGATGGTGAAATCATTTAAAGCAAAATTGAACCCGTCAAACAAATCATGATTAGACTCAAGCTTAAGTACAGCTCGCTTATCTAAACGAAACTCTTTTTTGAAGATTAAGTCAAGTGCATCTTCAGTTTCTTCGCGACTTATAGTAGCAAGAAATCCAAGCCTGCCAGTGTTTATCCCTAAAATGGGTACCTCTGTTTTTCCTATGTGTGTAACGGATTCGAGTAATGTGCCATCTCCACCGATGCTTAAAAAAAGATCAAGGCCTTTTAAGTTGTCACCGGGTTCATAAGTCTTATACTTAAACTTTTTGAATGCTGACGACTTGAGATGCTTTTGAAACTTTGAGGAAATAAAAACATCCGATTTGTTATTTGCTAAGATCTCAAGAATCCTTTCAATAAAGGGAGATGATTGGCGATTAAATTCTTTACCGTGTACACCAACCTTCATGGAATAGCTTGGGGTTATTAGGGAATGAAAGGCAAGATACTAAATATCAAGATAGCGGAGAAGCATGTCAATCCGCTCTTTTTCGCTACCGATAACCTTCGACTCCTGGTAACGTCCGATAACTTTATAGCTAAAGCGTTCTAATGTTGCTACTATTCTGGACATATCGACTTCATTGATCTTTAACGTAAGCCGGATTTTCCCAGGATCCAAGGGATCTTCTTTAACAATACTGCTAAGTATCTTAGCATGGTTCTCTTCTATCAGTCTTGAAATTTCAGAAAGGGAATAATCCACTAAGCTCAGCGACAAAACTAAAATTCCTCCAGGTAACTGAACGGCTGCTGTCTGAGCAAACGAGGTAAGGGTGTCCTGAACCGTGATAACGCCACAATACGTTTGATCATCGTTTAGCACCACAACCATTTGAAGTCTGTTTTCAGCCGCTACTTTTAAAATATCATAAAAATGAGAATGCAGTTGTACATAACAATTCTGACCGATTAGGTCAAACTCACCCACTTTTCTTTCAATGTCATTTGTCTCCAGAATAATTTCTTCAGAAATAAATCCCAGTAATTTATTGCCATCTATAACCGGCATGTGATTGCAGCGAAACTCTTCCATCCACACAATAGCCTTGTGCGCATCATCCGATGCTTTTAAAGGAGGTATCATGTGATTAATAAGATCTTCAGCAATCATACTTTTTATTCTATCAAAAACTCTTCCACAATTTCGTTAAACTTTTCCGGGTGCTCCATCATGGGCGCATGACAGCATTTATCAATAAATTTCAATTCTGAATTCGGTATTAAACGGTTGAACTCATGCGCAACCATCGGTGGTGTAATGGTATCGTTTAGTCCCCAAACTAATAACGTAGGGACTTTAATATCCTGAATTTCTGAAGCCAGATTATTTCGCTGGGCAGATTTAGCGATGGCTACAATTCTCATACATTTCGGAATACTTCTTGTTGTTTCAAATACTTCATCCACCAGTTCTTTCGTTGCCACATTTGGATCGTAAAATGTATACGCAACTCTTTCCTTTACATAATCATAACTACCGCGTTTAGGATATGAGCCTCCCATTGAATCTTCAAAAAGCCCGGAACTTCCTGTAAGAATAAGTCGGCTCACTTTCTCAGCATTTTTCAATGTATACATCAAAGCGATATGACCACCCAGGCTGTTGCCCATAATTATCAGGTTACTTAATTTCTTGAACTCAACGAAATCTTCAAGAAATTTTCGTAAACCATCAAGTCCAGCTTCCTTTATCGGCATTTCATAGAGGGGTAACATTGGAATTACCACCCGGAAGTGTTTCGAAAATCTGTTTACGACGCCTTCCCAGTTACTTAATGCGCCAAATAATCCGTGCAGCAGTAAGAGTACCGGTCCGTTCCCTTCATCAACAAACTTAAATCCATTCTCCTCTTTTACCATTAATGGCATACCGCGTTCAGATTTTATCCTATAGGTAAACAAAAAAAAATAAAATAAAAATCGCGAATGCTTTTTTGTAACAAGTCACAACCTTTTCACTTATTAAAAACATCACCGAAAAAAGGAACAACTGTACCAATCCAGGAAGTTATAGTTGGCGCCACATCACCAATTAGCGGACTTAATTTTGAGTGGTCAGTAAGATTTGAAAAAAAGCTCAACTCCATTGAGTCCGCAATCCAAATAAAAACACTGATCATAAATATTATTTTGACCATACCGACCAACGCTCCCATTGCCTGATCTATCCTCCCGAGAAATGATTTGCTTATGGAGGCCTTTATTAATTTTCCAAGAAGGGAGACAACTATAACAATAATTACAAAGACAACGCCGAAGGCAACATAGGGTAATAAACTTTGATTCACATCGAATCGGGATCCAAGTAATAACATTGCCTGTCCCAAAAGTTTAAAGCCAGCCAATACGCCAAGGAAAATAGCAATCAACGAAATCACTTCCATCAGGAAACCTTCACGATAACCACCGATCGCTCCGAATAAAATGACAACAGCTAATATGATGTCAACCCAGTTCATGTTGAAAGTAATTTTTTAACAATCTCAGATACAACTTTTCCATCTGCCTTGCCCGCAAATGTTTTAGTGGCCAATCCCATCACTTTACCCATATCTTGCGGACCCTTGGCGCCAACTTGCGCGATTATTTTTTGAATCTCTTGTGTTAGCTCCGTTTCAGAAAGTTGTTTTGGAAGATAGCGGTTTATAACCTCCATTTGAAAAAGTTCTTTATCCGCCAAATCTTTTCGTGACTGCTGTAAGAATATATCAGCTGATTCCTTTCTTTGTTTGGAGGCTTTCATTAAAATTTTCATCTCAACATCATTTGTAAGCTCTCCCGTACCTCCTTTATCCGTTTCAGCAAGTAAGATCATAGACTTAATGCCGCGCAAAGCTTCCAGCTCTTCCTTTCTTTTACCGAGCATTGCACTTTTTATATCACTATCAATTTGTTGTTTTAAACTCATATCAATTTTTCATTTGTATTTTTGAAATCATTTTAAATCATTCACCGTGACTCGTCTCAGCGTCAATATTAACAAATTTGCTACACTCCGAAACGCGCGGGGAGGAAATAATCCCGATGTAATAAAGGCTGCGTCAGATTGCGAAAGATTTGGCGCACAGGGTATAACTGTACATCCACGGCCTGATGAACGCCACATTCGTTATGCAGACGTTACGATTTTAAAGAATGTTGTTAAATCAGAATTCAACATTGAAGGTTTTCCTGATAAGCGATATTTAAAAATAATCCAGGAAGTAAAACCAGCGCAGGCTACACTTGTACCCGATGCGCCTGATGCCATCACATCTAATGCAGGGTGGGACACAATAAATAATCAAACACTACTGACGGAATTAATAAAAGAAATTAAGTCGCACGGTGTACGTGTTTCCGTTTTTGTTGATCCTGTTCCCCGTATGATCGAGGGTGCCGCTAAAACAGGCGCAGACCGGATTGAACTGTATACTGAACCTTATGCACGTGAATTTCTTCTCAATAAGGAAGTTGCTGTAAAACCTTATGTTGAATGCTCCATCCTGGCTAACAAGTTAGGCTTGGGTGTAAATGCCGGTCATGATCTTGACCTGAACAATTTACCTTTCTTAAAAAAATCTTTACCTCACCTGGATGAGGTCTCTATTGGTCATGCGCTCGTTTGTGATGCACTCTATTTTGGCCTGGAGAACACTATTCAGCTCTACCTGAAAGCTTTGAAATAAATAAGGCTCTTTTTATAAATAAACTATTAGTAACCGACCTTTAGTTATTCTCTTGGTCTTCACTATTTTTGCCCGACTTTAAACCCCTGTTTTAACAAATGAAACGCGACAAAATAATCTTTGACCTTATTGAAAAAGAAAAGCATCGTCAACAAAGCGGAATTGAGCTTATAGCTTCGGAGAATTTTACCTCGCCTCAGGTAATGAAAGCAATGGGAACCGTTCTTACGAATAAATATGCTGAAGGTCTCCCCGGCAAACGTTATTATGGCGGATGTGAAGTGGTAGATGAAATTGAACAACTCGCTATTGACAGGGCTAAAGAATTATTTGGAGCAGAATGGGCAAATGTTCAGCCGCACTCAGGGGCACAGGCAAACGCTGCTGTAATGTTGGCTTGCTTAAAGCCTGGTGATAAAATTCTGGGTTTTGACCTGTCGCATGGGGGCCATCTCACGCATGGATCACCGGTTAATTTTTCCGGTAAACTTTATCAGCCAACATTTTATGGGGTTGAGGAGGAAACAGGTACAATCGATTTTGACAAAGTAATACAAATAGCGCAACGCGAGAACCCAAAGATGATTATCTGTGGGGCGTCAGCATACAGCCGTGATTGGGATTATAAAAAACTTCGTGAGGCTGCAGATAGTGTTGGTGCAATCCTGCTGGCGGATATTTCACACCCTGCAGGGCTTATTGCTCGTGGGTTATTGAGCGACCCGATGGAATACTGCCATGTTGTTACCACTACTACACACAAAACGCTTCGCGGGCCAAGAGGAGGGATGATTTTAGTTGGAAAGAATTTTGACAACCCCTGGGGCTTAAAAACTCCTAAGGGAGAAATTAGAAAAATAACTTCCATTCTGGATTCAGGTGTATTTCCAGGCACCCAGGGAGGGCCACTTGAACACGTTATTGCAGCGAAAGCTGTATCCTTTCTGGAAGCACTTTCAGATGATTACCTTGACTACGTTGTTCAGGTTGCCAAGAATGCAAAAGCAATGGCAGAAGCATTTACAGGTAAAGGTTATAAAATTATTTCCGGTGGAACTGACAATCACCTTATGCTGATTGATCTGCGTTCGAAAAATCTAACGGGTAAGCAAGCGGAAGAAGCCCTGGTTCAGGCCGATATAACAATCAACAAAAACATGGTTCCGTTTGATACACAGTCACCCATGGTTACATCGGGTATGCGCATCGGCACACCTGCTGTTACATCAAGGGGAGTAAAAGAAAAGGACATTGTGAAAATTGCAGACCTGATTGATGAGGCGCTGCAAAAACCTGCTGATCAAAAACATTTGAAATCGTTAAAGAAAAAAGTTAATCGTTTCATGGAAAAGTTTCCACTTTACGCTTAACATAAAAAAATTGTATAGTCATATTGTCATCCCACTAAGAAGCGAATGAAAGACGAAGAAAGGGAAATGTCATTTCTCGATCACCTCGAGGAGCTACGTTGGCATGTAGTAAGATCGCTTTTTGCTATTCTTATTTTCACCATTGCATCATTTATAGGCGCTAAATGGATTTTTCAGAATATAATTTTTGCCGTAGGTGAGCCTGACTTTATCACGTTTCAGTGGTTGTGCAAGCTGGGCCATATTACGGGTTTCGGGGAAACACTTTGCGTCACCGAAATTCCCTTTAAAATACAGAGCCGCTACATGATGGGGCAATTCACCATGCACATTACTTCTTCCTTTATCATGGGATTAATTTTTGCATTCCCCTACATAGCTTTTGAGATCTGGCGATTTATCAGGCCCGGGTTACATTCAAATGAACGCAAATATTCCCGTGGTGCTGTCTTTTCTATTTCCCTTTTGTTTTTTATGGGTGTTTGCTTTGGTTATTATGTTATGTCCCCGCTTGCGGTATACTTTTTATCCAGTTATCAAATAAGTGATGTGATATCAAACGAATTTGATATCACCTCTTATGTTTCTACCATTGCAACACTTGTATTAGGCAGTGGCATCTTATTTCAACTACCTGTTGTAATTTATTTCCTTACACAAATCGGGATGGTAACACCTAAGTTCCTCAGGCAATACCGAAAGCATGCGATTGTGATAATCCTGGTAATAGCAGCTATCATCACTCCTCCAGATCCGCTAAGCCAAACGCTTATTGGTATCCCGCTTATATTGCTTTATGAATTCAGCATTTTTATTTCTGCTATAGTCGTGAGAAGAAAAGCCCGGGAAGAAGCCGAGGAATTGGCTAAAGAGCAGTCGGCCTGATTTCGTATCTAACGGATGGAATATTTTCCGTTGTTATCTGTGAAGTATTTTTTTTTCATTTCTGGTGAGCGTTCAAAAAAAATCTTCATGTGCTGTTCGGGGTCTACAATATACTCTGGCGGGTCTTTTTCCAATCCCTTATAAATTTGAACAACGTTTTCATAGTAGTCGGCATTCGTAAAAATCTTCCTGGAAAGCTCCCAGTTTAGAAACGGTGTGGCAAGTTTACTGTTCATAAAATAAGAAAGATCATCGCTGAGCACAAGTATTCGTTTGCCTTCAAAGCCTTTGTCGCGTGACTCGGGAACATTAAGGGTATGGTAATTAACGCTTTCAACGTAGCCGCTACGTGATGCATAATTCATGGCTAATAATCCAAGCAGCAAAAACCAAATGCTTAACTCTGCTAACAATTTACGTTGAATGGATAAAAAAAAATGCGTCAAAAAAAATGAAAATGCAGGGATTACTGCAATTAGACTTTGAGGGCGCAAATCTTTCGAATACAACGCCAGCGCGACGGAAAAGATGACCCAGATAAACATACTTTGCAAAACCTGCGACTGATATTTAGTTAATCTTGTCTCCCTTGTTACGATAAATAATGATACCAGGAAAAATACCAGTGGAATGATGCCAACCGTCAGCAAAGTCCTGATACTTGTGTAGTGGTTTGAAACAAAGGAAAGATTTGGCGCATAATAAAAAGTTAAAAGCCATTCCACCTCGCCCATTAGAAAGTAGACGCAGATCAGCAACAAATGCGGCAGCGCAAATCCAACTACCAGCAATAATAAAATACGCAAGTCACGACGAGAATAAAAAACTAATGCAAAGATCGCGGCAAGCAAAAAAACGGAATAAGCAAAACTGCATAATGAAGCAAGGCTAATAAACAATCCCAATCCGAGGACTGTGTCGTCGCGTTGTGCCCGAAATTCCAGCTCCTTAAACAAAGTATTAATTGCAAGAAGCAAAAAAACAGCGCCAATCAACTCTCCTGTCAATGCAATAGTATCATAAGAAAAAGCAAAGAGTGAAATGAAAAACAAGCCAGGCAGGTAAGTACTATCTGAAAACACCTTGCGATTGATGCACATTATTGCCATAAAGGCTGCCTGAATAAAAATTATTATAAACGCAAGGATATGCCGGGCCATAAGGTTTCTGCCAAACAACAGGTCAATGAATCCATAAAACCAGCAGGTAAGCGGTGCGGTTGAATCTACCAGCTCAGAATAGGGCATGCTGCCTTCACGGATTTTTTCACCAACAATAAAACTCTTTAACTCAGGAAAAGTGACAGGAGGAGTGTCAAGGAGAGTCGGCAGAAACATAATCAAACCAATCACTAAAACACCGAGTAACCGGTACGGATCGTTGAGGCGAAAGTAGCGAAGCAAATTATGAGAAATTTAAAGGCATAAAGTAGAGGAGCTTTTTTTAAGATCGAAAGGAAATGAATTGATTTTTTTATTTGGACCCGTGATGCAACGAGTAATGATTCCAGGAAAACTCGTGGTATATTTGTAATTATGGCAGGTACAACCCGGCAAAATAAATTCAGCCGCCTTATCCAAAAGGAATTAAGCGACATTTTTCAACGTGACAAAAAAGGAATTTTAGATAACACCTTTGTTACGGTGACAGATGTGCGTGTTAGTCCTGACCTAAGCGCCGCTAAAGTTTATATTAGCATGATGCTGGCCAGGGATAAGCAGGCAACCTTTAACAACATAAATTCCCGGAAGAAAGAAATAAGGAGAGAACTTGGTGAGAAGATCGGAAAACAAGTGAGGATTGTACCTGAAATCATTTTCTTTATCGATGAGGTTGAGGAAAATGCACTCCGCATGGATGCATTAATAAAAAGCCTGAACATACCTCCGGATACAAAACCCGACAATAAATAACTGGTACGGGTGAACTTACCTCTTTTTATAGCAAAGCGATATCTTTTTTCCACCCGGAAGAAAAATTTCATTAATATCATTTCCATCATTTCAGTCCTGGTTGTATCACTGATAACAGCATCATTAATTGTTGTACTATCGGTCTTCAATGGAATAGAAGAGCTTCTGCGATCCCTCAATAATTCATTTGATCCGCCCATAAAAATTGAAGCCAGTGAAGGGAAATCATTTGTTGTGAACGCTGAATTATTGGGAAAAATAAAAGAAGTTCCCGGGGTAGAAATCATAACAGAAGCTATTGAAGACTATGCGTATGTTCGCTACCGTGACGCCAACCAGGTGGCCACCATAAAGGGTGTCAGTGAAAATTTTCTTGATCAGCATCGCATAGACAATTCTATTGTTGGCGGGGAATTGAAATTAAAGAAGGGCAACACTTCATACGCATTAATCGGCATAGGTATTCAATACGCTTTATCCGTTGATGTAGAAGACGAACTACATGCCATGCATGTCTACTACATAAAGAATATTAAAGGAGGGAGCCTTGACCCTTCCCGGCTTTATACTCAAAAATCGGTTATGCCCGGTGGTGTGTTTTCAATTGTACAGAACCTGAATGATTCTTATATAATTGTTCCCCTTGATTTTGCCATTGACCTTTTGGATTACGGCGATCGCAGAACCTCGCTTGAAATAAAAATGACAGCTAATGCTAACCCTGACGTTGTTCAACAACAGCTTCAACAAACATTAGGGAATTCATTTAACGTCCTGAATCATGAGCAGCAGCATAAAGATCTATACAAGCTTTTGAACATGGAAAAACTGTTTAGTTTCCTTGCCTTCACATTGCTGCTATGCATAGGCTCTATTAATATTTTCTTTAGCCTTATGATGTTGGCACTCGATAAGAAAAAAGATGTTTCAATACTCGGAGCTGTGGGCGCGCCCTTAAAAACCATAAAAAATATTTTTTTGCTGGAAGGGGCGCTCATTGCGTTTTTCGGTACAGTACTTGGATTATTTATAGGAGGTTCGTTATGCTACCTTCAGCAGCGTTTCAGCCTGGTTTCAATGGGTATGCAATCCTCTGTTACAGACGGATATCCGGTAAAAATGGCATTTCCTGATTTCCTCGTGGTCCTTTTAGTAATGACCGTTATAACCCTCCTTATTTCCTACCGTCCGGCTACCTTAGCCTCCCGTTTTTCTTCCGTTCAAAACCTTTAACGGGCCTAAATGAAATATTTCGAAAAAATAAGTTAATAGTCACTTGTAACACTTAATTTGCGAATTCTGTTAATACGAAAGACCCCGGTTTCGCATGAAAGTGTCTGCTTCACAGCCGTTTCAAATCGTTTATTCGTTGTACCTCCACGAGTATCTGGGATTTATGTTTGAATCCTACATCGTCCATTTGGACGAAAAAGGTAAGCTGACCTATCAGCACCAGAACATTTCATCTAAAAATGCCCGTGAATTCAGTAAAGGGCTGGACGATCGGGATTATGAACTCATCGAGATTACGGACTCGATGCAACAAGACGTTATCGTTAAGAAATTCTATAATAAACTTGTAAAGCCCGAAGAATTCTTTGCCAAGATTTACGATAAAACCAAAGGAAACGAGCCTATTCAGGAGCAAATAGAAGAATACATGGAGAAGAAGAGAGCAAAAATCCTTGAACGCCTGAGAGGAAAATTGCTCTTTGAAATGGGGAATGACGGCGAGCCAACATGGAAACAAATTGAAGTAATGGATAAAAGAGCTTCCATTCAATTTCATTTCATGCGGACTAACGATCATACCAACTATTACCCCACTATTTTTTACGAGGGTAAGAAACTCGACCTTCCAAATCCGTCCACCTATTTGATTTGCAAACATCCTGCATGGCTTGTTTTAAATGGTAAACTATTCGGCTTTGAAAAGAATGTAGACGGTAAAAAGTTAATGCCTTTCTTTTCCAAGAAATTTGTAGTGATACCTAAAAACGTAGAGGAGACTTATTATAACCGCTTCATTGCGCCTTTGATTGCAAGCTTTGACAATATTGATGCAAAAGGTTTTGAGATTCACAAAAACACGTACGATCCTCATCCCATTCTCACTCTTTCCGAATTGCATACTACACAAACGGCTACATCGCAATCGTTGTTTGAAAAGGGTGAACCAGTGGAAGATAAAAGCGATGAATCCGGAAAAATTGTTTTTGACCTTTCATTTAAATATGGCAAACATCGCTTTCGTGGCGACAATATTGGCCCGGTAAGTGTAACGGTAGAAAGACATGGGGATGAATATATTTTTCATCGGATAACACGTCACTCAGATGTGGAGAAAAATTTTCTTCACACCCTTCAAAAGCTAGGCCTGCCGATGAAAGGCTATCGGATAGCCATACCGAAGTCAGAAGCTTTTTCCTGGCTCAACGAAAACAGGGTAAACCTGCTTAACCTTGGCTTTGAAGTAAGCCAGCCGGAAAGTCGTGATAAAAAATATTTTGTTGGTAAGGCTGTCATTGAGGTAGAGGTCAAAGAAAATATCGATTGGTTTGATATTCATGCCAAGATTCGGTTTGGTGAATTTGAAATTCCCTTCAAAGAGCTGAGAAGGCTCATTCTAAAAAGAAAGGTTGAATTCAAACTACCCAATGGAGAGATCGCGATTATTCCCGAAGTCTGGCTTACAAAATACGCTGACCTGTTTGCGCTTAGTGAAACAGAGGGATTGAATGAAAAACCCGTACTTAAAAAACACCATCTGAATCTTGTCAAAGAACTGGAGGAGGGTAACCTGGCCAAGGTTCATCTGAGTGAGCGGTTGCGTTCACTAAATTCATTCAACGGCATAAAAAATTATGCTCTTCCTGAGAAATTTATAGGAGAATTAAGGCCCTATCAAAAAGCTGGATACAATTGGCTCCGGTTTCTTAATGAATACAGGCTTGGCGGTTGTCTTGCTGACGACATGGGTCTAGGAAAAACGGTGCAAACACTTGCCCTTCTGCAATCTGAAAAAGACGCAGGTCACGGCACGTCTCTGCTTATTATGCCTACTTCTCTTATTTATAATTGGGAGATGGAAGCAAATAAATTTACTCCTAATTTGAAAGTTCTCACTTATACCGGTACGCTTCGAAATAAGGACATGAAACGTTTTGAGAACTACGACCTGGTATTAACATCATATGGTATCACCCGCCTGGACGTTGAGCTACTCCAAAATTTTTATTTCAACTACGTCATACTTGATGAATCACAAGTCATAAAGAATCCATCATCGAATATTGCTAAGGCTGTGCGCGAATTAAAGTCACGCCAGAAGTTAGTACTAACAGGGACACCGTTAGAAAACACAACCCTCGACCTGTGGTCGCAAATAACTTTTATTAATCCTGGTTTACTGGGGCCTCAAACCTATTTCAGAAACGAATTCCAGAACCCGATTGAGAAAAAAGGCGATGAAGCGAAATCTAAAAAGCTAAATGCAGTAATCAAACCTTTTATCCTCAGGAGACATAAATCTCAGGTTGCTACGGAACTGCCTGAGAAAGTAGAGAACATTCAGTACTCAACCATGACTGCCGAACAGGAGCGTCGCTATGAAGAAGTGAAGGCATATTATCGAGGCAAAATACTTGACCTGATTGATAAGGAAGGCATCGGCAACAGCCGCTTCATGATACTTGAAGGGTTAACTAAACTAAGACAACTTGCTAATCATCCAAAAATGATTGAGCAGAGTTATTCAGGAGATTCAGGCAAGCTAGAAGATATTACCCATATGCTTGAGAATGCTCTTGCAGAAGGGCATAAAGTTTTGGTCTTTAGTCAATTTGTGAAGCACTTAAATATTGTTAAGCAGTTTCTAAAGAATAGCAAAATTGATTTTGCATACCTGGATGGCTCAAGTGTTGATCGCAAAGAACAGGTTGAAAGATTTAACAGGGAACCCAACCTTCGTGTGTTTCTTATTTCTATTAAAGCGGGGGGATTGGGACTTAATCTGACTGAAGCAGATTATGTATTTATACTCGATCCCTGGTGGAATCCTGCTGTGGAAGCGCAAGCTGTTGATCGCGCCCATCGCATTGGTCAAAAGAAAAAAGTATTTACCTACAAGTTTATTACCCGCGGTACCGTGGAAGAGAAAATTCTTACCCTGCAAAAAAAGAAATTGAAACTTTCCACCGATCTTATTACCACTGAAGAAAGCTTTATGAAGCAGCTTACGCGCGAAGACATTGAGCTTATGCTTGCTTAAGGTGGCGTTTCTTCCAACGATTATGTGACCATAGCCAGCCTGAAGGATCAGCCCGAATAGCTTTCTCAACAGCTTTCACGTAGTTTTCAATAATTACATCACTGTCTTTGGCGTACGGTGGAAAGGCAATTTCAACTATAGTAGCTTCGTAGTGCCCTCGTTTTATTTTTTTCATCTCATAAAATAAAACCGGGTATTGTATTAAAACAGCTAGCTGATTGGCGCCGAAAAAGAATACCGTATCCTGTTGAAGAAATTTAGTGTGGAATTTCTTATCCCTTCCATAGCCAGGATATTGATCCGCTATTATTGCAACTCCTCTTAAAATATTTTTCCGCCTGATGGTCTCTCTTGCAACTTCATCACGTTTGATAGGATGAGCGCCAAATCGCGTGCGGATTTTTAATGATACCTCATCAAATAATTTGCTGTGCACAGATTGGTATACAAAATCCATAGTTGCAGGAAAAGCTAAGCACGCTGACGCAAGTCCCCATTCCCAATTAAACTGGTGAGAAGTCAGGTGTATTACGGATTGGTTTTGTTGAATATATTTTAATACAATTTCTTCATTTTTGAAGACCATTCGTTTTTTTAATTCTTCGCTGCTTATGGTCAATAATTTCAGGGTCTCAACAGCGTAATCGCAGAGGTTTACATAAAATTTTCTCTCAATAATTTTTAGTTCCGCTTCGGTTTTCTCGGGAAAAGAGTTTCGTAGATTTTTTTGAACCATTTTTCGTCTGTAACGAACCACGTAAAAACTCATCACAAACAAAAAATCGGAAATGAGATATAAAATACTGAGTGGTAAGTGGGAGATAAGTTTTATAAAAAACATCGGACGAACATTATAGAGCCACAAGGTAAACAAGAATTGCTATTTTTGACATTGTTTAAAATTCAATTATGAAGGATAAAGTTGTGATCATAACCGGCGGATCTTCCGGAATCGGAAAAGCGCTTGCCGAAGTATTTGGTAAAAGAGGTTCCAGGATTATGATCACAGGCCGGGACCAAGCGGCGCTTATTAACACGGCTAAAGAGCTAACTGCTTTGAACATCGATGTTCATTCATTCACCGCGGATGTAAGCGTTGAAGAAGACAATAAGAAGATGGCAGAAGAGGCAATTAAGCACTTTGGAAAAATTGATATCCTGATCAACAATGCAGGTATTTCAATGCGGGCTTTGTTTGATGAAGTAGATTTGAATGTGGTGAAAAAAGTAATGGATATAAATTTCTATGGCGTTCTCTATGCTACAAAATATTGTTTGCCAGAAATTAGAAAAAATAAAGGATCAATCATTGGCATAAGTTCTATCGCTGGCTTCAGAGGGTTACCCGGGCGAACGGGCTATTCGGCTTCGAAGTTTGCACTGAACGGATTTTTGGAAGTACTTCGTACAGAACTTTTGAAAACGGATGTACATGTAATGACAGCATGCCCCGGCTTCACTGCTTCAAACATTCGTGTACGATCCCTCACGAAAGATGGAAGCTCACAGAACGAATCTCCGCGTGATGAAAAGAAAATGATGGCCGCTGAAGAATGTGCAGAACATATCTACAGAGCAACGGTAAAAAGAAAGAGAACGCTAATCCTTACGGCTCAAGGTAAGCTCGCGGTGTGGCTAAACAAATGGTTACCATCCGTTGCCGATAAAATGGTTTATAACGTGATGGCTAAAGAGGCAAATGCGCCGATCAAATAAGAGTAATTTATAAGACAGACTAAAACAAAAAATAAAAATCAAGAATAGCAGATTAAATATCTTTTGAATTTAAACTGTTTAAATCCTTTTCATTAAATACATATTCGATAAAATTATAATCTCACTTCGGACTGCTTTACACCATTTTCTACTTCTCTAGCTATGATTTTGTACATTTGTAACATGAGACGCGTGACCGACATAGAATCTAAACTACACGAATTAAAACCTGTCCTTGCAGACAAATTCCATGTGAGCAAAATCGGTTATTTTGGCTCATACACTACGGGAGGGCAGACCAACAAAAGTGACCTTGACTTATTGGTTGAATTTTCAAGGCCCATTGGCTGGGAATTTTTTACCCTTGAGAAGTTCTTAGAGAATGAATTTGGACTACCGATTGACCTGGTTACAAAAGACGCCCTCAAAGAAAGAATTAAAGGAGCAATCTTAAACCAGGTTAAATACATTTGAAACCAGACGAACGGGACAGTATCCTTTATCTTGAAGACATTGCGTTGGCAATGGATCGAATTCAGGAATATATTACGGGACTGAATTTTGTTCTTTTCAAAAGAGACTATAAAACTGTTGATGCTGTAATTCGGAATTTTGAAATAATAGGTGAAGCAAGTAAAAACATATCACCTTTCATTAAAGATAAATACACAAATGTTCCATGGGAAGAAATGTACAGACTTCGGAACAGAATATCTCATGAGTATTTCGGAATCGATTATGAAATCATTTGGGACATTATCACCCGGCACTTACCCAACAATCGTAACGATCTTAAAATCATCATAGACAACGAAAGGCAAAAGGAATAAGGGACTCTAAGAATCAGATCGGTGCTCTTTTACTAACATGCATTGTGCTCCTTCCGGGGCGGGCTATATCAATTTATTTTGCGAATGCGAAACATCGTTCGCTATTAAGCATCAAAGTTCATCTTTCCATTTTGTGGTAAAGCCCTCTCTCAACGTGCCCATATTTTTGAGTTCATCAGGTAAATCCACTTCTTCAGTGATTTCAGTGGCAAACCAGTTCAGAACACTCCGCATCGGATGACTTGCGTCGGATGCTAAAAAAGCTTTGTCATCGGTAAGCAACCTGCCATCGGCCTTCAGCGCCTGGTATATTTTACTGCCAAGAACGATTTCCAACTGTACCGTCTTACTCCCGCTCACACGGCCGGGGTTGCGCACATCGAGCCGGAGATTAAACATCTCCACCATGTCTATGGATTCCCATACATCCGGCTCCACTTCAATGGTCGCTTGTATCTTTTCGCCGACATGGCTGAACTTCAACAGCCGGGCACAATATTCTGCACCGGCAGGCAAGTTAAAACAAATAGTCTGAGCGGTAGTGGTCATAGCGGCGATGGTTAGGGTGGTCAGGATAAAAAATTTGTGCATCCAATTTTGCTTATGCGATATTGTTTGTCTGGTATTTTTCAAGTCATAAATTCCTGAAACACTAACGTCACAACAACTCAGGTTATGTCTTGTTCAAAAACACAATCTTCACATTATCGGCTTTGTTAATGCTGCGGTAGAAATCAGAAAATTCTTTGTATGAACTTGCCGGAAATCTTCCATTGTTGATCCTAAGCTTTCTGATGTAGACTATATTCCCCTGATCCACTTTGAATGAAGTTTCATATTCTCCAAAACGTGAAGTTATTTTTACGGGCTCAGGGAGAAATTCAGGATAAATATTTTCAGGAATATGATAACGAATGGTATCATAGTTAACAGTTCCCCATTTAAAAACGAGGTCTGTCTTTCGTTCATCATTTTTCTCCGGAATAAAGGAAGAGCGGTTCATCAGATTCGGTGTGAGAAACAATCGCTTGCCATTTACAGAAGCATAGCGGTTGAGATTCAGCTCCAGGTTTACTTCTGCTGATGGAATTTTTGCTTTGTTGTTTACAAAATTGAAGCTCACCAGATCAAAGCTGGGTATTTCTGTATTTTTCAGAATCCATTTTTTCTGATTGTCATACTGGTCGCTCAGAACAAAGTTCAAATTACCGTGTTCATATTCCAATCCTGCGTAAAGGGTTTTTACTTTTGCTTTTGCATTGCCGGTATTATCCAGATAAACATCGGCCGAACGGCTTGCTGTATTTCCTTCTGCAGGATAGCGAACTGTATTTATAAGTTCGGCTCCATCATCAGTTATTGCCAGCGCTTTCCGGTCGCCTGTAAATGTACCCAGGTAACCAAACGGATTGGTCTGGCTGGTGCATTCAAGCCAAAGTGTATCTTTCTCATTAGGCACAGCTACAATAATGTGATTCGACTGGTGACTTGGAAAGTCAACATCAACATCCGGCGCATCTTCACCGGCCATAACAGAGCAATAGTGACTTTTTATACCTGCCGTTTTCAGCATAGCCACCATGTAATTGGAGAGCGCTTTGCAATCCCCATAGCCCGTCCGGTCTACCACTGAGGCATCGAAGGGTTGCAATCCGCCAATACCAAGTGAAATACTCACGTACCTGGTTTTGCTCTGCAGGTATTCATAAAGAACTTTAGCTTTTTCTTCAACAGTGGTAAGTCCGTTGGTCAGTTCTTTTACTTTTAGTTTTGTGTTCTCCGGAAGGTTATCCCGATTTTTCAGTAATAAGGCTTCCCATTTTCCGTAACCTTCCCAGGTACTCATGTCGCCCGTATAACCATTGTATTCGAACCTGCCAGGGGCAGCAGAAATATTCGGTACCACCTGGTTAATATCAGGGTTCATTTTTTCGAATTTGGATGGAAAAATATTTTCAAAGGACCACAAGAGCATTTCTTTAGTACCCCTTTTGCTCACGCCTGGTTCCTGGATTTTAAAGAGCTTGTACCGTGGCTTAAGATCTACCGGATAAATAATAAAATACTCAGACTTTTGGATGGATATCTCATCATCGCGATACATATAAAAACCGGGGATGCCGTAAAGTTTCTTTTCTTCTCTTTCAATTTCAAACTCCACCGTATAAGGATAATTTCCATAGGAAAGATTTGCACTTTTAATGCGATAATCACTGAACAGTGAAGCGCCGTCATATCCGCTTTCGTCACGGATTTCATTTTGCTTCAGGTTTTTTACAACATTACCCGCAGCATCATAAAGCGTTCCTTTCAAAAATTTTACGGAGCTGAACTTGTCATAACCGATGCTCATTTCAGCGTACTCCTTCGCCTTTGAATTCAAAATAGTAATCACAATGCGGTGATAGCTTCTTGCACTGCTAATCGAATTGATTTCAAATTCATGTTTCTTTTCACGAATAACAGCATACATTCCAGCCTTCATCTTTTCCGGAATAGCACTCACCGGATATTTGGGTTCTTCCTTTGCAAGGACTGAAAAATATACAAGACAGAAACCTGTTACCTTCCACAACTTTTTCATGGATTTCTATTTTTTTCTCAACACAACTTGTTCAGCCTGCTTGGCAACCACTTGACTGTAGAATTCCCTTAAGTTAGGATATTCCAACTGAGAGTAAATGGGACGATTAATATTAAGAATGAAGGTTATGTTTATGGTTGACCCAACGACAGAAATGCTGTACATGAATCTGGCTCCGTTTTCCGGTAATAGTAATACCTTTTGACCTGGCAACTCTTCGACTTTATATTCTTCTGGAATGGCAATATTTCCCGTATATATTATTTCGAAAGGCGATCCATAATCAACCGGGTATTCTCTTTTCTCGAGCTTATAGGGATTCTCTTCTTCGTGCAGCAACAGCACAGGCTTCAGGTACATCACGTCTCCTGAAACCACAACGGCATCATCAAATTCCAGCTCATATTCCTGAACAAAGGGCTCCTGAATTTCTTTTACATTGGCAAAGTTTTTCTGCGTAACACTCCAGGTCTTATTCTCGAGAAGTTCTTTCACAAAACCATCTTCTCCCTTTGACAGATATTTTTTCCGGTAGTCGTAAGCGTGATACCCGTTGTTATTGATCTTCACTTTGCCTTTGACCAGACCTTCCTCATCCACTGCCAGTTTCACATCCGCTATAGTTTTTGATTTAATGCCATATTCAAGGTTGACCCACTCTTCTCCCTGACCGGTTATGACTAGTCCCCGGCCGTTCAGGCACCTTTCTGGTAACACACCGAACTGCAAAAGACTTTCAGTCGCATCCAATAAAACTGATTTACCCTCTAACCGGACAAGGCATACTACATAATTAAACTGGCTGGCCATTGGAAATGATTGTCTTATGAACCCGTTATCCCGTGTACTTATCAGTACGGGGTAGGCTTCAATGTTGGCCTTTGTAATCAACGAAGTAAGCAGAAGATTAATATCAGCCGCTGATCCCTTCTTACTATCAAAAACTTTTTTCAGTGACCCGTCAACGAACAAGCGATTCAATCCATTCCATGACATGTTCTTCTTTACATAATCATATAAAGCCTGAGTTTTTTGTTCCGGGGTTGATGCTCCAGCCGTAATTTCTCCAGCTATTTTTTTCAAGAATCCGTTACCTTTTATCTCACCGCCGAAATCTTCAATCTCAGTAAATTTTTTATTGATGTCTGCCCAGGTGCCCATTACCTTTTTTATAGGCTGGTTCGGATATTTTACATACGCTAGTTCGAAATTGATTTTCGAAATATAATCCTTGTAAGTGGTCATGTTTGGTTCTGCGATGAAAGCCGGAACATTCTCTGCTACCCATCGAAAGGAGTCTTCCATGTAATCTAATTTATCGGTTACGCGCTCTGTTAAAGCAGAACCGCGCGATTCCTGCACCCGGTAAGAAATATTCATTGAGGTGGAATTGGTCTTATGTTCGTTAGCTGCTAATACCACATACCCTTGCATGTATTTTTCGTAAGTAAAATATTCGGGTATTCTGGCGCGGTACTCACTGTACCTCACAGGAATGGTAGTCTGGAAAGACCAATCCTGAAAATTAAAAAGGAAATTACTCATGGTTTCATACGTAACTTCCACGATCGAACCTTCCTTAACATTCGGTAAAGTAAACTTGGCGACGTCATAGTTCTTGCTATAGTTCTCGAGAAAAACAGCATCACTTTTCATCTTTGTCTCTTCAATCTTTCCATTGACAAGGTTGAAAGTAATTCCTTTGATAGCCTGGATTTTTTCTTTCTCTGCACCATCCTTGTACAGTGGAACTTCAAAGGTTCCATACCTGGTTCCTTCCTTTTTCAGGATCTTGATTCGGGTAGTCCGCTCAAATTTCACATAAAAACCTTTTTCATCGTTATACAAAAAATTAGACTGACCATAATCTGCAAGGACAACAGCAATGGCAGATGAATCTTTATCATAGGAAGTCATCTTCAAATGTTCCATTGGAACATCTCCGAATTTGATGGGAGATTTCTGAGCAAGCACAAGACCGGTAGAACATAATAATATCAGAGCTAACAGTTTAGTTCTTTTTGTCATAGGTTTAAGGTTAAAAATTTCGAAGTATAGGAAGAAATCGGAGGGTTTCAAATCCCTGATTCTTGGGATGTGTAAGTTTTACTTTATTTTAGGCTATTATTTTAATTTCTTGGCAAAAACAAAAACTCTTTATTTCTGTCAGAACTGTGGTTATGAATCAACCAAGTGGCTAGGCAGGTGTCCTTCCTGTAGTTCATGGAATACTTTTGTTGAAGAAGTAGTTCAAAAAGGAGATGTAGGAAAAAATGAATGGCGTTCATCTTTTACTGGTCAGCGCGTAGCTCAACCTAAGCGGATTGTCGACATCGAAGCAGGGGCTGAAATACGTGTTAGAACACATGACCTTGAGCTTAATCGGGTGTTAGGAGGCGGCATGGTACCTGGTTCGTTAGTTTTGATTGGAGGTGAGCCAGGCATTGGTAAATCAACGCTAATGTTACAGCTCGGTTTAGCACTAAAAAATTTAAAAGTGCTTTACGTTTCCGGCGAAGAGAGCGAACAACAAATTAAAATGCGTGCTGAAAGACTCCAGCCGGAAGCAGCGCATAACGATCAATGTTTTATTCTTCCGGAAACCAACACAAAAAATATTTTTCTCAACATAGAAACGCTTCAGCCTGATCTCGTCATTGTTGATTCCATCCAAACACTTTACTCAGATCAAATGGATTCTGCGGCTGGCAGCATCGGCCAGGTAAGGCAATGCGCCGGTGAGTTGATGCGTTTTGCCAAAGAAACCAACACGCCTGTTTTTCTTGTGGGTCATATAACAAAGGACGGCCTACTTGCCGGACCCAAAGTTTTGGAACATATGGTGGACACCGTTTTGCAATTTGAAGGTGACCGTCATCTTGCTTACAGAATATTACGAACCACCAAGAATCGTTTTGGCTCGACATCAGAAATTGGTATTTATGAAATGCTGGGTACAGGCCTACGAGAGGTTTCCAATCCGTCAGAGATACTCATCTCGCAAAAAGATGGAACACTAAGCGGCATCACCATTGGAGCAACTATTGAAGGCAACCGGCCGTTGCTAATTGAAATTCAATCGCTGGTAAGTCCAACATCCTTTGGAACGCCACAGCGAACACCAACAGGCTTTGATCCGAAAAGGTTAAACATGTTGCTGGCTGTTCTGGAAAAACGATGTGGTTTTCGAATGGGTACACAAGATGTTTTTCTCAATATGGCGGGTGGTATAAAAGTGGAAGATCCGGCTATCGATTTAGCCATTTGCATTTCGACAATTTCTTCGTTTGAAGAAATTCCTGTTTCAGATAAAATCTGTTTTGCGGCCGAAGTAGGATTGGGCGGAGAGCTTCGCGCTGTTAACCGAATTGATCAGCGCATATCTGAAGCTGAAAAACTTGGCTTCTCACAAATTTACATTTCAAAGTATAATCAAAAATCCGTTGATCTTAAGAAGAGTAAAATACAGGTAAAATCATTTGGAAAGCTTACGGAAGTGTTCCAGGAATTGTTCGGATAATTTTACATTTGAACAAACAGAATAAAATGGAAACCTTCTTTACGGAATCGCTCGGAATTTCTGAAACAATATTCAGCTATGTTTTACTTCCTTCGTTAATTTTTCTTGCACGCATTTGCGATGTGTCGATTAATTAGAGTCTGCTGAAAAAGTCCATCCCACTCTTTTCCCGCAGAATTCGCCTGCCTTTGCCGAAACGGCTTCGTGCAGGCAGGCTGATCGAATGCACGCAGATTTACGCTGAAGATTTTATCAATGTATGTTCAAGCGCAAGATTTTTGGGAGGCTTACCCTTCCCTTGCACTTTCATTTATACAAATTTCTTGAGAACCTGCTTTCAAATGATAGAACTAAAATTTTTAAAGACATTATCCTAATTACTATTAATCATTTTAAGAATATCATCTACGTACTCGCGGGAGTTTGAAAGTCTTGGAACTTTGTTTTGGCCGCCAAGTTTTCCGCGTCTTTTCATCCAGTTATAAAATGTTCCGGATTGTACTGCATGAACGGTAGGAACAATCAGCGCAAGATCATTAGCGCGCTTCGCATCATAATCAGAATTAATATCGCGAAGGGATTGATCAAGTATTGAAGTAAATTCATTCAGATTATTGGGTTCAATCTTGAATTCAATAATCCATTCATGGCTGCCTTTCTTCCCTTCGTTAAGATATATGGGAGCAGCTGTAAAGTTATCAATTTCAGATCCGGTCAATTGACATGCGCGTGTTATTGCTGCTTCTGCATTTTCTATGATTACCTCTTCACCAAAAGCATTCATGAAATGTTTTGTGCGACCCGAAATTTTTATTCGATACGGAGCAAGAGAAGTAAATTTAATAGTATCACCAATGCTATAGCGCCACAAGCCAGCATTTGTTGAGATCAACATTGCATAATTTTTACCCAACTCTACTCCACTAAGATTTACAGTTTTAGGGAATTCATCTTCAATCTCATCAAATGGAATGAATTCATAATAAATTCCGTAGTCAAGCATCAGCAACATTTCTTCGCTACCGGATTGATCCTGTATTCCAAAAAAACCTTCGCTTGCATTATAAATCTCCCAATACCGCATGCTTTCATTTGGAATCAGGGACTTAAATAAATTTTTATACGGCTTGAAAGAAACAGCGCCATGAAAAAACACTTCCAGTTGAGGCCACACTTCCATAATATTATTCCTTCCTTGTATTTCAACAATCCGTTGTACCAACAAGATCGTCCACGTTGGGACTCCGGCAATGTTAGTAACATTAACATTGGCAGTCTCGCGAGCCATCTTCTCAATCTTTTCTTCCCAATTGCCCATCAACGCTGTTTCCAAACTGGGTGTGCGAATGATCTGTGCCCAATGTGGCAGATTCTGCATGATGACAGCTGATACATCACCATAAAAGGATGAAGAGGTAGAATCATATTCATTGATTTGATGACTACCCCCTACTGCCAGTCCTTTGCCATCGAATAAATGTGTATCTGGAAAATTATTTACATAAATAGACAGGAGATCTTTCCCTCCTTTAAAGTGGCAATCATCCAATGCTTCCTGAGAGACTGGGATAAATTTACTTCTTGCATTTGTTGTCCCGGACGATTTCGAAAACCACTTTATTTCTGTAGGCCATAAAATATTCTGCTCACCCCGCATAAGCCGGTCAATGTAGGGAAACATCTTTTCATAGGAATGAATGGGAACTTGTTTACAATATTGCTGGTACGATTGAATTGAATCAAAACCATACTTCTTCCCAAACTCTGTTTGAGCTCCCATCTGAATCAATTTTTTAAACAATTCGTCCTGAACCTCATTTGGATATTTCATGAAAAGCTCAATCTGATGAATGCGCTTCTTCATTACCCAGGTCAGGATGGAGTTTATGAGTCCCATGTTAAGGATAAAAATAATGGACTTTATACTCTTGAAAAAATTGAATTGCGTGTTATTAAATAAGAATTCAGGTCAACTCACTTTTGCCCGACGCAATTCGAAGTTTTGACCAAGATAGACTTTCCTTACCTGCGGATCATTGGCAAGTTCTTCTGCGGTTCCTGACTTAAACAATTTACCATCCACCATCAGGTAAGCGCGATCCGTAATTGAAAGTGTCTCATCCACATTATGATCTGTAATGAGTATACCTATATTTCTCTTTTTCAATCGTGATACAATGGATTGAATCTCCTCCACGGCTATCGGATCCACGCCAGCGAATGGTTCATCCAGCAAAACAAAATGAGGGTCAACAGCCAGCGCACGGGCTATTTCCGTTCTTCTTCTTTCACCACCAGACAAAGACATCCCGAAATTTTTTCTGACTTTGTGAAGACTAAACTCTTCAATCAGTTCTTCTACTTTATCCTTTCGTTGCTGTTTTGTATAGTCGCGTAACTCAAGAACAGAAAGTATATTTTCTTCCACTGTTAATTTTCTAAATACAGAAGCTTCCTGTGCCAGGTATCCAATACCACGCTTAGCCCTTTGATACATTGGTAAAGGAGTGATCTCTTCATCATCCAGAAATATTTTACCCTCATTTGGCTTGATGAGGCCAACGATCATATAGAATGAAGTGGTTTTGCCTGCACCATTTGGTCCTAAAAGGCCAACGATTTCTCCCTGTTCAACTCTAACAGACACATCATTAACAACAGTGCGTGTCTTGTACTTCTTCACCAGATGTTCGGCTTTTAGAACCATACTTAAAATTTTATATCACGAATTCTCAATTGAACGCTTGTGTTGCCATTATACGTGTTCTCTTCAATTGAGAACACCATAGAAAACACATCCCCTTGCGATAACCGTTCATAATGTTCAACGGAATCAAATCCAACTACCTGAAATATGTTGTCATTGCCTTGCTGCGCAGCAAGAAAACGTACATGCTTATCCCGGAAACTGGATAACGAATTAAAAACATAAACGTTCTTTGCTTCAAAGGCCGGCTTTTGATTCTCTGGTCCAAAGGGAGCCATTTGTTTAAGAATGCTTATAAACTTAGTGGTTATTGTATCAAACTGCAGAGACAAATCGATATCAATGACTGGTGTAAGCATATCTGGTGTAATAGTTGATGAAACCACTTCTTCGAATCTTCGCTGAAAGGCTTCAAGATTATTTACATCAAGAGTCAGGCCAGCTGCATATTTATGGCCTCCAAATTTTTCAAGAAGGTCACTGCACTCGCAAATCGCATTATAAAGATCGAATCCGCTTACACTTCGAGCCGAGCCGGTTATTTTATTATTTGATTCGGTTAGAATAATTGTTGGCCTGTAAAACTTTTCAACGCAGCGAGCCGCTACGATTCCTATCACACCTTTATGCCATGTATTTTTGAAAAGTACTGTTGACTTGGCGCTGCGCATTGATTCATTTCCTTCAATCATAGCAATAGCTTCCTCGGTTATATCGCTATCAACCTGCTTTCGGAACTCATTTTTCAGATTAAGTTTCTCAGCCATGCTATTAGCTTCCTCTTCACTTTGTGAGATAAGCAAATCTACAGCAGAACTACCATGGGCTACCCGCCCCGCAGCGTTAATGCGAGGACCAAGCGTAAATACAATCCCGGAAATATCCAGTTCATTTTTCAATCCTGCAATTTCCTTTAACGCTTTAAGTCCAGGTAACGGGTTATCATTTAACTTCTGAAGGCCGAAATGGGCAAGTATGCGATTTTCACCTGTAATAGGAACAATGTCAGAGGCAATACTGACCGCCACAAGATCAAGGTAATTGTATATATCAGATTCATTGTAATACCTTCTTGCAAAAGCTTGTACAAGCTTAAATCCTAATCCGCATCCGCTCAATTCCTTATAAGGATAAGTACAATCTAATCTCTTCGGATCAAGAACAGCTACCGCCTTAGGGATTTCTTCTCCAGGCAAGTGGTGATCACAGATAATAAAATCAATTCCTTTTTGTGTTGCCAGTTCCACCATATCAAGAGCCTTGATGCCGCAATCAAGAGCAATAATCAAAGTGAATTCATTTTTCTCGGCCCATTCAATCCCTTGCCTTGAAATACCGTAGCCTTCTGAATAACGATCGGGAATATAAATGTCACATAAGGAATAAATATTTCGCAGATAACTAAACACTAACGATACGGCTGTTGTACCATCCACGTCATAGTCACCATATACAAGAATTTTTTCTTTTTGGTTGATAGCAGTCTTTAGCCGATTGACAGCCACATCCATATCCTTCATAAAAAATGGATCATGAAGATTATAAAGCGATGGCCTGAAAAAATCCCGCGCCTCATTATAACCTGTAATTCCCCTTTGCGCCAGAATCGCTGCCAGGTAGGAGTTGATGTTAATCTCTTTGGATATTTTCTCAATCTGCTCGAAGGAAGGGATTTTCTTATACTGCCAACGTTTCCTCATATATCTAATTTATTTCAAAATTCAATATCCCTTTCTCACCAGGCTTTCCGTTCGGACCATCATTTCCGCTTAGCCCCTTTACTCCATTTTTTTTATTCGGGGCTAACCCAGGTGGACCAGCGTATCCTTTTCGTCCACCAAAACCGAAATGGCCGCCACCATTTCTCAATATCAAATGTTTACTCATCATCACTCTCACATCTGAACATCTTAAACAATTGACAAAGAGGATACCCCCATTGCCTCCATTACCACCGCTTCCTCCATTACCACCGTTGCCGCCGTCTCCGCCTTTGCAATGAATGGTTCCGGAACTACCTCCGCCTCCGTTACCACCATTGCCGCCTTTGCCTCCTGATCCTCCTGTTAAATCAACAAAAAATTTTCCTTTGAGATGTAGCTCATCAAAATATAAGTAAAGATTGAGTCCGTTAACACCATCAAGACCCTTTACCCCATTGCGCGCAGTTTCTCCATTTTGACAAGGACCCGAAGGCACATTTCCATCACGACCATTCCGGCCTGCGGCTCCATCAACACCTCGTCCTTCTATTATGCAATCCTTTCCGATAATCGCTACCTGGGCCCTTATATAATTTTCCTTCTTAAGCTGATTTAATTTTATTTTGGACGAATCCCTCATTATAAGCGTATCTGCAACCAGAATATCGGAGTTAACAATTTCAAAAACCTCACCTGATTTGATTTCTAATTTGCTGATACGAACCTGAGCAGATACTGCCAATGAGCTACATAAAATCAGTATAACAGCGTACGAGAAAAGTTTCATCGCATTAAAGCTAACTAAAGACTTTTAACTACTGACATAGATGAAATGTTTTCAGCACAAAAAAAAAGCAGCACATCTGTACTGCCTTGATTTATATCTTAAGATATCGTTTAATTAGTGCTTTGCGTAGGTTTTTCAGTTGCGACACCTTCGAGAACGTCTTTAATTTCAACCCGCATTCCGTCTCTGTAAGGAACTATCCATGCATCTTTTACGCCCATGTCCCGCATATATTTTTTAAACGTATCAGCTTCCCAATAATCGCGGAATACTCCGATTGTATATCGATGTGATCCATCTTCACTTTTTTCGCCACCAAAATTCGGATTGTTTTCAAAATACTTGGAGAGGTCCTTATTACGAAAGGCTCCAATCTGAACTTTAAAAACTACCCCCTTTGAATAATCCATTGGACTTGGATTTTCCCTCTGCTGCGTTAATTCTGCGCGGGCAGCTGTTAGCTGACTTTGTGCCTGGGTGAGTTGATCTTCCAGCTCAGCAATGCGTGCATCTTTGCTGCTCATTGCCGATTGCAATTGGCTCACCTGTTGATTAAGTGATGACACACGGCTATCCGCAGTTTGTTTGTCTTCTTCAAGTTGCTTCAGGTTAGCCGGGGTCTTTGCATATTGCTTGGCCTTTTTCTTCCATTCCTTTTTCTCCGACTTGGAGAGTTGGCTATAGCCTACATGTGAGGCAAAAAACAAAGCCAAGCAGAAGAGGAGTATCAGTTGGTTTTTCATTGAGATAAGAGCGTTAAGTTTAAAAAGTGAAATAAAAGTAAATAAATATTTTGAAATCAACCAGAGATTAGGTCTACGGAATACGAAATCCTTCCGTTAATCAAGGCTGCCTACCATTTTCTCTGGTCTTACCCATTGATCAAATTGTTCAGAAGTTAATAAGCCCAACTCGACAGCTGCTTCGCGTAGGGTCTTGTTTTCCTTGTGGGCCTTCTTAGCAATCCTGGCAGCATTCTCATAGCCAATATGAGTGTTTAATGCCGTTACCAGCATTAGTGAATTTTCCAGGTGTTGTTGTATTACCGCTAAATTTGGTTCGATTCCAAGAGCACATTTTTCGTTAAAGGAAATACATGCATCGCCGATCAGTCTTGCCGACTGAAGTACATTCGCGGCAATCAATGGTTTAAAAACATTCAATTCAAAATGGCCATTGCTTCCTCCTATTGACACGGCCACATCATTACCTATAACCTGTGCGCATACCATAGTCAGAGCTTCCGGCTGCGTGGGATTTACTTTACCTGGCATAATAGACGAGCCGGGTTCATTATCAGGAATAATTATTTCTCCTATCCCGCATCGTGGTCCTGAACTCAGCATTCGAATATCATTGGCAATCTTCATTAACGCTATTGCCGATCTCTTTAATGCGCCTGATAATTCAACCATTGCATCGTGGGCCGCTAAAGATTCAAATTTATTGGGAGCTGTTATAAAAGGATAACCTGTTAACTCAGCAATTTTTCTGGCGACGAGCACGTCATACCCTTTTGGTGTATTTAATCCAGTACCTACTGCTGTTCCTCCTAAGGCGAGTTCACGCACTACTTCCAAAGCGTTCCGAATTGCTCTCAAACTATTATCAATCTGTTGAACATAACCTGAAAACTCCTGACCTAAAGTGAGGGGTGTAGCATCCATAAAATGAGTGCGACCCGTTTTTACAATTTCTTTAAACTTGTTAGCCTTAGCGGCAAGCGTATCCCGCAAGCTGATCATTCCGGAAATTGTAATTTCAGTAACCTGTTTATACGCTGCGATATGCATAGCAGTAGGGAAAGTATCATTAGACGATTGTGATTTGTTAACATCATCATTGGGATGCAACACTTTTTTCTCATCCGTTAGTTTACCCCCTTGAAGCACATGTGCGCGGTAAGCTATTACCTCATTTACATTCATATTACTTTGCGTGCCTGATCCGGTTTGCCAGATCACTAAAGGAAATTGTTCATCCAGTTTACCCGCGAGAATTTCATCACAAACTTGTCCGATAAGATCATTCTTTTCCTTAGCAAGCACACCAAGTTCACAATTTGCCATTGCTGCTGCTTTCTTGAGGTACGCAAAAGCATAGATAATTTCTATAGGCATACTGGCCGGGGCACCTATTTTAAAATTATTCCGTGAACGCTCCGTTTGTGCTCCCCAATACTTATCAGCGGGAACATAAACTTCTCCCATGGTATCTTTTTCGATGCGGCTATTCATATGTGTTTCTTAAAATTCAGGCGATAAAATTAGAAAGCGACAAACAAAAAGCCGGATAAATCCGGCTTTATTTTCTTAGTATTCTGAAATTATCAATCTCTGAAGTATTTATCCTCATCAAACTCATCGCGTTGCCCGGTCTCTTCTTCAAGCGTTTTGGGTACAACGCCAACTTCAAGAATCTTAAACTCAGTGCGGCGATTCTTGGCGCGTCCGGCAGGATTATCAGTACCATCTGGATTTGTATTCCGGGCAATAGGTTGCCCCTCACCGTATCCTTTTGCTACTAATCTATCGGGGGATATTCCCTTACCTATAAGATATCTTACCGTTGATTCTGCTCTTCTTTTTGAAAGATCAATGTTGTATTCAAAACTTGCTATGCTGTCCGTATGGGATCCCATCTCAACTTTAATTTCAGGATTATCTTTCAGCAGCTGGGCAAGCTTATCGAGCTCAATGGCAGATTCGGGTTTTATATCTGTGCTGTCAAATCCAAAATAAATATTTTCCAAAACGAATTTTTCATTAACAGCCTTTCTGTCCAATATCATGGTAGTATCAAGCGTGATATTTGTTACCAGATCTTTTAACGTTGTTGGATCCACGCCCCGGCCACGCGTTGTATAAACCTGACGCCTGGTTAGAAACCCATCAGACTCAGCAATCAAATTATAATCTTCATTGTCATAAACTCTAAATAGAAACTTACCATCATTACCGGATATATAGTCTTGCATCACTTCATTTCCGGCCCCCATCAGCGTGACACGTGTATTCGGAAGTATTTCAAGTTTTTGTTCTTTATTCCTGAAGTATGTTATCCCCTGCAGGTAATAGTTAACAACTTTCAAATTTGGGTCTTCATTGACGAAAGTGTAAATATCATCGTCACCTTTTCCTCCTTCCCTGTTGGAAGTGAAAAAACCACGGTCTGGTCTAAAGAGAAAAATACCAAAATCGTCTCCGGTCGAATTCATAGGTTGACCAAGGTTCTCAATGACATTCTTCCCGTTCTTTCTGGTAACAACAAACAGATCAAGACCTCCATATCCAGGATGTCCATCTGATGCAAAATATAGTTTGCCATCGTCTGAAACATAAGGAAACATTTCATTGCCAGGAGTATTGATTTCCGGGCCTAGATTTCTCACGCGTGTAAATCTTCCCCGCGAGTCCATCACGGCTGAATAGATATCAGTGCCTCCCATTGCATCTCTGCCTTTCCGGTTAGAGGCAAAGTACAAAGTCCTTCCATCCGGACTAAAGTTAGGAGATGAATCCCAGCTAAAGTTTTTCCCTACCGGGTCAGTTTCGTCTTTATATTGAGTATTAACCGGAGCATTAACTTTTGTTGGTTCTGACCACGCGTTATTTCTAAATCTGGATAAGTAAAGATCTACATCTACTCCTCCATTTTTTTTGCTGGTATTGCCGCGTCCAAATACCATTAACTTACCATCCGGTGAAAATGTAATACATCCTTCATTTCGAATGGGATCATTGATAATGGATGGAAGAGCTGTTATTGTTGTTATATCTACATTAGCTCCCCTGGTAGCGACTTTGTAAATATCGGAGTAGGGTGCACCTGTTGCCTCGTATATTTTGTGGTTGCCTCTCGTTGACGTAAAATATAATTCATTGTTTAGAAAAACTGGCGCGTACTCCGCATTAGGGGTATTGATCAATTCAAGATTCTTAATACGATAATAACTTTCTTTAGAGCTGATCCGCTCCAGGTATTTAATCCCATCCAATTCTGCACTTGCACGCTCTTTAATTGATTCTCCTTCAGCTGAATTTGCAAGTTGTTCTAACTGCTGCCTGGCCTCTTCATATTTGCCATTTGCTTTTAATGATTGAGCATAATAAAATCGTATAGAATCTTTATTCAATCCTCCACCGCCAGCTTTCTCATAGAAAGGCTCTGCATTTTTTATGCGGTTAGATAGCCGGTAAGATTCTGCGATAAAATAATTTGCTTTTCCGTTTTTAGGATTGTCGGAGAGTACTTTTTGATAGAGGTCAATTGAGGATTGATACTTACCCAGATTAAATGCTTTCTCCGCCTTTTTTTCAATGCTGCAGGCTGCCATAATCACAACCAGCACTATCAGTAAAAAATATCTCATAACTACATTCTTTTTACATCTTAAAAGTACAACTATCCTTTTATCGAATCAAAGTTAGGTCTCTCAATATATCGGCTTATCCAACTTTCTGAAGCTTTAAGTCTCCAGTTTTCACGGAGAGCACCTACACTATCTGCTAATGTATTGAACGTCACAGAATCTTCATTCCACATACCTTCTTTCAATTTTTGTTTGAGTTGGTCTAGTCTGAACTGTATTATTTCACCATTTATTTCAAAAGGGACGAGCGTACGATTGAAAAAATCTATTCCCGTCAATTTAAATATGCCCTTCATTACATTAGTTGACATGTCAATGGAGCAGCCACTTGCATCATTGACCTGTTCATTCACACCCAAAGCAACAAATCGATTCTCCAGAATAGTAAAAGAGGATTGAAGAGCAATACCATGTGCAGACCATGTTGATGTAAAACCAAATAATTCTTTTTCAATAAGTGATCGTTCTGAACTACCTATAACCTTATCGGCCTGGTAAATCCAAATTCGCGCATTGGCGGGAAGTTCATCAAATGGGATAAACATAAATACTTATTTATTTTACAAAACCTTGAGCCTCGGCAATAAGTTCTGCGATATCTTTTACCTGAACGTCATTCTCCCGATTTTTATTTTTTATGCCATCCGTTAACATTACCATGCAAAACGGACATGCCGCAGCGATGGTTGATGCACCTGTTGCCAATGCCTCTTCAATTCGTTCAACATTTACATCTTTTTTGCCTTTCTCCGGTTCTTTGAACATTTGCGCCCCTCCTGCGCCACAACATAACCCTCTTGATCGCGACCTTTTCATTTCTACAAGCTCCGCATCCAAAGTTTCCAGGATAGAACGTGGCGCTTCATAAATATTATTTGCCCTTCCTAAATAACATGAATCATGATATGTTATTTTCTTTCCGTTAAATACGCCTTCTTCCTTCATCTTAACTTTTCCTTCATTGATCAGTTGTTGCAGGAGGGTTGAGTGATGCATTACCTCATAGTTTCCACCAAGTTCCGGATATTCATTTTTGAGTGTATTAAAGCAATGCGGACAGGCCGTTACAATTTTCTTTACACCGTAACCATTCAACACCTGAATGTTACTCAATGCCTGCATTTGAAAAAGAAACTCATTCCCTGCTCTTCTTGCCGGGTCGCCCGTACATGATTCTTCTGTTCCCAGTACGGCAAAATTTATTTTACATGCCTCAAGTATTTGAGCAAATGCTCGTGTTACTTTTTTATAACGATCATCATATGAACCTGCACAGCCCACCCAAAAAAGTATTTCAGATGTTTCTCCTTTATTCGTTAATTCTGCAAGCGTAGGTATGTTCATACTTACCATTTAAGATACTGCTTTAATGTTTATTCTTTGGACCAGTTAAAGCGGTCGCCCGGTGAAAATTTCCAGGGTGCAAAATTCGTTTCGATATTTTGAAACATTGCATTCCATGATGCCGGTGAACCAGATTCTTCCATCGCTATGTAGCGCCTGAGTTCCAGTATAATTTCCAGGGGATTTATTAAGACGGGGCAGGCTTCAACACAGGCATTACAACTTGTACAAGCATTGATCTCTTCTTTGGTTATGTAATCTCCCAATAAACTTTTTCCATCATCTGTTCCTGGTTTTCCTTTACTCAGATTTATTCCAACTTCTTCCATACGATCGCGCGTGTCCATCATAATCTTTCGAGGCGAAAGTTTTTTGCCAGTAATATTTGCAGGACATTCGGCTGTACATCGCCCGCATTCTGTGCATGAATATGCTCCCATTAAAGCTGTCCAGGGAAGATCATTAATATCCTTAGCCCCGAATCGTCCCGGCTCCGCTGAGGGTGAAGCATTAGAAATTCCAAGCATTGATTTCACTTCATTTGTAACGATGGGCATGTTTGTCATTTGCCCTTGCGGGGCGATGGAAGCAAAATACGTATTGGGAAATGCCATAAAAATATGGAGGTGCTTCGAATACGTTACATAAACGGCAAAAGCAAGAATACCAATGATGTGAAACCACCAGGCGAATCTTTCAATGAAAACCAGCGCACTGGTATTTGCTGAATCAAATACTGGTACAATAAAAGAACTAAAAAAAAGATTTCCAGTGTATGGATAACGATCAGGAAGTCTTGCTTGCAGAATTTGATCCGTTGCATTCATGCTTAAAATTGCAAGCATCAGAACGATCTCCGTTACCAAAATTATATTTGCATCTAATCTTGGCCATGAAGTCATTTCCGTGGACCAAAATCTCTTTACTTGTAAAATGTTTCTGCGAAACAAAAAAGCCAGGCACGAGATAAGTACTCCAACCGCCAGAAACTCAAATGAATTCATTAAAAAGTTATAAAAGCCTCCAAGAAAAGGGGCGAAAATTCTATGTTCGCCGGTTATCCCGTCAATAATAAATTCCAAAACTTCAAGGTTGATAATAAGGAAGCCAACGTATATCAATACGTGCAGAAAGGCAGGAATAACTTTTTTAAACATTTTTTTCTGACCCAAAGCTATCAGCAAAACATTTTTCCACCGCCCCTTTTTAGGGGCAGTGATTGCAACATCTCTACCTAATAAAATATTTGATTTTATTCTTAGAATCCTTTTTCGAAGAATGATGGTAGCAGTGACTAAAGTAACAACAAAAAGTACCTGCTGTATGATCTCCATTAGAACTGTATTTTTAAATTTTGCATGGAATCCAAAATTACATACTTTTGTGCCCCTATAATACCACTTATATAGGCATTTTGGTGATGTAGCTCAGTTGGTAGAGCAAAGGACTGAAAATCCTTGTGTCGGCGGTTCGATTCCGTCCATCACCACATTTTAAGTCTCCCGGGTACATTCTCCCCATTTTTATTTTCAGTTAAAAATTCAACGTTCAATTTTAGCTTATTTAGTTAAAACAATCATTTTCTTTGTCTTTATGTTTGAGAATCGACCAGGCATGATAAATGGATTATAGATTTTCTGAGGTCTTTAATGATGAGTCTGTCCCATACGTGGCCCAATCAATCCTGGGGCTTACAATGTATTTCATTTTCCTTCATTTTAGCAGGGTTTATATTCGTCGTTTTCTTCGGACATGGTCTAAAGCCTGGCTCGCTTTTGCTGTAAATATGCTCAGCAATGTTATTCTAATGTCCTATCCAGGTGACGGAGAATGGCCACATATCGTTGGGCTCTTCTTATATTTTATAGCCCAACTGGGTTCTTATTTGCACATTGTTTTCATATTGATCGGATCTTACCAGTTGGTTTTTAACAAACCAATTAACAGGAAACTTTATACCTCTATAATTTCAGCAACAGCTATTCTTGCTGTGATTGCAGTGGTTGCTTTTAGCATGAATCCTGATGCTGAAGGTGAAAGATATATTTTAAGGACCGGTTCTCGTTGCTTTATTTCAGGTTTTGGATTCCTGTTCGCGGGAATAGTTGTGTGGATGAGCCCAAAATTTACACGTGGCGTTGGTCAAAAAATTCTTGCCGTTTCCTTCCTTGTTTATAGTTCCTACCAGTTTTTCTATCTCATTACATTAATATTTGATTTGATAGGAGAACAAGCTCTTCAGCCAGGTTCAAGAGGATTGGTCAACTTGATAATGACATCCGTGATGAGTATGGGAATGGTAATGTGGCTCCTGGAAGATGAACGGGAAAAACTTTTCAATGCTAATAAGGATCTCGACAGTTTTTTATACAGCACTTCTCACGATTTAAGAGCACCTATTTCTTCCATTTTAGGATTGACCTACCTCGGTAAAGTAGAACTTCAGGAAGAAAAGGGAAGGGAATACATGTCGCTAATTGAACAAAGAGTGAAGAAACTCAATATGATTATCATTGATATTCTCAGGCTTTCACGAACAAAAAAACTGGAGGTAAAATTTGAACTCGTTAATTTTAATGAAATACTAAAAGAAACAGTCGAGGATATACAATTCAACAAAGGAACATCATCTATTCGCTTACAGTACCAGGAAGATGAAAATAACATCTTTGTTTCCGATCATAGCCAGATTTCAATCATTCTCTCAAACCTTGTTTCAAATGCTGTTAAGTATCATCGGCTTAATCAGGATGATCCTTACATAAAAGTGGGGTTTCAAAAAAATAACAGCCATGTTACCATCACCGTAGAGGACAACGGTCAGGGTATTCCTCCTCAAAGTGTTAATAAAATATTTGATATGTTTTATCGTGCCTCCCAGGAAACGGAAGGTACCGGCCTGGGGTTATATATTGTGAAAGAAGCCGCGACAAAAGTGAAAGGAAAGGTTGACGTAACATCAGTGTTCGGCAAAGGGACAACATTTACATTAGAAATTGAGAATGTTTGAGCTATTGAAAGTGTTTAAGCTTAACCACCTCTTCTTTTCTCAGGAATCTCCATTTACCACGCGGTAATTCCTTTTTATCAAGTCCTGCATAGACCGAGCGATCTAATTTAATCACCTCATATTCCAGCGCCTCAAAAATTCTGCGCACTACACGATTCCAGCCAATGTGCAATTCCAGGCCAATGGTTTTTCCGTCATCTGAAATCACGGCTATGTCATCAACGAGTGCTTTACCTTCTTCCAATCTGATGCCTTCTTGTATTTTCTGAAAGTCTGACTTACTTAATGCACGACTTAATTCTACCTTATAAATCTTTTTCACATTGTAAGACGGATGAGAAAGCTTTTCAGTAAGATCACCATCATTTGTCAGCAGCAATAACCCGGTTGTATTCCTGTCGAGACGGCCGACTGGATAGACACGCTCCTTAACCGCATTACCAATAAGATGCATCACAGTATCTCTTTCCTGCGGATCATTTGTTGTAGTTAAATATCCCTTCGGTTTGTTCAGTAAAATATATACAGGCTTTTCTGCTCTAAGAACTTTGCTTTCGTAACGAACATCATCGGTAAGATTCACTTTGAAGCCGAGCTCTGTAACTACCGTACCATTTACGCTAATCAAACCCATCTGGATTAGATTATCGGCTTCTCTCCTTGAACAAACTCCACTGTTTGATATAAATTTGTTTAGTCTTATTTTTCCAGATGAACTTTCTGTCGCCTCCCTGGTGTCAGAACTTTTTCGAGTAGAGTATTTTTTCTTAACGAACGACGGCTTGGGTCTATCGGAATGATACTTATTTGAGCCGGTTCTTTTAAAAGGTTCTTTGCCCTCTTGTTCAGTTGAAGATCTTCGCTTACTAAAATTTCCTTTTGATCTGCCGGGAAATGTATTATCCTTCTTATCCCGATTCTCCGATTCATTGCTTCTCTTAAAAGTTTTTCTTTCAGAATGGCCTTCATCGGATCGGGATTTACGAGAATAGCTTTTCTTGAAAGGTTCCTTGCTCCCGGGTTCGGCTTTGGATTTTTGTCTGCTAAAATTTCCTCTTGGCCTATCCTCCAACCCGCTACGTTCTGATGTATTGCTTCTCTTAAAAGTTTTCCGTTTGGAATCAGGTTTCTCTGATTGATATTTACCAGAATAACTTTTTTTAGAGGAGCCTTTGCTTTCAGATTCAGTTGAAGACGTTCGTTTGCTAAAATTTCCTCTTGATGATTTCGTTGATGACCGTCTTTCCGGAGAGCCATCACCGTATTCAGATTTTTTGTTTTTTGACGAATGGGTTCTTGTGAAAACCTTTTTCCGGGAACCTGACGATCCTGATGAAGATCTTTTTCTTCTACCTTCAGATGGGTAGTTACCCTTGCGCATCGGGCTCTTTTAAATCAGTGTTTTCGCCAATTGTATTTACCTCGTGAGCAAAATCTTTAGGTGTAGGTAATTCTGCCAGGTCGTTGATGCCGAAGTACTCCATAAATTTCAGAGTAGTACCGTAAAGCATAGGTCGGCCTATGGTTTCTGCTTTCCCTTTTATCTCGATAAGTCCTTTATCTAGCAATTTCTGAACAGCATAATCACAATTGACGCCACGAATGTTTTCAATTTCTGTTTTTGAAATAGGCTGTTTATAGGCAACTATGGAAAGTGTTTCCATAGCAGAAGTTGACAATCTCTTTTTAGATTGTTGCTTGAGCATGATGCCAATACTTGATTGATAGGCAGGCTTCGTCAAAAACTGATACCCTCCCGCTGATTTATAGAGCTGAAAAGAATATTCATCATTTGAATATTTTTCTTCCAGTCGTTGGAGGGCCCCTGCTACATCATCCTCAGGAATTTCTGCGCCAAACATTTCTGTTAAGCAAGCAATTATATCACCCACCTTTATAGGTGAAGGTGAGCAAAATATAAGGGCTTCGATATGGTGCTGTAGAAAATCCAAGTTATTCTTGTTGCATTAGTTTCGCCTCGATGGACTGAGTAGTATGTGGTACCGCTATTAATCTTTCCTTGGAAATAAGTTTTCCTGTTACGGAGCATATACCATAAGTGCCGTTCTTGATTCGAATCAAAGCGTTCTCAAGATTGCTAATGTACTTTTGCTGACGAGCGGCTAATTGACTAAGATTTTCTTTCTCTGCAGTTTCAGCGCCATCTTCAAGAACTTTTGTATTTCCACCTGAAGTAGCGTCTGTTCCCTCATCGTTATTTCTATTAAGCGTTTCCTTGAGAATTTTGTATTCCTCTTTCGCCTTCTCAAGTTTCACAAGAATGAGGCTTTCGAATTCCTTTAATTCTTCATCCGAATACCTTGTTCTTGTATCTGTTGTCGATGCTTTTACAGGTTTATGCGCTATTGGTCTCTGGTTTGGTATTTGAAACATGTTTAACTGGGTTGGGGGAGGAACAGGCTTGGCAATCGCTGGTACAGGTTTAGCCTGAACTACGGGTTCCTTCTTTATTTTTACAGGCGCCGTTTTCTTTTCAACAACTTTAACTTCCTTTTTTTCCACGACTTTTTTTGCCACCGGCTTAGCTTCAACTTTTTTTGAAGTAGCTTTTTTAGCTACCGGTTTTTTCTCAACCTTCTTTGCCGGTTTTGCTGCGGGCTTTTTCGCCTTCGCGGCTGGCTTAGCTTTCGCTGCAGGTTTATGTTTTGCTTTGACGGTCGCTTTTTTCGCTGCTTTTTTATTAGCTGCCTTGGCGGTTGTTTTTTTCTTTGTAGTAGCCATGGTCCGGTTCCTCCTTTGGTAAAAGATGCGCAAAATTAAGTGGCTTAAACTAAAACAAAAAAATATTGAAGTATTTATTCAATGCCTTTATCCTTTTCTTCAATTTTTAATTCAAAAGCCAAATTTAAAAGCGAATAAGGCCTTTTTAGATAGACCCTGACTAGAATTGTCCGGCAATAACTACTCGTTTTTTAAATGTTTGAATTTCTCCCCGAAGATTAAAGACCTCAAACCATATAAAATAGTAACCTATTCGTGCCTTGCTTCCATCGTCGCGGTCTCCATCCCACCGGTAAAATCCTTCAGTGCCCAGCACCTCATTATTGGCAAGAGTTTTTATCAAACGGCCCTGGCCATCGAAGACTTTTGCATTCAGTACATTGCCTCCCTGATCAAACTTGTAAATAATCTGAGTAAAGTTTGGTTGTCCATAAACAGGTTGAAAAATCTCAGGATCGATTTGAATTGAGTTGTACACCTGGATGTTTTCTGACCGGGCATTTGAATTCAAAAATCCTGGTGTCGCATAACCAACCGTTGAACTTGCCGATTTCCAGTTTTGCGGATCCATGCTGTCCGAAGAAAAAGAGACACGTTCAAGTGATACCCCATTTTCATTTTTGATCAAAGGAGAATGGTAATCGTTGCTGTACACCAACGCATCAATTATTTTACCTTTATCATTTACTAACGCCACTGATCCTTCCTTGTCCGGTAGAGATGGAAGTTGGGATATCAGGAAATTCTCTGATAAAGAATTCGGATATTGACCAATAACTACATCAGGATTACTTGTAACAACCTTATACGAGTTCGGACTGAACAGCAAATCTCTGTCAACTAAAGTCTTTTTATTTTGAATTGATCCTTCTTCAAAAGAACTCAGGCTCCAGCCTTTTAGATTGATGTATTTTGGAGAGTTATTATACAATTCTACAAAATCAACTCCCGTCGGTAAAGGGTTGAAAAGAATTTCATTGATAATGATATCAAGGCTATCCGCTTCTTCTGGCAACGCAAACGCTAAAGTTTTATGCTTATCATTGATTCGGTTGAGATTGCAATCACGAATGTTGTTCAACGTAATGTTATACAGAACTCCTACCTGTAATGCTGAGCCTAATGTGACATTAATACTTCTTAAAGTGTGATCTGCAAACAGTGCATTGGTAATTGGTATTGACGGATCAATAGAAATGGAATTGATTATGATTTCCTCATCTGCCAATCTCTCGTTAAAATCCAACTTTATTTGATCTGCAGAATGGGCAAATACATTCGTCAATGACGGGCCTGTAACATCTGGTTTATTTGCGAAAACTGAATTTTGTTTCCCTGGTGATCCTCCCCTTTCATCTTCAGATGCAACCCAGTTGTTCTCTTCGCCGCAGGGATTATTCGGATCAATTAACTCAAGAGACCATCCTCCTGATTTTTTCTCTGTATCCTTATACCAGCTATCGGAATAGTGAACCGAATCAATGGTTACTCCTGCGGCTGATCGCAGTGTAATTAAATCGCCTGTATTATTTAATGACGGAAAGCTGCTAACACTTGCAACGTTTTCAAAGGATGAAAATTCTTCAGCCGCGAATGACGGTACAATAAGAAGATATTCCCCGGGATGCAAAATTTTATTACCCAGCCTGGCTGTGGAAGAACCATCAGAAATGGTCCAGCCATTCAGGTTAAATTCATGTGATGATCGATTAAAAATTTCAATGAACTCCACTTCCGGTAATTCTACACGAGGAGAAGGGTCAGCTAATAGCTCTGTTATAATTACGTCTTTATAGTTCGCTTGTACTGTGTTGTCAACATAAGGTGCGCCGGTTACAACAAAATTGTCAAATGAAAACATTGTAGAACGAGTCGATGTGTATACACAATAAAGACCAAAATAACCGGCAGATGTATGTACCCCATCATTGACTGTTCCTTCTAAAGTGTATTCTCCTGTCACGGCAACATCGGAGTACAGTTCCCAGTTGCCATTATCGTCACGCGTGACTTTTACAGATACATCTACCGTTGAAAGATCCAGTCTCTTATCCATGCCGTCAATAATCTTTCTATGTGTAGTTCCTGTTTGCCGGTACAGGCTAACCTCGTCAGGTGTACCGCCTATTAAAACATAATAACCGTTAAGCATACCGTTTAGATCAGGTTGATCAGAAGCGAGATAAACTCTCGTGTAGTTACTGCCGGAAGGATTAAACGCAAGATGTACTGTAAATTCCCACGAGGCATTACTTATCGCTTCACTTGCTGTTACCAGAAATGCCGTTCCGGTCTCGGCGGGAGCCTGAAGTTGTAACCTGCCGGAGGAAACCACGAATTTAGAATCATTACCACTCCAGGGAGGGTCGGTTGTTAGATCACCATCGGAGAAGTCATCTGAAAACTGTGCGAAAGAAGATTGATAAAAGAGAGTCGAACTAACAATAGTTATGACAATAGCCCAAAGAAATCTGATCATAAGTTTCGGTCTTATTTTTTGGGCTCTTTCAAAAATAGTAATTTTGCGATTCTAAAAAATATTTAACACAATGAAACTTGCAGTTGTAGGCGCAACAGGACTTGTTGGCCAGGAAATCCTCAAGGTATTAGAGGAAAGAAATTTTCAGTTTGACGATCTCTATTTGGTAGCCTCTGCCAAATCAGTAGGAAATAAACTCAAGTTCAAGGGTAAGGAGTATACAATTAAGAGTATGGAGGAGGCTGTGAAGTTAGCTCCGGATGTAGCAATTTTCTCAGCCGGTGGTGGAACTTCTTTGGAGTGGGCTCCCAAGTTTGCTGAAGTCGGAACAATCGTAATAGATAATTCTTCCGCATGGCGCATGGACACGACCAAGAAACTAGTAGTGCCTGAAATCAATGGTCATGTAATCGGTATAGACGACAGGATCATTGCCAATCCAAATTGTTCTACCATTCAAATGGTGCTGACATTGGCTCCTCTTCATGTAAAATATAAAATCAAAAGAATTGTTGTTTCAACTTACCAGTCGGTCACGGGTACGGGTAAGGAAGCAGTTCAGCAAATGATGGATGAACGTGCGGGAGTGAAAGGACCTAAAGTTTATCCTCACCCTATTGACATGAATGCATTACCTCACATTGATGTATTCCTTGATAACGGATACACCAAAGAAGAAATGAAAATGGTAAATGAAACAAGAAAGATTCTTGGTGATCCATCCATTGGTGTTACATCTACCACGGTAAGAATTCCGGCTATTGGAGGACATTCTGAAGCAGTAAATGTAGAATTTCATAAGGACTATGATCTGAACGAATTGAGAGAAATTCTGCAAGAAACTGATGGAGTTATTGTTCAGGATGATCCCAAGAACAATGTTTATCCAATGCCCATAAATTCAAAAGGTAAAGATGAAGTTTTCGTTGGCCGTTTAAGAAGAGATGAATCTCAGCCCAATACGCTCAACATGTGGATCGTTTCGGATAACCTGAGAAAAGGCGCTGCAACTAATGCAGTGCAAATTGCAGAGTTTATGCTGGAGAAGAGCCTTGTATATTAATTGAAAAATTGAAACTTAGATTAAAAGCTGGGCAATTTGCTCAGCTTTTATTTGTTATTCGCTGATGGCAACTGCGGCGATGTAGGCGGTTGTCCATGCTGATTGAAAATTAAATCCACCGGTTTCACCATCGATGTTCAAAACCTCACCGGCAAAAAAGAGATTCTTAATTTTTTTACTCTCCATTCTTTCAAGATCAATGTCCTTTAAATCAACACCACCGCATGTAACAAATTCTTCCTTGAAAGTAGTCTTACCCTTTATATGAAAAGGACAACGAATGAGAAGCTCAACTAATTTGTTTAAATTTTTTTGTGGAAGCTCGGCCCAAATTTTTTCTTCCTGTATTTCTGCATGTTCACAAAGTCGTTGCCAGAGCCGCTGTGGTAATGAAAACAGCGGATTCGTTACTACATACTTCTTTCTATGTTGCTCTTTATAAGAGCTTAATTGTATACGAAGTTCATTCTCGCTTACCTTTCCAATCCAGCTTACTAACGCAGTAAATTGATAATTAATTTCGAAAAGAAACTCGGCTGCCCACGCTGATAATTTAATGACGACGGGACCACTTAATCCCCAATGAGTAATGAGCAATGGACCATTTTGCGAAAATTTTGTTCCGGCAATTTTTACTTCTGCATCAGGAACTGATATGCCCATCAGGTCTGAAAATTTTTTAGCTGAATCATTAAAAGTAAACAAGGATGGCTTTGGTAAAACAATAGAATGGCCAAGAGACTCAAGCCACTGATAAGATTGGCGGTTAGGGCTACCACCAGTTGCAATTAATACCTTCGAAGCCGCGTAAGTCTTATCCCCAACAACAGGTGAAAAGCTTTGTCCACTCTCAAATTTTATTTCCGTAACAGGTGAATTCATCTCAATTCGAATATTGTTCTTCTGAGCTTCTCTCAAAAAGCAATCAATAATGGTTTGAGAATTATCAGAGACAGGAAACATCCTTCCATCATCTTCTGTCTTGAGCTTTATGCCCTTGTTAAGAAACCAATCCACCACATTGCCTGAATGGTATTTCTTGAAAAGATTTTTTAACATTTTCTCACCACGGGGATAGTGATGCGATAATTTAATAGGGTCAAAACAATTATGCGTCACATTACAACGACCGCCTCCTGATACTTTTACTTTTGTAAGAACCTTTGAAGTTCTTTCCAGGATTAAAATTCTTAATAAAGGATTTCTCTCTGCTACCTGTAGCGCTGCGTAAAAACCAGCGGCTCCTCCTCCAATGATGATCAGATCAAAAACTTTATGCCCGGGGTTTTTCATTTAAGCTGCTTAACTTGAGGACCGCTCAAAGGTATTGTTAAAATAGTATGCTGGAAAAATTGATCACAAATGAAGTGCAAAACTTTATTTCCACTCACGAAGGAAGTGATGTACATGAGCTTCTCTTACGGCATAAAACCATCTGCAATTTGCCAGCGGGTATCGTTATCAATCAGATTAGTGGAAAGAGAAAAGCGAAAGAAAAACTTCCAACATTTTATGCGGCGAAGGGAGTTATCTATCCACCTTCTGTTAATGTTGAGCAATCTTCGTCAGAGCTAACGGCACAATATAAGGTTGAGGTTTTAAAATCATTAAACTTAAAAAAATACGGCGTACTGATTGACCTCACAGGCGGATTTGGCATAGACACATTTTACTTTAGCAAACTTTTTGAAAAAGTAATTTATGTTGAACCAAATACAAGCTTATTGGAGATAGCAAGGCATAACCATCAATCCCTTGGCCAATCAAACATAGAATACGCAAATGTACCCGCGGAAGATTTTCTGAAGAGAAATGATTGTGCAGATATAGTATACATCGATCCTTCCAGAAGAAATCAAAAGTCCGGGAAGATTTTCAAATTTGCCGACTGTGAACCCAATGTCATACAACTTCAGGATATTATTTTCTCACGATCAGCTCTTATTCTTATAAAGGCCTCTCCCTTGCTGGATATACAACAGGGAATGAAGGAACTGAAGTTTGTAAAGAAGGTTGTTGTAGTTTCTGTGGATAATGAATGTAAAGAGCTCTTGTTTCTTTGTGAAAGAGATTATATGGGCGAAGCATCAATTGATGCAATTAACCTGCGGGACGAATTAGTAGAATCCTTTTCCTTTCGATTTTCAGAAGAGAAAAACCTTGTAATTAGTTTTAGTGATCCATTGCATTATTTATATGAACCGAATACTTCAATATTAAAAGCCGGAGCATTTAAAACTATTGCGGATAAGTATGATCTTTTGAAAATTCATCCGGGCACTCACCTCTATGCATCGGAAGAGATCATTCAGAATTTTCCGGGAAGGATTTTCAGAATTGAATCGATGACAAAATCAGACAAGAAATCCCTTGAGAAACATTTCCCCGAAATGAAAGCCAATATCATACTTCGGAACTATCCAGCGACGGTCGATGAATTAAAAAAGAAAACAAAACTGAGTGAAGGTGGAGAAAAATATTTAATTGGATTTTCGGGAAGGATAAAAAAATATCTTGCCGTCTGTAAACGAATACGCTAGAGTCATATTTGAGTTGACGGCTCATCCATCGCTTGCCCCTGGCCCCTAAAGGGGAAACAGCGCGCAGGAATGCCCCTTTAGGGGTTAGGGGCTGCGTAGGAGACATGACACTAAAGGTATTTTAAAATCTCAGCAATTGGTGTTTCTCCGTCAAGATGCTTGATTAGTTTTTTATTGTCGTAAATAAACATTGATGGTGCCGAAATTTGTCCCACTGTATTTAAAATCTCATTTAAAGTTGTTTTTGAGAAATGAATATTTGCCTTGCCAGAAAGATTATAATCTTTTGCAAACTGATCAATAAGATCAAAGTTGTCCGTGGTGATGAAGTAAACTTTGTAACGACTAAATGATTCAAGGTGCTCACTAATTTCCTTTGCCTCTCGTTGGCAATGATCACAATCCGGCTGAAAGAAAATCAAAACCACTTTTCCTTCAAGGGATTTAACTGATACAGGCGATTGACCTTTAAACGTTAACGTCATCTGAGGAAGGTCGTTTGTTTCAATGGATTCAACAGGTTGAGCTTTGGTTTCTTTCCTGGTTTGACAGGAGAAAACTAAAAACGCTGCAAAAAGGAAAAAGAAAAATTTATTCATGGGTTATCTGCGGAGTTAAAAATCAATTTTAGCAAATAGTAAGTAACAAGAGTTGTCACCATAATCAAACCATACAACTTAATAACCTTTTTCCTGTTCTGCGTATCTTTCCACCACAAAACAATCCAGGGTTTGTACAAGCCTATTATCAATAAGATGCCTGCGAAAAGGGCAAGCAATACCAGAAACAAAAATATAAGTTCCACGGAAAATAAAATTAACAGTAAATTTATTTCAGCTCGAAGATAACCCTTTATCTTTGCTGCCTCTATGCGCGAACAGTTTTGAGGGCGAAAGATTTTCTAAGTATCTATTGCGCGGATGGTCTGATTAAGACCGTAGCCGCAGGGGTAAGTGCGTCCAGGTCATCAGTTTTTATAAAAGGATTAACGGGTAGCCAGGATGCTGTTGTGGTTGCTTCCTGCTTTTCCATTAAGCCAGGTGATTACATTGTCATTTTACAAGACAAGGAAGAGGCCGCTTACTTTCAAAATGATTTACAAAATCTGATGGGAAAAGAAATCCTTCTTTTCCCTATGTCCTATAAACATCCTTATGAATATGATGACGTTGAGAATGCAAATATTCTCATGCGGGCAGAAGTATTAAATCACCTCACGACGAAGAAACATCCTTCAATAATTGTCACTTATCCCGAGGCACTAAGTGAAAAAGTAATCACACGCAAATCCCTTTCATTAAATACCTTCAGTATTAAAAAAGGTGAGAGCCTTGATATAAAGTTCCTTGAAGAGTTCCTTCATACATACGATTTTGAGAAAACGGACTTTGTATACGAAGCCGGTCAGTTTGCTGTTCGCGGAGGAATTGTTGATGTCTTTTCGTTTGCCTACGAACTTCCTTATCGCATAGAACTTTTTGGAGATGAGGTTGATAGTATCCGAACGTTTGATCCCGGGTCACAAATTTCGGTGGATGAACTGGATAATGTTAGTGTGATTCCAAACGTCCAAACAAAACTCTTACAGGAAGATCGTCAATCACTTTTAGAATTCGCGGGAGAGCAATCAATTCTGTGGTTCAAGGACTATGAGCTAACCTGTGACGTCGTTCAAAAAAGTTTTGAAAAAGCAGAAGGCTCTTTGTCAAAGATTCTCAAAGAGAGCGGAACGCAGGTGGTGGCATCACCCGAAAAACTTTTTGTTGGTGGAGCTGCATTTAAAACATTCTGTAATCCATTTTCATGTGTGGAGTTTGGAAGTCGCCATACCTTATCCTCCAGCACCAGTTTCGAGTTTCAATCTTCCGCACAACCTTCATTCAATAAAAATTTTGAATTACTGGTAAATGATCTTTACGAACATCAACTCCAGGGTTACAGCAACTTCATCGCTTCAGATTTACCGCGGCAACTGGAGAGACTCAAAGGAATTTTTGCAGAGATAAGCACATCACTTGAATTTCAATCTCTTGAGATTCCGCTTCGTCAGGGATTTGTTGACAGATCACTTAAAATTGTTTGCTACACAGATCATCAGATATTTGAACGTTATCATCGTTATCGCGCCAAGGAAAAATTCAGTAAGTCAAAAGCTCTTACGCTTCGTGAACTTCAAACCCTACAACCAGGCGACTTCGTTACGCATATCGATTATGGAATAGGAAAGTTTGCAGGCCTGGAGAAAAAAGAAGTTAACGGCCATGAGCAGGAAGCCATACGTCTTGTATTCAAGGATGATGATATGCTTTATGTAAGTATTCACTCACTGCATAAAATTTCAAAGTACTCAGGCAAAGAAGGAACTCCTCCTGCTATCAGCAAGCTTGGAACACAGGAGTGGGAAATCAAAAAAGCCAAAGTAAAAAAACGTGTCAAGGATATTGCCAAGGAGTTAATCGAACTATACGCCAAGCGAAAGTCAGCGCCGGGCTACGCCTTCTCTCAGGACGGCTATTTGCAGGCAGAGTTGGAAACATCTTTCATGTATGAGGATACGCCTGATCAGTCGAAGGCTACTGAAAATGTAAAGCAGGACATGGAAAATCCTCATCCAATGGATCGCTTGGTATGTGGTGATGTTGGTTTTGGAAAAACAGAAGTGGCTATTCGCGCAACGTTCAAAGCCACTGCCGATGGAAAACAAGTTGCCATACTTGTTCCTACTACTATATTGGCTATGCAGCATTATAGAACATTCAGCGAGCGGCTTTCCGGTTTTCCGGTGCGGATTGAATACATATCACGGTTCAAATCAACAAAGGAAATTAAAAGCATTATTGAAGAAGTTAAGGAAGGAAAAATTGACATTCTGATAGGAACGCATCGTATCATCAGTAAAGATGTTGAGTTCAAAGATCTGGGGTTGCTTGTTGTTGACGAAGAACAAAAGTTTGGCGTAAAAGCAAAGGACCGGTTAAAGGAGTTAAAGTTAAATGTTGATGTACTTACGCTGACAGCAACGCCCATTCCCCGCACACTTCATTTTTCCCTCATGGGTGCTCGGGATTTAAGTATCATTGCTACACCTCCACCGAACCGCCAACCGGTTACTACCGCCCTTCATACTTTCAATGAAGTTGTTATCCGTGACGCTGTGAGTGCAGAGTTAAGGCGAGGAGGACAAGTTTTTTTTGTACATAACCGTGTGAGTGATATTGAAGGAATTGCAAATGTAATTTACAAGCTGGTTCCTGATTCACGGATCGGCATAGCCCATGGACAGATGGAGGGTGATAAGCTTGAAAAGGTGATGATTAAATTCATTGATGGAGATTACGATGTGCTGGTTTCAACGAACATTATTGAGTCTGGGCTTGATATTCCGAATGCAAACACCATTATCATTAACCAGGCCCATATGTTTGGCCTTTCTGATCTTCATCAAATGCGTGGCCGTGTAGGTAGATCAAATAAAAAGGCGTTTTGTTATTTGCTGACTCCGCCAGCCTCACAATTAACGGCTGATTCAAGAAAACGATTATCTGCGTTAGAGGAATTTTCAGAATTAGGTGATGGATTTAAAGTAGCTATGCGTGATCTCGACATTCGTGGTGCCGGCAACTTATTAGGCGCAGAACAAAGTGGTTTTATAACGGATCTTGGATTTGATACCTATCACAAAATTCTTGACGATGCAATACAGGAATTGAAGGAAACAGACTTCAGGGATTTGTTTGCTAAGGAACTTTCAGAAAAAGCAAAACTCATTGTTCAGGATTGTGTAATCGAAACCGACCTGGAGATTTTAATTCCGGAAACTTTTGTAAACAATGTCAGTGAAAGACTTCAGCTCTATTCAAGATTGGATAATATCAAAGACGAAGAACAACTATCTTCATTCAGCAATGAAGTTAGGGATAGGTTCGGCGTTTTACCTGAATCTGTTGAAGAGTTGATTAACTCAGTAAGGCTTCGTTGGCTCGGAGAAAAACTTGGATTTGAAAAATTGGTTTTAAAAAATGAGCGTCTTCGGGGATTTTTTACATCAACCAATGATCAATACTTCAGCTCTGAAATATTTGGACAAATACTTTTGTTTGTTCAAACACATACAAAGCGTTGTAAAATGCGCGACCAGGGAGGGAAGGCAATAATGATAGTCGAAGAAATTCCTTCAGTAGATTCCGCTATTGATTTACTTTCTCAAATGGAGTCCTCAAAAAGATCGGCTAAAGAAATCTTATCCAAATAAGGTTGAAGACCCATTGGGTTATCAAAAGCGTTTATCATCAAAACCTTTTGATGCGTTGTTGAAAAAAACACTTCAATAAAGAAGTCATTTGCGTGATACAGAAATACTTTACATTCACCCAGCGATCGATGAATAAGGTAGTTTCCGTGAAAAGTGATCACATCACATTTCTTATCGAATGGCATGATCCGGAAATCGTCTAAAGCAAGTGTCATAATCAAAAAGTATTTCTGACACCATTCAAAAAACTATGCCATGAAAGCTAATCAGCCTGCCAAAGCGCTTTAACGTGATAAAATGCAACTTATCACCTGGTCGGCTTCCCAAAAATGGAAGATGCATTCTATAAACAATACAACTTCGATCCGAACGTTTAAGATGAGCAATGTAATCTTACATTCAAGATTTGGCAATTAGGCGATTACACTTGCAAACCATATGGTTCTCTGTATATCTTAGCAGTTCGTTTTTAAAAACTTTTTTCAAATGAGGTATTCTTTTAGAACTCTTGTGTATCTCCTGGGCGGGTCTGTTGCATTAACAGCTTGTTCACTTTTTGGAGGAAAAGGGGGTAAGCCAACGGCTCAAAACCCTGGTCAGATCAGTAATGCGACAGGACTGGCATTTAATGATGAAGACGCCGGTGGTTTTATGGTAAAACCTTATAAAGGTCAACCCGATGCTCCAAACATGGTCTTTATCGAAGGTGGCCGCGCCGTAATGGGTTCCTTTGAAGAGGATGTCATGTCTTATCGTGACAACGTTGAAAGAACTGTTTCGGTAGCTTCTTTTTATATGGATGAAACTGAAATTGCTAATATTAACTGGTTAGAGTACCTGCATTTTCTTGCTAAAGATTCTTCGCAAGAAGTTTATCAGGCTGCATTACCTGACACAACAGTTTGGATTGGTAAACTTGCTTTTAATGATCCTTACGTTGATCACTATTTGCGCTATCCCGGTTTCCGTTATTTCCCTGTAGTTGGGGTAAGCTGGACCCAGGCCAGCAAATATGCAGCATGGAGAACCAATGCAGTTAATATGGCGCTTGCTGAAAAAGCAGGTGAAGAGTTTGCTGAAACAGATGGCAGAATTCCTTTGGAATCTGGTATTGTAGTACCTGCTTATAGACTACCCACAGAAGCAGAGTGGGAATATGCCGCACAAGCACTTTTCGGAACACAATGGTTGGAAGAAATGCAAACCCACCAGCGTATTTATCCTTGGGATGGTCACGCAGTACGTAATCCGTATGGAAAACAAATGGGCTTTATGCTTGCTAACTTCAAGCGTGGTCGCGGTGACTATGCAGGTATTGCAGGTAAATTGAATGATGGAGCATTAATCACTTCATATATATATGAGTTCCCTCCTAATGATTACGGTCTTTATAATATGGCCGGTAACGTAAGCGAGTGGGTTCAGGATATTTACCGTCCTATGTCTTATCAGGATTTTGACGATCTCAACCCTATAAGAAGAGATGGATTTCTTGATGATGTAAGCGGATACAACAGCGATTTTGAAAATAACCCGGAAGGCTTTACCTCGCTTATCACGGATCGTGCAAGAGTTTATAAAGGTGGTAGCTGGAAGGATGTTGCTTACTGGATGTCTCCGGGTACAAGAAGATTTTTAGATCAGGACTCAGCAACAGCTACGGTAGGTTTCCGTTGCGCAATGATCAGAGCTGGATCAAATTACTAAGAGAATACCTTTTAGATATAAAAACAAAGAAGCCGTTTCGAATTTCGAAACGGCTTTTCATTTTTTAACTCATTACAAAATCCTTTGTAAAGAATTTCTGAAGGAGAATCCCTATATTCAGGGATGCCCATTTTAGTCAGAATCCTAATCCTACTAAATTTCATTTTTCACTCAACCGTATATTCTCAGTCTTCTGAATCTTCATCAAATTTTTACAATGAGGGGGAACGCCTTGCTAAAACAAAACCACGGCTTGCCTTTCAATCTTTTGAAAGAGCGATAGAACTGGCAGAGAAGAATAATGATTGGACGTTATATCTAAGAGCGATTAATGCTGCTGCTACTCTGAACTTCAAAGACCTGGAGAAAGAAGAAACTCAAGTATTTAAAAGGGTTAAAGAAGCACTCCAAACACCCGGTATCAATTCCCAACAATTACGCTTTCAAAAAGCACTGCTTCATTACCATGCCGGCGAATTTTATCTGGATCTGACAAATGAAGTAGATTCTGCGATCTATAATTTTAACTCAGCCATTGATATTCTTAAATCTACGGTTGGAGAAGAAAACGAATATGTGGCTGCCTGCTACCATGGATTAGGAGATGTTTACAAATACTTCAAGTTCGAGTTTTTTGAAGCCGAAAAGTGTTATGAAAAAGCCCTTGACACAAGACAACGAATTAAATTCGATGACCAATTAACATTAGCCAAAAACTATTATAATCTCGCAACCACTAATCGTTCGCAAGAAGATTTTGAAAAAGCAATTGCGTACGGGCTACAAACTATAGAACTAACAAAAAAAGTAAATGACTTAGAGTTACTTGAAAAAACTTATAACATGGTTGCTAATATCTACAGTGATATCGGAAATTCTCCCTTGGCAATAGATTATTATCAAAAAGCTGTTCAAATAAATTTAGCGACAAAAAGTAACCCTGAGTACCTGGCTACTTATTATCAGGGTTTAGGAATAACATACATGAATGACACCCTTATCTCCGCCGCAATTACCAATTTCTCAAAGGCAATAAATATTTATAAGGGGTTAAAAGATTTGAAGGATAAACTTTTACTTATTCATTGTCTTCGCTTTATGGCTGATGCATACCTGCTTGAAAAAAATTATTCTGCGGCTTTTAGTGAGTATAAAGAAATGGAAAGCAGAACAAAATTGCTGGGTATGATGAAAGGCAGACAAGGAGCTGAAGTGTATTTGGGCTTTGGAAATTATTACGAAAGTAAAAATCTAAACGATTCAGCTCTATATTATTATCAAAAGGCACTGACCGCAGCTATTACACCCTTTAAGTCCATGGACGTGGATAACAATCCAACAGAAGAAATGATTGGCACCAATTATTATCTGTTTAATATACTGATGCAAAAAGCGCTGGTTCTTAGACGGAAATACAGTACTTCAAAAAATCAAAAGTGTTTACAACAATCATTAAGCTGTTTAGTGCTCGCAGAGAAAATAATGTCACAAGGACGTAATGCTTTAGACATAGAAGAATCCAAGCAAAGATTTCTGGCCTTAAATTATAATGTTTATGAACAAATAATCTCCACTCTGCACGAAATGGCCATGATTAATCCAAACGACTCCATTTATAAAAAGGTCTTTCACTATTTTGAGCTAAGTAAGGCAAGAACATTAATTGACGGATTGATCCGTGCGCAGACTACAGACGTCATTAACCAGGACGATAATCTTTTTAAGAGACAAAACGAACTCACCAGATCAGTGTCTTCAGTTCAAGATAAGCTATATGAAGAGCAGGAAGCAAGCTCACCAGATTCTATTCAGATTATGTTATTGAGAGAAGAAATCATTTCATTAGATCAGTTACTCAAGCAAAATCAAAATTTAATTGCAGTTCAATATCCGGGCTATTTCAAACTTCGTTATGACAGCTCAATCCCCACTCTCAGTAGTATAATAGAACTATCGTCGAGACAAGGCTATTCAATACTGGAATACTTTTGGGGGGAAAGGGATGTATATGCCCTGGCCATAAGTAGCGATCAATTGATGTTTAAAAGGATAGGCACAGCGGATAGCCTTGGACGGATAACCCATCAGTTACTATCTCATTTTGATGAAGAGCATTCTAGCTTGAATATTAACTCTTATGCTCACTTTACCAGTAGCGCTCATCAACTGTATGAAAAGCTGGTTTCACCTTTCGATGTTGTTCTTCAAAAGAACCAACGTCTTGTGATTATTCCTGACGGACTTTTAAGTCAGGTACCTTTTGATATACTTATTACAGATACACCAAGAACCAAAACTGCAGATTATCGATCCATCGTTTACATGATTAAACGATATGCCATTGGGTATGCTTATTCATCTGCAACATTATTCAATAAGATATCACGCCCAAATCATACCAAATCAGTTTTAGCTATGGCCTTCACTGGCGAAAGAATTATTGGAAAGACAGGTAAAAAATTAACAAAGATAACCGGCGCAGAGATGGAGCTTGTTTCGTTACAACATTACTTTGATTCAGGGAATTTTTTAGTTGGAAAAGATGTCACAGAATCAAACTTTAAAAAATTAGCCCCAACATCCGACATTATACACCTGGCAATTCATGGCGAAGGAGATCCTGAGAGAAACTATTCATCGAGTTTATATTTTGAAACAAAACATGACACAAAGGAAGATGGTCAATTACACGCCTATGAACTTTATGGACTGAAATTAAATGCTATGCTTACCGTATTGTCGGCTTGCGAATCGGGTTTAGGTAAAGTCTCCAAAGGTGAAGGCATGATGAGCATGTCTAGTGCTTTTGCTTATTCCGGATGTGAAAATATTTTGATGAGTCTATGGAAAGTAAATGATCAAATTTCTGCCCAACTTATGAAGCAGTTTTACAACAATCTTTTACAAGGTGAAAATCTTGATATGGCTCTACGAAACACCAAACTTGAATATTTGGCCTCAGCTGATGAATTGACCGCCGACCCTAAAATTTGGGCATCATTAGCTGCCTACGGAAATCTAAATCCTGTTTTTTCTAAAGACAGAAGCAAAACTTATTATTATATTTTTGGCGGATGCTGCCTTCTTGTTCTGCTTCTGTATTTATGGAAAAGAAATATGCGGATGATGGTAAAAGATTAGGGACGAATGTCGCCATTGTACCGCTTGGATGTGCTCACGTTCGATTTGCCTGCACTGTTTTGCACATATTTAATCCGGTCGATTTTATCAAACTCTGGCGCTATATTATGAATATAATCCTCATTGATTCCTTGTTTTGCGGTTGTGGCTGCCAGTCTTGCAAAATCATCTAAGCTAATTGATTTGCCTCCGACTTGAACTTTAATCGTATTGTTATAATAATCAATTCGACCTTTAATATTTGGAATTAATTTTTCGGTTATAAATTTCAAAACTGCTATTAACTGATCCGCTTCTACAATTTTTTGGTTGCCGTTAAAAAATCGTGATGAATCATTCAAATCGATATCAATAACCAGTCCCAGACTGTCACCTTCATTCTCACTGCCACCTTTTTTTTTCTCAGCTACAACTTTAAGACTGAAAGCTATTGGATACTCCATATCCTCATTGGGAGACATATCTGTCAATTTCATTTCAATGTCTTCAAATGTTTTCATGTGATTTAGGGTTAGGGTTAGACAAATTGAGTTAGTTTACTTTTTTCAGTAATTCTTTTGCTTTGTTCGAATAAGAAATTTCAGTTCCGCTCAATTCTTCCAACAACATTTTTGCCTTGCCAACATCTCCTTCTTTCAAATAACAAAGGCTGAGAAACCATTTAGCTTGTGTGTCCAATTCATCAAAATCTTTGATCACTGTGAGAAAGTTATTTTTGGCTTCCTCAACATTGCCCAATTTTAGGTTTGCATTACCCGCTAAAAATAGCACATCGGGTTCTTTACCATTTTGTAAAATTTTGTTGAATCCTGCTAATGCAGTTTCAAAATCTCCCCGCTCATACGCCTGAAATGCCTCTGCCCGTTCTGTAACCTCATCCGTGCCTCTAAGAGTGGGCTCAAAAACATTTGGATAGGGTGTAAACTGAGATTGAAAGAGTTGCTCGGGATCTTCTTGAACCGGCAACATCAACGAGCCAACAACAGCCAGAATTAATAACGCCGCTGCAACCTTAAAATACCAGGTATTCCATTTGATGGTTTTTATAACGCCAGGTCGCTCATGCCTGATATTTTTTTCAACTTGCTTTAGCATTTCAAGATCGCGAAGCAAGCCATCATAATGGATGGATTTGATGAGCGCTTTTTCCTGATCAAAAAGTGCCTTAAAGTTGGCGTCCGTTTCCAATCGGGTATTGACAAGATTAACTTCTGCATCCGACAGTTCCTGATCGAAATACTTTTCGACTAGCATAATATCTTTTTCATTTTCCGTATTCATGATTCATGTTTATTGATGTTTTACCTAATTCTTCTTCGCACAACTTTCGAAGTCGTTTCATGCATTTACATTTTTGGTTTTTCGCCGTTTCAGCATTTTTATAATTGAGCAATGCCGTTATTTCCTCCAGGCTTTTCCGGTCATAATAGAAGAACTCTATTAATTTTCTGCAGGGTTCACCCAACTTTAGTAATGCACGTTTAGCAATCTCAAAAGTCTGATCTGAAACCGAGTTATCAGTTTCATCAATTAAATGTTCTTTTAGCCATCGCTCCTGATCAATTGGCGTCTGCCGGCTTGCCTTTCTCATATTCTCCATCACAATATTTTTCCCGATTCCAAAGAGATAGGTCTTTACACTACTTACTAAATGTTCCAGTTTACCAGATTTGATGTTGTCGTAAAATATAAGGATGGTAAGCTGGTAAATATCTTTACTGTCATCCTCCGAACAATTATAGTCCCGTGTAATCCATTTAAGAAATTCAGCCCGGTACTCTTCATAGATCATCCCGAGTTCGGTCTGTCCTCCAGTTTTTATTTTCGCTATAATCTCGTTTTGGATCATCCTAAAATCGAAGATGTGCACTTAATGTAAAACGCCTATTGATGTAACCCTGTTAAAAACAGAAATCGTTTCAGAAAATTAATTTGACCTTGTTGTTATCGAATATAAGTCTTTTCAATGAAAACTGGGACGTTACCTTCTTGACCCTCAACCATTAAATGCACAACAAAAAAAAAGCCCAATGAAAACAATCATCATCCTGGCAGCACTTTTTATCTGCCTCAACAACAATTTATCAGCACAAAGTAATGCTGAAGTCAATGCGAAGGTTACCGAAAGTTTCGGTGAGCATTTTAATGGAGCTACAAGAATCCAATGGCAAAAAGTCAAAAACCTGTCGGTGGCAATTTTCCTTTATGAGGAAAGATCCTGGATCGCATACTTCGATCAAAGCGGCGATCTATTGGCAAGTGCAAGAAGAGTCAAGGATAACACTCAGCTACCTGTAGTAGTGCAAGAATCTCTAAGTAAATTCAAGAGTCAAAAGTCAGCAAAGACAGGGCCCTTGACTATGGGTTATGTTTATGAAGTCCTTCCAAAGAACGGGGAAACATATTATTACATTCCTATGGAAAGCCCTACTCAAAGCTTAAGCGTTTCTATAAGTAATAGTGGTTATGCTGCTATAAATAAAAAGGAAAATAGAATACCGGCTATGATTGAAGGAAACAAAGCTTTATTGGCTAAGAAAAATTGAGCCCACCCAATTCTTTTGAAATTCAAAACAGATGACACTCCGCAGGGGTGTCATTTGTTTTAAAAAAAATTAATGGGGTGTGGTTTACCTTCTACAAGATTTTACATAAAGACCATAACTTTAAAAACTAATTCCTATGTCTTCAGTAACATTAAAAGAAAAGGAAGTTCTTTCATTGGTTGCCATTGGACTGACCACTAAAGAAATAGCCATGAAGCTTAGTATAAGCCATCATACCGTTGAAACTCACCGCAAGAATTTATTGCGTAAATGTGGTGCAAAGAATTCCGCAGAGTTGGTACAAAAAACCATAACGATAATGGCACTATAAAGACCCTTCTCTTTACATTAAAATATAATAGTGTCTATAGTAAGAGCACGTGTCCGCAGCGTGCTCTTTGGTTTTTTTACTGATCACTATTACTCAGCAAAGGCTATGCAGGCAATACCAACACCTTTGCAACCGCTTTCAAAAAGAGTGTTACAGCATGATTCCAATGTTGCTCCTGTTGTAACAACATCATCAACTAAAAGCACCGTTTTACCTGCTACAAGTTGTGGAGCTTTTACGTAAAAAATTTCCTTTACATTTTCCCAACGACTTAATTTGGTCTTCCTGGTCTGTGTCTCTGTCTTGTAACCTCTCGCCAGTACATCCAACTCAAAATTGATCTTTGTGGAATAAGATAGTCCCCGGGCCCACTCATCACTTTGATTGTATCCACGCTGACGCAGACGAGAGTTGTGAAGTGGCACTGAAACGATTATATCATACTGTGAGACTAAACCACTTTGGTATAACTCATGACCATATACCTTTCCAAGCTTTAAACCTACTTCCTTATTGCCTTTATACTTTAGAGAATGAAGAAGGCTTTGAACCTTGCCCTTTTTTCTAAACCACAAAAAGGCAAGTGCATGTATCAATTGCAATCTCCCTTTAAATCTAATCGCTAAAGGATTTTCAGGATCTTTATGAAAATTGGTAAGCGGTAAATCCAGAATACATTTTGTACAAATCACATCTTCACCCTTTACCAGCGAGTCTCTGCAAGAAAGACAAATTTTGGGGTAAACGAGGGTTACAAAATCTTCCATAACCTCCCGTAAGTTTATATTCATCTTAAGTGAAATGTATATTTGCCATTTCAATTTATTAAACCGTATTCAGAACTCAAATTATGAGCATAATTAACAACTTCAATTCATACAGGTCCAGGATGAATGAAAAAATAATGGACTCCGACAGCCTTATTATAAAACGGATTTTCAATCTTGACACTAACGCTTATGCTTCTGGAGCCCTTGAAATCAAAACAAAAGAACTAATTGGCCTTACTTGTTCATTAGTATTGCGATGCGATGACTGCGTAAAGTATCACCTTGGAAAGTGCAAAGAACTAGGTTTTACCACCAGTGAAATTAATGAAGCTTTGGGAATGGCTACACTTATTGGTGGAACCATTGTAATACCACATCTCCGGCGTGCGTTTGAATATTGGGGAGAACTGCAAAATGTTTAAGCGGGATCTTGACCTTGAGAGAAATTGGAACAATCTTTTGATTGATCTTGAAATACTTATTGGGAAAAAACCAAAAGATCTTAACGCTGTTCTTTTTTTAATAGGTGTGCAGGAACTTGGAAAGGGAAGCAAAGTTTTTTCAAAAGAAGAAAAACAAGATTTGATGCACATAGCAATTTGTAAGGTGTTAAGCTATGCGGGTTATTATGTGTTGGAGGGATTTGATAAGGAGGGATGGCCACACTGGAAACTAATTAAAAAACTTCCACACTTTGATCTCCTCGAACAAGAGAAGCTCCTGAAGTTTCAGGTAATAGAATATTTTCAGCAGGAATATGACTGGAGCCCTAAACCCTTTCAGGCTTAAATAAATTACCTGTACATCAGTTTGAAAAAGTCATTATCTTTAATGAGTATCAAATCATTCTTGATTGGATAGCGTTTGTTATACGTAATAAATGACCAGGCGTATGGGTGACGGAATGGAGAAGATTCATGATAAGATCAAATCTTTTCAGAGGAAGTATTATTTAAACATTTTCATCCGGGGTATTATACTTACTCTGGCGATTGTACTTGCTTATTTCGTTTTGGCTGCAGTCCTGGAGCACAGTCTTTGGTTAGACCCAACGGCACGATTAGCTATTTTCTTTGCGTTCTTTGGTATTGTTGGCTATTGTATATATAGGTTTTTAAGAATTCCTCTTCGCTGGATAGTTTCCAAAAAGGGGATAACCGAAGAGCAAAGCGCAAAAATGATTGGAGACTTTCTTCCGGGAGTAAAAGATCATTTGCTCAACCTGCTGCAGCTTAATAGACAAAAATCTGTTCTTGCTTTGGCAAGTGTAAAACAGAAATCGTTAGAACTTGAGCCTTTCTCATTTGATTCTGCCATTACCCTTCAAAAGAATAAGAGACTTATAAAATATCTCGCCATTCCTGTAACGCTAATTTTGTTCATTCTTTTCGTTGACCAAAAAATAATTACAGAAAGCACAAATAGAATAATACACTTTAACGAAAAGTTTTCGCCTTCTGCACCCTTTTCATTTTTAGTACAAAACGATAAACTTCTTGCATTTTATAATGAAGACTTCACTTTAAAGGTGATGCTCCAGGGCAATGCAATTCCTGAAAATGTTTACCTGGAGAGCGGTTCACAAAGATTTAAACTAATGAGCGAGGGAAATTCAATCTTTAGTTACACGTTTGAAAATGTACAATCACCATTAGAATTTCAACTGGAGGCAGTGGGGTTTTACTCAAAACAATTTGAAATCGCTGTAGTTATTCGGCCAGAATTAACAGGCTTTGAGGTAGGTCTAGACTATCCAAAGTATTTGCAGAAGAAAAACGAGCAACTCAAGAATGCCGGTAACCTTGAAATTCCAGAGGGTACTTACGTTAACTGGAATCTCTCAACATCAAATACTGCCAGTGCAAGGATTTCATTTTCCTCTGATAAGTCATCAAATGATTTTCAAATCACTGATAATCAATCATTTAAGTATGTAAAAAGATTTCTGGACACTGACCAGTATGAAATTTTTTTAGAGAACAATCAAAGCGCCAATAAAGAGAGGATTGCTTATAAAATTGATGTTATCAAGGATCAGTTCCCCGAGATTTCCGTGAACAATCTAAATGATACAATCTTGTTTAAAAGAGTTATGCTTGGTGGCTGGGTAAATGACGACTATGGTTTGACACAATTGGATTTGCATTATAAGGTATACGACCAAAATCAAAAGGAAATCAAGACTGGGTCAGAAAGAATACCGCTGCTAAAAGGTCAACAACAAAGCTTTATATACAACTGGTCTATCGATTCAATACAAATAAAACCAGGAGAGCAATTAGAGTATTACCTGCAGGTTTGGGATAACGATGGAGTAAATGGAAGAAAATCAAAACGTTCGTCAACCTATAAATTTTCTGTTCCTTCAGCAGATAAGTTGATTGCTGATATTGATAAAACCAGTAAAGAAACACAAAGCAAAATAAACCAGAGTGCTACAAAAGCGAGTCAGCTTCAAAAGCAAATCGAACAGGCAGCTCAAAATGTTAAGAGCAAACAAAATTTAGATTGGCAAGATAAGAAAGCACTCGAAGACATCTTAAAGCAGAAGGAAAATCTGGATCGGCTGATCGATCAAATGAAAGAACAAAATAAAGCACTCTTAGAAAAGAAGGACGTTTTTACCGAGCAAGATGAGCGCATTCGTGAGAAGGCAGAACAAATTCAAAAACTGATGGAGCAACTGTTAGATGAGGAGACCCGAAAGCTTTTTGAAGAATTGCAGAAATTATTAAAGGAAAAGACTGATGTTTCTCAACTACAAAAATTATTAGATAAGCTGAACAAGAACACTAGCAACCTTGAAAAAGAGCTTGATCGGATGCTGGAATTATTTAAACAATTGCAGTTTGAAAGCAAGTTTGATCAGGTGGTTAAACAGCTTGAGGAACAAACCAAGGAACAAAAAGAGCTATTGGAAAAAACTGACAAATTGGACGAGCAAACCAATAAAAAACAATCTGGCGATCCCTCAAAAAAGGAAAAGAGTAAAGAACAGAATCAGTCAAATGAAAATTCAGGCGAGCAAAAGAACGATTCTAAGAAACTTGCTGAAGAACAAAAAGAGATAAAGGAAGACTTTGAAAAAACAAGTAAAGAAATTGAAGAGTTAAAGAAGCTGGGAGAAGAGATTAATCAGGGAGATGACGTTCCTGAGAAAGAGAGCACAGAAGAAATAATGAACGAACAGGAACAAAGCCAGGAAATGCTTGAGCAGAACCAGCCATCGAAGTCAAAGCAGAATCAGCAAAAGGCCTTGGATCAAATGCAAAAGATGCAGGAGCAGATGAAGGGAGCACAATCTTCAATGATGATGGAAATGGATATGGAGAATATTGAAGCCCTTAGGCATATTCTTCACGGCCTGATTAAACTTTCTTATGATCAGGAGAAACTCATGAAAGAGTTTACCCAGTTACAATCAAGTGATCCGAGATTCAATGGACTCGCAGAAGAACAATTAAAGCTGCAGGATAATGCTAAAGTATTGGAAGACAGCTTGTTAGCCCTAGCAAAAAGAGATCCTTTTATGGGGTCGTTTGTTACAAAAGAGATCAATGAACTTAATGACCACCTGGAGAAAATAACAGACGCGAACAAGGAAAGAAGAAAACCTCAGGCCCAAAGTGAAATGCAGTTAGCGATGACTTCAATAAATAACCTGGCACTAATGCTTGATTCACATTTTGATATGATGATGCAGATGATGGCAAATGCTAAACCTTCCATGAAGAAGTCAAACCAAAAAGGTAACAAACCCAGCCTTAGCCAGCTTCAACAACAGCTAAACAATAAAATAGAAGAACTTAAAAACAGTGGTAAAAGCGGACGGGAATTATCGGAAGAATTAGCTGAAATGGCGGCAGAACAAGAAAGAATTCGCCGGGCGATACAGGAAATGCAGGAAAAATTGAAGCAAGAAAATGGAACCACTCCAGGAGGAGAATTGCCTTCTAAAATGGAGCAAACCGAAATGGACCTTGTAAACAAGCAGCTCACAGATCAACTCATTAAGCGTCAGCAGGAAATTCTTACCAGACTCCTTGAAACTGAAAAATCGCTTCGTGAACAAGACATGGATGAAGAAAGAAAAGGTGAGGCGGCTAAGGATTACGAAAAAGAAATTCCTAAAGCATTTGAAGATTATTTGCGACTAAAAGAAAAAGAAGTAGAATTGCTGAAGACCATACCTCCAAAACTGTATCCTTATTACAAACATGAGGTTGATGAGTATTTCAAAAGAATGAATAATCAATAACGTCCATAGATGAAGACCATTAGCATCCAGATTCCATCAATAATGGAGAATATTCGAATGATTGAGAGTTTTATCGATAATGCTAAAGAGAAATTTCATCTGGAAGATGATATCTATGGTAACATTATGATAGCTGTTACCGAGGCTGTTAATAATGCAATTAAGCATGGTAACTCCAGCGATAAGCTAAAAAATGTTTTTCTAAGCCTTACGCTTGAGGATAGTATAATCAGATTCATAGTAAAAGATGAGGGAGTGGGTTTTGATTACGAAAATCTACCAGATCCCACTTCTCCTGAAAATCTGGAAAAACCAGGTGGAAGAGGCATTTTTCTGATGAAACATCTTTCCGATGAAGTGAGATTTAAAGATGGAGGCAAAATCGTTGAAATGAGTTTCTACATTAATTAATGGTATCATCATTCCGGTACTTTTATGAGGACATAGATTTCAAAGTCCCAAATCCCCTAAAAACTAAAAAATGGCTGCAAAAGGTTATACACCTTGAAAAAAGAGATTTTGAGAACATCAGCTACATTTTTTGCTCAGACGAATATCTCCATTCGCTAAACACCCAATTCCTCGGGCACAATACATTAACTGATATAATAACCTTTGATTTAAGCGATTCCAAACTAATCTCAGGGGAGATCTACATTAGTGTGGACAGAGTTAAAGAAAACTCTCAAAAGCTGAAAACATCTTTCATGGACGAACTCAATAGAGTGATGGTTCATGGAATTCTTCATCTATTAGGCTATAAGGATAAAAAGCCAAAGGAAAAGAGCGTAATGAGAAAAAAAGAGGACTCTTATCTATCTTTGCGATAATTCCAGGGTTTCACGTGAAACCTGACCGTGAGAAATCCTCATAGGTTTCACGTGAAACGTAAGTAAATGTGGAATTGTGGAAATAATTGTGGACATCTTATTGCCTTAAAAATTCAAATGCTTCCTGATTACGATATAATTGTTGTTGGCGCCGGGCATGCCGGCTGTGAAGCGGCTGCGGCTGCGGCAAAAATGGGTTCTAAAGTCCTGTTAGTTACAATGAACATGAACACCATCGGCCAAATGTCCTGTAATCCTGCAATGGGAGGTGTGGCTAAGGGTCAAATCGTGCGTGAAATTGATGCCTTAGGCGGACAGTCTGGGATCGTTTCTGATAAATCAATGATTCAATTTAGAATGCTAAATGAATCAAAAGGGCCAGCAATGTGGAGCCCACGTACCCAGAACGATCGGGCAAGGTTCAGCGAAGAATGGAGGCTGGCTTTGGAGCGGAATCCAAATGTTGACTTTTGGCAGGAAATGGCAAGAGAGCTTATCGTCAAAGATAAGAGGGTGGTAGGTATTAAAACTGCTTTAGGAGTTGAAATCAAAGCTAAAGCTGTAGTGCTAACAAATGGAACCTTTCTAAATGGCTTAATTCATATCGGAGAAAAAAACTTCGGAGGCGGCAGAACTGCTGAAAAGGCAGCTACGGGCTTAACTGAGCAACTAATCTCTTTTGGTTTTGAATCGGGAAGAATGAAAACCGGAACACCTCCACGGGTTGATGGCAGGAGCTTAGATTACTCTCAGATGGAAGAGCAGAAAGGAGATGAAAAACCCAAAAAATTTTCATTCAGCGATACAAAGCCTCTCGAAAAACAAATGAGTTGCTGGATAACCTACACCAATGGAGATGTTCATGACACTTTGAAAGAGGGCTTTGACAAGTCACCAATGTTCCATGGAAGGATAAAGGGTTTGGGACCAAGGTATTGCCCCTCCATTGAAGATAAAATCAATCGATTTTCAGAAAGGGAAAGGCATCAAATATTTGTAGAGCCGGAAGGATGGCAAACTGTTGAAATATACGTCAATGGATTCTCAACTTCTCTGCCGGAAGATGTTCAATACCAAGCACTTAAGAAGATACCCGGGTTTAAGAATGCAAAAATGTTCAGACCAGGTTATGCAATTGAGTATGACTACTTTCCGCCAATACAATTAAAACATACACTAGAGACTCAACTAATTGATAATCTGTACTTTGCTGGTCAAATCAATGGAACTACAGGATATGAAGAGGCAGCCTGCCAGGGGTTGATGGCTGGAATAAATGCTCATTTAAGAATCAATGAAGAGGCCCCGCTTGTACTTACCAGATCTGATGCCTACATCGGTGTTCTTATTGATGACCTCGTAACGAAAGGGACAATAGAACCTTATAGAATGTTCACATCAAGAGCTGAGTATAGAATACTTTTACGGCAAGACAATGCTGATTTAAGACTTACTGAAACAGGGCATAAGATTGGACTAGCGAGCGATGAAAGGATGGAGAGAGTGATTGACAAAAAAGCAGACATTGCAAAACTAGCTTCAGAACTTAAAAAATTCAAAGTTGACCCGGAGCTGATCAATGAAAATCTTGTTTCATTAAATACATCGATTATAAAAGAAAAGGTAAGTGCAATAAATATTCTTAAGCGTCCTGAAATTAATATCGAAGAATTAAAACAAATAGATGCTAATCTCAACCATCTGATTTCAAAATTTGATGAAGAGATACAGGAGCAGGTTCTTATTGATGTAAAGTATGAAACGTACATTGATAGGGAAAGGAAAATGGCCGACAAGATCGGAGCACTCGAAAACTTCAAAATTCATTCTGAATTTAACTATGACAGAGTTAACGCCCTTTCAGCAGAAGGGCGGGAAAAACTTAAAAAAATTAAACCAGAAACACTGGGTCAGGCTTCAAGAATTAGCGGAGTCTCTGCCTCTGACATCTCCGTGCTTACCATCTACCTTGGGCGCTAATGATCGATGTCAAGAATTGTCCTGTTTGCGGAAGCTTTGATCTGATACCAAAAATTCACGCGAAAGACTTTACCGTAACCGGTGAAACTTTTCACATCAAGATTTGCAAAACCTGCGAATTACTTATTACGACACCCAGACCCTCCGAGCATGAGCTGAGCAAATATTATAATTCAGATAATTACATCTCACATACTTCCAAAGCAAAAAACTTAACGGACCGTTTATATCTTATTGCCAGAAAATTTACCCTTAAAAATAAATTGCGACTTGTTAGTCAATTCAGCAGTAAAGGAAAGCTGCTCGATTACGGAAGTGGCAGTGGAAATTTTCTTGCAGAAGCCGCGAAGAAAAATTGGGAAACATTTGGAGTCGAGCCGGCCACAAGCGTAGAAAAAAATTACAACACCAACATCTTTAAAAAAATAGAGGAAGTTTTTATTGCCGACTTCAACGCAATCACGCTCTGGCACGTACTCGAACATGTTCCTGAACCAAACAATGTACTCCAACAACTTCGGGAGAAACTAAGCGATATTGGAACGATTTTTATTGCAGTTCCGAATTACAAAAGTTTTGATGCACAACACTATGGCCAACATTGGGCGGGGCTTGACGTACCACGTCATTTATGGCACTTTAGTGAAAGATCTATGATAAAGCTCCTTGAGCGGAATTTGCTAAAACTAATAGATATTAAACCAATGATTCTGGATTCAATCTACGTTAGTCAGCTTAGTGAAAAGTACTTAAATAACAATACATTAGACTTTAATGGTTTTCTTCGTGGAAGCTTTTATGGAATAAAGTCAAATGTTAAAGCCATGAGCAGCAAACAATACTCTAGTCTTATCTATATCGCCAGGAAATGAAGTACCTCGCACTATCTAGTATAATATTAGTTTTATATCTGGTAGCCAGTTGTGCGCAACAAACTTCCCCAACAGGAGGACCTCAGGATACTATTCCGCCTGTTCTCATTCAGTCAAGCCCGCCAAATAAAACCATAAACTTTAAAAGTAAATCGATAGAGTTAACATTTGATGAAGCGGTGATGATCAACAATCCCAGGGAACAATTGCTCATTACGCCCACTATCGGAAACAAAGTGGAAATGGAGGCAAGAAAAAAAACTGTAATTCTAAATTTTAACAGTGAACTTAAAGATAGTACTACGTATACCATCAACTTCCGTGAAAGCATTCAAGATGTCACAGAAAAAAACTCAGCACGAAACCTACAACTTGCTTTCAGTACAGGTACATACCTGGACTCACTTACCATTAAGGGAACCATTCTTGATCTCCTTTCAGGAAAGGAAGTGAAGGATGGAACTGCCGCATTATACACGCGCCCCGATACATTCAACATCTTCAAACACAAACCTATCTACCTCACCAGGTCAAACGATAAAGGTTACTTTGAATTCAATAATCTTAAGCCAGGTAATTACTACATCTATGCATTTAACGACAAAAACAAAAACCTGATTGTAGATAGTAAATCGGAACGGTACGGATTCCTGGCAAAACCTATCGAACTAAAACCAGACTCATCCTATCAATACATAGTACCCATTATCGCACTTGATGCCAGGGAACTGAAACTCATTAGCGCCAGACCTTATAATACATACTTCAATATTAGAACCTCAAAAAATCTAAGTGCATATAACATTACGACGCTAAATACAGAAGATTCCTTAAAACTTGAACACATCTATGGTGAAGACAATACAAGCGTTCATCTGTTTTTCCATACAGAATCCCAGGACAGCATACCAATAAAATTTGAAGCCGCTGATACGATAGGCAATGTTATAGATACATTGTTATACGCAAAGTTGAGTCCAAGAAAATCAACACCTGAGCGATTTAACATCTCTCTTCAAAAGCCAAAATTTCTAGCTGATAAAAATTTACTTCAGGCAGAAATTACGTTCAACAAGCCCATAAAAAACATAAACCTTGACAGCATCTACTATCAAATTGATTCAACTCACATCGTACCGCTACAGCCTCAGGACTTCACCCTGAGTATTAAAAACACACTTTTGATAAATAAAGTAATACCTAAAGATCTCATGCCTGCAGAGGAAGCTGATCAAAATTCAAAAAACGGAAATGAAGCTAACACCCTAAGGAAATCTACACATCAGTTAAACAAACTTAGATTGCGAAAAGGGTTTCTGATAAGCATGGACAACGATTCAAGCCAAACCTCTGATCAAATCGTTGCTGTCCTTACCCCCGAAACCACAGGAACAATATTGGTTCAGGTCAACACAACTGAAAAAAACTACATTGTACAAATATTAACCCAGGACAACTCAATACACCAAACCATATATAATACGGCTAACATTTCAATCACACATTTGCCCCCAGGAAACTATCGCATGAGGTTAATCATTGATTATAATGATAACAAAAAATGGGATGCCGGAAATTTTTTCAAAAAAGAAGAACCTGAACCAATCGTCTACTATACAGATGAATTAAAGGAACTAAATATAAATATTAAAGCCAACTGGGAACTAGGACCATTGTTAATAAGTTATCCTGAACATGTTGATAACCCTTGAATAACTCTTTGGTCAAGTGAGTGAATTATTCACCCCAACCAGTTTGATGAAGTTTTGTTGATGACTTATTGACTATCAACACGTGTTAACAATCAGTTTTATCAACATCAATCTTATACACTTAGTCGTTTCATGTTAATAACTTCTCATTTCATTGATAAACAATCTCTTGCAAACATCAAGAAATACACAGAAATTATACATTAATAAAAGCACAGACCTATCAACAATTCAACATGGTTTATATTTATTATTATATATATAATCTAATAAATAAATACAAGGGGATACTCTTTGTTCTTTGCATGATATCCTCGTTTTCCACCTTTGCTCAAAACATCCAGGATATTCAGCTTGCTAATGAATATTTAATTAAGGGTGATAAAAATAAAGCCCTGGATCTCTATCGCGATCTTGCAAAAAACGATCACAATGTTCCTACCATTCATAACAACTATTTCAACGTCCTGCTTGATCTTGGTAAATACGATGAAGCCAAAGATTATTTGAGACGTCTTCTGAAAAAGAATCCCTCTAATCTACAGTATAAGCTGGATCTGGGTATTGTGTATGTCCGTTCAGAGGAACTTTCAAAAGCCGATAAATACATCAAGGATCTTATTAATGAAAATAAGTCAAACGTTCAGGCAATTAAGGCTGTGTCCGACTATTTGTCTTCCCGGTCTTTAACACAATATGCAATTCTTGCGCTTAAAGAAAGCAGACAGTTTCTGGGCAATCCGCAGGTTTTTAGTCTGGATCTTGCCATGCTTTACCGGATTCAGGGGGACAAGGATAAAATGGTTCAGGAATATCTTGGATATGTAACCCAAAGTTCTGCTAATATTCAATATGTAAAAAACGTCATGCAAGCTTTGTTGGCAAAGCCCGATGAACTGGAAAGCCTGGAGAAAATTCTTTATGATAAAGTCCAAAAATATCCAGACATAGAAGTTTATTCTGATTTATTAATCTGGGTTACGATGCAGCAAAAAAATTTCTATGCTGCATTTGTACAAGCCCGGGCTTACGATAAACGATATAAGAATGAGGGCGAGAAAACCATGGAGGTAGCCCAGGTGGCGTTGAATAACAAAGACTATAAAAATGCAGCAAAAATTTATCGTTATGTAATCAAGGAATTTCAAGGGTCTTCAAATTATTTAGTGGCCCGGCTCGGACTTATTAAAACCAGGGAAGAAGAGGTGAAGTCAAGTTACCCCGTTAATAAGGATTCTGTGAAGACGCTCATTATAGAATATCAAAAGTTCATTGAAAAATACCCTGACAATGCTTACTCGCTTGAGGCGCAAAGAAGCGAAGCATTGTTATATGCAAGTTACCTTGATCAGAAAGATGAGTCCATTAAAATTTTAAACGGATTAATAGCAAATCCAAAAGCAAACAGCCAGTTAAAATCGAAAGCCAAACTTGACCTGGGAGATATATATCTTTTATCTGGCGAACCCTGGGAATCAACATTGCTGTACTCCCAGGTAGAAAAGTTACAACGAGAGAATACACTCGGCTATGAGGCTAAACTAAAGAACGCTAAACTATCATACTTTAAAGGTAACTTTAAACTAGCCCAGGAACATCTGGATATTTTGAAAGAGGCAACCTCACGCGAAATAGCAAATGATGCAATGGAACTCAGCATGCGCATCAAAGAAAATATTGCATTTGATTCGGCGGGTGAAGCGCTAAAGAAATACGCAGCTATTGAACTTATGCTCTATCAAAATAAAATAAAGGAGGCGCTGAATTCTTTGGAATCATTTGATAAATCGTCTGAAAAGTGGATGACGGTAACCGAAGCATTTGAAATGAATCTTCAACCAATAAAGCAGCAGGGCGATTCCGTCCTTGTCAGGATGTCAGGCATAGCGAACACAGCTTCGATAATGGATGATGTATACTGGCTTGAAGCAAACATCAGAATGCAACATGGAGAATTTAATCTTGCCATCGGGCTCTTACAAAAGATTCTAAAAGAATATCCTGACGATGTTTTATCAGACGATGCCTTTTTTCTTCAGGGTGATATCTATGAACGCCAGCTAAAAGACCGGGATAAAGCCATGGAAATCTACCGTGAGTTTCTTAATAAATATCCGGGAAGTGTATACGCTGCTGAAGCACGAAAAAGGTTTCGAACCCTGCGCGGAGATTTTGATAACCAAAATCTTACCCCCTAAATTTTTGCTGAAGAATAGATTCTTTTGATCCATTTTTAGGCGGACTCAAAGGGGAGCCCACCTACAAGGATAAAATTGCGAAATCAACTATAGTGCATTTTTGAAGCAGATTCTCATTTCTTAGCTGAAACAAAAAAATTTTTCTCTGAATAATAGTATGCGTGCATAACAATTTTTTATACCTTCGATACCTGCAGAAAATTGTATGCGGAGGGAAGAAACGGTTGATTATAACATAAGGGCTACGTGGCATGCGATCGCGCGCATGTATAACCAGCAAGCGGCCAAATACGGAGCGACCATGTCTACCGGGTTTGTGTTATTGAATATCAATTCTGAAGAAGGCACCCCCGCTACGAAAATTGCACCGCTGATGGGGCTGGAGGCCAGAAGTCTCACACGGATTCTAAAAACTCTTGAAGAAGCTAAAATGATCTATCGCGAAGCCGATAAGAATGATAAGCGACTTGTAAGAATTTTTCTGACAGAAGAAGGCAAAAAGAAAAAAGAAAAGGCTCGTGAGGTAGTGTTGTTATTTAACGAGACAGTGAGGAATCAAGTCCCTTTAGAAAAATTGAATATTTTTTTTGAGGTATTAATTGATATCAATAGAATAATAGAACAGAATAGTATTTATAGTAAGCTCACGGTTTGAAAAGTTTACCATGGCAAAGAGAGTAATTCGCAAAGTTGCAGTTCTTGGTTCAGGTGTAATGGGTTCAGCAATCGCTTGCCATTTTGCTAACATTGGCTGCCAGGTGTTATTGCTGGACATCACACCTAAAGAACTTACCGATGAAGAAAAAAACAAAGGTTTAACATTAGAGAGTAAAGCCGTTCGCAACCGGGTAGTTCAAATTTCTTTTGACCGGTCAATTAAATCCAACCCTGCGCCACTTTATCATAAAGATTTTGCTTCCCGGGTTTCATTGGGAAATTTTGATGATGATTTACAAAAAATTAAAAATTTTGATTGGGTTATCGAAGTTGTTGTTGAAAACCTGGAAATAAAAAAGAAAGTTTTTGATGAGGTAGAAAAACACAGATCAGCGGGTACGTTAATCACGTCAAACACTTCCGGTATTCCAATTCACCTGATGACAGAGGGAAGAAGTGATGATTTTAAAAAACATTTTTGTGGTACTCACTTTTTTAATCCTCCCCGTTACTTAAAATTATTAGAGATAATTCCTACTCCGTTCACGGATCAGGAGGTTGTAAATTTCCTGATGCATTATGGCGATCTTTTCCTGGGAAAAACAACTGTTCTATGTAAGGATACTCCAGCTTTCATTGCCAATCGCATCGGTGTGTTTGGAATTATGAAAGTAATAGACTCAATGCAAAAGTTTGGGCTCAACATTGATGAAATAGATAAACTTACAGGTCCGGTCATCGGGCGTCCAAAGTCAGCTACCTTCAGAACATCGGACATAGTCGGATTAGATACCATGATAAAAGTGGCATCTAATCTTAATAAAGGTTTGCCTAATGATGAAGCTAAAGATGTTTTCAAATTGCCAGATGTTCTTTTGAAAATGGAACAGAACAAATGGCTGGGCGACAAAACAAGCCAGGGTTTTTATAAGAAGACAAAAAATTCAAAAGGCGAAACGGAAATACTTACCCTTGATCTTGCATCACTTGAATATAAACCAAAAGCCAAATCAAAATTTTCAACACTGGAAACAACAAAGACGATTGACAATCTTGCTGATCGCTTTAAAGTTTTACTTGCCGGAAAAGATAAAGCGGGAGAGTTCTATCGTGATTCGTTTTTTGCATTGTTTACCTATGTCTCTAATCGGATCCCCGAAATTGCAGATGAGCTTTATAAAATTGATGATGCAGTATGTGCGGGTTTCGGATGGGAACTTGGCCCATTCAAAACATGGGATGCTGCAGGTGTAGAGAAATCGATTAAAGAAATGGAGAGCGCTGGTTATAAACCTAATCAATGGGTTTATGATATGCTTGCAGCAGGACACTCCACTTTTTACATAGTAAAAAATAGCCAACCTCATTACTACGATATTCCCACCAAGTCGTACAAAGTAATTCCTGGCAAGGATGAATTTATTATTCTTGAAAACTTAAGCGATAAAGTGATTTGGAAAAATGCTGAATCGAAAATCACGGACCTGAATGATGGCGTAATAAACTTCTCCTGGCACAGCAAGAGCTATACATTAGGTGGATCCGTAATTGAAGGATTGAATAAAGCCATTGATCTCGCCGAAAAAGAATACAAGGGTTTGGTTGTAGGTCATCAGGGTGCAGATTTTTCACTTGGTGCTAATCTCGGTTTAGTATTCATGATGGCCATTGAGCAGGACTATGATGAAGTTGATCTTATGGTTCGGCAATTTCAACAATCCGTAATGAGGCTTCGGTATTCTTCAGTACCTGTTGTTGTTTGTCCCCAGGGAAGAACGCTGGGAGGAGGATGTGAAATGACCATGCATGCAGACATTGCCCAGGCTGCCGCAGAGACATACATAGGTCTTGTGGAAGTTGGTGTAGGATTAATCCCTGCCGGTGGTGGTACAAAAGAATTTACAAAACGTGTAAGCGATTCTTTGGAGGAAGGTGATGTAGAGCTCAACTCATTACAAAATTCATTCATGACGATCGCTACGGCGAAAGTTGCGCTGTCGGCAGAGGATGCCAGATCAATGAGTATTCTTCGCGATCAGGACAGAATTTCAATTAATAAAGATCGTCAACTTCTGGATGCAAAATCAGCCGTACTGGAATTGGTTGATGCCGGCTATACGATGCCGGTGCCATCTTCAAAAATTAAAGTGCAAGGCAGAACAGGACTTGCTCTTTTTATGGCGGGCATTCATGGTATGCGTGCTGGAAATTACATCAGTGATCATGATGTAAAAATTGCTAATAAGATCGCCAATGTAATGTGTGGTGGTGATCTTACTTCACCACAAGAAGTCAGTGAGCAATACCTTCTTGATCTTGAACGGGAAGCCTTTGTCTCCTTGTGCGGAGAACGAAAAACATTGGAAAGAATTCAGTCGATATTAACTGGAGGAAAGCCATTACGAAATTGAACGTTAACCTAAACGTATACTGAGTAAAGAGAACAAGATGCGCGGCTAACCTAAACTTATGAAGAAGTTCAATGGAACGAACTGTGAAGTTGAAAATCAATTAAACATTTCGTGCGCTTGTTCTCTAACTCGGTATTAACAGGAATTCAAAAAATATATTTCTCATGAATGCATACATCGTAGCCGGATTCAGAACAGCAGTCGGAAAGGCGAAACGGGGTGGCTTTCGTTTTAAGCGTCCGGATGACCTCGCTGCTGATGTAATTATACATTTAGTAAAATCAGTTCCCGGGCTTGAGAACAAAATGGTTGATGACCTCATTGTTGGCAATGCTGTTCAGGAAGCAGAACAAGGCATGCAGATGGGGAGAATGATTTCCCTGCTGGCATTGGGTGAGGATATTCCTGGAATGGTGATCAACCGTTATTGTGGTTCAGGTATAGAAGCTATTCACATTGCGAGCGCACGTATTCACGCAGGTATGGCTGACGTAATTATTGCAGGCGGAACGGAGTCGATGTCTTTAGTACCCACCATGGGCTGGAAGACGGCGTTAAACTATCAAATAGCAAAAGATCATCCTGATTATTATACCAGTATGGGCTTGACTGCAGAAGCAGTTGCCAGGGAATTTAAAATTTCGCGCGAAGATCAGGACGAATTCTCATATCGTTCTCATATGAAAGCGGCTTCCGCTATTAAGGACGGAAAATTCAAAGATGAAATTGTACCCATTAAGGTAAGCGAAGTGTTTGTGGATGAAAGCATGAAGAAGAAAACGCGTGACTTTATTGTGGACACCGACGAAGGAGTCAGGCCTGATACTACGGTAGAGACGCTAAGCAAATTAAAACCGGTGTTTGCCATTGGGGGGTCCGTTACTGCAGGCAATTCGTCACAGACTTCTGATGGCGCTGCGTTTGTTCTTGTGGTGTCTGAAAAAATACTCAAGCAACTTAATCTTAAACCCATAGCACAGATGAAGAGTTATGCTGTTGCTGGTGTAGATCCGCGCATCATGGGAATTGGTCCGGTTAAAGCTGTTCCAAAGGCATTAAAAATGGCAGGCATGAAAATGGATGACATTGACATCTTTGAATTAAATGAAGCCTTTGCCGCTCAATCGCTTGCCGTAGTTAGAGAATTAGGAATCGATCAAAATAAACTGAATCCAAATGGAGGAGCAATTGCTGTTGGTCATCCTCTTGGTTCTTCAGGCGCAAGATTATCTGTCCAAATCTTTAACGAACTGAGAAGGCAAAAAAAGAAGTATGGTCTTGTAACGGCGTGTGTAGGAGGTGGTCAAGGAGTTGCAGGAATTTATGAGCTTTTGAATTAAACAAGTCTATGAATACAGCAACAGAAAAAAAAGCGATTAAAGGTGGTGAGTTTCTGATTCGAGAAACAGAAGCCAGGGAAATTTTTATACCTGAAGAATGGAATGAAGAACAACGAATGATCGCTCAAACCTGTAAGGAATTTTTGGAGCAGGATGTTTTTCCGCGCCTTGATGAGATCGATTCAATGAAAGATCCGGGTATTATGCCATCCATTCTTAACAAGGCCGGTGAACTTGGTTTGCTTGGTACCTCTGTTCCACAGGAGTATGGAGGATTCGGAATGGACTTTAATACTACGATGCTTGTTTCTGAAGTTATTGGCGCTGGTCATTCAGTCGCTGTTGCTTTATCCGCTCACACGGGCATCGGCACTTTGCCAATTCTTTATTATGGTACGGAAGAACAAAAGAAAAAGTATCTGCCTAAACTTTCAACAGGTGAATGGAAGGCAGCTTATTGTTTGACTGAGCCTGACTCAGGGTCTGATGCAAATAGTGGTAAAACAAAAGCTGTCCTTAGCAATGAGGGCAAACACTATTTGATTACAGGACAAAAAATGTGGATCACCAATGGCGGCTTTGCTGATGTCTTCATTGTATTTGCAAAAATTGACAATGATAAAAACTTAAGTGCATTTATCGTCGAAAAATCATTTGGTGGAATAACGATGAATGAAGAAGAGAAGAAGATGGGCATCAAAGGATCTTCTACTCGCCAGATATTTTTTAATGACTGCAAAGTTCCTGTAGAGAATTTACTTTCTGAAAGAGAAAACGGATTTAAAATAGCCGTTAACATTCTCAACGTAGGTCGTATCAAGTTAGGGGCGGCAGCTCTTGGAGGAAGTAAACGAACGGTTACCCTGGCTGTCAACTACGCAAAAGAGAGAAAGCAATTTGGAACTTCAATTGCCAACTTCGGAGCCATTAAGCATAAAATAGCAGAGATGGTTGTGAAGATTTTTGCCTCCGAGTCTGCTTGCTACAGAGCCGGACAAAATATCGATGATGCTTACGCCGCACTCATTGCAAGCGGAATGGAATCATCTAAAGCAAAACTTAAATCACTTGAAGAATTTGCCATCGAATGTGCAATTATGAAGGTGCATGGATCCGAAGTGCTGGATTTCGTGGTTGATGAAGGTGTGCAGATTTATGGAGGTATGGGTTTTTCGGCAGAAAGCCCAATGGACAGAGCGTATCGTGATGCGCGCATCAATCGAATATTTGAAGGTACAAATGAAATAAATCGCATGCTTACCATTGACATGTTAATGAAGCGTGCAATGAAAGGGCATTTGGATTTGATGGCACCAGCAATGGCAGTTCAAAAAGAACTTTTGGGTATACCGGATTTTGGTGCTGCAGAAGAGGAAGGACTTTTCAGTAAAGAAAAGAAAGCATTGGCCAATCTTAAAAAGGCCGGACTCATGGTGGCAGGAGCTGCTGTACAAAAATTTATGATGAAACTTTCTGAGCAACAAGAGGTGCTCATGAACCTTGCTGATATGATGATTGAAGGATATGTTGCTGAGTCATGCCTCTTACGGGTGGAAAAATTAATTGGATCGAAGGGAGAGCAAGGCAATGAAATACAAAAAGCGATAGCAATTATTTATTTGCACGGAGCCATTGAGAAAGCGGCCTCATGTGGAAGACATGCCATCGCGGCATTTGCTGAAGGTGATGAACTGAGATTGATGTTAATGGGGTTGAAACGTTTTACAAAAATCGATCCGTACAATTTGAAGGAAGCGAGAAGAAAAGTAGCTGACTATGTGATCGAAAAAGGAGAGTATCCATTTTAAACGTCTATAGTTCTTAGTCCAAAGCCACCTGGTCCGGTGGCTTTTTTTATGGATTGGCAACTATTTTCAAATTAAATTCGTGAATAAGCATGTAATACTAAATCTCCCATCCTTATGGCATCAAAAACATTATCGACATTACTTATCGTTATCCTTTTGATTTTTGCTATTCCAGCTTTTATCGGATTGTTGGGTGGAGCTTTCGGTATTATAATGGGGGTTTTTGGAGTTGTTGTTGGCGTTTTTGCCGGAATAGTCGGCGCTATTGCTGGAGTAATTGGGTGGTTCTTTAAGATGATATTTGGATTAAGCTTTGTAAGCTGGAATTTCTTTGCTATTCTGTTTGTGGCAGTAATTTTAATTCTTGTAACCAAACGCTCGCGGTCCTAACTCACTGGATGCCGGTTGTAAAGAGACGGATTCAAAAAATATTTACTAAAAACAGGATACCGTCTTATTTCCAGTAATTCTGGCCGTTGATTCTTCTTAAGTACAACTTTGTAATAAAACTCGAGTCCTTTTTCAACACGAATATCTTTCTTAACCAAATACCAGGTCTTGTCATAAGGGTTGAGCACTTTAACCTCCACGTGAAACAATCCCGGCTGACTTTTTACTCTTACAAAATTTCCGGGCACTCTGTTGTAAAGTTTACCATTAACGTAAACCTGTATGTTAGAACTCTTTTCAGCCTGAATAGCGATACCAGAAATGTACCCAAAAGATGAAATTGAAATGATGAGAAAAAAGAAACCTACCGCTGCACTTTTCATAACCACTGTTTAGGTCGATGAAGTACAAGCTTTGTGCCACCTTATTTGGACTTCATCAACAACCTAACAGCTAAAGACTTTGATTGGTTTCTGTAACCACCCTATTTAATTTAGAAACCTTTTCGCTTCTTTGACTTAAGCATTGCGATATTTAATGCTGCACCCAATTGCTTTAGTCTTATTTACAGGAATCTTATTTCCGGTAAGTATGGCATCAACAGCATCTTCAACATATTTTTTGTCTGCAGCAGAACTATCCCGCGAGTTATTGTCAATAGCGCCAATATAAGCCACCTTAAAATCACTTCCGACCTTTTGGAGAACGAACACATGAGGTGTGTTAGTTGCACCAAAAGCACGTGCTACATCTTGTGATTCATCCAGTAAATAAGGGAAAGTATACTTTTTGGCTTTCGCTCGCTTCACCATTTCTTCAAATGAATCTCCGGGAGAAATTTGTGAATCGTTAGCATTGATGGTAATAACCGGAAGACCTTTGGGTGAATACTTTTCATGCAAACCTATTATCCGGTCATTGTACGATTTTGAATATGGACATGTATTACAGTCGAAAATAAGGATCACGCCTTTTGAGTTGTTGTAATCAGCAAGACTTACCATTTTGCCGTCTACATTCTTTAATTTAAAAGAGCCAACGGTATCTCCAACCTTGTAGCCTTCTTCTACTATTGGTCTTCCAGCGAGGAATAAAGTTGCCAGCGCAACCAGATAAAAGGATGTTAACTTTTTCATGACATAGGGTTTTTAGTTGTAAAACTTCACAAGATTTCTTCAATCATTTTCTCAATTTCTCCACTCTGAAGTTCTCTCCCAACAAATTTTCTTTGGCCGGTTTTAGGATTGATAATTAGCGTGGCAGGAATGGCACCTGACCATTGTTTGTCAATCTGGTCAATCCATGAATTTGGATTGTTTTCATCAAGCAATAAAACTTCTGATTTAATATCGCGTCGTGCTATAAATTTGTATACTTTTTCGGGGTTGGGATCCAGGTCCAGGTCTAAACTGACTAATGTTACCTGTACGTCATTTCTTTCCTGGTTCAACCTTTCAAAATGCGGCAATTCTTTTATGCATGGCGCACACCAGGTTGCCCAAAAGTTTATCACCCTGATTTTTTCAGAGGGCGACTGAATCATCATTTGAAGATCTTTAAGCTTAACTATTCTTGCCGGCTTTGCCTGGCCTTTGGCGCTGTTTACAAGAGCAGCAACTATGAATAATGATATAATAAGCCTGATTCTTTTCATTCCATTTTTACGAGACAAGCAGCGTACGTTCGTGACACACATTGTAAGAAAACGCTATAATTCAATCACTTAATAAATACAATCAAAGCATAAAAAAGAATTCCACAAATTTTGTCACTTATCCACATTACTCCAATGTTATACCATAATTTGCAGATATACAGTTAATTACAAACAATTTCGTCAATCAATTCTTTGTGGACAACTTTGAATCACTTTATTTGGCATCGCTAACTGACAAAATAAAAATATTATTTAAAACAGCTTCCCGTTTAATTTATTATGTACTTTTTGTTGAAGTTGACTTTAAAAAATTGATATACGAATATTTTATCCAGCGCTGGTTTGGAAATTTTAAAGATCAAGGAAACCTGCCTTTACATAAAGGATTTAAAACAAGCTTACGATTTTTACCATGAATTGCTTGGGTTGCCATTAATTACCTATTTGCCGGGCAAGCATTTGTTTCTGAGAGCAGGAAGTTCTGTTTTGTTATGCTTTAATCCTGATGACTCGGGACTTAAATCTAGTCCGCCACCTCATTATGCAAACGGTAAACAGCACCTGGCATTTGAAGTCAGGAAATCCGAATACGAATCCGCTAAGGAAATCTTAAAGCAGAGAGGAATCAAAATAACCGATGAAGTAGTCTGGGAAAGTGGCGCGTCCTCGTTTTATTTTGAAGATCCGGCAGGAAATGTTTTAGAAATTGTTCCTGACAGAGGAATATGGGATTAACCTTTTTCCTGAGCGGCATGCAGAATTGGAGGAACGTTGCTCACACTACGTGTTCTTTCTTGTTGAGCACTAAGGTTTACCTTGTAAACGCTCTTAAACCAGAAACTATAATCCTTATATAAAATACAATGCTGATAGAGTTTGCCATGGACAAGAATTTTAACAAACAACTCATGATTTAACGACTCTCTGATGCGAACTTGTTGTTCTTCTGGTAACTCCTCGAGTAGAACATACTCGATTCCTTTGTAGAGTTTAGGGTTTTCCATAGCAGATACCTGCGTTAATTATACTTGGTTGTATGAAGTAACCACAGGAATAAAAGCACAACGCAATTTAGATACAAATTGTTTTTATCGACCTTAAACATGTTACTATTTTTTTAACATTGCTTTTACATGGTAGCTTTTTTTGAGACACGAATTGAATTTCTTAAAGGGGTCGGACCCCAACGTGCATCATTGCTAAACAAAGAGCTATCTATTTTTACTTATGGAGATCTTATTCAGTATTATCCATTTCGTTATGAAGATAGAACGAGGTTTTATACTATCCGGGAAATCACAGACGAAATGCCTTATGTACAGTTGAAGGGGCTAATTATAAAGAAAGATTTGATCGGTGCAGGAAGAAAAAAAAGAATGGTAGCTCATTTTACCGATGGAACAGGAGAAATTGACCTTATATGGTTTCAGGGAATCCCCTGGGTAAATGATAAAATCAAAATTGGGCCTGAATATCTTGTGTTTGGTAAACCAGGTCGCTATGGTTCTAAATTTAACATTGCTCATCCGGAAATAGATCTTCTCTCTGAAAGAAATGAAAAAGAGAGAACTTTTCATCCCGTCTATCCTCTAACAGACAGGCTAAGAAGTAAGCACCTTGACAGCAAAGCTATTTCCAAACTTGTTTCTCAGCTTCTATCCATATCTGCGGAAAGGATCAGAGAGACAATTCCAGCGCACTTACTCACAAAGAGAAAGCTTGTAACAAAGAAAGAGGCTTTGATCAATATTCACTTTCCTGATAACCTGGAACGTTTGCAGGAAGCTCAAAGGCGATTAAAGTTTGAAGAATTGTTTTACATACAACTTCGTTTGCTAAAGCTTAAACTGGTTAAGAGAAGTAAGTTCACCGGGAATATTTTTCAGGATACTACACTCCTCACAAAGTTTTATAATTCTCATCTTCCATTTGAACTAACAGAGGCACAAAAAAAAGTGATCAAAGAGATCTATGCCGATTTGAAGTCAGGAAGTCAAATGAATCGTCTTCTTCAGGGTGATGTGGGGAGTGGAAAAACTATTGTAGCCTTTATTTGTATGCTTGTTGTTATAGGTAGTGGTGCGCAGTGTGCCCTGATGGCGCCAACAGAAATTTTAGCAACACAACATTTTAATACAGTTAAGAAGTATGCAAGCAGCATGAATATCCAGGTAGATCTATTAACCGGATCTGTCGGGAAAAGAGAAAGAAAGAAAATTCATGAAAATTTAAAAAAGGGAGAATTAAAGATTCTGGTAGGCACACACGCTTTGTTGGAGGATGAGGTCCAATTTAATTCTTTGGGATTAGCCATCGTTGATGAGCAGCATAGGTTCGGCGTGGCACAACGATCGAAGCTGTGGCAAAAGAATACAGAATACTACCCTCACATTCTTGTTATGACGGCAACACCTATACCACGTACATTGGCTATGACGTTGTACGGTGATCTGGAAATATCGGTGATTGACCAACTCCCGAAAGGCAGGAAGCCCATCAAAACAATTCATAAGTTCGATTCTCACCGGCTTGAAATCAACAAATTTTTAAAAACGCAGATTCAGGCAGGCCGGCAGGTTTATGTTGTATATCCGTTAATTGATGAGTCTGAAAAATTAGATTTAAAACATCTGATGGATGGATACGAAAGTATTACCAGGGCATTTCCGGAATATGCCATCAGTATCATTCATGGTAAAATGAAAGCAGAGGCCAAGGACTATGAAATGAATCGTTTCACTAAGGGGGAAACTCAAATAATGGTTGCTACTACTGTCATTGAAGTAGGCGTGGATGTGCCGAATGCCTCCGTTATGGTAATTGAAAATGCTGAGCGTTTTGGATTATCACAACTTCATCAATTGCGTGGCCGCGTAGGCAGGGGCGCAGAACAGTCCTATTGCTTATTGATGACCGGATTCAAACTAAGCGCTGATTCAAAAGTGCGAATTGAAACCATGGTAAACACAAATGATGGATTTCAAATTGCCGAAACAGACCTCCAACTTCGCGGGCCGGGAGATTTAATGGGTACCCAGCAAAGCGGTGTATTGGATTTATTAATTGCCGATCTGAGTAAAGACGGCAATCTTTTAAAAGAAGCAAGAGAAGAGGCCACAATCATTTTGAATTCCGATCCAGATCTTCTAAAACCAGAACATTCCTCAATCAAGACTCAAATCCTTTCTTTAAAGAAAAGCGCCATTAATTGGAGCCGGATCAGTTAGTCTTCAAGAGACGATATCAATTAGGTTTGTGGGATTCCAATTGCTAAATTTGAATACGATCTCTTATCATGAGATATTTTTTAATCTTTTTTCTTCTGCTTTGCTTTTTTGTATGCAAAGCTCAAACCGGGCATTACTTTTTGTCCCACTTCTCTCCGGGAGACGAGCGAGTTGACCATATGTCGTTCGATATGGAGCAGGACGCAAATGGTATTTTGTACTTTGCCACACGTTCCGGAGTTCTTACCTATGATGGTAAAAACTGGGAACTCATACCCTGTAATGGACCTGTCTATGCTCTTGAATTAAGTCAATCGGGTGAATTGTATTGGGCAGGCGCTGATGGGTTCGGTCAAATAATCAGGGACAAATATGGTCGGTACATTTCAATCGTGCTATCGAATCCTGACAACAGAGATATATACCAGGCGCTAGCTTTAGGTAATAAAGTGTATTTCATGAATGATAAAGGAATATTCATTTTTGAAAATCAATCTGAGCGAACAATAAATACACATAACGTTCCAGGCTCTTTTACTTCGCTCTTTGAAATGTTTGGAGTAGCCTATGTGGCAACTGACTTAGGAAGAATTTTTAAAGTCGATGAATTAAAACTTGGTAACCCCGCCTTTGAATTTGAAGAAGGGTTGGATATCACTTTTTCTTGTGGCGCGAAGGACAAATTTATTCTGGGCACCGCCGACAATAGACTTTTCCTTTGCACTAAAGATTATTCCATAGAAGAAATAAAACTGGAAGAAAGTGATTACATAAATGCGAGTGTAATTGTAAATGGGGTCCCGGTTAGTAACAATCTCATTGCTTTAGGAACGCTACGTGGAGGCGTAATCATTGTAAATATCGAGAGGCAGTCAATTGAAGAGATAGTTAATTACAACACAGGTCTCCCTGACAATGAAATATTCGCTCTTTTAGTAGACAAGGATAAGAATATCTGGGCGTCGCATGATTACGGGTTTACAAAAATATCTCCCCTCTCTCCTTTTCGATCATTCAGTCATTACGATAACCTTAATGGTAATTTGCTTTGCGCTTTATCTGTGAACAATGACGTATACGTGGGCACTTCGCTTGGCCTTTTCAAACTCATTAAAGAAGAGGTGTATGATGAGATAATCTATTATGAAGATGTACCTATTAAGAGAACTACTTTGCCGGATAAGGCAAAAACAAATGAAAATGTATCGCCAACAGATTCCGAAGCTACTACAACCGCAGCTACTGAAGAGCCAGAAAAAAGAAAGAAAGGATTTCTACGCTTTTTGAAGCGCAATAAAACGGAGAGTGAGGAAAAGGTTGTGGTAAAAGAATCACCAGCTAAAAAGAACAATGAGGCTTCGCTGAATTTTCAAACTCAATTACCTAAAGAAGAGTACGCCGTTCAACGATTAAGGAAAACACAAAAAGTTCTTCGCTCCTCAAACTTTGCCTACCGAAAAGTGAAAGGTATAGCGGCTAAGGTCACCCATCTTGCAATTGCCAACAACAAATTGCTGGCAGCTGGTTTGGGAGGCTTGTTTGAGATAGATAATCTTTCTGCAAATGCTATTCTTGAAGAACCTGTTCGCTTCTTATTTACTTCAGGTGATACTATCATATTGGCGTCAACATATAGGGATAGGGTTTTGACCTTGAAAAAAAACGGATCACGATGGAGGACAGAAAGTGAAGAGAGCAATCCTGACGATCAGATCTCCAATATTTTCCAGGGTCCTGCCGGTGAATTGTGGTTATGTGGAATGAATACTATTTATCGCCTGGAAAATAATGGCAATATTTTTTCATCCTTCGAATTTACAAATCCGAATTTTTCCAGGACAATAGGTCTGCAGTGGAAGAATGAAATCATCCTTGTCAATACAAATGGGTTTTTCCGATTGGATGCAAACAGAAATTCTATTGTTAGAATTGATAGCATGCCAACCCCAAGAACTTATTTTACGTCCAACAACGAACTTTGGTATCACGATGGAAATAATTGGAACACCTTAAGCCAATTCGATAAAAGAAAAAATATTCATTTACTCAACCTATGTGGTGATATCCGTTATATTTCTCCTGACAATTATTCAGAAAACCTTTGGATAATTAATGCTAATAATGAGTTGTATAAATTTCTGGGTAATGATGTTTCCTATACACCAGGCGAATTCCCGTTGGTTCTCAAAACTCTTTCTCAAAGCAGTAAACCCATAGCTTTTGGCAAGAGGATTATTATTAACCAGGACAATGGGCTGGTTGAAATAGAATTAGCACGGGCAAATTTTGCAGGAGCGGTTGAGTACCGTTACATGCTTAAAGGAATTAACGAAGACTGGTCTGACTGGTCAGCGCGGAATGATCGAATAAGTTTTTCCTATCTGCCTCAAGGTAGTTACACGTTGAGCGTTCAATCACGCGATATTTTTGGAACGATAAAAGAAGCAGAGCCGATTCAGTTATTGGTAAAGCCACCGTACTGGAAAACACCGTGGTTTTATGCGATGGAGTTTACCGTTTTTGCTCTGCTTGTTTTACTGTCGTTTAAACTTAGTGTTCGTTACCGATTTATTAGTCGCGTACTCTCATTACTAACCATTATTTTACTTATTGAATTTATTCAGACCATGATTGGCTTTTCGTTTGCAACAAATTCAACTCCTATAATTGATTTTATAATTCAGGTAATAGTTGCTTTTATAATTCTTCCGGTTGAAGGTTATTTAAGAAATCTTATGTTTAAATCCATGGGAGCCAATAGCCGCCTGTTTGATGTGATTGCTGAACTTGATCGAAGCGAAAAAAGCAGGAAATGATTTTTTGATGAGTTTAGTTTAAGATTTTCATGAATAAAAAATTAAGGAAAACAAAACCAGACCATCCTTCCTTAGAAAGCATTCAAAATGTTTATGAAGGAATTATTTTCTGTAATCCGGGTGGACATATACAACAAATTAATCGCGTTGTTGAACACTTGCTTGGCCTGAGTGCGAAAGAATTGTTGGGAATAAAACTTAATAAATTAATTCATAATAAAGACAAGGCAACTTTTGATGAGATATTTCAAAAAGTTTCGTCCAAAAAAGATACAAGTAAAAATCTGGTTCGTAGAATTAAACATAAAAGTGGTCGCTACTTGTGGATAGAAGGACTTCTTACGAATTCTCTTCACTACAGCAATGTGAAGGGTGTAGTGATGAACTTTAAAGACATTTCAGAACAGAGAGAAACAGCCGAAAGGCAATATGATGCTCAACAAGGATTGATTAATTCTCACATTTTCCTCGAGAATGTAATCAACACAGTGGCAGCCCCAATTTTTGTAAAAGATAAAAGGCATCGGTGGATATTATTCAATAATGCTTTTTTACGAGGCCGCACAAAGTCATCCGTGCTCAACGGATCCGATTTTGATATTATGCCAGAGCATCTTGCTCAACGGATTTGGAAGGTAGATAATCAAGTAATGCGTACGGGCCAAACTGTTGTAACAGAGGAGATAATTCCTATGGGAGCCGGAGGGATGCGAACAGTGCTCACGACCAAGAGCCGGTTCATTGACGATAAAGGTGAAAAATTCATCATAGGTTTTATTATGGATATCACCGAGCGAAAGCGTTTTGAGAATATTATCAAAGCTTTTAATTCTCAACTGCGCGCTGTTGTTGAAAGTACCAACGATCAGGTTTTTGCGCTCGATCTCAAAAAGAAATATACGCTATTCAATCAGGCCCATTCAGAAACAGTAAAACAAGTGTCAGGCAAGGAGATAAAAGTTGGTGATAATATCCTGGAAGTGATTCCAAAGGAAATTGTCCCTCTTGCAAAACGTGAAATCAATAAAGCGCTTAAGTTAGGTCAATTTTTTTCCGAAGTCAGGCTACCCAACAAGGCAATTTTTAAAGTGGCCTATAAGGCAATAAAAGATGAAAAAGGACGGGCTACTGGTGTGGCGATTTTCGCCGAGGATATTACGGACCGAAAGGTGACGGAGATAAAATTGCGTGCATTGAACGAAGAGCTGACACAACAAAACTGGCAGTTAGCAACACGTGAAGATGAATTGAAGCAAGCGCTGGATCAATTATCGGAACGGAATTTTGAACTTGACCAGTTGATGTACAAAACATCGCACGACCTTCGTTCTCCGTTAAGTTCTATTCTCGGCCTTGTTAATTTGGCCAACCTGGATCCTGACAAAAATAATCTTTCAGGGTATCTTCAATTGATTGAAGGAAGAATCAAAAAGCTTGACGTGTTTATTAATTCCATGTTAAACTACGGCCGTGTTAATCGTGGAGAAATAAAGGTCGTGAAAATAAATCTGAAGGAAGTATTTAATAATGCAATACAGCAATTGGAAAACCTGGATAATTTTAAATCGATTCGAGCGCAGGTAAAAATAAAAAATGAAGAGATTCCATTTAACAATGATGCACTATTGATCAATATTATAACCAGTAATATTATTTCCAATGCTTACAAATATTATAACGCAGAAGTCAGGAGCTTTCTTAAGATTAATGTTGAGATCAACCCGACTTCAGCATCCTTTTCATTCAAGGACAATGGTATTGGAATTCAGAAGGAGCATATGGATAAAATTTTTAATATGTTTTATCGTGCTACTGACCGCTCGCAGGGATCCGGGCTGGGCATGTATATTGTAAAGCAAGCAGTAGAAAAAGTTAACGGTTCCATATCCATCAAAAGCATTTACGGTGAGGGGACTGAAATTAAGATTGTTCTGCCAAATTTGTAAGCTGTATCACAGCCACGAGCTTTTTCGAGAAACTTGTTCAACTTTATGTTAGCACCAAATGAATTAATGCTAACATAATTTTACATTCGCTAACATAAATCAAATGGTATGCGCCCGGATTTAGATTTGCTTCCCTCCTTTTACAGGAGATATGCTGAACAAGTTAAGAACTATGAGATTGAAGAAGCGCTGCTTTATTCTTTGGAAGAGATGGTAAAAACAATTGACTCCATCGGCGAAGAAAAAGGTGAGTACCGATATCAGCCAGAAAAATGGAGCATAAAAGAAGTGTTGTGTCACACTATTGACGCCGAAAGAATTTTTGGCTACCGTGCTTTACGTTTTGCCCGGAATGACAAAACATCTCTCCACGGATTTGAAGAGAATGATTACGCACCAGAAGCGAATGCCAACGCACGAACTTTTTTGGAAATATCAGGTGAGATGAAAAACCTCAGAGCATCTTCAATTGACCTTTATAAAAGTTTTACAAGTGAAATGCTGGATCGAAAAGGCAGTGCAAACAATGTAGAAGTTTCTGTCAAAAATTTAGGCTACATTATTGCAGGACATATGCTTCATCATCGTCAGGTTCTTTTGGAGCGCTACCTTAAATAAACATGATGCGATTTTTTTTCACTGTGATTTCAGCTCTGATACTGATTGTATCTTGTTCACCCATTTCTCAAAAAGCACTGACAAAAAAAATCAATGTAACGGAAAACAAATTTCAGGATCACATGGGGTTTGTTTTATACGACCCTGTAAAACAAAAAACAATCTTTGAGCACAACAGCGCGCGGTACTTCACACCCGCCTCCAATACAAAAATTTTTACACTCTTTGCCAGTCTCAACATTCTTGGTGATTCAATTCCGGCTTTGCGTTATAACGAAACTGGCGATTCGACAATCATCATGGGTACTGGTGACCCATCATTTTTGTATCCAAATGTTTTTGACAGCCGCCGTGTCTATGATTTTTTAAATTCAAGACCGGGAAATCTTTACTATACATCACCAGGATTCTTCACCAGTCATTTTGGACCAGGATGGTCATGGGAGGATTACGAATACTCTTTTTCAAGTGAACGCTCGCCATTCCCGATGTATGGAAATTGTTTTGAAGTGCAAAAGCATAATGACAATGTACACGTAAAGCCGTCATATTTTCAATCCTTTCTTCGAACATCAAATGATACATTGAAGAAAGCAAATGTTGTACGATCACATTCTTCAAATGCAACTACCTATTTTCCCGGACCTTCAGTAGAGTCAAAGTGGATTAAACCATTTATGACGGATTCCGCACTTGTTGTCAGGCTGCTCTCGGACACGTTGCACCGATCGGTCAAATCAATTGTGAGGCCATCCTTAGCTTTAGATAAAACAGTATACAGTATACCTTCCGATAGTTTGTATAAGGTAATGATGCAGGAAAGTGACAATTTTATTGCAGAGCAATTGCTGATATTATGCGCGACAATTCTTGGCGATTCGATTAAACCTGAAGTTCCTATTGAATATGTAACAAAAAATTTTCTTCATGATTTACCCGATAAGCCTGTATGGATTGATGGATCAGGGCTCTCACGATACAATTTATTTACACCGCGTTCAATTGTTAAAGTATGGGAGAAATTGTACAAAATGATACCCCGTGAAAGACTTTTCAAAATTGTTGCCATTGGTGGAATGGCTGGCACATTAAAAAATTCTTACAAAGCAGAACAACCCTATATCTTCGGAAAGACAGGAACGTTAAGTAATGTGCATTGTCTTAGCGGATATCTCGTCACAAAAAAGGGAGAGACGCTAATTTTTTCATTCATGAATACTAATTTCACCAATCCAACACGTGAAGTCAGAAATAGTATGGAGGAAATTTTACTTTTGATTCGCGATAATTACTGACATAAAGCTATGAGATACCTGTATTTTTTAACCTTGTTATTAATTGGATCCACTGTTCAGGCCCAACAAATTGATAGCCTTGACATCAAGATCGGACAGATGATCATGATCGGATTTCCAGGTACGGAAGTTGACCCTAAGGTGTTGGATGAAGTGAACAAAGGCAAAGTGGGATCGGTTTTACTTTTCGAGAAAAATATTCCCAGGACAAATTCATTCGTTGCCTTGAAAAAGATTATCTGGACGTATCAGCAAGCGTCTTCCATTCCTCTTTTCATCGCCATTGATCAGGAGGGAGGAAAAGTAAACCGGTTGAAAGACAAATACGGTTTTCCACGATCCATCACAGCACAGGAAATGGGCGCTTCTAAAACATTGGACTCCGTTAGATTTTATGGAGAAGCAACGGCCGCTACATTGGTCGGCTTGGGTATCAATGTAAATTTTGCACCCGTTGTTGATCTTGCTTCTAATCCTACTAACCCGGTAATTGTTAAAAGCGGACGTTCATTTTCTGCAAATGAAGATACAGTGATCTTAATGGCGAGAACATTTATTCAGACCCATCGAAAGCTTGGTGTTATTACGGTATTAAAACATTTTCCCGGACATGGAAGCTCTAAAGATGATACGCATTTTGGAATAGCAGATGTAACTACTACCTGGGAAGATCGCGAGTTAAAACCTTATGCTGAATTAATTAATTCAGGAGATGTTGACGCAGTGATGTCAGCTCATATTGTAAATAAAAAACTTGACCCTGAAGGAAATCCAGGAACACTTTCATCGAATATTCTCAATGGCATTCTAAGAAATAAACTTAATTATCACGGCGTGATTTTTTCTGATGATATGCAGATGCAGGCCATCACTAAACATTATGGATTGGAAGAAGCTATTCGATTGGCCGTTCTTGCAGGAATTGATATCATGACTTTTTCAAATAACATCTTAGGAAGTGAAAATCGAACGGTTGATAAAGTTCACGAGGTTATTAAAGACTATGTTAAAAAAGGGGTTATCAGCAATGAAAGAATAGACCAGTCTTACAAAAGAATTATGAAGTTGAAATCAAAAATTGGTAGTGATCCGGTCAAATACTATTCGAAAGAACTGCAAGAGGAACAGGTTAAAGTTGATGAACTCACAAAAGAACTTAATGCTCTCAGGGAAGAAAACAATCTGTTGAAGGCCACAACCGAAAACACAACCGAAGAGAAGAAAAAGAAAAAGAAGTAAGAAATGATTAAGAAGCTTAACTAAACGATATTGCTACACGATCTATAAATGAGTACAAAAAAAGTAAGATGGGGCATCCTAAGCACTGCTAAAATTGGAATGGTGAAAGTAATACCTGCAATGCAAAAAGGATTGCATTGTGATATAACAGCAATTTCATCGCGCGACCTTTCAAAAGCTAAAGAAGCTGCCTCAAAGCTTGGAATCAAAAAAGCCTACGGATCGTATGAAGAATTGTTAGCAGATGCCGAAGTTGATGCTATCTATAATCCTCTCCCCAATCATTTACATGTGCCCTGGTCAATTAAAGCGTTGGAAGCAGGTAAGCATGTGCTTTGCGAAAAACCAATCGGGTTATCGTTAAGTGAAGCGGAGCAACTTTTAAATGTTTCAAAAAAATATCCTCAACTAAAAGTGATGGAAGCTTTCATGTACAGGCTCCATCCGCAATGGCAAAAAGCAAAATCACTTGTAACTGCCGGAGCTATTGGTGAACTGAGAACAATTCACGCTGCCTTTTCCTACTACAATGTCGACACGAACAACATCCGCAATAAGGCAGACATTGGTGGCGGCGGACTCATGGACATTGGCTGTTATAATATTTCGCTCTCGCGTTTTATTTTTGAAAGTGAACCTTTGCGTGCTGTTGGAATAGTTGAGTATGACCCATTGATGAAAACTGATCGATTGACATCGGGTATGCTTACTTTTTCAAATGGCACATCTACCTTTACATGCTCTACACAGTTAATACCTTATCAGCGCGTAAATATTTTCGGAACAAAAGGTAGAATTGAAATTGAAATTCCATTCAACGCTCCACCCGATAAGCCCACGAAACTTTGGCTGAACACCAGTGCAGGCACCGAGGAATTTGTTTTTGAAATATGCGATCAATACACCATTCAGGGTGATGCTTTTTCAAAAGCAATTCTGGAGAACAAACCAGTTCCCACACCGCTTGACGATGCTGTTGCAAATATGAAAGTGATTGATGCTATTGTTGAGAGCGCTGCAAAAAAATCCTGGATTGATATTCAATAGGTTTGCAATATCTCCTCAATACTTTTCTCCGATTCAAAAAATTCCAACAATCTGATCATCACCCTGTCTACCAATGTATCCGGGCACGATGCACCACTGGTAAGAATAATTTTCACAGGCCTTGTCTTGGGAAGGTAATGACGTGTGACTTCTTTTTGTTTTTTATGGTAATTGAAGTGATGAATTTCTTCGTCAGACTTTATTTCATTTTCTGAATTGATAAAGTAGGTGGGAAATTTACGCTCACATAACTCAACGATATGTGATGTATTGGAGCTATTATAGCCGCCCACTACAATCGCGAGATCTGCTGTTGTGTTCAGCAATTCATATGTTGCATCCTGGTTGTCATTGGTAGCGTAACACAGGGTATCGCGTGTATCGGCGAAATGCTCTTTAAGATTTTCAGAACCGAATTTAGTAAGCATTAATTTTTTGAAGTAATCTGCAATTGCCTGCGTTTCTGTAGCAAGCATGGTTGTCTGATTTACCACACCTACATTGTTGAGGTGATGTGTCGGATCAAATCCTTCAGAATGTTTCCAGGCAAACTCTTCATAAAAATCTTCCCTGGTTTTATTTCCCAAAATGTACTCTCCCAATCTTTTCGCATCGTCCATGTCACGAACAATAACCGAGGCGCCGTTTCTTGCGCTATGAGAAAACGTTGCACGCGTTTCTTCGTGCTTTGGCTTACCATGAATAATAATGGTGTAATTATCATCTCCCAATTTTTCTGCCCGGTTCCATACCTTTTCAACAAAAGGACAAGTTGTATTATACTTTTGTACTTCAACTCCTTTGTCTAATAGCAGATGTTCAATCTCTACCGTTGTTCCGAATGCCGGAATGATAACAATGTCATTGGAATGAATTTCTTCCCACGGAATAAACTGTTTGCCATCGGTATCCATTATGAATTGTATGCCGCGACTTTGCAGATCGTTGTTCACTTCCTGGTTGTGAATCATCTGACTTAGAAGGAAAACACGCTTACCAGGATTTTCTTCGAGTGCACGATAGCTTATTTCAATAGCGTTCTCTACACCGTAACAGAAACCAAAATGCCTGGCGATATAAAATACGACAGGACCAAAATCCAATTCGGTAGGTGTAAAATCCTGCTTTCGCGGATCTTTTAACCTGCGTGATTCTTTGATTCTTCCTGTTATAGAAGAGCGATAATAAACAGGGATGTCAAACTTTTTGATAGCAGTAATTTTTTGGTAGACCAAAGGTAGAGAATTTGCCAATTTGTTTTCGATAACAAGGCCTGCTGAAAAAGTCAATACTTGTTAAGTACGCTCAGGCGTCAAATTTTTTTTGATGATCAGGAACAGCGGTGGGATGAAATGACTTAAATTTTCCTTTTTAATAAATAAAACGGCTGCCTCAGTATTCTCCCTCCACACTAAATCATAGTGAGAATGAAGGAGAATTTTGAAGCAGCCGTTCGTTAAATTAACTAAGCGGCGTTGGAAAGATTATCTTCTTCAACAGTCTTCTTTCTGACTTCCTTTTTTTCGAGGTCAAACCACATGACCTCAACGGTTTTGTTTTTGATGTACCTTAAAACTTCCATCACTTTTCCGTCAACCTTACTCCTCACGCGCTCGCCTTTCTTAAAAAGTCTTCTCATAATTCAACGGTTTTAAAAATCGTTACATTCTGAATGAATATAGGAATTCTCTAGGGAAATCCTCATATGTTCCAGAAAGGGTAACAATTTCTCCCGCTTTTTTGCTCCTTAAAATGTCATTTAATTCTTTGGCAGATTTTACCGCAGTATCATTGACTTTGGTGATAATGAACCCCTCGCGCATGTCAGTGTACTTTGCAACTTTTCCACTTGCGATAGCGGTAACTTTAACACCGTTTTTAAGATCCAGCTTTTTCAATACAGCCTGATCTACATCTTCAACTTGTATATTCAGGGCGGCTAAACCTTCACGCTCTTCAATCTTCACAGCTGTTTCTTTGCCTTCCTTGTTTTTCAAAGTAATAGTATGGACAGCTTCCTTTCCTTTTCGATTTACAGTAACGTTGATTTTATCACCCGGGCGGTGTCTGCCGATATATTCAATCAATGCGGAACTTGAGTGAATAGGTGTGTTATCAATTTTTGTTACTACATCGCCTTCTTTCAAACCACCTTCTTTTGCTGCGCTGTTTTCCGCGAAGGAATTGATAAATGCGCCATCATTTACGGCAAGGTCGTGCTTTTTCACTAAGTCACTGTTCACGCTGGCTATTGAAACGCCAAGCCAGCCACGTTGTACTATACCATAGTTAAGCAGGTCTTCAACAATTTTACTGACAATATTGGATGGTACGGCAAACCCATAACCGGAATATGAACCTGTCGGGCTCGCAATGGCAGTGTTAATACCCAACAATCCTCCTCTCAAATCGACCAGGGCTCCGCCACTGTTCCCGGGGTTAATGGCTGCATCTGTTTGAATGAATGATTCAATAGCAGTATTGCCTTGCTCAGTTCGCCTGTCGATAATATTAATGTTACGACCCTTTGCACTGATAATACCTGCAGTCACTGTGGAATTAAGATTAAAGGGATTTCCAACAGCCAGTACCCACTCACCTACTTTTGCCTTATCAGAGTCAACGAACGCAAGATGTGGCAAACCTTCTTGATTAATTTTTACAACGGCAATATCCGTATCAGGATCGGTTCCTATTACTTCAGCTTTAAAGGAACGATTGTCATTTAATGTTACTTCTACAATTTCGGCATCCTGAACCACGTGGTTGTTTGTAACAATATATCCATTAGCATTGATGATTACTCCAGACCCCGTGCTTTGGGCTGGCCTCATTTCCATTTGGGGGCTTCCAGGTCCGAAGAAATCACGGAATGGATTAAAGTATTGCGATTCCGTCTTGGATGTTTTGCTTTGCGTAGATCTTATGTGGACAACTGCTGGCGTTACCTTTTCTGCAGTTTCTGTAAAATCCAGTGGGGTAACTTCCCCCTTTTCATTAACCGAGTAAACGACCTTAGATGTTGGAACAGCGCCATTGAAATCCAACCTCACAGTTTCTTTTTTACCTAACCATTCATAAGCAGCCAGGGTCATAATGCTTCCTAACATTGCTGCCAAAACAAACGATGCAAATCTTTTCATAGCTTCCTTAACTTTTTAATATAACGTTTTATGACATGCAAAAATCTTGCAGATATAGCGCCGTGTGAAATTTTGTCAGTCTTCTAAAGACACGGGCAGTCCATTTCTGAAAACTTTGCATAAATTACAACGAAGATGCTCCTGCCAGGTTTAAAGTTTTGGAAAAGCGGCTTGACTTCTCTGATAGAGGTCGAATTTTGATTGATGAACCGGCAGGCCCTCACCAGAACCCATTTTGCGGCATTTTATATACAAAATACACACCCAATAAAACTTTTTACGTTTTTAAGTACACCTATTCTATCTGATAGCTGTATTGAATACCAAAAGAAGACCTGCATGCCTGAATTTTACAGTAGCCAATCTCGTTCACCAGACTCTTACAAGAGATCCATGAAGCGTCTCAAACGCCTGCTTTTCGTTTGGATCATTTTGTTTGTTGCTATTATGATTTATTGCTTTTACAGTTAGGTTGTAAGATGAATCCCTTTTGGCTTACTTGACTTTATGTTAATAGAAGCCGACGTTAAACTTGCAAAGGGCAAAGAATATTCAGTCAACCGATTTCATCCCTGGATCTTTTCTGGCGCCATTCAATCTACACATGGTAATCTTGAAGAGGGTAAATGGGTTCGTGTAGTTGATCATAAGAATACCGTACTCGGCTATGGTCACTATCAGAAAGGAAGCATAACCGTTCGAATGCTCTCATTTGATGAGGATGAACCTGGCGGTGGATTTTGGAAACGAAAAATTCATCAGGCCTGGCTGCAGCGTAATAAGATCAACCTGCCAAATGATGTGACGAATGCAATCCGTCTTATACATGGTGAAGGAGATGGCTTACCAGGATTAATCATTGATTATTACGATGGCGTTGCTGTCATGCAAGCGCATTCTTCGGGAATGCATCTTGATCGAATGAGCATTTCCCAGGCTTTGCAAGAAGTCTTGGGAACTTCGTTAAAGGCAGTTTTCTATAAAAGCCATGGAACACTTCCGTTTGAAATGCGGAGCGAAAATTCTGCTGAATACCTCTTTGGCATGAGCGCAGTTCCTCACATTATCATGGAACATGGTAATAGATTTTATGTTGATTGGGAAGGAGGACAAAAGACTGGTTTCTTTCTGGATCAACGGGAGAACAGGCATGCGCTCGCAAAGTATTCTTTCGGCAGAAAAGTTTTGAATACTTTCTGCTACACAGGTGGGTTTTCTGTTTATGCACTTCAGGGTGGTGCAGTTCAGGTTCATTCAGTTGACGCTTCAGCCAAAGCAGTTGACCTGACGAAAAAAAATATTGAATTGAACGGCTTTGACCCTTATGCAAATTATAGTTATGAAGTTGATACTTTTGAATTCTTGAAAGACAAAAAAGATGAATACGATCTTATCGTCCTTGATCCTCCCGCATTTGCCAAACACCGCGAAGCAAGACACCAGGCGGTGAAAGGCTATCAACGCCTTAATGCAGAGGCTATGCGTGTGGTCAAGCCACAAGGCATCATCTTTACTTTCTCTTGCTCGCAAGTAGTAGACCGGAAATTATTTTATGATACGATAGTTTCATCTGCAATTCAATCCGGAAGAAGTGTAAAAGTTCTGGAGCATTTGAGTCAACCCGCTGATCATCCGGTTTCATTGTTTCATCCTGAGGGAGAGTATTTGAAAGGGCTTGTACTTTTCGTTGAGTGATTATTTTTGATTCATAAACATATAGTCAAGAGTAACATTCAACATTGCTGCCAGTCCGGTTTTTATTCCACGCTCATCAATAAAGAAATCGGGGGTGTGATGCGATGGCGCTTTTTTTGGATCGACCTCGGGAGGACATGCGCCGACAAAAAAGAAAAATCCTGGTACCTTTTCCTGATAAAAAGCGAAATCCTCAGCGCCGGTAACTGCATGAATTTTTACAACATTTTCTTTTCCAGCGGCGCGCTCAAGACTGGGAATCATTTTTTCCGTTAGTTCAGGATCGTTATAAGTAACAGGCGTCATACCCTGGAAGGAGACTTCTGCTTTCGCGCCTGCACTTTCAGCAATTTTTTCTGCTGTTTGTTTAATTCTATCAAGCACATCTTTTTGCATTTTTTTGTCAAGAGTACGAATGGTTCCTGCCATGGTAGCTTCCTCGGGAATAATGTTTTCTCTAACGCCAGCGTGAATTTTACCAACCGTTATAACTACCGCTTCGTTGGTGAGATCCGATTGACGACTAACTATAGTTTGTAGTCCGTTAATGATTTGTGATGAAACCACGATTGGATCAACTCCCATCCAGGGAGCAGCACCATGTGCCTGTCTGCCCTTTACGGTAATCGTAAACCAATCTGAGGCGGCCATCATTCCTTCAGGTTTGTATGAAATGGTTCCCAACTTACTGATCGATTGTATGTGCATGCCAAAAATCACATCTACTTTGGGATTTTCCAGAACGCCTTCTCTAACCATAAGGCCTGCTCCACCTTCCTCCCCTGCAGGTGCGCCTTCTTCCGCAGGTTGAAAAATAAACTTGACGGTTCCCTTAAGATCATTTTTGTTTTTTGAAAGGATTTCAGCCACACCCATGAGAATAGCAACATGAGAGTCATGACCACAAGCATGCATTACTCCTGCTTCCAGATCATTGAACATTGCCTTTTCCTTTGAGGCGAAGGGAAGGTCGTTTCGTTCAGTGACCGGTAACGCATCCATATCAGCACGCAAAGCAATCACAGGGCCAGGCTTTTTGCCTTTAAGAATGCCTACAACACCCGTATGTGCAATGCCCGTTGTTACATCCAACCCAAGTGCCTTAAGATGTTCAGCAACTTTTGCAGCCGTTTTAAATTCTCTGTTGGATAGCTCAGGGTATTGATGAATATTTCTTCGCCATTCAATTACCTTGGGTTCAATCTCAACCACCATGGAATTTACTTTCGATTGCAATTTCGAACTTACCTGGGCAACAGAAAGAACAGGAAGGATTAAGAACACAGCAAAGATGGCGTAAGAATTTTTCATGGTTATAACTAAATTTGAAGTGGGATCAATATAATAATTTATAAATCAAACTGCTTTGTTAAGTGGATTGGATAAAAATCTTTTCGAGTAGTACGGAAGCCCTGGAAAATCTTCAGCCTGATAAACCGAGGCTATTGGTTGTATATGGAAAACGAATTTGTCTGACGCTGCACGATGGAAATTTCTACGCGGTTCAGGACTCGTGTTCACACAATGGAGAGTCTTTGAGTAAAGGGCATGTAAATTACCGGGGTGAAATTATATGCCCGTGGCACAATTACCAGTTTGATCTTCAATCTGGCCGTGAATGTCAGTCGCGATCGAAGGATCTTCAGACTTTCCCGCTTAAATCAGATGAAACCGGATTTTTTATAGGAATATAAAATACATTCATGCATATTTTCGTTTGTGTTTTAACTTAAATCGAGTTGCGCTACCTACTGATTATACTTCTTATTCCATTTTATTCCTCGATAGCACAATTATCTACGGATGAAGAAAGTTTTATTAGCAGGCTGAAAACCGAATCGGCCATGCCCGAAAAACTATTGAGTTCACGATCGGTTGTCGTGTATCCATACACAATGACGGATAAAGAACTTCAGAAGATTCAACTTTCATTTCAGGAGACGGGCATTGATGCTGTTGCTTATTTTGAAGCTGACCTTTTGACGGCTGGCAAGGATGTGGGTACTGCCTTTGCTTATTATTTCAATCAAAGAGATATTGTAAATATTGTGCTCCTTCAAAAAGAAAATGGACAATACACTGCATACATAACCGGCTTCAATGGAAAGCATACTTTCATAGAGCAAAATCAACTTGCCTGGAGTGCCAATGATGCAGACCTCGCAGAGTTGCTAAAAAAAATTCATCGCTCGGCCAGCAATTTGAAACGAGGTAATTTTTTAATAAACGAATTTCCTGAAACAAAACTCCCGGTTCATATTATTAGCGGCCGTAGATCTGAATTTTATGCTATCGATTTGAAAGTTGACCAACTTGCTGTTGCCAAAACAGGAGTCGAATCAATTGATAAAGATCTTGAATCTATTTTCACTACCTATCCATTTAAATATAAGCTAACCGATCCTGGCTTATCAGAAAAAGAACTGCGCCAAAAAGGATTTCTTTATGTACTATGTTTCATTCATACGCGCGGGTCTGTAGCAAAAGAAATTCTTGGCTATGATATTTCTAAACCGGAAAGCGCTTATGTATCGATTACCTATCCGGATGCAACCGCTCAGCTAAAAAATATTTCTGCTGATACGCCTATTTATAAATTTTACTTCAAGCACATTGATTCTGGAAATGTTTTCCTGGGCACGAAATGGGATGCCGATCTCACCTGGCAACAAGCGCTGAAAAATCATTTGATAGCATTTAAAACGGAGTTGAAAGTTAATTAGTGAATTTGACAATTAGCCGATTAGCAAATTCATCTCAAGACTTCAAATCTTTTTCCTTCCGGCAACGCGATGAAATTTTTATCAGGAATTTTATACCTGGTTTTTGCTTTCAGTAAATCTTCAACCGGATCATGTTGACCGTCATCTGCAAGAGGGAAAGTACCATGGTGAATGGCGATGCTGGTTTCAGCATTTACATCCAAATGAATTTTAACTGCTTCTTCCGGTGAAGTATGTATGGGTGACATGAACCAGTTTGGTTTGTACGCGCCAATAGGTATCAGCGCAACTTTAAATGGACCGCTCCTCGTACCAATTTCTTTAAAAGTATTTTCATTGTAACCTGTGTCTCCTGCAAAGTAAATGTTGTCCGAACTTGTTTTCATAACATAGCCACACCACAACGTTTCATCCCGATCAAATATGCCTCTGCCTGAAAAATGCTGAGCAGGGACGCTCTGAATATGGATGTATTCATTTAAAATTATTTCACTCCACCAATCAATATCCCTGGCACCCGTAATTTTTTCTTCATCCAAAAATTTCTTAACCCCAAGAGGAGTTATGATAACAGGATCATGTTGAGCATGTAACTTTCTCATCGTTGGCAGATCAAGATGGTCGTAATGATTATGACTGATCAGCACTACATCAATCTTCGGAAGATCTTCAAACTTAATCCCCGGAGGCCTCATGCGCGCCGGACCAATCCATCCGAACGGACTAACTCGTTCACTCCAAACGGGATCAGTTAGAATGTTAATTCCGTCGGCTTGAATGAGGAACGTTGAGTGATTAATAAAAGTGATGTGCACGCCGCTATCTACTTTAGCAAGCGGTGAATCGCCAATGTTAATGTCATCTTGTAATGTCCACTTTCCCGGTTTCCGATTGAAGGCCCATTTCATAACATCAATCAGTCCTTTCGCTTTTATGCCTTGTGGATTGATAAATTTTTTTCCGTCAAAATGGTCGCTTTCAATTCCATCATAACCGGGCGTTGAAATACTGTAACCAACAATGACAGCAACTAATTGAACAATGATGAAGATGGAAACAACACTTAATAACATTATGCGCAAGATTTTTTTCATTCCTGAATCTAAAATAAAAAGGAGCCATCAGACTCCCTTTCTTTGTCGTCGTAGATTTATTTTTATTCTACCATCCTGGCAATTAACGATAAAAAGAAAAAGCAGGTTGTCAAAACGTTGAAGACACTTGTCATTTTATTTCAGACACAATTCTAGAGATTATTAAACGGTCTGGGTTTGGGTTCTAGAGATTATTTGGATAGCGTAAGTACAAGGCTTATTTCAGTATAATAGATGGCACTGGTTCCTTCAAAACCAGAATCTGTGCCGACAATGATCCATAGATCACCATTTTGATTTGTGCGGGCAATGAATGAAGTGATGTTATTCCGGGTTTCCAATGCATAGCTCACACCATCGGTTGAAGCGGATGAAATTGTACCGATTACCACCATGTCTTCACCCCGGGTACTTTGATTTCCCTTGTCCAGGTTCATCGTATAATAGCCGTCATGATTTACTTTCCTGGGTTCCTCGTTAAATGAACCTGCCTTTAGAAATACACTCTCTCCCGGTGACCCGCCGATACCAATTGAATTCCTTGCTGCATTAGTTGCAAATTTTACTTCGAATGACGCTGCATATTCGGTGTTTGGACTTAAACCTGATATCTTTTTTTTGAGAAACATAAAAAGATCATCACAATAGTTATTTCCACTTAAGAGCAAAGCTTTTTCCGAACCAAGATTTGCAGGCAGGTTGGTGTACGCAAACGTTAATTCATAGGCTATGGAATCATCCACAGGATAATCAGCAAAGTCTCCATACCAATCATATGAATCATTTTTGAAATCATATACCTCTGAAAAAACATAAAAACCATCGTTTTCAGGTAATGTCTCGCAACCGCACATCGTCAAAATAATAAACCAAGTGGCGTTCTTCCATCTCATAACTTTCGTCCGTTGCTGATTAGACCCTTCAATAGAAAATGAAGTTGTAAGTATGGATATCTTTTAATGTTAAAAGTCCGAGTCACAATATTTGACTTTGTTTTTGCGACCCTGTAAAAAACCAATTTTTACTTTTACTCGTTTAGGAACAAATCATGATTATGAAAGATGACTTTACATATGATTTTCAATTTCCATTTCAATCCACTTTAAACCTGAGATTGCTTATTGAATTTTGGGAACGAAAGTTAAAGGAAGGAAAAGCGGCGTTTTTTGCACCGCAGCTTATTGATGAGCTGATGAATACATCGGAATTTCGAAACCCGGTAGAGAACATCAATGTATTAAATAAGCATAAGGAATTACTTGAGATATTAATTGGGTCCGTTATTCCTCCGGCATTCGATGATACTGAAATGGCTGCAGCGGTGGTGCCATTTAGCAATAAAGCTGTTCATACAACATCTGCATTCAATCGCGTCATCAATATTGGTAAACTAAATGAAACAGGTTCTATAAATATTCCGGGAGGGGACCTTCCAACGGGAAGAACCATCCAGGCTTGCCTGCTTATTCTGCAAAAATTTTATCAGGTTGATATAGACCTTAACAAACCTGTTTTGCTTACTGTACCCGAGCCCGACGGACTTCAAAGAGTTTATAAAGTTGTATCTGATTTTCGATTTTGTGAGATCATTCCAAAATCTGATTTGAAACCAATTGATCCGGGGATCATAAAATTCATGACGGAAAAAATTTATGATCTCGACTTGTGGTTAAAATACATTCGTCCTGAAGATTATGAATTTCAGGGACTCATGATAATGCGATTAACGGATGTAACCCAGGAAGAAATGGTTTCATCTATGAAATATGATCTGCTTAAAAAAGATGCTGTCATTGATCCTGCCAGTTTTAGATCTATGCAACAAAAGCTCAGGTCTGTTTTTGCAATGCCCGATTTGATGTTGGGGCTTGCTTATTTTGATCCAAACAATAATCTCGTATTGAATACGGGTAGCGAAGATACCTGGAAGAGTTTGACGGACAGTCCATGTACTGCCTGTGATTTTGCCGGATCAATTTATGAACGTAGCTGGAATGAAAAACGAAATGTTACCGTAGAAAATCTTGAAACGTATCCTTTTAGAACTAAAGTTGAAGATTCATTATTGGCCAATAACATTAAGAGTATTGTTCTGGCTCCATTGGTAGATGGCAATGAAACAATTGGCTTGCTGGAGCTGGCTTCAACTGAAGCAAATACATTGAAACCCATTAGCGCTACAAAAGTTGAAAATGTTTTACCGATGTTCACGGCAGCTGTGAAGCGTGTTAAGTCGGATATGGAAATGGAGGTAAGAGCGCTCATTCAGGAAGAATGCACAGCTATACATCCATCCGTTCAATGGCGTTTTTTTGAGGCAGGGTTGAATCTCTTAAACAAGAGAAGAACACATCCCACTGCAATGCTTGAAGAAATTAAGTTTGCGAATGTATATCCGTTTTTCGGTCTTACGGATATTCGCAATTCTTCATCAGAAAGAAATGCTGCTATTCTTGATGATCTTAGCGAAAATCTAAAGATGGCAATTGCATTACTAAAACAGATTTATTCAAAAGTTCAGTTGCCGCTTGTTGAAGAATTAATTTTTAAAACAGAGAGCAATCTTGCAGCGCTTCATCACAACCTTGCAACAGGTGATGAGGTTACCGTACTGGACTTTTTAAGAAGAGAAGTCAATCCTATCATTGAACACTTTGCTTCAAATTCTTCCTTGAGCGAATCGATAGCGGCATACCAAAATAATCTTGACCCCACTTTTGGTGTAGTGTATAAGAGGAGAAAAGAATTTGAAGACAGTTTACAGCAGATCAATGCTTTGATTGGCAGTGTGATTGACGAGGCTGAGGATGCTGCGCAACAGATATTTCCCCACTATTTTGAGAAGTACAAAACAGATGGTGTTGAATTCACGCTGTACCTTGGAGAATCGTTAGTTCGAAATAAAAAGTTCGATGAATTTTACATTCGAAACTTCAGGTTGTGGCAACTTCTTCTGATGTGCAATATTGCCAACACAATGGATCAGCTCCGGCCCAAGCTTCAGCGCAAACTTGATATCACGCAACTTATTCTTGTCCATGATCAATCGGTCACCATTCGTTTCAGGCAAGATGAAAAACGATTTGACGTTGACGGCGCCTATGACATTCGTTATGAAATTGTGAAGAAGCGAATTGATAAGGCTTACATAAAGGACACGCGCGAGCGCCTCACACAGCCTGGTAAAATTGCTATTGTGTACAGTCAGCCGAAAGTAGGTATAGAATACCGGCAGTATTTCAACTATCTTTTGACAAAGGGATTGATCAGCGAAACTATAGAAGAGTTTGAGCTCGAAGAACTACCGGGAGCAACCGGCCTGAGAGCTTTGCGCATTACACTCAGTAACAAAACCAAAGCAAACAAAGAGCAACTCAATTATCTTGTTGAAGATCTTGAGAAGACTTTTAATGCTTAACTAGTCTTCCCACTTTTTTCCCGCAGAATTCGCCTGCCTTTGCCGAAACGGCTTCGTGCAGGCAGGCAGATTGAATGCACGCAGATTTGCGCTGAAGATTTATCTACGCCTTTTTTTGCGGTATTTTCAATCTGCAATTTCTGCGGGAATGTGATGGGATACCTAATTCCTGCTTCGCTTTACAAGTGAAGGTCGGGCTGGTCTTCAGCGGTTGATGAAACAATAAACGGAGAAGCTTGCTGATGAAGTCTGATGGCTTTGCGTGAAAGAACGAAGGCTACAAAAAGGGATACAATGGCACCAATCCAAATACCCGGTACAAAAGAAATGAACCAAAAGTAATCGTACAGTCCATGAAAGAGTGTAGCCACAAGTAATGCCACGATGCTATAATATACTTCCCGGCTGTGAGTGAACTTTGCTTTCCCCAGAAAATAACCCATAAGCACTGCAAACATGGCGTGGGCCGGAACAGCGGTGAACATTCTTAATACAGCCGTAGCAATTCCATACTGGAAAACGTACAGGAAATTTTCAAACGTGGCGAATCCCATTCCCACCATTACGGCATAGACGATTCCATCGAATGGCTCGTTGAAATTTTTATTTCGATAAAGAACAAAACGAATGAAAATGAATTTGCTAAACTCTTCAATGAGCGCCACTTTTAGAAAGGCATTCATAAATTGGTCGGAAAGACTCTCGGCTTGAAAAACCACATATGAATCAAACGGCCAGGCTACTAAGTAAGTTACAAATGTGCTGAGCACTCCATAGACAAAACTAAGCAATAATAATCCGAATGGTTCCTTCTCGTGTTTATCTTTCAGGTAGATGAACAATGCAATAGCAAGGCCGGGCGCAAGAGCTAATCCAAAGAGGGTGAGGGCGTCCATTTTTAGATATCAATCTGTGTAGGTTATTCCAAAACTTCTTCTACTTCATCCATTTTTTGCGTTGTATACTTTCCCGATGTAGCATGTACAATTTTTCCGGTAGGATCAAGTACAAAAAAATAAGGAATATCTTTTTTCTCGAAGTCTAAGGCATCTTTATAAGTTTTCAGCTCTCCTTTATAGAACAGAATATAGGGAAGCAGGTTTGGATCAATGTTCTTCACAGCTTTTTTCTTGGCCGTTCCGGTTGCTGCTGCATTTACACCGGTGAACATTGGAATGAAGTACACATTCACATCATAACCAAATCCATCGAAAAGCCCTTTGTTCTTTTGAATGAATTTTTGGAATACAGGTTGAAACCAGGAATTCAATTCGTCTTCTGATTTTTTTGAGTATGCTAAACCGAGTAACGTATATTTCCCTTTTACGTTGTCGGGCAATTTTACTTTTTTGTCTTCTACAGTCTCAGCTTCCATATCCGGAAAAATTTTACCAACTACTTGTGCGCGCAGGCTTAGTGAACAAACGAAAAGCAGAAGGAAGAAAAAATGAGATAGCTTCATAAAAAAATTTTTTTAAAGTTAAAGAATAACCAAGGTTCATAGACCTCGTAAAGCAAAATTGTGTCCATATTTTCGGCAGATGAACATTAAAGAACATTATGATCGTATTTAAGGAATTTTTTTTGCGTGGATGGCTGGTGAATTTCACGAGAGATGTTTTTGGCTCACATTGATCTCAGGTTTTGTGTAATTTCTTCCGATTAACTATTAAGTGGACTTACGCAGCCTAACGAATCATTTGAATTTCTTTCGTGACAATTTTGTGCTTTTGAGGTTTTGTGGCTGAATTTTCGATACTTCCGTATGCCACGAAATTTCAAAAACACAAAAATTCACAAAGGTGCGTAAGTCCAGCTATTAACAATTCGATGTCGTTGAATTAAGCATTATTCTCTTAATTCAACGACATCGATTGACAATTCGCGATTACTTAACGCTATCTAACCCAGGCGACTTTTTCGTCAATTGATTTTCGCTTTCCAACTGGTAATTGATTTTTAGGTATACCAATGTGAATGAATCCGATGAGTTTGTCTTCTTTATCAAAACCAAAGACTTCTTGTGCTCCGTCAAAATAAGTAATGCCACCGGTACCTAAATAACACCCAACACCATAGGCTGTTGCTGTGAGGTACATGTTTTGTATTGCACAAAAAACTGCACCCATTTCTTCAATCTCAGGAACAGATTTTTTTTCATCCCGTTTCATTCCCACAACAATGATGTGCGATGATAACATCGGCTTGGTCAACAGATTTTTGTAACGCTCTTCTTTAAATGTGTTATCATCGGTTGTGATTTTTTTGTAATGATCAGCTTGTACTTCCGCCAGTTTTTTTAATCCTTCTCCTGTGAATACCACAAATCGCCAGGGTTCAGTAAGCTTATGGGTTGGCGCCCAGTTTGCATTCTCCAGCATTTGCGTGACAATGGCATCATCTACAGGTTGACCACTATAATCATTTTGGAAAACTGATCTTCTTTCGCGAATGAGTTTGTTTAATTCGTCTGCGTTCATATTATTTCTTTTCTATTCGTTACGAAAGATATAAATAAAAAAGGCTGCTCTGCCTGACAGCCTTTTTCTTAAGAAGATTAGAGTTATTAGTTATCCGTTAATAGCACTTTAATGGCTTAGCTCAACTTGAAAGCTTTCTTTACATCTTTCACATGATCAAGTTTTTCCCAGGGGAAAAGTTCAACTGAAATTTTCTTTTCGTTTTGCTTTCCTTTATTGAAAACTTTCTCAACTACTTTGCTTTCACGACCCATGTGACCATAAGCAGCCGTTTCGGCATAGATGGGTGTTCTTAATTTGAAACGCTGTTCAATGAAGTACGGACGCATATCAAATATCTTTTCCACTTTCCGTGAGATTTCTCCATCCGTCATGTTTACTTTTGAGGTACCGTATGTGTTCACATATAATCCAACGGGTTTTGCCACTCCAATTGCGTAAGCTACCTGAACCAGTACCTCATCGCATACGCCTGCGGCGACAAGATTTTTAGCGATATGCCGGGTAGCATAAGCAGCTGAGCGGTCAACTTTAGAAGGATCTTTACCGGAGAAGGCACCTCCACCATGTGCACCTTTGCCTCCGTAGGTATCAACAATAATTTTTCTTCCTGTAAGTCCGGTATCTCCGTGTGGTCCCCCGATCACAAATTTACCGGTAGGATTCACGTAGTACTTGATGTCATTATTGAAAAGTTTTTGCACACGTGCAGGAAGTTTTTTCTTCACGCGTGGAATCAGAATGTTAATTACATCCTCTTTTATTTTTTTGAGCATCACACCGTCCTTTGCAAAGTCATCGTGTTGTGTTGAAATTACGATGGCATCGATGCGCACGGGCTTGTTATCATCACCATATTCAATAGTAACTTGTGATTTTGCATCCGGCCGTAAATAGGCAATTGCTTTTCTTTCTCTGCGAAGCGCCGCTAATTCTCTTAAAAGTAAGTGGGCGAGTTCAAGTGGCAAAGGCATGTAGTTGTCAGTCTCATTGGTTGCATAACCAAACATCATACCCTGGTCTCCTGCACCCTGGTCTTCTTTCTTCCTGCGTTCAACACCCTGGTTGATATCTGCTGATTGTTCATGAATGGCTGAGAAAATACCGCAGCTATTCGCCTCAAACATATATTCACTTTTGGTATAACCAATTTTCTTAACCACTTCACGCGCGATGTCCTGAACATCGAGGTAAGCTTTTGATTTTACCTCACCAGCCAGAACAACCTGACCTGTTGTAACAAGCGTTTCACAGGCAACTTTTGAATCGGCGTCGTACGCTAAAAAATAATCGATAAGCGCGTCTGAAATTTGATCGGCAACTTTATCGGGATGGCCCTCAGAAACCGACTCCGAAGTAAAAAGATATGGCATAAATTATCTGTTGTTTAATTTTTTAGTTTTCAACTTTAAAGGTGCGCAAAGTTATAAGATTTGAACAAAAACATAAATCACAGGGTTGTGAGACTTTTATCTACCTAAGCGAGAAACAAGAAGATCGCAGGTACTTTTGGCAGATCAATAGATTTACCTCTCCATTCACGAATGGAAAGGGTTCTAATGAATTCATTCGTTCCTGTGAGATCCATTGCAATACAGAGTTGCGTTTCGGGCTTTAGGATTTTAAGCAGGCTGTTAAAAAGGGAAGAGTTTCTATAGGGGGTTTCAATAAAAATTTGTGTTTGTTTTTTCAAAGCAGATTCCCGTTCATATTCATGAATGGCTTTATCTCTTTCTTTTGTTTCTATAGGAAGATAGCCATGAAAGGCAAATTTCTGACCGTTTAACCCGGATGCCATCAAAGCAAGAAAAATTGAGGATGGCCCAACTAAAGGCACAACTTTTATTTCATGTTCATGTGCATATTTTACAGCCATTGAACCCGGGTCTGCTATCCCTGGTACACCCGACTCGGAAAGAACACCAATATTATTGCTATCATAAATGGGCTGGAATAGCTGCGCCATTTCTGCGTAAGTAGTCTCTTTGTCTAATACTTTAAAGTCGAGCGTTTCGATGGAAGGGTAAATTTTCAAGCTGCTTAGAAAGCGTCGTGCCGTGCGAACATTCTCAGCGAGAAAATGTTGTATGGTGGGCAATTCATTTCTGACCATTATTGGAATAACTTCGTCCTGGGTTTCGTCCGCTATGATGGTGGGGATCAGAATAAGTTTACCTTTTGCGGCCATGATTCAATAGTCAATTTATATGGGAAGAATATTTATACTTATTGGAATTCTAATGATTGTAATAGGTTTGGTACTGCAATATTCAAACAAAATTCCATTTCTGGGGAAGCTGCCAGGCGACATTCGCATTGAAAAAGAGAATGTAAAAGTTTATATCCCCATCACCACAAGTATTTTGATCAGCATTGTACTAACGCTCATACTATACCTGGTTAATAAATTCAAAAACTAATTTAAAAACTCTGAACCAACGGACGCGGTAACTGTTTTTCAGTTAGCCTGAAACTTAACCTTCCTTGTTGAAGTATATAGTGTACTTCAATTCTGTTCTTTGAAAATGAATAGCCCATTCCTATGTATTTTCGATGGCGGTTAATAAACATCTTCTTATTCAAAATCCTGAAAAACGCAAAGGAGACTGGCAACCAAACTTGATTAACCTGATCTTTAACCCCGGAATGCAGATCAGGTATATAAAATCCATTTCATTTTGGACTTAAAAAGTTAACCACCTCATCTACAAATTCCCTGGGTTTTTCGGCCTGAACCCAATGGCCTGTATCCAGTGTAACCAGTATAGCCTTCGGAAAATTTATTTTGATCTCAACAAGGTCCGAATCATCAACATAATTTGAATGCTTACCTCTAATGAATAGCGTCGGTTTCTCAAATTTCATTTGCCCAAGAATACCATCACCAACATTTTCTATATTCTTGTCTAGTGCTGGTAAATTAATTTTCCAGTTAAAACCTCCCTCTGGCTTGCGATGAAGATTTTTCAACAGGAACTGGCGAACGTCAGCTTCGGGGACATATTCAGCAAGAAAACTATCCGCATCATTTCTTGAATGAATGGTACGTATTGGTATTGCTTTAAGTCCCTCAAGAATATTATCGTGCTTTACGGTATAGCTTTTTGGGGCGATGTCAACAACGATAAGTTTACTGGTCAGCTCCGGATGGGCAGTGGCGAATTTCATAGCGGTCTTCCCACCCAAACTATGCCCGATAAGGATAGGATCGGATATTGAATTGGTGACCAGGAATTCGTGCAGGTCATCCGCAAGCACATCATAGTTAAAAACATCATCATGGGGAGACTGACCATGATTACGTTGGTCGATGAGGTAGACTCGATATTGGTCGGCAAGCATTTTAGCTTGTGTTAGCCAATTGTCTGATGATCCGAAAAGACCGTGAAGAATAACCAAAGGTTGTCCATTTCCCCCCAGTTCCCTGTAAAATAGTTTCATTCGTCAAAAGTAAGACGCAAAATTAAATTAATGCATTGGTATATTTGGGGCTTTTAAAAATACAATGGAATTAGCAGGCAAGACGTACACGATTCAGGGTATACCGGTGCTGGACATTTGCAAGGAATTTGGCACACCGGTTTTTGTATATGACGCAGAGAAAATCATTAACCAGTTAAAAAGTTTAAAAGGCGCTTTTTCTCAAACCAATGTAAAGATCAAGTTCGCGGCTAAGGCATTGACGAATATTTCGGTTTTAAAACTCCTGAAGAATAATGGAGCCGGAGTAGACGTAGTTTCAATTGAGGAGGCACAAATTGCACTTGGCGCCGGTTTTTATCCTGAAGAAATAATGTTCACACCAAATTGTGTTGACTACAAAGAAATTCAGGAAGGCGTACGCCTCGGCCTGGTTGTAAATCTGGACAATCTTTCTGTTCTGCAAAAATTTGGAGAGGAGTACGGATCATCTTATCCGTGCGGAATTCGTCTTAACCCACATATCATGGCCGGAGGGAATTACAAAATTTCAACAGGCCATAGCAATTCAAAATTTGGCATCTCTATCTACCAGCTTCCGCAGATTATAGAGCTGGTTATGAAGTACGATATCAAAGTGAATGGACTGCATATTCACACCGGATCTGATATTACAGAGTCTGAAGTTTTTTTGAAGATGGCGGAAATTCTCTTTGGAATAGCACGGGAATTTCCAGACCTGGAATTCATTGACTTTGGTAGTGGCTTTAAAGTTGCCTATAAAGATGGCGACATGGTAACGAATGTGTACGACCTGGGATTGAAGCTTAGCAAAGCTTTTGAAGAATTCTGTGCACAGTATGGAAGAAAGCTTGAATTATGGATTGAACCCGGTAAATATTTAGTAAGTGAAGCCGGTTACTTCTTTGTTAAAACCAGTGTAATTAAATCAACACCTTCAGTAACCTTTGTAGGTGTTAATTCCGGATTGAATCACCTGATCAGGCCGATGATGTATGAGGCGTATCATCACATCATTAATGTTTCTAATGTAGGAGGATCTCAAAAACTATATACCATAGTTGGCTATATATGTGAAACAGATACGTTTGGCTCTGACAGGAAACTTAATGAAGTAAGAGAAGGTGATATTCTCGTTATGAAAAATGCCGGAGCCTATTGTTATTCAATGGCATCTAATTACAATTCACGATTAAAACCTGCCGAAGTTATGGTGCTTGATGGGGAAGCTAAGCTTATCCGCAAACGTGAAACTTTTGACGATTTGCTTCGTGGGCAGATCGACATCGGACTTTAAGTGACAGGGTTTCAATTCGACCACTCCTCGAGTCTCTAATTGCTTCAAAATAAAAACCGTAGAACTATGGAGGTTAATTGATAGTTTTAAGGAGATTGAAAATTGTATCGCATGGTTAAAAAGTTTGTCTTTTTCTCTTTCTTATCTTTTGTTTTATTCTCCCAGGATGTCCTAAGCCAGGTACTAAAAAAAGTAAATTGGACTACCGAAGTTTCAAAGAAAGATGTTAAAGTCGGTGAAGAGGTAGAACTCGTCTTTAAAGCAAAAATTGATGATGGATGGTACATCTATTCAGTTGACTTTGAAGACTGTGGTCCTATACCGATGACGGTATCCTATGATCAAAAAGATGGGTTTGAACTTGTTGGCACCCTGCGTGCAATAAAAGACAAAACAAAACACGATGCCATCTTCGGTTGTGATGTTCGAATATTTGAACACACCGGTGAGTTCAGGCAAACAGTCAGAATTCTTTCATCTCAGTCTATATCAATTAAAGGGTCTTTTGAAGGGCAGGTATGTTCTGAAAAAGAGGGATTGTGTGTTTTGTTCGATGGAGATTTCACACATGAACTTCAGGTCTCTGGTGGAACGGCACCCATTACAAAAAATGAAGTTATAGAAAAGACCGGGTTGAAGACGGAGTCAGTTAAGGATTCCCTGGCAAACGAAACACCTTCTGCTGACACGAGTGCCACATTGCCGTTACAAGAAACCTACACTAAAAATAATGGGCCCATTTTAGATAAATCCATTTTGGAAGGCGAAGCCTCTTATGGGAATGATTCATTCGGAGCCCTTTTAATAATTGCCTTTATCGCCGGTTTGGCTTCTCTTATCACACCCTGCGTGTTCCCCATGGTGCCAATGACGGTGACCTTTTTTTTAAGGGATAATCAAAATAAGAAAGAAGGAATTAAGAAGGGTTTAATTTTCGGAATCTCGATAATCGCGATATATACAACTGCCGGAACTTTATTTGCTGTTCTCCTGGGTACCGATGGGTTGAATGCACTTGCAACGCATTGGGCTCCTAATCTTTTTGTGTTTATTATTTTTCTTGTTTTTGCTCTTTCATTCTTCGGACTGTTTGAAATAAACGCTCCGCATAAGCTTGTCAATAAAGCAGATCAACAGGCTGAGAAAGGAGGCCTGCTGGGAATATTTTTTATGGCAGCTACACTTGTTCTGGTTTCATTTAGCTGCACTGTTCCTATTGTTGGGAGCGTGTTATTTCTATCTGCCGGCGGCGCCATCCTTAAGCCGATTGTTGTCATGTTCTTTTATTCGTTGGCCTTCGCGATGCCGTTTACCTTGTTCGCCCTTTTTCCGGAATGGCTTAAAGGTTTACCCAAATCCGGAGGATGGCTCAACTCCGTTAAAGTAACATTAGGTTTTCTTGAGCTTGCATTGAGCCTTAAGTTTTTCAGCATTGCTGACCAGGCTTATCATTGGGGGTTACTTGACAGGGACGTAAACATTGCATTGTGGGTCGTGATTTTCACATTGTTAGGATTTTATTTGCTGGGTAAGATCAGGCTTCCAAATGACACTCCCATTGAAAAGGTAAGTATCTCTCGCCTGTTGTTTTCAATTCTTGTTTTCTCTTTTGTTGTTTATCTGATTCCCGGCTTATGGGGCGCTCCCTTAAAAGCCCTGGCTGGATACCTGCCCCCTCAACATACGCTTGATTTCGATCTTAATTCAAAAAGCAGCGGCTTGACTATTAATAATCAATGTGAAGATCCCAAATATGCAGACTTCCTTCACCTTCCTCACGGATTGCAAGGCTACTTTGACTATGACCAGGCTTTAGCTTGTGCACGAAAGGAAAACAAGCCATTATTTATTGACTTTACAGGACACGGATGCACAAATTGCCGGGAAATGGAGGCTGTAGTTTGGTATGACCCTCAGGTTCTTGACAGACTAAAAAGAGATTTTATTGTTGTTGCCCTGTATGTAGACGACAAGACGATGCTGCCAGAATCCGAGTGGTACACCTCTGGCATTGACAATAAGGTTAAGAAGACAATTGGAAAACAAAATGCTGATCTTCAGATAAGTAACCTGGATAATAATGCCCAGCCATTTTATATTCTCCTGGGTAAAGATGAGCGAGTACTAGCCTGGCCTTATGCGTATGATAGAAGCGTTGAGAAGTTTGTGAAATTTTTAGATTCAGGAAAATCAAAGTACAAGCAACTTTACGGAAACTAAACGTCATAGAATTCGACCAAGTGTATTTTCAATTTGGACTTTAAGGTTAATGGTCTATATTTGAGTTACTTGACTTAAACGCAAGGTTGAAATTTTACATTTTTTAAACTAAAGTTACTGGCCGCCAATTTTTTGGGAAACCAGTAATAACTTGCAGAGCTTAATTTTTTGAACGTAAAAACTTTTTGATTTTAGACAAATGAAAAAATTGCCCCTCAAACCGGTCTCCATTTTCTTCTCTGCCGTAGTAGTATTGGTTGCCATTCTGGTTCTCAACAGAAGTAGCAATGTTCTTACAAAAAATGATGATGACCAAAATGACTCTGTTCATGTTGACATTTCTATTAAAGAACCTAAGGTTCTGTACGGAATGATCGTTGATGATTACTTACTTATTGAAGACAAGATCAAGCGCAACCAACTTCTTGGCGATATCCTTACCGAATACAAAGTGCCTGCAAAACTCATCAATGATCTTTCTTCTGTTTCACGACAAATTTTTGATGTAAGAAAGATAGCACCCGATAAAAAGTACACGCTGATATGCCGTCAGGATTCTATGCGAACAGTGAAAGCACTTGTCTATGAACCGAATCCTATTGAATATGTGGTTTTAAAGTTTGATGATTCTCTTTCAGTTGATTTGTGTAAGCGAGAAGTTTCCACAGTTGAAAAAAGCATTTCCGGAGTGATTAAATTTAATTTATCAGAAACGATAGAAGCGCTTGGCATATCCCATGAACTAACCAATAAGTTCGTAGATATTTTTGCCTGGCAAGTTGATTTTCAACGCCTGCAAAAAGGTGATAAGTTTAAGTTGATCTATGAAGAGAAGCAAGTTGAAGGAGTTTCAGTCGGAATAAACAGGATCAGCGCTGTTTACTTTGAACATTTTAATACTCCATATTATGCTTTTCCATTTGATCAGGGAGAGGGCGTTGACTTTTTTGATGAAGAAGGAAAAAGCATGCGTAAAGCTTTATTAAAATATCCTATTGAATTCACTCGTATCAGTTCACGCTACTCGGGGAGACGTTTTCATCCTGTAACTAAAGTTTACAAAGCGCATTTGGGAACAGACTTTGCCGCCCCTACCGGTACACCTATCCGTTCAGTGGGTGATGGTACTGTTGAAGAGGCTCAGTACAAATCAAACAATGGAAACTACGTAAAGGTTAAGCACAACGGAACATACACGACACAATACCTTCATATGTCTGGTATTGCCCCAGGCGTGAGGGCGGGAACGCGCGTAAGGCAAGGACAAATTATTGGATATGTTGGCAGTACAGGTCTTGCTACCGGCCCACACCTCTGCTATCGTTTTTGGAAGAATGGTGTTCAGGTAGATGCTCTTCAGGTAGAGCTCCCTCCATCTGAACCAATTAAAAAAGAATTCGTATCATCATTTGAAAAGGTTAAGGTAGAATTAACAAGCCGCTTGAATTTAATTCCTGTTCCTGAACTTCAGGAAGACCCGATGGCTTCACTTCAATAAGTCTTCATTTATTTCAGAGATTACGGCAATTTTTCTCTTAACTTTTTGTTAAGGTGTAGTTGCAGGTGCTCGATATAATGAAACATTTTTTACCCATTGTTTTAATTTTATTTTCTACCAACCTTTTCGGTCAACGCGTCGGGCTTGTATTAAGTGGCGGAGCGGCAAAAGGACTGGCACACGTTGGTGTACTCAAAGCACTTGAGGAAAATGATATTCCGGTTGACTACATCGTTGGAACTTCAATGGGGGGTATTGTTGGTGGCATGTATGCCGCTGGAGTGAGTCCGGATCAAATAGAAGAAATAGCTACTTCTGAAAAATTTCTTCGATGGGTGAAAGGATTTCCAGAAGAAGGTTACAACTATTTTTACCACAAAAGTAATCCGAACCCCGGCTTCTTACGCTTAGATCTTGCCCTTGACTCTACTTTGAATATTCAGTTTAATTCAAGCCTGGCCAGCGATGTATCTTTGAATTTTGCGCTGACGGAACAGTTTGCTCAGGCTTCAGCTATTTCTAAAAATAATTTTGACAGCCTCTTTGTTCCACTTCGCGTTGTGGCTGCAGATATTTTTACACAAAATGAAGTTATACTTTCCAGGGGCTTATTGAGTAACGCATTAAGGGCAACGCAAACTGTACCTTTCTTTTATAATCCCATTCGGGTGGATGGCAAGTATTTATTTGACGGAGGTGTCTATAACAATTTTCCCGTTGATGTTGCTAAAAAAGAATTTAATCCTGACGTGATCATCGGGGTAAATGTTTCTACAAAAGTTTTTGAAGAATATCCCTACGATGACGATGATAAGCTTATATCCAATTCCCTCATCTATATGTTGCTTGATAAATCCGATCCACGGGATATTGGACCAGAGAGTATTTACATTCAGCCAAATGTGACGGGTTATACTTCTTTTAATTTTGAACGTGCAAAGAGCTTAATCGATAGCGGGTATGTTCAAACGCTAAGACAGATCGATGAGATTAAAGCAAAAATAGAAAGGAGAGTCAGTTGTGATGAAGTTTATGTTAAGCGGAACAACTTTTCCAACAAAAGCTATCCATTCGAATTTAATGAAATCGTATTCAAAGGTTTTAATGAAAAGCAAAAAAAGTACATCAACAGAGTATTCGGTATCAATCCTAACAGGCCACGGCCTTTATACCGGCGGGATATATCAAAAGGATACTTTGAACTTGTCTCTGAAGACTATTTCGCTAATGTTTTTCCGAATATACTTTTTGACACAGTTGACAATAAATTTGCTCTTCTCCTTTCGCGCAGACCGCAACGAAATTTTCTTGTAGATTTTGGAGGCGTAATTGCAACGCGCGATATCAGTAATATTTATTTGGGCCTTAACTATTATTATTTCAATAAGTCGCTGGTTCACTCTTTTGTAGGATTTCAAACGGGAAGTTTTTACAAGAGCGCCTCAGCTAATGTTCGCATTGACAATCCCTTTATTACAAAGTTTTACATCGAGCCTCACGTTGCGGTTAACAGTTGGGACTACCTGAAAAATGAAGACCTCTTCCAGGATGTCAGCTCAACGGTTTTGCGAAGAGTTAACAGACAATTAGCAATTGATTTTGGGTGGCCTGTTAGCGATCGATTTAAAGCCGTAATTACAATGGAAGGATTCAGCAATACGGATCGGTATTCAAACGATGGTGGTTTTGTTAGCACAGATACGCTGGATAGGCTTCAACTCAAAGGGATGCAGACTACAGTAAAGCTTAGTGCAAATAGCTTAAATCGAAAACAATATCCATCTTCAGGATCTGCCATAACTTTAGCGGCGTCTTATTTTAATCTTGAAGAAAATTACCAGCCGGGCAATACATCGGTGCGTGAACAAGCTATGATAGCAGATCATCAATGGTTCAGGATCAGATTTTCGGCAGAACAATACTTTTCAAAAGGCTTTTACCGTCCCGGTTACTTTGTAGATGCTGTTTTTTCTAATCAAACCACATTTCAAAATTACTTTGGTACGATAATAAATGCTCCGGCTTTCCGTCCATTACAAGATAGTCCAACACTACTGCTCGAAAACTTTCGCTCATTTAATTATATAGGAGGTGGGGTACGGAATGTTTTTACGCTTCGTAGCAAACTTGATTTACGACTGGAGGGATACATTTTCAAACCCTTTGATTACCTGTCTGAGAGTGATGACCAGGAAGCAATAAAAAACGCTGACCTTTCTCAGGTATACCTTGCTGCATCCGTTGGCTTAGTGCATCATTCACCTATTGGCCCCCTAAGCTTAAGCCTCAACTATTATGATGATGAGCAAAATCAACTGGGTGTATTGCTTCATCTGGGGTTTCTGCTTTACAACAAACACACGCTTGAGTAGACTGCCCAATAACAATAAACTTTATTTGAGTGTTAATGACTTGGATTTGCTTATTTAATGAGCTCTTTCAACAACAATTCTTAATTTTTGAGTAAGTTTATTATCGTAATTCGTGCAGGCATGAAAAAGTATTTACCTCTCTTACTGGTTATAAGTCTTACCTCAACTGTCATGGCCCAACAGGTTCAATGGGCTAGCACTGTCGTTGAGGTCTCATCTGAGCTTACACCTATTCAATATTCCGCTAAGCAGATACTAGGCAAACCCAATGTTTTACCTGTCGGCGGACCAAGTCCTAACGCTTGGAGCCCCGACCGTCCGAAAAGAAAAGAGTTTATTAAAGTTGGTTTTGAAAGACCTATCTCAATCCGCCAGATTGCCATTGCAGAATCACATAATCCGAGCGCCCTTTACAAGGTTTTTGCATATGATGAATTTGGGAAGGAATACGAACTCAGCGTGTTAAATCCTCAGTCCGTTCCGTTAAAAGGCAGGATGCTGAACATCTTTACAGACCAGACTGAGTACAAAGTTGCGGCAGTGAAGTTGGAATTCGATGGAGCTGCACTTCCTGACTATTTTGCTATAGATGCTGTGGCTATATCAGACTCAAACTATCCCATTATTGCCGATATACCCAAGCCTCAATTGCTTGCTTCCGGAATCATTATAGAAGCGCTGGATGAAAATGTGAATAGCAATGTAAGCGAACTAAATCCATTGTTAAGCCCGGATGGCAAAACGCTTTATTTCAGTCGCAAAAACCATCCTGAAAATGTTGGCGGCGTAAAGGATGATGAAGATATCTGGTATTCTCAGTTAGACAATAATGGTCAATGGCAGTTAGCGCAGAACATGCGAGAGTTCAATACACCCGGGCCAAACTTTATGAATTCAATTAATGCTGTTACCCCGGATGGTAAATCGGCAATTATTGTTTTGGGGAATAAATACCTGGCCAATGGAAAGATGATGGCTGGGGTATCGGTTAGTTCTAACGTTGGCGGTACATGGTCAAAGCCAAAGCCAATGGAAATCAAAAACGAATATAATTTTAGCGAAAAAGCTAACTTTTTTCTCACTAATAACCGGAGGACACTGCTCATGTCTGTGGAACGGGAGGATTCAGAGGGTGATCGTGACCTTTATGTAAGCTTTTTGCAAAATGACAGCACATGGACTGAGCCCCTTAATCTTGGTAATGTTTTAAACAGCGCTGGTGAAGAATCAGCTCCTTTTCTTGCTTCAGACGACAAGACTCTATATTTCTCTTCAAACGGTTTTAGTGGATATGGTGGCAGTGATATTTATGTGAGCAGAAGGATGGATGATACATGGACGAACTGGTCTGAACCAGAAAATCTGGGACCGGATATTAACTCGCCATTAGAGGATCTCTTCTTTAATATTCCCGCCTACAGCGAATTTGCTTATTATTCCAGGGGAGTGACAGAAAACAATACTGATATTTTCCGTGTCAAGCTTCCTATTCTGCGAAGCCCTGAACCTTGGGTAACGGTTAGAGGGAAAATCATTGATAGCGAAACGGGCCAACCTTTAGGTGCTAAGATCATATATGAGCGCCTCCCCGATGGTCTTGAATCCGGAATTTCCCAATCAAACCCGGCAACAGGAGAGTATGAGCTCACGTTACCTGCCGGTAAACTTTATGGAATCCGTGCTGAAGCTCCTGATAGAATGTCCGAAAGTCAGAATCTCGACCTGACAGGAATAACGGAAGATCGTGTCATTGACAGAGATTTTAATCTTGATCCAATCAAAGTGGCTACTATTGAAGAAGATGCGAGCATTGTGTTGAACAATGTATTTTTTGATTTTGATAAATCCGTGTTAAAGCCAGAATCCTACCCTGAGTTGGACAGAATGATTAAAATTATGAATGATAAGGCAACTATACACGTGGAAGTTTCAGGGCATACGGATGCTACAGGTCCGGAAAATTACAATTTGGAACTCTCCAAACGAAGGGCTAATGCTGTGGCAAAGTATTTGTCTGATCATGGCATTGACAAGGGAAGGCTATCTGTGAAATTCTTTGGAGAAAGTAATCCAATTGAAAGTAATGATACCGTTAGCGGAAGAAAGAAGAATCGCAGGGTGGAATTTAAAATTGCAAAAATGTAAATAAGTTTAAGTAATGTATTTTCTATGGTGACGAAGCCTTTGATTATCATCTTACTATTTTTTTCCGTTGCCAATTCAGTCTGGTCACAAAGTGCAGATACGTTGACACATGCTGAAGGCAACATTACAAATGCGGAAACACAACAACCTATTTCTGCAAAGATTACCTACAAGAGCCTCCCTTATGGTAACATCGTAGGTATGATAAGCGGTGATAAGTTTTCCTTTCCGATGTTTAATGGTGATAAGTATTCAATTGTAGTTGAGGCCCGTGGCTTTATGCCTGCGAAATATATGCTTGATCCTTCTGAGGCCAATTCCGAAAACAGGGTTATTAAAAACATAGAACTTGTAATTGGACCGGGCGGGAAGCATGAAGCAGGAGAGGTGATGCTGCTTAACAATTTGATCTTTCAGGTAGGTAAATCCAGGATCAGTCCGGAGTCATATCCGGAATTAGACCTGGTTGTAGAAATGATGACTGAAAATGATGATATGATCATACAACTTGAAGGTCACACCGACTATCAAGGCAATGCGGAAGAAAACATGAAACTCTCCAGGCAGCGTGTGGAGGCAGTAAAGGAATACCTGGTTTCCCGCGGAATTAAATCAAAGAGAATTCAGACTAAAGCGTTTGGGGCAACTGTTCCTCTCTCACGTGATAATACACCTGAAGCGCATCGAATAAACCGTCGCGTTGAATTAAGAATTTTGCAGAATTAGTTTTAATCAAAAAATTGCAGACCTTCCTATTGACTTCACCTTGTTCAGGTAAGTTTGTTTAGCGGCATTTTCCAGGTTGCTATGAACGAGTGTCAAAAGAATTACGCGGGAAAATTCTTCGATTCTTTCTGACGAATAATAGGTAGCCGCCAAATCAAGCAGACTTATAGATTGGTCAATTTGATGCCGGTTAAAAGCACTGACTGCAAGATTGTAGTAGAGAAGTCCTGTCAGTTCATTGAGATCAACCTCGTTGTAGAGGTCAAATTTAAAGTGATAGTATGATTTATTTGAAGATGCTTCAACAAGTTTATTTTGCCTGTATTGGCTTATTCTCCCTTCGATCATTTTTTCATTGTTAACAAATCCGGACTGTGAATCTGTCGCTTCAAGCAAAACCCTTCCTTGCCTGGTGTTCACCAAAAGAAAAATATGATAGTTGGTTTCAATTACTTTATAGTCAAACTCAAAATGATCTAACACAAGTGCGTAGAGCGTTGTACCTGTAAGGCAGTTATATTTTCCCGAGGTAAGCAATTCATCAAAGGGAACATAGTCATGATATTGCTTGAGGAATTTGCTGTGAATTTTAGTAAAGATTAATCTCAAAAATTCGGAATCACTTTTTAGTGTTCTCTTTTCATTTAGTTTTCCGACAAATGAAATTAGATTTTCAGAAGAGGCTGTCAGCTCTGAATTGGTTTCCAAATACTTTTGCAGGTAAATCTTAAAACGATCAGGACTGGTTTCGTAATGCTGACCCCAAACCACTATCGGTAAAAAATAAAACACGATTATAGTCCAAACCCTCATGTTACGCCAATGTTAATAAAACGTTAACAAATTTAACATTTCCGTAAACTTTGGCAAGGTTAAGATAACATTAGGGTAATGTTTAGACCCACTTTACGGAATTCACTAACTTTCAATATGGAAGCACTAATAGAAGATCAATCAAGGATTGCTATTAAAGAGGTCTTCTCTACGCTCAGAAAAAAATCGATTGAGTTAAGAAGTGAAAAAATCGAAAATCGAAAAGGCCGGTTGAAAGCTTTGAAGGATTGGATACATAGAAACAATGGTCAACTCCAGGCCGCTGTTTATGCTGACCTCAGGAAACCGGAAATTGAGTTTGATGCCATTGAAATTCTATACGTACTCAATGAAATAAAAGCCGCAATCAAGAATCTTGATCAATGGACAAAACCCAAACCAGTTGACGCAACAGTCGAAATGCTTGGTACGCGTTCCTCCATTCATTATGAGCCAAAGGGTGTATGTCTGATTATTTCTCCGTGGAATTATCCTTTCAGCCTCTGCATAAGTCCGCTTGTTTCAGCCCTTGCAGCAGGTAATACAGTTATACTGAAACCATCAGAGTTGACTCCGCATGTCTCATCAGAGATTAAGCGGATGGCAAAAGAAATATTTGATCCTTCAATTGTATCTGTTGCAGAGGGCGGCGTTGAGGTCTCCACTGAATTATTAAAACTTCCATTCGATCACATTTTTTTTACAGGCTCACCACAAGTTGGGAAATTGGTTATGAGAGCAGCGGCAGAGAATCTCACTTCAGTGACATTAGAATTAGGAGGAAAATCGCCGGCAATTGTTACGCGTACTGCCAAACTTGACGATGCTGCCCAGCGGATTGCCGTAAGTAAATTTGTAAATGCCGGCCAGACTTGCGTGGCGCCAGATTATGTTTTAGTTGAAGATTCTATTGCAGAAAAATTTATTGAACGACTCATTCATTTTACACGCGACTCATTTGCTGATAAAAGTTCCTTTCCAAAAATTGTAAGCAAGAAACATTTTGACAGGCTAAATGATTTAATGAAAGACGCTATTGATAAGGGTGCTTCGGTTGCGCTTAATGAGATTCCTGATGCATCCACAGATTCCTTTTATCCAAGTATTCTTGCAAATGTTTCCCTGTCATCAAAAGTGATGCAGGAAGAAGTATTTGGCCCCATTCTTCCAGTGCGCACTTTTTCCAAACTTGATGAGGCAATTGAATTGGTAAATTCCTTGCCTAAGCCTCTTGGACTTTATATGTTCAGCCAGTCTAAAAATGAAAGAGAATTAATCCTGAAGAATACCAGTTCAGGCGGAGTCTGTATTAATGATTGTTCCATCCAGTTTTTGCATCACAACCTTCCTTTTGGGGGAGTAAATACAAGTGGTATTGGCAAGGCGCATGGGTATTCAGGATTTCTCGCCTTCTCGAATGAGAAGCCTGTATTGAAACAGAGAAGTGGATTTACTTCAGTGAAAATTCTTTACCCACCTTATACAATGCGAATTCAAAAACTGCTAAAAATTTTTTTAAAGCTTTTTTACCGTTAATCTCCTTCCTTTGTCGTTGGATTGGCCAAATTTTCAGATTAGGGTTAGTTAACTTTGCACGTGATAACCAATTTTTTATTGTAGATGTGAGTGTCTTTGGGGATGTTCATCTACAATGTGGATTTGTCTGAGGCATCAAATTTGTTGATTATCAGGCACCAATTTTTGAATGATAAATGGTATAATATTTTACGGAGAATACTCGTATACAAAAATATTCCCTGGAGTTTATTAAAAAGTGAAATACAGATATGAAAGCATTGAAGTGGATTTCTATTTCGTTGGGAGGATTGATTGCACTGATTCTTCTGGCAGCGTTCCTTGTTCCCGTTCTTTTTAAAGATGATATAAAAGCAGCCGTTGATAAAGAACTGGCTAAGTCAGTAAATGCTGATGTGTTGTTCGATGTGGACAAGTTCAACCTTACGCTTTTCAAAAATTTTCCCAACATCACTGTTGAACTTCAGGACCTTGGAGTGATAAATCGTGAGCCATTTGCCGGACAGGTTCTTTTCGCAACGCAGAAATTTGAAGTAGAAGTGAATCTTAAGGATTTGATTTTTGGAGATGAGATCAGGGTTAAGGGTATCTCCCTCATTAAACCCGTAATCAATATTAAAGTGCTGGCGGATGGTCGTGCGAATTGGGACATAGCAATGCCGTCAGCCGATACGGTGAGTACGGAAGAATCCGGAGATTTTTCTTTTGGAATTGATCACTGGGAGATTGTTGATGGCGATGTAACGTATGATGATTTATCTCTTCCCTATAAACTTATATTAAAAGGAATGAATCATTCGGGTAGTGGTGATTTTTCCCAGGATGTTTTTGATTTAAAAACAAAAACCACAGTTGATTCAGTTTCTACATCTTATGATGGAATTGAATACCTTACCGACAAGCACGTCGAAATTGATGCAACAATTGGAATCAGTGAAGGGTACACACTTTACACTTTCAAGGAGAACTCAGCCAGGATCAATGACTTTGCGCTAAGCTTCGATGGCTGGTTCAAAATGAATGAGAATGATTTTGATATGGACATCAATTATAAGAGTCCTGAAAATTCATTCAAGAGTTTGTTATCGCTTGTACCAGGAATGTACACATCAGGTTTTAATAACATAGAAACAAAAGGAGATCTTACTTTCAATGGATTTGTGAAAGGAACATATAGCGACAAGCAGATGCCGGCATTCAATGTTAATCTGAATGTGAAGGATGCCATGTTCAAATATCCTGATCTTCCTACGCCGGTAAATAATATTAATCTCGAGCTTCTGGTTGATAATAAAGATGGAGTAATTGAAAACACCTTCATCAACCTCAAGCAATTGCACATGGACTTCGGTTCAAATCCTCTGGATGCAAAAGCAATCATTGAAAACCTTCGTGACTATAGAATGGATGCTAACGTGGTTGCTAAGCTAAACCTGGCGGAGTTAACTAAAATGTTTCCGATGGAAGGCCTGGAAATGAAAGGAAACTACCTTATTGATCTAAAAGCAAAAGGCGTTTATGATTCAGTTAAAAATATTATGCCAGCTATTAATGCAAACATGTCGCTTACTAATGGCTATGTAAAATCGAAAGACTTTCCTTTACCGCTTCAGGATTTGCATTTCCAGTCAACCGTTAAGAACACATCAGGTAAGATGCAGGAAACAGAAATTGTTGTGAAAGATTTTTCTATGTTGATGGATGGCGAAAAGTTTACAGCAGATTTAACTCTCCGTGACCTGGTAGATTATACCTGGGATTTAAAAGTTAACGGAGGTCTCGATCTTGAAAAGATCACAAAGATTTTCCCGGTAGACGGAATGAACCTTGCCGGTAAAGTAAAAGCAGATATAGCAACGAAAGGAAAGTACTCAGACTTGCAGGCTGAAAGATACGATCGATTACCAACCAGCGGAACCGCATCGTTAGCATCGTTTAAGTATACTACAAAAGATTTGCCTTATGCTGTTGCTATTGCACAGGCTAGCATGGTGTTCGATCCAAAGAAAATTGAGCTGCAAAAAATGGATGGCACAATAGGTAAGAGTGATTTCAATGTTAATGGATCGATCTTGAATTATCTCGGCTATGTTTTTGGCAAAGGTGAAACGATTAAAGGTGTTGTGAACTTCAATTCAAATCGCCTTGACCTGAATGAGTTTATGACAGATACCGGAGAAGCCACTGCAGATACTACATCGTATGGCGTAATTCCTGTACCAACTGACATTGATTTTGTTTTGAAGTCATCCATCAAATCAGTTCAATTGATGGACTTTAAAATTACAAATGCTGTAGGTGATATCATTGTTAAAAATGGTATTGCAAATTTGAATGGATTAAAGTTTAATATGCTGGGCGGTGCATTTGTGGTTAATGGAGCTTACAATACACAAGATATAAATCATCCCAGGTATGATTTTGCATTAAAGATTGAAAGCCTTTCAATTCAGCAAGCTGCTAATTCATTCACAGTTGTTCAAACGTACGCACCCATCGCAGGATTGGTTGCCGGGAATTTTTCAACTGATTTTAAAATCAGCGGAGAACTTTTACCAAATATGTCACCCAACATGAAAACTGTAAATGGTGACGGTTTAATAAAAATTGCACAAGCTACCCTTACACAATCAAAAATAGTTTCTGGTGTGACTTCGCTTACAAAACTTGAAGACACAGAAAATGTTTCGCTTAAAGATGTATTGATGTCTGCGAAAATTAATGACGGGCGTCTTAGCGTGAAACCTTTTGATGTAAAATTCGGAGATTACAAAACGGCTGTCAGTGGCAGCACGGGATTGGATGGCTCAATAGATTATTCTCTAAAAATGGATGTTCCGGCAGGCAAGGTAGGCTCACAAGTACAGTCATTTATTAATAAGAACACGGGAGCCAATAACCCCACCGATATAATACCGCTTACTATAGGATTGGGAGGCTCATACAAAGAACCCAAATTTAATCTTGTTGCAGACGAACAAAAGGAACAAGCGAAACAAGCCGCAATCAATGTAGCCAAAGAAGAGGGGCAAAAGGCCATTCAGGAAGCTGTGAAAGGAACGGAAGCAGAAAAATACGTTAAGTCAATTTTTGGTAAAGACTCTGTCAGGAGCGATAATACGCAAGCGACGGATACAACTAAAACGGCATCATCAGAAGCAGACGATGTAAAGAAAAAAGTGGAAGAAGATGCCAAAAAGAAAATCCAGAACCTGTTAAAGAAGAAAAATTAAATTAACAGCGCCACACATCTTTAGAGCCTTAATGCAACAATGTATTGAGGCTTTTTTTAGTAACCTCCACACCCAGTAATCCAACGCTGTAAGGATGCATCTGTCGCACTAATCTGACATCAACCGAACCGCAACTCAATTCATCCTCATTATCGGGAATATAGAGCCAACTAAACGAGGTGGCTTATGAAAAGAGGATTTTACGCGTTGATTGTTTTTTGTTTAGTATTTTCTTACAAAGTATCTGCCCAATACCATAACAACAACCGCGGATGCGGAGACAATGGTTTTTCCACAGAGGTGGTGAAGGCTGAATTGAAGGATAATGGATGTATCGACTATAAACTGAAAGTTACATTCGAAAAAAGCAAGTGCGCCCATCCTCTGTCCCGTTATGTAGTTGCTGTTTCCTGCGGGAAAATTTCTAAGGCAACTAATTCAAAAAACTGGACGATGGAATATGGACAAGACAAAAAATCCGGCCTTACCGGATTAATAGTTAAAAATATACCTGATTTTGGGAAAACTTCTTTACAGAGCTTTACGGTTTCATTTCGTGTTTGCCTGGAAGGAAACAATAAGTGTTCTACAGAGGAGGGATGTTGCTATCCTATCGTTGCGTACAGAACTGACAATGATTGTATTTTTTACGATAAGCTAAAAAACTCTTGTCCCGCCCCTCAACCGCCACCAGCCGTTGAGTTAAAAGCTTCGCTCACTAAGACTGATATTACTTGTTTTGGCGCTAAAAACGGGTCGCTTTCTGTAAAGATCACGGAAGGCAAAGAACCTTATACATATAAGTGGTCAACAGGAGCAACAACTCAATCAATATCTAATCTTCCATCAGGTTCTTATGAAGTAATTGTGAAGGATGCGAATGGTAAGGAACTTACATTAAAAGGAACAGTAACTGAACCAGCCAAAATTGAAATTGCAGGTGTAATAACCAATGAGAGCTGCGGAGGAAAAAATGCTTCCGTGGATTTAACGGTTACAGGAGGAAGCGGTAAATACACATTCCTTTGGAGCAACGGCGCAATGACTGAAGACCTGAATTCTCTTTCAGCCGGAGAATATAGTGTGACTGTTAAAGACGAGAAAGGATGTGAAGAAAACTCTTCTTTTACAATTACTAATCATACTTCATTGACGTTGACGTCTTCGACGGTAATGGCAGGCTGCGGTAAAGCAAACGGCGCAATTGATATTACGGTAAGCGGAGGAACAGAACCCTATACGTATCAATGGTCGAATGGAGCTACGACTCAAGATCTTCAAAATATTGGACCTGGAACATACAGGGTAACCGTTAAAGACAGCAATGGATGTACAGATGAGACCGCCCTTGTTATTAAGGAAAACAATACACTTAAATTAACACATGCAGTAACTCAAACGAGCTGCCTCGATGATGCATCCGGTGCAATTGACTTGATAGTTACAGGCGGAACAGCGCCATATACCTATGTATGGTCTAACAATGCAACGACACAAGATATTGCAGGACTTATTTCCGGACTTTATTCCGTGACAGTGACTGATGCCGCCGGATGTACAAGCACAGTTCGTATAAGTGTAACAAATAAATCATTCCAGGTGAGCGAGCAAGTTGTCCAGCCCGCTTGTGGAAGTTCGCAGGGAGGTTCCGTAATGCTCACACCGGTTAATGGTGTTGCACCTTATGTATACGTTTGGTCGAATGGAGCAACAGGAAATAGCATATCAGGTCTTACACCGGGTATCTATACTGTAATAGTAACGGATGCTACCGGGTGTAGCCGTGACCTCGCTTATGTTATTTCGGATCCAACGGGAATCACATCATCAGTGACTATTACTAATGATCAATGTAATGCACAGGGACATTTTAATATTGATATAACCGTTTCCTCCGGACAAGCACCTTATACATATCAATGGTCAAACGGAGCCACAACAGAAGACCTGACAAACGTTCAAACAGGAAACTATTCTGTTACAATAACCGATGCCAATGGATGTTCTACTGTAAAAGAAATTCAAGTGGCAGGCAGCCCTACGTGGAGCTGTCTTATCAATCAACCTGCCAGTGAAATTACCTGCAGCTCAACGGGAAATGTATTGAATACTTCAGTTGCAGGCGCAGATAGCTATTCATGGACTATCGAAAGTTCTGACGGACAATGGGCTTTAACCGGAGGTTCGACCAGTTCTTCAATAACCTATAATGCAGGTGGTGCTAATAGTTCAGCAACAATTAAACTGACTATTGTCAAAGATGGTTGTACGCAGACTTGCGAGTATAAAGTCAATACATGTAAAGATCAAACAACACCGCCTGAAGATCCCGATGACAATGGTGGTGATGACGGCGATGATGATAATGGTGATGATGGAGGAAATGATGACGATAACGCACCAGTGTGTAAAGCATATCCGAATCCCTTCAAAGAAAAACTTTGCTTCGAGTGGAAAGCTGATCGTGATGAAGATGCTTGTATCGAGATATTTGATTCACGCGGTCACCATGTAAAAGATGTTTTCCGCGGACGGGTTAATAAAGGTGAACATTATAAAGTTGAATGTGCAGACCTGGATGGCCAGATGTATATCTACAGGTTCCGGTCAGGGAAGAAAACAACACACGGAAAAATTTGTAAGTCGAGATAAATAGATTAAAATCAATCCCACTAAAAAGAAAATGGCCAGCTTGTCACTGGCCATTTTTGTTTTGTTCGGTTAGTTTAGTTGAATTTCTTCACCTTCTTTATTTAAAAACTTGAATTCGATTATGGCTAGTGAAGTATCCTTCTCCATTTTCACCCAGCGTTTGTATTTAAAATACCATCTCATCCGTTGTGAAATAAATCCTTGCGTAAAATAAGCGTGGAGGTAGGGATGAACAGCAAGAATCAAATCCTTTTCATTTTGCTTGGTCAAAAGATGTTCAATATTTTTCTCAATTAGATCAGACACCAGGATTGAAGCTGAAATTTTACCTGTACCGTTACACGTCGGGCAAACCTCTTTCGTAGCAATGTTCATCTGAGGTCTAACACGCTCGCGCGTTATCTGCATCAACCCGAATTTAGACAGAGGAAGTATGGTGAACTTGGCCTTGTCTTCAGCCATCTCATCTTTAATGGTTTTATAAATGATCCTCTTGTTATCGATACTCTTCATATCGATAAAATCGATCACGATAATACCACCCATATCACGAAGGCGTAATTGTCTTGCAATTTCCCGGGCAGCTTCCAGGTTTACTGACAGAGCAGTAGTTTCCTGGTTCTCTTCACGGTTTGATTTATTCCCGCTGTTTACATCAATAACATGAAGCGCTTCTGTGTGCTCAATGATCAAATAACCGCCACCGCGAAGACTTACCGTTTGACCAAAAGCAGACTTGATCTGTCTCTCGATGCCGTACTGTTCGAATATCTTAACCTTTCCGTTATAGAATTTTACAATCTTCTCCTTATCAGGCGCTATAGTTTTAATGAAGGCTCGTATATCTTCATATATCTTCTTGTCATCGATGATGACATTATCAAAAGATTCATTCAGAAGATCGCGCAGCAGGGCTGAGGTTTTGCTGATCTCTCCAATGACTTTATCACGGGGATTAGCAGTTACTAACCGGGTCATACCATCTTCCCAGGTTTTCACCAGGTTTCGAAGATCGCGGTCCAGTTCAGCAACTTCTTTGTTTTCTGCTACCGTGCGGATAATGACACCGAAGTTTTCAGGCTTGATAGATTGCATGAGGCGAAGAAGACGTTTACGCTCATCGCTGCTGGTAATTTTTTTTGAAACGCTTACCACGTTAGAGAAAGGTACTAATACAATGTACCTCCCGGCAAGGGATAACTCACAGGATAATCGCGGGCCCTTCGTAGAAATTGGCTCTTTTACAATTTGAACGGGAAGAACATGGCCTTTCGTTAATTGCTGTGCAATCTTGCCATGCTTGTCGATGTCCTGTTCAAGTCTGAATTTGTCCAGCCGAGTACCATTCAACTTTTTGGAGCGAACCAGTTTCGTAAATACTTGCAACGAACTGAATTGCGGACCTAAGTCGAGGTAATGTAGGAAAGCATCTTTATCGTAACCAACGTCGATAAATGCTGCATTAAGTCCCTGGACTACTTTCTTAACAGTTCCAAGGTAAATGTCTCCAACGGTAAATTTGCTTCCTTTTTCTTCCTGGTGGAATTCTACAAGCGTCTTATCTTTTAGAAGGGCTATACGACATCCGTCCTGAGTTCCATTAATGATCAATTCATTACTCAAAACGAAAAAAAATTTTATGTGTATAGACTAAGGACAGATCATTTCTGTCCTTCTTAATTATTTCTTCTTATGTCTGTTTTTTCTGAGACGCTTCTTACGCTTGTGCGTTGCCATTTTGTGCTTCTTTCTTTTCTTTCCACTTGGCATAGTAATTTTTTGGTTTACACCTCGTCAATTGACGGGGATTTGTTGAACAAAATTATTTTAAATCCTTCAGATAAGAATCCACTTCGGCCTGAACCGCAGGGTCGTTATCCATTCGTTTTACTTTTTCGAGCTGTTCTCTTGCCCTTATCTTTTCTCCATTATTCAATAAAGCAACTCCCAGGAGAAGTTGCCCTTGAAGATGGGTTGAATCAATTTTAACGAGCTCTTCAAACCGCTCAACAGCCTTATCATATTGACCTGACTGGATTGAGAGCATTCCTAAGCTAAACAAGGCTTCCTTATTTTGTGGATCTTCTGCCAGAACCTCACGAAGCATTACAATTCCTTTCATAGGCGTTGGTGAGCTTATATAAGTCATGGCCAACCTTGTCTTTACATTCAGGTTTCCAGGCTCAATCGCCAACACCTTAGTGTAAAGCTCTTGTGCTTTTGTTGCCAGTGCCTTTTGCTTAGCCTCATCTACGGCAAATGTAAAAGCCTGATAATACTGATCACCAGCTTTGATCCAACTTTCAGTTGTGTTAAAGAACGTTGCTGCATCTTCGGCAAACCAGGCAGCGCTGTCAAATATGCCGGCTTCCTTATAGCGGATTGCCAAAGAGTCGGCAAAGATAGCACTTTTTTCTTTTTCGGTGACTGCCTGATATTTAGCCCTAAGGGCGGAGATTTTACTTTTGAGATCGGCGGAAGCGCTGTTATGTCCTTTCGATGCTGCTACCGCCGCGCTGTCTGTTACCGACCCTGTTTCATTATCAACTACCACCTTCGGCAATTTGAAAATCAACCAGACCAGCACTGCACTTACAGCAATTAAAATGATGCGATTCCTTAGCATAGAAATTTCGCGAAGGTAGGAATTAATTTGACTGATTAGCCGATCAGCCAATTAGCGAATTAACTTGAAATAATTTTTTTTTGGATTATGGCAGAAACTACATTGGCTAATCAGCACATTGATCAATTAATCAACGTCCATGTCTTTAATATTGGGCTGCTTCTCGGCCATCTCTTTAACCTTTTCACTTGCTTTGATTTTATTGACAAAGATTTTAGCAGGCTTAAAGCTGGGGATGTAGTGTTCTTCAATCACAAGGGCTGTGTTTCTTGAAATATTACGAGCAATTTTCCGCTTTCTTTTTTTGTTAATAAAGCTGCCAAAACCCCGGATGTAAAGGTTATTGCCATTTGCCATGGAAGATTTTACAACACTGAAAAAGGCTTCGACAGAGGCCGTAACATCGGCTTTGTCAACACCGGTTTTTTCAGCTATTTCATTTATTATATCTGCTTTGGTCACGTTATAAAAGTTTTTAATTGCCCATTTAAAAAATAGAAAGCGCCAAAGTTAATTTGTGCTGGTTGATTATAAAATCAATATTGAAAAAATCTGATTATCAAGGGGATGGACAACCGATATTTCTCTTTAAAACTCGTTGAATGGTATGAAGAGAACCATAGAAAACTGCCTTGGCGCAAGACCAAAGACCCATATAAAATATGGTTGTCAGAAATCATTCTGCAGCAGACGAGAGTGGTTCAGGGACTGCCCTACTACTTAAAGTTTATAGAAAGATATCCAACCGTAAACGATTTAGCGATTGCAAAAGAGCAGGAAATCCTAAGATTGTGGCAAGGGTTAGGGTATTATACAAGGGCACGGAATCTTCATAAATGCGCTAAAGTTGTTGTGTCAGATCACCAGGGAAAGTTTCCCACAACTTTTCAAGGACTTTTGACCCTTCCCGGAATAGGAGAATATACTGCCGCCGCTATTAGTTCTATTTCCTTCTACGAACCTGTTGCTGTTGTTGATGGAAACGTTTATAGGGTTTTGTCCCGGGTTTTTGGGATAGATAAAAACATTTCGCTTCCTGAAGGGAGAAACTTCTTTAAAGTTTTGGCAAATAGTTTAGTTGACAAGTCTCGTCCCGATCTCTACAATCAGGCTTTGATGGAGTTCGGAGCTTTACATTGCACGCCGAAACAACCAAAATGCGATCAATGTGTTTTTCAGCATTCTTGTGTGGCCTATAAAACCGGGATACAATTATCGCTACCCGTCAAAAGCAAACCTAAAAAGTCAAGGAACAGGTACATAACGTATTTCGTGCTCGCAAACAAAAAGAGAATTGCTATGAAAAAGCGCAATGGCAATGATATCTGGAAAGGCCTTTATGATTTTTTGGAAGTCGAGACAAAACGCTCCAAATCTTATGAAAAGATATTAGCTGATCCTGATGTAAAAAAAATATTAGCGAGGAAATCTCCTTCTCTCTTATCCAGACAATACAAACATGTATTAAGTCATCAAAATATTCATGCGAAATTTATTGTAGTTGAAGATTCAAGCATAATCCCCAAGGATAGCGGATTAAGATTTTATTCCAAAAATCAGGTAATCAACCTTCCTAAGCCCATCCTTATTCATCGCTTTCTTGTCGATTATAATATTTTATAGTTAAGGCGAAGAGTGGTATTTTTGTCGTAACTATGCTGTCATTGCGTTTTAGAGATGCTCAATCTGCAGTGGTATATTCAAAGGAAAATAAATAAATAAACATATGTCAGGAGTTAATAAAGTAATTCTCGTTGGTCGCCTGGGTAAAGATCCCGAAGTCCGCAACCTTGATAGCGGCGTTGCAGTTGCTAATTTTACATTAGCCACATCAGAATCCTATAAAGACAAAACAACTGGTGAGAAAAAAGAAGTCACAGAATGGCATAACATAGTTTTGTGGCGTGGCCTCGCTGAAATCGCTCAACGTTATCTTCACAAAGGTGATATGGTTTATGTTGAAGGAAAACTTCGCTCCCGTTCCTGGGAGAAAGAGGGCGTTACCCGTTACATAACGGAAGTGGTAGGGGATAACATGACTATGCTTTCAACTAAACCCGGAGGAGGTTACAATTCGGGTGGCGAGATGAGTACAAGTTCTGCAACTCCTGAAAGAAGCGCGCAGGAAAGTTTGCGTGCACCAATGGATAGCAGCACGGATGATCTTCCGTTCTGATTGTTTAACTAATTTTCACCTGATTGGACGAGCCTCCCAGTAAAGCGCTACTGTTAGCCATCTTTTTCGACAACGGTTTGGTCGTGTCACTTTGCATTGTTGCCATTGCGATATTGCTGGTTATTTCTGCGTTTGTATCTGCTTCTGAGAGGGCATTCTTTACTTTGAAGGCAACCGATTTACAACGGTTTGTAAACAGTACGAATGTTAAGGAAAAAACAATCAGTGATCTGATTAAGGATCCACGCAAATTGTTTGCAACCCTTATAGCAATTGGCGTATTGATTAATGTTGCCATTATTACAGTTACTGTTTTCCTGGTCCAGGAAATTATCAATCATAACAGTTCGAATACTATTGTTACAAGTGCGATAACACTAATTTCAACTTTGATGATTAGTGTGTTTGCTGTAATCATGCCCAGGAGGTATGCGGCGCAGATAAATTTAGAGTTTACTAAAAGTACGGTTGGTTTTTGGAATGTGATAGTGAATTTTCTCTCACCGGTTTCTACACTAATTGTTTCATCGTGGAGGCGAATGGAAGTGAGAGCACAAAATTTAGTTCATCAGAATGTAGTGGATGGTTTAAACCAGGCGTTTGAGCTGGCGGCAGAAAGTGAAGAAGCAACGGAAGATGAGCGTGAGATACTTAAAGGAATTGCAAATTTCGGTTTGCTTACCGTAAGGCAGGTAATGCGTTCAAGGGTGGATATTTCTGCCCTTGATGTTGAAATGAATTTTCACGAATTGATGGATCATATCAACAAATCCGGATTTTCTCGCATACCAGTTTTCCGAAATACAATAGATAAAATTGAAGGCATCCTGTACATTAAAGACCTTTTACCTTTCATTGATCATGATGAAAATTTCTCCTGGCAGAAATTGATACGCCCCGGGTTTTTTATTCCGGAAAACAAAAAGATTGATGTACTCCTTCGGGATTTTCAAAAGAAGCACGTACATATTGCGCTGGTTGTTGATGAATACGGAGGAACCCTGGGACTGATAACATTAGAGGATATTATTGAGGAGATTATCGGCGACATCAATGATGAATTTGATGACGACGCGGGTATCTTCATGAAGATCGATGAAAACACTTTTGTATTTGAAGGAAAAACGTCTCTTATTGACTTTTGCAAAAACCTTGAAATTGAAACGGAATTATTTGAAGAGGTTAAAGGAGAAAGTGAGTCGCTCGGAGGATTAATTCTTGAGTTGAACAACGAACTTCCTGGTGTAGGAAAGAAAATATCATTCGAACAGTTTACTTTTGTCATTGAAGCCGTTGATAAAAAACGAGTGAAGCGGGTTCGCGTCCATGTTCATGAACATAAAGAATCTTAAGTCAGTAAGAACGAAAGTATTTAGAATGCCCATTTCAACGGGCTTAGGAATTTTTATTGTTTGCTTGCTGATTTCTTGTCAACGTGAATACCTTCCCAAACCCATCGGGTATAACAGGTTGAATTTACCAGCGCCCTCTTATCGTTCACTTCCCGATACTTTGCCGTATGATTTTGAGTATTCTGTTTATGCCCGGTTATTGCCAGACACATCACGAATCCGTGGCCCTTACTGGATTGAGATCTATTATCCTGAAATAAAGTCCAACATTCACATCACTTATAAAAGCGTGAATAACAACAAACAGCTTTTGAAAGAATTTATTGATGATTCGTATCGCCTCACTTCAAAACATCAGGTAAAGGCGTATGCAATTGATGAGTCTATTGTAAAAACACCGGGTGGCAAAACAGCGGTGATTGAAGAAATTCAGGGAGAAGTGCCAAGTCAGTTTCAATTTACGATGACGGACTCAACACAAAATTTTATTCGGGGAGCTTTGTATTTTAACACAAAAGTTCAAAACGACTCCCTTGCACCCGCTATTGAATACATGAAGAAAGAGATCATGCACTTGATCAACACACTGGAATGGAAAAATAAGTGAAGAGTACATGAGTGGTGAGAAGATAAATTCTGAAGAACCGTAAACTTGAAATCAATAAATCGAATAGAAATATGAATAAGTTACTCATCTTCATTGCGCTGATAATCTGTCTGTCGCTGACCAGTCTTTCAACGGTTCAGAGCAAAGAATTTTACGAGTTACGTGTATATGAATTAACGATGGGCTCATTGCCTACTTTAGAAAAATATTTTACTGACGCTCTCATTCCCGCGCTGAATAGGCATGGCGTTCAGAATGTTGGCGTATTCCGGGAGACAGGTAAGAATGAACCTCCATTAATTTATCTTTTTATTCCTTACTCGTCGTTTAGTGATTATGAACGTGTCAAAGAAGCCCTGGCAAAAGATGCTGACTATGTGAAGATGAGCGACAGTTACAACAAAGTTGAAAAGCCTGTTTATTTCCGTTACGAATCTTCATTCATGCAGGCATTTGACGGATTGCCAAAAATGATTGTCCCTGCAAAAAATCCCAGAATTTTTGAATTGCGCATTTACCAGGGCTACAGCGATGATGCTGTGCGACGAAAGGTCAAAATGTTTAATGAAGGAGAGTTTGATATTTTCTATAATACAAAACTTAATCCCGTATTTTTTGGAGAAGTAATTGCAGGCAAAGATCTTCCATGTCTTACTTATATGATCACCTTTAAAGATATGGAGGAAAGGGACAATAACTGGAAAGCTTTTATAGCTCACCCGGATTGGAAAAAAATGTCAGGTGATCCTCAATACGCAAATACGGTATCTAAAATTATTCGCGTGTTTCTTGAGCCAATGGCTTGTTCGCAGATATAGTTATCAGTTATCCGTTAAAATTTTAAATGATTTAGGGAGTGAACAAATTCGGATGCCTTTCATCCCATTCAGTTACTTCCTGGAATGCTCTGCCAATTGTTATTAATGCAGCTTCGCCTTGCAATTTGCCAAGAAAACTTATGCTCGTCGGGCTTCCTTTATCATTAAAACCATTGGATGCTACAAGACAGGGATGCCCTGTTAGGTTGGTCATAAGCAATTGATCTCCACCATAGGTAGGGGCAATGATTACATCATAATCTTTTGTGCGCTTATGATACTCTTCAATCAGCTGTTGGCGTATTCGTGTTGCATTCACATATTCAACGGCGGGAATAAAACGTGCGCCTCTGAAAATATTTGGCCACGCATTTTTACGTTGATTGGTGAGCAGACTGTCACGGTTGGATCTTGTGAGATCGTCAAAAGCAGCAGCAGCTTCCGCAGATAAAATAATGGTTAATGCATTAACGGGAATATTATCAGGCAACTCAACATCTTCCATTTTTACTCCCAACGAAGAAATTGCTTCAAGCGCTTTTTGATTGTTGACTTTGTTTAATGTATCCGTATCAAACAAATTTTTCAGGTATCCGATCTTCAGATTTTTAACGTCCCTCTTTGCATCGTAATTGAATGGAGCATTCACCACTGTTTGATCTAATCCATCCACTCCTTTGATAGCATTGTATACAATAGCACAATCCAATGCTGTACGACACATAGGACCAATTTTATCCATGCTCCAGCACAATGCCATTGCTCCATAACGGCTTACCATTCCATAGGTAGGTCTTAACCCGGTAACACCACAACGTGTTGAAGGAGAAACTATTGATCCCCATGTTTCCGTTCCTATAGCAAAGGCCACGAGTCCTGCAGCAGTTGCTGAACCTGATCCGGCAGAAGAACCACTTGAACCCTGATCAAGATTCCAGGGATTTTTTGTCACACCACCATACCAAATATCACCCATGGCCAGTGCACCCATCGTTAGCTTGACAATTAATACTGCGCCTGCATCTTCCAATTTTTTCACAACGGTTGCTGTCTCATCAATGGATTGATCTTTAAAAGGAGCAGCGCCCCATGTTGTCTTTGTACCTTTTACAGCAAGGAGATCTTTTATGCCATAAGGTATTCCATGTAACGGCCCGCGATATTTGCCAGCAGCAATTTCAGCATCAGCTTTTTGTGCTTGCTGTAGTGCTGTCTCTTCAAGAATTGAAATGACGCATTGCAATGTGTCACCATATTTCTTTAGCCGGTTGAGGTAGAGCTTTGTAAGTTCAGTTGAAGTTATTTTTTTGTTTCTAAGTAAGACACCTAATTGATAGACAGGGTAAAAAACAAGTTCTTCTTTTCTGGCTGGCATCTTTACCTCTTTCGGAAATCCCCATTCAATAGATCGTTGCGTTGTTTCACCTTTGAAACCTGATGGGTATGGATTGAAAAGCAAAGACATTCCAACATTGTTATTGAGTGAGTATTGGTGAATGTCTTTGTATGCAGTCATAGACTCTTCCAAATCTGTATGAAAAGAATCACGTTCTGCATCGGTGAAATGAAGATCGAAGAAAGGTTCGATCAGTTGAGTTGGATATTTCTGATTCTGTGACTTTAACTTTAGAGGAGCAGCTATAACTAATGTAGCTCCAATAAGAACATAAATAAGTTTCATGCAGAATGTAAATGTTTTATCGTTCGTTAATCCAGCGGATGACATCATTCAGATACTCTTCACTAAGATCATTCTTGTAGTATCTTTTGATGAATTCAATTTTAAGCTCCTTTTCTGAAATGCCTGGCCGCTCATTCTTAATGCTGTTGATAACAATCTCCCTGACATCTTCCATCATTTGGAGTCCCATCAAAAATCTTTCCGCCTGACTTTTTGCAAGCATAATTTCAACCTGCTTTTTGTGGATATGTTCTGGTGTGTCGTTCATTGCTCAAATAGATCAAAAGTATTTAGCTTTAGCTCGTTTATCCATGTTTTAATATAGCTATTATCCAGGTCAGAGCGTTCCATTAAATTTTTAATGTCATCAATTTGTTTTTCACTTTGTATTTCCTGAATCCAGATAAGCTTTGATAAAATCAAGTCCTCTGGTGTGACAAGCCACGTCTCAAAACTCAATGCGTTTGAACGCACCTTCCTCTTAAATTCCAGTTGCCGGTAAGGTGAATTTTTCCTAATGACAAAATCAATTTTATAACCGGATCGATGGTCTATTACATTAAACATTCCTCTTCTTTTGATTTCCTCTTCAACAGTGGGTTTATGAAAATAAAAGTTTTTGTCAAAAATGGAGGCAAAGGAATCAATAAGATCAGTTTCAAGCTCTATTACAATATCGATGTCACGCGTCATTCGAGGGATGCTGTATGCATTCATTGCAACGCTTCCTGAAATCATGTATGGGATACCTTTTTCTTCAAGCGCTAATACAATTTCCTTGAGCAATTCAGTCAGCATAAATTCTTTCAGGAATTTAATGGAAAGCTTGTAAATTACTATTCGCAAATCAAAACCTCAGCCCTATGAAAAAATTAATACTTCTTTTTTTATTAATGCCTGCCATTTCCAGCATGGCTCAAGATGATATAACCATTTGCCATACGCCGGCTACAGAAAAGTTTGCCATGTTTGCTTCAAATAAATCATTCAATGCTGAGCACCCAAATCCCCTTCCATACATTCACATAAGTGCGGCAGGAAAAATGATCAAGTTCAAAGCATTGGATGGACAGGATGCTAATGCGTATCTCATACCAGCTAAAAGTAAGACCTCAAATTGGATATTTGTTTTCCAGGAATGGTGGGGACTGAACGATCACATCAAACGAGAGGCGGAAAAATTTTATACCGACCTTGGCAATGTCAATGTACTTGCGCTGGATATGTTTGACGGCAAAATTGCGACTGACCGGGAAACAGCGGGTCAATATATGCAGGCCTTTAAACAGGAGCGTGGAAATGCAATTGTAAAAGGTGCATTGGATTATGCCGGAAAAGATGCAAAGATTGGAACGGTAGGCTGGTGTTTTGGAGGAGGCCAATCCATGCAGGCGGCTTTGATGGCAGGGAATCAGGCAACTGCTTGCGTTATCTACTACGGAATGCCAGAAGAGGATGTGAATAAATTGAAAACTTTGAATTGTGATGTTTTGGGAATCTTTGCTACCAATGAACAATGGATATCTCCTGCAGTGGTTGAAAAGTTTGAGGCAAATATGAAAGCTGCCGGTAAAAATCTCACGGTGAAGAATTATGATGGAGATCATGGCTTTGCGAACCCAAGCAATCCGATCTACAATAAAGAGTTTACTGAGGACGCATACAAAAATGCATTGGCCTTCTTTAAAGCGAGGATTAAATAATTAATTATTCTAATGTGTCAATTAGCCGTCCGAAGGAGTCCATTCGGACAGCACATTCGCTATCGGCTAATCAATTAACTGCTATGTAACATTTGATACAACAGGCGTAACATTCTGCGTTTTTAGCCTGTTTTCACAAAACCCACCAGCGCAACCTGCGTAAGTATGCCCAAATTCTGACGGCGGACACACACTCCGGATACATGTTAACCGAAAGGATGAAAACAACAACACAATAATTTTTAATCAACCCAAATGAAAACTTTATTTAATATAGACACACGTTTTTCTGTGCTTGCACTATCAGCTTTAATTTTTCTGGCCAGTTGTAATAATGACGATGAAAATGGATCGGGAGCAGATGAACAAAAGGTCATTGGCAACTATTCAGTAGAAGACACTGATGAGTGGGAGGAAACTGAGACTTATACGATTTCAATAACAAAGGGAAAAAATGGATCTAATCTTGAGATCAGCAACTTTGGTGATATAATGTACGTTCCTGTTAAAGCAAACATAAAAGGAAACTCGCTCACCATTCCCGCGCAAACATTTAAAGGTAAAAGTATGACCATTGCAATCTCAGGCAAGGGAACGCTTAACAACAATAAGTTGAATTTCGACTACGTAATTGAAACAGATGACGACTATGTCTTAGAACACTCTTGCGTAGCAACTAAAATCGATAGCAATTAATGGTGTAGTTTATAATTAATATCCGACTAAAAACGAACATCTACATAATCCCTTGATTTTCTTGATTCCATAGTCTCTCTCCCTCGGAGAGAGGT
>CAZFRM010000002.1:0-128396 GCA_964521255.1 uncultured Roseivirgaceae bacterium
TTCGGTGTTTTGTCCGTTTTTTTGATAAGTCCATGAGTAGAAACTACCACTGTATTGTCATTGTCTTCTTTGTCCCAAAAAGCAAATAACCGATAATATGCTCGGTTATATTTTGTCCTAAATTCCCAAATCTCGTCTTGAAGTTTTTTGAAGAGTTCTTTGTCGTTGGTACTACGAGCTTTCCAAATGTTATAAAGAATTTTGTCCCTTGTTTTTTCGTCCTGTTCGTTTAAAAACTCTTTAGATTCCTCTAAAAACTCAACACGAAATCTATATTCATTCATCTATCATCTTTATTTTTTGACGAAAATAGGAGTTTCTTAATTAGGAAACAAATTTTTCCGGTATGCTGACGCAATTGCACATGCGTATTACTGATATACCCATTTTTATCCACGTGCTTGATTGTTTCATCGTTCATAACGATGTGCATGCTATTGGAGCCTTCAAACAACTTAAAAGCTAAAGTGCCTGTGAATTTAAAATTTAATCTTGTGACCTTCCAGGTGAAGCTTTCCTTCCTTCTCCATTTTCTTTACAGTGCGGATCACGGTCTCTACACGAAGTCCGCTCATGTCTGCCAACTGCTGCCGCGTGTATGGTATGGTTATTTTTTCTGAAAGTCCAGGCTTAATATTTTTGGTCTTGAAATGTTTCAGAAGAGCAACAATGCGATGTTCCGGTTCATAAGAAGAAATTTCAGAGAGCACCATTGATTTGTATCGCAAGCGCTGACAAAGTACCTGGTCCATTTTAAAATGGAGATCAAAATTCTCTTTTAACATTTGCAGAAAATAATCACCGGGTAATTTCCAGACTCTGGTTTTTTCAATCGCCACAACACTTCCCGGGTAAGGAAAATTTCCGATCAAAGCCGGCTCACCAAAACTTTCACCTGCCGTAAAAATTCCCTGGATAAATTCCTGCCCGTCATGGCTGGCAATAAACATTTTAACGGAACCTTCCTCTACCTGGTAATAATCCGAGGCTCTGTCTCCTTCATGGAACAAAACCTGATCCTTGCGTAAGCTTACCAGCTTCGCATGATATTTCTCCAATGTTTTAGATGGAAACATCTTTCTCCTTTTGCGGAGAAAATTAGAACTCATTTTCTTAAAGAAAAATGATTTTAGTCAGTATCAGGTTATTGTACACGCTCCCCCTGCGCATGCTGCTTCAGCCTGGAGGTCCGTTACATCATCGGGTTCGAAGACGTTTGAAAGATCTAAATCTTTGAGACTGCTTTCAAGACTCTCGAAAACTTCCTTGCTGATATCCTCAAACGGAGCTTGTTTGTAATTGCCATTGTCAAACGGCAACACGCTAAGACCGTTATAGGAAGCTTTATTTTCCCACATCCATTCGCCTACTTTTTGCCAATCATCTGCTTTAATACTAACGGTAGCAGAAACATTATTAACGTTGCTTCCATTACGATATCCATTGCGAACCCACTGGGCATTAAATTTTTTTATCCGGTCAAGCAACTCCATAACACTTTCGTTTCTGAGAATTGAACCTTCCGGAGCCTTCTGCGGAATTCTGATAATTCCCTGCGTAGAATTTAAGAGATCATCTTCCAACAGTTCCGGATGATTGTCTTTCAGGTAATCATACAAGGCTTCGTTTTTCCCGATGCGTATTCGTCTCAGGTAATAGTCATTATGCCAGGCATGAATGCCGGAGGATGTTCCCAATACAATGGAAGAAGTACCGGAAGGTTTTATGGTTGTACATCGTGCAGCAAACTCAATATTGATCTTGCATGAAAGTTGGAGGTTAACTTTTTTAACAATCTCTGCTGCTTCTCTAAGATCAAGGTTCAAAATTTTTCCACTGGCAATCCCCGTCATTCCAACGCCAATGAGGGCTTCATTTTCAGTGGTCGTTTTCCATACCTCACGCAAGTAGTGAAAGTTTGTAAATCCCGCTTGTAATGTTCCAAAGAACGCCGCAGCAGCAGCTCTTTCATTCAAATCTTCCTGACTCTCTACATCCGAAACATTGACTTCACAAAGATTACAAAATTGAAACGGCCTCAGCGCAATCTCACAACAAGGATTCGTTCCCCAATCAGGATTGTTGGTAAAATAAAAACCGGGTTCACCGGAACCGGAAAGTTCTATCTTCTTCCAAAGATCAAAAAACTCATCTTTAGTAGTCGATGCTCTGGGTAACACAGCAGAATTATTTGCACGCCCCCGCTGCTCATTTAATTCCCACCAGTTACCAAACTTACAGGTAAGCATTTCTTCATCGTTATAAGAGAAGAGTGAGATCATGGCAGATCTTCTGATGCCTCCAGCCAATACAGCGTTTGCAATGTGACACATCATGTCGTGGCATTCAAGCGTTGTCAACTTCTCGCCATCTTTTTTTCTATCAAGAATGGCAGAGAGATGGGCAATGCAAATTTTTAAAGGTTCGGGACCGGGAGCCTTTCCTCCTGCAGTCACAAGTCGCGCACCTTTTGGACGTATGTCTGAGTAATCAAAATCAGGAATGTACTCACTGATTCCAAAATATCCCTTCAATAAAACTTTAACGCAATCAGCCCATCCTTCAAGGCTGTCACCTACAAGGAACCTTCGTCTTTTTTGAGCTTTACTAATTGGAGGTAAATTGTCGACATGATCTTTTTGAACAGAGAATCCAACGCCGGTTCCGCCTAACAATAAAAACATTGCCTCGGAAAAAGCCCGGATATCATCCACCGGCATGTAAGCGCAATTGTAAATTCTGCTGTTATTTCTTTCAATGGCAGCGCCTGCAAATTGCATGGCACGCATCGAAGGCAAAACTTTTTTGTCTAAGACAAATTGCATATTCGCCTTTATCTCATCCCAGAGCAAAGGGTATCGCTCAATTAGCATGGTGGCATATCGTTCACATATCTCTGACCACAATTCCCTCCGCTGAAGTTCGGGAACATACCGCGAATACTTCATGTAGATAATAAGATCACTTAGAATACGCTGGTTAATCTCCATAGGTTCTGTATCCTTTTTTATCGTTGACGAAGAAAAGTTAAAGTAAACTGCTTGTAGCTTTTTTATTTTTTATACGCTCAAACAGAATATTATTTTCAAGATGGATATGCTTCATCAAATCATTGTCAAACTCCTGCAGCTTTTTGTAAGTAATTCTGAATGTAGGACAAGCAAAATCCGGTGGTGTATAATTATTGGAAAGTGAGCGTATTTCTTTAATAAGATCTCCCGCAATTACATGCTCATGTTCCATTACTCCGACAGGAGCCTGAATAGTTGATGCAAGCGGATGATCTTTTTTGTCGTTTGATTCCAGCCGTTTGATTGCCGGAAAAAGAACTAACTCTTCTTTTTCCATATGGCTTGTCAGTTCGTCTGCCAGATCCGAAAATTTCTCACGGATTCGTAACAGTTCATCACAATCCTTACCGTGTGCATCACAAACTTTATCAAGAAATATTTCTATCTCAGGAATATTTTTCTTCACGAAAGTGTGATGATTTTGAATTATAAAATCGATAAGAAATGATGAAGTCCAGTTTTCTGGCCGAAGGGTCTGCGATGCTTCACTCCCTGAAGATTGAAGTATTTCAGCTTTGATTTTCTCAGGATCTAATCCAATTCTCCGGCATGCATCTTCAATGCTTCTTTGTCCGCCACAACAATAGTCGATATTGTATTTTGTAAACACGGCTAGTGCGCCCGGGTGCGAGATGGCAAGTTGAGCAACTGTTGTTGGATCCCCTTCAAGTGTATTATTCATGTATGTGCCCATATTTTTTTTGTTTGATCAAAGCTATAACCACTTGAAATAGTTTTGTATGACTTAAATCATATTGCTTAAATTTGACTGGCATCGTCCCTGACACATGCAGCAAAAACCCTGACGGAAATCAGTTTTTCGTATGACTCCGATCATAATGGTGCACATTCAAGGACTCTACTTTTAACGCCAGATAAAAATGTAGTCTAACCCTGAGCTAACCTATGGAACTCGAAAAATTCAGCTACGATAATAAAATTGTAAAAGCCTTCATAATTGCCACCGTTGTATTTGGATTGGTGGGAATGCTTGTAGGTCTTACCGCTGCAATTCAACTTGTGTATCCCATTTTCAATTTCGATACGCAATACACAACTTTTGGGCGCATCCGCCCCCTGCACACCAACGCGATAATTTTCGCATTTGTAGGTAATGCCATGTTTGCCGGTGTCTACTATTCGATGCAACGGCTACTTAAAACAAGGATGTACAGCGACACGCTTAGCTGGATACATTTCTGGGGATGGCAACTTATCATTCTGGCGGCAGCTATTACGCTTCCTTTGGGAATCACCACGTCAAAAGAATATGCAGAGCTGGAGTGGCCAATAGATATTGCGATAACAATCATCTGGGTTGTATTCGGCTGGAATATGATCGGAACGATTATCAAAAGAAGAGAGCGGCACATGTACGTTGCCATTTGGTTTTATATCGCAACGTTTGTAACCGTTGCCGTGCTTCACGTTGTAAACTCTTTCGAAATGCCGGTCACCCTGTTTAAAAGTTATTCGTGGTATGCAGGTGTTCAGGATGCCTTAGTGCAATGGTGGTACGGTCATAACGCCGTCGCTTTCTTCTTAACAACGCCGTACCTGGGAATGATGTATTACTTCCTTCCCAAAGCCGCTAACCGTCCTGTTTATTCCTACAGACTTTCCATCATACACTTCTGGTCACTTATCTTCATTTATATCTGGGCTGGTCCTCACCATTTACTTTACACCTCATTGCCCGATTGGGCCCAGTCGCTGGGCGTTGTTTTCTCCATTATGCTAATAGCCCCGTCGTGGGGTGGGATGCTGAATGGATTAATGACTTTACGGGGAGCCTGGGACCGTGTACGGGAAGACCCGGTTCTGAAATTTATGGTTGTTGCGGTTACCGCTTACGGCATGGCTACGCTTGAAGGGCCTCTTCTCTCGCTTAAGAATGTTAATGCTATCGCACACTTTACCGATTGGATCGTTGCGCACGTTCACGTAGGCGGCTTGGGATGGAATGGGTTCCTGATATTTGCTGTGCTCTATTGGATGGTACCAAGAATGTGGGGCACAACATTATTTTCACGCAAACTTGCCAACGTACACTTCTGGCTTGGCACGTTAGGAATTATTTTCTACGCACTTCCCATGTATGTATCCGGTGTTGTTCAAAGCTTAATGTGGAAAGAATTCAATGCTGATGGCTTTCTGATGTATAAAAACTTTTTGGAAACAACGGTGCAGATACTTCCTCTTTATGGCCTACGAGCAATTGGCGGAGGCCTTTATCTTATCGGTGCGTTTATCATGACGTATAATCTGATCAAGACCGCTAAGAAAGGAAGCTTCATTGCAAATGAAGAAGCAGAAGCAGCGCCTCTTGCCGATGAATATGTTGCTTCCAGAAATGCAGGCTGGCACCATCGCGTACTGGAACATAAGCCTGTCATTTTCACGGTGCTCACATTGGTAGCCATTCTTATTGGAGGAATCATTGAAATGGTTCCCACCTTCCTGATCAAATCGAATGTTCCTACCATCGCAAGTGTTAAGCCTTACACGCCACTTGAACTTCACGGCAGAGATATTTATGTGCGTGAAGGATGTGTCAATTGTCATACGCAAATGATTCGCCCTTTCCGTTCAGAAACGGAGCGGTATGGTGAATACTCAAAGGCGGGTGAATTTGTTTATGACCATCCGTTCTTATGGGGATCAAAACGTACCGGTCCCGATTTACATCGTATTGGTAAAAAATATTCCAACAGTTGGCATTACAATCACATGCTTACACCCGATGCAGTTTCTACCGGTTCAATTATGCCCGCATATCCCTGGTTATTTGAACAGACGTTGGATAAAAGCACAACAGGCAGGATGATAAATGCCATGCGAAAAATTGGTGTGCCTTATGAAGATGGATATGAACAGCAGGCCAATGCAGATCTTGATAAACAGGCAGAAGAAATTGTGAAGTCGCTGAAAGCCGATGGCATAGATGTGATGCCCGACGCAGAGATTGTGGCGCTGATCGCGTACTTACAACGACTTGGTACTGATATTAAAGCAGAAACATCTGCCTTAAAAACAAACTAAACTCACCATTTTAATTATGGAACACAATCGAATTAGTCATTGGTCAATAGTCATTAGTAAGTGTATTACCAATGACCAATGGCCATTGACGTAAGTCTGAATTTTTAAAGATGAAAGAGTTTATAAAATGTCGCAAAAATTAATTAGTCACACACTAGTATATACAACTAAAGTTAAATGATATGTATAAGAACGTTCTTCAAAGCATCGATAACATTGCCATCTGGCCGGTGATCTCTTTTGTAATATTCTTCCTCTTCTTCATTTGCCTTTTATGGTGGGTTTTTACAATCAAGAAAAAATTCATCGAGAAAATGGAAAGTCTCCCGCTGGAAAATTCAGGTGAGGAAAAAAAATCTAACACGAATAATTTATGAAGAAGTTCGCACTTGCATTATCAGGATGGATGTTCACACTTTCGACATTCGCGCAGGAAGAAGCGCCTGTTCAAACTTTCATGGATGATCCGCTTGCTCATCCCCTGCTACCCTTTTATCTCGTATCTGCTTTTATTTTGGTCGCACTTGTTTTGGTTGTGATCGTTGGTATTTATATGATTCGGGTAGTCAACATGCTGACGGAACAGGCAATAAGGGAGAAAGCTCAGAAACTGGGTATCGCTTATGTACCATCGCCGGGATTGTGGCAACGATTCACACAGCGGATGAATGCATCGGTGCCTGTTGATCAGGAAAAAAGTATCGAGCTCGATCACGACTATGATGGAATCAAAGAACTCGATAACCATTTACCTCCCTGGTGGAAATGGCTTTTCTATGGAACAATAGGATGGGCTGTTGTATACATTATTGTATTCCATTTTTCAAAAAGCCTGCCGCTCTCGCACGAGGAATATCAAAATGAAATTGCATTGGCGGATGAAAAAGCCCGGAAACTCAGGGCAAGTCAGCCTGAAATGTCAATTGATGAAAATAGTTTAGTGTATACAAATGATGCCGTCATTATTGACAAAGGCAAGACTGTTTATATGAATAATCCCTGCGCGTCCTGTCACCGGGATGATGGTGGGGGAAATACCATCGGGCCGAATCTTACCGATGAATACTGGATTCATGGAGGAGACATAAAAAGTGTTTTCAACACCATAAAAGACGGAGTAGTTGAAAAAGGAATGCCCGCATGGGGAAAGTTGATGAGTCCTCAGGATTTACATGACCTAACATTCTTTGTAATGAGCCTGCAGGGGTCTAACCCTCCCGGTGCCAAAGCGCCACAAGGTGAATTATTTAAACAAAGTACAAACGAAAAGTCTGATAGCACCAGTGTACAGGCTAAACTTTAGTACATTTAATACATAATGGAGGCGGAAATACGAGTTGATATCAGGAAAGAAAGACTTGCCAATAGTTTAGGCAAAAGTTCTGCTGATAGTGATGAACAATTTCGCGACAGCATTTCTACTGTTGACTCGGAGGGAAAGCGTCTTTGGGTATATCCTAAAAAACCTTCCGGCAAGTTTCATAACTGGCGTATCCTTGTTACCGTAATTCTATTAGGACTTCTTTTTGGAGGACCCTTTCTTAAAATTAACGGACAGCCCATACTTCTTCTAAATGTATTCGAACGCAAATTCATAATCTTCGGTCAGGCGTTCTGGCCTCAGGATTTTGTATTGTTAGCCCTGACCTTAATTGTCTTTTTCATTTTTGTGATTCTCTTTACCGTAGTCTTTGGAAGAATATGGTGCGGATGGCTGTGTCCACAAACTCTCTTTATGGAAATGGTCTTCAGAAAGATTGAATACTTTATTGAAGGTGATGCCGCCGCTCAAAGAAGACTTGACAAAGAACCCTGGAACTTCACCAAATTTTACAAGAAAGGGCTGAAGCATATTATCTTTATTTTAATCTCTTTATTAATTGCCCATACTCTACTCGCCTACATCATTGGGATTGAAAATGCTATGGCGATTATTCAGGAGCCACCAACGCATAATCCCGTTGGTTTCATTTCCATGATAAGTTTTACAGGAATATTCTATTTTGTTTTCGCAAAATTCCGTGAACAGGCATGTATCGCAGTTTGTCCTTACGGAAGACTACAAGGCGTTTTACTGGGTAAGGAATCTATCGTTGTCGCCTATGACTGGATACGCGGAGAACCACGGGGACATTTAAAAAAAGATACATCAGTAGAATTAAACCAGGGTGATTGTATTGATTGCAAACTCTGTGTTCATGTTTGTCCTACAGGGATCGATATCAGAAATGGAACGCAGATGGAATGCGTGAATTGTACTGCGTGTATAGATGCCTGCGATGATGTAATGGTCAAAATCGGAAAACCAAAAGGATTAATACGTTTCGCCTCTATTAATTCAATTACAACCCAAACACTGAAACTTATTAATGGAAGAGTTATAGCTTATTCTATTATTCTCCTCGCTTTAATGAGCATTCTTGGCTTTGCGCTGATGACAAGATCTGATGTGGAAACTACCGTGTTGAAAGTGCCGGGAACACTCTATCAACGCGAACCAGGTTTAATAACCAATTTGTATAACATTGAATTTGTAAATAAAACGTTCGCTGATCTTGAACTCGAAATTAAAGTGGAATCTCCTGGCTCAGCTAAAATATTTAAAGTGGACGGAAAAGCGATTTTGGTTCCTGCAGAAGGAATGGTAAAAGAAGTTTACTTCATAAAAATACCCGAGCACCAGATTACTAATGCCAGAACTGTTGTAACCCTTGGGGTATTCAACAATGGAAAGAAGCTTGAAACTATAAAAGCAAAATTTATTGGACCTGTAACACAAGCCTCCGATGCCAAAAGAAATTAACAACAGAATATTATGAACTGGGGGAAATGGATCATTGTATCATTTGTCTTATTCGCCGGATTTATTGGAACACTGGTAACGGTGTGCATGCGTGAAGAGGTGGGTCTCGTGTCCAAAGATTATTACCAGGAAGAACTTGCCTACCAGGATCAAATTATTCGAATAAGCAATACGAATCAATTGGAACAAAAGCCTGTGATTCAAAAAACCGGTAACTTCATCGAAATCACTTTTGAACAATTCAGTGAAATTGAAAATGGCGCGTTGAAATTATTCAGACCTTCGGATGCCGGCATGGATAGAATATTCGAGTTGAAGACGCAAGGCAAGAAACAAATTTTTCCCGTTGATGAACTAAAAAAAGGAATGTATCGTGCAAGGATGCAATGGACAATGAATGGAAAGGAATATTACATGGAAGAAGTAATCAATATTTGACATGTGGATCGCAGCGTTGCTTATTGGACTAACCGGCAGTTTACATTGTGCAGGAATGTGTAGCCCTTTGGTGATGACCATTACAAACATGAGGTCGCCCGCATTTGTAAACAGGCTACTCTATAATGCAGGCAGAATTATGATGTATGGAATACTTGGTGTAGCGGTAACCACTGTCGGTAGTTTGCTTCCTCTGTCGGAATATCAAAACGTAGTCTCCATCGCACTGGGGCTTACACTTCTTGTCATGGCATCTGCCGGAGTAACAGGAATCCGGATTCCATTTTTCACAAAATTAGTTACAACGTTTACCATAAGACTGAAAAATGTTTTTTCAGAATTTATACGACACAAAAATCGTGGCTCGCTTTTGTTTCTTGGTGCGTTAAACGGCATACTTCCCTGTGGTCTTACTTTACTTGCGCTTTCATTTTGCATCACGCTTGTTAAACCGCTGGATGGATTTATTTATATGTTGCTATTTGGTGTAGGAACGCTACCGGTCATGCTCGGATTCGTATCCATCATTGGATTCATTACCAACAGAATTAACTGGGATATTAAAAAAGTAACTACAGGGCTAATGATTATTTCAGGAATACTTTTAATAGCCAGAGTATTCTTTGTCCATGCTGTTGAGAATCACCCTGCACATTCGGGTTTGATAGATATTGTTATTTGCCGGTAGTGTCGTGTCAACAATAAAGTTTCATGTCTCCTACGCAGCCCCTAACCCCTAAAGGGGCATTCCTGCGCGCTGTTTCCCCGCCAGCTGGCGGGGCTAGGGGCAAGCGAGGGATGAACCGTCAACTCAAATATGACATGATACTAATACTCCGACAATTTGATTATGAAACGCAATCCAATTAGTCATTGATCAATAGTCATTAGCAGGCGCATTACCAATGGCCATTAACATAGGGGCTAAAGTTTTTAAAAGATGAAAGAAGTTATATAATGTCGCAAAATTAATTAACCACAAGCACTAGCGCGCAACATTCCAACGAACTACCTTTTCAAGTTTTGCGCGTTGCATAATTCTTATTTTACCACTTTCTATTTCTATTAAGCCTTCATCTTTAAAATCAGAAAGCACACGAATAACAGATTCAGAAGCTGTTCCTACCATCTTTGCAAGATCTTCACGTGATATGGCAATCACGGATTTGGCATCTTTCAGCGCCTCAGTTTTTAGCAGCGCTTCTGCCGTACGTTGCCTGACGGAATTGAAAGCCAGATTGATGAGTTGATTTTCGCGTTCGGCGATCTTTTTACACAACAGACTGATAAAACTTTTCGACACATCCGGATGACTTTGTATCATTAACATGAAGTCATGCCTGGGAATAACGACTACTTCTGAATCCTGCATAGCAACTGCTGACTCCCTGTAGTTTTCATTTTCAAGAATCGGCTCAAACCCAAAAAAATCATTGACGGAATGGAGATTGGTAATTAATTCTTTCCCATCCGGGTGCGACTTGAAAGTTTTAACATTACCTGATTTTACAAAGTAAACATTCAAGGGCAGGTCGCCCTCGGAAAATATTTCGGTTTTCTTTTTATAAACTTTTACTTTTTTATCCTTCCCCAGATCCCTGATATTTAAAACCTGCCGGGCATCACGAATAAAATTATCCAGGCCCTCGGGCGTAACTTCATATTGCTTTTTAAGGATAGCATTTTTTCTAAGCCTTGCCTCAATAGCATTTAAAAGGTCAGTATCATCAAATGGTTTGGTGAGATAATCATCGGCGCCAAGGTTCATTCCTTTTCTGATATCTGTTTTTTCCGTTTTTGCCGTGAGAAAAATGAAGGGAATATTTGCTGTTTGCTCATTCTTACTCAGGATGTGTAAAACGCCATACCCATCCAGTTCGGGCATCATAATGTCGCAAATGATTAAATCAGGTTTTTCCTTTTGCGCAAGATCAACACCTACTTTTCCGTTTTCAGCTGCTATTACATTATAATTTGCCAGGGAAAGAATTTCACTTGTATTCTCTCTTACTTCCAGGTTGTCTTCAATTAAAAGAATTTTCTTCATAACTATTGAATAGGAATTAGTACTGTAAAAACACTTCCTTTGCCATACTCACTGCTAAATGAAATTGTACCATCCAGCAATTCGGCATATCGTTTTACGATATTTAAACCCAACCCGGTTCCCTGCACATTCCCTGCATTGCTTGCTCTGAAAAATCTGTCAAACATATGCTTTTGATCGGCCATAGGAATACCGATGCCTTGATCCCGAATGGCAAATGCCACTCGCTTACGATCTGTAAAACACTCTATGATAATGGGTTTGTTTTCATTGGAGTATTTGCTGGCATTTGATAAAAGATTAAATAATATATTTCGTAAAATCCTTGTATCAGAATTTATATCTTTTACTTCCGCATCACAGTCTACCGTTAACTTCTGTCCGTTCTTTAATGTAGGTGTAATTTCTTCTTTGATCTCTTTTAAAAATTCAGAAACATGAATAGTTTCTTTATTGACATCAATTCTACCTTCCTCAAGTTTCCCCAACGATAAGAAATCATTGAGAATAGACGTGAGATGATTTACGGAAGATTTAATTCGATGAACATGTTTGGTGACTTTTTCAATTTCGTTTCTATCGACATACTGATTAATTAAAGATGCCGAACTCATCACACTACTTAGCGGGGTTCTGAATTCGTGTGATGCAATGGAAACAAATTTCGACTTAAGCTCATTGAGTTCACGTTCTCTGTCCAAAGCTTTTCGCGCTTCATCCTCTGCTTTCTTTCGTTCCTGAATTTCTTTCTCTAGCGCAGCAATGGTGCTATTCAAATCTTCCGTACGGGATTGAACTTTTTTTTCAAGCTCCGAAGCATAAACCAGCAGTTGTTCCTCGCTTCTTTTTAGTGCTTCCTCACTTCTCTTTCGTTCGGTAATATCACTTATAAAAGCCATTACAAGAATTTGCCCTTCGATATTTGTATAGCTTAAACTTACTAAAACAGGAAATTGAGAACCGTCATTTCGTTTTGCAATCAAATCTCTTCCCTTACCCATTGGCCTTGGCTCAGGGTGTTCAACAAAATTCTTTCTATAGTCAATATGCTTTGCTCTCATCTGCTCCGGCAAAAGATCTTCCACCACAAGACCGATCAATGCATCTTTCTCATAGCCGAACATTTTTTCCGTAACCGGATTTGCCAGCAGTATTTTGCCCCGTTGATCAACCATAATAATAGCTTCGACGGAACTTTGAAAAATCTGCCTGAATGTTTCGTTAGAAGTAAAAAGCATTTACACAAACTTAATTTGGTTAATATAAAAAAGAGCTGACAAAAATCAGACTTTTTATTGACCCAAATCCTGATTTTAGCGGTTTGACCGGATTAAGTTCGTATTATATTTTCTTTTATGAGACCAATACTATGTGTAATTGACCTAACCAAGGCATCTGTCCAGGTTATAGAAGTAGCCGCCAGGATGGCTTATGCATTTAAGTCACCTATGACTATTCTATTCCCCTACCGGTTAATTGAAAAAGACTATATGGGTGAAATGTCAAAATTGAAAATGAAATTAGAGTTAGAGGCGGGGAAAAAATTCGAAGAATTAAAAAAAGAAATTCCCATGCTCGACCAGGTCTCTTATGAATTTCTTCCGGAGATTGGATTTTCCTATGACAGGATAAGCTCCTATGTGAAAAGAACAAAAGTAGATTTAGTTGTTATCGGTCAGCGACAAGCGAATGCAATAAACGAATTAAATAATATTGCTTTGCAAACTTTGATAACCAATTCAAAATTGCCCTTTACAATTGTGCCCGAGGAAGTTGATGTGAAAGTTTTCTCGCATTAATAAAATTCCTTAACGCTAAATCCATTGTTATGAAAACCATACTGATACCAACGGACTTTTCAAAAATTGCACAAATAGCCATCCAGGTTGCTATTGGTATTGCGCAGAAAGCATCGGCCAGGCTTATTCTTTTGCATATTATTGAGAGACCAGATTCCGCTTCATTTAATATCGACGGACAAATTTCTAAGCCTCACAATTGGGATGACAAACTTTATACACTCAAGCTGATTGAAAAGGCTAAAAAAGAAATGTCTGCAATTGCAGAAGATGCCAGCCTTGCCGGTGTAAAAGTCCAGCAAGAATTACGTATGGGCAATCCTTTTCATGGTATCAGAGAAGTGATCACAAAGCACGACGTTGACCTTGTTGTAATGGGAACGTCAGGCCGGTCTAAATGGGAGGAGATGATCATTGGATCTAATACTGAAAAAGTAATACGACATTCTGCATGTCCCGTATTGACAGTACACGGAAAACCCGGAAAGAACGAATTTAAAAATATTGTATACGCTACTTCCTTAAGCAAGGACGAAGCTGCTTTTGTGAACGTTGTGAAAAATACGCAAGAGATGTATGGCTCAACCGTGCACGTGGTACGGGTTAATACACCTGACAATTTTCAAAGCGATGGGGTAGTTATGAAAGTCATGAATGACTTCGCAAAAAAAATGAAACTGACGGATTATACCCTCAATATTTTCAATGATCATTCAGAGGAAGAAGGTATAATTAATTTTGCTGATAGCATCGATGCAGATCTTGTTGCAATGTCTACCCATGGCTTCAAAGGGTTTGCGCATGTATTGGTCGGAAGTATTGCAGAAGATGTAGCCAATCATTCCAAGAGACCTGTTCTTACGTTTGTCAAAAAAAGGAAATCCTGATCAGATTAATTTAAGTTTCATTTTTTTAATCAGAAATTATCAGCCAAATCAAATATGGGGCTACTTGTTTCAAATCTCTGATGAGGTATTACGGCCAACATCATCTTTTTATATGACGAAAATCAAGGTAACTAACCTTACATAGGGTTAATTTGAATTATATGCCACCTGGTAAAATGTTTGAAATTGTAATACCCGTGTTCCGGAAAGTGATGTGGCTTTTTATCTTTGTCTTGTTACACTATTCCTGCCAAAACAGGTCGATAGAAATAGAAAAATGGATAGGGCAACCAACTCCCTGTATTAAAACACTACTTGATTCCTCTTCCAACTATTTTCCAATTGCAAATGATAGTTTGGTTAGAAAATTTTATCAATCAAATCATTTTTTGCCCGTTTGGTCTTTGCGTGGTACGCTTTTGCCAGCTGCTGATTCGCTTATATACTTTATCGGGAAGTCAACATACTTTGCACTTTCGCCAAAAGATTATCATCAGGATGAAATTACCAGCTTGCTTGCTTCAAAAGATAAGATCGATTGGTGTAAAATAGATATTTTACTCACGGATGGTTTTTTTTCGATTTGGCATGATTTAAAAAATGGCCGGAGTAATCCATTTAAACCATTGAAAGAGTCAAAGACTGACGATTCAACTAAGATTGAGACATTAAGAAAAGCTATCCTGTTCAATTCTGTGATAAAAGAAATCGTATTGCGTGAACCTGAACACAAGGAGTATCATATCCTTAAAGATAATCTCATAAGGCTTTTACAAAAGCAAGCAAGAAGCCACCAACCGATAGCTGAACCGTTTCCTGATTCAATTGCCATCCTTCAAATTAACATGGAGCGCTGGCGTTGGGAACCCGATAAATTGCCTGATGAGTATATCCTGGTAAATATTCCCTCCTTTAAATTAAAGATCATAGAAAAAGGAATTTCCGTTTTTGAATCAAAAATAATTGTTGGTAAGCCGGAGACACGTACTCCACTAATTACCAGCATGGTCGAATGCTTCACTATCTATCCTTACTGGCACATTCCCCGTAAGATTGCCGTAAACGAAATTCTCCCGGCCATCCAAAAAGATACAAGTTATATTTCACGAAATAATCTTGACATTTTAGACAGAAAAGGAAATCTGATCAATCCAAAGAATTTGAATTGGAAAAAGTTAAGCGCTGATAATTTTCCTGTGATCTTAAGACAACGTGAAGGACCGGAAAATTCATTGGGAATAATCAAATTTCAATTTGATAATCCATATGCAGTTTATCTCCATGATACGAATGCCAGAAATTTATTCAACCAGGACTATCGTGCACTTAGTCATGGGTGCGTCCGCGTGGAGAAAGCTTTTGACATCGCATTGTACTTAGTGAGAGACGACAGTTTATATTGTACTCCTGATGATCTGAAACAATACATGGAGTTGAAGCAGCGCAGGCAAATTGACCTTGTCAGGCCCATTCCAATTTTCATACGGTATTTTACTGCAGAAGCAAAGGGAGATTCCGTATTTATCTATAATGATCTTTATGGTTTGGATGCACAGCTAAAAAATTAATCCTGTGATTGGATTACTCCACTTGAAATACCTTATCAACTTTATTCTTATTATTCCAAATTCAGGGAATCGTGTAACCTGAGAGCATTCAGAAGTATTTTCAATTCTTTTTATTTTTCTTTTCCTGTTTCTTGTAGTATCCCCTAAATAGAAAATGGTCTTTCATTGCCTCCATGTTTTCGTTAAACTTTGCTGTACCCTCTTCAATATTGATGAGGCTATGATATAATTTTGCAGACCACAGGGTATCAGAGATCAACATACCAGCAGTTCCCTTCCCTCTCTCAATCTCTTCGACCATAGAAGAAAGATCCTTCGTCAGACTCGCCGCATTTTGACTTGCTCTTTGAACCTCTTCCATAGAGTTCTTCAATGCCTTCACCATCAGCGTGTCTGTCATTAATGCGCCCGCCAATCCTTCACCCTGTTTTAACTTTTGGATAAGCTGATCCGCTTCCTTTGTAAACTTCTCTGTGTTTGTCCCGGCTTTTCGGATGGCGGTTACCGCCAGCCTGATATCGTGCGATACCAGGGTATCTGCCAAAAGATTCCACAAGCTATTGCTGCTGTTAAGCTTCCGCGTAATTTCCTTAAGATTATTGCTGATGATAGCAATGTTGTAATTGGTTGTATTCAGTGTTCTCAGCATTTCATCGGTTTCTATGGGTTTTCGTGATTGGATCAGGTCACCTTCCTGCACAGGGTCCGCATATCCATCTTCTGAATTAATATTAAGAAGTTTATTTCCCATCAGCCCATCCGTTGCAATAGAGGCAATTGCATTTTTACGAATGTACGGCCTCACTTTCTGGTCGATAATTAAAGTCACATAAATGGTGGAGTCATTACGAATTTCAATGCGCTTTACGGTTCCGACATCAATACCCGAATACCTCACATTATTTCCGGCAACAAGTCCATTAATATTGGTAAAGCTGGCGTATATCATAAAGGTAGATCCGAACATACTTCGGTTCTTGCCAATCAAATAAAGTGATAGAATAAGAAAAAATAGTCCCGCCAGTACAAACAGACCCAGCTTTATTTTATCAACACCTTTCGTTTTCATAGCTTTATTTATCTAATCGAAAAACTCTTTAATCTTTGGATCATTTGAGTGATGAAGATTCTCAAATGTATCATGCGCATAACATCTTCCTTCAATTAGCATAACTACACGGTTCGCTGCAATATTGATGCAATTCAGGTCATGCGAGATAATCACTGACGATGCGTTATATTTCTTTTGGACGGTCAATATGAGGTGGCTGATTTCACGTGCTGTTATCGGATCAAGACCAGTAGTAGGTTCGTCATATAAAATGATTTCAGGCTGAAGGATAAGGGTTCTTGCCAATGCAATTCGCTTGCGCATACCGCCCGATAATTCAGCAGGCATCATATCAAGGGTATGTTCTAATCCGACATCCTGCAGCGCCTGATGAACTGCCTGATCAGCCTTCTCTTGTGTCATGTCGCTCAGCCTGTGTCGCCGTAAAGGGAATTCCAGATTTTCTCTTACCGTCATAGAGTCATAGAGTGCATTGCTTTGAAAAAGAAAGCCAACTTTTGCACGCATGCTGTCCATGGCATCCTGGTCATGGTAGGGTATCGGATCTCCCAATACTTCTATTGAACCTTGATCAGGTTTTATCAGGCCAATAATACATTTTATTAACACAGACTTTCCCGAACCTGACTTACCCAGTATAGCGATGTTCTCTCCCCTGTTAAGTTTTACAGTCAAACCGTTTAATACATGATTGTCACCAAATGATTTATACAAGTTATCGACCTTTATGACTTCATCTCTGTTCATTTTTGATTTCAGGTTAATCCTAACAGATCGGTAATTTGAACAGCAATCAGATCAATAATAAATACCAGTAACGAAGCTACCACTACAGCGGAATTGGCTGACCGGCCAACTCCTTCCGTTCCCTTTCGTGAGTTATATCCTTTATAACAACCGATCGTACCGATGGCAAAACCGAAGAAAAAAGTTTTAATCAAAGACGGCACAACGTCACCAAAACTCAGGGAGTTGAAAACCTGCGACCAGTACAAACTCCAGCTAACCACTCCCTGAATGTTGGCTCCGAGATAGCCTCCATACAACGCAACGGCATTAGAAAGACTGGATAACACGGGAAGCATAAAGGTGGCTGCCAGAATGCGTGTAACAATAAGATATTTGAATGGATTTGTTCCCGATACCTCCATCGCATCAATTTGTTCCGTTACTCTCATCGATCCCAGCTCCGCACCCATGCTCGATCCGATTTTTCCAGCGCATATGAGCGCCGTTATTACCGGTGAAATTTCACGGAGCAATGAGACAGCAACCATGGAAGGCAACAATGACTCCGCTCCAAACTCAACCAATGTTGGTCTTGATTGTATGGTAAGCACCAGCCCCATAATAAAACCTGTAATAGCCACCAACGGAAGTGACTTATACCCTATTAAAAAGCATTGACGAATGAATTCTTCTATTTCCTGGCGGGGTTTTACAATTTCCCTGAAAAAACGCCCGGTGAAATGTGCGATATCACCTACCTCCTGGATGAATGCTTTGTTGATAAATGCTATTCTCTTCACAGTAATTTCCTGTTTGGATCATTTTTATTCACTCTGTATCGCGTAAATTCTTTCGGGGAAGTTCTCTAATAAACTTAGAACTAAACGATTGGGTATAACATGACAGAAATCAGAAAATTGAACTGAGATTTATCAAGGAATAAGGAATTTATGGTAGTGTCATGTCAACGTTAAACTGATGGATATAAACGAGAAGATCACAGATAACTGATCACGGATCACAGTAGTGCCATGTCACAATAAAGTTTCATGTCTCCTACGCAGCCCCTAACCCCTAAAGGGGCATTCCTGCGCGCTATTTACCCAAAGGAACAAAGCACATATTGATAACTATGAGGTATATCAGTAGTCGGCCCTGATTTTAATCAGTACGAATAACGGTGAATAAAGTCATCTTGTTTACAGATCATTCCTTCATACAAAATTTAAAATATGAAAATTCTCATACCGACCGACTTTTCGGAATTATCCAGGGTGGCAGTATCATACGCTATCAGATTGGCTGAAAAATTGGATGCAGAAGTTGTCTTGATGGCAGTCGTCAATAACAATTCATATTCACGTGCTTCAATTCATTGGAAGAAACTGGAAGATGAAATGATAAACATTGCCCGGCAGGATGGCGGACAGTTACTGGCGGAAATCAAGGCAGAAACAGGAGATCGTATTAATATCTCTTTTGAGTACATCGTCGGATTTCCGGTGAGCGATGTGATTGAAAATTTTGTGATTCATAATGGAATTGATATGATCGTGATGGGTACTAAAGGGGCTACTGGTTTAAAGAAAGTGATGATGGGTAGCAATGCAACGGCTGTCATCAATAGGAGTAGTGTTCCGGTAATTGCTGTGCCTGGCGAAACTGAATTTAAAAAGATCGAAAAAATTGTTTACGCCACTGATTTGGAAAATATCCACGAAGAAATAAAAACGCTCACGATGTTTGCCGGACTTCTTGATGCAGAAATAGTGGTCCTTCATGTTATTCCATCTGATTCTGCAAAGCAAATCGACAGCAACAAAATGGTTACCGATCTTATAACCGAGGGAAAATATCCGAAGATTACTTTCCATGTTTCAAAGAATGACTACACTGCAGATGAAGTAGATTCATTTGTCGTTGCACACAAAGCCGATATGCTGGCAATGTTTACACACAAACTGGATTTTTACGAAAAGTTGTTCGGAAAAAGTGTCACCCGTCAATTGGCATTCCACGCGCAGGTACCCCTGTTAACCTTCAATAAAACGACTATCCTGTAAATGGATCTTGCAGCCTTCGGTTTTGAGAATCATTGAAAGTAATGTCAGCAAAACAATTTTACGAATCGCGAACAAACAAAATCATTCCAAAAAATTATTGACCCTATAACCACCTCTATCCTACACAATAGTCAAAATTATGGTGAAGCATCTTTTCAGCCGCGGCAATATTTTCTATGCCGCGAATTAAGGCATCAGGATTAAACGAGATGGAATCAATTCCATATTGTACCAGGAAACTGGCAAAGTTATAGTTGTCGCTCGGCGCCTGGCCGCACAAACCAACCTTGGCGCCTACCTCATGCGCCGCTTCAATCAGGCGACGAATTTGTATGAGTACCGCTTCATTACTTTCATCGAACAAGTTGCTGACAATTGCCGAGTCACGATCAAGGCCTAAGGTAAGTTGTGTAAGGTCATTCGATCCGATGGAGAAACCATCGAACAATTTTGCAAATTGTTTCGCTAACAAAATGTTGCTGGGAATTTCCGCCATTACATAAACTTCCAGGTTATTTTTACCCCGTTGCAAACCAAATGCTGCCATTGTTTCAAGAACTTTTTTACCTTCTTCAATCGTTCGGCAGAATGGAATCATTACCTTGACGTTCTTCAATCCCATTTCATCACGTACTTTACAAATGGCTTTACACTCCAGGCCGAATCCGTCACGATACCGTTCATTGTAATAACGACTTGCACCCCGAAAGCCCAGCATAGGATTTTCTTCTTCAGGTTCAAATAATTTTCCACCCAACAGTTTGGCATATTCATTGGTTTTGAAATCACTCATCCGCACGATCACGTCCTTAGGGTAAAAAGCTGCCGCTACAAGCGCTATCGAATCAGCAAGCGTATCAATAAAAAATTGTTTCTTATCAAGGTAATGACGCGTCAGTGCTTCAATTTGTTTTTTTTCTGAGTTGTCAGGAAGTTCATTGAATTTTACAAGGGCCATAGGATGTATCTGCAGACTGTTGGTGATCATAAATTCCATGCGCAGAAGACCCACACCTTCATTTGGATACGACGCATACAAGAGCGCCTTCATAGGATCGGCAAGAATAAGCATCGGTTGGGTATGTGTTGACTGGATTTTAGCTAAATGGATTTCCTTAACATCCCACTTCAGCTTTCCATCGTACACATTCCCTTCGTCACCACTTGCACAGGATACCGTTATCATCTGACCATCCGTCAATTTTTCCGTTGCATTCAGCGTACCGACAACCGCCGGTATTCCCAATTCACGGGCAACGATGGAAGCATGACTTGTGCGTCCTCCTTTGTTTGTGACGATGCAGATTGCTTTTCGCAACAGAGCATTCCAATCCGGATTTGTGATGTCGGCAACAATAATATCACCTGACTGTACCTTACTACTATCGGCGAGAGACTTTACAATACATACTTTTCCACTAACAACAGAACGCCCTACTGCTTTACCGCTTAAGAGAGGAGGTGAACTTGCCTGAAGACTGTACTCTTTGAGTACTAATTCTTTTTCGCGGGCGTGAACCGTTTCAGGCCTGGCCTGTACAATAAACAATTGGCCTGTGATACCGTCTTTAGCCCATTCAATATCCATTGGCATCTGGTAATATTTCTCAATGTTATTACACCATTCACCTAATTGCCGCACTTCATCATCACTCAGAACAAATTGGTTGCGAAGCGATACAGGCGTTTCCTGCCATTGTGTATTTTTATTGTCCTGGCTTCCGTATACCAGCATTTGCTCTTTGCTACCAAGCCGCTTATACACCAAACCATTCATTTTGTTTTCCAGCGCCGGCTTAAAGAGATAAAATTCATCTACATTCACTGCGCCCTGCACTACACTTTCACCAAGCCCCCATGCGCCGGTAAGGTAGATCAGGTTTTCATTTCCATTCTCAGGCTCAATTGTAAAGGCCACACCAGCGCTGCCCTTGTCGGAACGCACCATACATTGCACACCAACGGACAAGGCCACCTGTTCTTCAGAAAATTTATTATCAATACGATATTTAATGGCGCGATCATTATAGAGTGAGGCGTAGCATCGTTTAATCGCCAGCAAAACTTCATCACTGCCGATAACATTTAAAAAGGAATCGTGCTGGCCTGCAAAACTTGCGGATGGTGAGTCTTCCGCAGTGGCACTGCTGCGAACGGCAACTGAAGTATTGAGACTGTTCTTTTCAATAAGGCGATTGTACGCTTTCGAAATTGAATTTTTTAATGCTTCGGGAAAATCGGCCAGCATAATAAGTTCGCGACTTTGCTTACCAACTTCTGAAAGACCTTCAAGTGTTTCGCGGTTTAGTTTTTTAAGTATTTGTTGAATTTGTTCATCCAGTTTATTGAATGAAAGAAATTGATTGAAAGCATCAACTGTAACTGCAAATCCTCCGGGAACTGCAATACCAAGGGGCAATAAATGGTGAATCATCTCACCCAGCGACGCGTTCTTTCCGCCAACACGGGGAAGATCTTTCATCGTTATTTGCTCAAAAGGTAAAATCAGCGTTTTCATTTCTTTATTTATCAGTACAGAACAAATCTATGTTCCTCCGGAATAAATTACGTTGATTGCCCTCAGCTTAAAGGGTGATTAAAGTCAGTATTTTGATACTACTAACATACATTCCCGCAGATCATCGCAGATTGAAAATACCGCAGAAAAATCCGCAGAAAAACCTTCAGCGCAAATCTGCGTGCATTCGATCCGCGAATTCTGCGGGAAAAGAGTGGGATAGACTTTTTTCGGTGATCTGCGAAAGAAAAGTTTGAATTAAACCCGCTACATTAATAACCTTTCAAGAACATCTCCCAACAGGTAGGCGACCGAGGCTGCTGCAGTTCCTAATACCAACGTCTCGCCTATGCTCCTGAGCAAACTTATTTTTGTTACATAGGTTTTAATATAACCAATGAAAATAAACGTGAGCGACGTTGCCGCTGCTGATAATATAAAAGGATCAATGTTTAATTTTCCCGTATATGTCATTACGTAAGCAATAAGGGGAATCGCTCCGGCAATAATAAATGCAGCAAGTGTTGCCAGGCCGGATTTTACCGGTGACTTCTTCTCAAGAGTCAATCCTAATTCATCTTTCATCATGGTGTCCAGCCAGACATTTTTATTGGAAGTGATACGATTGACGACCATCTCAAGTTCGTGCCCTTTGAAGCCCTTGTTACGAAAAATTTCTTCAATCTCTTGTCGTTCACTCTCCGGAATATTTTCAATCTCCCATTGCTCAATCTGCAAATGCTTATTATAATTATCCTGCTCTGACTTCCTGGAGAGGTAGCTGCCAATGGACATTGAAAGACCATCAGCAAAAAGATTCGCCAGTCCCAGAATAAGTACTATCGATATGCTTAGATCCGCACCCGCAGAACCGGCGACAACAGCAAAAGTTGTCACAATCCCATCAATAGATCCGTAAACAATTTCAGGAAGGTAAGTTTCAAATCGCCTGATCCATGCGGCTTCACTGTGAAGTGAGGCTTCCGGTATAAATGCTTTGCTATTTTTCATGACAATGATCTCAATATAAGATTAGACTAATTTATCATCAGCAAAGGTGATCATTATCATTTTTAAACCTGATGAACTTCAAATGAATTTTAATCAATCACCACCAACTTTAAACCTGACATAAATCATTTTTTCCTTTGAGAATCATCAATGGGTATATTAAGATGGCTGGGTATTTTTAACGAACAAATCATTATCGCCATGAAAAAAATATTAGTCCCATGCGATTTTTCAAAACCGGCCATTAATGCGTTCCGGTTTGCATTAGATGTTGCAGCCAAGTCCCACGGAAGTGTTCATTTACTCAACGTCATTGAACTTCCGGTTCTATACGATACAGTGCTTATGCCCACTCAGTCATTCCAGGAACAGCTATTAAATGAGATGACAGAAAAGACTGAAACAGAGTTCGATAAACTCATTAAAAAATATCCGGTCGAAGGTGTAAAAGTGTCATCTGATATCGAGACAGGTCCGACTTCAAAAATAATTCTCGAGTACGCTGACGAGCATCACATAGATATTATCATTATGGGGTCTCATGGCGCCAGCGGCTTTACAGAATTTTTCATTGGTTCCAACGCGGAGAAAATTGTCCGCGCTTCAACGGTTCCTGTACTGGTATTGAAGGAATATTTTAAAGGACCTGTGAAAAATATTGTCTTCCCTAACACATTGGATACTGAAAATCAGGAAGAACTGGTGATGAAAGTAAAAGCCCTGCAAAATTTCTTCAACGCTACACTACACATTGTACGGATTAATACGCCTTTCAACTTTACTTCCGACAGCGTTACCCATGAACGGCTGAATGCCTTTGCCAAACGCTTCATGTTAAAGAACTATACCACTAATGTTTTTAGTCATCCCACGGAAGAAGAAGGCATTACCAACTTTACCCAGATGATTAAAGGAGATATGATCGCAATGGGCACACACGGACGAAAAGGTATTTCTCATCTCATTCTTGGAAGCCTGGCGGAAGACGTGGTGAATCATACGGGAAGTATCATCTGGACATATGCCCTGAAAAATGAAACTGTGCTTTTTAGTATGTGATTGCTCATGCTAAGCCTATAGCGTTATAATTTTTTATCAACATGGCAATCTAAAATGGCGTTAGTAAAAAACTGAAGACGGAACAATAAATTAAAAACTATGCTACCAAAGACTATGAAAGCTGCGGTGGTGCGCGAGTTTAAGAAACCTCTCACCATAGAAGAAATGCCCGTAAAAAGGCCGGGCAGAAACGAAATTCTTGTAAAGGTCATTGCTTCAGGCGTATGCCACACCGATCTGCACGCAGCGGATGGCGACTGGCCGGTGAAACCAAAGTTGCCTCTGATACCTGGTCATGAAGGCCTGGGGTATGTCGCAGCCTTAGGCGAAGGGGTAAATTATATTAAGGAAGGTGACATAGTAGGGGTACCGTGGCTGTATAGCGCCTGCGGTCATTGTGAGCATTGCCTCACAGGATGGGAAACACTTTGTGAACAACAACAAAATGAAGGTTATAGTGTAGATGGCGGTTATGCTGAATACGTAATTGCTGATGCGCGTTATGTCGCTCACCTCCCTTCAAAAATAAATTTCACTCAAATGGCTCCTATTTTATGTGCAGGTGTCACCGTCTATAAAGGATTAAAAGAAACGGAAGTAAAGCCAGGTCAATGGGTAGCGATCTCCGGCATTGGTGGTCTTGGCCATGTGGCTGTCCAGTATGCTAAAGCGATGGGTATGCATGTAGCTGCCATTGATATTGCTGATGACAAATTAGATTTAGCAAGAAAACTCGGTGCTGAGCTTACCGTCAACGCAAAACTACACGACCCCGGAGAATACTTAAAAAAAGAAACCGGCGGAATGCATGGCGTTTTGGTTACCGCTGTTTCAACGTCAGCTTTTAAGCAAGGGCTATCCATGTTACGACGAAAAGGCACTCTTGCCCTTACCGGATTACCACCCGGAAGTTTTGACCTTCCCATATTTGAAACTGTTCTTAACCGATATACTATTCGCGGCTCAATAGTAGGCACAAGAAAAGATCTTCAGGAAGCTATCGAGTTTGCCCTGGAAGAAAAAGTGAAAACAACCGTTCACGCTGCAAAGCTGGAAGACATTAATAAAATCTTCAGTGAAATGAAGGAAGGAAAAATTGAAGGTCGTATGGTGATGGAAATCGCCAGCCCTTAAGTTTATTAATCGTTTAGTGATTTAATGCTACTTAGTTCATTCAAAAATCTATGATACAAACGAAAAAATGGCAGTAAGCAAATGGCAATAGGCAATTTTGCCTACTGCGATTGCCTATTGCCTACTTTTCAACATTGGTTAATATCTGTTGATAAAATGTTTTGTATGAGTAAGTGGACTTACGCACCCTAACGAATCATTTGAATTTCTTTCGTGACAATTTTGTGCTTTTGAGGTTTTGTGGCTGAATTTTCGATACTTCCGTATGCCACGAAATCTCAAAAACACAAAAATTCACAAAGGTGCGTAAGTCCAGTTAGTAAATGATGCTCTCATTAAAAATTTCAGTTTCAAAATTTTCAGTTACCGGAATATAAAAGCTCAACAATTTAAAATGGTATGGATCCGATTCAAGACGCAGTGCTTGCAAGCCTCATTACAAGTGATCTTTCTCTTCAGGCAGATTTATGTATAAAAGTCCTTTTCGCCGTTGATAAAAATCAGCCTCTGATTTAGGACTGTTGGCTACCTTAATATCACTCAACAGGGAAAATGTATGTTGGTGATCAGTCTCATATTTTCTATTTTACTTATTCTCATTATCGGATTTCTCTTCACTCCGGTAACACTATACATTGATACGGACGAAAGACGGTATGAAATTTTTCAACTCCCCGTGTTTCAATTCTCCATCCTGTTTAAAAACAACTTCCCGACTGTGAAATTTCAATTGATTGGGATCAGCATTCCATTGAAAAGAAAAAGAAGTGAGCCGGTAACGCCAAAAAAGAAAGATAAGACAAAACGTCGCTTTCACAGGTCCCTGGCCGCTTGGAGGTTTATGGTTAATGGTATCATAAAAAGTTTTAAAGTAAAACGTGCTGTCATTGATCTGGACACGGATGACGTTGTACTCAATGCACAGTTGGTTCCGGTTTTTCAATTGCTCAGCCGGGGACCCGTTCAGTTACATAGCAACTTTAACGGTCGTGTTTATCTCCACCTGGAGATGTACAATCAACCTGTGCGAATACTCTGGATCTTCATTCAATTTTTAACTAAAAAATAAAATTATGGAAATGAATTTTGAAAATCTTCTCCAACGGTTGACTGAGTTCATCCAAAAGGAGGCAAAAACAGAAACGGTTATTGGAGAACCATTTCAGTTAGGTGATTTTACCTGTGTGCCTGTTGTGCGCGTAGGGGTTGGTTTTGGAAGCGGAGGCGGAACAGGTGATGCTCCGAAGACAGGAAAAGGTGAAGGCGGTGGCGCGGGCGCCGGACTAGGAATTGATCCAATCGGATTTCTCGTGACCCGCGGTGATCAGATCAGTTTCATCAGCACCCATCAGAGCAAAGGACTTTCTGCTATTTTTGAAAAAGTGCCCGAGATGATGGAAAAGATGATGTCAAAAAAGAAGGAGGCCGTAGCAGTCTGAGTTAGCATGCAAGCTTCGTCGTGTAAAACATGACGAAGCTTTTTATGTAGTTATGAAAGTCATGGTTGACTTCGGAAAAAATTGAAACTGAAGAATTCTATTCAATGATCATTCAGAAGAAGAAAGGGAATACACCTCACTTAATGCAGAAATTTTAACTTTCCCTCTTGGGGTTCCTTAAATGCATCACACGACGCTAAGTATTGCTCCATTTTATCTATGTTTTCTTGATTTAGCGTTGAACTAAATTCATATGCTCTTAACATCATCCGAATATAGGGATCAGCAATTTGTTGACGTGTCAATTTTTTTAAAGCGCCCATGTAATCTTCACGATACACAGTTGGTATAATAATTTTGGATAGACCTCTTGAAGAAAGCTCTACATTCATCATAACGCGCGCGATCCGGCCGTTTCCATCCATGAAAGGGTGAACTTCACTGACTAAGAACATCATATACACGGCTTTTGCAAAAGGATCTTTCAATAAGGTGTACCAGTCAAATCCTTTTTTCAGGGTGCCATTCACCAAACTCCAATCTACAAACTCTGTATTGCCAGCCCGGTTGTTTCTATCTTTAAACTCACCAGGCTTTTTAGATGTACGTGATTGTAAAAGCACGGCATGCCGACTACGCATCAAATCAAGAAATTCAGCGGCCGTGGCGGGATAAACAGACATTTCTTTTTTACTGGATACAATACGGTACGTTCCCAGTATATCATGGGAATCTTCATCCCTGGCAGGCAAAGGTGTTTCTGTTAGTATTATTTCTTTAGCCTCACTTACGGTAAACTCAGTTCCTTCAATGTAGTTTGAAAAGTAGCCTTCAAAAAAGGCAAATGCTTTATACTGGTTAAGTGAATCCGATACTTTGTATTCCGGGAATACTTTACCAGCCAACTCTTCATACAAACTCTCAAATAACTTTATCCTTGCAGGGTCAAAGGGTTCACCCAATGATCGGGCTATTGCCGAGGGAGATGTTAAGTTCTTTGATTTTCCGGTAGCCAAAAGACCGCTGATCAATTGATTTAGCTTTTTGAATTCTTTCTGCATGTCCAGGCTTGTAGAAATTTTTTTTGCTTTATCACGCAATGTATTCAGCCCCTGTTCACCTCTGGCTCTTATAATAACTTCGAGCCTCTCTTCAATTTCTGAAATAGGTAAGCTTTTAGACTTCTGACCTTTCTTTCTTGTCTCCGCCAAGTTTTCCAGAAACGCTCTCGCTTCCTGTGATGCAAAAAGGTTTTCAAAAAAAGGATTATCACCCTCTGTTGGCAAGGGACCTTTCAATAGATGTACCGTTAAGCCCGGCAATGAAACGCTTGAAGTATATGAATAGGTAAGGAAGATATGTCCTTTCGGTGTTGGCTTAAATTCAAGTGCACTTCGATGACTTAATAAGGCATTTGGAAAAAGATGAGCTAAAATGCGGTACCAATTTCTCTTTACTATTACGGATGACTTCTCTTTCAGATTTGACGTGTAAATCCGGGGTGCGATTTTGCGGATTAATTTTTCTTTCAGCAGGGCAGTAATTCGCCTTGACTCATTCTTTTCCGAGGAGGCAAATATGATTTCCTGAATTTTCGAGGGGGGAATTTTTCCCATTAAGTCAGTTATTTTTACTCAATTTGGGTAAAATTTCAGATTAATTAGTTGATATATGGGTAAAATTTTTTATTAACTGGCCCACAAGCGGGTAAAATTTCAGACTAGGTATTTATAGGAGAGTACTAAAACCGGGATATTAACTTCCGGCATTTGCTGAGTGATGTACCGCCTTTAAAAACCATGTTTGGGGCATAGGCACTTCGAAACAAGGCCCTTAGCGTCATTGTAACCCACCAATCCTTTTCAATAGCTTTCGCACGAATACCGGTTCACCTAGTGTGAGCTTGTCGTCAAAGTAATATAAAAGCATCCTAACAGGGGTCCACAAGTAGGAGATATCAATCACTTATCTTTCTCAGGGTAATTATCGTCCCAGTACGCTTTGTCAAACTTAACATTTTTTGGAGCCCACAATTCCTGATCGTATTCAAACGGATCGATGTCCCTGGTCTCTATTCGGTTTAGCCGGGTTCGATTACTGATTTTCAAAATTTTTTTAGCTCCGCCAACTTTATATTCATGCAAATAGTCACCATTCGCTGCATATGGAAAATATTTTCCGTCTTGTTTCTTATAAATTATCTCCGTCCGGTTTTTATAACCCTTGCCCGATGATTTTGTTACGTGTTTGAGTATGGCATAATCCTTTGATGAAATATAAATTGTACCCTCAACCTGATAATTGTACTGAATAACAAAAACTGTGTCGCCGTCATAAAGTTGTGTCCCTGTTAACCTGGGTTTTATTTTATTGAGACTTTCCAGCGTTACGATTTGATATTCGGATTGGTTACTGAATATGTCGTTGAATGCTACTTCCCACATTGGCCATTGACTCATTCCGTGAGTTTTCTCTCTCATGTAATAATCTCCACTCTCACGTTTTTGTAATATTCTGTAGTTCTTCCTGGCAGTCTTGTAATATCCTTCATAATAACTTGAAAACACGCTCTCCAGGGTAAATGATTTATTCTCTGTGGTGTCCAGTGTGGTATGTATCGAATAGAACTCCATATTAAAAGGAGTCTGAAGATAGTTACCCGAAATGTTTTCGATTGCCTGTTGAAGTATTTCTTTTGCGTCTGGCGCTTTGCCTTCGATGAGGACTTCTTTTAAAAGTTGAATTTCAGGGATAAGGTAAATAGTCTCAGTTTTTTTGATCAGCGATTTCACCGGGATATATTTTGTCTGAAAACCAATGCACGAAATTTTGATGGTTCTATCTAAATCAATTGAATCAATTTTTAAAAAATATTCTCCATCAATATCTGAGGCTGTCCCGGTTGCGGTACCTTCTAAGCTGATACTTGCAAATGATACTGGCTCATTCTCCTTTGCATTTAAGATTTTACCCTTTAAGAAATATTTATCCTTTACTTCTGAAATAATTTGTTCGGCGGAATTGAAATAAAGTATTCCATCAACTACTTCGCTCCAATTTCCTGATGCAGGTCTGCCTAATAAGCAACTCGATAAGTCATTTTTGTTGACTCCGGTATTTGATATCCAGGCTAATTCAATGCCTTTATTTGCAAGTTCATTTTCCACGGTATTAGGATAGTTGCTATCTGTTGTCACCGCTAAGAAAAATACCTTATCCGCATATCTTTTCTTAAGATAGTAACCCATTCCTACAAACTCTTTGGAATCAGGTGACCATGTATCCAGGTTCTTTACGTTGTTTCCAAAATGCAGGTTGGCCCCCCAACCGATAATCTTTTTTCCAGGGTATAATTGTTCGTGGAGGTAAATCATATTCATAGCCATGAGGCTATCCCTTACATTATTATCCTTTCCCTGAAATGTTCCATCCCGAAGCTTTTCAAAGATTTTGTTGTGATAAAGGTCAGCGAAATGTCCAATCCAGCCTGTAAGAGACTGATGGTAAATACTTAAAGCCGGAATCGAACGAATAGATTTTTCTAATCTTATTAACTCCTCCAGTGATTCCTCATTGAAATCATCCGTGAGCCCATTTTGTCCGGCTTCAAGATTTTCAAATTGCTTCTGAAGAATTTGTAAAGGCTTTTGGGTAAATGAAATCTTATTATTTCTTAACGCATTTTCAAATTCGGAAATAAATCTCTTTGATGCATAAGAAGCCGAGACCTGACAATCAAATCCGGTAATTTCCAATAAGTTCTTACTCACCCTTAAAGAGTCGAGATAACTGTAAATCTTTTGGAATTCTTCCTTTGAAGTCCATATTGGAAACAGGCTGCTTTCAAATGCTGAATAAATGCTTTCGCCTTTTTTAATAGCTGAATTAGCCGACTCCATTTGATAAAGTCCCGATTCGAATGCCAACACAGCAAAGTTTAACTGCTCATGCAAAAACTTTACGAGTTGTATTTTAATGTCATAGTACTGTGGTGAATGACTTGGCTCTCCTAATAAAACTATGTCAGCTTTTTCAAGCTCGGATTTCAGAAACTCCAATTTGGAAAAATCAATTTCTCCGTTATCCTTTATGAATAGTTGAATTTCTTTATAGTCTGGAATTTGCGATAAAGTACTTTGTGCGCTAACAACAAGCGTTAATAAAATTAGTATAGCCGTTTTCATAGTTTCTTTAACGTCCCTGTCTCTGGTATATTTTTGTCAGGAAGCATGGACAGCAAGATTATTAAAATAATTAAAAGTACACCGAATTTCCTCATCACCAAATCAAATCAATACCTGTTAATCCGTATTACTTAAAAATACGAAGTCAAAGTGAAGAAACACAAATTTGAACTACTTTATAAACCAATAGGCCACTCGTTTATCTGTTCACGTTAGGCCCGTGTAAGTGCAAAAATTCATCGATACGCAGCGTGGTTAATGGGGTAAATAGTGACTAAAATCATTGCAGGGCAGCGGCTACCGTCAAGGTTATAAAACTAAAACGAACGAATAATCATTGTAAAGCGTTAACAGCACAATGGCATTTCTAAATCCATATACCATAATGTCATCAGATTGAAGTAAATCGTCCTGAAGTCCACTCAACAGGTGTTTTGCAATCGGAAATGTGTATCTTTCAGATATTCAACTCCGTTTCCGAAATGTACTGGAAGGATTTTTTTCATTCTAGCATACTCGATCTGATACACGCTCATCTCAAGAATTGCTGAAGACAGAGTTCAATTGATTCTTTAAAACTGTAACCAACTGTGCGACAACTTAAAATTGTTAAGCAAATCACCAACCGTGAGAGTAAATCACTGGATAAGTATTTACAAGAAATTGGGAGATTCGATCTGATTACAACTGAACAAGAGGTAGAACTGGCTGTCCGCATCCGGAATGGTGATGAGATTGCTATCCAGAAACTCGCTAAAGCTAATCTCAGATTCGTTGTCTCCGTAGCAAAGCAATACCAAAACAATGGGCTATCACTGGGCGACCTGATCAATGAAGGAAATATTGGCTTGGTAAAAGCGGCAACACGTTTTGATGAAACACGTGGCTTTAAGTTTATTTCATACGCAGTTTGGTGGATACGGCAGACAATCCTGCAAGCGCTGGCAGAACAAGCGCGGGTTGTAAGGCTTCCCTTAAACAGGGTGGGAGCGCTTAACAAACTCTCGAAAACATTTTCGCAACTGGAACAGATATTCCAACGTGAACCATCCAACCAGGAGCTTGGCGAATCATTAGGTGTGAGCGAAGAGGAGGTCTTGCTCACGTACAGTACATCCGGCAGACATCTTTCACTGGATGCACCTTTTGTTCAGGGCGAAGAAAATAGTTTGCTGGATACACTTGCATTCAGTGGAGACTCGCCCGAAACCAGGTTAATTGCTGATTCTCTTCAAAGTGACGTTGGCCGTGCGTTGGCCACGCTTACTTCCAGAGAATCGGATATTATTTCTCATTATTACGGCCTGTGTGGAGCAGAGAGCTTAACGCTTGAAGAGATCGGTGAAAAATTTAACATTACCCGGGAACGAGTAAGGCAGATCAAAGAAAAAGCCACTCGCAGACTTCGGCATTCCTCCAGATGTAAAACGTTGAGATCTTATCTCGGATAAGGAATATAATAAAGACGACAATCGTTCAACACACCTCATCGTTTGAGGCGTTAGATAAGCAAGCTTAACCTTATGGACTTTACAGGGTGACAAGCGCTATTACTTAAAAATTTTATGCAACCAGTATCTGTATTTGACATTGCCCGAAGGTTCGAACAAAACCCTCTGCTTACTCCGGAGAATATAAAGCCCAGCGGGACGGAAATGGTAGTTAAATGCCTGCTCAACCCTGGCGTATTCAGATTTGATAAGAAGATATGGTTATTAATGCGTGTGGCAGAGTGCCCTGAACAAGCAGAAGGTTATGTTAGTATAGCCAGACATCAAGAGGCGGGTGAAATAGAAATCCTTCAATTTGCTAAAACCGATCCACACCTTGATTTCTCTGATCCCAGGATAATCCATTATAAGGGCAACGATTACCTCACTTCTATTTCACATCTGAGGCTGATGTGCAGCGAGGATGGAAAAAATTTTCATGATGCTGAAAACTACAATCCTATTTTTGGTGAAAGTGAATTGGAAGCCTATGGCATTGAAGACTGCCGGGTTGCTGAGATAAATGGAATATTTTATCTGACGTATACCATGGTATCGTCCTATGGTGTTGGTGTTGGACTGATCCTCACCCGGGATTGGAAACGATTCGATCGCAAAGGAATGATTTTACCTCCTCACAACAAAGATTGCGCGATCTTTGAGGAGAAGATCAGAGACAGGTATTTTGCACTACATCGACCCAGCAGCCCTGAACTCGGAGGGAATTATATCTGGATTGCTGAATCGCCCGATTGTATTCATTGGGGGCATCATAAGTGCGTTGCTAAAACGCGACAAGGTATGTGGGATAGCGCACGCATTGGCGCAGGTTGCTCACCCATTCAGACTCCTCATGGCTGGCTTGCCATTTATCATGGAGCGGATGAACAGCATCGCTATTGTCTGGGCGCTCTGTTGCTTGATCTCAAAAACCCTGCGCATGTGATTGCCCGGAGTGAACTACCTATTATGGAGCCCGTTGAGCCGTACGAGTTAAACGGATTTTTCGGCAACGTAATTTTCACTAACGGGCACCTGGTTATTGGAGATAAACTGCATCTGTATTACGGCGCAAGCGATGAGGTGATCTGTGGGGCAGAATTATCCATAAAGGAAATACTGGGGTCTCTTTCACCGCAATAAATAACTCCTATAGAAAAATCTCGCTGTGAATATTCAAGCTTTCATAGATCAGGAAATCTCTTCATACCCGCTTTTAATTGTAGTTGAAATCATTTTAAACCTGACATTCGCCTTTATCGTATTGCGGGAATGAGCCGGGATGATGATTGATTGACCGGCTTCCAGTATTTCAGAAATACCATCAATGACTATCTCAGCTTTTCCATCAATAACCTGAATGAACGTATCGAAGGGAGAAATTTTTTCTTTTAAGGTCTCACCGGAGTCAACCGAAACAACGCTAACGGTACCTGTTGTTTTCTTTATGATGGTTTTAATTGCCACGGCGTTGGGCACATATTCTAAGATCTCGTCAATTATGAAGACTTTCGATTTTTGAACTTCTATGGGTTCCATATTAAAAAATGTTAAGCCAGAATTAATAATAAAAAAGACAGGCTTTTAAGTTCCTGTCTTTTTCTTAAGGCCAACCTCAGCTAAACTCAAGCAGTGAACTCAGGCCGTTGCAGGCTGAACTTTTCTGATGAGGTTAACCACTTCTTCTCTTTTTTTATGCAACCGTGTCTCTATTCGCTTGAGAAGATCATCCTCCTTACCAGTTTCGAATTTCAGATCTCCATCTGTCAATTTAGAGAATTCTTGCTTTAAAGCCTTAGATTGAACTTTCCAGTCTCCGCTCATCTTGAAGGGTTCGACGACTTTTTTTTGTGTGGTATCCATTTGTTTTTGTTTTTTGTGAACGATTAAACTTATATACAAAGGTGGGTCTATCCTGTTCGGTTCGTGTTACAAAAGTTCAAATAGAAGTTACACGATTCACATATCTCTTTCTAACGGTTGCCATGAGCTTTAAATTCTTTTTTTTGCAGTTGCAGGTAACTCACAAATATTCCGGTAGAATTAATCCGGTATCTTAATCCAGGCTAAGGTTCAATCTTGCTAGCCATTCAATGCTTGGTATTTGATTTCCTGGCGTTGTGTTTCAATACATTTTGCGTGCTTTGATATCGTATAAAGCATTACACAGGGCTAAATAACCTTACAGTATCACACATTTTCCAGGTTCTTCCGCTTTTGTTTTAGTTTCTTGTAAAAAGAGGGGGAGAGCCCGGTAACTTTCTTGAACTGGTTGGATAAATGCGCCACACTGCTATAGTGGAGTTTGTAAGATATCTCCGTAAGGTTAAGTTCATCATACAACAGCAATTCCTTTACACGTTCAATTTTGTGAATGATAATGAATTGTTGTATGGTTATGCCTTTTACTTCTGAAAAGACATTAGAGAGGTAGGTATAATCGTAATTTAATTTCTCACTGATATAGTCAGAATAATTTTGAAGAGGCAATTCATCTGAATAGTGGATCATTTCTGTGATCACATTTTTAATTTTTTCAATCAGAATACTCCTTTTATCATCCAGTAGTTCCAATCCTGACTTCAGCAGACTTGACCTCAATTTCTCTCGTTGGTCCTCTGTTATATCTTCTTGAATTTCAACGACACCAAGGTCAATGGACGAGGAATGAAGCCCCAGTTTTTTAAGTTCTTCGCTTACCATCAACTTGCACCGCAGACTTACCATGAATTTTATATAAAGTTTCATTTCGCTATTTCGTTGAATGGGGCGCCTCAGGCGTAAGATACTGTGTTTTAGTCGCAATTCCGGGTGATGAACCACTTCATCTGCAGGGTTGATCCAATCGTTGCAAGGGAAGCAAATGAGATAGAAAAGCACTGGCTGTGAACTTGCACTGAGCTGCTTTATCTGTCAGTATTCTAAAAATAGAAACTCTGTCATTATTGAAAGAATATTTATGCATAAGCTTTAGCAACGTTAAGTCCTGGTCATTTGTTCATCTTTGGTCATTTGTTTGCAGGCCAGTGAAAAATGTAACTTTCATTTTTTGAGATGTAATATACCCGACCATCAAGATATTCATCTTTGTGAGCTTCATTCCGAGGCATTTCATTTTCAAAAAGTATCAAATGTGCCCGAACATCAATTATGTTATAGGAAAAGTTGGCTTCAAAGAGGCTATACAATCTAAATTGGATAATTCATGGTTACTCGGTACTCCCGAGGCCGACCATAATTTAATCATGTTTTGGCTAACAGATCCTTCCCGCCTGCGTGATTTCAAAATTGCCATTGGCAGCAAGATTGTTTTCAAATACCGGCTTCAGTTCATAACAGACCTGGGAAAGTACATTCGGTCAGAGAACAATAAAAAATACACGGATCTTAATTTACATGATGCAGAAATGAATCTTGAAATGGAAGCGTGGGAAAAAGATCGTGAGTATGTGGGTCGAATGCGTTAGTGATTTGGAGAATTTTAGGGAAAAGGATCGTATAAAATCAGTGAATGATGCAACTTTGTATATTGTTTTTGTAATGCTCCATCTACCACAGATGATCATCTTTGATAGATAGGGAATATTGAAGACGATTTTATTTTACTGATAGTTGAGAAACTTGAGGAGAACTATAGTATTCAATTAAAAAGGAAATTCAGGTCACTATAGAAATACTTTAGATGGCTTGCTTATAAAAGCACTATTAACATTGGTTTAATAGTGCTTTTTATTTTGAAACCAGATCAAGGTAAAAAGGACGAATAAAACGCACGACAGAATTTTATGAGCGACAACATTTACAAAGAGGGTACAGTCATTGCAGCAAAGGTTAACCCTGATTTAAAGCTGGTCATTTTGAGGTACTATCAAAGAATTTACTATTGCGCCGTTGCCGGAGCGACTGACCACAAACCCTTTGCTTATTTTGAACGGGAATTAGTTCCTCCAGGAGCACTGGGTGTCTAAGAAAAAAGATTTGATTGCCTGTAAATTCTCTGCGCATAGTTGAATAGTTATATCCAATGCATCCTTTTTAAATTTTAAAAATAGCCGATCAGTGAATAATGCAACATGTATAAAATTTTATACAACACTTCTGTGAAGATGAATCCGCACCTTTGCGTAGTTATTAATCGTTTAATGATTTAGTGCTACTTAGTTCATTCAAAAATCTATGATACAAACGAAAAAATGGCAGTAAGCAAATGGCAATAGGCAATTTTGCCTACTGCGATTGCCTTTTGCCTACTTTTCAACATTGGTTAATATCTGTTGATAAAATGTTTTGTATTAGTAAATGATGCTCTCATTAATAATTTAGTACACCATTAATCCATAAAGATGAAGACAATAATTTTAACATGCGCGATAGCTGGAGTTTTGGCAATTACCGGCTTTACAACGTTTGGCCAGGAAAACAAAAAAACTGCAGAAGTCAGTAAAGATTTGATTGGCGCTCAGCTTGATTGGAACGAAGCAAGAATAGACTCCGCCGCGGACTTTAAAAAGTTTAAAAAAGCATCCGTGCTGAAAATCAATGATAATGAGAATAAGATCGCAGAGCTGAGGACAAAACCCTGGAACCAAAACTTCAATGAACAAAAAATCAATTCATTACAGAAAAAGAATGATGGCTTGAAAAAGCAAATCGAAGAATCTGATAAAACCAAAACGAGCGACTGGACATCTTTCAAACGCGAATTTAATCATGACGCGGATGCTCTGGGACGTGCCCTTGATGACAAAGAACAGAAGTGAATGTTTTAGGCAGGAGAATAATTATCCTGCCTTCTTCTATTTTACTCCTATCGACAATCCGTCAAATCCCTAACGCATGAACTTGTTCTTTTTTTGGAGATAAAATATCGAGAGAACTGGAACAGATTAAAAATAACGACACTGAAGTAAGATGCAAAGAATTTTGGTATCACTAAACTAATCCATTATTAAAACCTCCAGTTAAAAATACAAACTAACGCACTACATTCTTCCTGCCTATAATAAGCTCAAAGATTTCTTTCTGCGCTAATTTTGCCTCCGGAAAACTTAAAAACATCCAAACGTGTACCATGCCTGGATATTCTCTGTAATTGATGGCGACACATTTTTTCTCTGCAATGCTTTTTAATTTTCTGGCATCTGCAACCAGGAGGTCGTACGTTCCAATAAAGATTGAAATGTCACCCACTTGTTCCAATTCACCGTTGATCGGACTAAGCATAAAATAGTTTGGATCAGATTGTCCTGCGTAGACCAATCCGGCTTTCCGCAACCCCTTCACACTTAAGAAAGGATCTAAACGGTCGATTTCTGTTATCGCGGGATTTGTCAGCGTTATATCAAGCCATGGCGAAAGTAAAATCAGTTGATCTGGCGGAGGCAATTTTTCCAATTTGATCTTCTGCGCCAATGCAAGAGCAAGACCTCCGCCAGCGGAATCACCCATCAGCATTATGTTTTCTGGTTTTACACTTATTAATATTTGCTGGTACAAAGACACAAGCATTTCAAAAGTATGCTTATAGTTATATTCCGGTGCGAGTGGATAGTCTGGTGCGATTACAGTGCAATTCGTTTCTCTGACAAGCATCGATAAAAATCTCCAATGCTGTTTCACGAAATTCTGGACATAGGCCCCTCCATGCAGATACAGTATATGATTCGATGAAATCTTTTTCTTCGGACTTAATATAAAGACATTGCGACCCTCAACTTGATTTTTACCGACATTGCAGACCTTGTAAATCTCTTTGGGAGGTTCTGTGCAGTTACGGAAATTAAATCGCCTGAAAGCAAACTGCATCTCCAGAAACCTTTTCTTGTTGATGAATCTGAGAAGTTGATAAAACAATTTACTTTCTATGCTTGGTATGTACATTTTCTTTTCTTCAATTAACGGAAAGAATAAATTTCATGTATGAAATATCTTTTTGAGATCACTGTTGTTTCTGGTTCTGAAGTACATGAAAAGTGTCGTAGCAGTTACCGGTAGCAGGCAGGCCGAGACGATTGCACTCCACTGTAGTCTGATCACATTTTCAAAGTAAGATGAAATAATTCCTTCAATGACCAGGCAAAGAATCGCAATGCCCAGGATGACTATGGCAAATACATTCAGGCCCTTCGTTGTAAAGGTCTTTGAAATAAAAATCAGGACTAATGCGATGATATTAACAGCGCATAAGATAGGAAGTGCAAGCAGTAGTGGCCAATCTGCAGTGATAAGTACATTCACGATAACGAGCACCATTGACGAAAAAATCCAGCCACCTGCAAGCTGGTAGGTTATCCTTGTTCGCCACAGCGACATTAACGAAACATAGGAAAGAATCATGAGGCATATTGATATCGGATACACTGACCATGTAATCTTGCCCTGGATGGCCAGATTGATAATTGATGTTGCTGCAATACCCGATAGTAATAGTATCGCGGTGATCTGCCAAAGTATCTGGCTTAAGAGATATTTTTTCCCGGCTTCAGGCTTATCCCTTTCCCTGCTCTTCTTCAATGTGAAAGGCTCAGATCCATCATTAGATACAGGTGTATCGCAAAGCGGACAGGCCTTCATCTTATCCTCCAACGCTACGCCACATTCCTTGCAGATGATCATATGAGATATAATTTAGTAGGTAATTATTTTTACATCGATTCCCTGTTGCACCAGAAAACGGAAAAACTCTCTTTCGAGTTCTTTCGATTGTGTGATGTTGCCAAAACTCATGAGCAAATTATCCGCAAACCCAAGCAAGCCGCAGTTAACCCGTAATACCTTATTAGGTGGAGGCGGAATGAAGACAAAATGATCTATATGCTTGTCGGCTTCTGCTCCCAAAGAAACTTTCCCCAGGTTAGTTATCACGCCACTATACCGGCTTGTTCCCTCTATGCTGTAGGTTAGATAAAGGAACAGTGATTTGATGAATAACGGAGTGTTTTTGAGCAAAATGTTTCTCTCGGCACCCACGTTACGGGCAATCATTTTATTGATCAATTTTTTATCAGTTTCCAATTGCATCAGGTGATGAACCGTCTTAACAATCTCTTCAAATGAATATGAGCCAAGTGAAAGATCAACTTCAGGAGTAACAAAAAGTGAGAAATTTCGCATTGTCCTGGAGCCATAAATCTTCCGGAGATTTACAGGTACCTGCACCCTGAAAATCTTCCTTGCTCTTCGCCTTCTGAAGTTCGGTAACCTGTTGTAGATTATCTGAAGGGTATATAAATAAACAGCAACAAGATACTCTGTAATAGAGACGTTGTTCTCTCTCGATCGCTGATGAACTGCACGAAGAGAAACTTTTGCAATCAATACATTGAATCGGGGTTCACTATTAAGCTTGAAAGAAAGATGAAACGCTTTCGGTTTCTTTTTAGGTGAAGGAATCTCTTTCTGAAAGTACCTGGAAAAGCCATCTTCAAATTCTTCCTCTGCGGGAATGTCATCGGGCTTCAGGGCTGCAACTTCAGGGCCTGGGGAAATACCGCAGTGATCAAGATAAGTCAGTACCAGCGTTTTGAGAAATTCAAAACCGCCTCCACCGTCTGTAATGATGTGTGAAAATTCTACACTTACGATATTGTTCCTGACCAGTACTCTAAAAATCAGATCATCCTTTCCAAATGCCCTGCATGGTGTCCCCAAATCAGGCTTTAGAGGAATCGGTTCATTGTGAAATTCGAGGTAATACCAAAAAAAACCTTTCTTCGGCTTCACTTTGAAGTATGGAAACCGATTTTCAATTTTTCGTATGGCATCAAGCAACGGCTGGATTTTTACAGGATGTTTCAGCACACACGAGAGCCTGAAAACAGCAGTTAACTCATCATTTTGAACAGCCGGATAAATCTTAGCGGCATTATCTAACCGCATCCAGAAATTCTGGCGTTTATCAACATGCAGTTCACGTTGGGTCGCATTCATCTGGCTTGTTGTTTAACAAGCATTAATCTATAAAAAATCCGTGCCCTATCAATGCTTCCACTGGCGAAGCATTAGTAAATATCCCTTTTTCAGTCTCACTTAGGCTTGCAGTAATATTCAAATGCTCTTAATCGTGTTCTTTCAATTTTTCAGAGGGCCTTCCCATTTTTTTTTAAAAAGAAATAATGAGATCGCAAAGCAGAGAAGAAACTTTTGTTTTCATTGTAAGGAAGGTTAAACTCGACGGCAGTTACTTTTACGATGTTAGAAATTTGACGATAGTGTATATGACAAATTTTAGGAAAAAGATGATGCTCTATCTGCAAATTCAGCCCTCCACATAAAAAAGTGGCGAGGGTATTTTTAGAGGCAAAATTTGCCGTCGTTCTCATTTGATGATCAGCCCATGCATCTTCTATAGTATTGTAAGCGGAAGTGAGTGATTCCGTTTGTTAAATCTCGGAGCGGAAAGATGGTGACTTGACATCGGTACTCATCTCCGTTTCTGCGGTAGTTTACAATACGTTCAGTGAAACCCTTTCCTGTAGCCGGTTGCTCACGGATATGCTTCCTTGATTCTGATGATGTCCCTTTTCCTTGCAGCAGTTTTGGTGATCGTCCAAGGACGCCCCGAAGTATAACCTGTCATTTCAGTAAAACCCTTATTGATGTACATGATCTTTAATAAACTGTCGGTTGAAATAAGTTTTTCTCCGGTTGTTACCGGGTTTGCCCGTGCACGTAAATGAGCAGGTAAAATCAGGGAATCATTGCATGCGGGTTCGCTTTCAGGAATTAATAATTTATTTTTATGGGTACCACTAAACAGTATCTCATGAAAATCATTTCTTCTTTTCTTTTACTATTGATTATAACTGCCAGCCAGGCGCAGCACTCCATTGAAAAAATATGGGAAAGCGACACTACACTTGCTACTCCCGAATCGGTGCTGTATGATAAAACCGTGATGTATGTGTCATTGATTGACGGACAGCCCTGGGAAGCGGACGGAAAAGGAGGAATTGCTACACTCGACAAGAACGGAAAAATTCTGAATGCCGCCTGGACAACAGGTTTGAATGCCCCGAAAGGAATGGGCCTGTGGGATAAAAAATTGTTTGTTGCTGATCTTTCAGAAGTCGTAGTCATTAACACGGCAACCGGAAAAGTTGAATCAAAAATCCCTGTTGAGGGTGCGACAGGGCTAAACGATATCACCATCGACAAAAAGGGAATCATCTACGTTTCTGATTCCAAACTTGGAAGAGTGCATCAGATCAAAAAAGGAAAAGTTGAACTTTATCTGAGCGACCTTAAAGGAGTGAATGGATTGAAGGCGGTTGGAAATGATCTTTATATTCTCACTGCTAATGATGTATTCAAAGCGGATGCTGACAAGAAACTGGTTACTGTTGCTACCACGGAAATCGGCGGTGATGGAATTGAACCTGTAGGAAATGGGGATTACGTTATTTCATGCTGGCCCGGCTTGATCTATTATTTAGATAAAGACGGAAAGCTGGAGACGCTGCTCGACACTCGTGAAGAAAAGATAAATACGGCCGATATCGGGTACAATGCTGAGGACAGGATTATTTACGTTCCAACCTTTTTCAAAAAATCCGTGGTGGCTTATAAACTCAAATAAGTTAAAAACGAGATATGCCTGATTGGGGTCTTGCAATTCTTTCTGCGGGTGTAACATACGTTGACGGTTTCAATGGGTATTTTAAATTGTCGATACTTGTCTGATGCAAGTAGTTCCTTAGTACGTATCACTGAGATATAAAGAACTGTTCCCAATTATTAATAATAACTTCGAAACGCTTAATCACTTAACAATGACCAAGATCATTTCAATGCTAATTGCCGGAGCAGCTATCATGCTCGTATCCTGTGGAACAAAAAAAACAGAGCAGACTGAAGCTCCGGTTTCCCTTTCGCCAGTGGAAACCCAGAAAGCAAATACCGATTACAAACCTGCGTTTGAAGGACAGACCCGGATTGCTGGCGTTAAATCGGCGACAGTTTACGAAGCGACAGTGCTGGATAGTTCACTGGCTTTCCCATGGGGTATTGGCAGCCTGCCCGATGGAAGATTTATCATCACCGAGAGAGGGGGCACCATGAAGATTTCCACGGCAACCGGCCAGATAGGGGCGGCGTTGGATGGAGTTCCAAAAGTTAATAGTGAAGGGCAAGGCGGCTTGCTTGGCGTGTGCATTGATCCGGCCTTTGAGCAAAACAGAATGGTGTATTGGGTCTTCTCAGAGCCAGTGTCCGGCGGCAATCTTACCGCAGTAGCGAAAGGCAAACTGTCGGTCGATGAAAAGAAACTGGAAGGCGTCAAAGTTATTTACCGCGCCACGCCGGCATATAAAGGAACACTACACTACGGCGGCCGCGTCACGTTTACAAAGGAAGGATACCTGATTGTCACAACAGGTGAGCGTTCAGACATTGAAACAAGACCACAAGCTCAGGATCTTAATTCAGGATTGGGAAAAGTGATTCGCATTACCACCGACGGCAAGCCGGTTACTGGTAATCCCTTTGAAGGAAAAACTGGTGCAAGACCCGAGCTGTATTCTTATGGTCATCGCAATGTTCAGAGTATTGCATTTCATCCAGTGACGGGAGATCTTTGGGAAGCCGAGTTTGGTCCGAGAGGTGGTGATGAACTTAACCGGATAGAGCCTGGGAAAAACTATGGCTGGCCAACGATCACTTATGGTATTGAATACTCCGGCAAGAAGATCGGCGATTCTATTCAATATAAAAATGGTCTTGAACAACCGGTTTATTACTGGGACCCCGTTATCTCACCAAGTGGAATGACCTTCTACAGCAGCGACAGCATTCCTGAATGGAAAAACAATCTCTTCATTTCCTGCCTTAGCGGCATGCACATCTGTCGCCTGCTCATTGAAAACAACAAAGTAGTAGGTGAAGAAAGACTACTGACAGAATTTGAAGAACGTTTCCGCGATGTTATTGAAGGAAAGGATGGAGCGCTGTATGCGGTTACTGATCAAGGGCGATTTTATCGGATTTACAAGAAGTAAATGTTAAGATCGACGCATCTGGCGCGCCGAGTCCGTGGGTTCGCTTGTGCATCTTTGCTTTGACTTGAAACATGACAAGTCAATATTTCTTTCCCATTAATAAAATTTAGTACTTAGCCGTAATGTTAAATCCAATACCCATCGGATTTTTTTTCCAACGTCCTTGGCTTGCTTTGCGGTAATAAGTTCCCTTGTTTATAAAGCCTGCCGAAAATACAATTCCCGAATTCTTTCGTCCCTCTATCCATTCTAATGCAATGAAAATATCGTCCTTTACTACCAAGTTATACTTCGTCAGATCAGTTTCTATTTTACCAGTTTGACCGTTTACTCTTAATATTATGTTATCTGTTAAGATATTTTTGTCAGGCAGTCCGTTTTTAACTTCATAAATATTGACTCGAAACGTAGCTGTATCTTCTGAATTATAGGATATATTAAAACTGAATGTATCAAGGTAAGTTGGGTCATTTTTGATTTTAATTTTAATTGCAATCTCACTTCCCAAATCTCCAGGCGCAAATTTACCACCAAAGAATTTAGAATCTGTTTTGTTCCCTAAAACTTTTGTAGTAAGCCTCTCGTCTGCAATCACTACCTCTTTCAATTCATTTGTTTTTTCCTGCAATTGAATATTTAAATACAACTTCTTCTTTTTAAGAATGTCGTTCAAATAAACTATTCTTGGTTCGTACCCGATCATTGAAATTTTAAGCGTGTCATTTATATTTGACTCAAGAATAGTGAGCGCAAATTCGCCTTTTGTATTTGTAGTAGTGCCTTTATCCTTATTGAGTATCCCAATATTTACATAAGGCAATGGTAAATTTGTTTTCTTATTCGTAATGAATCCCTTCAATATGTTCTTGCTTTCCCCTGAATTGTTTGTTAAAGTTGGTGGTGAAAATTGTGCGGTGACTCCTTCATTTGGAATATTTTTATAAAAACCATTCCCTGCCTTTAACTTGTCCAGCAAGTAATTAGTAGTCAACTGTTGAATTACCTGATACTTAGTATTACTTTGATCTTCTTGGGAAAGAATACTTAAACTTGAAAAATCATCGTGTGTTGAATGGTCTATTTTTAAGTAATATTTATCGCCCAAAATAAAGTCTGTTATGTTATAAATTGAATCTGGTAAATTATCCCCTTCGGTAATATCACTATCAAGATAAAGAAAGGATGAGTTAATTGCTTCTGGCTTAAAAAAGCCGGACTCCCTTATTTGATTTAACTTTTCGTTCTCTTCTTCATCCATATAAACAAATTGTTCTGATCCATCAAGAGAAACAACAGCTCTAATTCTATGGAGTTCTGTCATTGCCAATATTGATGCAGCCAGTCCGCCCCAACTATAGCCAACCAGACCAATTTCCTTCGAGACTATATAGTCATTTGTTAATTTGTTGATAATGAATTTGGCATCTTCGATTTGCTCAAATAGATCCGTGCTGTCCATTGTCATATTACCAGGATACCTACCAATTGAACTAACGGACGCTACAACGAATCCTTTCTTCACCAAGCTCTCGAACAGCAAATAATTTTCATAGCTCATTCCATTAAATCCGGCTAAATAGATTATTAATGGGAATTGCTGCTTTGTTGGTTTTGCATTTACATAACTGTCAGTCTTTATCCGTTTTAGGGTATTGTAATCGGCACAATTTATACCCCCACAAATGTATTGGAGCAGTTCATCGGTTAATCCATCGTAATTGTTCGTATCATCATAGAAGTTGCTTCTCTGCTCAAATAAGTTCACGAAATCAACAAATGAAGCAGTTGTGTCAGTTGAAGTAATGTCACATGGATACCAAATATCTATGTCGATTGGTCTGTAGTGCAGTTTGTCAGATGTTATTGAATTTTGCTTATAAGTCCTGCTTGAGTCATAAGTACTAATGATTCTAAAACCTACCTTATAATCCTGTTCTTGTCCAAGTGCAGCGAATGAAGTCAGTAAAATTAGTCCGGTGGTAATTCCTATTATTTTCTCCAATGTCTATGTTGCATTAAGTGCAGGTATAACGAAATTGTTTTTTTAAATGATGTTTGACTCTATGAAATAGTTTCGGGGTCAATGATATTATTTAGGGTGGTGAGGAAAGATTGCTCTTTTGCTTGCATGGGTGTCGCGGTGGAATGCGCGGCAAGAAAATGTTCCACTACGTGGTGGCTACTGCTCTGTCCGCGCGGCATTGTGCATAACAATTCGATCTAAGCACCCGGTGAAGTTTTACGAACTATGCTTAACAGCTTTGTGTCATCTTACAAAGTCGAAAACTCAGCCCATAATGGAAAGTGGTCTGAGATTCGATATGAAAGTTGGCTTGTCGTATAGTTTCTTGCGGTTAAAACTTTTCCAACAAAATTATAGATATTTCCCTGGGTAAACGTCATGGATATTTCAGGGCGTGCACGTTTATCAACGAACCAGGCGATTTGGTCGTAGAAGCTGTAGGTGTTTTTAAATATGGTTCGCGGAATACCTTGCAGTTCAGGAGGAACTGTAAGGCCGGTGGAGGTAAAGGCTTCATACGTGGGGTCTCCATGTTTTTCAATATTGAAATCTCCTAATACAATTAAGCTGTGATTCCAATTATTAAGTTCCTTTGCCCAGTCGGCTACCCATTCGGCAATCGCTTTCAACTCAGGTATGCGTGATGTGGCGTTGTCTCCATATAGAACATGAAGAGTTACTAATACGAATGTTTTACTTCCGACTTTAAAGCTCACCGCATAGGGGGTACGACAAAATTGTTTTCTTAAAGCGTTTTCATCGATTCGATTGAGCCATTCATCCGGCACAACAAGTTCACAGGCCAATCCAGAGAGATTTACTTTGCGGGTATCGTAAAGGAAAGCCATGCGTTCATTGTTTCCGGCAGCTCCTCGTGTTACGTCTGTCATCAAGAAATTCCAATCCTGTCCCAAAAATTTCAGCATATGACGCAAGCACTTGATATTTCCTTTCACTTCCTGGATAGCGATAATGTCAAAGTGAGAAATTATTTCAATGATGGCCAATAATGAATGTAAGTCGCGCTTCGGGGAAGCGTTGTCACCGGCCTCCCATTTTTCAGTGAGGTCTCCAAATGCCCGAATGTTCCAAGTAGCAATTAATACATTGTCTGTTAGCTGCTTTGAGGGGATTACATTGTTGAGATCTTGACGGAGTGAAGCAAGTTCTGCTTGCACGTCTGCCGGAGGTGTTTCAAATATGGAAGGCATAAGGTTTTTTTGTTTTGTAGTTTTAAGTTAAGGGAAATGGTGGGGATAGGAAAGGAAGTGTGAGTCTTTAAATAGGGATGAGGCCTCACACCCCTGCCCCTAAAAGGGTAAGTTATCCATTCAACGTAGGCGTTATTTGTATTGCGAGCCGCGAGTGGAGAGAGGATGGGCGCAGTAAAGGCCGTTTCGGGTGAGTGCTGGCGTGACCTTTTGCGGCAAGGAAGGAGGCACTCCGCATTAACCTGCGAAATGTTGTTTTGGTAGACATCTTGATGGGACCAAAAGGCCTGCTATACTTACTGTTTCTTGGGCTTCTTTTTCATCGGAAATTCAAAACCTATCCGCATGTTTAGTCGGTCTGTGTATGGGCTTCTGTGATGAGGATCATAAAGATTGTACAGCAGATAAAATGTTCCTTTTACATTCTTAAAGAATCTATACTCTTTCTTTATCCCTGCCATCGTGCTGAATACCCACTCCCGACCTTGTTCATCAACATTGTGTGATGAGAACTTTGGTGGTACAAAGGTGTTCATGTATTCAATCTGAAGGTGTGCGCTGAATCCTTCTCCTATCTTAAACTCACAGTAACTCCGTGGACCATAGACACGACGGTCAGGATTGAATTGATTGTTGTCAGGATTATATCCAACACGTTGATTCCAGCCAGCACCTACGGTGAGGCGTGTGTTGAAACGGTAACCAACATAGGGATTGAAATCTACCATCCAATCATCTTTTCGGAAAATCTGCAGGGCTATTCCTGGCATAAGTCTTTCAATCAATGGTTTTTCCCGCATTTCATTAGGGCGCCGTTTTGGTATGTCGCTTAAACTAGTAAGGCTGCCGTACTTTTTTTTATACTTTGACAAAGTCTTCATAGCCTCTTGAAGTTGCGCTTCCTTTCCATCAAAATGATTAACAGCCAGTTGCTGTGCCTGCTGGATTAACTCCTGCTTCATCGCATCCTGATCTTTGAGCGTCCCTGCCATGCCTGTTATTTCCCCTACTTGACCCAGTTCCTTTTCTATATCTCCAACTGCTGAAATATTTTTCGCCTGTTCTTCGGCTAATTTACCTGCCTCTCTAAGATTTGTTGGCACTTGAGAAATTTGACCTTGGTTTTGTGTTATTTCATCGCCTACATTTCCTAAACTTCCTAGATCAGTGGAAGGGATATTTAAACCTGAGCCATAGGGCATGCTTTGCACATTTAATGGGTTGGATAATGAAGGGATATCGAGATCGAATCTATTATGGAAAGACAATGACAAGTTTGTATTTGGTATTGATACATCCAACTTATCCATGAGTGATGTAAACTCACTTGCCTTTTCATGCAATTGTGGTGGCAGTTCCAAGTTGTTAATTTTTTGGTTTATATCCGCCTTTAGTTTTTCAAATTTAGAGGTGATTCTATTAATTTCTTCATTTTTCCATTGCTGAATGCTGTCAATTCGACTCGTAAATTTTTCCGTTGGCAAAGTGAGATTTCTAAGACTATCAACTTTGAGGTTGAGCTCATTGATTTGCGCATCCGTTTTAGATACAATTGAATCGTAAGAGTTTTTTAACTCATAGTATTGGTTTGCAGCAAAGTTTTGAATAGAATCAAGTTTTTGTTCTTGTACTGTTTTAAGAGAGTCTGACTTTTGTATACCGGATAAGGATAGGATATCAATACTTGAAATTGAGCCTTTCAATTCTTGAATAGATTGACCCTTGCCGGTCGAAGTCAGAAGGATAAAAATGATAGCTAAACGGTAAAACATAGTTTTTTAGCCTATTATTAATTGTTTTAGAATTCGAATCATGCCATTTAATTTTCTTACAATTAATTAGTATTTAGACCTACTTTATTACTTGTACCCACCCTTTATAATTATCAGTACCCAATTTTAGTTGATAGAAATAAGTACCAGGATCAATGTCATCTGTCGGCCATTTGTTTTCTAAGGAATTGCTCGAAAACAATTTATTACCTGATCGATCATACACGACAAGACTTGGTTGTTTATTACCATTATACTGAATCTCAAAAAGATCATTTTTAGAATCATAATTGAATGGGGTAATCACATTCGGAATAAAGAGATGTTCTGGCACATACACATAAAATGATTCGCTAGCTGAACAGCCCCATTGGTTCGTGATCATAATTTGGCCTTCATATTCGCCTGCCTTCAAATATTTATGCGAGACTTCTGGCGATGTAGTATGCTCTTCAATCCCATCGCCAAATATCCAAAACCAATTTTCCATATTGGTCCCTGATACTTCTAAATTCATTTCTTCCTCAAAAGGCACTTTTAATTCAGTGTTCGATAATGTCAATGCTATTTGGCCAAATTGAATTCTAACACTATCAACCGTCTCACAACGACCTCTGCTGACTATTACTTTATACAAGCCACTTTCCTGTATCGAAATTTCATTTGATGTCGCGCCTGTATTCCAAATATAATTTAACTCTGAATTCAATGGAACTGATAAATTAATAATTTCCTTATCACAAATGATTTCATCTTGCCCAAGTTCAATAATCGGATAGTCATAGACTTGAACATTAATAAAATCAGAAATTTTACAAACTCCGTTGTCTACAGTTACCTGATATTGATTTTCATCTTGCACCATGATCTGTTGGACTGTCTCTCCGTTTGACCAAAGGAAATCCATTCCGTTATTGCCTGCATCCAGCACAAGTTCGTCACCGCGACAAAGAATTGTATCAGCCCCAATGTCAACAACAGGTCTTTCTATTATTATCGTTTTCGATACTATCTCTCGTGAAAGATTGCCGATGTATTTTTTTACTCTTAGTGTGTATTCTCCGGTTTGCTCATAAACATGGTTCACAATTTTACCGGTTGCAAAAGGAAAACTGCTCTGGATACCATCACCAAAATCCCATTGAAGTGAATCAGCATAACCCAAACTAGTAACCCTGACTTGCGATGGAATTCCTGTACAGCCCATCGCCTCTGGTACGGCGGGAGACTCCCTGAAAATACTTTGAACAAAAAGCGGAAGGCGTTGTGGACTCGCCCAGTATGGAAATAGTGGACCTTCGTCAACAAAATTACAAGACATGCCCTTCATATTTGGATTGGTGATCACACATAGGTTTGGATCTTGCTGTCCACCAAATTGGTCGCCACCGTATATCTTACCATCAGGACCTAGCTGCAATTCTCCTAATTCGATTAAATAGGAATTATCGCCAACTTGAACTTCGGAATCCATAATATCTTCTTTGATGCCCGAGTTCACATCGAATTGAGCAATACCAGGATAGGTTTCAAAAGGTACTTTGGAGTAGGCCGTGACATACATAAGTTCTGAATTAGGGGAGAATTCTACACCACCAGTGGACCAAATATTTAGTTCCCGATAATTCGAAACAGAACCTGTCTTTGAATTGAAGTCGTACAAATGAACAAACCCACTCTCTGCGCCTCCAGATTGCGTCACAGCGATCTTCGTTCCGTCGGGTGAAATTTTCATTTGCATGTTTGAGTTAAAAGAAACATTCCCATAACTACTGCCAATGGCCGAAACAACCGGATCACTCACACCCGCTTCTGTTACATGAATAGCATAAAACAAATTATCGACCCACCCATGTGCAATGACCCAATACGACTTTTCATCGGCATGTCTGGTAACAGTCAGAAATGGGGACGTAACCGGAATGAAATTGTGTTTTTTATAAATAACTTCTCCAAGACCATTGTCACGCGAAATATCAACTACAGAATAATGCAATCCAGTAAAGGGTACGTTATCATGCTCCAGGTTGGCTTTAAAAATATAATACAACTGCCCGTCTCCCGGATGTGGCACAATAACAGAAGTTGTATAAATCGGAAAATTTGCTCCATTCAATCCATAACCGTTCAACATGGGCTCATGGTTGTTGGTCCAAACTGAATCGCCGCTGGTATAGAATAACAAATTGCCAATTCGATCGCAGATAGCAGATGACTTACCCTGCCAATAAACTCGTCCATCAAGTAGTTGATTGGGAGGATCAAAGTTAAAATCAAGACCGAAACCTCCTTCAAAATACCAAATGCTCCCCTCCTTGGCAATTTGAGCAAAAATAGTCGTAGAAGATAAAACTAAAGCAATAGGGACGAATAGTGCTGTTAAGCGCTTCACATCAATTAAATTTTCTTAAAATCCAACGGTAACCCAAAAGACTATCACCTTTTATCCCTTCAATTTCCAGCTGAATAGAATCGCTTGTTACGATATTCCAATCCGTGGGAGTTCCAAAAAGATTCGGTATTTCCCCTGCCTGATAACGATAAATTTTATCATGGTTGATGAAATCAACAACCAACGGTTTTGACTGCACCGACCAGTCCCCCTCAACATAAATAGTATCGAAAGAACTCGGATACTTCACCAAATACCGACCATCATCTTTAATGGAATATACATGGGCGGAAGAAGGACTGGCAAAACTAAAATCTGTATCGGTTGATGATTTTGTTTTGAATAATTTCCACTGGCTATTTACTATCAGGTTGCGTAAAGCGGAACCCTTATCTGCCTCTGGTTCTTCATGGCAACTCATTAACGTGAAGAGAAAAACAATAATTAATGTGATGATATGGTTTTTCATATTTGCAATGCCAGTGAATATAGACTTAAGGCTTTAAGCATCTCAAAGATTTTAAAAAAATTAAAACATAAGTTGTGCATGCTACGATTTTTAAGGTTCTGTTTCCATCTCCCTTGAAGCAATTCTGTTTAAGAACAGAAACCCGATCGATTTCTTCCCGTGTTGAAGTTAATCGATACAGTAAGTGAAAATGTGATCAATCCAAAAAATTTATTCTTCATATTTTTCAAGTTAAGAAGATACTGATACTATTTATTCTTAAGCCTCTTGAGAAATTTGTAAGTCTCAAAAGGCAATACAAGACTAACCAAAGTAGAAACGATGAGTAAACATGACCTGAATGAGTGTACCATAATTTGTGTCAATAATAGAATCAGAAGAAAACATATCACTGCAAAAATATAAATAGAATATCTCCTTTCCCTTAAGAATATAAATATAAGATTGTGAATTAAAAGCCCAATTGAGAATACGTATAAATAGTACCTTAATGAAATACCCCAATTCAAATCACGCACTCTAATATCACACATTTCTAGTACTGTGTCATGAGTGAGAAGCAACAATCCAATTGGAATTATTGTTAATAACAATAATTCCATAATTTTTCTAAATGCGCTGTTTTGTATCATTAATTTATTTTAAATAACTATTTGCTAAACTTGGAGTAATTGGTTTTTTTAAATATTCATTTTGCTTTTTTGTATTGAATAAGTAAGAATCCTTATTACTATCGTATAGTAAAATGTTCCTTTGTTTTGCCCATAAAGCTCCACGTAAAATAAAATAAGTATCATAAGTATTAGAATTATCCCTTGTTCCTCCTACGAGCTTTCCTTCGCCATATTCCCGACCAGAATTAATAGTATTTCTAATAGAAAGTTCAGTATTACCCTTATTTTTTAATAACTCATCGGTAAATTTATCCACTGCAAATGGTATTTGTCCGATTGCATCAGCCCAATAAGGCTTACCGCCAACTGTTACTAAATAGTACCCATCTGCCCCGACCTTTGATGACTTCCAATCTCCCGAGCCTCCCTGTCTATAAGAACTCATCCATCTATCTACCTCCGAAAAATTTTCAACCTGTTCCCATGAAAAATGTTTCAACTCTTTAAAACTTTCTAGTCCTTTTGCAGTTCCAATAAGTTTCATGTAATTGTCAGCCTCCGGCTCAAACCACTGAGTACCCTGATCGTATAGCGATTTAGCAGTCATACTTGTTTTACCATCCATGCCATCATCAAGCATGAATAGATATTTCCCTTCATTTGTCGTTATCGAAACTGTATCGCCTAAGGGATCAGAATAGAATATCGGATTGTTGGCGAATCCCGCATACCCACTTTCTCTCTCACTAGTTTTAGGGTCTATCTGATGCCACCTCCCGATATCCGGTGAATAGCTTCTAAACTCTGCTAAATCCCATCCAATATCTAACTCGTCCTGCCTCTCCATGCCATTAAATTTGTAGCTATTATTTATTGAGTTTGATTTGGAAAAGGCATTATAAATAAGACCAAACGGATAGTAATCATTTACCTGATTAACCCCTGAGTTCTGGGTAATCTTAAAGTCATCGAAATAAACATTTGTTTGAAACGCCTGCTCATTAGAAAGGTATATATATAAGTATCCTTTCTGTTGTACCTTCACATGTAGATTCAGGTAGTCATGCTGGACTATTGGTGTGACTCCTACTTGCTTCGCACCAATACTTATTTGATCAAATCCAAAATCTTTAAGCACAAAGTTTTCGTCAAACAAAATATAATTCAGATAAGCTCTTGGCGCACTGGCATCTTCGTATGGAGCAGAAGCGCTTCCCACAAAAGGGCCACCCGAAAATAAACTATTGAAAGCAGCGTTTGCCTGTGCTCCTTCCAGCGGAATTGAACCGCCAGCACTAATATTGAATGCTGTTAATAGCTTCGTAAGGAGAGAGCTAACCCCAGAACCATTCGTTGTTGGTGCTTCATATTTTGCGTACGCTTCAAGATCAAAAACATCTCCCGGATTAACGGCAAAACTTTTTGCTAAGCCCACAAGTCCGTTTGTACTGCTAGCATTAAGCAACTGAGAATATGTTCCACCAGCAGTGTGGTTGTATAACGAAAAACTATTTCGTGAATAATTTCGGAACGTTGCCATTTCCGTACTTTGTGTATTGTCCTCCAGGGTTGCCTTGTATTCACTCGTAACCTTTTTCTCACTAAATGTTACCCGTACATTTCCCAAGTGATCTTTTAGGAAATATTGATATTCCCACGGACGGGGAACTCCTGGCGTGTTGTCCGGCACAACGCGTCCTTGCTCATGACTCACAAACTGCAATACATCTGTTCCCGAGGTGTTTTCATAAATATATTCACCGAGATATTCTGTTGTTTTTGGAGTAGCCCCAAATACTTTCTGAGTAAGTTTACGCCCTGTGGCATCATATGTGTAAACAATGTAATCAGTGTCGCTTCTTTTTACCAGAACCGGTAGATTAAGATTATTGTAAGTAATCAAGATGAGGCCCTTGTTCTTGTCAATGATCATATTGCCATTGGCATCATAGGTATATTCATTACTTGTTTCCACAGCATCTTTGAAGCCATCGTCAAAGCCAAATTCCGGCTCTGTATCATCAACACTTGTGAGTTGATTGCCTGTATATGTTTTATATTCGAGTTTATCGGTAACACCAAATTGTGTTGCTGATCGCCTTCCATTGCGGATTAAGCCATTGATATTTCCATTAAGGTCGTAGGGTGTCTTCGAACTATGGTATATCTTTTCAGTGTATCTTCCATTATTTGCCACACGTATCTGGTTGAAATAATTAGCTTCCAACAATCTGTTCAATGGATCATACTTATATCCATACGCTTGCCTGTCAAGACCCGTTGTTTTCCACACCTGTTCGCTAATGTTTCCATTGTACATAGCAGGGCCACCTGTGGCAGAGGGTTTATTATATTTTAGTTCTACACTAAATAAATCACTGGCTTCCGGGGTTGTTGGACTATTAATCGTTTCAAGCCATCCCCGTATGTTATAAAGAAAATCGGTGTTTTGTGCAAATGTGGATCCATTGTCACGAGAATGCAGTCTCTCCGTGACCAATTGGCCCAACTCATTGTACACGTTTTCCTGAAGCAAAACGAAAGCAGATTCCGTGTGGAATTTATGCCATAATCTCCACAAACGCCCGGCATGATCATATTCGAACTTACGATGGGCAGAATAGGTTGTTCCTCCATTCGTATGAAATGATTTTGCCTCAATCAATTTCACAAAATCATAAAGATTGGTTACCCTATCAACACCATTCTTATGATTTTGACTTTTGACCTGAAGGACTCTATATTTTTGATCATAGTATGTAATCGACCAAAGATAATTGGATGTGCCAAGAATATTGACCTTTGTTCCCGTCTTATACCTTTTAACATTAGGGTTATATGTATCCTGGCCGGTTAAATCACCTGTCTTATAATCATAAGCAGTTCCCGCCATATCCGTACGGAACTTGTAATTGTCATAATAGGTAACAGATAATACCTGAAGGTTTAGTGTTGGGAAAACTGTATTAGTGTAGCCATGCGTTGCGGCAGTTCCATTATATGTTTCGACAAAATTGGAAGTGCTTATTTGTCCAATCATTTCTTTCCGTGTCAATACAGTAGGATGTGTATATATCCCGGTCATAACGGGTCGGTTCAGAAAATCATACTTAATGTAAGACCAGTCCCGCTTCGCTGCTCCCGTGGCATCCTTTCTCTGGTTGCCATCCTGAGTGAGTACAATTCGATTTCGAATGTCATAAATCATAAAAAGGGAATCTGCACCGGGCAATTTTTTTACGACCATCCTCTTATGCTCATCATAAGTATATTGAAAAGCATAGTTATGAAGATCTGTTGTTGATGGGTTCAATGTATTGCTTGATAGCATACTCTTGCAAAGCTCAGGTTGAAGCACAAAGACCACGTTCCCAAAGTCATCATAAATAAAATATGTACATGCCCATTGATCCTGGTGGTTAAGGCTGGTAACAGTCGTTGCTACCTGAACTTTTTTAAGCACTACCCGTCCTAAGCGATCAGAGTATTCACGCACTTCATTCCCTTGCTCGTCTTTAACGCTTTTAATTAAGAGCGACCCTATAGGATAGTACCCGGAGTTTATTGCAGTATTGCGTTCGGGTAATTTATTGTTGAGTTTCCAAATAATAATTTTCTCTTCAGTCAGGTTAGAATTTAATCCATGAACATTAGCTGGAGCCTTATAGTTTATTGCCTTATTATTATCTAGCCAATCCTTCCCTACACCTAAATCCTTTGTTGGCCTGTTCAATGGAGAAGCATCAAAAGTAGTCTCTGAAAATGGCCTTAAATCATCAGCAATTTTGTTATCGGAATTTGGTTTATAAAAATCCTCCGCTATTCCCTTGTAGTTACCTGTGCCGCTATCAATAATATCACTGTTGACTTTATAATATCCATTCGTTTCCGCAACCACTACCGGTAGATATTTACGGAACTCACGTCCATATTTGTCGTACACATTTGGAACGACTATATCATTCTTTGCCGGAGAGCCTTGCTGCTGAACTGTTTGCATTACCCTGCCCAGCCCATCAAAATATTTCCATGCTTCACTTTTTCCACCATTTTGTATTTGTAGAGCATTTACCTCCGCTTCTGTAAGTTTATTTTTTACAAGAACCTGAGTTTCTTTTATGGCGTTAAAGTTGTTTGGTGGAAGTGATGAAACAGTTACTATTATGTAATCATCAACTACTGACTTTTCATTGGGGCCAAGTGATCCAACCACACAATTGCAATCATCATAAACTGAAAGTCTAAATTTATAGGTTCCGATAGCGTTTGGAGTGAATGTAAATCTCGGATCATTTGAATCTTGCTGATATACAAGCATTGAGCCAGCATATTGAACGACCGCCCAATAATATCGGGAAACCGAACCATCCGGATCAAATGATGCAGAACCGTCAATCGTAACCGGCTGCCCAAGGTATGCTGTAAAATCTTCTCCTGCATTTGCTATGGGTCGTTGATTAACTGAGGAAATTGTAAATGAGTTAGCGGAGGGAGTAGAGCACCCGCTTTGAGAAACTACTACATCGTAAGTGCCTAACTCACTTATATTCACCCGAGGTTCTCCTTTTGTCATACCAGGTATTGCTACTCCATCCCTCCGCCACTGAAACGTAAACAAACTCGGATTGTAACCTCCACTAATACCCCAATAAAATAGACCCTCACTCGGAGCGGTGGTTAGCCCGCTTGGATACACAGTAACAGCATTAGGAAACGGAATTATATTGGCAGCGGATTGAGCCAAGCTAGCGGAGGCTGTGTTTGGACTTATGCAATATCCAGAAAGGTTGCTTACTTCAACGGTGACAACTCCACCTGGCTTAAATACATTCGCTGGAGCATTTGGATCAACGCTAGTTTGCAAACTTGCAGTTGAGCTCGTGGAAAATTGAGTTCCATTCAATTTCCATTTATAGGTCGAAGTCGGAACTATATAGCTACTCGAAGCCGAAAGAGTAATCACGTCACCATCACAATAACTCGCTTTATCCTTGACTATGGAAACCGTGGGTACGGTTGGGTTCGATATTGTTATAGGAATACCTGCTGTCGTGGAGCTCGCCGTTGATGTGGTGAGACAGGTTCCCGCCAGACCAGTGACATTTAGAGTAACAACATCACCGGGACTGAATGTATTCGGTGCGTTGGTGTCGTTACTTATGGGAAGGGAAGTAGACTGTGAAGTAGAAAATTGCGTACCATTTAGCTTCCATGAGTAAGTGGAGTAACTGGTAAGAAAACTACTTGATGCCGTGAACGAAATATTCTCTCCGGAACAATAATTAATCTTCGTGATCTGAATACCAACACTAGGCGTAGTGGATGGCGTAAGTGTGACTGTAACCTCATTGGACATGGCAGGATTCCCGGAAACGCATGATGCGTTAGACGTGACGCGGCATTTAATTTTATCACCATTTGCAAGCGGCGTCTGTGGCGCATAGACGTACGGGGGAGGGCCAGAAATGCCTGTCACCTGAACCCCGTTCTTATACCACGTGTACACAGCTGAACTTCCTCCATTTGTAACTGTAGCTATGAAACTGGCACTTGTTGGTGTAGAACTGCAGATGGACGTTGGCCCCGTGACCGAAACACTAACCGGGGAAGCAGGTGTGATCGACATGGAAATCGAATTACTCGTTGCTGTTGAAGTTGAAACACAACTTGCATTTGAATACATTACAACACTTATTACATCACCATTAACAAGATCATTTCGTGTGAATGTTTTTGAAGATCCACTTGAAACCGTGGTTCCGTTTATCCGCCAATTGTAATTTGGGCTAGAGCCACCATTTGTAGGAGTAGCTGTAAAAGTCACAGATGACCCTTGGCAAACTGTAGTTCCCGGGTTCGCGATAATGCTGACTGACGGAGTTATGGAATTACTTATCGAAAAGTTTGGGCCATAAATTTGCATGGAATTGTAATTGCAAGTGGCGTAGCACACTACATTGCCGGAAAAAGGTCTTAACCAGGTAATATTGACTGATGAACCCGTATTAGATCCATTGATCCTATAATCAACACCGTTAGAACCATTCATTACATACCAATTATATGATGTGCATGAGCCAGATATATAATATATCGTTGAGTTACCAACACAGTAACTACCGGTAGCTACATTTATTGATTGTGCGATGGCAGCATTTCCTATCAAAATAAATATCGAAACCAAAAGGATAATTCTAAATTTCATCTTCGTTTTATTTAAATTGATAGTTGTAAGAAAAGGTTTTCACAATATTCTTATTTGAATCCTTAATGATTTTGAGCCTGTTCAAATTATCATACTCGTAATAGGTACTAAAATTATTTGGGTCTGTAGTGGATGTCATACCAACTAAAGGGATGTATGTATAGGTAGTGACTAATGCTTTATCCAATGTAGATGCGCTTCGCAAAGGCAAAAGTTTTGCTCGCAATTGATCATCCGTCCCAGGGCTGGTATTTAACAGATCGATTGTTGATTGACTCAGCACTGCTTTGACGGTGGCATATGTTGCATTCTTTATTTGTGCTACTGGGTACGCATAATTGTAGCCATAAAGAATAGTTGTAGGTACTCCTTCACTTGTAGTATATTGCAACAGATTTCCATGCGAGTCATATTCATCAAATTTTACTTCCCTATTCATTTTTGGATCAAGCGTAAGCAGCGAGGGTCCAATAGTAGTTGCTGTAGAGGTGACTTTTGAAGATATTTTTAGATCATACACAGCATCCAAAACCGGATAACCTGCCACCCGAAAAGTATTTAAAGAAGAAGAGAGAATTGAATATTGACTTTGACCTACCGGCTTTATAGATTTTTCCTCCGTGATTGCAACGTTGTAGATATGCTTACTCTTTAATGCATTCAATCCGGTAAGCTCTGGAGTTCCATCGTTAACCTGAAAATCCAGTGGATGCTTGTACTTGCTTAACAATATTTCACCGGAACTATTTGTCAACGTCATCTCTTTAAGTTGATTATCGTTTTCAGGTACAGGTTTATTATTATATACATAATCCTCAACTGTTGTTAAGTATGTGGATACACTCTTATCCCGAATACTGCTTGTCCTTTTTGTCCTTTGATAGGGGTGTAAATAATGCTTGTAAGCCGAGCCTTCAATTTGATTGACCTCACTTGAACCAAATAACGTTATTCCTCGAGCCTCAACCGCGCGAATAAAGTCTGTTGAAAACGCCGGGTTCACTGTGTAGCCAAACACCTCAGAAGAAATCTCAATGGGAGGGGTCGAGTTATCGTAGGTACGAATTGACTTCAGAAGGCCCCTTTCATAGCTTCGAGATGTAAAAGGCGAATAGGGTGACTTCTCTGCGTCAATGCTGACTCCATTTTCATCACCATTAGTAGCAAAGTCAGAATACTGATAAATAGTTTTGCCATTGCCTACTTGCTCTTGTGTGACACTGGAATAGGAAATAGCCCCGCCTCCAGGATTGTCACTGACTGGCAAAAGTGACTCAGTCACAAACCTCGTGGAGGTGTAGGAATTCCCATTCAATAATTTGCCCTTGTAGGAAGGCCAGTAATATTGAATGTCGCCTAGCAACGTACCCGGACCATAAGTATAATTTGTTACAACATCTGGTGATCCTTCACCATACTGTTCGACAATCTGTTTAATTCTCAGACCTGCACCTATTTTTTCAGAACCAACGGGGGCAATCGAAAAATCACCAGTGGTGGTATTCCTTTGAACTACGGACGTATATTTATTAGGCTCATAAAAAAAGGATTTACTTCCCTGCGTTGGCGTTATGACTTTTATCAAACTTCCCGCATACAAAAATTCTTCGACGGGATCTCTTAAACCCTTATAGTTCTCAAGTGAGGTCGTATTCGCCACATCAACTGTAGCCAATCTTCCGTTATAGTAACCCCAATGATCAATTTTAAACGAATTGTAACTGGGTAATATTTTTGAAACGTCGTAATAAAATTTATAAGGATTCAAAGCCTGGTTGTTCTTACCTAACTCCTGCAATGAAAGTAATTGAAGTCGCTCCGAAGATTTATTGTTGTACAAAAAGAACCATCCATTAACAATTGAGTTATCATACCTCGATTTCACCGTGATTTTGTTAAGCTTTTCCCAACGAAAGCGACTAAAGTAAAGGTCTTCTACTAACCCATCATACCGAATGATGCTATAAGATTTATCACTGTACTTAACAACTTGCGGAGGATACAAGTAAGGGTTGGGGTTTTCATACAATGTACCCAGCATAAATCTTGAATAAAATGGAGAGTATACATTTTTTGAATAATACTTACTTCTATCTAAAATTTGCAGAGCTATTGGATCAAAATTATAATCGAGTTCTGTAGTGGTCGAACGGCTAAATTCAACAACTACATCCTTACTTGTTATACTTTTTAAATATACCGGACGGATAAATCTCCCATGCTGTTCTTGCTTAGCCTCCTGTGTATAGGATGACACATCACCAAAAATAAAACCAAGGAATCCTTTCGCAGATCCTCCAGCCTTGTAAAATGAAAAGCTTGTTCCTACTTGTAGAATGGGATTTCCTACTTCGTACAAAAAATCAATAGTTTCACCATTTGGGGTAGTGATTTTCTTTAGATGCCAAGTAGTGAAAATCTCATCGAAATAAAATTGGTCGAACATGCCAGCTGTAAACTCGACATTTCTAAATTTATTACTTGGATCATAAGCCTCATCATAATGACCATATTCATATTGTATTCCATCAGGAGTAGTTATCTTAAAACCCATCAAATATGCCTTACTTACTCTGTTAAATTGGTAGAGATAATTTGGGTTACCGAATTGATCATAAGATATTATTTGTTGAACCACTGATGTAAACGTACTCGGATCATTAGGATTTAAAGGTTTTGAAGAATCAAACAATGGAATATTGTAAAGAATATTTCCTTCCACTTTAATATCAGGCTGGCCTTGAACTCTCAATTCCCCTGTATGACTAAGAAAAAATTTACCTGAATATTTTCCGCAATCAAATACAAATTCGTCAGGTTCAGCCTCAACCCAAAGTGTATTTGGATCCATCCCCGCCTTTGCCAGGTCGGTGATTCTTTGCGTTGTATTCCAATTTGTCCCTCCATTCCCAAGATTCCAAACATATCCGTATGGGCTTAATTCCGTACCGGAGTTGTTTCCACCAGCAGTAATAACAAAATCCTTTTTCCAATAAAGTTCGTCAGGAATTCCCTTAACATTTCTTGTAACTACGCCTCCAGCATTCAGGTTCCAATTTGAACCGACCCATCCAGGATGCACATCTAATTTTACTCCTCCTGAACTATAGGACAACACAATAGGTACTTCTAAGTCCTTCTGCTTAACAGAATATAAAGGAATGGTAACACCTGTCTTCCCCGTGTTTAATGAAACCGGCGACTCCAAAGCACTTTTAAGTGCCGATGAGTTTGGGCTTTCAATGGTAAAATATTGCTTTGGTGTTTGCGCGTATGTAAACATTGAAATACATACACAAAACGTATTTAAAATATATTTAAGTCTCATGATAAACTTCAATTAATCTTGATTAGTAATCCACCTATTTCTTAATGGTGACAATAATTTGGTGCTGTCTTGTTGAAGAAATGAATAACGGCCTTTCCTTAAATAAGGCAATGATCGGAACTTAGTTGTATCAGAATTAACGGTATCTGTCCTAACTATAAATTTATCCAAATTTTTGCTTGAGGTAAGTCTCGGTGTCGTTGCATCCTGCGATTGGCCATCAACAGTTTTTAGAGGTTTAACTTTATTCTCTTGTGTGTACTCTCTTACTTGCAACTGGGCATAAGAAAAATGCGAAATCGCTGTCATCGATATTATAAGAATGAGAGGCTTAAATACAGCCTTACAACAATCAGTGTATCTGTTGAGATTCATATATTATATTTAGGTTTAAATGGGTTCAGGTTGTCTAACCGAAAGGCTATTCAGCACATCTCCAGGGTTAAAAAGTTGAACGACTTAATCCTTAGCAATACCAAGCAATGGCATGGATTGATAAGTCAACTTGAAATACCCTATGAATTTGAATTTTGATTAAATTGATTTTGAGACTGAATACTCTCTTCAGTAATTAAATTAATTAAGCTAACAGACCTTTTTCACCGAAGGTCACCTGCGGGTGGACTCGATACGAAGATAGAATTTTTTTTTAAAATCAAAATATGGAACAAGAAGATTTTGTATTTTTTATTTGAGGTAGTCGCTCAACATAAGTTGTTTAACATATTCTTACGTTGAATCATGAGATGAATAATATTGAGTATTTCAACCATTTAAAGGCAATAGAAATTTAGTTATGAACAAGAGTTGTTAATATTTTTTGAGGGTTATGCTTGAGAAGTGCCTAGGGCGAAGAGGTGTTGTTGTGTAACACCAAGCTCGTGAGTGCCCAACTAAAAGTTTTGAGGCTGGGATTCAAGCGGAAACAAATTCGTTGGTATACAAACTTTTTTAATGAACCTCCGTTTGACTCCACGGAAAACAAATTTTTATTTTGCGCTCAATGAATAGATGATATAATTCACACAAGAAATTAGGTGGTACAGAATTTAGAGTGTGTCACAATAATAGGTTTTATTACCTAATTGAGCCAAGTCAAGAAATTGTTAACCAATGTGCCTTCTGTGTTTTTTCTTTCGCTTCAATCTCAATGTAATTTCAGGATCCAGATGAAGTTGGTAATCAGCGTTGATAATATTCCCATGAGAATGACCATCCAGTAGCGATGCCAGATTGAGAGCTTTTGACTTTTCTGGAAAAGCGTTGTTATTCCTAAAAATCTCTTGTTTAGTTGATATCGAATAAATGTTGATTTAGAAAAGTCAATTCCAACTCGACTCAATGCAGTGTCTCTAGCTTTTAATTTGGATGGACAATTAAATTTAATACATGGCAAGACAAAAAGGTGTCATTAAATTGACTGGACAAACGGGAGGTGTTTCCTTCTACAAGACTTCTGAAGATGGTTATCTCGCCAGGCAAAAAGGTGGTGTTGATGGGGAGCGTATCAAGAATGATCCTGAGTTTGAAAGGACGCGTGAGAATGGTGCTGAGTTTGGAAGGGCGGGTGTGGCGAGCAAGTTACTCAGGACTTCAATTCGGGGCACTGATCTTGAACAGTTCTGATAGCAGGATGGCAGCAGGCTTACACGTGAGATGGTGAAGGTGATACAAGCTGATGCGACTAACCAACGTGGACAGCGGAAGGTGATTGATGGTGAAGCGGAGTTACTGAAAGGTTTTGAGTTTAACTTAAACGCCATTTGTGCCATACTACAAAGTCGAAAACTCAGCCCATAATGGAAAGTGGTCTGAGATTCGATATGAAAGTTGGCTTGTCGTATAGTTTCTTGCGGTTAAAACTTTTCCAACAAAATTATAGATATTTCCCTGGGTAAACGTCATGGATATTTCAGGGCGTGCACGTTTATCAACGAACCAGGCGATTTGGTCGTAGAAGCTGTAGGTGTTTTTAAATATGGTTCGCGGAATACCTTGCAGTTCAGGAGGAACTGTAAGGCCGGTGGAGGTAAAGGCTTCATACGTGGGGTCTCCATGTTTTTCAATATTGAAATCTCCTAATACAATTAAGCTGTGATTCCAATTATTAAGTTCCTTTGCCCAGTCGGCTACCCATTCGGCAATCGCTTTCAACTCAGGTATGCGTGATGTGGCGTTGTCTCCATATAGAACATGAAGAGTTACTAATACGAATGTTTTACTTCCGACTTTAAAGCTCACCGCATAGGGGGTACGACAAAATTGTTTTCTTAAAGCGTTTTCATCGATTCGATTGAGCCATTCATCCGGCACAACAAGTTCACAGGCCAATCCAGAGAGATTTACTTTGCGGGTATCGTAAAGGAAAGCCATGCGTTCATTGTTTCCGGCAGCTCCTCGTGTTACGTCTGTCATCAAGAAATTCCAATCCTGTCCCAAAAATTTCAGCATATGACGCAAGCACTTGATATTTCCTTTCACTTCCTGGATAGCGATAATGTCAAAGTGAGAAATTATTTCAATGATGGCCAATAATGAATGTAAGTCGCGCTTCGGGGAAGCGTTGTCACCGGCCTCCCATTTTTCAGTCAGGTCTCCAAATGCCCGAATGTTCCAGGTAGCAATTAATACATTGTCTGTTAACTGCTTTGAGGGGATTACATTGTTGAGGTCTTGTCGGAGTGAAGCAAGTTCTGCTTGCACGTCTAATGGTGGTGTTTCAAAAATTGAGGGCATAGGGTCTTTTGTTTTGTAGTTTTAAGTTAAGGGAAATGGTGGGGATGAGAAAGGAAGTGTGAGTCTTTAAATAGGGATGAGGCTTCACACCCCTGCCCCTAAAAGGGGTAAGTTATCCATTCAACGTAGGCGTTATTTGTATTGCGAGCCGCGAGTGGAGAGAGGATGGGCGCAGTAAAGGCCGTTTCGGGTGAGTGCTGGCGTGACCTTTTGCGGCAAGGAAGGCCACTCCGCTTTACCTGCCTTCACTTTGTTTCGGCAGGCAAGCGCTGCGAAACGTCTAACCTTGTAGATCTGTCTATCGCGACCTCGTGGAGCAAGACCGTGAACTGTTGCCTGAAAATCTTAGTCACAATAGGAGTGTGGTTAGTCTTTAATGCATCGCACAGAAAATCCTGAATTTTTGAGATAAGGATCTAGTGTTATCAACGCATCGGCATGGCTTAACCAAGTGGCATAGTTGCTCTTTTTGCTTAAAGATTCACTTGATGACCAATAGAAGCCAGATTGAGGATCAATAGCTCCTATGCCATTACCACCAACGCGGTATGCCCCTCCTGGAAGTGCTGAGAAGCCACTGCTATTAGTTGCACCTTTATTTGGTGTTGACCAATGTTGGGTGCCTATTTCTTTTAAAGCTCCACCAGCTATATCACTGCCCCCCAAAAAGTCAATCAGTATTTGCCACTCTTCCTTTGTTGGAATATGCCAGCCTTCCGGGCAAAGGTTACGCGGATCATTTACTGCATACCCATTATACAATACGCCAAATGGATCAGCATTAAGTGGTGATGAATATGCGCCAATAGTAAGGGGAACCCATTCATCGATGGTCGCAATTATTTCAATGGGGTCGCCATTCCTATAATGAGTTGTTCTTAAGTTCTCTACCATCCATGTCTGTGTGCCGATTGTCACCGTAGTGTAGACATTTCCATCACTATCTTTTAATAAATCCGGCGATTCTTCATCATTACATCCTATAAGGAATTGGAATGAAAGCGCCATTGCCAATATGGCGAGTCTGATATGAGAATACTTTTTCATAGTCGTTGTGTTGTAAATTGATTTTAAATCTATCTGATCACTTCGTTAAGCATAGCGGGTTATTTTGATGTATATCAATGATCAATACATGCTCTTGTAACCTTGTGATGAATTATCTTTTTTCAGGGATACTTATTGATCAATGACGAATGAATCTTCTAAATCAACGCGAATTGTTATTGGAACCACAAGGGACTGAATCCATGAGGGAAGTGAAATGTAATAAATTGATAGAGCGAATAATAGTCTTAAATTTTCCTGTTTTAAATGCGTGATATAAGAAGGTTGTTAGAATAAAATTTAATCATTATCATCATCAATAAAGTAGAAAATTTTCGGTGAAGAGCACCGACAAAGGCAGAGGATCCGGCTTCAAAATTTTCACAATCCGCAGAAAGGAAAAAAATCTTTGTCAAATAGGGATTTATGTTGCTCGTACACGGCGCCATAGAAATGGTACCGATGTATGCTTTGTATAAAATATGCCAGAATATTGAAAGAGCGACTTATTTTATTTGACGATTAATTGGTAATAACTTAAATGAAACGTATTCTATTTCTGCTGCTTAGCGTGTCCAGTCTAACGGTTTTTTCACAAGACATTATTGTTACTAACTATTCCGGGGCAACAACTTTTGATCGGTATGAAGAATTTTCCCCCATTATTACAATTCAAAACACCGGTATCGTTTCGATCGACACGTATTTCTATGCAGCATTTTACCTATCCCAAGACGATCAATGGGATTCCTCTGATGTTCCAGTCGAAAGTATTAGTATTCCATCGGGCCTTGGAGCAGGTCAATCTGCTACAGGGACACCATACCGAGGTAGTATAGATGCAACACCCGGAACTTACTATTTAATCATTAAAGCTGACCATACATTCCGCATAGCAGAGACAGACGAGACGAACAATTTGTTTATCATTCCAAACTTTACCATTAATCCACCAAACGTTGATTTTGCTTTTACATCTTTTTCGTTAGACAAAACTTCATATAGTGTGAGCAGTGTGGCAAAGGCTAGCTATGTACTCAGGAATCTTGGTTCCACAAATACGGGTAAGCTTGTTTACATTCGATTAGCGCTGAGTGCCGACAACATTTTAGATGAGCACGATTATTACTTCAACGATGCCAGCCAGATTTTAACCGGTCCGGACAACTTTACCTCTAATCCAAATGATCTCAACCTAAGTCTGGCCCTTCCTAGTTATGCACTTGGAAATTATTATGTTCTTGCCTGGGTTGATCGCGATCAATTTGGAGGCGAAAAATTTTCCGAAACCAATGAGAACAATAACCTGGGTGTTTTTCCCATAACGATCAGTGCAGCATCAAACATTGACCTTACCATTAGCACAGCCTATACATCATTCAGCGGTGGTTCCCTATCTGCCGGTGTGAGGGTTCAAAATAACGGTACGACCAGTGTTGGAGGTTACAACATTGGAGCACAACTCATGCCGCAAGGAGGTACACCAGACTACCACTATTGGGAATGTCCATATCTCTATGATAATAATCTAAGTGGCGGAGAAGGAAAAGATCATAATGGTATTCAATTTTACGTCCCAACACCAGCAGAAGGAACCTACTATGCTGTATACAAAGTAAATTTTCAGAATTCTATACCAGAGACCAGTTATTCCAATAATGTTTACATTGATTATTCAACGCCTATCGTTATCGGGCCGCCTCCTGTACCGGGCGTGACCTTTAATTCTTTGGCGACATCGGGCGCAGTAGATGATACTGATCAACAAGTAAACCTGACCTTCAATCTCACGAACTCAGGAAATACCATCGGGTTCAATCAGAAGTATACCGTTGCTATTAAGAATGCATCAAATGCTACTGTTCATTCTCAACAAGTGACAGTTCTCATCAATTTTAGTCCTGGCCAATCTACGACCAAAGCAGTGACTCTCAATCTCAGCACTCCGTTGCCTGTGGGCACATACCAAGTTTCAGCTACCTGTACAAGTCCGGTTTACACAACCCCCACGCAAGTCAGCAACTCATTTGACGTAGTGTCTACGCAATACACGTTGACAGGAACAGTAAAAAGCGAAGATGGATCCCTACTTACTAAAGGGCAATTGTTTCTCTACCAAGATGACGGAAACGGTAGCGTCGTGTTTGTCCAAAAAGTCGTTCCCTATTCAGGCCCAACGTTCTCGTTTTCTATTGACCACCTCCCGCATACCCTATACTTCGTTCCTGACCCACTAGTTCATCCGGATCATGTTCCAACGATTTACGGAAAGACTATTGTACTTCAGCCTGAAAACTTTTTTGTTGCAACCGATAATATAAATCTTGATATGGAGGTCCTCAAAGTCTCCGATCAAAATAGTGGCTCGGGGGTTATTAGTGGCCAGGTTACTTCAAGTGAAGGCAATCCGGCGGGAAGGATGCGACAATTACGAACAACAACAATTGAAACTTCATCGCTGCCAGTTGTCTTACTCTCTTCTTCACACGAGCCAGTTCAAATAGTTTATACGGATGCTGATGGGTTTTACGAATTTAGGAACCTGCCGCGCGATACATATGAAGTTTTTATCTGCTTTGAACTCGATGCTCGGAAAATGAATCCAGTGGTGGTTGATATTACTGAAAAAAATTTGAATGTCAATTTTGAGATGACGTCGGCAGGTGTCAACACGTCAACGTCTCAACTGTATTTACCTCAAACCATATCAATGAGCGAATTCCAACCTTACCAGTATGGAAATTATTCTATAATTCCTGACGCACAAAGCAATGCAGGTTTAACAATAGAATACCTCAGTTCCAATGACAACATAGCAGCCATCGTGAATAATGAAATTGTGATCACTGGTGTAGGCACTGCAATTATTACAGCACGTCAGGCTGGTAACAATTTTTATCAGTCTGCTTCTATCGATCTACCTTTGACTATTAACAAAGCAGACCAATCATTATTGATGTCCGCTATACCCACAATGAAGTATGGTGATTTACCCTACACCCTATTAGGCACTTCTTCATCGAATTTGAGTGTTACCTACACGTCATCTGATGCATCCATCGCCTCCATTAGCAATAACCTTCTGACCATTCATAAACCAGGAACAATCGAGATAATAGCTGAACAAACCGGTAATGATTTCTACAACCCTGCGGTACCCATCCATAGTCAGCTCACCATTGATAAGGGAGATCAGCTCTTAAATTTTAGCCCATTACAAGACAAAATTTTTGGCGATGCTCCATTTTTAATTGAGTGCAGCGCCTCATCGGGATTGGAGGTAACTTTCTCATCTTCCAATCCCAACATTGCTTCTGTCTCTGGAACTTTCATTGAAATCCATTCAGCAGGGTCGGTGGAAATAATTGCTGATCAACCTGGGAATGAGTTGCATAATCCAGCATTACCTGTCACCCAGCAACTCACTATCGAAAAGTCAACACAGACTATTTTCTTTGACGCCTTATCAGACGTTTCCACTGACATGAGCTCATTTGAATTTTTGGGAACGGCAAGTTCAGGACTGAATGTTCACTTTGAATCCTCCGATGAAGAAATTGTTTCAATTGACGGGAATCTAGCGACCATTCATGGTTCGGGTATTGTTAATGTAACAGCATATCAACCTGGAAATCAAAACTATCTTCCCGCAAAGGCTGTGACGCGCGAACTTCGAGTAAATCTTGTATTGGGTATCGAAGAGGAGAACATCAATAAGTATGTTTATCCTAACCCAACCAATGACTTTGTATATATCGGGGTTCCAAATATTCGAAAGATTGAAGTTGCAGATGTAATGGGACGTGTCTGCCAAAACCTGCCATTTGCTGATTCAAGAATTGACCTTTCGGGATTAGAGCCTGGCGTATATTTCATCACGCTGACATTTGGTAATCAGTTTGGCACAATAAGAGTAGTCAAACGATAAGATAGTATACACACTCTCGTGTTTGGCCATCGGTACTATATTCTAGGTCAAGCTAAATTGCCATGCCGATAAGTATGCCAATGGTGTGGTAGTTTTTGACGAGGTCGTTGGCTTGATGAACGCTTAGCGTCTTTTTATGAATCTGACGCGCAAGCACGCAATTTGATTTTTTAAAATGCCCCGCAAAAAACAAAGATTCATTTGATTTAATGAGCCTGGGATTTATCTTAGAAATTGAAAGTCATTTCGTCAAGTAGGTTATGTGCAAAGTCCATAATACAATTGGCTCTCTTACAACAATAAAGACGCATTTAACTCAAAACAAAATTGACGGTTTCAATTCAGTTGGTGAACTGATATCGTTCCAGGAAAACTACGCCACTACACGACAACAAATAATTTCCAATCACGAAATCCTAATAACAGAAGAACGAAACAATTTAGGTTCAGAGATTTTGCAACTAGAAAATGAAATCACAAAAAGCAAATTGGAGGTTGAGCAGAAATTGAAATCCGAACTTGAGGCTTTAAGACGAAAATCCGATGACCTGTTACAAATGGAGAAGAGTTTGCTTCAAGAGTTCATGTACAGCTTTAAAATCGTCTACCTGGACCTCAAGATCAAATACAAGGAGCTCACTTTGAATAAAACTGTTTCTTCCGCCATTCGGCCAATAGCCACCCTACTTGCAGACAAAAATAATCGCCTCCAATACCTCATTGCAAACTTTGAAGGAGCGGTCAAAGAAAGCAGCAGTCTCTCGTTGCATGAGCATGACAGAAAGAAACAAGCCATAGATGAAATCAATACTTTCATCTATGGCGCTATTGGTGAACAGAAAGTAGTGAAAGAGCTGGAGAAATTATCCGATGAATACATTTTGATCAATGACTTATCGATTTCATTTCCCAAACCCATCTATTACAGCCAGGCTAAACAGTATATAAGATCCATTCAAATCGACCATCTTTTGATTTCGACTTCTGGTATTTTTCTGATTGAGACAAAAAACTGGAGCAAAGATTCTTTGAATAACCTGAGTTTACGGTCCCCTATTGATCAGATTAAGAGAACAAACTTTGCTTTATATAAGATATTAACCAGCAATCCTGATTTAAATCTTGCCAAACATCATTGGGGTGAAAGAAAAATTCCAATAAGGAATCTTATCGTTATAATTAACCACAAGCCGAACGTGGAATTTGAGCATGTTAAAATTGTAACGTTGCGTGAGCTACTTGGCTACGTGGAATTTTTTAAACCCAGTTTATCAGACCAAGAGACGCAAAAAATAGCTGACTACATAATAAAGCTTAGTACTCGGAATTAGGGAACTAGGCCTCGTACAATACCAACGCAGGTTAAGATATTCCCGACTACTCCAGTTGCACGCCAATAGCAAGTTTTACTTATCTGAAACTGCAATAATGTTTTACCCACGTTGCAATGCCGGTGAAGACACCGGCAAAGGCGGGGGTGTATGAACCAAATAAAAGGGCATCATCCAACCTCGTCCTCAAAGTATTCCTCTAATCCGTTTATTATGCTGATAATGGACGCATCGATCTTCCTGCGTTCTAAGGAATCAAATATCTTAGCAAGGTTACACCAGGAATGCTTGGGACAAATAGAATCAATTTCTCTTGCTTCGTCTTCATCCAGTAACTTCAATACATCATTGGCCAGGCCAATGATACAGGTTTGATGGTTCTGAATATACCGTTCAAGATGACTCTCGCTGGATTGCGAAAACACCTGGTTACGAAGGTTAACTTTTACACGGTCTATCGCCTGGGCGATCAGTTCTTTCTTAGCTTCAAAATCTGCAACAACGGGCTCGATTGTTCGATTTTCTATCAGCTCTCTTTGAAGGAAGTCTTCAAAGAAATCCAATTCGAATTTCACAATATATTAACGGTCTAGAGTTTCTTTTAGCGGCAAATATAGGAGAATGTGTAAAATAACGAAGGGGCTGGATAAATTTTGGGACATGTTCTGCCTGCCTTGATAGGGTGTGCGCGCACGCTGTTGTTTAAAAGTTATTGGAGTTATTCATTGGTTGCAATACACACTTGTTAAAGTCATAAATACCAAATAACCGGTATGGCGAATACATCAGGGAATGTGTACATTGATTATGTTAACGGGCCTCCCCCACCTCGCAAGAAATTTTCTCACCTACTAACTATTTGCAATATGAGCCAACAAAAAATCTTCTCAGGAAAATGGACAGGTGACTACCTGGACGTCAAGGGGTATAAGGGTACCCTTGAAATGGAAATCAAAGCCGACGGTGATCGCATCAGTGGCGAATTCACATTAACGATAAAAGATGTCGACGCTCCGCAGGTCATGAAGGGAGCGCTAAGTGGCGTTGAATCGGAAAAAGGTTTGCGTCTCTCACTCTCCATGCTGGACAATAAACGACAGAACCTTGAACTCCAGTATGACAGTCAGGTGTCGGAAGGAGGCACCTTTGCACGGCAAGCCCTCTACGGTATTGTATCGGCTCCCCCGAAAACCGATTTAGGTGGTGGTGTTTGGATGGTGTGGAATTTTGATCAACTCCAAAAATAAATTGCTATGCCGAGTTGGACAACACATACCGAAGGTGGAAGCTGGAATGGCGGCGGAACCGAGGTTCGCGATTGCAGTGTGACGCAACAGCGCGATATAACAAACGCTTTTAACAATTTCATCAACAGTGCAGCATTGAATTGTTCCCCGGGGATACGGGACAAGTTGCGTTCCAAATTTAATGACGTGGAAATTGACTGCACCGACTCAGAGTGCAGTCGCCTGGATGGCAGAACGTCTGGGAATAAGATATTGATTTGTAATACCACTCCAACTCGTGTAGGACCAGTGCTTTTGCATGAACTGGTACATGCCTGCGGCGGAACGGAACTTGATGCAGAAGCCATTGAGCATGCATGTTTTGTGTTTAATGGAGCTACCGCTCCGTTCGGTGATGATTGGGATAAATTCAGAGGTGAAACCGATGAGCTTAATGATAATGAAAAAGAGCGCGTGGGCGAGTTCGTTATTTGGAATTCTGATACGGGCGAAGTTTGGCAAAAAATTGTGGAAGGTGGCAGTTGGGCCAGTAGCGGAACAGTAAAGAAGGGCACTAGATGTTTCCAGTCGAATGATTGGATACATACCTATGATTCCGGCGGTTCATGGGTCTAGATCCTATTTTCCGCCGTGGAATTCATTTTCTACAATGTGATTTTCAGTCACGAGGATATTGGGAAGATTTTGAAACTCTTGCTGGTGAGAGTGATTTGTGGGTGACGGCGTATGTAGGACGTCAGCTTATGGATGTGCGAATTGACTATTGTTATCCGCTTGTTCGTGCGGCATGGTCCTATCTTCGTTCAAATCGATGGGGCCTTCCCCGAACAAAATGGGGTTTCAATCGACATGTCCCATCCGACGCCGACAGTACATGCTGGGCCGTATCGCTTGGGGAAGCACTCAATACCCAATCGAAACCAATGGAAAAGGCAAAGAATTTTCTGCGACAGCACATCGATCCTAATGGTGGTGTAGCAACCTTTTCCAATGACTACCGCATCCGCTTGTTCACTAAACTTCGCAAAGACATTTCCTTCCGTGGATGGTGTGGGACTCATAGTTGTGTTACGGGAGCCCTATTGCTGATACCTTCGGTAGTTAAGCCGGAGACCATCAAATTCGCCATTCAGGCTCAAAAACCCAGCGGCGAATGGACTTCTTATTGGTGGGTAACCCCAGCCTATGCGACCGGATTAATGGCTGAAGGTCTTCGGCTTTATTCACCTAATCACGCGGACGAAGCGATAGAAAAGTCAATTGATGAGGCAGTTCATTGGGCCAGGAAAAAACTTCAAGACTCACATGAGTTGAGTCCATTTGAAATTTCCTTTCTGCTTAGAACATTGTTGGTCGCGAGGAAACCTGTTATGAACGAGATCGATGTATGCAAAGAAAGGTTGTTTAGTCAACAGCTGCCCGACGGATCATGGCCATCGTCTGCCCTCCTACAAATTCCGCCACCCGATGTTGAAGACCCGTCTTCTTACAAACAATGGCGATTGAATGGAAAAGGTGGGGGATCAATTATTAGCGACAAAAATCGTTCTTTTACTACTGCCTCTGTGATCAACGCCTTGGCCAAGACCTACACATGACGCAAGAACACTACCTTGCTCAGGCAATTCACGATGTGACTTGCCATATCGAAAGCAAAATCACCCGGGAGGAGTATATGCTGTTTCGAAAGCAAGTCGATCAGAAAGGGAGCGAACAACTTGAACGACTAACGACTTTATTAGGCAGCGGAATTGAGCGATTCAGTCGGCGGGCCGGCCTTAGGAATGAAACCGTTGTAAGGATTTTAGGTTTCGGCTACCTCAAAGCATCGTATTTTCTTTCCGGGATCACTGATAAGGATAAAGAAACTTTTCATCACCTCGGTGCTGTTGCCAATCTCATAGTCTCTCTTTACGATCACATAATTGATCAATTTTCCATGCGACGTAATCCGCTTACACCGAAAATGTTCCTGAATGCACTTAATGGAAGGAGTTTATTTCTCCGGTTTACCTATAGCCGAACGCAACGAGTATTTTATGACATAGTGCGTTATTATCTTTCGACATTACGTACAATCTGCGTGGATCGGAATCAACAATCCATCTACGAGACAATTACTCTGCTCATCTTTCGAATGTATTCCGCCGAACGAGCTTGTGCCGTTGGAAGGTCTAATGTTACTGATCACGCAAGAAAATCAGCGCTACCTATTGTGATGACAGGCATCACAGGATGGCTTTGTATGCCCTCCCCGCTTGACCGCTGGAAACACTTGCTCAGAATGTATCGAATCGGAATTTTTCTGGGACAGGTGGATGACCTTGTAGATTTTGAAGAAGATAAAAAATCCGGTGACGTCAATCAATTTATTAATGATCCTGCCCCAAATCCCCGTCTTGGGTTTTCATTAATTAACGCATTGGAAAATTTTGAACAGCAACGACGATCACCATGCACTGACCACCTACAGCATCTCCTGTCTATTTGTACGTTATCCTGGATGGGCGGATATCGCGGTTAAATTATCGATTCTCCAATTCCGATTACAAAAACTTTTGCTTCGCCTGGAATAATCATATGATGAAAATGACGTATTGGCTATGCAATTTTTGGAGGATCCGATTATCCTTGCTTCGAATTCGCATCAATTGTTTTTATTTTAAATTTTTCTCTGAGTGATTTCATATCGTCGCTTACTTTTTTGTCGAGAATCTTGGCGTAGTGTTGGGTGGTCTTCAAATTTTTATGGCCAAGCATTTTGCTTACCGATTCGATTGGAACACCATTCGTTAATGTAACGGTGGTTGCAAACGTATGGCGAGCAGTGTGATAGGTCATCTTCTTAGTGATCCCACACAGATCAGCAATCTCTTTGAGATAAGCATTCATTTTTTGATTGCTAAGAATTGGTAACAGCCTATCTTTATTTAGACATTGTGGATGGAGTCTATACTTATCCAGAATTTCTTGAGCGGGTGGTAAGATCGGAATCCTTGATGAAGTTTCAGTCTTCTGTCGCTTTGTGAATATCCATTTTTCTCCATCAATTCCTGTAGCAATTTCGTTCCTCTTTAATTTTTGAACATCTGCGTAAGCAAGGCCGGTGTAACAGCTAAATAAAAAAATATCACGCACTTGATTTATCCTCTCGCTTACAAAACTTTTTAGGCTAATAATTTCAAGTTCTTCATTCGTTAAGTATGGTCGGTCGGTCTCATGCTTTGTCATTTTAAAACCGATGAACGGATCACGATCTAACCAGCCATTCTTCAAGCAGATGTGTACAATCTTTTTGAAATTGGTGAGGTACTTAATTGTGCTGTTGTGATTACACTTTCTTTTTGTCTTAAGCCAAAACTCGTAGTCTGTGATGAATTGATATTTTAGTGATGTCACTGGTAGATCCTGTGATTTATAATACTCCAAAATAAATTGCCTTGTATGTCCAAGGGAAATTTCATAGCGCCTGTGCGTTGACTGCGAATACTGTTGCCCAATTAATTCTTTAACCTGATCATTATGATGTTGAAAAATTTCCAACAACATGCGAGCTCTTTCTTTAACACCACGCCACTGTCTGACAAATTCATCAATGGTTACATCAAGATCAGTAGTAATCACCTTCTTTTGGATATCAAATGCTTTTGCACGCAATACATCCAAATACTCGTTAAGCTCCTGGATTTCCCTCGTACTACCTTTTGCCCTACCGGCCTCTGCTGACCACTTTGTAAGTATCACGTTTCTACCAGTTGCAGTTTCAAAACGTTTACCATTGACGGTCACTCGTAAATAAATTGGAACATCGCCATCTGCATTTGATTTAGATTTTCTTGCGTAGAAAAGAACTTTAATCATGGCACCCATAAGCAGGTTTTTAAAAGGTTTTAAAATTGAATTTTACCTGTACTGAAGTCAAGATGTTCATCTTTTGAACTGCTTGATTGTCAGTTAATTTTGGGTCAATTCGGTGCACTTTTTTTTCGGCTTTCTTAGTGCACCGAATTTCCCCCTTACGGATTGCGAAATGATGAATGATTTGATAAGGTATAAAACAAAAAAAGCCCCAATCCATAATGGATTGAGGCTTTTGATTTTGTTTGATTGGGGACTTGTGGAGCCGGAGAGAATCGAACTCTCGTCCAGAGAAGATGACAGCGTACTTTCTACATGCTTAGTTGACTTTGATTGTCGGAAGAAAGTCCGCCGTCGCCAGGGCTATGGCGGACAAGCAAGGCAGGCAACAGCCTAAACTTCTCCTTAGTTACTGTGTCTTAGCCGCGCTTAGCAACAATCACGCGGAGCAGCTCTGCATTACGACACCGCTATACCAGCGCCGGCAGAACGTGGGCGCTGAGCGATGATGGCTTCTCCGATCTTATCGGAGATAAGCTAACCTGACGTTAAATCAGATTAAGCAGCCATGGCGTAGTTAGACTCGCCAAGTATGGTTTTAGGACTATCTTTTCAAGCCTGCTTGTCGCAGACAAGGCTCTCATCCCATGAGCCTGCATGCTTGCATACGTCATCAAACATCCTGTCAAAACCGGTCGGCCCCAGATGTTATGAATATGCTTTTTTCAAAGAACGTTTCGGAAAAGGGAGACAAATATATGTGAGAAAAAGTTCAACTACCTTGATTTTTTGACCGCTTATTCATCTTCATAAAACTTATAAACTGAAGAGGTTTCTTCTCCAGGAGTTGCATCGATTTTTTAAGTTGTTGATGTGAAACATAATCCTGCAATCCAATAAGAATGCATTCCGTAATATTTTTCCCACCGCTGAACTTTTTGACCTCCTCAATCAAATCCTCTGGTAATAATACGGTTACTTTCATAGTTCAGCGATCTTATTCCTTCATTTTATCAAATTATATTCAAAAGGGTATGAACAGGCAGCCAGTACCGCAAAGAGGGAAACGCTGTCAGGAACGTGGCTGGAAAAAGATTCAGCCTTAATGGTTCATTTCTGAACTAATCTAAAGTCCTGTACTTCATTAACTAAAACTAATTTACAAATTAGCAAGAACAAGTTTTCGCTAAATTTTCAATTCACATTTTGTCCAGACTGGTTACCCGATTATCTTGCGGCCAATGGAAAACTTTGTTGTTTCAGCACGAAAGTACAGACCCACAGGATTTGACGAAGTGGTGGGACAAGAGCACATTACCACCACGCTCAAGAATGCTATCGACAACAATAAACTGGCGCAGGCGCTTCTTTTTTGCGGGCCTCGCGGCGTTGGAAAAACTACTTGCGCACGCATTGTAGCGCGTCTTATTAATGGTTTCGAAGAAAGAGCTGAAAATAATTCACTGAACATCTTTGAACTTGACGCTGCTTCAAATAATTCAGTAGACGATATTCGAAATCTTATTGACCAGGTGCGTTACCCGCCTCAATTCGGAAAGTTCAAAGTCTATATTATTGATGAAGTTCACATGCTTTCCAATGCCGCCTTCAATGCATTTTTGAAGACATTGGAAGAGCCACCATCATACGCCATTTTTATTCTCGCCACAACAGAAAAGCATAAGGTAATACCAACTATACTTTCGCGTTGCCAGATATTTGATTTCAATCGCATTCAGATCAGCGACATCGCTCATCATCTGAAAAAGATTTCACAACGTGAAAACATTCCAGCTGAAGATGAAGCGCTACACCTGATCGCACAAAAAGCTGATGGCGCTTTGCGCGATGCTCTCTCCATTTTCGACCTGATGGTGACTTACTCGTCGGGTAAGGGAATTACATTTAAGGATACGCTCGCAAATCTTCATATCCTGGATTATGACTATTACTTCCAGGTGATCGATACATTCCTTTCAGCGAATCATACGCAGTCGCTATTGTTGTTCGATGAAATTCTTCGCAAAGGATTTGACGGACACAATTTTATTATTGGCCTGGCGGAACACATCCGAAACCTGCTGATCTCGCAAGATGCACGTACGGTGCAACTGATGGAAGTACCGGACAGCGTGAAGAAAAAATATCACGAACAGGCAAAGACCGCATCATCATCGTTATTGCTTACCTGGTTGAATATGGCCAGCCAATGTGATATTAATTACAAGACAAGCAAGAGCCAACGATTGCTTGTAGAGCTTACGCTTATGAAGATGGCAAACGTTAATGCTGTTTTTCAACTTAACTCCTTACCCTCTTCCCCGGAAGCAGGCTTAAAAAAAAAATTGACGACACCAGTATAGCGGCTTCTCCTGTTCAGCGAAAGCAGGAAGAAAAAACTGTTCCATCATCTGATTCAACCCACACTACACCAATCCCAACGCCTCCTTCCTTACCAAAGAATGACACCAGGCCAAAAGTTTCTTTAAAGACGCCAAAACTAAGTGATCTTGTAAAAGGTGAAAAGAAAAATTCAGAACCCACTGTTTCAAAAGTTGTACAAGATGATAAGCCTTATTCTGAAGAAGATTTACAAAATGCCTGGAATGAATTTGCTGAAAAGAGAAAAGCTTACCAGGCAGACTACCAACTGCTCACTCAACCTTTTAACAGAAAGGGTAATGATATAATCGTTCACCTGTATTCCATACAAGAGACAATCTTTAGTAATATCAGATCAGACTTAACAACCTTCATTCGCGAAAGGCTTCAAAATTTTTCCATTACGGTTAATGGCGAACTGATTGAAGGTGAAACCAAAAAAATGCTGTACACCAATCGTGAGAAACTGGAACACCTCATGGAGAAAAATCCTGCGCTGAAAGAACTGAAGGAACGGTTGGGGTTGGATACGGATTTTTGAAGGGACGAAGTACGAAGGGTCAAAGACGATGAAATACTGATAACAAAACTATTACATTTCAAATACCCAATTTATTAATCGTTTAGTGATTTAGTGCTACTTAGTTCATTCAAAAATCTTATGATACAAACGAAAAAATGGCAGTAAGCAAATGGCAATAAGCAATTTTGCCTACTGCGATTGCCTATTGCCTACTTTTCAACATTGGTTAATATCTGTTGATAAAATGTTTTATATTAATAAATGATGCTCTCATTAATATGTACATCGAACGAAATGTATTCAATTAAAATTTGGTGCAGGAAGGCAATCTATCGAAATGTGGAAAGAATACCTGAACCATGTTCAGAAAGATGACGATCAAATCCACGGCCGTTTATTGACCGACGTATCCGGAAAAGGATATACCCTTATTTTTGAGCAGAGTTTTTCAACATTCGCGGAAGCAGAGCCATCGAAATGTCGATTGGTTAATCGTAGTGACTGGAAAGAATTTTACACGAAGTTCATCCCCTTATGCGAATCATCGGAACGAACATACTATAAACTTCAGGTAGGCTTTTAGATAAATAAATAGTTTGTGTAGAGACGCGATGCATCGCGTCTCTACAAGCAGTTCCCTTCGTACCTCGTTCCTCATACTTTCCTTTGTCCCTCATTCATTATCAGGAACAAATAGTCCCCATCCATCGCCTTCCTTGACCGTGTCAATATGAAACGTTGCTACCCACTCTTTGAATAAAAGGCGAAACCCTTCAATCTCATCACGCAGTAATTGGAGATACTCATGATCAACAAGTTCAAGGTACTTTAAAGATGATGTGCGTGTAAGCAAACTGCGGGCATGAATTTTTATGACTACAGCATTTTCCATTTTTAAAATGTAGTCGTCCATCGCTTCTGCTCCGGCAATCTTAGCAGGAATGATGATGGAATCCTCCAGCATCAAAGATGATTGTATCTCAGCCTCGGGATCATTCTTATCCATCGTTTCAATAATTCGCTGAGCTAACTCGCGTATTTCTTCTGCTTTTTGAAATATTGGTTTGGCCTCAAGTTTTCTTCGCTCCTCTTCAGGATCGAAGTCGGGCTCGTCATCATCATCGTCATCCCACATGGGCAAAATTGGTTTAAAGGAAGATACTTTATTTTCAAAAATCTATTGCACAGAGGGCGAAGAGTCTCAAAGGGCCACAAAGAATACTCTGTGTAACTTTGAGACTCTTTGTGATCTTTGTGTAACAACTTGCATTCACAGTACTAAATATAAAAAATAATGAAACCTAAAAGATACTCTTGCTACGCGATCTTGTAGTTTTTCCAAACAGCATACCAAAAACGCCTCTCACGATCTCACGGCCCATTTGCCTGCCAACCGAAGATCCCATTACTTCTTCCAGTGTTGACTTGTCACGCCGTGCATTTCTCTTCCCACCACCCGAAGGTTCATCTTTACGTGATTCTGCTTCTTCCTGATGTCGCTGAATTCTGTCATTCAGGATTTCAAAGGCACTCAGCGGATCAACGTTCTCCTTATATTTCCTGTAAAGATCAGAGCCCTGATACAATGATTTATAATCGCTCTCCGGCAACGGCCCCATTACCGAGGCGGGGGGCGCTAAGTGAGTAACAACTGTTTCCGTTGGAATGCCTTTCTCATTGAGCACTGTGATGAAGGCTTGTCCTGTCCCCAGTTGTGTAAACTGCTGTTCCATATCATAGTAGGATGATTTGGGAAATGTTTTGATCGTTTCTCTCAACGCTTTAACATCATTAGGCGTAAAAGCACGGATGACATGATGTACACGATTCCCCAACTGCGACAGTACTGTTAAAGGAACATCCTGTGTAAGCTGTGTGCAGAAAAATATACCAACACCTTTCGAGCGGATTAACCTGATCACCTGTTCGATCTGCTCCATAAATGCTTTTGATGCATCCTTAAATAAAAGATGCGCTTCATCGATAAAGAAAATGAGTTTGGGTTTATCGAGGTCTCCAACTTCAGGCAACGATTGATAAAGTTCAGCCAACAGCGCAAGCATGAATGTTGAGAAGACGGCGGGTTTGTTTTGCATATCAGACACATTCAGTATGCTTATTACACCACGTCCATCAACCTTTTCAAAAAGATCCCCGATATCAAATGAACGTTCACCAAAAATTTGATTGACGCCTTCCTGCTCCAACGCAACAATCTTCCTGAGCATTGTACCTGATGTTGCTGTGGAAATTTTTCCATATTCACTTTTTATTTCCTGTGCTCCAGGGCCTTCTGATAGATAAGTCAATACTTTTTTCAAATCATTCAAATCAACAACAGGCAGCTTCTTATCATCAGCATATTTGAACAACACATTTAATACACCCGTCTGCACATCATTCAACTCAAGAATTTTGCTTAATAATACGGGACCGAACTCTGTCACCGTTGCACGCATCTGTGATCCAAGATTTCCGCTCAGTGAATACAATTCAACCGGAAAAGCTGTTGGCGTGTACGTTATTCCCAATGCACCGGCACGTTCAGCAATTTTATCGTTAGGAGCAGCTTCTTTTGAAAGTCCGGAAAGATCACCTTTAATATCAGGCATGAATACGGGTACGCCGGCAAGAGACAATTGCTCAGCGATAAGTTGTAGTGTTCTTGTCTTTCCTGATCCTGTAGCGCCGGTCACAAGGCCATGGCGATTCATCATGCGAAGGGAAAGATTCACCTTTGCCTCTGATAAAATTTCTCCACCCAGGACGCCGGCACCGAGATAAATTGCAGGCGGATTTAGTGAATAGGATTTATTGATTGAATCGATGAAACTATTTTTATCCATTGGTTATGTTAATTAGCGAATTAGATGATTAGCGGATTAGCCAATTATCAATATACCAGTTTACCAATTGAAAGTTGCAATCTTCGCTGATCGGCTAATTGTCAAATTGGTTAATTATTTAATGTCGTCCTTGTAGTTCTGGAAAGTATAAGCAAATCCCAGTGTGAACACTTGACTAAGCTGCACTTCATCGATCTGGTCATAGTCGTAAATCATAATTCCACCCAGGCTAACGTTTATGAATTTATTCACTTTGGCTGTAAGCAACAATTCCAGGCGGTGGTCAATCTTATCAAACTCAAAAGTTTCGTAATTCGCAAACATGATGTAACGCCAGGAGAGGTTCAAATTTTGTGCAATGTCTTTATTGAATTCAGCAAAAAGTTGAAAAGCGAGCCACTCGAACCGATGACTCTCTCCCACTTCCACACCATACGGCGATACGGGGTCCACTGAATCAAACCTTCCGTTATTATCGCTTACAATTGTTATCCGTGGAGCAAAAGGAGATAATCTGAGTTTAAAGTAATCTGCCGGATGATATTCAAATCCCCATGCAGAGGTAATGAATGCCGGAGCAAGAAAATCGGAAATGAGGAACTCCTGCTCTACACCATTTACATCATTTTCATATTTAAATCCCTTCGCAAACTGGGAAAGGAAATTGAGCGAAGTAAACAGGTCCCATTTTTTATTTAAAGCATAACCATATTTTGTATCCAGGAAAATTCTGTCAACAGTTTTTCTGTAGCCCTGTCCTTTGTTGTTTACAAAACCAAAGTTCAAGCCGATCTCATTGTCCCAACTGTTACGCCCTTTTGTATAATTAGCTTTGTAGTTGAACACAGAATTCAATCCAATCGAATTTACACCTCCGCCTATCCAGTTAGAGGAAAATGAAGCTTGATTTACATTGATACCGAAGTTGAGTTTCTTTTTCCAATACTTAACCGTATCAGCAGGTTGCTGCGCCCAACTACACGTTACAATAAAAACCAGGATTAGGGTTAGATAATGTGAATGTTTCATAATGAAATTAGGAATGGTTATCAAACGCACAATTTATTATTTTATGCGCTAATTTTTCCCTGAAACAAACGAGATTAAATATTGTTTAGTTTAATTTCATCAAGCGCCACTTCGGTGAGCGGCTTTGTAATGAACTTGATAACGTGATTGTTATTAACGATCTTATCGATGTCGCGCTTATTATCTGAGCTGGAGAGAATTATAACCTTGCACTTGTTGCGCACCAGGTCATTGAATTTTTCAAATTCGTATAAAAATACAAACCCATCCACAATGGGCATGTTGATATCTAAAAAGATAAGGCTCGGAAGATTGTTTCCATCGGTTTCGTGTTCCTTCAGATAATCCAAGGCTGCTTTTCCTGAACTCTTAACTTCAACACGCTTGGCGAACTTGGTGATTTCTATGATGCGCTTGCTGATAAAATTATCAGTATCATTATCATCGACTAACATCACCAGGTCGATAGCTTTAGTGTCTGTCTGCATTAGCTCTTAAAAGTGTAATCAATAACTTATGTACGCTAGATTAAAGAGCACAAAAATATCTTTTTTTGATGAATTTGTTAACTCCACCTTAAAAATACACCGTAGCGGATTAAAATCCCGAAAAATGCTGAAAATCTGTTAATTCCAGTAAAAAAAAGTCACACTAAAATCGCGCTTGCACATATCTGTAAACAGGCCGGGGCGACCAGTTAATTTGAAACTTTTTGAATGACTCTTAATTTCTCGCCCACGCTCAGACTAAAGTCTGATTTACTGTTCCAATCCATCAATTCCTTAATTGAAACACCATACTTGCGTGCTACACTGTAAAGTGTATCAGAAGGTTGTACCACGTAGATAATTTCAGCCGGCTCCGCCCGGGCAGTAACGGTATCTGGTAAAGTTCTTAGTTGAAGCACCTGGTCTGGTTTGATCCCATCCTGGATGTTGAGATTATTTAATTCAACAATGTCCATAACACCCACATTATACATCCGGGCAATTCCATATAACGTTTCTCCTTTTTTAACCACGTGTTGTGTTAGATTTATCGCTGTTTTTTCATCAACTGAAATTTGCAGGGTAGAATCTGGCTTCACTGTATTAACCGATTGAACTGAATCCTTCGCCTGGGCTTCATCAACAGCAACCCCCAGCGAGGTCGTTGTTAATGCATCCGTTTTTCTTACCTCTTCCTGAACAGGTTGATCACCCGGTATGGATGAAGCGGATGATTCAGAACTCCACGCGAATTCGTCTTGCTTATCTACTTGTATAACCTCTTTTGCCGGAATAGGCGGAGCTACAGTATTTTTTGGTTTAGCTGATGAAAGGTAGAGTACAGTACCCATTGGTAACGACTCATTTTCACTGAGGCGATTATACCTCCTTATTTTCGATACCTTAACTCCGTAATGCTGACTGATCGTCCATACATCTTCACCTGCCTGAACCATATGATAATCTTCCTTGGCGCGTGAACGCTTTCTTGCCATGAAGTAAAACTCACCTTCTTTGATCTTATCGCGTTGCGTCATCTCATTGTACTTCAAAAAATAATTAAGTGAAATGCCAGCACGTTTTGCCAATGCAGAGGTTGTTTCACCCGGTCTTGCTTTTATGGTTTGAATCCCGTTAATTTTTTTGTTCTCATCCACGCCTGATTTTGAGGGCTTCTCTCCTGCTTTTATATCATTTATAGGAGAGGTGGTTTTACCGGAAGCTAAATAAGGAGGTTTGCTCTCATCAATGGTTGTACCGCTAATCAACGGGACGATAACTGCGTAAACTTTATCACCCGGAATCTTCTCGGCTTTCAGCCATTTGTTGTAGTTACGAATCTCTGTTTCATTTACACTTACATCATTTGCAACATCTTTCAACGTTTGCTTCGCTTTACCTTCGTAGCTAAGCACTTTAATCTGCTGACCCGGTGTATTTACGGCACTTTCAAAAGCTATTTTATGCGCTAAATATTTTTTCACATACCAATATGTTTTACTGGTAATTTCCATGTGCGTTGCCCCTTCCTTGAAATTTTTCTCACTCCTCATTACGCCACCCGCGCCCATCTGGTAGGCCTGCAATGCAAATAGCCAGTTGTCAAAATGCATATTATTGCGCTTGAAGTACCGTGCAGCGGCTCTTGTTGAAGAGACAATATTCAGGCGTTCATCAACTTCTTTATCAACGCGAAGACCCATCTCAATAGCAGTAAAGTCCTTAAACTGCCAAAAGCCCACCGCCTTGGATGTAGAAACTGCATCAGCAATAAGGGCGCTTTCCTGTATGACGAGGTACTTAAAGTCTAAAGGCAAGCTTTCTTCTTCAAATATTTTTTCAATAATCGGGAAGTAGGTCTTAGCACGTTCAACCTTGATGTTGAAGTGTTTTGGTGATTGTGTAAGCGCATCCACATCTTTCTGAATCTCCTTGCGTGCGTCATCGCGGATGGTAAGGGTAAGGTTTGCAAAACGAAGTTTATGAGGAACCTGGGGAGCTTGTGCCGCTACCCGGACGATTGATAAAATAAAAAACAGAGGGATCAAATATCTCATCACTACAAGTTTAAAAAATCGAAGTACTCACAAAGATACTTTACGCATTAACATTATCCCATCACGAATCGGTAAAAGTACATTTTCCACCCTGGGATCTTTATTTATCCTGCTGTTAAAAGTTTTAATTGCCCGTGTGTCTTTGTCCGGCTTTTCATCCAGAACCTTTCCGCTCCACAGCACATTATCAGCGAGGATAAACCCATTCAAATTTACTTTATCTATCACCAAGTCGTAATACTTATCATAATTTTCTTTGTCAGCATCGATAAACACCAGGTCAAACTTTTCATCAAGCTGTGGTATGATACTAAGAGCATTGCCAATCCGGTAGTCAATGACACCATCCAACCCAGCCTGCTTAAAACTTTTTCTCACCATGGTCTCCAGCTCTTCATTGATATCGATCGTAATCAGTTTTCCATTTTCTGCTAACCCTTCTGCCAGACACAGCGCTGAATATCCGGTGTAGGTTCCAATCTCGATTATAACTTTAGGTTTTATCATGTGACTTATCATGGAAAGAACTCTTCCCTGAAGGTGCCCTGAAAGCATGCGCGACATGAGAACCTTTGCATGCGTTTCGCGATTTATGGATGAAAGTAATTTGCTCTCCTCCGTTGTATGCTGTTCTGAATAAAGGAGTAATGCCGGGTCGATCAGATCCATTCGAAATTATTTATGTGCTCCATTGGTGGACGGCTCCATAGCCAGATAGGAAAGATGATTTTGTCCAAACATTTTCTGCGCTACCGTTTGTAACGTTAACGAATCAATTGCCTCAATCTTGTGATAGAGTTCATTCAACGTAGGTACACGCCCCAGATCAAGTACACTTCGGCCCATCATGAGCATTAAGCCGAGGTTGCTCTCTTCGCTCATGGCCAACTGACCTTTCACCTGTTCTTTTGTGGCTGCCAGTTGACGAGTACCCAGCGGTGTATCACAAATTTTCTCAAGCTCTTTATTGATCAGGGCAATGCACTTATGCAGTTGTGACGGCTCTGTACCAAAAAATATGGCAAACATTCCGGTATCCGAATAAGGCGTATAATGTGCTTCAATGGAATATACGTAGCCACGCCGTTCTCTCAGCACCATATTCAATCTTGAATTCATTCCTGCTCCACCCAACAAATTCACCAACACAGCAAAAGGTATTCTGTATTTATGGTTTATTGGGAATGCCTCACGTCCAATAGCACACCGCGCCTGCTTGACGGGGCGCTTCATTGAAACCTCGCGGGGTTGATACGTTAAAAACTTCTTGCGCTGTATCTTTGCCGTCCTTGCCGGAATCTTTTCAAGGTATTTTTTCGCCAGCTCTTCCATCTGGCTTAGTGATATATTTCCAACGCAGCTAAACATTATCCGGTGTGTGTTGATATGTTGCGCAATGAATGTCTTAAAATCTTTTCGCTGAAACTTACTGACGGTTTCCTTTCGTCCCAGAATATTCATTCCCATCGCATGGCCTTTAAAAACCGCTTCTTCAAATTCATCCTGCAACGAATCATCCGGATCATCATGGTACATGGACATCTCTTCCAGTATAACACTTCGTTCCTTTTCTATTTCATGCTCAGGAAAAATGGAGTGAAAAGTAATATCACTGAGAACGTCAATTGCGCGTTCAATATATTTTTCGCGTACAGAAGCATAAAAGACAACCTTCTCTTTCTCCGTGTATGCATTCAGCTCACCACCAATTGAGTCAAGACTATTGAGGATGTGAAAAGCCTTTCGGCGATGCGTACCCTTAAACGCCATGTGTTCCCAAAAGTGCGCTATGCCCTGGTTACTGACTGTTTCATCCCTGCTTCCTATATCCAGTATGATTCCGCAGTGCACAATTTCAGACTTCACTTGCTGGTGCACCACCCGTATTCCGTTCGACAAAGTAATTATCCTGCAATTCTTCATAACAGGTCAAAGTTATTATGAAATTCGTCACTGTTCCAACGGCGTACAGAAATGCCCGCAATCGGTCAAATACTTGACCTACACCCTTGATTTTAAGTATTTTAACAACGTTTCCAATGGCATAACTCTTGTAATTATCTAAGTATGAGCACACAAAAAGTTAAAACCTGTTTCACCATTACCTTCACCGAGGATCAGTACCTCCATGCCAGAAATTATATTGAAGACATGAAAAAACACCGCAGCAGGGTGTTTTGGCTCGGTAAAGAAGGAAAAAGCGATGAAGAACTTATCATCGAGCAGATCACGCACCGGATTTTATCCGGCTTTTACAATGACGATCCGTTCAGAGCACGCAGGCACATTATTAAAATGGACAGCGCGACGTTGAGTTGAAAGTTAAATCGTTAACAAATTATCGTGAATGGAATAACATCTACTACTAACTGGTATTAAAAAATAAAAAGCACAAGACCAAATGATCGATCTTGTGCTTTAATTTTAATGCTCCGTATTATCTACCTGTGGATTGTTTTACTAAGTCCGTTTGAATCACTTACTATGAAGGTAAAGGATTCAAGGCCCTGGAGGTCGAAGAGTTTGATGTAGTCACCATTTACTTTCTGATGTCTTGCATACACAGAGATACCATTCTCGTTTAAAATTTCTACAGACAAAGATTTAGCGCCATTCGAAGGAACAAGTAAAGCATACTTTTCTGTGTCGGGAAGTTGTACGATTTTGGCAATTTTTTCGGGTGCCGGTTTTTCCGCATATGCTATCCGTTCGGTCTTGGTCCCATTTCCATCTTTCAATTCAAAGGTGTACGCTCCTTCACCAAGTTTTTCAAAATTGTAGCGGCGAATAAAGCCATTTGATTCTTTAAAGGATTCTGAAAAAATAACTTTGTTGGATTCATCATAAATCGTAACTGTAACATTACTATGTTCAGGAGCTTTGTAAAATAATTTGAAGATTGAACCTTCTCTTATTACCGTCATTCCGTTTGTTGAAGAGGCAGGGTCACTCTTCGCTGCCATCGCCGTAATACCTATAGCGACTGTCATTAAAACCAAAAATATTTTTTTCATATGCTGTTTGAAATTTGAATACACACTAAAGACGAGACGCTTGCCGCGCAGGTTGCAGGGTGTACGTTATTGTTTTAAAAACATCGCCTATGTTAATTAATGTAGAATTAATACGCGGCGAAAAACAGAAGTTGTCTGAAACGAAGTGTCGATTGAAAAGTTGTAGATGGAATGTTTAGTTAACTTATGTGAAGGGGTGCGCGCAGTGGTTCTCCCTTCAGGGAGTCAGAGGGCAGTGATGGCATTATGAGTAAAATCCTCGTTACGCAAAGAATGGTTTATCAATGGAAGCAGCTCCTGCCGATTAACTATTAACCTTTAATTCAAATGATAGAGATCGCGGCTTTTCAACTCAACCTTGAGTGCGTGGATAAGAAATTTTACGCGATTGATTAAGATGCGTTCTCTCCTCTCACTTGCAGAGATGAGAAATTGATAACGGTCGGAGAAATCAAGATTCAGTTCATTGGCAACCTGGAAGATGTTTACAGGTGCTATTCGTTGACTCATCTTTCTCAGTATGCAGAACTCTGAAAACAATTCTGATAGTTGAAATCCAGGACACTGGTCAACGGGCATGTTCCATTGTACAATATTTCCACCCGGATAAGGTTTGTTGCGGTATGTTCTGTAGAGGGTATCCAGGTTAAAAATATCAACACATTTCACTACAATATCAGATTCGCCATTCGGATACTTTTTCAAAATGTTTTCAAGTTTCATCAGCGATCCAAGCTTTGCGGTATTTATCTCGTGGCTAAAATAAATGCCAAAATTCATGTCAGTTGTTTCGGCTTCTTTCAGCATCGCTTTGTAGCGCGATTCAAAAATATGAAGCGGAACAAGCTCCCCCGGAAGTGGTAGTAAAGTAAGGGGAAACATCGGAGTTAAAACTGCCTGAGACATACTGTTCATTAAACAATGGTTATAAACATTTTGTTAATACTCTATTAAGTAAAAGAGGTCTGTATTAAATTTTTCTATAACATTTTTTTTCCCGGGCAAAAAACTAAGGTTTATCACAAAGGAAAATCCCGCAACATTGCCACCAAGCCCTTGAATCAGGTTTCCGGCTGCAATAGCTGTTCCTCCTGTTGCGAGGAGATCATCGTGCACTAATACATTCCAGCCTTTTTCAATTGCATCGGTATGCATTTCAATTGACGCAGTGCCATATTCAAGTGCATACTCTTGCGCCATGGTTTTATAAGGCAGCTTGCCTGACTTCCGAACAGGAATGAATGGACACCTTAATGAATGTGCTAACAACGATCCGAAAATGAAACCCCTTGCTTCAATAGCGGCAATGGCATCAATATTTTTATCGCTCCAATAGCTGTACTGAGCATCCACAATTTCATCTACCAAATCAGGGTTAGCTAACAGGGGTGAGATGTCTTTGAAAATAATACCGGGCTTTGGATAATCTGGAATGTCGCGAATGGTTTGCTTAATCTTGTTAGCGAGCTGCATGTTTAAACGTTGAATGAAAGTTTAAAAAATCGGGATTCGGGAAATGTATTATTGATTAATTAAAAAAAAATTAATCTACTTCATTTCACTTCATGAACAATTTAACTATTAAAAAATGTTCGTTAATATCACGCGTGTTACAACCCCCGCCAGCGCTTAGGCCAGCGCCCCCCTTTATTAAGGGGGATTTGTGCGGGGTGTGAGGTGAAGGGTGTGCGGTTTTAAAGCAGAAAGCGTAAAGCTAAAAGCGTAAAGCAGGTTTCATTGCACGTCACTTTCATTCCTTCGTACTTCGTTTTTTGTACTTTCATTAATTCCATTCAAATCTACGTTGTAAAAAGTGCCTCTGTTCTCCCCCCGCGTGAGGGATTGTCGCGTGATGATGTAGGCAATCGTTATGAGGTTACGCAATTCACAAAGCTGTGGTGATAATACTGATTCGCTGTACAGGCGTTCGTTCTCATGGAAAAGAATGTCGATGCGTTTTAGTGCGCGCTTCAATCTTTCATTCGAGCGAACGATTGCGACGTAGTCACTCATGAGGTCGCGCAGCTCTTTACGGTTGTGGGTGATCAATATCTGTTCGCGTGGCACAATGGTGCCTTCTGCATTCCAGTCGGGAATGGATGAGGGAGTGGCTATGCTTTCGAGTTTCGTTTCAACATCAACAAAGCAGCGATGCGCATACACGATGGCTTCCAACAATGAGTTTGATGCTAACCGGTTGGCGCCATGCAAACCCGTACAAGAGCATTCACCGCAGGCATATAAGTTGGCGATGGAAGTCTGGCCGAAGGTATCTACTTCAATTCCTCCACACTGATAGTGTGCTGCAGGCGCAACAGGAATCATTTGCGTAGCAATGTCGATGCCTTTGGTCAGACACTTTTCATAGATGTTCGGAAAGTGAGAAATAAAATCTTCTTTCGGAAAATGCGTACAATCGAGGTAAACACATTCATCTCCGCGGATGATCAGTTCATTGTCTATGGCTTTTGCTACAATATCGCGTGAAGCCAATTCTCCACGATCATCATACTTAAACATAAACCGTTCGCCATCCTTCGATCGTAAGTAAGCGCCATGCCCCCGTATCGCTTCGGTGATCAGAAATGCGGGGTTGTCATCCTGCGAATAAAAAGCTGTGGGATGAAACTGGATGAACTCCATGTCTTTTACTTTCGCCATAGCGCGATAGGCCATTGCCACTCCGTCGCCGGTAGCAATTAGGGGATTGGTAGTAGTTCTGTATACCTGCCCTGATCCGCCAGTAGCCAGCATCGTTACTTTCGATACATACTTTTCAATCTTGCAGGATTGCTGATCCATCACGTAAGCGCCATAACATGTAATGCCCGGCTCAGGTTGAGATATCCTTTTCCTGAAATGGTGTTCGGTAATAAGATCAATAGAGAAGTGATGCGATAACAAAGTAATGTTAGGCAGCTTGCTCACCTGGTGGAGCAAACCTTTTTCGATCTGCAGACCTGTTACATCTTTATAATGGATGATGCGTTTTGCTGTATGACCCCCTTCTCTGCCCAGTGAAAAGTTGCCCGCTTCATCCTGGTCAAACTCCACACCCCACTCTATAATTTCATCCAGTCTTTCAGGGCCTTCTTTTACCACAAGTTCTACTACTTCACGTGTGCAAAGTCCGTCGCCGGCGCGCAAGGTATCTTCAATATGTTTTTCAAAAGAGTCTGTGATGTCATCCAGCACAACAGCAATTCCGCCTTGAGCATATTTTGTATTTGATTCGCTGTCGTCTGCTTTTGTAATTACGGTGACGGATTGATCAGGGAAACGTTTTGCCGTTTTGATAGCAAAGGATAGTCCGGCTATACCTGATCCAATGATAAGAACGTCGGTTTGAGGCATGATTAGTTCTTGGAAATTTCAAGCATCCGCTGAACAGCTACAAGGGCCTTCAGTCGTATGTGTTCTGGTACATGTATTTCGGGTAATTCGTATTTGAGACAGAGATAAAGTTTTTCCATGGTATTCAATCGCATGTAGGGACATTCGCTGCATGCACAGGTATTGTCTTCGTGACTGGGCGCCGGTATCAATCCTTTGTGTGGAACTTCTTTTGACATCTTGTGAAGAATACCTGCTTCAGTAGCGATGATGTATTCATTGCCGGAATCCTGTTTTACAAAATTGATCATGCCTGTAGTAGAACCTATATAGTGCGCTACTTTTAAAATATGTTCTTCTGATTCAGGATGGGCTACAATTTTTGCGTTCGGATGTTTCTTATGCAAGTCGAGCAGTTTATCAATGGCAAACGCTTCATGCACAATGCAGGCGCCTTCCCAAAGCAGCATATCCCGTCCGGTTTTTTTTATGAGATAACGGCCCAGGTTTTTGTCGGGTGCAAAAATGACGGGTTTATCTTTTGGTATAGAGTTAATTATTTTTTCAGCGTTTGCAGAAGTACAAATGATATCGCTCAATGCTTTGATTTCTGCAGAACAATTGATGTATGTAACGACAACATGATCGGGATGCTTGTCACGAAAGGCTTTGAATTCTTTCGGCTGCGCGGATTCGGCTAGTGAACAGCCAGCTTTCAAATCAGGTATGATAACCTTTTTTTCAGGGCAAAGTATCTTGGCGGTCTCACCCATAAAGTGTACACCTGCGAAGAGGATAATATCGGCAGAAGTTTTAGCGGCCTGCTGAGAAAGGCCAAGGCTGTCGCCGACATAATCAGCAATATCCTGAATCTCCGGAACCTGGTAGTAATGTGCCAGGATAACTGCATTTTTCTCTTTCCGCATCCGGTTGATCTCTTTTACCAGGTCAATCTTCTTGTCTACGGCAATACCTAAGTATCCCTTCTGGTCCAGGTTGGTTACAGCATTTTTCAGGACTTCAGTTTCTACCATATTATTACCTTTGGGTTGCGAAGTTAAGCAAAGTTATAATCTGATAAGCAAACGAAAGTGAATATGGAAGCGTTCAATTCCGCCGACAAATTCATAGCTCGTAAATGCCAAATCTCCAAAGTCATAATATATAGAGACAGGATTACAAAAAATTTTCATAGAACCTTCTCTGGTAAATGAGTACATCTTCCAAACATTTCATCTTTATCACTGCTCTTTACTGGATAGTAAGTATTGTTTTATTTAAATCATCAAATAAGTAGAGGGGATTATAATAATAGAGATTTTTCTTTTTTGGTTCTTTTTTCTTTTTGCATTCCTTTGTGTCTTTGTGCCTTAGTGGCGCCCAAACAAATTAAAAGTCAATCTGCCAGGTAGAATTAAAGTCAATAATGAAAACCCTCCTCTGGCCTCTTTTCATCTTCTTTGCGATCGCCATCGGATTGTATCCCTTTGCCTACCTTCTCTTGGATATGCGACACGGATTTCTTGGGTCCAAACCTCCCGAGTTATTACAAAGCAATATTTGGTTAACCGCTTTTTACCAGCACATTTTTTTTGGTGCAATAGCAATGCTTACCGGATGGTCGCAGTTCAGCAAGCGCATCAGGAACAGAAATTTAAAATTGCATCGAACATTGGGGAAAGTTTACCTCGTCTCGGTGATCCTGAGCGGTCTCGCCGGATTTTACCTGGCCTTATTTGCAAACGGTGGTATGGTATCAATTCTTGGATTTAGCGGCCTGGCTATTGGCTGGTTATCGACTTCAATTCTGGCATACTTGTCGATTCGTAAAAAAGAGATTGATCAACACCAATATTGGATGATCCGAAGTTATGCGTTTTGCTGGGCTGCTGTTACGCTGCGAATATGGCTACCGTTATTTCAGTTTGGAATGGGCATTGAATTCATAACCGCTTATCGCATTATTGCGTGGCTGTGTTGGGTGCCTAATTTACTGGTTGCTGAAATTATTGTACGAAACGTAAAGTCGTCAAGGCTTGCTTCCAATACTATTCAGTAGTAAAATATAAGCCGTAAATAAAAAAGCTCAGATCCGTATCGAATCTGAGCTTTACCAACCTAAACTTTAAATTCTATTTCTTAGCCGTTGCCGTTGCAGGACTTATTGTTGTTGACATTTCATTAATAGCCGTTACAGGAAATCCTCCTTTATCTCCATGGACGCGGATGGCCTCTTCACTTTCCGCACGATAGACACAAAATATTTTGTCTGTTGTTACATAGCTTTCAACCCATTCGATGCCGGATCCCATCTCTTTAAGTACCCCGCATGACTTAATTGAAATTTCTTTTAGCTGCTCACTGGTGAGACTTCCCGCTCCGGGTATGTCTCTTTCGATTACGTAAGTCTTCATAGTTTTTGTGGTTTCGGTGTTTTGAGCAAATACAGTGTTTGTTACAATCATGCCAAACATTAGCACGATCATAGGTAGAATAGGTGTCTTCATTTGTGTTGAGGTTTATGTGTTGAGGTTTAAATTAACAATATGAAGTTGCAGTGCTCTATCCAGGAATCCTCCTACATTTAGCTCAATGTTTTGTAAAATTTGATCAACCGTTAAGCCAATGATTTCAGGTAGGTGATTGGCTGCATACCAAATCTTTTTTGAAAGCATTTGGTAAAATAGGATGGACTGCTGAAGCCCGTATCAAATGTAGTTTGGGAAATGTTGTGACCTTCCTTTTTCAACAATTCAAGAGATTGCAAAAGCCTGTATTCTCTCAAGAGTGAATTGGGCGATAAACCGGTAACGGCCATACTTTTTCGATAGAGTTGCGGCCTGCTTGTCGACATCTTACGGCAAAATTCAGCCATACCAAATTGTGCATCTTGCCAGCAATCTGCCAGGGTATTCATTACCTGTTCAAGAAAGCTTTCATCCGTTGGACTTAACGATCGTACCTGGTCATCGCTAATCGTCAGGTTCGATTTATCATTCTTGCACAACTTTTTAATTACCGAAGACATGATGATTTGATTTGAAGCGCCAATTCTGCAAAGATGCTGAGCCATTTTAACCGTAGAACCAAACAAAAGATCACTCTGGTTAACCGGTTCTCCGGCATGAATCCCCATTCGGAAATTCAGAAGCTCAGCGGCAACATGCAACGTTTTCTGAATGGCCAATGCACAATGAACGGCCTGCGTGGATGAAACAAACGATGTTACAAAACCTTCATGTTGTGACTCCACTTCACGCCCGTCATGAATCCTCAATTGATCACGAATAATACTATTGTGTAACGTCAACAATTCGTCAGCTTTTTTCTTACCTAAAGTGTGCCGCAATAACCTCGCATCCATAGCTTCAGTGACGAGAATGGTGCGGAAAGCGGGGTCGCTAAAGATTTTCAGCTTAGGGTTTGTCAGCTCTGCCAGTATATCAGGATCATGAATCCGTCCTAAAAAGGCCTCAACAACTTTATCATTAACCTCTATTATTTCATGCGGAACAAGGCCATGTGCACGCTCGTGCACTTGATGAACAGTTTCTTTGTCGGGAGCGTCAATCAGGCAAAAAATAGTACCTCTTCCTTCGTCAAGCCAATAGGTCATAAACTTGCAGCCATACTCATCCTGAAGTTTTACATCTTCCACATGGGCTTCAGCAACATCTTTCGGCTGAACGCCCGGAACAATATGGAGATCCATGTATAATGGCATAATCGACTTGTATAATTACTGATTAACTTATTCTAATTATAATAAATTTAATTCAAGGAATAGCAAAATTGATTCACATTTATCGCAACCGCTGACTCTTCTTCAACAGTATTTTGCGGGGATTAAAGAGATTAAAGTCCGTTTTGGAAACGTAACTACTTATCAATCGATGACCAATCTTTCAATTCTTGATTAAATACGATTTGACAAATTGCCACTACGTTAGAATCGTCAGTCGGGAATATTTTTTAGGTAACATCTTAGTGCGATACCAGAATCCGGCTACTTAAAACTTACCCAGAGAGAATACCTGAAGTAAAACTTTAAGTTTTTTCTAAACTTTTATATCGATGTGAATAACTTCGTTGAAAAGTTGTGGACTTCTTTTTAGTAAATTTTTTGGATCAGACAAACGTTAGCAATTATCTTCATATCACTAAGTCGTTCTTATAGAATTGATCGCTCAAATCCGGTAAACAAAATTTCGTTTTCCACGGAAAGTGAAACCAAAAAAACCGGAGTGGAATGATTGTGTCAGGAGAAGATTCTTTCGGGAAAAACTATCCTAACAACGAAACGGAAGACTCTGTCGAAAGGTGGAGTAAGAAGTTTTAGTTTTACCTGGAACAACCTAGTGCTGCACATCAGCTAACGTTGATGTACACCAAGAAGACGGGAAATGGATTAAGCAATTGATACATTTCTCGTTTTTTTATGCCTTTCCGCGAACAAGCAGCATTAATTCATTTTGTTTCCCGCAGATTAATGCAGATGAATTTTTATCCGCGTCATTTGCTGGTAATAGAATTATTCTGTCAGGCTTTTCAAATACGCAATACTCTGTGGCACCTGTGTAATTACATTGCTGCTCTCGTCTTCAATAAAGTAATGCTTGATACCAACTTTCTTCGCCGCTTTTAAAATACCAGGAATGTCAAGTTCACCCGTACCCAGTGGAACATCATTCTCCTGAGAAGTACCGCCTGTGAGATCTTTCGGGGTTCCTTTTCGAAGATCTTTCAAATGCATCAGCTTCCAGCGGTCGCCATATTTTTTCAGCAACGCCACAGGGTCGCCACCACCAAAGTATGTCCACATAATATCCATTTCAAAAGATACATACTCAGGATTTGTATTGGTAATGATATAGTCTAACAACGTTCCATTTTCATGCGGCCAGAATTCATAGCCATGAATATGATAGCAGAACGTAAGGCCATTCTCTTTCAAAATCTTGCCGGCTTTGTTAAAGTCCTCCACAGCCTTCTTTGCATTTTCAAAATTAAAGGCACCATTCTGATGAGGTATCCACGCCGTCATCACATATTTCGATCCGAGCGCTTTTGCTGCCTTGACAACTTCCATCGTTTCATTCACAAGCTTCTCATAGCCGGTACCCGTTGCCGGGATGCTGATACCTCGTGCATCACAGAGTTTTTTAAATTCTTCAGGAGGCATATTTCCGCCACCACCTTCCAGTTCCGTAAAGCCCATCATTTTAATGGTATCTAATGTAGCTTCAATACCATGTGGAAAACTTTTGCGAAACGTATATGCCTGCACACCAAACGGCGCAGTGTATAAAGGTTTCTTTTTCTTCTGTGCAAAAGCGTGATCGAATGAGAAGACTGATACAAGAAGGAATAATACGATTGTGTTTTTCATAGTTTACGTTGACAGTTGTTGCACAGAGTTACACTGGAAAATAGTAATCACAGAGATAATGTTCAGAGGTTTTTTTTATTTAATTCTTCTACAGCGTGGTTGGCAGCACGCGCCGTTAGTGCCATAAATGTTAATGTTGGGTTCTGTGATCCGGTCGAGGTCATACATGCGCCGTCGGTTACAAATACATTTTTACACTGGTGCACCTGGTTCCATTCATTCAGCATGGATGTCTTTGGATCACGTCCCATTCGCACACCTCCCATTTCGTGAATGTCAGATCCGGGAAGCGCGTCAGTATCCCTTGCGTCAATCTTTACAAAGCCGGCCTTCTCAAACATCTCTTTCGACTGCTGAACATAATCCGCCACCATCTTATCATCGTTCTCGCTCCACTCGCATGAAATGATCAATTGTGGAATACCATATTTATCTTTCAATTCAGAATGCAGGCGCACATGATTTTTCTCCAGCGGAACACATTCCCCCATCATCCAACTGCTAATGTACCAGTTGCCGTATTTGGGATGTAACAGGTTTTCCCTAAGCTCACTGCCAATCATACTGGTGTCAGAAGAGGTTCCTCTACCACCGCCAATACCAATAGCATAGCCCCGTAGAAAATCAGTTTCTTGTTTGAAAACATTTCTAAAGCGGGGAATGTAACTATGTGTCGGGCTTCGGCCATCCGTACGTTTATCCTTGAAGCCTTCGTACTGTGCATTGGCTTTGCCCCGATAGTTATGCCATGAAACAAATTTTCCTAATAGACCATTGTCGTTGCCCAATCCGTTGGGAAAACGATCTGAGGTTGAGTTCAACAGTATTGCGTTGCTGTTCAGCGCAGAGGCATTGACGAAAATAATTTTTGCATAGAAGTCGATGGTCTCCATAGTGGTGCCATCTATTACACGCACGCCTGTGGCCTTACCTTTTTTGTCGTCATAAATAACAGAATGAACTACTGAGAATGGGCGAACGGTAAGGTTACCTGTCTTCATAGCCCATGGCAATGTAGAAGCATTGCTGCTGAAATATGCCCCGATAACACAACCTCTGTAGCACATCGTTTGATTCTGACATTTACCACGCCCCTGCTGCACATGGATAGGTTGAGGATCGGTGATGTGAGCACACCTTGCCTGGATGACATGGCGATCATTATAATTTTTCTTAATGCTTTCGCGAAAATAGTTTTCGATGCAGCTCACTTCGAATGCAGGCATACATTCGCTGTCGGGCAGTTCAGGCAATCCATCTTTTGCTCCGGCTATACCGGCAAATTTCTCAACATATGCATACCACGATTCAACATCTTTATAACGGATGGGCCAGTCAACCGCAAAACCATCGCGGGCAGGGCCTTCAAAATCATAATCGCTCCATCGCTGTGTTTGTCTTGCCCATAGTAACGACTTGCCACCTACATGATACCCACGAAACCAGCGAAAAGGTTTCTCCTGTATAAAAGGTTGTTCATCATCTTTGATTGCCCACTGCAATGTTTCCTCACGAAGAAAACGACCGCCCTGAAGACCTTTTTGTTTTTCAAGTGGAACGCTGCCCCGGTGTTCAAACTGCCACGGCCCTTTGGAAGCGGTCGGGTAATCCTTAATGTGTTTAACATCACGGCCCCGCTCAAGAACGAGTGTCTTCAGGCCTTTATCACAAAGTTCCTTAGCCGCCCAACCGCCACTGGCTCCGGAGCCAATAACAATAGCGTCGTAAGTTCTTTTCTTAACTGAATCGATGGAAAAATATGACATACGATTTACCAGGGTTGTTACTAATTAATTTTGCAACATTTTATAAACTCTTCACCTTAGAAAAATTAAGACCTACGTCACTGGCCATTGGTCACTGGCAATGCACCTACTAATGACCAATGACTAATTCGATAGTGTTCCATAATTAAATTGCCTGAATACTATGTTACATCCACGCACCCATAGTAATGACCTGGGGCAACTTTATAATTTAAATATTTTGTCATCACTTCACGGGAAGTGTTGAAGCCGCGAATGGTTTCTGATTTCACCAGATCAAAAAAGTCCTTCTCAGCTTTATTTTCAGAAGCTTCAAATTTCAAAAGCAATTCCTCCCGTTGCGCCTGATCACAAACAATGAATGATTTTGCATGAGCCTTCTGAGCCATTGCATCAAGTGATTTTAACTGCGCATTGATGTTATCCTGCGTCTCTTTTTCGTAGCAGTCATCAAAAAGCTTTTGTAAAAATTTATCGACACCCACAGTGAGCGCTCCCGGTGTATCACTTCCGCCCGGGATAATCGTGTCAGCTACACTGGCCAGAATATCCTGGTGTTCTATTGTAAGGGAAGAATCATGTGTAATCACATCTGTGATATGCCATTCCTTTGCCCATGCCGGTAGTGCAATAAGGGCCCCGGAGGCCATCATCATTGTTCTTAAGGTTTCCCGTCTGTTCATAAAATGGAATTGATTAAAGCGAAATTTATCAGAGATTGGTATTAGTTAAAAGATAAATTATATGATCGGGTAGCTATTGCACAAAGGACCACAAAGACTGGCACAGAGGAGCACAAAGAAAAATACTCTGTGTGCCTTTGTGTTTTCTCTGTGATCCTCTGTGCAACAGCATTTAATAACACAAATTTCCTAAGCCAACAAAAAAACTAATTTATAGAATACATACCTTCACCCAAACTTAAATGATATGAATCGTTATAAAATCTTTACAAAGTACGCGCTCTTGCTTTTGTCTTTCATCTTATTTGCAAAAGATACGCATGCGCAAAGACAATTTAAAGCTTTATTGTTTACACGCACCAATGGCTTTCATCATGAAAGTATCAATGAAGGTGTCGACGCTATCAGGAAATTAGGTGAACGACATTTCTTCACCGTAGAGTGGCAGGAGAATCCCTCCGTTTTCAATGACAACAAGCTCAATGAATTTCAAGTGGTTATTTTTCTAAATACAACGGGCGACATTCTTAATGATGAACAACAAAAAGCCTTCACCAAATTTATTCAAAGCGGTAAAGGTTTTGTAGGAATTCATGCTGCAGCGGATACAGAATATGATTGGGAATGGTATACTAAACTCGTCGGACGCATGTTTCATATCCATCCTGCCATTCAAACAGCGGTTTTAAAAGTTAACGACGCAAAATTCCCGGGCATGGAAAGACTGCCATCCTCGTGGTACTGGACTGACGAATGGTATGAATACGGTGAAGAAAAAACCAAAGGCATGAATTACATCCTTTCTGTGGATGAAAAAACTTTTAATCCTAATGTGAAATGGGGAGAGAAAGTTGGAAAAGGCATGGGCGATTTCCATCCCATCGCGTGGTACCACAACTATGATGGCGGCCGTTCTTTTTATACCGGGCTGGGTCATCTTCCATTGGTCTATAGCGATCCTGTTTTTCTGGATCACCTTTACGGCGGAATTTATTGGGCAGCAACAGGTAAAAAATAATGTACCAATTAATTGATGTACCGATTAAAGACACCTATAAAAAGTACATCATAAGCACTGCAAACATAATTCCCCTCTCCATTTTCGGAGAGGGGCATTCTAAACTTTCAAGTTGCAGAAACGAGGATTGGGTGAGGCCGAGATTAAACACCAATCAGTTAATTGATAATCGGTACATCAAATTGATACATTAATTCCATTACCTTTGCACGACTTTTTAAATAGCTATGGAATTAAAGAAAGTACCACTGAATGACCTTCATGAGAAGCTTGGGGCAAAGATGGTTCCGTTTGCCGGATACAACATGCCCGTGCGTTACTCTTCCGACATTGAAGAACACATGACCGTGCGCAAAGGCGTTGGCGTTTTTGATGTATCGCACATGGGAGAGTTTACCGTTAAGGGGCCTGATGCCCTTGACCTGATTCAGCGCGTTACCAGCAACGACGCTTCCAAACTGATCGATGGCCAGGCGCAATATTCTTGTTTACCCAATAAAGACGGTGGAATTGTTGATGACCTTATCGTTTATAAAATAAAGGATAACGATTACATGCTTGTCGTGAATGCTTCCAACATTGAAAAGGATTGGAACTGGATCATGCAATTCAACACAAAAGGCGCTGAGATGAAAAACATTTCAGACGACATCTGTCTTTTTGCTGTGCAGGGACCAAAAGCAATGCCCACATTGCAGAAGCTTACTGATGTGAACCTCGCTTCTATTCCCTACTATCATTTTGCCATTGGCAAGTTGGATGGAATTGAAAATGTAATCTTGTCAAACACAGGATATACCGGCGCCGGGGGTTTTGAAATCTATGTTGATAAAAAACATGCTGATAAAATATGGAACAGTGTTTTTGAAGCGGGGAAAGAATTTGATATCAAGCCGATTGGTTTAGGTGCCCGTGATACACTCAGACTTGAGATGGGATTTTGCCTCTATGGAAACGATATTGATGATGCAACGTCCCCCCTGGAGGCTGGCCTTGCCTGGATCACCAAGTTTACGAAAGACTTCACGAACAAAGCCAACATTCAAAAACAAAAAGAGGCTGGTGTTAAACGCAAGCTTGTAGGTTTTAAGATGATCGACAGAGGAATTCCACGTCACGACTACGAAATCAAAGATGACAAAGGAAATGTAATCGGAAAGGTAACATCCGGAACAATCTCACCTGTGCTGGGTATCGGCGTTGGACTTGGTTATGTAACTACCGATAAAGCAAGCCCCGGCAGTGAAATTTTTATTTCTGTTCGAAACAGGGACCTGAAGGCTTCTGTGCAGAAACCGCCTTTTATCTGACACTACCCCTAAATCCCCTGAAGGGGACTTAGGGGTATAAAATAAAGTTATGTCTTCTCCCAAAATAAAAACCGTCGATGTTTGCCTGAGTCCTGACCTCATGCATCTATATTCTTTGGACGACAAAACAGTAGTGGTTGTGGATATTCTGCGTGCCACCTCCTGCATGACAACCGCCTTTGCTCACGGCGTAAAAAATATCACTCCCTTTGCTGGTCTTGAAGAATGCAGGGCCATGAAAGTAAATGAGTGTTTCACTGCCGGCGAGCGCAATGGGGAAAAAGTAGATGGATTTGATCTTGGCAATTCTCCATTTGAATACATGAATGAAAAGCTGAAAGGTAAGTCCATTGCCTTCACCACAACGAACGGCACACAGGCTATTGAAAAATCCAAAGGTGCAAAAGAAATTATCATCGGATCTTTCCTGAACCTTTCAGCTGTTGCAAAACACATCAAGCAGAATGATAACAATGTACTTATCGTCTGTGCCGGATGGAAAGGAAAAGTAAATCTCGAAGACACACTTTTTGCAGGAGCGTTAATTGAAAAATTAGGTGAAGCAATAAAACCGGATTGCGATGCCCCTCTCATGGCGCTTCATCTTTATCAGCAAGGCAAGAATGATATGGTTGAATTTCTGAAAAACTCCAGCCACGTACAGCGATTAAATAAACTGCATATCCATAAAGACATTGAGTTTTGTCTTACACCCGATCAATACAATGTAGTGCCTGTTTTAAGAGACGGAGTTCTTTCTGTTTAAATGCTATTGCACAAAGAATCACAGAGAAATCACAAAGGCTCACAGAGAATTTTTCTTTGAGCTCCTCTGTGTAAATCTTTGTGTCCTTTGTGCAATAACTCTTATACCTTAATATAAATCTTCTTCTTATCCAACCAGTACCCAATCAACCAGTTGATCATCATATAAAAAATCGCAAACATGAATGATGCTAATGTAGGGCCTGCGAAAGACCCAAAAATATCTTTGTAAAAGAATCGCTGCAGACTCCCATCTCCAAAGGGAATCATAAACATCAACCTTATGATAATTCCCGACATAGCATAAATGAATAAAGGGTTTTTACCAAACACACTAAAGAAGTATGTTCCCTTTTTATAACGGACGATTTCAATAAGGTAAATAAGTACCGCAAGAACCAGGAGCGCAATTCCACTGGTCAATAACACAAAAGAGCTTGTCCAGATTTTCTTGTTGATGGGAAAAAATAAATCCCAGCAATACGCTGCAAACAACATGGCAGCACCGGCGATCATTAATTTGGCAATCGTCTCGTAATTGTTTCCCTTACGGCGAATAAAATCGCCTGCAAGAAATCCTATGATAACATTCACTATCGCAGGGAGCGTGCTCAATAAACCTTCTGGATCAAAGGCAATACCTTCTCCGTGATACATGTGATTTTCACCGATCGTGGCAAGGTCAAGCTTCAACGCCGCGTTGCCAGCCAGGCTATACGGATCGTTGGCATCACCAAAAGCATACATCAAAATCCAATACCCCACTAAAGCAAACACACTGAAAGCAATCGCTGCCTTTTTCGATCCATAATGTATAACTACGCTGGCGAAAAAATAACATAAAGCAATTCGTCCGAGTACACCTAGTATTCTTGTCTCCGAAAGCGGGATAAACCGCCATGAACCATCCTGCATTTTGTCAAAGAATGGAAACCACGAAAGGAGGAATCCAATGAGAAAGATAAGTGCAGTGCGTTTCAATGTTTTCTTCCAGAATGCATTGCTTCCCAACGTCTCATACTTGTGCATGACAAAGGCCATCGCATTACCAACAGCAAAAAGAAATGCCGGAAACACAAGATCGGTGGGTGTAAAGCCGTGCCATGGCGCATGCCGGAGCGGACTATAAATGTAGTTCCAGCTACCGGGTGTATTGACGATAATCATAAAGCACACGGTCATTCCCCTGAAAACATCCAGGGCTAAAAAGCGGGCAGGTTGAGACATGACAGGTTTAGGTTTTAGTTACAGAAATGTAAAAGAAAATACAAGACACACCAAATACACAGAAATGGTTTATTTGGAGGTCTGACCAATTCAGATTTTCTGAGGGAATGTTCTTTAACGAAAGAGAAAATTTTGTGATTTGTATCCTGGTGATTTCTTCGTACTAGACAAATTGGATTTATCTATCGGAGTAAAATTGAAGTGGGAAGTAAATTAAACGTTGGTTACAAGAAGCAGGCGATCAGAATTAATTAACAAAATGAGCCCTGCAAACTTAATTCCCCTCTCCTTTTTCGGAGAGGGGTGCACTAAATTTTCAACCTGCTGAAATGAGGATGGGGTGAGGCCTGCCTGCCGGCAAAAGGCAGGGCCCGAAACTCAAAACTTATACAGAATCAAAACACTTAACGTTTATGACCCACACCATTGATATCAAAGCCGAATCGCTTCCCTGGCAATTTAAACTTATAGGCATCCTTCTCATTGTTTTTGCGCTGGCTACTGCGATGAGTTCAGTGTTGTGGGTATCGATCATTCTCATTGTTGTTGGCGTAATAATACTCACTATTAATTCAGGAACGGAGATTGATCCGGGCACAAAAAAATATCGTGAATACAATTCAATTTTATTTTACCGGTACGGTGAGGAAGAGCGTTATGAGGATGTTGAAAAAATATTCATCAATGCTTCGAAGGTGACCAAAGAAATGCAAACGGCTCACACCACTCACGGTTCAATCTTCAGCAGTATTGAATACAATGCCTATTTGAAATTGTCGGATGGCAAAAAGATTTTTCTCATGAGCAAGAAGAACAAGAAAGCAATGATCGATAAGCTCAAACCTGTTGCTGAACAATTGCGAAGTGAATTGGTGGATTATAGTAGATGAAATCTAAACTCTATTTGTTTCAATTTTCAATTGACAGGGTTGTGTTCAAAACTTATTACTTTATCATTGTTGTCCGACTAAAATGTAGCATTCGTTTCAATCCCTTGATTTTCTTGATGTTTTTTTTCTGGCCTCACTCCTACCTCTCTCCGAGGGAGAGAGACTATGGAATCAAGAAAATCAAGGGATTACGTAGTTCGTTTTTTTAGCCGGACAGTAGTGTTGCTTATACATCCTACCTGATGCTTTTACTTGTCCGGCGAAATCCAATATATCTGGTGCAATCGTTCCAGTGTAAGTATTCACAATTCTGGTAATTTGCCTAATAGAAATTCAAAACTTTGGACATTGCAAGTACACCTAAAATAATATCTTTGCACCCTTATTTGTGAAGGTATGATTTCAGTAGATGCAGTAACGGTAGAATTTAATGGTTCGCCGCTTTTTAGTGACATAACTTTTAATATTAACGAGAACGACCGCATCGCCCTGATGGGTAAGAACGGCGCCGGCAAATCTACTTTACTGAAAATTATTGCCGGGGCTAATAAACCTACCCGCGGAAAAGTGTCTGCACCTAAAGATGCCATAATCGCATATCTTCCACAGCATTTGCTGACGGAGGATACCGCTACCGTATTCGAGGAAGCTTCCAAGGCCTTTTCCAAAATCCACGACATGAAAACTCAGATAGATGAGCTCAATGTCCAGTTGGAAACACGTACCGACTACGAATCTGATGAGTATGCTAAAATTATTGAACAGGTATCGGAGCTGAGCGAAAAATACTATTCGATTGAAGAAATTAATTATGACGCCGAAGTAGAAAAAACGTTGATGGGCCTCGGTTTTCTAAGAACAGATTTTACACGGCCCACAAAAGAATTCAGCGGCGGATGGCGCATGCGTATTGAACTCGCTAAAATTCTTTTGCAAAAGCCAGACCTCATCCTGCTGGATGAGCCTACAAATCACATGGACATTGAATCGATCCAGTGGCTGGAAGATTTTCTCATCAACAATGCTAAAGCAGTAATTGTAATCAGTCACGACAAAACATTTGTCGACAACCTCACTAACCGCACCATCGAAATTACGATGGGACGCATTTACGATTACAAAACAAACTACTCACATTATTTACAACTGCGCAAAGAGAGACGCGAACAACAGCAAAAGCAGTTTGACGATCAGGCCAAACAGATTGCAGAAATCCAGGAGTTCATCGATCGCTTTAAAGGAACGTATTCAAAAACCCTCCAGGTACAATCGCGCGTGAAGATGCTGGAGAAAATTGAAATCATTCAGGTGGATGAAGTTGATACATCTGCTCTCAACCTGAAATTTCCTCCCGCACCACGATCAGGAAGTTACCCGGTAATTGTGGATGGACTTTCAAAAAAATATGGTGATCATGTAGTTTTCAAAGATGCTTCCTTTACCATCGCCCGTGGAGAAAAAGTTGCTTTTGTAGGAAAGAACGGAGAAGGAAAATCTACTTTGGTAAAAGCCATCATGGGCGAGATCGACTTCGAAGGAAAACTTCAACGAGGTCACGGCTCCATGATTGGATACTTTGCACAAAACCAGGCGGCATTGATGGATGGCGACCTTACTGTTTTCGAAACCATCGATCAGATTGCCGAGGGAGACATCCGCACCAGAATAAAAGATTTGTTAGGCGCTTTCATGTTTAGCGGCGATGCCATTGATAAAAAAGTAAAACTTCTTTCCGGTGGTGAGAAGACACGTCTGGCTATGCTGAAACTTCTATTACAGCCCGTTAACCTGCTGATCCTCGATGAACCAACAAACCACCTCGACATCAAAACGAAAGACATTCTGAAAGATGCACTCAGGGCATTCGATGGCACATTAATTCTTGTATCTCACGACCGGGACTTTTTGGATGGACTGGCCAATAAAGTATTTGAGTTTGGTAACAAGCGCATCAAAGAACACTTCGAAGATATTACCGGCTTTCTGCGTAATAAGAAAATGGAAAATTTACGGGAGATAGAACGAACCAGGGTTAAGTAAAATATTACTACAATTTTGAAAGATGTAAGCCGAACCATAGCCAACGGCCATGGATTGAATGGTGCAGATGCATAGGGCATAGGTGGACGATAAACGTTACTTTCCAAATACGAAAGCTGTACATCTACCTGATTTCAGGGTAACGCTGTATACTTCCTTTCCATTAAACCGGAATGGCCATTGGGAAGATCAGGGAATTCTCATATTTTAGATATGGAAGACAGCCGGAAGGAAGGATATAAGAGATATATCATCAATACGCATGTACGGTTGTAGCAGTAATAGGGCCCGGACAATTTGGTCTTTTAACAAGTGACACTCAACTTAATAAAGATTTCTCACGGGTATAACCAAATGGTTTAGGGGCAATCTAGACTTTAAAAAAAGAGACCAAGATTATGAAATAATACGGCCGACCTTTTCGGTTTTTAAGAAGAGTTCCCGAAGGTGGGCAATAGCGACTACATTGAATTGACCGATAGAGAATCAGAAGCTTTTGAAATAAAATTGAGTTATAAAATGATTAAGTTTACCAACAAAAAATGAATAGACCAGATTACTTTAATGTCATTGAAGAACGGATTAATCTTCTTGCCATTCGGATAGTCTCTAGAGGTCGGTTGAATATTTTGGACTTTCATGGGCACTCTGAAAATTTCTATCAATACTTCTTGAATGAGGTCTATGGATGGACTGTTACTAATGAGAATGATAATATACAAAATGTTGAGGCAATAGATCTGGTTGACCACACGAGTAGGTTTGTTATTCAAGTTTCAGCTACTGCAAGCAAACAAAAAATAGAGTCTTCTCTTTGTAAAGACTCAATCAAGAAATACATAGGATCTATTTTCAAGTTTGTTTCAATTGCGAGAGACGCTGACGATTTAAGAAAAGACACATTTAAAAACCCTCACGGAATTAATTTCACTCCTTCTGTTGACATTATTGATAAAAATTCAATTCTTTCGAAAATCAGAGGACTGCACATTGACGACCAAGAGCGAATTTACAAGTTTGTAAAAAAAGAGCTGGCTATTGAAATTGACCCCATGAAATTGGAATCCAACTTAGCCACTGTTATAAATATTCTCTCCAAAGAAAATTGGGACAAGTCAGAGCCAGTTGCCGAGATTAATAGTTTTGAAATTGAGCGAAAAATTTCTCATAACAAGTTGAAATCGGCCAGAGCAATTATTGACGATTACACTGTCCACTATGGCAGAGTTGATAAAATCTATACGGAATTTGATTCTCAAGGAAGCAACAAAAGCAGTTCGGTCCTCTCTACCATTAGACGCGAATATGCTAAAGCAAAAAGTAGTGTCACTGATGACCAGCTTTTCTTTGACGTGATTTCTAAAGTGGAAAAAAAAGTTCTGAATAGTTCTAACTATACTTCAATTCCATTTGACGAACTTGAACTTTGCGTTAATATTCTCGTGGTAGACGCGTTTATTAGGTGCAAAATCTTTGAAAATCCAGACAAATACAATTATGCTACTACCTGACAATATTCATCCTGACCAAAGCATCTACTATAATGGGGCATTTGTAATTGAAGCTTTGAAACAGGAACCAAGCTACAAAATGCTTGATTTGTATCAAGAGGTAAAAACCAAAAAGCAGATGTCATTTTCTGTGTTTATTCTTTGTTTAGATTGGCTGTATTTATTGGATGTTGCAAGACTTAATCCAGAAGGTGAAATAGAACTATGTTCATAAAATCATTATCGATAACGAGTGGTGCTAAGGTCATTCGTGAAATTGAATTTCACAAAGGGCTTAACTTGATTGTTGACGAAAGTGAACATCAAATCACAGGTAATGGTGTCGGCAAAACTACTGTTCTGAAATTGGTTGATTTCTGCTTGGGGGCCAATCCTAAGCACATTTACGTTGACCATGAAACAAAAAAACAGGAGTATAAACTTGTTAAAGATTACCTGATTGAAAACAAGATTCTCATTACCCTTGTTCTGACAGATGATTTGGATAAAGGAACTGAAGATATTGTAATTCAGAGGAATTTCTTACCAAGAAAGGAACTTGTCAGGACTATCAACGGAGACCAATTGACAGAAGACGAGTTTGAGTTGAGATTAGGCAGAATTCTTTTTCCCCAACATCATGCAAGCAAGCCAACTTTCAGACAGATAATATCTCACAATATCCGATACAAAGACGAAAGCATTAACAACACGTTAAAAACGCTTGACCCATACACATTAGATGCGGAGTATGAGACACTTTATCTTTTTCTTTTCGGGTGTGAATTCACTAAGGGTAACAGCAAACAAGAAATCTTAACCAAGATTAGGCAAGAGGATACCTACAAAAGTCGTTTAGAAAAGAATCAAACAAAAACGGCCTATGAGACTGCATTGTCGCTAATCAACAATGACATTGAAGAATTGAATAAGGTGAAGGGCAGTTTCAATCTAAATGAAAATTTTGAAAAGGACTTAGACAAACTGAACCAAGTTAAGTATGAAGTCAATAAAATAAGTTCAATCATTGGTAAACTGAACATTCGTAAAGACCTGATAAAGGAAACTGAGGCAGAACTGAAATCCAGCAAGTCAAACATTGACTTGCGACAGCTGGAAATTATTTACGAACAGGCAACATCCAAAATTACGACAATTCAAAAATCATTTTCAGACCTCGTTTCCTTTCACAACACCATGGTTGAGGAGAAGGTGAAATTCATAACCAAAGAATTACCTGCACTTGAAAAATCTCTTTTGGAAAATAGTAATATTCTAAAACGACTACTTACGGAAGAAAAAAGATTGGCATCTGAAATCTCAAAAAGTGATTCATTTGAAGAACTTGAAAAAGTAATTGCCGAGTTGACTGAAAAGTACAGAAAGAAAGGTGAGTATGAAAATATTATTCAACAGTTAAGTGAGGTTGATTCCAACCTCAAAGAGTTCAACAAACAATTGAGTGAAATTGACAACGAGCTCTTCAGTGATACCTTTGAGCAAATTGTAAAAACACAACTCAATAAATTTAACAAACACTTTGCTTCTATATCAAATGAGTTATATGGCGAACAATATGCTGTGAAATACGACATCATTACAAATGCCAAAGGACAGAGACTATACAAGTTCAGTGCATTCAACGCAAATATGAGTTCAGGTAAAAAGCAAGGGGAAATATCTTGTTTTGATATTGCATATACTCTCTTTGCAGACGACGAAAATATTCCTTGTTTGCATTTTCTCTTAAATGACAAAAAGGAATTAATGCACGACAATCAATTGGTTAAAATTGCCGAGTTTGTTAATAAGAACAACATTCAATTCATCGCCTCAATTCTCAAAGACAAACTCCCAGGTGAAATTAACAAAGAAGAATATTTTGTAGTTAAGCTATCACAAAGCGACAAGCTATTTAGAATTAGCGAATAATCACCACACACCTTTACTATATAAAAGGATCGGTGCTAATAAACGTGTGACAAAGATAGGGCTACGAATGAAGTGAGGAGAAGGGCCCTACTACTGCCAATCGAGTAGACGGCCTCACCAGATTTTCACCAGTGAAGTGCGCCTCTCACACCACGTAGCGTATGCTTACGCCGAAGCTTCAGCATAGGCACTACGGATCTCGTACTACGGGGTTCGATACGTATGGATTCAATCGCTCTTTACACCAATTGAATCTTTGTTCTCTTTATGATGGGCTAGTTGTCAACCCGGATACTTCCTTTAACATTGACTAGCCTCCCAGGCGCATCAAGAACAACTTATCGTTCAGCCCTAACAGGCCTGCCTGCACGAAGCCGTTTCGGCAAAGGCAGGCTTCACCGACTCGCCTGTGAGAGACTTACCTTACACCCATGCTGGGCAGCTATAACCAATGGCATGCCATTCCAGACGAAAAAGCATCCAAAAAATTGATTATTTTTGGTGGACTAATTAAACGAATATGAAAGCAGAAAATTTAAAATTCAACCTAATAGACAGTTATTTAGGACTTCTGGAAAACCTAAGTCCCGACAATAAACTTGAATTGATTTCAAAACTTTCGGATTCACTTAGAAGTTCAAAAAAGCCGACTAAAAATCGTTCCGACAAATCATTAGATGATTTATCTGGAGCATTCATCTTTGATAAATCGAGTGATGACTTAATAAATGAATTGAAGAACAGTAGAAATTTCAACCGAAAGATTAAAGAATTTTGAAAAAATATCTTCTTGACACCAACATTTGTATTCACTTTTTAGGCGATGAATACAATATCAAAGAAAAGATTAAAAAGGCAGGACTTGAGAATTGCCTGGTTTCAGAGATAACCATTGCAGAACTGAAATTCGGAGCAGAGAATAGCCGGAACAAAGAAAAGAACAGAAAAACAATAGACGGTTTTGTTAAAATCTTTTCGATAATACCTATCTACAACTCACTTGATATTTACGCCAAAGAAAAAGCAAGACTTCGTAAAAAAGGACAGCCTTTAGACGACTTTGATTTATTGATTGGAGCGACAGCTATCTCAAACGACTTTATTTTCGTAACAAGAAACGTTTCAGATTTCGACAGAATGGACGGAATTGAAATTGAAAATTGGGTTGATGATTAAAAGACACGAACACCCAATCCAGTAGATGGCCTTCCTAGATTTTTCACCAGTGAGGTGCGCCTCACACCATGTAGTCAGACATTGAATTAAAACCGTTTTGAATAGCTAGTCAGTTAATTTTACTGGACTAAAGGACACATTTGAGGAACTGATTGCAGGAATTCACCTACCTTAAATTTTGAAACAATGAAGTCAATCAAGAAAAAAATTACCCAACAGATAAAATCAATATTAGAAAAAGCCCGAACGGAAGTTGTAAGAAATGTAAATAAAACTATTGCTTTAACTTACTTTGAAATTGGAAAACTATTGGTGACTGAACATCAAAATGGAAAATCCGAGACACTGTCTCGGAAATCTCATAATATAAAACCTGACTTTATGCTTAGTTGGTCCTGTGCTCAGGGAATTGGCCACGAAGCAGAGACAATTTAACCATAGACTCCGATGTAAGTCCCGGTTGGAGAGGGCTGGGGTGTTGCCGTTACTTCATTACGAAGATGCATCTGAAAACTTAAAGACTCATTTCACTAATTTTAATTGCTGCTCTTTAATCCATTCATATGCTTCTTCCTGATTGGAAAAAACCCCCAGGTGAACATCATACGCTTCGAATTTCTGTTCAGCATCATGTTTAAATTTCTCCATCGGATAATCAGCAAAGATGTTTGCTCCCAGAATGACGGCATGAATCTTAACACCTCCTTTTACAAACAGCAAATCCTCCCACTCTTTCACCAACCAGGTTTCCGTTTCCTCATCCAACTCTCCTAAAAGTGTAGTATCGGCAAGCCAGCCGAGAGATTTGTAGGATTGTGATAAGTTTGTATATTCTTTCAGAACACGTACCAGGTTGGTTCTGAATTCTTCTCCGGTTGGTGAAGTTTTCCAGTGGTGTCTCAAAACCGGCAAAGTGTCATCCAATTCGCAGGTGAGAAATTCATTATCGAATATTCTCATAACCATAATGAAATTTACAACTTTCGATCTTGTTATTCACGGGACTTCTGAGAATTTAGTTTCATTAGATTGGAGATATTTCATAGATGATTTATGATTAGCATCGAAAGTCATCCACTTTTTTCCCGCAGAATTCGCCTGCCTTTGCCGAAGCGGCTTCGTGCAGGCAGGCTGATCAAATGCACGCAGATTTGCGCTGAAGATTTACCCGCGACTTTTTAAAGCGCCTGAAGTTGAGAAACTTTTTACTTGTGGCTAAGCAATGGAATAGATCAATATCAAAAGTGAAAACATTATAGCGCCAATTATTAAAATTTGCCAGCCATGTTGACGGTCCCCCAGGGTATAGGCAAGAACCTGTTTTCCATCAGGTAATGTTTTTTTAGCAGTAGTTATGTGAATGCCAACAATAATTCCAATGAGTCCGCCAAGAATAGAGAATACGTAAGCGGCATAAATCAATGACCTATAGCTTTTTTCATGCTCGTCAAAATCCACCTTCCATTGTTCGTTAAACATCTCCGTCACTTTATCCGTTTCCCTTCTTCTTTCATCCAATATTTTTTTCGCGAGCCGGTAATCATCTTCACTCCACTGGTCTGGTTTTATTACAATTTCAAATAATTCGTCATTACTTAAACTGAAAAAATGATGATCGCTTTTAACGGATTCTACTTGAGTATGCAGGTCTTCCATAATGTTAGCTTCGACGTTGAAAAAATATAGAAATTGATCAAACTACCTCGTCTTCTCTAATACCAACGTGACCTTGTTAAAATCTGCCGCTGCATTGATCACTTTTCTGAAATCCTCATAACGTGCAATGGGCGCGTAGATCTCTTTGTAATATTCTTTGATAGTGATGGTCATCTCATTGTCTTTTAAGGTATAGGTTGAGACAAACAGGAATGGCTCTTTGTCATTCTCCCTATACACTACATTTAGTTTCACATCATCGGGATTTCTGACCTGGTAACCGTCAGGAATTTTTACTTTGATGAGACGATCGTAGCCGCGATTGAAATCATTCTCCACTTCTGTCATGCGTTCACTGTCGCGGTACATTTCCACCTGGGGACCAATCAGCTCTCCAACTTTAAATAAAATGCGCGGGCCTGCCATCTCAATAAAATGGGTTGATGTAAAGTCCACTTCCATAACAAAGTTGTTGGTGACGCCATTGTCAACCGTCTTTGCATTGGACTTGCTGATGATTGGGTCGGGTGCTGTCTGCTTCATCAATTCTTCAATGAGTTTTGTACGATCGGTCTCACTCACCATATCAAAATAAGGAGCTATGGAAGACGCATTGTAACCTCCAAACTCCCGTTTCATAATGATTCGATTGGTAGCGAGGTCATCATTGAAGCTAACTTCTACTTCCAGATCGTCTGTATTTAATGTGTAATCTGTTGCAGGAATATCGTTCACTGATCCAAGTGCGGACTTCACATTGCCGAACGTTATAGGTTCAATAAATAAACCTTTGTTAGCGGTAAGGGCAGGTGATATCAAGGGGTAACGAAATGCAAATTCATAAGGCGCCATGAATCCTTTTGTAGCAGGGAAGTATAAAACATATTCATCCAGGTATGACCATGAATCGAAATTCCCGTCAAACTTGGTGACGCTGCGATCGCACGTTAGCACCGGCTGAGATTCTATCTTCAATCTATTGAATACGGCAACAAATAATTTTGTCATGCCTTCCTTTGATGCCAGTTTCATTTTGATAATGGACTCAACATCATCCAGTGATTCTTCCCTTGCTTCTGCATTAACCCTTACCGTGGTTTTAATTTTACGTTCAATATCACGAATGCGCTGGTCTAATTTTTTTGATGGATCATCACCGAGTTCCTTAACATATTTATCGAGCGCCTTCTCATCGTCCTTGTCGAGCGATGTCAAAACATTGTAAAACGTCTTGGCGGCTTCTTCCCATGTAAACATGCGCGCTTGTGACTTTGCTGTATTGTAGGCAAGCTTAAATTCGATTCGCTTACGATTGGCGTCAAATGCTCCAAAGTTTTCACGCTTTAATGCAGGTACGTCATTCATCTGAGCATTGTAAACATTTGTTTCTTCTGTTACCGTTCCTTCAATAACAGGGTAATTGTTGTAGGTATGAAAATCAAACTGCAAATGTTTAGGACTGGTAAGCTTAAATGAACTTTGTTTTACAGGTGTTTCAAATTGTGTAAAGACACGATCATAAAGGCTGGCATATTTCTTCAATACATAAAAGTATTCTATCTCACTTCCCTGCTCAACACCCTCAATTGCAAAAATGCGAAAAGCATTTCCCGATTCTTCATCTTTTAATTCCTTCAGGTTACTTATATCAAAATTCACCACCTTACCTTGCTGATTGATTGCCCTTGCTTTTAAGTCAGCCAGTTCGATAACATTGGTCATGTTGATGTATATGCGATTGTGACGTTGAATGGCTTCGTTGTTGTTAACGCGTACTATCCGGTGAACGGTAGAATACAACAGGAACTGATTATCCTCTAAAACATAATTGTACTGATGATGCTGTTTCAAAACATACTCTGCCAAAGCTTCTTCCTTCTCAGAAAGTTTATACCGGGGACGTTCACTTTCCCATGCATAATATGTATTCGACGCCCAACTTGTTAAATAAAAAAATAGCCCTACGGCTGTATAAAAAAATCGCTTTTGCATGTTATTGTTTTTTCTTCAGGATGATAGCTTCTTTATAAACTTCACTGATGGGTTTAATCGATTGGTTCCACTCACTGAACTGATCGGGTTTCATTAGCAGAAAGTCAATGTAAAATATTTTGTGCATGACAATCTTTTGAGCATTGGCTTCATATTTCACTTCCAAACCAACGCTTTGTCCATCATACTTTACATCGGAAGGCAGATACTCCACTTCATAACCTTCCGGAATTTCAAGCGTGCTTGTTTCTCTCTTCACATACTTATATTCGGTTTCCCAGGGTGTTTCCCGGGAAGGCAATATGTAATGGTTATAGTGATCTTTGTTCAAATTCAGGTTGACATAGATTTCGTTTCCAATTTTTTGAAAGTAATCGCCGATGCGAAAAGAGTAATCAATTTGTGTAGGCATATCACGATCCTGGAGATTGCTTAAAGAATAATCATCGAGATAAAATTTATTAGACCCCTTGCCAAGCAATTGTGTAACGTACTTCCTGGTGTCTTCCTTTTCAACACGATCCAATCTATAGGCAGAAAAGACTTTTGAATAGCCGTGCATGGTAGCTTTTCCCTTACCAATCAATTCGTTGTCTTTTATTACAAATGAAACTGAATCGGTCATAAGATTTTTTTCACCCTCAATTTCAGGAACACGTCTCACTTCATATTTATGCGGACCGTTACCAATCAGTGCTTCTTTTCCCTGAATCATTGAAGAAGGCATACCAAAGGGTAACTTGCTATCGGTTGCATCAAGAAAATAATATTTACCATCCTTCGAAATGTATGTTGCTATCATGTGATTATCAACCATAGGTGTAGGGACAGTAGAATAAGAGTATGGAATGTCACGCGTACCGATCCAGGTGTGATATCCTTTTATGCCCGCCACCTGCAACATGTTTACAATGATGCTGGCCATGTCTTTACAATCACCATAGCGCTTATCACAAACATAAGATCCGTTGTGAGGAATGAATCCACGCATACCTTCTTCGAAGGCTACATAACGGATATTATTCTGTACCCAGTAAAATATTTTTTTAACGGTTTCCTCTTCTGTGTCTCCAGGTTTTTTTAAACTGTTAACAACGGAAACAAGATCTTTTGATGGCTCTGTTTTATCAAGATCTTTTACAAAAGTATAGTACCAGTTATAGAGATCGTCTAATCCTGATAATACATTCTTTTTTGTGCCACCTGCTGTGTATGATTTAACATAACAAATAATGTGAGGAGCAAAGTAACGTATGGAAGGGCTGCTTCCATCAACCTTAAACGGGGTCATATTGCTGACACTCCATTCGTAAAAGGTCTCTTTACCCTTTGTAAATTTTCTAAACTTAATTTGATTTTTAGTATCATTCAGCACTTCATACTGGAGCTCTATGTTGCCGGTAGTTTTAACCGTGAACACAGATTTTTCCTGTGGAATGTAGCTTGAGAAAACAAAGCCCGGCATAAAGCGCACGTCTTTGTAGTTGGTACGGTATTGAAGCTGTGTGCGATTTCGAGGAGCAACAGACGGGAACGAGAACGAATAATAATAAGAGTCGTCATAAAAAATACCGTCGCCTGTATCAAACTTTTTGGCAAAATTGGATACTGACATTTCTTTATGCTTTGACTTATCCCATACCAATGTTTTTGCTTTTATTTCACCCACCTCTCTGAAATGAGAACCATGAACCTGACGGTTGGCAAAAACTTCAGACTGTTCTTTTAAATACAGGATATCTTCAAACACATCGGAGTATGCTTCCAGCGAATCGCCTTTCACCTGGAGTGTTACGGTTTCAGACCGATCAATAAAAACCGCAGGTTCCCCGGGATACTTATCTTTTAACTGTTGCCATTGATCATTTTGTGAATACCCCAGCGAAGGAACTATTAACATCAGCAGGCCAAAACGTAATTTCCTCATCATGATTATTCTACTATTATTCCTGCCCAAAAATTAACTTCGCTAGCTTTTGAGCCGGAGTACAATTTAACTTTTCCATATTTCACACCAAGCTTGTATTGCTCACTTCGATGTAAAGAACCATCCAAATTGTAATACTCATCCAATCCATCCAGTTCATCCCACTTATGAAAACCTTTCTCCTTTATTTTTCCATTTGGATGGTACGTAACAAAAGTACCTTCGTCGTTACCTTTGCTGTAATTGAATTCATAACATAATTGTCCATTTTGAAAATACATTTTATTGGTTCCTTCCAATAAACCATTCTCAAATGTTTCCTCATAAGCTATAGCGCCAGTGGGGAAGAAAGCGGTAATGGTTTCGTTTCCTGTAAAGCTTTTCCAATCGCAAAATTCCCCGTCTTCCATTTGTGCCCGGTATGCGAGAATATTACCATTATCATAAAGTTTTTCCAGCACTAAAATACCTTCCGGGTTAAACATCTGAGTAACGCCATGACGCTCGCCATTCTTATACCTGATCCTGGAAGTTTGTATACCATCTTGTGAAAAATAAATCCATACGCTGTCGCGCTGACCGTCAAGATAAAAACCATCAATATAAATCTTGCCATTGTCGTTATACCAGGTCCATTTACCATTCTCATCTCCATAGATGTAGACGCCTTCCGAGTCAACCTGGCCATTTATGTTATAGAACTGATGGCTGCCGTGTCTCTTCCCATTTAGAATTGAGTTTTTATGATAGAGCTTTCCATCCGGAAGCCATCGCATAATATCGCCTGAATATGTTCCGCAGGTAAATTCAAAGCGTGTATGACTCATACCATTCGCATATTTTTGAATTACCTCCTCTTTTTCTCCATTCAACTTCTTTCCAAGTCTTACGTTTCCCTCATCATCCATGAATTCTAACTTGGTGAGCTTTCCATCCTGGTAAGTGAATACCGAATACATTTTACCTTCAATGGAGTAATCATAATATTCTCCTGTCAGTTCATTCCTCAAATAAAAAGCATCCGTTTCCAGGGTTCCGTCAGCATAATACGTCAGCCACTGTTGCTCACGAATACCGTCCTGAAACCATCCTTCTTCTTTTGTTGCACCGTGAATATAGAATTCAGTTGAATACCCATGAGGCACACCATGCCTATACGTTCTCTTCAACTTAACGTCACCGGACTTGTAGTAAGAAACAAAATCACCGTCAATAGAATCATTGACACATACATACTGACGATCCAGTTGACCTTCATGATGATAATGTTTCCATTCACCGTCTGCAAGACCTTTTTTATATCCGCCTTCTAATTGAAGCCGACCGGAAGGAAAGTACCCCTTAATTTTAAATGTTCCGGAAGGTGAGCCATTCTTTGCTATCTCTTTTCCCTTTCTATCATAGTAGGTTATTCCTACCAGCATCCCCTGATCATAGTAGCTTATGTAGTACAGCGATCCATCGTGATAAATAATATCTTCGCCGTGTCTCTTTCCATTGGTATTATACATTCGCTTCTCTAAAAGTTTTCCGTGAGAATCGTGATACACCCAATCACCCGAGGCTTTATCGTTAGTATAATTTCCTGAACGTTCTTCCATTCCATTGATGTGATAATACTCCCAGCGACCTGTTGCATTTCCTGCCTTATAATTTCCTCTGAGACTTAGCGTTCCATTTCCATGGTATTCTTCATAATTACCTTCCAGCGCGTCATCTTTATAGGAAAACTTTTTCATCAGCTTGCCGTCTTCGAAGTAAACTGTATAGTCACCGTCTAATTTATTATCCTTGTAATTATACACTGCCTCTGCCTGGCCATTGAGGTAAAACGTTTTTACAGGTCCTGAACGTTTTCCCATGTTGTAGGTGATTCTTTCTTTTACTTGGCCGCAAGTGTAAAATATCTCAGCCTCACCGTGTATTTGATCATTTTTATAAAAGTAATGACTTACCGGCTCACCATAAATATTGAATGTTGACATTTCTCCGGTAGCATAATTTTCAATGCTCTTTTGAGAACCGTTATGATGATAATAGTACCAGGTGTTTATTTTATTTTCCTTACCATCCCATGAGCCTTCCGCTATTTTTACTCCATTTGTGGAATAGTACCTCCACTTACCAACTGCCTTTCCTTCCTTATTCTTATTCCCTATTGATTCTACCTGGCTATCCTTATTATACCAAAATGAAACAGGGTTATTAAAACCAGACTCAGCTGGGAGAATTTTTTCTTTTCGATGCGCCTGAAGTTCTTCGTTTGCCAACGCGTAAAACTGACTAAGTCGCTTTTCATTTTTCTTGTTCCATCGCTTTACATCATCGTTGTTGATAGAGGTGAGCAAATGATAAAGAAAGGGTTCAAGCATATCATCCTTCTGAATGCGCTCATAGATGGGCATATAAAATTTAATCCACGGATCATCAGGATTTTTTTCAGCAAGGGAAAGTTGTTCAAGAAGAAGCTGATATTGACGAACCAACATTGCATTAATGGGTACGCGTTGTTTGAAGTTTTTATCCATAACAACTTTCGCACGAATGATCTGATCTAATTTTTCAAAAGAATTTTTTCCGGCAAAAGGCAATGTACCTTCATCCTTAAGTTCATTATTCAACAGGTGCTCAATAAAAATAAGACGGTCATTATCAGTATTGCTTATAGAAAGATAAACTCCCATCGCCATCATGGCGCGTACTTTCTTTCCCTGGTAAGCCGACATGCGGCCCAGATTCAAATGACTTCCTGTATGATAGGGATTGATCTGCAGCGCGTTGAAGAAATGCTTCTCGGCTTGCGCATAATTCTTATGATTATAGTAGGCTACGCCTAAATTATATTGGAGCGAATAATCGTAGGGAAAATCTTTGATGCCAGACTCAAAAACCTGAACACATTTTTCAAGATTTCCTTCTTTATCCCAGGCATTTCCAAGGGAACGGATCAGTTGTGCCCGGTATTCAGATGGAAACTTCAATCCTTCTTCGCAAACTTCAATTGCTTCCTTATAGTTTTTATTAGCATTGTAAGCAAGGGCCAGTTCAGAGAGCATGTAAACGTAATTGGTATCACGTTTAGGAACGGTCTTAAACAACGCGATTGCTTCTGCATATTGTCCGCTGTCGTAACGTACAATAGCTTGTTTAATCACTTCTCCTGAATTAATCAGCTTGATTTTCTGAGCCGACGTGAAGTTTAGTGAAAGAACAAATGCAAAAAAGAAGGTGAAAGGAACCCTCGCATTAGCCATAAAATGTGTTTAAAAAGGGAAAAATACGGCAATTTTCAATCCACCTCTTTGCGATGTAAGGAAAACTGGAATTCCATAAAGTATCCCTCACGGATACATCTACAAATCGTTCAAATCGAAATTTTATATGGATACTTTCCCAAAATCATTCATCATTTTCTTAAAATGAGAGAAACGGAAACCCCTTTTCCTTGGGAAAGAGATCAAGAATGAAATGAGAACTAACGGCAAAACTAAATGGAAGAACTAAACACGCTCTTCCACTTTGTTCATGACTTTCGTTTGAATCTGGATTGATTCGTTGTGAATCAACTTAAGAAGTTCTGTAGTAAACTCGGGATTCAGACCCATCGCTCTGCCCAACGTAACACGGGTTTGAATGATCTCTTCCCACCGGTTTACCTGAAGGATGGTCACGTTATTTTCTTTTTTGTACTGACCGATCTTTTCAGAGATCTTCATGCGTGATGCGAGCTTTTGCATGATCTCATCATCCAGGTGGTCGATCTGTTCGCGAAGGACTGTCAATGTATCCTTGAATGATTTGTTATCAGAAGTTACCGAACGCACTACAAGATTATCGACGATAGCTCCAAGCACAGCAGGTGTCACTTGTTGCTTCGCATCGCTCCATGCAGCGTCAGGGTGAATGTGACTTTCAATCATCAATCCTGCCATGTCGAGATCAAGCGCTTTTTGTGCTATAAGGGGAATGAGTTCACGTGTACCGGAGATGTGACTTGGATCACAAATGATATCAAGTTCTGGAATTCGTGTTTTCAAATCGATGGCCATGTTCCACATAGGAGCATTGCGGAAAGGACCTTTATCCGATGATGAGAAACCGCGATGGATGGCAGCAAGTTTTTTAATACCTGCTTTGTTCAATCGCTCAAGAGCACCCAACCAAAGTTCAAGGTCAGGGTTAACCGGATTCTTCACGAACACCGGAATGTCAACGCCTTTTAACGCATCGGCTATGTCTTGAACGGAAAAAGGATTTACGGTTGTGCGTGCACCGATCCACAAAATATCAACTCCATATTTCAAACAGAGTTCAACGTGTGCGGCCGTAGCAACTTCAGTTGTAACAGGTAGACCGGTTTCCTTTTTTGATTGGATCAACCACTTCAATCCTTCTTCACCTGCACCTTCAAATTGTCCAGGTCTTGTGCGAGGTTTCCAAATACCCGCGCGCAATGCATGTACTTTTCCGGTAGCTGCCAATTGCTTGGCGGTGGTCACCATTTGATTTTCTGTTTCCGCGCTGCAAGGACCACTGATGATGAGTGGCCGGTCAACGCCGGGCATCCAGCTTTTAATCGATTCAAGTTCCAATTCCTTTTTCATTTTTTGTTTTACTTTAATATCTATGGTTGTTTATAGTTTGACCCCTAAATCCCCTGAAGGGGACTGGAGTACTTCATTATTTAAGTCCCCTTCAGGGGATTTAGGGGTGGTAATTCCGCTTAATACTCGTCTTATCTCATTGGCTTGCACCATAATTTCGTAAAGCTTTTCTGTTTCGTGATTGACAAGATGTTTATGAAATCGCTGCAGGTGTGCGATGTATTCTTCCAACGCCTTCTTTAAATATTTAGAATTTTGTTCAAAGATAGGTGCCCACATATCCGGAGAACTTTTTGCAAGACGTACCGTGGATGCAAAACCACTTCCCGCCAGTGCGAAAATATTCTTTTCATCTTTCTCTATATCCAATACAGTTTGTCCCAGTAAAAATGAACTCACGTGTGACAAGTGTGATACGTATGCCACATGCTTGTCATGTTCTTTTCCATCCATGAAAATTGTTTTCATTCCCAGGACCTGAAACACCTTATCCGCCACCATCAATGATGCTTCACTGGATGATTCGCGATCACATATAATATTTATTTTGTTTCTGAACAGTCCTTCAAGCGCTGCGGTGGGACCTGAGTTTTCCGTTCCTGCAATAGGATGCGCTGCCACAAATTGTTTACGGCGTGGATGATCTTTTGCAATCTCACATATCTGAGACTTTGTTGACCCTGCATCAATTACTACTGCTTTGTCAGAAATTAATGAAAGAATATTTAAGATGGATTGCTGAATGGCATTAACAGGAATGGAGACGATGACCAAATCAGAAGTTGGAAGAGATTTTTCTAATGAAAGTATTTCATTCACCAGGTTAAGTTCCAATGCTTTTTCCGCGTGCGTTTCATTCATTTCAGCGCCAATTAAATGCGAAGCCATTCCCGCTTTTCGCAAGTCCCTGGCGATGGAGCCGCCTATCAATCCGAGTCCTATAATCGTTACCTTCATTTCAGACTTTCTGATTTAAGTTGTGATGCCTGACTCTTCTCCTGAAACACCTCAATTCTTCCAAGTGCTTCTTTCAATGATTCAACCGTGCAGCAAAGGGAAATGCGAATGAATCGCTTACCTGCGTCACCAAAGATGAATCCTGGTGTTATGAAAACTTTTGTTCCATAAAGAATCTCGTCAATCCATTTTTCAACATCATTAATGTGATCGGGAGCTTTTGCCCATAAAAATAAACCGGATTGTTTCTCGGAATACGTACAATCTAATACATCGAGAATCTTTTTGGCTAGTTCTCTGCGCTCAGCATAAATTTTGTTAAGCTGCGTGAACCATTCTTTTCCATTTTTTAAAGATTCAACGGCAGCGTGCTGCAAACCCAGGAACATTCCTGAATCCATGTTACTCTTTACACGAAGTACGGCATCAACATAGTCTTTGTTCCCGGCTACCCATCCCAAACGCCACCCCGCCATGTTATGTGATTTGCTAAGTGAATTCAATTCAAGGGCAACTTCATTTGCACCTTCAATTGCTAAAATGCTTAGCGGATTGTCGTTAAGAATTAAACTGTAAGGATTATCGTTGACGATCAGGAATTGATTCTTTCTTGCAAGATCAACCAACTCTTTCAATTCATCTTTCGAAGCAACTCTACCGGTAGGCATGTGCGGAAAATTCACCCACATGATCTTCACTTTTGAAAGATCACTTTTCTTTAAAGCCTCTACATCAATACCCCAGTTGGATTCTTCTTTGAGTTTGTACGTTCTGATTTTTCCTCCTACAAGGTTTGTAACAGAAGAATATGTAGGATACCCTGGATCCGGCACAAGCACTTCATCTCCTTCATTTACAAATGCCATGGAGATGTGCATAATACCTTCCTTTGATCCCATCAGCGGAAGAATCATATTTTCCGTATTGAGATCAACATTATAAATAGTTTTATAAAAATCAGCAATGGCTTTACGAAAGGCTGGAATACCCTTATAGTTCTGATAGCCGTGGTTCGCTGGATTTTGTGCTGATTTATTCAGCGCTTCAATTGCTGTAGCCGATGGCGCCTGATCCGGACTTCCAATGCCCAGGTTGATAACGCGCAATTCAGGTGTATCAAGCGAACGCACTTCCGCCAGCTTCTTGCTGAAGTAATACTCCTCTACGTTCGCTATTCGTTTTGCTGTTGGTATCATTTCTCTTTCTTTCAGACTTCCGTCTTTCGGACTATTTATATTCAATTTTCGCTTTCTTATATTCTCCCAATACATTCAGGTTCTTTACCTGGCGTAATACTTCCCGCATGGCCTGATCGTAATCCTTTCTCTTCTTCCACTCTACATCGATATGAATAGAGTATTCACTTGGCTTCCCAACGATGGGGATGGATTGGATCTTTGTCAGGTTGATTGCGTGCTCCTTAAAAGTCATCAACGCGTCGGCAAGACTTCCCACCGAGTTTGCAACTTCAAAACACAATGATGCTTTATTGCTCTCTACTTTGCCATTACTTCTTTTTTTAAGGATAAGAAAGCGGGTAAAGTTTTTTTTGTGCGTTTCAATTCTTCGTTCCAGGATATTCAATCCGAATTTTTTGGCTGCAAATTCATTCGCGATAGCGGCGGTATCCTTTAATCTTTTCTCCTTAACTTTTTTAGCAGACAAAGCGGTGTCATCGCTTTCGCGGATTTCAACACCGTTAAGTGTTTGCAAAAACTCCGCACACTGCCGAATAGCCATCGGGTGCGATTCAATCAATTTCAAATTTTCAACTTTAACACCGGGCAATGCCAGCAAGTGCATGTGAATAGGAATGTAAAGTTCGCCTACAATGCTAAAGTGATAATCCTGCAATAAAAAGTAGTTAGGAAGAATACTGCCGGCGATAGAATTCTCGATAGCCATAACAGCAAAGTCGGACCCATCATTTTTCAGTGACTCACACAAATCATGAAAGCTAAGGCACTCCACTGTTTCAATAGGTTCATCAAAATAGGTCAGCGCCGCCACTTCATGAAAGCTGGTGGCGATACCCTGGATAGCTACTCTTGTTTTCTTTTTCTTTGCCATTTCAAGTGTCCACTAAAAAAAAAGTCCCGTTTTCGCGGGACTTTCCTTGAGTTCGTGTTATCGTTTTATTAACAACATATTCCTCTCTGAAGTCCCGCCTGGAACCTAAAGTAGAAGTAATAAAAATAATAGAATACGTTGCTGTTCATTCGTTCTTTTCTGAGCGCATAAAGATAAGGTGAATTCAATCTTTAATCCAAATGCTGATTGTCGTTTCACTCAAAAATATTTTAGAAACTAATGGTTGTTAGGAGTTGTGGAGAGGGCTAGATGGGGATTGCATCCAACATTCAAGCTTGACCTTCAATGTAAAGCCCATTACCTTTACGCAAACATTAAATCTGAAAATGAAAAGAATCTTCATTCCTGTTGTAATTTGTCTCTCATTCGCTTTGATCAATTGTGGGGGGAAATCCGGTCACGATGAACACCAGGATCATGCCGCCAGTGATGACAGCAACGGAGCTCTTTATGAAGAAGTGATGAAACTCCATGATGAAGGAATGGGAAAGATGGATGAAATCTATAAGTTGAAAGAAGAACTTAAGAATAAAATCGCTTCCACTCCCGAGTTGGTCGAAGAAAAGAGAAAGGAAATCGAAGGAAAAATTTCAAGCCTGGACTCTGCCAGCAAAGGTATGATGCTGTGGATGCGTAACTTCCATCCCGAAACGGATAGCCTGGATGAACAAGGCTATCGCGAATACCTGGAATCAGAAATGGAAAAAGTAAAAAAAGTAAAAGACGATATTCTGGATGCCATCGCACGAGCGAAAGAGGAGTGAGTAACTGAAAGGTTTAAGGTTCAAAGTCTAAAGTTTAAGGTTGAGCCGCTCACTCAGTTCCCTACCATTCATAATTCCATTATCTAAATTTCTTATAATCCGGTTTAGCGTTTCCCTAAGAAACTTTAAACCTTGAACTTTGAACATTAAACTATTCTCATGCGTCAACCATTATTGAGCGAAGGTGCGAAAGAACTTAGCTACGAGATACGAGAAATTGTAAAGAAGGCTGAACAGCTTAAAAAACTCGGCCTTGAAATCAGTTGGGAAAACATTGGCGATCCCATACAAAAAAATCATATCCTCCCGGATTGGATAAAAAATATTGTTGCAGACCTTGTGAAGCAAAATGAAGTGTACAGTTATTGTCCTTCAAAGGGAATGTTGACTACACGTGAATTTTTAGCAGAACAAACCAATGCACACGGTGGTGCTCAGATTACTCCTGATGATATTTGTTTCTTTAACGGATTAGGTGATGCTATTTCTAAAGTTTATCAATACATCACACCCACCTCACGCGTGATCGGTCCATCCCCTGCATACTCAACACACTCAAGTGCAGAGGCAGCCCATGCCGGTCATGAGCCGTTAACATACAAACTTGATCCCAACAATCACTGGTATCCTGACCTGGATGATTTGTATTTGAAGGTAAAATACAATCCTAATATCGTTGGTATTCTAATTATCAATCCTGATAACCCTACCGGGATGGTTTACCCGTTGGAAACATTAAAGAGAATAGTAGCTATCGCGAAAGAATTTAATCTCTTCCTGGTTGCCGATGAGATCTATATCAATATTACTTACAATGGTGCTAGAGCTTATTCCCTTGCCGAAATAATTGAAGATGTTCCCGGCATTTCAATGAAAGGAATTTCGAAAGAACTTCCATGGCCCGGATCAAGATGCGGCTGGATGGAATACTACAATCGACACAAAGATGAAGACTTTAGTCGCTTGTGTGCCGCGCTGGACAATGCCAAGATGATTGAAGTGTGTTCTACCAAACTTCCTCAAATGGCAATTCCTAAAATATTTGGTGATCCGCGTTTCAAAAAATATCGCGCTGAGACCAATACAAATATTGGAAAACGAAGCAAGATCATTGCAGACATTTTAGGAACTGTTCCAGAGCTTACATTTAATGAAACGTATGGAGCGTTTTACAACACCATAATTTTTCGCGATGGAACGCTAAAGCCTCATCAGAAAATTAAAATTGAGAATGTGCAAATACGATCACTTGTTGAACAGTGGGTGAGTCATCCTATTGAACTTGACAAACGATTCGTTTATTATCTCTTAGGAGCCAAAGGTGTATGCGTTGTACCCATTTCATCATTTTGTTCGGAGCTGCAAGGTTTCAGAGTTACACTGCTTGAAGAGAAAGAAGAAATATTGGTCAAGACATTTACAGCCATAAGAGATGGTATTGTAGAGTATTTGAGATCTTAAAGGATCACAGATCACAGTTGATTCTGCTGTGACCGGTGAACAGTTAAGGGCATCGCTAAAAACCTCCTCTGTCCTTCTCCCTCGGAGAAGGGAAGGGATGAGGCCAATAAAAAAATAGTTTTTAGCGATGCCCTTAACTGGAACTATTCTTCAAACATTCCTCTTAGTTCAACAATCCTCTGATTCGCGGTGTCCATATTGATTAGTCCTCTTCTGGATCGGTCAAGGTCAAGTATCAGGTAAATGGTAAGTGAGATCATAAGACAGAAACCTACAACAACAATCCAGTCTAATTTTTTTCCTTTATATCCATAGCCAACAACAAAACTGCCAACGACACATAGTAGGAAAAGCAGCCAGGCAATTGAGTCAGGTACTCTTGCCAATCCACCGGATAGCCGTGTAGTGACAATATCAATCATGTCGTTAAGCGCAGGAATCATTTGATGGGTGCTCACAAAATATACCGGATCTTTTCCCAGGTTTGCCGCTCTATCCCATATTTTCCGAGCAGTGGCATTTCCCTTATTCAAGGCGTCCGTTATTTTATTAACATCAGCCCCAGCTTCATAGTAGCTTATGCGATATTCTACGTATTGTTTGAAATCCTTACGAAACTCCGCACGAATGCTATCCGGATAAAGATCTGTTCTTAATATAGCGGTACCGATGGCATTAGCTTCCTCCACAATATTATGGCGGCGTTCGTCATAACGCAAAGCTGACATGCTGAATGTAAAAGCAAGCAGCAAGGCAACCAAACCAAGCAGGGCACCTTCCAGGGACCCAATGCCTTCAGTAAATATCTCAGGATTTTTCTTTATACGTGCTTTGGCAAAAATATTTCCCAGCCAGGCAGCAATAACCATGGCTATGAAAAGAAGGAAAGCGACTAAATACGCTGGTAGAGTAATAAGTATTGAGAAATTCATAAATCTTTATAGCCCGGTATTAAAGTTTAAATAGTAACAAAAGTATAACCCTTAAGTTAATTGATTTGACCGGATGGCAAAGCATACTATGTTGGCCAGGCGGATGATAGCAATTTCAACCAGGCCATTTGATTGCGGCTTTGATGGATCGAAACGGTATTATTTGTTACCATAGCTGCCATTGTGGAAAAGGAAAATTGTTTAATGATTAACCAAATTAAGACCAGACATGCCAGACATGGGTGAGGTGATAAATACAGAAATGAATGACTTGGAACTTATCTTCGGGTTCTTTGAACACTCTATTCACTATCAAGAAAAGAAAGGCTATCCTGTTTGGAGAAACTACGACAGGAGTGCAATAATTAAAGACATTGAAGATAAAAACCAATATAAAATAGTTATTGACTCCAGGATTGGGATTGTATTTAGTGTTTGTTATGTCGACAAAATTATATGGAGGGACCTGGATAAAGGGAATGCCATTTATCTACATCGAATCGTTGTTAATCCCGCATTCAAAGGACAAAAACTATTTGGAGCAATTTTAGACTGGTCAATAAGACATGCGAAACAAAAAGGATTTGATCGTGTCCGTATGGATACATGGGCAGCCAATCCAACAATCATTGATTACTACAAAAGTTTTGGATTTATTTTTATCGAAAACTATTTGACACCCGACAGTGAAGAATTACCTGTACACGATAGAAATTTACAACTGGCTCTTTTGGAGTATAAAGTAGAATAATAATTATGCACGACCTGTATCAATATAAATACAAGATATCATCAGCTCGTTTAGAGACCTGGAATTACGCCAGTGAAGGAATGTACTTCATTACAGTGTGTACAGCGAATGGAAGATGCTATTTTGGAGAAATCGAGAATAAGCAAATGCAGTTATCGGAATTAGGAAAAATAACCAAAACCGAATGGATAAAATCAATTGAATTGCGTCCTGATATGAATTTGGAATTGGGTGAATTCGTTGTGATGCCTAATCATTTTCATGGAATAATCATCATTGGTAGAAATGGATTTAATTCTGGTGACGGTAATGGCGATGACGATAATATTGTTACACAGGGTAGTAGAGACGCGATGCATCGCGTCTCTACGGGGAAAAACGCCATCAATACATT
>CAZFRM010000002.1:128496-215671 GCA_964521255.1 uncultured Roseivirgaceae bacterium
CGCAATACATTATAAACAATCCTTCAAATTGGAAAGAAGATCAATTCTTTATTTAGGTAACGACTAAGTAACTGTGTAAAGGATACGGATGATGTGTTATGTAGATGTGTGTGTTGTGTAGTAGAGACGCGATGCATCGCGTCTCTACGGGGAAAAACGCCATCAATACATTTGGACCACAATCAAAAAACCTTGCATCTATTATTCGTGGTTTTAAATCTGCCGTGACAACCTATGCACGAAAAAACAACATTCATTTTGATTGGCAATCCAGGTTTCACGATCATGTCATTCGATCACGAGAAGAGTATGATCGGATTTCGCAATACATTATAAACAATCCTTCAAATTGGAAAGAAGATCAATTCTTTATTTAAACTGATAAAGGATACGGATGGTGTGTTGTGGATGATGTGTCGTGTGGATGTATATTATGTAGAGACGCGATGCATCGCGTCTCTACATGTAATTTTCATCCTTCAGGCCCACTCGGTTCAAATACTTTTTTGTCCTCTCCTCCTACAATCAATATTTGTGTAGGGTATGCGAACTGAATTCCATGACGGGTGAATTCATCAAAGATGGAAAAGTTGATCTTCTGTTGAGTATCCATATAAGTGTTGTAGTCTGCACTTTCCACAAAATAGACTGCTTCAAAATTCAAGCTAGACTTATCAATATTTGCAAAATGAACCCGGTCAACCGTAGCCCTTCCTGCCTTTTCAATGGCGGCCCGAATGATAGGGGGAATTTGCTCCAATTGTTCTTTAGTAGTTTGGTACATAACGCATATGGTAAATACAATTCTTCTCCGCTGTAGTTTTTTAAAATTGTGAATCCGGGATTTTGTAAGATCGCTGTTGGAAAAAACAAGCTGCTCTCCCGTAAGGCTCTTTACCCTTGTGGTTTTAATGCCAATGTGCTCTACGTTTCCTTTTTTATCATCAACAACAATAAAATCGCCAATCTCAAACGGGCGGTCGAAAAAGATAACAAAGTAGTTGAACAAGTCACCCAGAATATTTTGTGCTGCAAGGGCAACAGCGATACCTCCAATACCCAGTCCGGCAATTATTGTTGTGACATTATACCCCAGGTTGTGAAACAAAAAAATCAAACCTATTCCCCATATCGCCATGTTGATGACGAGCATTACACCAGCCAGTTGTTTTACCTTTTCTTCACCATTCTCCAATTTGCGCACACGCAATTCGAGGGAATATTGCACCGTAGTAGAAATCAGCCGGATGATAAAAAATGCGATAACGGCAGCAGCAGCAATTTCTACAACCCGCAATAGCTTTGGTGGAAGCGTGAGCGAATTAATTCCCCAGTAGATAACAATAAAGTTCATTGCAGGAAGTCCATACCGTTTGATCGTTGACACAAGAAGATTATCAAGCGATGCTTCTGTCACCGCCGACCATTTCCTAAGACTTCTCACGACAACCTCTTTTAGAATTTTCGCAACGACAAGTCCTACCAGGATAATGCTAAGAGCAATAATATATTGCAAAACAGTGTTGTTGAAATATTCTTGTTTGAGGAAATCCTTCATTCTCTACTATTTTAAGGTTAGTGCTGCAAAGTTATAATAACTTACTTTTCAATCCACATTGCATTCCATTCTGATTTATCGTAAGGTGAACCCTTGTTCCAAAAGTTATGCAGGTGATTACAAAAACTCAACCAAAATATTTTTACGTCAATACGTACTACTGATATTTCTTTTTAAGTTGTATAAAAAATCGATTGCTGTCATTTGCCAACTTCTTTAGCTCAGTTCCTTCAACTTTAAGATTATATGAAAAATCTTCCCTGGAAAAAAATTGCCATTGGTGCAGTGGCATTGGGTATTGTTGTGTCAATTGTCTTCTACTTTCGTGGACGAACTTCTGAACCAGTCCCCAGCTACGTTAACCCGGCCTTTGCCGAATTCATTTCATCCTATTCTGCCGGTGTGCTTAGCTCAGTCTCACCTGTTCGAATCATTTTAGCAAAAGATGCTGTGGATTCCAGCATGATCGGAAAGGAAAGTTCTGTCAAGCTCATCTCCCTTAGCCCATCCACTTCCGGCAAAACATTTTGGGTTGATAGACGCACATTAGAATTTCGTCCGAATAACCGCCTGGCTTCCGGTCAGGTCTATAATGTTGAGTTTGACCTGGTCAGATTGGTACAGGTTCCTAAAGAGCTGGATGTTTTCTCTTTCTCCTTCCAGGTTATTCCGCAGAATTATGAAGTCTCTATCGAAAACGTGCGACCTTATTTAAAGACTGAACTTAAGCGACAGAAGATTGAAGGTGTCATATACACCGCCGATTTTGCAGAAAATGCAGGTGTAGAGAAGACATTAACGGCTGACCAGGAGGGGAAATTTTTAAAAATAACATGGACGCATGGCAGCGACGGCAAGCAACACAATTTTATTGTCGAAGATGTAGCACGAAAAGACGAACCCACTAACATATCCTTGAAAGTAAAAGGAAATTCAATTGGCGTTGATCGGGAACACGAAGAAAAAGTCGAAGTACCTTCATTGAGTGATTTTAAGTTGATGACTACAAAGGTCGTTCAGAACCCAAATCAATATGCTATTCTCCAGTTCTCTGATCCGCTTAAAGAAAAACAGGAACTCAATGGACTGATCCGAATATCCGAAGTCGATAATCTCGACTTTGAAATTCACGATAATGAGATATGGATCTATCCGCCTACACGGCAAGCAGGAACTAAAACTATTTCGGTTGAAGCCGGCGTGAGAAATATCCTGGATTATAAAATGAAAAATGCTGCGTCAGCGGTAATCATTTTTGAACAACTTAAACCTCAAGTTCGATTCACCGGTAAAGGCTCAATTCTTCCAGGTACCGATGGACTTATTCTTCCTTTCGAAGCGGTCAATTTAAAAGCCGTAGACGTTACCATTACCAAAGTGTTTGAGCATAATATTTTGCAATTCCTGCAGGTGAACAAAATTGAAGGTGCTTATGAAATGCATCGTGTGGGAAAGCGAATACTAAAACAAAACATAACGCTTGAAAATACAGGAGTTTCTGATTTAGGAAAATGGAATCGTTATACCCTTGATCTTGCCAGGATGATCAGCGCTGAGCCCGGCGCCATTTATCAGGTAAAGCTAAGTTTTAAAAAATCTTACTCAACTTATACTTGCGATGGGGAAGGATCAAGTGCCGGAGAAGAATCCAAACCTGAAGAAGAATTTGAACATAACTATTATTCAGAGGATGGATATTATTACGAAGACGACTATTACTATTACGAAGATTACGATTGGGAGCAACGCGACAATCCATGCAACTCCTCTTACTATCGTTCAAACCGGGACATCAGGAAAAATATTCTCGCTTCTGACCTTGGCCTCATTGCCAAAAGGGGAACGGATGGGAACACCGTTGTGATCGCAACTGATTTGAAAACAGCCCAGCCGGTGAGTGATGTTACTGTGGAGTTATATAATTTTCAACAAGAAGTGATTGGAACTGCCACTACAGCTACCGATGGTAAAGCAACGTTAACAACAAAAGAACCTGCATTTGCTTTAATAGCGAAGAGTGGTAATCAACGTGGCTATCTTCGACTTCAGGATGGTGAGTCATTGTCAGTAAGCCAGTTTGATGTTTCGGGTGATGTTGTACAGAAAGGATTAAAGGGAATGTTGTACGGTGAACGCGGTGTGTGGCGTCCGGGTGATTCATTGCATCTCACTTTTGTGCTGGAAGATAAAAATAAAATGTTGCCACCTTCACATCCTGTAATTTTTGAATTGCAGAACCCACAAGGTCAGATAGTGAATCGGCTGGTGAGGTCGTCGTCACAAAATGGGTTTTACAAATTTGCTACGGCAACAAGTCATGACGCGCCAACAGGAAACTGGACAGGCCGTGTGAAAGTTGGTGGAACTCAATTTGTTCAAAATATTAAAATCGAAACCGTAAAACCGAATCGACTCAAGATCAACCTAAGTTTTGGTGCGGAGCGATTTACCTCTCCCAATGTAAGCGGAACGTTGGATGTAAAGTGGTTGCATGGCGCTCCTGCACGAAATCTGAAAGCAGAATTTGATGTGTTGCTCGCCACCGTACCTACACGATTTGATAAATTCCCGGATTATGTTTTTGAAGATCCTTCCAGAGAATTTTATGCAGAAGCTCAATCTGTATTTAGCGGTAACACCGATTCGGAAGGACATGCATCGGTGAATGCAACCTTGTCATCTTCAACCGTGGCGCCCGGATTTTTGAATGCTATGTTCCGGGGAAAAGTTTTTGAAGAGAGTGGAAATTTCAGCATTGATAATTTTTCTATCCCCTATTTCCCTTATCCCTCGTATGTGGGAATGAAAACACCTAAAGGAGAACGATACAGTGGAATATTGTATGTAGACAGTACACATCGCGTAGACATTGTGACACTTGATATTGATGGAAAGCCGCTGTCAGGAAATAATCTTGAAATAAAAATGTATCAACTGGACCAACGCTGGTGGTGGGACTACTCTCACGGAAGAGTAGCCAATTACATCAATGGAAATTATGCTAAGTTGATAAAAAATGAAACTGTTACCACAGGTGCTAACGGTAAGGGTGATTGGTCATTCCAAATTAAATCACCCGACTGGGGTAGATATTTTATTCAAGTGTGCGATGCAACATCAGGTCATTGTACAGGAAAGATTGTTTACCTCGATGAACCCGGTTGGTATAGCCGTTACAAGGGAGAAGACGCGCGGGGTGGTGCTGCCCTTCTCTCCTTCACTACCGATAAAACTTCTTATAACATTGGTGAGAAAATAAACCTCACTATTCCGGGAAGCGCCAATGGACGTGCATTGGTAAGCGTAGAAAATGGAAGTAAAGTTTTACAAACCTTTTGGCTCGATACTCAACAGGGTGATAGCAAATTTTCCATCGATGTCATTAAGGAGATGACGCCAAATGTATTCATCAACGTCTCACTACTACAGCCGCACTCACAAACAGTTAACGATCTACCAATTCGATTATACGGAGTGGTTCCTGTTCGTGTTGAAGATCCGGCTACACATTTAGAACCTGTCCTCTCCATGCCTGATGTACTCGAACCCGGTCAGGAAGTAGTCATTAATATTTCTGAAAAATCAAAAAAGAAAATGACGTACACGGTAGCTGTTGTTGACGAGGGCTTGCTTGACCTCACAAGGTTTAAAACTCCAGATTTATGGAATCGCTTTTATGCGAAGGAAGCATTGGGCGTAAATACATGGGATCTTTTTGACCAGGTGATTGGAGCGTTCGGTGGGAAAATTGAAAGACTACTTGCTGTAGGTGGCGATGCGGAAATGAAACCAGGTGAAGAAGATGCGCGCGCGAATCGGTTCAAACCTGTAGTGAAGTTCTTCGGTCCGTTTACATTAGACGGCGGAAGTTCCACGCATAAATTTGTGATGCCTCAATACATCGGTTCCGTACGAACGATGGTAGTTGCAGGTCATGAAGGAGCTTACGGAAAAGCAGAGAAAGCAACGCCGGTGAGAAAACCTCTGATGGTGCTGGCTACTTTGCCAAGAGTGCTCGGCCCGGAGGAGAAAGTAAAATTGCCCATCACCTTGTTTACAGCCGAAAAAAATATCACGAATATTAATGTGAGTGTTAAAACTTCAGGACCATTATCTGTTTCAGGAAATGCAAGTCGTGCGGTTGCGATCAGCAGCACCGGTGATCTTACAGTGGATTTTGATTTAATGGTGAAGTCCGAAACAGGAATCGCGAAAGTACAGGTCACTGCTTCATCCGGAAATTATTCAGCGACCGATGAAATTGAAATTGAAATACGAAATCCTAATACACCTGTCACACGAGTTACCGATATTCTACTTGAAGTAGGAAAATCCTGGAACAGTGAAGTTGCTCCAATCGGGATCGCAGGTACTAACACTGCTGTGCTTGAAGTTTCAAATATACCTCCGGTGAATTTGGGTTCGAGGCTTCGCTATCTTCTACAATACCCCTATGGTTGTGTGGAGCAAACAACCTCATCTGTCTTCCCACAACTTTATCTTGAACAAGTAAAAGTGTTGACAGAAAATGAAAAGGCTGCAGTCCAAAGAAATGTAACAGCAGGAATTGAAAAGTTGAAATCATTTGTTCAGCGCGATGGAGGTTTTGCTTATTGGCCCGGTATGGATTACGCTGATGGGTGGAGTACATCTTATGCAGGTCATTTTTTGGTTGAAGCAGAAGCGAAAGGATATTATGTTCCCGCTGACATAATAAGAAAATGGAAAAAGCATCAGCGTGATAAAGCGCAAGAGTGGAGGCGAAATGATCAATACTATAACAGCAACCTGATGCAAGCGTATCGACTCTATACATTAGCAGTTGCCGGATCTCCTGAACTTGGCGCCATGAACCGACTTCGTGAAATGGGTGGATTGTCGTCAACAGCAGCATGGATGTTAGCTGCGTCGTATGCAAAAGCAGGACAACCCGAGGCAGCTAAAAAAATAGTAGGGAATTTGTCAACTGTTGTTAAGCAATATCGCGAGATGGGTTATTGCTATGGTTCTGATCTGCGCGACAAGGCTTTGATATTAGAGACACTTGTAATTCTTAATGAAAAGGAAAAAGCATTTGAGTTGCTGAAAGAAATTTCATCGCATCTTAGCAACAATGGATATTGGATGAGTACCCAGGAAGTTGCCTTTGCGTTGAAAAGTATTTCCGCTTTCATTGGTTTGGAAAAAAGAGGTGAGCTGAAATTCAAACACACTATTGGCGGAAAATCTGTTTCAGCAAGTTCGGAACTTCCCATAACACAGGTACCTGTTCCTATCAAAGGAATTCAAAACCAAAACATCAATGTTGTAAACGAAAGCAAAGGAACTTTGTTTGTGCGATTGATCATGGAAGGAACTCCGGCACAAGGCCAGGAGCAGGATGAACAAAAGGATTTGAGCGTGTCTGTTCGTTATACTGATACCAAAGGAAACGCAATGGATGTTTCCCGATTACAACAAGGAACTGAATTTATTGCCGTCGTAACTGTTTCTCATCCGGGATTGTATTCAACTTATGAAAACATGGCGCTCGCACAAGTGTTTCCTTCGGGATGGGAGATCAATAATTTAAGATTGGAAGGAACAGATGAATTTCTAAAGACGGATGGGTTTACTTATCAGGACATTCGCGATGACAGAGTCTATACCTATTTTGATTTAAACCGTGGTGCCAGTAAAACGTATCGTGTAATGCTTACTGCTTCTTATGCCGGTACCTATTATTTACCGGGAACATCTTGTGAAGCCATGTATGACAACAGCAAGTATGCGAGAAGAAAAGGACAAGTGGTGGAAGTAGTGAAGGCTGTAACGCAATAGAAGGTACGAGGATAGAGTTAAATAAACGTTAGTAGAGACGCGATGCATCGCGTCTCTACTTGTACACACCCTCACTTGTGCATTGTGCCTTAATTCGGTATTAACATATGATTGAATGACTCGTATCACACCAATGTTGACGGTAATGACTGACAAATAAATTTTGATCGTCAAGGATTCATTAAGTCGGAAAATTCTGATTTACAAATGCTTCTATGCTTCCCTGAAAAAAGTTGAATTACTTTTTTGGATTTTCCTTGCTCTAAAAAAAAGCGAACGTTACTTTCATATCGCAATCACGAACCCAGGATTGTAGTTTTAAATTTGAAAATTTGAAAATGTAAAATCAGTGGGTGTATTATGGTTGGCCAATCTGTATCTCACCAATTTTAGGTAGTTGTGTTTCCCCCTTAGTATAATAATTCATTCCCATTAGAGTTACATTTTTGTGCTTGTCTTTTCATGTTCTCACAAGGAACCTGAAAGGTTATGCTGTGTATTCCATTGACCCCGTGGGATAAGGACTTTATTAAGAACTCTCTCATGCTTTTCGAAGCGCTTGACACTATTGCAGGCTTGCTTAATGACTTCATTGCACCTGGTAGTACCGATAAGCCTCTTGTGCTCTCCAATATTTCCCGTCTGAACGATGGCGATGAGTTTGCAACAGCAATGAATGACAAGCTCATCATGTCGATTGTTAATATCGAAGAGGATCGCATTTCAAAATCTCCGGAAAATTTTATTAAAGAAAATACTGTGATTCGATATAAGAATCCTGCCATTCATTTGAATTTCACTATTCTCTTTTCAGCTACCCATACAAACTACGAGCAAGCCTTGTTAATACTGGAAAAAGTAATCCGGTTTTTTCAAGTCAAATATGTTTTTACTCCCGCCGATACACTTGAGTTGCAGGAATTCAATGAAACTGGAAATGGCAGCATTGAAAAAATAATTTTCGACTTAGTCAACCTGAATCTTGAACAAGTCAACCAGTTATGGACTACACTGGGCGGACATTATATGCCATCACTGGTTTACAAGATGCGCATGATCACTATTGATGAACGTGTCATTCAGAAAGAAGGCTTGCCCATTAAAAAGATTGAAGGTCAGTTTGAACAGATTTAAGTATGGAAGCGATTCTCACAGCCTATAAAATATTATTCAACATTCAATTTGAACTGGTGGGTTATAGGGATGATCTGCGATCATTCATTAAAATAATTCCCGATAGCCAGACAAAAGAATTGCACATGAAGTATGCAATGTTGCAGCGATCTCAAAAAAACTCCGTCACACTTTTAATTGAAGTGGAACCCCAGGGCAGTGATGAAAACAAACCTATGTTCATGCTTATTGACGGAGAGACTTTTCGTTACCAGGTAAAATTTTCCAGTGGAGCTTTTATTACGCTTACCAATTTAGCTTCATACAATTTTGATGCAGACGTACTGGTGCTCACAAACGAAGCTAATCATAAGGTTGGCTCCGAAATATTATTGAGCGCTCCCATCATCGCATATAATTCTGCTCATGAATACAAGAAAGGCTATATCGTCCAATCCGGGGGAACTTTCTACAAAGCATTGAAAGAAAGTAACGGTGGAGATGCGCACGGCGTTGGCGAAACTGCTTACTGGAAATCCGTAACCGGAGGAGACACCTTTGTGAGCCAGGCTGATCTTCAAAGTCGAGGCACTCTGACCAATCCAATTGATCGTGACACAGTGATCTTACTTGAAATCAATCACAAACTTTCACTGCCGGTTGACTATCAATTACTGGATGGAGCTTCAAAGTGCAAAGAGGTTAATTATAAAGTGAAACTACATAACATGAACTGATAAAATTTTAAACGTAAAACCCTTCCAACATGGCAACGATCAATGAGTCTGCTATTAAAACCCCGGGTGTCTACATCAATGAGATACCTTTATTTCCACCTTCTGTAGCGCAGGTAGCTACTGCCATACCCGCCTTTATCGGGTATACGGAGATCGCGAAAGATAAAGTTGATGATGATCTTCATTTCGTTCCGAAAAGAATTACTTCTATGGTAGAGTATGAAACCTACTTTGGAAAAGCCGTTGAGGAAACCCTAACTGTAGATATCTCTGGCGACATTGATGCAAACCCTGCATCGGCAGTTATTGCACCGATTACTCCGCCATCGTTGGTATATCGAATGTACTATTCCATGCGCATGTATTTTATTAATGGAGGAGGTCCATGCTATGTTGTTTCAGTAGGTGATTATACGGATACCATTGATGATGGCGATGACGATGAAGGTTTGCTCGGCGGATTGGCAGCTTTAAATAAGGAAGATGAACCTACCATCATCGTATTTCCGGATGGTCCGGGCCTCCCTGACATGAATACCTATTATGGTGTTATCGATCAGGCATTGACTCAGTGTAATACGCTTGCTGATCGCATAACGCTGATTGATATATTTCAAACTGATGCACAAGATGATGCAGACAATATCGATGACTTCAGGTCCACCGTAAGAAGTGAAAAAGATTTTGTCATGTACGGCATGGCCTATCATCCCTGGATTGAAACAACGCTTCCATTTTCTTACTCCGGTACGTCGGCTGTTATCGGAACTCACAGTGGTCCGGGTGCAACAAATCTAAGTGGAGCAACCCTTGATAGTATCCAGGCAACTAATAATGGGTTATATAATCAAATCAAAACAGCAATAGATAAGCTTCACGTTGTTCTTCCTCCCAGCAGCAGCATTGCAGGAATTTATGTTCGCGTTGATGCAACGCGAGGTGTTTGGAAGGCGCCTGCAAATGTAAGTGTGTTAAGTGTTGTGAAACCTACAGTTAACTACAACGATCAGGATCAGGAAAATCTGAATGTTGATGTGATGGCGGGAAAATCTATCAATGCAATTCGATCATTTGTTGGAAGAGGTACATTGGTTTGGGGAGCACGCACGTTGGCGGGCAATGATAATGAGTGGCGTTATGTAAGTGTGCGAAGATTTTTCAACATGGTTGAAGAGTCAACCAAGAAAGCATCTGCACAATTCGTCTTCGAACCAAACGATGCTATAACCTGGGTGAAGGTAAGAGCAATGATTGAAAATTATCTTACCGTTCTTTGGCGACAAGGAGCATTGGCTGGCGCTAAACCTGAACATGCCTTCTTTGTGAAAGTGGGCCTGGGACAAACCATGACTGCAGACGATATACTGAATGGTAAGATGATTGTTGAAATCGGATTAGCAGTTGTTCGCCCTGCAGAATTCATCATCCTGCGTTTCATGCACAAGATGCAGGAATCTTAACAATAATATTTTATCACTATAGTCCGACTAAAATATCGAGCGATTTGCAACTCTTTGATTTTCTTGATTCCTATGGCTCTCTCCTTCGGAGAGAGGAAGGAGTGAGGCCAATGAATAAATCATCAAGAAAATCAAAGAGTTGAAATGACATTTGAATTTAGTAGGACAAACAGTAATCTTTTAAACTCTCAAATCATAAACATACAACTATGGCAGAATATCCTGTTCCCAAATTCCATTTCCAGGTAGAATGGGGTGGAAGTAAAATCGGTTTCACTGAAATATCCGGCCTGGATATAACAACGGAAGTTATCGAGTACCGCGATGGTGCCAGTCCTGAATACAGCAAAGTAAAAATGCCGGGCCAACGTAAGTTCAGCAACATTACGATGAAGCGAGGTACTTTTAAAGGTGACAATGAATTTTACATTTGGTTTAATACGGTAAGCCTCAATCAAATCGAACGCCGTGATCTAACGGTGAGCCTGCTTAACGAAAGCCATGAGCCGGTTGTCGTGTGGAAAGTAAAAAATGCGTGGCCCACTAAGATAACACCAACGGATTTGAAAGCTGATGGCAATGACGTAGCCATTGAATCGCTGGAGCTGGCACACGAAGGACTGACCATCCAAAATGAATAATCATGGATCTGGTCAGTAGTTTCATGGGAACCTATCCATTGGTAGGATTTCACTTTGTTGTCGCGTTTGAACTGTTTCCACAAATGCCTGTTGATATCAGGTTTCAGGAAGTGAGCGGTCTTTCGGTTGATGTTGAGATGGAGTCTTTTAAAGAAGGTGGACAAAATCGTTTTGAACATCAACTGCCGGTTAGAACAAAGTACTCAGACATCACATTGAAACGTGGAATGAATGAACTCCCCTCCGGTATCATGGCGTGGTGTATTAACGCTGTTCAAAATTTTACTTTTCAACCCAGTAATCTCCTGATCACAATGCTCAATGATGTTCATGTACCTGTTCAAAACTGGTATGTAGTAAATGCCATTCCAAAGCGTGTCGAGTTTGCAACATTGAATGCAGAACAAAGCCAGGTCGCCATCGAAACATTGGTACTTAGCTATCAGTACTTCAACATTCTTAATGCATCAACCGCGCTTGCTGCAGGAATGAACGCCCTTGGAAGCGTAACGGGAAGTGTTAGTCTTTAATATCATTTAATTGATCATGTATGCCTATTGAGATAAAGGAATTGCATATCAAAGCTACTGTTGTTGATAAGAAAATCAATAACTCGTCAACAAAGGAATTGTCATCGCAGGATTTTGAAAAACTGAAAAAGGAAATCATTAAAACCTGTACGCAGGAAATACTTCAGATTTTAGAAGATAAAAAAGAACGCTGATGATACCCTTAGGTAAAGTAGAAAAAATGAAGATCATGTCTTTCAATAGTCCGGAAGAAAGTACGGGTAATCCGGTATCTACCTATGATTTTCTTGTCAATCCTTCTACGTACAATGAAAACTACACGATTCATTATAACACTGAACAGGCTCCCGGCAACAGTGGAGCAGAAGCAAAGTATCAGGCACAACCACCCGGCACATGGGAATTTGAATTGCTGATAGATGGCACAGGTGTTATTAAAGAAGCAGAAGCATTGTCAATCTCCATGATCGGTGGAGTTGATGCGCTTGATGTGCAGGCGGAAGTTGATAAGCTTAAAAAAGCTACGGTAAGCATGCAGGAAGGATCACACCGGAATTATTATCTGAAAGTTATGTGGGGCAAGCGTGACATCTTCAAAGGAAGTCTGGAGTCGCTTGACCTTACTTACAAATTGTTCAAGCCCGATGGAACGCCATTGCGTGTTGTAGCGAAAGTAAGGTTGAAACCCTGGACGAGTAATACACAACGCGTAGCCGAAGAGGGAAAGCAATCACCTGATATCACACATGAACGAATGATCATGGCAAGCGACAGGTTTGCCCTGATGGGGTATAAAATTTACAAAGACTCGCGGTACTACATTGATGTAGCGCAGTATAACAAGCTCAACAGTTTCCGGCGTATTGCCATTGGCACAAAAATAAAATTTCCACCTTTAAAATGATTTGAAGTGGCGGCACCCAGAACCATACCAACATCACAGGTAACCGATCTTGTTACGTATAACATACTTATCGATGGAGAAGAAATCCCTAAATCAATTCCCATCTTAAGTATTTTAGTACAGCGTGAAATAAACAAGATACCGTTCGTTAGAATTTGCATCATTGATGGCGATCCTTCTGAAGAAGATTTTCCCATTAGCAATGAAAATTATTTTGTGCCGGGTAATGAAGTGGAAATTAAGCTGGGTTACAGAAATGATAATGTAACGGTATTCAAAGGTGTTGTTGTCGGACATTCCAATAAAATCACATCAAAGAAAGCAGAACTTCTTGTTGAATGTAAAGATGAAGCTGTAAAACTTACCATCGGAAAAAAGAGTAAGCACTATGAAAATGTAACGGATAGTGACGTAGCAGAAGAGATCATTGATTCATATGGTCTCGAAAAAGATATTGAGTCTACCGCTATTCAACACAAAGAGCTAATCCAGTTTCATACTACCGACTGGGATTTTATGATCACACGAATGGATGTGATTGGAAGAATATGTGTGGTAGAAGACGGAAAGATCACGATAAAAAAACCTGCACTGACAGCATCTTCAATTTTGGATGTCTTATACGGTGGAACTATCCTTGATTATCATGCAGAGATTGATGCGCGTTCGCAATACAATGAAATCAAATCCAAGAGCTGGGATTACAGTACACAAGAGGTTATAGAAAATACAGCGGATCAACCGGACATGAATGATGCAGGTGATCTTCCTCCGGAAGAGTTAGCAGGAGTGGTAGATCTTGAAAGCAACTTGCTGATTCATTCAGGAAAACTTACCAATGAGCAGGTACAAGAATGGGCTAATGCCAAAATGTTGCGCAGCCGTCTTGCCAGGGTAAGGGGCGCAGTAAAGTTTCAGGGTTTTCCTGATGTAAAGCCGGGAACGATCATCTCGCTTAACGGTGTGGGTAACCGTTTCAACGGACCTGTGTTTGTGTGTAGCGTAAGACATGATTATAGCAATGGCAATTGGACAACCGAAGTAAATTTTGGAATGCCCGAGGCATGGTTTGCTGAATCGATAAATCCTTTTCACTTATCATCTCAATTAGGTTTCATGCCATCTGTACAGGGTTTACAGATTGGAATTGTAACCGACCTTGAAGATCCGGAAGGTGAACACCGGGTAAAAGTTCGTTTACCGGTTGTGAGCACGGAAGAAGAAGGGATTTGGATGCGCATTGCTACGCTTGATGCAGGAAATAATCGCGGTACATTCTTTCGACCTGAAATAAACGATGAAGTTATCGTAGGATTCATTTTTAATGATCCTAACAACCCTGTTATCCTGGGAATGCTACACAGCAGTGCATTGCCTGCACCACTTACTGCTTCAAACGATAATCATGAAAAGGGATATGTAAGTCGTTCAGAAATGAAGATGATCTTCAACGACGATGAAAAGTCTTACAAACTGGAAACACCAGCGGGGAACAAGATTACATTGAGTGAACAGGATAAAGTGATAAAAATAGAAGACCAGAATGGAAATAAAATCACGATGGAATCCAGCGGTGTTACAGTTGAAAGCGCATCATCGCTAAAGCTGAAAGCTACTGCTGATATTACGCTCGAAGCGGTTAACATCAAGCTTTCACCTTCATCACAATTTTCTGTCTCAGCATCAGGATCAGAAATTAAAGCTGGCGGAGGAAGTGCCGAGATAAAGGGACCAATGGTTAAAGTTGAAGGAAGCGGAGTAACAGAAATAAAAGGAGGACTGGTGAAGATCAACTGATCAGGCACGAGGTAATCTCTTGTAATATGAAATCGATTTTCAAAACTTAAGATAAACTTCTTCGAAGAAAAACTCTTTAAAGTCCCTCTCCTTTGCCTGTCCCGATTATTTCGGGGGAGAGGGATTTAGCCTGCCTGCCGGCAAAGGCAGGGGTGAGGCCCGAAACTCAAAACAGGATTTAGAGTTAGACCAAAAACAAAATAAAACATATGTCCTTTGCTGCCCGAATAACTGATATGCACTTGTGCCCCCTGGTAAATCCCGGTGGAGCGCCTCACGTTGGTGGTCCAATTCTTCCTCCCGGAGCGCCTACAGTTTTGATTGGTGGATTACCGGCGGCTACACTCGGAGACATGTGCACTTGTGCCGGCCCTCCTGATGTTATCATCAAAGGATCTGCAACGGTATTGATTGGTGGAAAACCAGCAGCGCGCGTTGGCGATACAACAGCCCATGGCGGAAGTATTTTGTTAGGATGTTTCACAGTAATTATTGGTGGATAATATGAGCGAGCATTCATTCTTAGGTACAGGATGGGGATTCCCGCCGACATTTGATAAATCGTTGAAGTCGGTAATCATGTTGAAGGATGAGGAAGACATTCAAAGCGGTTTGCACATTCTACTTACAACCAGAATTGGTGAACGCGTTATGCGGCCGGCGTATGGATGTAATCTGGATGAATTGGTATTTGAGTCCTTGACCTCAACTTTCAAAGCATACATCCGTGATCTGGTGATGACTGCAATTCTTTTTCATGAGCCACGGATAAAATTAAATAAGGTAGAACTCGATGACAGCCGCGAACTGGAAGGAATAATACTTATTGAAATTGATTACACGGTTCGATCTACCAACACACGGTTCAATTACGTCTTCCCCTATTACAAAAATGAAGGTACTGATATCAAATGACTAGTGACTGCAATCATAGGAACCCATTGCAACGCTCCGGCGTAAATCAATATCAGCGCGTACTACAAGCGCTTCGCCCCGATTTTGCAAAAGTGGATGAACGTGACTACGCTGATCTTATTTTGTTTGCAAAAAATTATGCCGGTCAGCTAAAGTATTTTGATTCGACTAATACAGAAGATGGTGACTGGCAAGCGCTCATGAGCATGGATGTTTCTGTGACACTGGCTGCGCTGGTTAAACTCGATGCGCAAGGTTGCTTCACTTACATTAAAAATATTTTTGATGCGATTAAAAGTATTGATGTTACTTCTGTTGCCGATTTACAAAATCATTTTAAGGTGCTTTTTGATTTCGGGTTCACCTTTACAAATATCCTCGACACATACTATAAAAACTTACCGGTTGATTTCGAGTTCAAGGAAATTTTAGGGAATGTAATTCATTCTAATCTGCCACAATATTTTGATCGCCTCAGGAAATACTACGACGAAGCAGTAACGCAGAGCCTTGTAGTACCCACAGAAACATTTTCTATTGAACCTTCTCCCCTGGAAATTTTATTGTCACAAGATTTTGATCCTGCCTTGTTATCAGATGTATGGGCAGATGCTTCTATACCATCTTTCACACCAACATTTAATGGAGCTACAGTTGCCCTGCAAATCAAAAATACAAGCACACATAATTTATTCACTGGAATTTTTGACAACTACCTGAAAACGCTGGCCGGTATCGTAGAGAGCGCCTCTTCACATCTCAATAAAACATTGGAATCATTTCCCAGGCATACACCTCACTATGCTTTGTACTTAACTTTTATCAAGTTGTTCAGGTTCACACAAGATCATTTGAATGGCTTTACAAAACGACATCTCGATTTATATTATAAGGAAATCCTCCAGCTAAAAAATAAGAATGCTGAACCCGATGAAGCTCACCTTACTTTCGAGCTCGCTAAAACAGTAAAAGACAATCATCTTCTTTCTAAAGACACAGCCTTCAAAGCAGGAAAAGATGTTGATGGACTGGAAATTTTCTATGCATCGACGGAGGATGCAGTGCTAAACAAAGCTGTGGTTAAAAACCTGAAAAGTGGATTTGTAGAGCGTAACCTGACAAACAATACCCGGCAGTTATATGCGAGTCCTACAGCCAACTCGGAAGATGGCTTAGGTGGAAAGTTATTAAGTGTGGATAAAAGCTGGAAAACATTTGGCGACAACACCAGAACTCCTGCAACAGTTGGCTTTGCAATAGCTTCTCATTATTTATACTTACTTGAAGGCACACGAACAATTACTTTTTCATTCTATGCGCCAGCGGGTGATCCCATAACTTTTTTAGTTGCCGACATACGTGATCGGTTTACACTTCAGCTCTCAGGAGAAAAGGGATGGATTGATGTGCCCATTGATCCTGCGAATGTTACTATTCATCCTTCAAAAGAATATTTCAACATCACCGTCAAACTTGATGGTGGTGAGCAGGGAGTAGTGCCTTATTCTCAGAAGCTGCATCAACATAATTTTAACACAACGCTTCCCCTAGCCAAGTTTGTTCTCGTGCGTGCAAAGGCAAAACAGGAAGTATGGAATTTCGTTTTTGAAAAAGTACGCATTGCGGCAAGCGTTACAGAAATGAAAGACCTGGCAATTCAAAATGATACCGGTGTTCTCAGCGCTTCAAAACCATTTGAGCTTTTCGGCGCTTCACCTCATTCAGGTTCGTCTTTTATTTTAGGAAGCAAAGAAATATTCATGAAGGCTTTGCAGCCCGATGGAAATGTTAAGATCAAACTAAACATAACATGGGACAACCTCAGTGAATTGCGCGATCTTGTAGATAGAGATACTAATCACACTGTAGATATACAGTACCTTGAAGACGCCGAATGGAAATCGGCTCATACCAGCATAACTCTCTTTAATACGACTTCATCCATTTTTGGCGCGGAAATTACAGATTTATTTCAGCAGACTATTTCAAAGGCAACTCAACCATTTTCCCTGCAAAAATCTGAAACGCTTGCTCCTGAAATTTCAACAACAAAATCATCAATAGCTCAATCTCCAATAGAAGGTTTTGCCGAAAACATAGCTGATATTAAAAGTAAAGCAAACATCCCAAAAATGTTTACGGGAAGCATTTCTCTAACCGTAACAATTCCGCCATTAGATGTATCAACTGATTTTACAGAGAACGAAAATTTCTCGGTAAAATCAAACTGGGGTTTTTTGAAGCTGGAATTAAATAACCCGGACTTTGGTCATAGTACATATGCTTCCAAATTAGCAAAGGCAGCCATTGGCGCGACGATTACAACTACACCTGGTACAGACGGTGCAACTACTACAACCATTGCAATGGACGAAGTTACGGCTCCGTACACTCCGAAGGTAAAAGAGCTCACCATCGATTACAACGTTGATACCTTGATTGATTTCAAATCAGGCGAGGAAGGTACTTTTATTCATCTCACACCATTTGGGTCAAAAGATATTTCGTTGAATGCGCAGAAAAATTTGCTTCCTGCTGTTGACAATGAAGGAGAACTATTTATTGGAATTGAAAATTTTAAAACGGATCAGACATTATCACTTTTATTTCAGGTAGCCGAAGGTACCGCTGATCCGCTTACCGTTAAGCAGGAGATGCAATGGTATTTTCTTGGTGCAAGTAACGAATGGGTCGCATTCAAGAAAGAAGAAATTGTTGACAACACGAATGACCTGACACAATCCGGAATCATTAAGTTTAGTATTTCTGATCTCGCCTCTTCTGAAAATACCCTTATGACCGATCAACTGCACTGGCTTAGAGGCATTGTAGTTGAAAAGACAATTGCTGTTTGTAAAATCATTGATGTTGTGGCGCAGGCGACGAAGGTTCAGTTTACAGATTATAATGGCATCGAAAATTATTTTAAAAATACACTGCCTGCGAATAGCATCAGCAAGAGTGTCATCAGTGATTCGTCAATTAAAAAAATAGCACAGCCGTACGCTTCCTTTGGCGGGCGTGTTAAAGAAAGCGATGATCATTTTTATGTGCGCGTCAGCGAGCGCCTCCGTCATAAGAACCGGGCCATTACCATGTGGGACTATGAACGCATGGTGCTTGAAGCGTACCCGTCGATTTTCAAAGTGAAATGCATTAACCACACGCAGGTATTGGAAAAAACTTCCGGTACGCAAATCATTTATGTTGATAATGAGCAAAAGCCAGGCTATGTGCTTGTTGTTCCCATTCCTGAATTACACAATAAAAATGCATTTGATCCACTTCGCCCTTATACAAGTCTTGGGTTGATGACCGAAATAAAACAATACCTCTACGATTATATTTCTCCACACGTAAACCTTGACGTACGTAATCCAAGGTTTGAAGAAATACAACTTGAGTTTAAAATTAAATACGTAACAGAAGACAATGATTTTTATACCAAACAATTGAAAGAAGAACTTGAACAATTCATGGCGCCCTGGGCATACGATCCGTCCACCGATATTGAATTCGGAGGAAAGATAAGCAAGAGTGTGTTGATCAATTTTATTGAAGAGAGGTCCTATGTCGACTTCATCAGCTGTGTGAAAATGTACCAGATCGTTGAAGGTATTAAGTCAGACGAAAGTGATGAGGTTATTGCTACTTCAGCGCGATCCGTGTTTGTATCTGTAAAGTCGGATGATGCTTTTAATGCTCATAAAATTTCATTTATCACTGATCAATGCGAATGCTGATGGAAGAAACTTTGCCCATAATAAAAACCAGGGAACTTCGAAATGATCAGGACTATACTTTCCTGCGCGAGGAAGGCTTGAAATATATTGAAAGCCTGTCGAGCGAACTTTGGACTGACTATAATACGCACGATCCAGGTATTACTATTCTTGAAGTATTGTCTTATGCACTTACTGAATTAGGTTATCGAACCGACTTTAATATCAAAGACCTTATAGCTGATGAAGATGGTAAAATTGATGTTGATCAGGCATTCTTTTCTGCTAAAAATATTCTCACTTCCGAACCGCTCACTATTGAAGATTATCGAAAACTGCTGGTTGATATTGTGGGTGTAAAAAATGCCTGGCTTTATCCCTACCGCGATGAGGATACAAATATGGTAGGAGAACCCGATCAGGAAGTACCCATTTATGCACACTGTAAAAAAGATAAGTTAGTTTATCAGGAGACCGAACATCCTGTGCGGTTGCATGGTCTGTATCGTGTTGTGGTTGACCTTGATGAAACAGATGAGTTTGGCGATCTGAATAAAGGAAGCATCACATGGCAATTCGCTACCGAAAAACTGATCGATATCCGACTTCAAATTATTTTTCCCGATTGGGATGAAATCGATTATGATTTTATTTCCGGTGCTGAACCTTCTTCAATAACTAACCTGAATGTTACGCTTACTAACGACCGATGGAAGGTGACATTTGATGTTGAAAATGCTGGTGATGTACGTCCCGTTGAGTTCAACGCTTTTGTTCTTCTTAAAAAAGACATCACAGCAATTTCTGGAGATGTTACTGCTCAATTTAACATCACTTCACAGGTTCAGGAAATATTTACGGTCTATCAAAAAAAGATCATTCTTGTTTTAAGCATTCTGAATACAGTAAAGGCAACGCTTCACACACATCGTAACCTCTGTGAAGATTTTGTGAAGATTGAAACCATTTGCACGCAAGAAATCGCTTTCTGTGCCGACATAGAAGTTTCTCCGGATACGGACATTGAAGAAGTATATGCCAACGTACTCTTTCAGATTGAAAATTATTTTAATCCTGAAGTAAAATTCTATTCGTTAAAGGAATTGATTAATGAAGGAATAGGAACAGATGAAATATTTGAAGGTCCGATCTTAACGCATGGTTTTATCAAAACAGATGAAATCAAAAGAACACAGATAAGAAGAAAGATTTACGTTTCCGATATTATCAATTTCATCATGGATATCGATGGCGTACTTTCCGTTAAAAATGTATTGCTTACAAAATATAATAGCGAAGGTAAACCTGAACTCCCCTCAGAGGCCTGGTGCATGGAAGTGAAAAACGGTTGTAAACCCGTGTTAAATGTTTTCAGGTCAAAAGTTCTGTTCTTTAAAGGGAAGTTGCCATTCAAAGCAAAGTTGGATGAAACTTTAGATACATTAAAATATTTGCACGGACTCGAACAGCGTAACAAGCTTAAAGGAACGGCCGATGATCTTGAAATGCCGGAAGGTGAGCATCATGACCTGGAAGATTACCTTTCCGTTCAATATGAATTTCCAATCACGTATGGCATAGGCGACGCAGGACTTGCTGAATCATCCACATCATTACGGAAGGCCCAGGCGAAACAGTTGAAGGCTTATCTCATGTTTTATGATCAGGTATTGGCCAACTTTTTCTCACAGCTTGCGCATTCGCGTGAACTGTTTTCGCTAAACCCGAATGTCAATCAAACCTACTTTGCTAAATACCTCAGTGACATCAAAGGCATCGAAGATCTGTACGTAAATGCTGTTGATCTCGCAGACATTTTTAGCAAACCCGATCCAACCGATACAGCAAATGTATTAAAGACTCGCGCAACATTGCTGGAAGATTCACAACTCTTCTTCGAACGGAGAAACCGTTTTTTAGATCACATGGTCGGGCGGTTTGCTGAATCATTCAACGACTACGTGTTAATGTTATACACCTACAAGAATGCCGGTGATTATGAAGATTTGAATGACAAAGAATTGATCGAAGATAAAATCAGGTTTTTGAAAGACTATCCTGTCATAAGTCGTGAGCGTGGAATGGCGTTTGACTATCTCAGTCCATCATGGAATACCGATAATGTTTCTGGTCTTGAAAAACGCATTGCCAGACTTTCCGGCATTGATGATTTTACAAGAAGGTTTTTGTTTTGCCTGAAGCATATTGAAATACAAAAGACAAATTCAAATCCGCCGAAATATTTTTTTAAAGTCATGGATGAAGCTGGCAATCCTGTTTTGCAATCCCTTCAGGAATATGACTCCTATACAGAAATTGATAGCGTAATTAAAAAACTATTGGAAGTAATTGGCGATGCCTCCTTCTACCAGGATGAAGATATTTCAGCAACAGAATTTTCATTTGAAGTTTGGGATGCTTCCAATACGCCATTGGCAGAGAGTGGTGTGATTTTTCCTGATTTTGATTCACGTGAAGCAGCCGTTATTCAAGTAGCAAATGCTTTCAAAAAAGATTGCCCGGGCGAAGGCCTGCATCTCGTTGAACACATTCTCCTTCGTCCGCGATTTGTTGCACCAGTAATAGGAGGAACATATCCCGAAGATGTATACAGAATGTTTAAAGTTTGTTTGAATGACAATTGCAATTTCTGCGGAGAGGAAGATCCTTATTCATTTCGCATATCATTAATTCTTCCGTATTGGCACGAGCGTTTCCGCAGCATGGAGTTCAGAAGATATTTCGAAATGATGGCACGTACAGAAGCGCCTGCTCATTGTATGCTTAAAATATGTTGGGTGAGCAATACTTTAATGAATGAATTCGAACGGGCTTACAAAATATGGATAGAGGCTCTGTTAAACTACGAGACTGATTTTATCCATAAAGAAGCCAAACAAGATGCATTGCGCAAAGCGAACAATGCGTTAATGGAAATTTTAGACAGGTTGCATAGTGAATATCCTGAAGCACAGTTGCATGATTGTGATACGGGAATCACCAATCCTGTTTTATTAGGTAACACGGTTCTGGGTACATATAAAATTTAAATCCGTATGACTGAGTTTAATTCTTATCCCGTTTTTGTTGCCGATCAGGTTTTATCAGCCGATCACCTGAATGAAATCGTCAACTATCTTGATGAGCAAGATCGGCTCACACGCAACAAACTGATCGGTATTGGGATTGTCTGCGGACTAGAACTAAAAGTTGATGCTTCGCAGATCGTCATCACAAAAGGATGTGGTGTCACCTCCGCTGGCTACCTTATCGTTCAGGATGAGCTTACGCTTCAATACTACCGCCCTTACACATTGCCTGGTGATTTTACTCCAAAATACAAACCCATTTATGAGCCCTGGCATATGTGGGAAATGCTTACAGCAGAACAGTCCCTCGAATTTGACGACACAGATCCAATCAAGAGCAACGCTGAATTTATGCGCGATAAAATTGTTGTACTGTTGCTTGAAATGAAAAACAGTTTGTTGAAAAACTGTGTTGATACGGATTGTGATGACAAAGGAAGGAAAATTGAATTTGATGTAAAGCCTCTTCTGGTAGAGCGTTCCGGCATTGATGAATTTCTAAAAAGTATCGAACAACCTCTTCCTGAAAATGAACCTGAACCCGTTGATAGTGTTCTGCGAAACATTCAGTTGAAACGTTTTAATGTACCGGTCAAAGAGTTGACGTCCTCTGATCTTGTGCTGAATGGATTCCTGGAGCTTGTTGACGAGCCTACGCTCAAACGCTTATCGGAAGCGTTAAACCTGTGTTATCAGATTTATCACCCAATACTTTTTGAAGAAAACGTAAATCCATTCAGCAATGTCTTTGACAGATTTAAAAATGTTCTCGCGACGATAAAAAGTGCAAACCCGTTTTTTATTCAATATTACTACGATTGGATTGATGACATTATCAAAGCATATGATGAATTCAAATGCAAAGTTCATGATGTGCAGGTCATGTGTTGCCCCGATGAAGATTTATTTCCACTTCATTTGATGTTGGGTGAAGCAACAAAGAGTACTTCCATAGAGGTCAGAAGCAAGTACCGCCATTATTTTATTTACTCACCATTATTTAATAAGCAAAAGGACTTGCTGACTGAAGTTCAGTTGCTTTTCAAGAGATTGAAACAACTAATCTTAAATTACGATGTTCCTAATCCTAATTTATTCCCCAGGGCGGAAATAAAAATTACACCCAGTAAATATCTCGACAAAACATTGTCGGAGCGGTGCATTCCTTATTATTATGAACCTTTGGAGTTGTATCAATCGTGGAGCTATGAAAAGAGTAGAAAGGGAAATGCACGAAACAATCTTTCATACAATTCAACCGCTTACAGCAATGAAGATGAAGTGATCAATCCATTGCTTTATGATATTGAGAAATTTAATTTTTTCAGAGTTGAGGGACATATCGGAAAAAATTATACGCTTGCTCTTTCGAATGTAATTTCTAAACGAAATCAATTCAACCTTCCCTTCGAGGTCGTTGCACTTTCTACTGCAACGGTGGCAAGATTTCTGGCGAGCGATGATAAAGCTTGTATTTTCAAAGACCTTGAATCACTTTATCAAGTCATCATTGCTGAAATGATTTGCCGCTTTGGTGATGTTGCCTGCATGTTGGGAAGCGCAAAGTACACTCCTCATTTTACCGGAACCATAGTTAGCCCATTTGCTACGGATATACTTGCAAATGCTTTATCTGCTGCAACACCAAATTTATTTTCAAGTATTTCACTTGCAACCGGTATCTCTCCGGCAATTCTCGCAGCCATTGGAGATTTCACAACGCTAAAAGTACCTACCTATAAGAAAGGAGACTTTATCAGAAACCATTGTTCGATAAAAGCGGGTACAGTAGGTGAAGCTTATTTGAAAATGGCAGAACGCAATTTCACATTTACAAAACCTTCACCGGATAGCCAGATGAATTTAAATACGGTGTACGCTCACCTTTTCTATTTCATCGACTGTGTTGAAAATGTAATGGCGGCTTCATGGCCACACGAGTTGAAAGATTTTAATGAATCCGTTTTTACAAATCGCTTTGAGGATTTAACGTCTGAGTCCCGCGCACTGGTAAGTCTGACATCTTCTATTTTAGAAGCTGCCAGGGAATTGAATCTCGAAGAGAGCATGAGACGATTTCCATCGCTGGTTAACACCTGTTTCGATAAACGATTGGATGCACTCAAAAAAGAATTTGAGAAGCGCCAAAAAGAATTGCAGGCTCTTGTCAACTTCATGAATTATTTCAAGAGACATCCCGGCATGGAGCATAAAGCAGGTGTACCAAAAGGAGGCACCTTTATTATGGTGTATCATGAAACGCCTCCGCAAAGACCGGTACGACCATTAAGGCCAGGCTTATCTATAAATGTATCGGGTGCATTAGCCAGCAGCTTAAGTTTTGTTTCTAATATTGATCATGATTTGTTCACTACAGCTGCTGTTAAAGATCCCGAGCTTTTAAAACGATTTGAAGTTGCGCTTGGTCGCTACGTTGATGCGTGTCGTGATATCGAGGAAGAAACTAAACTCGATATCAAAGATATTTTGATTACAATACCCGCCATACGCGTTCCAACGAAATTTCAAATACCAGAATTCTCAGTCATCGCTGATTTCTATTTGCCTTATCTGTGTTGCTCAGATTGTGCTCCGATCACCTATGTATTGCCAAAAGTTCAGGAAGGAGTTTTATCGATCAGCATCAGGCCAACAGAGTTTTGCAACAATGATGACAAGACTTATCCTGTTACCGTTTCTCCGGAGGGCGGATCTCTCTCGGCATCTGCTGGTGGTGTGGATTCTGCTAAACTTGAATTCAGGCCTTTGGGAATTGTAGCCGGTGTTAACAAGCTAACGTATACACTGTCCGACGGTCGGAGTACAAGCGTAGATGTGATTGTTACCGAAGGATTTAAAATTGAATTCAGATTTGCTATTGAGAATGATGGTGTTACCGTTCAGTTTAAACCGGAACAACTTGGAGAGCGAAAACCTACGTGGGACTTTGGTGATGGAACCTCATCAACGGAAGTTGAACCTAAACATACGTATCAGTTTGGAGACAGAGAACGATCCTTTACCGTGAAGTTGACTGTAACTGATGGTCCATGCTTTGCAACGGTAGAACATTCATTTACCTTAGTAAAACCAGAGCGTGCAGAATTCGGAATTATTCCCCAGGTATTCAGCTTTACAGACGAGACGAGGCATAACTTCACTACCGTACCTGCTCCGCAAAATATCGATGAGATTAAGAACCATGATGAGCTTCGAATCGATTTAGCTTCCGGCGTATTGTTCTTTGTTCCATTAAAGCAGGAATTGAAAGAGTCGAAAAATTTCAATCTTGAATATAAAGGTATTCCTTTAACCTTGCGGATTGTGGCTGCGAATGCAGACTTTACCATGAAGCTTTCTTCTCTTCCGGCAAGTGACGACATTCTGTTAACCCTTCAAGCCAAACAAAACGATGCAGACAAATACGCATGGTCTATACAGGTAAGAGACCGGCAGTTGAATTTCTCCGTACAAAAAGTTGAGATCTTCTATCGCCAATTGGAAATATCCATTGAGGATGAAATTGGCATTCACCTGTTGGTTAGTCATAACGTTCCTGGTGCAGCATGTGAAGCTGAGGAAAGGTTTGTTATCGACATGGCAATATTCAGAAAGTTCCTCGACAAGGAAGCATTTGATAATCACCTTGACAATTGATAGCAATGGGCATTCACCGCATACAGCGTCAATATGTTGAAGTGATGACGGATCATATTCCAGATGCATTTCGATTCAAGGAACAATTGAGCGAAGTGTGTAAGCATAAATTGCTGCCGGCGCTTGAGAAACTCTTTGATATAAAAGCACCTGATCATAAAATTTTTCGCACAGGAAAGTTGGTGATTGACGTTGGTGAATTGCCTGTTGAGAACTGGGAAACTTTGTTTGTTGATCGGGTGGTTGATGAGATGACAAAACACATTTCTGCCGCAGTACCTCTGTCCTCTGCAAAGAGCGTACACAGCGATGATGTAGAGAATGAATTGTTTCAGGAAATCGATGAAGAGACGAATGTAACGCGGTCGATAATTCACTTTTTGGAGCATGGCGTCTTGCCCTGGTTCACTCTTATCAAATCGAAAGGTGAATTGCAGCATTGGATGATAAGGTTGTTGGACAATGAAAATTTTATGAAATCAATTTTACAATTGATCCAGGTGAATGCAAATGTTGTTGACCGGTTGATTTTTCAATTTGAGGAAATCGTTTCAGAGAAAATTGTTATAAAGAATGGAATCGAAAAGAAGTTTATTGAAGTGCTGCGGAACTTATGGAAACCCTCTCTCCATCAAATGCAATTGAATGAAACAAGACAGCGAAGAATTATATACAAAGCATTGTTAAGTTGCATGGTCGGAAAATGGGAAGAGTTAACTCAGCCTGAACGAATTACTGTTTCATCAAAAAATATTCTTAATCAATTCCCGATGGATGAAGCGCAAAGAATCATTGGCTTAATGCAGAATAAAATATTCATAGAAGATAGAAAATCTATCACTGATGCCCCTGAATTGATCACCAAAAAAGAAAAACAGAAAACAGAGCAAGTCAGAGAGCCTTTGTACGTCACCAATGCCGGGCTTGTAATTCTCCATCCTTTCCTTCCTTCACTTTTTGTCAATACAGGATATACAGAAAAGAAGGAATGGTTATCTGAAGAAGTTCAGTACCGGGCTATTGCATTGATGCAATATTTAGTTACCGGAAAAGAAGAGTATCCTGAATTCGACCTGATGTTGAATAAAATATTGACAGGGTTTCCGTTAGATAAGACTTTACCGGCAGATATTGCACTTAGTGATTTCGAAAAAAGCGAAGGTATGGATTTGCTAAACTCAATAATCAAACATTGGACAGCCTTAAAGAATACAAGTGTTGAAGGATTGCAATCGACATTCCTGATGCGTGAAGGTAAACTAAGCATGAGTGAAACCGGCTGGTTATTGCAAGTGGAACAAAAGACAGTTGACATTCTTATGGGAAAATTGCCCTGGGGAATTTCAATTGTTAAGACTCCCTGGATGGAAAAAATGATACAAGTTGAATGGGCTTAATAAGCAAGTAAGTATGGAATTTGTAACACCAATAAAATCAGAAAGTAAAAGGAGTAAGGGGCCTTTCATCTCAAGTAAAGAGAAGTCGAAGCCGCTTTTCTTTCAACCCAAACTTACTATTGGCCCCGTCGATGATTCTTATGAACGTGAAGCCGATGCTGTGGCTGACCAGGTCATGAGAATGAGTGATCACGATGCAAGAAAAATTCAACCTGAGATTTCTCCCTTATCTGTTCAACGCAAATGTGCTGAATGCGAGGAAGAAGAAAATCAATTGCAAAAAAAAGACAACGGACCGGGCTATGCTGAAAAGGAGGCTCCTTCTGTTGTGAATGATGTCTTAACTTCTTCTGGAAAATCGTTGGAACCTGACACGAAGTCATTCATGGAAAATCGATTTGGTAAAGATTTCAGCAATGTAAAAATTCATACGGATAGTATAGCAGCCAAATCAGCTCAATCCATCAATGCACTAGCATACACAACAGGAAATAATATCATTTTCAATCAAGGGCAATACTCGCCCGGCACAGAAAAAGGACAACGGTTGCTTGCGCATGAACTCACCCATGTAGTGCAGCAAAGTGAATCAATTCGCAGGAAAGAAAAGAATCCCTGCTTTGATGAAAAAAGAGACTTTAAAAATTTATCCGGATGCCCTGAAGGCAGTAAAGATGTCGGGAGGCAACCACAGGATGTTTCGAATAAAAAAGACGCTAAAGCGAACACCATTATAAAGTCAGCCAAGAATTCTCAAACCCCTTTATCTGGTCGTGCTATTCAATTGGTAAACGATATTATCTGTACATATATGCCTTCACAGGCGGCTCATGTAAGAAAAATCTTCTATTACCCGAAACAAACCGGGCTGGAGGTTCTGAGCGTAGGGTCAGGGTCAGGAACGAAGGCGGATATTTGTGTTGGTGATTATTTTGTAGAAAAAATAGATTCGTTTGCACGCAGGGTAATGCAAGTTGCTCACGAACTCCAGCATATAAAGCAATGGCGGAGTGGTATGGCAGGCGGGCACAAATCACACGAAAGAGAGTTCCTTGCATACTACAATGAAGGCCTGGATGACGAATTTATTGGAACAGGACGTATGAACGATGGAACGCGCCGGGAGCTTATTGATGGAGCATTGGGACACTTTAATTGCTTCGACGAAACCTTAAAGAAGAAATATGAGGATAAGCATAAAGATTTATTAAAGAGACGCGAAACCGTAAATAAAAATAAACCCAAAGATATTCCTAAAGAATGTAGAGGAGATTAGTCATGAGGTTCTCTGGATGAAATTGATAGATAAATGAATGTTGATCAAAAATAGCAACATAGAGCCCGGTCAAGTACAACCAAAAGAAAAAAGCAATGGAACTTTTTTCTCAAATCACAATTATTTTTTCCAATCAAAGTTGACGATTGGCCCTGTCGATGATCCATATGAAAGAGAAGCCGATGCTGTAGCAGACCAGGTGATGCGCATGCCTGCAAGAGATGACGTTTTCTTTTCTCCGAAACCTATTCCTATCACGCCGTTTATTCAAACAAAGTGTGCCGCTTGTGAGGAAGAAGAAAAACTTCAACGCAAAGAAGATGAGTTGGAAGAAGAAAATGTAGTATCACGAAAAAATATTTCTGACGTTGGTGCAACTGATGATGAAAATAGTATCCATGTTCAGCGACAGGAAACTCCTCCTCCAACAACACCACCTCCTACAACGCAAATTTCACCCGACCTCGATATTAATTGGTTTGAAATGTCACGTCCATTTCTTACCCGTGGTGCTCAACATCTTTTGTATGATCCTTTAGCGTACGGTTCAATTAAACAACAATGGCTTTACAACTATAATTTCTTTAATACACTGGGGCTGGGTTCTTTGTCGGGAGACGCAAGCAATTTCTTCACTCCTTTCGCGATCGACTCGGCATTGAAAGGAGATTTCCCATTGCCCTGGGAAATATGGGACCGCGAGTTGAACACTTCAACCATCATGATCGCTCCTACGCTTTTCAATTTTGATATACATAATCTGAAGAAATCATTTACCATGCCTTCTCCGTTCCGGGGAATTTTCGGGCTCTCGGAAAATCCATATAATGTGCAGAGAAAATGTAAACAGTGTGAAGAAGAAAAGGATGTTCTTCAAAGGAAAGGGAACAAAAAGAAAAGTTTAGAAGAAACAGAATCGGTTGAACAGACGTTGGATTCTCCAGGCCAGTCCATGGATAATGGCACGAAAACTTTTATGGAGAACAGGTTTGGTCACGATTTCAGCGGAGTAAGAATTCACAATGATATTCAGGCAAATCAATCGTCTGCTGATATTAATGCGCTCGCATACACACATCATAATCATATTGTCTTCGGTGCAAATCAGTATCAACCCAATTCCGATTCGGGACAAAGATTGATAGCCCATGAGTTAACCCACGTTATTCAGCAGAAACATGCTAATCCTTTTTCACCATATGTACAGCGTGAAAGCATCTACGAAGATGTAGCCAGCGTAAACGCGAACCGGGCTGGTGGAATTGTTTCCGGCACTGTAGATCGATATGAATACGAAGATCGTGCAGCGTATAATGCACGCATCGCCCAAAATCGTGCAAACGCTTTTCATCATCGGAAAGTCAAGGTTAGGTTTGATAGTAATAGATGTGTGTTGGAAGTGCCGGTATCAGTGCAGTTCGTAAATCAGTCGGCCGCCAATCCGACAGCTTGTGGTGACTTAGGAGGACCCAATGTCGATCCTGTGACACCCGTATCATCCTCTACTTTCACCAGCGCAATTCCAAGAATTATCAACACGCTCAACGATAATCTTAATGGTTGGTTCAATATTCAACTAGGGAACCCGTCAGCCGCTGGCTGCAGGGTACCGCACGTTCCCATTCGGGTGATCGTCACACAAGTTGCAATGAACCCGGACTACACAATTATCATCACAGGCAATTCAGGACGATCTTATGCTACCGGTACTACTATGGTTATGTGTGGAGCACATATATCGGATGAGAGTATCATCACACATGAGGGCGGGCATATTATTTTGGGACATGGCGATGAATATCGCCAAAAAGGACGTCCGGGAAGCAGAGAAAGACCAGGCCAATATTCCCACATGGCGCAAGATGCTCCAAAACGTCTTCGTGAATTTCTTGAGCGGCATTTCAATTTTGCCAGCGAATTTATGAACACTGCATTTCCCGGATGCAAAGCATCACTTGCTCGTGGCACCCGGGAGCCAGCTATTGAAGTGAATTTTAATTTTCAAGGTACATTTAAAACACCATTCGGATTCGGTTTAATGTACTCGTTAGGTACAGAATTTGGAATTCCATTGACTTCAATGAGAAGATTATCCTTGATGGTAGGCCCCAATGTTAATTTACTTTTAGCAGATGACATAAAAGCTCTCATGTTTGGTGTTCGCGCCGGACTAGAATACAGATCAGGGGCTTTCAATGTGGGCAGTACTACATTGGGTTTCAAGGCAGGCCTTCATGGCGAATTAGGCAGCATGGTAAACTTTGGGGCACGTGGGCCGGAAAGCTTGTTTCCCAATAAAGTGTTGAGTCCCTACGCAGAAGGAGGTGGCCACTTAGGGCTAACATTCGGTTCGAGACACTTTATTGGTGTGGAAGGCGCCGCTGGAAAAATCTCATCACCCGCATCGGGAGCTAACGTTGAATTTTTCCGATTCGGACTCCGGTATGGACTGAGCATATAGAATTATTTTTTTCAATGAATCAAAGTCAGCATACAATACTCAACTCACTCGATTTTCTATCTAAAGTAGTAAATGATCGTTGTGCGCTGTTTTTCAACCAAACCAACGAGGCATCGTTTACTCTTCCTCAATTTCAAATTAATTCAAATGGTACTGTATTCGATAGCTTTTTAAAACAACATCAGTTTAGTATTGAAGAATACACCATCCTGCTACTTGCATTAACGCCTCACATTCAACCCAACTTCCTCGACGCAATCGTTCAAAAATTTCTTCCCCAGGGCGGTGACTTTCCGGAAATGGGCGGAGTGAAATTAAATAACCACCGCGGCATGCTTCCAACCGGTGAAACAGCACAATTTATTTTAGCCGGAAATGATATTGAACAGCGCTTACGTGTTGCTGAGTATTTTTCTCCTGATCATTTTTTTTACAAACAGAATATTTTATCACTCGAGCCCGTAAAGGAAGGAGAACCGCGCATGAGTGGCAGAATTATTTTATCTCAAGAGTATGTTGATTTACTTACGACAGGAAAAATTTCTGCTCCAACTTTTAGTCCTGACTTTCCTGCGAAATTGATTGAAACTCAAATGACCTGGGAAGATTTGGTTTTGCGTCCTGTAACCAAAATGCAAATTGATGATATAAGAACCTGGCTTGAATATCATCCGATGTTAGCGAAGGATCCTGTAGTATCCAGAAAGTTGAAACCCGGTTATCGCGTTTTGTTTTATGGTCCGCCTGGAACGGGTAAAACACTGACGGCGTCGCTGCTTGGAAAGCAATTCAATAAGGATGTATATCGCATCGACCTTTCGCAAGTAGTAAGCAAGTTCATCGGCGAAACAGAGAAGAATCTGGAGAAAGTATTTTCAAAAGCCGAGCATAAAAACTGGATACTTTTCTTTGATGAGGCCGATGCTTTATTTGGAAAACGAAGTAGTATCTCCAGCGCGCACGACAAATATGCTAATCAAGAAGTAAGTTATTTATTACAGCGTGTGGAAGATTTCAACGGACTGATCATTCTCGCTTCCAACGCAAAAGGCAATATTGACACCGCTTTTGTAAGGAGATTTAATGCTATTATTCATTTTCCAATGCCAGATGCTTCTGAACGGTTGAAGATCTGGTTAGGAAATGTTCCCTTCTCCACTCCTATTGGTGATGATGTTCAGCTAAAAAGTTTTGCCGATAAGTTTGAACTAAGTGGCTCTTCCATCACGAATGTTATGCAATATGCGGCCCTTACTGCCATTTCCAGACAGGATAAAACAATCTCTGAAACGGATATACGAAATGGTATACGACGTGAATTGCTCAAGGAGGATAAGATTCTTGAATAGCGGCTAATCAATGCCGTTTAGTTAAGGAAATCCAAAGCCGGGATCACAAGGGAGGCACGCAGAATCAAAGAGAATGTAATGATGGACTTAATACCACCACCACGCAGCAATTCGTGGCAAACTACAAAACCTTGTTCTTCCACCAGTTCACGATAATTTCTTGCAGACTTAAGTTTACGTTTGACAACCCCTCCAACACACATGCAACGCCCCCCTTTTCTAAGTGGGATTTGTGTGAGCGTGAGTTGGTGTGCGAGCTGACCGATAATGTGGGCATTAATCAGGACTTGCTTAACCCACCAACATTGAATTATTTTTCTCTATTTTTGCCCAAATTTTTATTCAAATGCAATTAAGCGAGCAGGAAATTATCCGCAGGAAGAGCAAGGAAGAACTGGAAAAACTGGGTATCAACCCCTATCCGGCGGATCTCTTTGAAGTTAATGTATCTACAAAAAACATTCTTGATAACTACGAACGAAATAAAGTAGATTATAAAAACATATCCATTGCCGGCCGCATCATGAGCCGCCGCATCATGGGTTCGGCAGCTTTTGCTGAATTGCAGGACGAAACAGGACGAATCCAGATCTACCTGCGCCGTGATGATCTTTGTCCAACGGAGGATAAGACACTCTATAATATAGTGTTCAAAAAACTGCTTGACATCGGAGATATTATCGGTATAACCGGATATGTATTTACAACACAGACGGGTGAGATATCCATTCATGTTACAAGCCTGAAAGTATTGTCGAAGTCACTTCGTCCATTGCCTGTTGTAAAGGAAACGCAGGATGAACAAGGCAAAGTAGTTCGTCACGATGCTTTCTCTGATCCCGAACAACGGTACCGCATGCGTTATGTTGATCTGGTTGTAAATCCACAAGTGCGTGATGCATTTATGAAGCGCACTCAGCTTGTAAATTCCATGCGTGAATACCTGAATGCTAAAGGTTACCTGGAAGTAGAGACACCAATCTTACAGCCATTGTATGGTGGAGCGGCGGCTCGCCCTTTCAAAACACATCACAATACGCTGGATATGACCTTGTATCTGCGTATTGCTAACGAACTCTATTTAAAGAGACTCATTGTTGGTGGGTTTAATGGTGTTTATGAATTCTCCAAAGATTTCAGAAACGAGGGCATGTCGCGATTTCATAATCCTGAGTTTACGCAAATAGAATTATACGTTGCTTACAAGGATTACAACTGGATGATGGAGCTTGTTGAAGAAATGATTGAGAAAGTGGCCATCGATCTTCATGGAACCACGCAAGTACAAGTTGGCGAGAACGTCATTGACTTTAAACGTCCGTGGAAACGTTTCACCATGTTTGAAGCGATCCAGCATTTTACAAACGTTGACATTTCTGAAATGGATGAAGAGTCGTTGCGAGATACTTGTAAAAAACTTCACGTTCCCGCTGATGGTACTATGGGAAAAGGGAAACTTATTGACCAAATCTTTGGTGAGAAATGTGAACCCTTCCTCATTCAGCCTACATTCATAATTGATTATCCTGTGGAGATGTCGCCATTGGCGAAGAAACATCGCACCAAACCAGGATTAGTAGAGCGTTTTGAAGCGATTTGCAATAGCAAGGAAATTTGCAATGCTTTCTCTGAATTGAATGACCCTATCGATCAGCGGCAGCGTTTTGAAGATCAGCTTGAATTAGGGAAGCGTGGTGATGAAGAAGCCATGACACTTGATGAAGATTTCCTCCGTGCGTTGGAGTTTGGTATGCCACCAACAGCAGGACTGGGAATTGGTATTGATCGGCTGTGCATGGTGATGACAAATTCTCCGTCTATTCAGGATGTTTTGTTCTTCCCGCAGATGAAGCCCGAAAAACCTGCAGGTGGATTTAACGAAAAAGAATTTGAAGATGCCGGTGTGCGCAAAGAATTGATTCCGCTCATTCAAAAGCTTGGTATTATTTCCATCGCCCAACTACGCGAACAAAAAACATCAAAACTCTTCAACGATGTCTGCGGCCTTCGCAAGAAAATGAAACTCGAAGACGTGAAGAACCCGACGATGGAAGAAGTAGAGAGTTGGTTAAAAGCGTAAAGAAGAAAGCTGAAAGCTGAAAGCTGGGCTACATTTTACATTGCATCGTTTAGTCAACACTTAATTGGTAAGGTTATTTGCTTTCAGCTTTAGGCTTTTCGCTTTAAGCTTAAACAACTACAGGCTATCAAAGAAAGGTTTCCTTCGCTCCAATTTCAAATCTTGTAGTAAAGAAGATTTGACGTTAATGGTGAAGTTGTATGATTGAAATCTTCCAAAGGGAACCCACCAGAAACGCATCGTCCAGCAATGCAGATCTCTTGCAACGGTAATCGTTGTTTGCGTGAATTCTTTTGATTCGAAATGATAACCGCTTTCGAAGTTTACTTTCCATTTTTCAGAGAGGGCAAGATCGCCGGAGAATTGCACTGTTTGTGTTACGGAAGGATCTCTGTTTACAGGATGACTGTAGGATAAATTATATCCCATTCGCAAACTCCAGGGTATTTCAAAGTCGATGTAAGCTTCAGGATTTCTGATTAGAAACTCTTTGTCAGCACTGGAAAGGTCAGACTGAGCAATCTTCTCCCTGCTTTTCTGTTCCTGTTCCCTGGCTTTTGGGTTAAAGTTAGAGCTTAGCGCCAATGTTGCTGAAGTGATCCGTCCCAGCTTGCCGGCATTTAGTGCATACTCGTCTATTCTTCGCTCTATTCCTTCGGCATCGTTTAAATATGTATATGGATCAAGGCTTGCTGACATATTTATATTAATAAGATTGTCCAAAATATTCGAGTTCGCGGAAATAGAGAATGGTGCCAGATTAAAAGAATCTGCCATCAGGTTATAACTGGAGTTAATGGATAAGTTGTTCAGCAGCATTACTTTTCTCGCTATGGAATCCTTTAGTGTTCTCACTTTCATTTCCAAATTGTTCCCAATGCCGAATCCAATGCTTCCGCTTTTTCCATAGGTAGATCCACCATAAACAAATCCTTCATGTCTTGACTTATAAAATTCCCGCCCGCTTACATCCGTAAATTTTTGAAAATATCCTAAGTCAGGGCCAGTAAAATCCGGTGTATACCCAATACTTACAGAGGGGTTAACCACGTGGCGAATGGCCTTTACATTTCCTCGCTTGAAGAAGTAGGTTCCATACAAACGCGTTGTGAGCCCGGCACTGAAACTGTAGTTAGCAATGCGGTTAAATCCTTTTGTTGTATCGGCAACCAAAATTTGTTTTCCATTTCGATCTTCATAGCTCCAGTCCAGCTTCTCAAAATACCAACGTTCATCATAATTTACAGATGGTGAAAGGGTAAGGTAGCGAAGCAGTTTATTGGAAGTGGAAATAGGTATGCTATGCCTGATGCCTTTTCTTGCATGATCCAAAAAATAAGGAAGGTTATCAATTGTAAAAGGTGCAATACTATCCCTTGTTGCTTCCGGTGATACTCTGCCGATGTTATTCGTAATGCGATTGGTAGCCGCCATACTGTAGCCCACGGAAAAATTATCAAGCGGACCGATCTTTCCACCTTTACGCTGAAAAGGATATTGATTGGTCATGTTCAGCGTAAGATTTGGAAAAGGCATATCCACCAGCTTGGTTTGGAGATCCTGGTTGATGCTTCCATTTATACCCAGAGAGAAAGGTGTTCCTGCAAATTTTTTGCTGTAAGAAACTGTCGAACTAAGTTTAGCGCTGATGTTGCTAAGACCCGTTGAGTTGATATTGGTATTGTATCCGTAATTTAAATTGTTGTTTTGATTGTAAGTGGAAGTTGCTGCATTCACGGAAGCGGAAAACCGACTGTTACCTTTCGATTTAGGAGAATGTGACCACATTACCCGGTAGTCGTTTGACTCTACCGGAGCTTCTATCTTATCGCTTGTTTTAGTATAGGTATAGGAAAAGTTAACAGATCCATTGTACTTGTACCGTTTCATGTAGTTCGAGTTCAAATAAACTGAATGTCCGCCTTTCGAATAAATATCCCCTGTAAGAGCAAGCTTGACATATTCATTGATGTCGAAAAAATATCCGAAGTTGCGCAGGTTAAAACCCCTTCTGCGTTCTTCTCCATACGAAGGGAAAATAATTCCTGATGCACTTTCGCGCTTGGAGGGAAACATACCGAAGAGAAAACCTATCGGTAAGGGTATATCATTGAACTCCATGTAAAATGGCCCGGAAATAATCTTATCACCTGGAATGGCTTTGCTTTTTGTTGAACGGATGAGAAAATGCGGGTGCTCCATATCGCACGTAGTGTACGTGTTATTGCGACTAAACAATTCATTTTTCTCATTCTTAAATGCATACTGAACCGACATTATTCCTTCACCTTGTTTCGTGCGAACTTGTGAAATCTTGGCGTGACCTGTTTTAAAATTATAGATGATATCATTAGTCTCGTAAAGTTCACCACCATTTTGAAAGACAGGATACCCCAAAATTTGTCCCGTTGAGTCGCGTTTACCTACAGCCGTGAGGGTATTTTTTGCATAGTCAATTTCAATTTCTTCAGCATTAAGTTTAATGGTGCCATAGGTTATCGATGCCTGTCCGTACAACCAGATCTTTTTTCCATCGATGCTTGCTCTTATGGAATCTCTGGCCGAATAGTTGATTGTGGTTTCGATGTCACTTTTGGATGTGCCCGCAGAATCTTTGATTGCGAGCTTCGTTGTATCAGCGGGAGAGGGAATTGAATCAGCAGGGGCTGGAATTGAATCAGCAGAAACGACTGTGGTATCGGATTTGAAGGGGAGTTCGCCGGGAGGTTTTACCTGCGATTCTACTTGGGCATAACTCCGTAGGGTGACTAATAACAGAAAAGGAAATAAAATGAAAAAGTATCGCACACCGCTACGGATAATAAGGTTTTTACCTTTTAGTGAAAATTTCACAAATTTGCGTAAAGTTATTGCAAATACTTTGAACATTGAACTGACTTAGACGAATATCGGAATAACGGGTTCTTTCGTAGCAATAACCTTGCTAAATCATATTCTCTATCTCAGGCTCAACTGATTACATATGAAAAGAAGAGAATTTATTCAGAAGTCATCTGCCTGGGCCGCACTGCCTTTCTTTGTTAAAGATTTTAAAGTAGGCAAAGTAGTTATTGACGCAGGACATGGAGGCCATGATCCCGGAACAGTCGGCAAAAAATACAAAGAAAAGGATATAGCGCTTAGCATTGCATTGAAGGTGGGGGCTTATATTGAAGCGAATGTAAAGGATGTCGCTGTTATATATACCCGCAAGGATGACACCTACATTCCACTGGATATGCGGGCGGAAATAGCCAACAAACACAAAGCAGACCTGTTTATTTCCATTCACGTGAATTCCATGCCAGCAAATAATACTACCTATGGAACAGAAACATGGGTGATGGGATTGCACAAATCGGAGTCTAACCTGGAAGTAGCCAAACGTGAAAACTCAGTTATTTTACTGGACCAGGATTATAAAGAACGCTACGAGGGATTCGATCCCAACAGCGCAGAGTCCTATATTTTGTTCTCGCTTACGCAGGATGCATATCAACAAGGCAGCTTGAAAATGGCCGGAAAAGTTGAGAATCAATTTAAAGTCCGGGTTGGTAGAAATAGCCGGGGCGTAAAACAAGCGGGGTTTGTAGTGCTTTACAAAACTGCAATGCCCAGTGTATTGGTTGAAACAGGATTCATCAGTAATAAAGCGGAAGAAGAATATCTTGGCTCAGAAAAGGGACAGGAACTGATTGCCTCCGGAATCTACAGGGCTTTTAAAGAATATAAATTTGAGGTTGAATCCATCAATTGACAACCGGATTCTCCGTAAATTTCCACGAAGTTCACCGTTCGATGTTGAGATCTTTCAAAGAGATCTTTCAACAAGAATGAGTAACGCAAGGGTGGAAAGGCTTCATACCGGTTACCATAACATTTTTTGTCAATGAAATTATCCAAAGAGTTTAAAGTGGGCCTTTTCATGGTCACCGCCCTTGTGCTTCTGTATTTTGGCTTAAATTTTCTTAAAGGAGTTGACTTCTTCAGCAGGAGTAATCAATACTATGCCGTATATGATAATGTAGATAAACTTACCCTCTCAAACCTGGTATACCTTAATGGTCTTGATGTTGGGCGCGTGAGCAATATCCAGATCATGCAACAAAATGATAACAAGGTTTTGGTTGAACTGGAGATAAACTCATCTATCGAGTTGAGTGATTCTACCGTTGCCATACTAGCGGGAGATTTTCTGGGCAACAAATCTATCCTCCTTAAAATTGGTCAGGGATACCGCACCCTGGAGCCAGGCGATACATTACTTTCTGCGCTTGATCGGGGTATTGCTGATATTCTGGCACAAAGCGCTGTTCCGGTAGCTGATAATTTACAGATCACTTTACGGAATTTTAATACACTGGTCGACAATCTTGTTAAGAACACCAGGCAGTTAGATACTATTTTCAGCCGATTGCAAAACACACCCTTGCTGCTAAATAAAACATTGAGCACAGCCAACGCCAATGTTGAGGATCTTTCTTCGAGTTTCAAGCAGGTAGCAGGAAACCTTAACGAAACATTGGATGAATTGAAACCGACTTTGGCCAACTTTCATGAATTATCTGATTCACTAAAGGCCATTCAGATAGGTGAAACGGTTAAGAAAATGAAGATGTCTCTTGAATCCCTTAGTCGAACATTCGAAAGGCTCGAATCAGGTGATAACACAGCAAGCAAACTGTTAACAGAAGACGAACTTTACAACAACCTCAATAAGCTGCTAATTAATCTGGATACCCTCGCCAATCATTTTGATAAAAATCCGAAACACTTCCTGGCACCGCTTGGAAAGAGCCAGAAGAAGATCGAGCGTGATCTTAAGAAAGAGTCAGAACAGAAATAACGTATCATGAGGGATGCTGACCTTGAGTTCAACAAAAACGAAGACCAGTTTAAACAACTGATTCAAAAACTTCAGGAAAGGTCAAAGAAAATAAAACTTGGAGGAGGCGAAAAAAAAATTGCCGGGCAGCACGAAAAAGGAAAACTCACCGCACGTGAACGAATCGAATACCTTATCGACAAGGGTAGTGATTTTCTTGAAATAGGTTTATTTGTTGGTGAAGGAATGTATGCCGAATACGGCGGTTGTCCCTCCGGAGGAGTCGTGACAGGAATCGGATATGTGAAAGGAAGACAATGTGTTGTTGTAGCCAATGACGCTACCGTTAAGGCAGGTGCCTGGTTCCCTGTTACAGCAAAAAAAAATCTCCGCGCCCAGGAGATTGCAATGGAAAACCTTTTGCCTATCATTTATCTCGTGGATAGTGCCGGCGTTTTTCTTCCCATGCAAGATGAAATTTTTCCCGACAAAGAACATTTCGGCCGGCAATTCAGAAATAATGCAAAGATGTCATCAATGGGCATTGTGCAGATTGCAGCCATTATGGGAAGTTGTGTAGCGGGTGGAGCTTATCTTCCGATAATGTCAGATGAGGCGATGATCGTTGATAAGACCGGTTCAATTTTTCTCGCAGGATCTTACCTGGTTAAAGCCGCCATCGGAGAAGATATCGATAATGAAACTTTAGGTGGCGCAACCACACATTGTGAAATTTCCGGTGTTACAGATAATAAATTCCCCAATGATCAGGCATGTCTGGATTACATACGGTCGTTAATGGATAAAATTGGAGACACGGAGAAAGCGGGATTCAATCGCATTGCTCCACTACCGCCTAAATTTTCACCTGATGAAATTCCCGGGCTTTTACCTAATGATCGTGTAAAACCTTATGATACATTAGAAATCATAAAACGATTGGTTGATGATTCAATGTTTGATGAATACAAAGCTCTTTATGGAAAAACGCTCCTTTGCGGAACTGCCCGCATTGACGGATGGGCTGTTGGCATAGTGGCCAATCAGCGAAAAGTTGTAAAGAATAAAAAAGGAGAGATGCAGATGGGTGGTGTGATTTATTCCGATTCAGCAGACAAGGCTGCCAGATTTATAATGAATTGCAATCAACGCAAAATTCCGCTGGTCTTTCTTCAGGATGTAAGTGGATTTATGGTGGGAAGTAAAGCTGAACAGGGTGGTATCATTAAAGATGGTGCGAAGATGGTAAATGCAATGGCCAACTCAACGGTACCAAAGTTTACGATCATCATTGGCAATTCTTATGGCGCCGGAAATTACGCCATGTGTGGAAAAGCCTACGATCCGCGATTGATCGTCGCGTGGCCAACAGCTCAAATTGCTGTCATGAGCGGAGCTGCAGCGGCAAAAACTTTATTACAAATACAAGTCAATACACTTAAGGCACAAGGAAAAACCTTATCGAAAGAAAAAGAAGAAAGTCTTCTTCAGGAAATCATTGATCGATACAACGACCAACTCAGCCCTTACTACGCAGCATCACGCCTCTGGATTGACGCCATCATCTCACCCCAGGAAACCCGCCGCACGATTTCCACAGGAATTGAAGCAGCGAATAATGGACGAGTGGAGAAGTTTAATGTGGGAGTACTTCAAACATAAATATTGTCCGAAGGACTCCTACGGAGAATATTGAATAGTTGAATAATCCGTTGCCAAAAAAAAATAACGTATGGAAAACAAAGCAGAATTTGTTAAGCAATTTCAAACCAGAACCAAGCAATTCGCATTGAATGCGGTCAAGTTATTCAGAAGTTTGCCAATGAACGAGGAAGGTAAAATAATCGGGAGGCAATTTCTTCGATCTGCACTCTCAGTAGGTGCTAATTATCGCGCTGTGTGCAGGGCCAGATCGAAAGCGGAATTGTTTGCCAAACTTAGTATTACCGTAGAAGAAGCTGATGAAGTATTATATTGGGTGGAGATTTTAGTGGAAGCAGAGTTGTTGAATGAAAGGGAAGTTTCTTCCTTTGTAAAAGAAGGAAATGAAATTTTGGCCGTCTTATCTACGGCACGAAAGAATGCCCGATAGTATTCAACTATTCAATCCTTCAATATTCAATATTTTTCTAATGGTTGATAAAGAATTAAAAGCGCTTATTTCCCTTCTCGATGATGACGACGATCAGATTGTGTCGCATGTGGTGGAAAAAATACGAACGTTGGGAACTGATATTATTCCCTATTTAGAAGAAGAGTGGGAAAAAAATTTCAACCCGTATGTTCAACGCAGGATAGAAGAGTTGATACATGGATTACAGTACGAGTTGCTGAAAAATCGCCTGAAAGAATGGTATGAAAACGATGAGCAGGATCTGCTTACCGGCATGTGGCTGGTAGCTACATACCAGTATCCTGATATAGAGTTAATAAAACTCAAACAGGATCTGGAACAGATTTATTATGAAGCATGGCTCGAGTTCAAACCTGATCTCTATCCGTTTGATCAGGTGAAGATCATCAATAGTGTTTTATTCAATAAGCTGAAATTCGGAGCCAACACAAAAAATTTTCATTCTCCCGGAAACTCCATGATCAATGTTGTGCTGGAAACACATAGAGGTAATCCTATTTCACTTTGTGTGATCTACATGTTGGTAGCACAAAAACTTAAGCTTCCTGTCTTCGGTGTAAACCTGCCCAATCTGTTTATCCTCACTTATAAAGATGATCGTACCCAGCAATTTTATATTAATGCTTTTAATCGTGGACTAATATTTTCACGACAGGATATTGAAAACTATATCAACGAGCTTCACCTTCCTCCACAAGATTCTTTTTACGAACCCTGCTCAAATCTTGAGATCATACGTCGCGTATTGCGAAACCTGGTAATGTCGTTCGACAAAATGGGTGAACATGCAAAGGCTGAAGAAGTGAAAGAGTTACTCTTGATTATCGCTGATGCAAGTGATTTGGGAGTGTAACCCACCCCACCCCTAAATCCCCTAAAGGGGACTTGAAAGTGAGTGCTTACGTAATAGTATCTCTTGGTCCCCTTTAGGGGATTTAGGGGTGGGGTGGGTTAGGGGTTCTTCCTTATCACACATCCTACCGGCCTTACCTCTGTATTTTTTGGTTGCTGCGCTGCAAGTAGTGCGTTGATGGCATCCGTTAAATAATTTTCGCGCACATCATTTTGAACTTGTGCATTGTCGTCAATAGCCCCACGATAGAAAATGGAAAAAACACCTCCTGCGTTTTTCAGTATAAATGCTTCCGGACTTTTTGTAGCCTTGAGCGATTTCATAATAGTCTGATTGCCATCTGCCAGGTATGCAGCACCTAATTTTGAGGCGCTTGATTTCATGACTTCCGGAGACTGGGTTTCATTGAGGTGAGCATTTACAAAGATCACAGGAATTTTACTCCCAAAATCTCTGGCTATTTTTTGAAGGCGGCTTGAATAGTATTGATCATAAGGACAATCCGCAGCATTGCTAGTGAAAATAATTACAACACCTGGGCTCGATTTGAAATCACTCAAAGAAACCGATTTTCCAGAGACAACATCAGTGGCTGCAAAATTTCCGATTTGTTGAGCATAAACGCTTACGCTGATCAGGATCAGGATAAATACAGTAATGTACTTCTTCATTTAGGATTAGGTTTGTTTAAAACGACTATAAAATCCTCATGCATTTCGTAATACATAGGCACAATCGTATCATGGTTATTGACAATAATTCGGCCAGTTATTTCACCTGTAGAATTGATAGAGAACGGGCTAATTTTTAGATTTTTTGCAAAAACAAGGTTCTTTTTACCGTGAACTTTCACCAATACCTCTTTTGCGCACCAGATTATGCAATGCTTTCTCACATCATTTCCCGCAATGGTTAATTCTTCTTCGTCAAGGATACGGGGCGCAATTCGCAAGAGCTTCTCTTTTGGCTGCTCAAGATCAATTCCGACAGAGTCACTTTGATGCAAATAAGCCGCTACATAGGGAAAAGAGTGACTGAGCGAAAGGTGATAAGAAGATTCTGCCGGAAATGGTTTTCCATACTGATCTTTAACAATGCCCCGGAAGGTAAGTCCTGATTTTTCCATTAAGGTCTTCACAAGCTTTCGACCTGCCATCCATTCTTTTCGTTTTACTGGATTTGTGAGTGATTCCGGCGCACTTCCAAAAACATTCTCATCTTCTAAAGACACATCATCTTCATCATCTATTCTCCATAAGCCCCAGGAATGATGATCATTACCAGTTATTTTTTTCAATGGCATTTGTTCGGTCGCACTTTGTGTTCCAATTTTGGTAAAATTTTCATAAACACATAAACCATTTTTGTTTACTGATCTAAATGCAGTAAGCAAGCTCAATTCGATAATGTCCATTCAAGTTACCAGGCTCCATTCACTTACCGGTCATCGCGATAGTGTTTTTGCATTGCAAAGAGCATCAGCCGACAACCTTTTTTTTTCAGGATCAGGTGATGGCATGGTTGTGTTATGGGATATGAATCAACCCGACAATGGTGATCTGATCGCTAAGCTTCCAAATTCTATATATGCATTACATTATCACCACGAGCGTGATTTGGTTATTGCCGGGCATAATTACGAAGGAATTCATTTGCTGGACTGGAAGACTAAAGCAGAAGTTGGTTCGTTACAGTTAACGAAGGCGGCTGTTTTTGATCTGCAGTCCTGGGGGGACAAACTTTTTGTAGCAACAGGTGAAGGTAATGTCATCGTTGTTGATCTCGGCCGCCTTTCCATCTTAGACAAGATTAAGGTGAGTGAGAAAAGTGCGCGAACGATAGCCATTAATTTACAACGCGGTGAATTTGCTGTTGGCTACAGTGATCATCACATCCGTATTTTCGACCTCGAAAATTATCGATTGAAGTTTGAATATATGGCACACAAGAACTCTGTCTTTACTTTACGCTACACACATGATGGAAATTTTCTTCTCAGCGGAGCACGCGATGCACGGTTGAAAGCATGGGATGTCAACACCTCTTACAGCCTCAGCGCTGATGTGGTAGCGCATATGTATGCCATAAATCACATTGAATTTAGCCCGGATAATAAACATTTCGTAACTTGTAGCCTTGATAAGTCCATCAAGGTTTGGGACGCAGCCGAGTTGAGACTCCTTAAAGTGATCGACAAAGCCCGCCATGCGGGACATGGCACATCGGTTAATAAATTACTGTGGACAGCTTACCAAAACCAATTGCTGAGTGCGAGTGATGACCGCACAATATCGTGCTGGAAAATAAATTTTGAAACACCATTATGAGAGTAACACCATTAGAAATACGGCAAAAGTCTTTCGAAAAGCACTTTCGTGGATATGATAAAGATGAAGTGAATGGTTTCCTTCTCACATTGTCACAGGAATGGGAACGAATCGTTGATGAGAACAAAGAGCTGCGAATAAAGCTTGAGTCAACGGAACGTGAGGTGACGAAACTCCGTGAAGTAGAAACTTCATTGTACAAAACGTTAAAGACCGCCGAAGATACGGGAGCAAATGTAATTGGCCAGGCTCGCGCTGCAGCTGATCTTCATTTGAAAGAATCTCAAATGAATGCCAATGCCATCATCACAGAAGCCAAGACAAAAGCCAAAGATACTATTGATGAAGCCGAAGACAGAGCTAAGCAGATTATAATGGAGATGGAGGATCGGCTTAAATTAATGGCTGATAACTACAAGAAACTTGAATCGGCACGCGAAGAACTGATCTCTGAACTGAAACGCCTTGCCAGTGATACATTGGATAGAATTCAACGCGCAAGACAGGTATCAAAAGATTTTGATCCAGACAAATACGTTACAGAAGCTCGTAAAGAGACGGCCAGCATTGTGTTCCCCAATGGTGAACGTACCAAACTCTCCTACCCTGAGCCAGTCATAGAAATAATCAAGGAGCAAATTATTGTAGAGCAAGAGACTGTTGTGGTTGAGTCTCAGCCGAAGAAAGTTCAGAAATCCTTTTTCGATAACATCGAATGACCGGAAGAGTTGCCCTCGAAGGGTTAGCATTTCATGCGCATCATGGAGTCTATGCACATGAGCGGGATACCGGAAATAATTTTGAAGTCGATATTGCTGTAGAGACAGATTTCTCCCTCGGCGCCATGCGTGATGATCTGAATGGCACAGTAGACTACGAAATACTTTACCGCATTGTAAAGGCAGAAATGGAAAAGCCTTCCCATCTGATAGAAACTGTTGCTGAAAAAATTGTAAATGATGTGTTGCGGGAAATACCTGCCGTTATAAAAGTTGAACTCACCATCGCAAAACTCACTCCACCAATTGGAGGAAAATGCCGGAGAGCGCTCGTTAGCATCGAGAAAAAAAGGTGATCAGGACTTTATTGGTGTATCGGTAAACGTAAAACCCTGCGCATCGGCGCCTGCATAATAATCTATTTCTTTACCCATTACATACAGGGCATGTCCTTTATCGATGTATACCGTAATGCCAGACATAGTGTATGTAGTGTCCGTTTCTTTCAACTTATCAAACCCTACCATCAGTTGAGCGCCACAACCACCTCCCCGCACACCAATACGGAGACCATAATCCTGAGGAATATTCTTGGTTTCCATAATTTTCCTGATCTCTTCTGCGGCACGTTCTGTGATCCTGACAGGTTCTATTTTTTCAAACATAATTGTGTTGAAAGTATTCTGTTGAGTTCCATAAAAATCCTGCTACTGGTACATAAACATTACAAGATAGATTTGGTGCCCCAAAATTATGCTAAATTTCAAACGCGATTAAAGTGATTGCAAGTTTATGGATCCATTTATAGAATTTATTAAAATCCTTGTTCCAGCTTCGGTTGTACTGTATGCGGCATACCTTATGGTACGCACCTTTGTTCAAAAGGAAATAGAAATGAAAAAACTTGAGGTGCGGGGCCGTAGCATGGAAACCCTTTTACCCAGCAGACTCCAGGCTTATGAACGAATGACTTTGTTTCTTGAGCGCATCGCTCCTCAAAATCTTCTCGTAAGGTTAAATACTTCGAACATGCCGGCACGCGAATTTCATCAGCTTCTCCTTAATGAAATCAGGAATGAGTATAACCATAATGTATCCCAACAGGTGTATATGAGTGAAGAAGTGTGGAGCCTGATTAAAGGTGCAAAAGAAGATCTCATTGTTACCATTAATGATTCATCCTCGCATATGGGAGCGGATTCTTCCAGTCTTGATCTTTCAAAAAAGATATTTGAGAAGACAATCGAAAAAGAAGCCGATCCGATAATGCATGCGTTGTCGGAGCTTAAAAAAGAGATACAGCGTACTTTTTAGCATGGAACTTGTAATGAAATGTTTTCGTTTATAGCATTCGATAGATTATGAACTTTAAGAATATTTTCTTTCAAAAGGCTTTACAGCAAGCCTCTGGCATATTGAGCAGGAAAAACCGGCTATTAGGACTGGTCGCTCAATTATTTCACAAGAGCCAAAACATTAACTGGAAAAATGTAAATGCCACTTCACTCAAGTCGCATATCTGTGTTTTCGGGAGGTTAAGCAAAGCTTACGCGCTTGGTCACTACCGGGATGTTTCATGGAAAACAATGCTGCTCGTAGTAGCGGCTATTGTTTACTTTGTAAATCCCATGGATCTTTTGCCTGACCTTGTTCCTATTGCCGGGCTCACTGATGACTTTGCAGTATTGATGTGGGTGTACAGCTCCATTACTTCTGAAGTTGACAAATTCCTTACCTGGGAGCGGTCGCAGCTTCCACAATTGTGAAGACCGCATTAATAGCGGGTGCAACAGGGCTCATCGGTAATCAACTTTTAAACCTCTTACTGGATAGTAACCGGTACGACATCGTGAAAGCGGTGACACGAAAACCTATTCATCAGATCCACCAAAAACTTGAAAACTTTGTAATTGATCTTGACCAACTGCACGTTGATTCAATTCAGCTAAAAGCAGATGATGTATTTTGTTGTCTCGGTACAACCATGAAACAAGCCGGCTCTAAACCGGCGTTTAGAAAAGTAGATTATGAATATCCTTTGACGTTAGCCCGACTAACGAAAGAACTGGGTGCTAAGCAATACCTTTTGGTTTCTGCCCTGGGGGCAAATAAGAATTCCTCTGTTTATTACAATCGTGTGAAAGGCGAAGTGGAGGAAGCTATTACCTCCGTTGGGTTTGATGCCTTACACATTTTCAGGCCGTCATTGTTACTTGGGCATCGCTCAGAAAAAAGATCAGGTGAAGGCGCGGCTACATTTCTATTTAAGTATTTTAATTTTCTGATTCCTGCAAAATACGATGCGATCGATTCAGACAAAGTCGCTAGCGCAATGCTACATTATGCAATGCTCGAACAACGCGGAGTTCATATTCATGAATCAATGAGGTTGCAACAATTCTGATCTCTTAACAACAATTGAATTATATTTATTCCACAAAAAATATAGTTCAATGATCGCAGTCATTCAAAGGGTTATCAGCGCGTCGGTTAAAATTAATGGAGTATCTAAAGCCAGCATTGAGAAAGGACTACTTGTATTGATAGGTTTCGAGGATGCAGACAATGACGAAGACATTGAATGGCTCTCTAATAAAATTGTAAACCTTAGAATTTTTGGTGATGCTGACGGTGTAATGAATGTAAGTGTCAAAGATATTGCCGGTGATATTATTGCAGTAAGTCAATTTACGCTGCACGCCAGCACAAAGAAAGGTAATCGTCCTTCTTACCTTAAAGCCTCGAAACCTGAAATCGCCATTCCCTTGTACAACAGGTTTGTAAATTCATTGACGATCGCGTTGGGAAAAGCCGTTCAAACGGGAGAGTTTGGAGCCGACATGAAAGTTGAATTGATCAATGATGGGCCTGTCACCATAATTATTGACACAAAAAATAAAGTATGAGTATTCGCCTCATCAAAGGTGACATTACAAAACTTGACGTATATGCAATCGTCAATGCGGCTAATAATAGTTTGCTAGGCGGAGGCGGTGTTGATGGCGCCATCCACAGAGCGGGTGGCCCTGCGATTTTGCAAGCATGCATTGAAATCAGGAATAAACAAGGAGGTTGCGCGACAGGAGAAGCCGTTATTACAACCGGCGGCAATCTGAAAGCCAGGTATGTTATTCATACAGTCGGGCCGGTTTGGTACGGAGGAAACAATAATGAAGAACTGCTATTGGCGAATGCTTATCGAAACAGCCTCAAACTGGCCAATGAGAACCGCGTCACTTCGTTGGCTTTCCCAAACATAAGTACCGGCGTTTATGGTTTCCCCAGGAAAAGAGCTGCAGAAATAGCTTTCAGTGAAGTAAGACTTTTTTTGGGTGGCGATCATCCTTATGTCAGTGAAGTCACTTTCTGCTGTTTTGATGACGAAAACCTTGAGATCTATTCTGCTCTTTTGGGCTAATCACTCCTGTTTGGCCTTCATTGTCTGCTTTGTGATGAGTCATTTAGCGGTACCTGTAATTTATGCTCAGTCCCCAATCAAGATTTCCGGGGCCGTGATTGACAAAGAGAGCAAGTCTCCTGTTCCCTACGTGCATATCTATACAAAGAACTCCAGTCAAGGTACGACGACTGACGAACGTGGCCATTTTGCTATTATCATTGACCGGTCTGATACACTAATATTTTCTTCTGTGGGCTTTGACAAGTATCGGCTACATCTTAAAAGCGATGATGCACGAAGTGTTTATCATGTAATTATTGAGATGAATTCCAAAACCTATGAACTCGAACCCGTTGTGGTGAATGCGTTCATGAGTTTTGATGAATTCAAGAAAGAGGTATTAGATCTTCACATGCCTGCCGAGAAAAACGAATTTAGTCTCAACATTCCCAAAGGCTACACACTACCACCGGAGAATGGAGACGGAAGTATGTTAAATCCATCTGTCAGGTTAAAGGGACCTGTATCGGCTTTGTATGATCTTTTTAGTAAAGAAGGTAAGCAGAGAGATAAATTGGAATTGTACAGGAAACAGAGGCGAAATGAAATAATCATTGAATCAAAGTATAACCTGGATGTTGTAAAAAAGGTAACGCACTTAAATGAGAAAGATGCAAAACGTTTTCTGGATTGGTGTAAATTTGAAGACGACTACATCCTTAGCGCATCCGATTATGATCTTGCTGTCGCGATGCTGAAATGCCTGGATGAATTTCATAAAGCTGATTCAATACGTTGATGAATTATTTTTTTTGTTGCCTGCTTTCAGTGTTTTTTATTTCCGCTCATGCACAGTACAAGTATGGTCTTCAGCCATTAACTTTCAACGAGTACCAGAAACAGGTAAAATCGGATTCAAACAAAGAACTAATAGATCTTGAAAAATTTATTCCAGGTATCGTTTTAGATATTCGTTACGCAACGACCAATAATTTCACAGGAGAAAAGATTTACAATCAACCAAGGGCATTTGCCATTCGACCGGTGGCAGAAGCTCTAAAGAAAGCGCAGGCAGAATTTTCTAAACACAATGTGGGCATAAAAATATTTGATGCTTACCGTCCCTACGCAGCAACCGTAAAATTTTACGAAGTTTATCGAGACACAAATTTTGTTGCCTCACCTTATCGGGGTTCACGACACAATCGCGGATGCGCTATTGACATGACATTAATTGATTTGAAAACAAAAAAAGAGTTGAAGATGCCAACCGGCTACGATGCTTTTGTCAAAGAAGCACGGCCTGATTTTCCTTTGCAAGATCCCGAAGTGAAAAAAAATCGCAGTTTAATAATTGATGTTATGAACAAATGTGGTTTTCGTGTGAACTCCGCCGAGTGGTGGCATTTTGATTTTCGTGGTTATCAAAAATATCCTGTGTTGGATATTGCGTTTGAGGAATTGGATTGATTGCTGATTGCCGTAAAAGTCTTAAATTGCTATATGGACTACAAGGAACATATTGAGATAAATCCCGGGATAAGATTTGGAAGGCCATGCATAAAGGGTACCCGCATTTCCGTTTATGATGTTTTGGGTTGGTTAGCTTCCGGAATGTCGTTTGAGGAGATACTTGAGGATTTTCCTCAAATAAATAAGCAGCAGATACTTGCTTGCCTGGCTTATTCAGCTGACCGGGAGAGGAAATCGAAAGTTGTTGTTTGATGATCCTTGCCAAAAATAAATGACTCTCATCTTCGACGAAAATATTTCCTACAGAATACTAAAAAAGGTTCAAACGAATTTCCCCGGATGTTTGCATGTTACTGATGTCCGCCCAGCATTAAGAGTGACTTTGAAATTGTGTGGTTAAGATTTGGTAATTCTTCAACAAATTATATTCTTCAAAGACTCCTAGAGAAAAGATCAGAGATTTTATCATTTTTTGATCTCGAAGAAATAGGGATGCTTGAGATCTACTAAGTATAATACGTCATTTCCAGTACAGGAAATTTCTTTCGAAGTGTTGAGAAATTATTCAGGAGGCTCCTACGGAGCCATTATTTCTTGTATAACTTTATCTTCTATAAACAGGAAGCTCCTATGGAGCTTTTATGAACTTGATAGTGTGTATTGAACTCCAACAACAATCAACTCCGTAGGAGTTTCCTGTCTATAGAATTGATACCTTGCAGGCTCTGGCTCCGTAGGAGCCTCCTGAAAAGAGGAAATATCAGAATGTTTTCAATTTAGAATTGAATTATATTTTTTCATGACTATACACGAAGCTCAACAACAAGTTGACCAATGGATCAATACAACCGGAGTTCGTTACTTTAATGAACTTACCAACATGGCCATCTTAACGGAAGAAGTAGGCGAAGTGGCACGCATCATTGCACGTCGTTACGGAGAGCAATCAGAAAAAACTTCCGACAAAGACAAGGATCTCGGCGATGAGATGGCGGATGTATTGTGGGTTTTAATTTGCCTTGCCAATCAAACCGGTATTGATCTCACCGAAGCTTTTAAAAAGAACCTCAAAAAGAAATCGCTTCGCGATAAGGATCGGCATAAGAAAAACAAAAAGTTAAAAAGGTAAAATCAGATGTGAGATGTGAGAATTTAGATATGAGAATCTAAGAGGGAGAGCATATTTCTAAAGAGAGCCTTACATCATTGACCTTCCATTTTACAGCAACCTTCTCTATCTTTACAGACATGCTTCGTACAAATGAAAAATATCCCATAAATCAGTTCTTTTAAATAAACGAATATGGAAAGTATACACTTGAATATTAATCTTAGTTTTCAGCAATTGGTAGATGTAGTAAAGCAACTTTCTCCGGATGAAAAGTTAAAATTGAATGAGGTGATTTGGAGTGAGAACATGGATATACCTATTGAACACCAACGATTGGTTTTAGACCGTATAGAAAAAGTCAAACAAAATCCTGAAAGAATGTTGGATTGGACGGAAGCTTCAAAAAAGCTTAAGCCCTGACAAATGACCAGGTATAAAATTAAAATTGAATCTGAGGCCCTACAGGATATTCAAAATGCAACCGATTGGTACAACGAGCAATTACAAGGTCTGGGTTCACGCTTTCAAAAACAGATAATATCACAAATCAATTCGCTGAAAAAGAATCCAATGGTTTTGCCATTCGATACAACGAGGTACACTGCATGCTTGTTAAAAAATTTCCGTTTCCATTAGAAATCTGAAAATCTGGTTAGAAAGAAAAAAATAGTTTAAAATCACTTCTGATCTATTAAAGTTTAACGAGTCAACTGAAATAGAATTTTGACCAATTGATTTGAATGATTTTTCAATTAATGCACCCATGAATACCTTCTCCTGCGATTTCTCATTGACCAATTGGTGTCCCTGTACAACAACTACATTTAAAATCTCAACTCCTAACAACTGTTCATGAAATAAAAATTTTTCACATTTATCTTGAATACTAATCACAAATTTGTGAACCTTGTATTACTACAAAATTATATGTCGCACATATCACAAATATCCAAACACTTGTCAGGCGCAGGATCACCTGTAAGCAACGGTTTGTTTGTGCTTGTGGTCAACGTCATCGTGCTACTGCTTCGAAAACAGGGGTGGAGATGATATTGCTTTAACGAAAGAATTTATCATGAACCGCCCCGACAACCTCGGGGCGGTTTTGTTTTTTAGACGTTAGAACGAACTAACAATTGTTATATGTACTATAATGAAGACACGGTAATTTTTCTGAACGGCAAGTTCATCAAGGCTATTGATGCACATGTTGACCTGTTCAGTCAATCGCTTCATTATGGCTATGGTGTATTCGAAGGCATTCGTTCTTATCAAACGCAAAACGGCGTAAAGATCTTCAAGGCCAATGAACATTTTGAGCGATTGAAAAACAGTTGCTCTCTGGTGAACATACCCTTTGATTACAGCACCGATGAACTTGTACAAATCACGTATCAGGTACTCAGCAAAAATAATCTCACGGATGCCTACATCAGACCATTGGTGTATTGTAGTCCGAACATGAACCTCACACAGCCAAAAGATGTGTTTCTCATGATCTGTGCGTGGGAATGGGGCAAATACCTCGGCGACAAACCTGTTCGTCTTTGCATCTCTTCTTACCAACGTCCCAATCCTGAGTCCATCAAGGTAGAAGCGAAAGTAACGGGTCATTATGTGAATGGAATTCTCGCTACCAGTGAAGCAAAAGTAAGAGGCTACGATGAAGCCCTCATGCTCGACATGAACGGTTATGTGGCGCAAGCGCCAAGCACAAATCTGTTCATCGAGAAGAATGGCGAATTGATTACGCCACCAAAAGGTCATATCCTTCCGGGCATAACACGATCCATCGTGATGAACATCTGCCGTGAACTTGATATTCCGGTAACGGAAAAGCTGATCAGCATCGAAGAACTGGAAACTGCAGAGAGTGCATTTCTTTGCAGCACCGGTGCGGAGATCGCAGGTGTAGAGTCTATCGATGCAAAACCTTTTAAGAAAAAATGGGAAGACAGCATAGGCGCATTGATACAGGAAGCGTATCGCAGCCAGGTATTAGAGAAGTCATTTAGTTACGTAATTATATAGAGGAATTTTTTAAATGGAGTTGAATAAGTATAGCAAGACATTAACACAGGACGAAACCCTGCCCGCCGCACAGGCCATGCTTTATGGCGTTGGTCTTACAGACGAAGACATGAAGAAAGCGCAGGTAGGAATTGTGAGCACAGGGTATGATGGGAACACGTGTAACATGCATTTGAATGCGCTTGCACAAGACGTAAAAACATCCGTTTGGGATAACGAACTCGTGGGATTGATCTTTAACACCATCGGGGTAAGCGATGGCATGAGCAATGGAACAGAAGGCATGCGCTATTCATTAGTGAGCCGCGAGATCATTGCTGATTCTATAGAAGCTGTATGTGGTGCACAATATTATGATGGTCTCATTGCTGTTGTAGGATGTGATAAAAATATGCCCGGCGCACTCATCGCTATGGGAAGGTTGAACCGTCCATCAATTATGGTATATGGAGGAACAATTGCCGGAGGCGACTGGAAAGGAAAAGAACTTAACATCATCTCAGCATTTGAAGCATTGGGAGAAAAGCTTGCGGGCAAATTAAGTCCGGAAGATTTTAAAGGTATTGTTAAAAATTCCTGTCCAGGTGCAGGCGCATGCGGCGGAATGTATACTGCCAACACAATGGCCTCCGCTATTGAAGCATTGGGAATGTCGTTGCCTTACTCATCTTCAAATCCTGCAACAAGCAAAGACAAGAAAGACGAATGTGCCGCAGCCGGAAAAGCCATTAAGAAATTATTAGAGCTGGACCTGAAGCCGCGCGATATCATGACGCACAAAGCGTTTGAAAATGCAATCACAGTGGTGATGGTATTGGGCGGATCAACGAATGCTGTTCTTCACCTGATCGCAATGGCAAAATCTGCCGGTGTAAAAATCACTCAGGAAGATTTCCAACGCATCTCTGACAAAACACCTTTGCTTGCCGACTTCAAGCCCAGTGGAAAATACCTGATGGATGCGCTTCATAAAGTTGGTGGCGTTCCTTCCGTGATGAAATATCTTCTTGAAAAAGGTTTCCTTCATGGTGATTGCATGACAGTAACCGGAAAGACCATAGCTGAAAATGTTAAGGCTGCTCCATCACTGGACTTCAATAAACAGGATATTATTTATCCGATTGAGCGTCCGTTAAAGGAAACAGCGCACTTGCAAATTCTCTATGGCAATCTCGCGGAGAAAGGTTCTGTAGCGAAGATCACCGGTAAAGAAGGTGAAAAATTTAAAGGCACGGCACGCGTGTTTAATGGTGAATTTGAACTGGTCGATGGGATCGCCAGCGGTCGTGTAAAAGCCGGTGATGTTGTAGTAATACGATATGTCGGACCACGTGGTGCACCCGGAATGCCGGAGATGTTAAAACCAACTTCTGCCATCATGGGTGCTGGTCTTGGTAAAAGCGTAGCGATGATCACGGACGGTCGCTTCTCTGGTGGGTCACATGGTTTTCTCATTGGTCACATTACACCCGAAGCACATGAAGGAGGATTGATCGGATTAGTTGAAGACAATGATATCATTGAGATTGACGTCAAAAAAAATACACTCAATCTCCTCGTAGACGAACAGACCATTGCCAAACGTAAAGCAGCCTGGAAACAACCCGGGTTGAAAGCTAAAAACGGAATTTTATTAAAGTATGCAAAACAAGTAAAAACTGCTGCCGATGGATGCGTTACTGACGAAGACTAAAACAGGAAAACAAAACGAAGTTGAACCGAAAAAGCAAATCTCCGGATCGGAGGTCTTGCTTCGTTCGCTGGTGGCAGAAGGTGTGAAAACGATCTTCGGTTATCCTGGAGGAGCCATCATGCCCGTGTATGATGCCCTGTACCACTATGCTGATAAACTAAATCACATATTAGTAAGACATGAACAAGGTGCGATACACGCCGCACAAGGTTTTGCACGTGTAAGTGGCAAGCCCGGTGTTGTATTTGCTACTTCTGGTCCCGGCGCTACCAACCTGGTCACCGGACTTGCTGATGCCCTCATTGATTCTACACCTGTGGTCTGTATAACGGGACAGGTATTTGCTCATTTACTGGGAACCGATGCGTTTCAGGAAACAGATGTAATGAACACTACCATTCCGGTTACCAAATGGAATATACAAGTTGCCGAAGCGAAAGATATTGCCCCTGCTGTAGCGAAAGCATTTTACATTGCTTCATCAGGTCGGCCGGGACCCGTGTTGATTGACATTACAAAGAATGCTCAAAACGAAATGATCGAAGCGGTTGAATATGAGAAATGCAATAAGATCAGAACATATAGGCCCACCCCCACTTTACAAATGTCGGAAGTGGACGCTGCCGTTGAATTGATCAACAATGCGAAGAGGCCATACATTCTTGCGGGCCAGGGAATTTTATTGTCAGGCGCCAGTGAAGAATTGAAAGCTTTTTCCGAGAAAACAGGAATACCAGTAGCCTGTACTTTATTAGGCCTGGGAAGTTTCCCTACTGATCATCCCAACTATGTAGGCTTTCTCGGCATGCATGGAAATTACGGACCAAACATACTCACCAACGAATGTGATGTGTTGATTGGTATAGGAATGCGTTTTGATGATCGTGTAACCGGAAATGTCTCCAAGTACGCAACGCAGGCAAAAGTTATTCATATCGAAATTGATAAAGCTGAGATTAACAAAATCATTAAAGCTGAAGTAGCGGTGAATGCTGATGCCAAAGAAGCATTGCAGGCATTGATAGGAAAGGTTAAACCGAATCAGCATAAAGATTGGGTACAGAAATTCCATGATCTGAACGAGATCGAAAATCAAAAGATCATTCAAAAAGAATGCAAGCCAAATTGTGAACAACTTACTATGGCTGAAGCGATTCATCAGTTAACAGAAATAACGAAAGGCGAAGCGATTCTCGTAACCGATGTAGGTCAACATCAAATGACTGCATCCCGGTATTACAAGTTTAAAAATCCCCGGACTAACGTAACCTCTGGCGGCGCAGGAACGATGGGTTTTGCTTTGCCGGCCGCTATGGGCGCTAAAATGGGTTCTGACAAACAAGTTGTAGCCGTAATTGGTGACGGAGGATACCAAATGACGGTGCAGGAACTTGGCACCATCATGCAATATGATATTCCTGTCAAGATCATGGTGTTGAATAACAGCTTCCTCGGTATGGTTCGCCAGTGGCAACAGCTCTTCCATGAAAAACGATATTCGTTTACAGAGATGATAAACCCCGACTTTGTAAAAATTGCTCAAGCCTATAACATTCCCGCCAGAAAAGTGGAAAGGCGTGAAGAGTTACAGGACGCCGTTAAGGAAATGATGAATTCAAAAACAGCTTACTTCCTTGAAGTTGTTGTAGGCAAAGAAGACAATGTATTCCCTATGGTACCTGCAGGTGGTTGTGTATCGGATGTTTTGTTGGAACCACCAACCAAGAAATAAATAAAGACTATGAATGCTCAACGTGAAATGAAAAAAGAATTCACCCTTGAACTGATGGCCGACAATAACTTTACCGTTCTTAACCGGATTGTAAATGTATTGAACCGCCGTCGTGTGCGCATAAAGAAGCTGATCGCCCACGAGATGGAAGGCGATTTTTACAGAGGAGGAGCGATTCTCCTGCTTTATACTACAGATGATTTGATGGAAAAAGTAAAACATCAACTGGAGAAACTCATCGAAGTGGAGTACGCTAACTATTATGAGGGAAGCGATGCTTACTACGAACGCAGTGAGAAGCACGGATGCAGAATTCCGGAAGAAAAATTAGCGAATTAGCAAATGTGCTGATTAGCGAATGAAATGAAACAAATAACTTAATAACAAATAACCAATAACTAATTATGGCAAAGATCAACTTTGGCGGTGTAATAGAAGAAGTCGTAACACGGGAAGAATTCCCAATGGAAAAGGCATTGGACGTAATGAAGAATGAAACCATTGCAATTATCGGATATGGAGTGCAAGGACCAGCACAGGCATTGAACCTCCGTGATAACGGGTTCAACGTAATCGTTGGTCAGCGCAAAGGTTCTAAAACTTGGGATAAAGCTGTACAACATGGCTGGGTTCCCGGTAAAACTTTATTCGAAATTGAAGAAGCTGCACAAAAAGGAACCGTTATTCAGTTCCTTCTCTCCGATGCAGGACAGATTGCACTTTGGCCAACGATCAAACAATATATCACGAAAGGAAAGACCTTATATTTCTCTCACGGATTTGGCATCACATTCAAAGATCAAACGAATATTGTTCCTTCACCAGATGTGGATGTAATTCTTGCAGCGCCAAAAGGTTCTGGCACATCTGTTCGCAGATTGTTTTTGCAAGGTAAAGGTATCAATGCAAGCTACGCTGTGTTTCAAGATGCAACCGGCAATGCAAAAACTAAAGCCATCGCACTAGGTATTGGCGTGGGAGCTGGTTATTTATTTGAAACAGATTTCAAAAAAGAAGTATACTCAGATCTTACCGGAGAGCGCGGTACACTAATGGGTGCTATCGCTGGAATTTTCGAAGCGCAATATGAAGTACTTCGTGCTAATGGTCACACACCTTCTGAGGCTTTCAACGAAACTGTTGAAGAACTTACGCAAAGTCTTATGCCGCTCGTTGCTGAGAACGGAATGGACTGGATGTATGCTAACTGTTCCACTACTGCACAACGGGGCGCTTTAGACTGGAAGAAAAAATTCAAAGCAGCGACACTTCCTGTGTTCCAGGAGTTGTATAACAGTGTAGCTACAGGTGCCGAAGCAAAACGCACTATCGACACTTGCAGCAAACCTGACTACCGTGAAAAACTTGCCGAAGAACTGAAAGAACTTCGCGAAAGCGAACTCTGGCAGGCCGGCGCCGCTGTTCGTCAACTAAGACCTGAGAAGGCTACGGTTGAAGCGAGTATGATTAATTAATTTGGCGATTAGCAAATTAGCCGATGTGCAGATGTGTCTAGTGATTGCGTCTGCACATTTTTTATTTAAAGCAATGAATCTTATCGATACGCTAGAGAAGCGTGAAGACTTATCCGTTACAAAACAAGTCTGGGCAACGGGAATCATGATTGCTGTTAAAAAATGATTTGAAACTTAAAGGTGACTGGCAAATTGTGTCCAGGGTAATCCTGAATCGCAGGTGTTGATTTTATATAGATGGAGTTCGACGTATATATTTTAAATCCTGCTTCTTCACGACCAATGCACCCGTCAATACAATCAGCCACACAATGAATACGTAATGTTGATACATGGACAATTTCTGATCAGCATCCAGATCTGGAAACAACATCCCGGAAATGGTTCCGCTGGAATTCATACTTAGATGAAGCATGATGGCGAGGAACAAGCTTTCTCCTGTACGGTTGAACAACCATGTGTAAATAAAACTTGAACCAATAACGGCAAGGAAAAATATGCAAACGAGCGAGATGCCGACCGGGAAACCACTGATAGCCGTTCCGGTCTTCGCCCAGAACAGAGGAGTATGCCAGAGCGCCCATACGAACCCGATGATGATACTGCTCTGCACCGGTTTATCTCTGTGATCAAGTTGAGGAAGAGCAAACCCCCGCCAGCCGATTTCTTCCGCAAGCGGCCCGAAAATAACGGGAACAATAAATACGACAGGAATCCAGGGTAGCAATCCGTAGTTAACATTTCCCACCTGCCCACCGAATGTTGCATATACTATCACTGCCAGTCCCCACAAGACCGGCCCTGTGAGAAGACTCATCAGCAGCCAGCGAAATCCAACGCGAATGCTTACAATGCGCTTCAGCAACGTTCTGATTCCTTCACGGCCGTCATACCAGAACGTGAGAACCAGCCCTGTGATGGTTGGTGCATAAGCACCAAGAAAGAAGATCAGTAAAACACTCAACGGTGATTCAAATGGACTTGCTTCTAATGCTCCGATGATAGGCAACCAGCATGTCCAGGAAAAGATGCAGGTGATGATGCTAAAGATGAAAAATTTTCGATTCATAGTCTGAGTTGATTTATCCCTTAGACTAGAATTCATGAAGATGGGTTACACACGTTTGAGCATTATGCCCGGACCAGATTGGGGCTAGATAGCCCCTCCGCCTTAGTTGGTGTTCTTCACTAACGGGTACTTACAACTTCGCCTGAGCTTTGTGGCCGATTCTCTGCGCGTGGGATTTCGTTTAAGCCTTATATGTTGTGGGCGCCACATTTCTTCTCAATAAGCAAATTTCTTTTTATTCAACTCTACGTTGAAATTCACTTTTGCTCCCAATGCGTCAAAAACTTTTATGATTGTTTCAAATCGTGCGTTCTTTACACTGTTCTCTATTTTAGAAATCTGTGCTTTCTGAACGCCAACTAATTCTCCCAATTGTTCTTGAGTTAAATTACGTTCTTGTCTTGCTCGTTTGATTGCGTGTCCAAGTAAATCAATTCGTAATTCGTTTTCAAAAGCTTCTCTTTTTGGAGTTCCTCGTTTTCCAATATGTTTGTCAATCATGGTATCAAGTGATACGGTTTTAAATTTCTTTCCCATAATTATTTTCTTTTAGTTCTATTCTTATTTTCCAAACCTGCCTGCCGGTAGGCAATGTACTGTCTCCTAATCTCTTCTGCTCTGGCAATTTCTTTTGGTGGTGTTTTCGCTGTTGTCTTTATAAATCCATGAGTTGCAACAACCAATGGTCCGTCTGATTTATCCCAAAAAGACAACAGTCTATAGTATTTACCATTATACAAAGTCCGAAATTCCCATATAAACTCATTGAGTTTTTTAAATAACTCTTGCTCATAGATGAATTGGGATTTCTTCATGTTGTAATAGATTTTTCCACGTGTCTTCTCGTCAAGACCATTTAGAAAATCAATTACCTCCGGCAATAACTCTATCTCAAAATTGGGTCGTTCCATTCAATCTTTTACAAAGATACTGAAATTTCCCAATCGGGAAACAGCCTTTTCATCAAAAAAATGATTGACTGACAAATCTGTTTTTTTTGATTTTGTGGTCGTGCCCTCCAACACCCAAATATCAGCTATACTGATATATTCTCTTTTATTGCTCGTCTCTCTGCTATTAATAGCATAGCCACACCTTTAGCAAAGTGATTCTTTTATAACGAAGAAGGGCCCTGTAACTTCGCCTGAACTTCGTGGGCCAATTCTCTGCGCGCGGGATTTCGTTTAAGCCTTATATGTTGTGCCTGGTGCGCATCTGGTCTTATTCCTTATTGTCCTACTTGTCAATTATATAGAATTAGTTTTTATTCAATGACTTCAATACGTATTCAAAAATGTTATGACTTCTTAGATGTCCATACCCCTGTCCGTATGCACTGGAAATCAGGCTTACAACCAGATTCTCACTTGGTACAACAAACAGTAGATTGCCGCCATTTCCAGAGGCATAAATGCAGTCGTATTTTTTGCCATTAACTTCCTTTGTCATAGTGAACCAAAAATAACCATAAGAGTTGGCAAACGGGTCATCCTTTGAGATGTCAAATCGTTTCTTGGATATTTCATTAATCCATGTCGAACTGACAATCTTTTTCCCTTGCCATTGACCTTTATTGATTATCAGTTGCCCAAGTTTCGCAAAGTCTAATGCTGATAAATACAAATTACCCATCGGTCCGGTTCTACCATTTGACGCGGTGTACCAATAGAACTCTCTTATTCCTAAAGGTGTGAATAGGTTTTCTACAGCAAAGTCCGAAAGCTTTTTACCCGATGCTTCTTCTATAATTGCGCCAACAAGCATTGGGCAAACATCATTGTAGACATATTTCTGTCCTGGAGCAAAACTCATCGGTAGAGAAATGGCAAAGTTCACCCAATTGTCATTTGTGAGCCAGTTTCCAGTGCTGCCTGCAGAATTCTCATCATTGTCGTCTGCGCTGAGTCCGGAAGACATCGCAAGCAGGTGTTTGATCTTAATATCCTGGTGTCCGTCTTTGTCAGGACGAATAAACTTAGGACTCGGGAAAAAATAATAAATACTTTGCTCGGTACTTATGACTAAACCTCTGTCAATAGCTATTCCCAAAAGTAAAGACGTCACACTTTTACCAGCGGATCGGATATCGTGAATCGTCTCCCTCCAATAAGTATTAAAATATTCCTCAACAACTAATTTGTTATCTTTTATTACTACCAATCCCCTAAAGTCGTTTGGAGGATTTGAGTTGATTGTTTGAATCAACTTTGCAATCGTGTCTTGACTCATTTTAACCGAAGTCAGATCTGTCCGCGGTAAATCTGGAATAGGTTGTTTTAGTTTGTCGGTTAAATCACCTTGTCCAATACAAGTGGTGCTCGCCAGAAGTCCGATTGCTAAAATTCTAATTAGGTCGTTCATCTTTATTTCTTTGGGTATAATCTGTCCAAGCGCATGAGGCACAACACCCGAATATCAGCAATACCGATAATCTCTTTTATTGCTCATCTCTCTGCTTTTTCGAAAGCATAGCCATACCTTTAGCCAAATGATTCTTTTATAACGAAGAAGGGTCCCTGCAACTTCGTTTAAGCGCTATATGTTGCCACTGGATTCCAAACCTTAAGATACCTATAACATTTACTCTACATTCCACATCCATGTTCCATCTTGAAACCACGTCTTCTCGAGAAGCGGTAAGGCTCCGGAAAGTTCTAATGATGAAATATAATTTTCAACCAGATTTAGGAATTGAGGGTCGTCTGAAGGCAATGCCATCCCAATAGGCTCAATGGTTAATGGCTTATCGGAGGTGACCAGATCTTTGCCCTGATTTTTCATTATTGTAATTACACAAATCGGTTTGTCGGCAACCATGGCATCAGCCTTATCATTTAATACCATTTCAACGCCATCATCGTAATTGTCCACAAGAATTATTTCATGCCTGGACATATAATTTTCGATAAATTCCTCACTTGTTGATCCTTTAAGGCTAACGATCCTGTATTTTGTATCGTTAGCTGCTGAAATCTCACTGATCAGTTTTGATTTCGTAAGAATAGATTTCCCTGAAAGTGTATATGGACCTGCAAAAAGCACTTCCAGATTTCGCTCGGGTGTTATTGTCATACCCGACATGACTGCATCAATTTTACCTGCTTTGAGCGCTCCCAGCAAATCCGAAAAAGGCATCTCGACCAGTTTAAGTTTCACACCCATGTTTTTTGCAAGTGCATTCGCCAAATCAACTTCATAACCAATCAACTCTCCATTCTTTGCTTTCATTGTGAAGGGTGGCTGTTCTCCCGTCATCCCGATGCGTATCTCACCTTTTTTAAGGATTGTGGAAAGTACCTTTTGTGTAAATGCCGGGAAAGAGATAAAGACCATTAAAATACTAATGGTTAAATACTGTGATACGCTTTTCATGTTCATTCGTTGGTTTAATTATAAATAAGTAGTGACAAATTAAGTATTAGGTTTTCGTACTAATCAACCAAGGTAGTAAAACGAACTAATTATCCATCTGTTTACACTTCAGTATCTAACTTTTTTATTACCGGATGCCCCACGTGATAAGATACAGACTTCATTAATACTCTTTTTCACTTTGCAATTACCACCAATGCTTATGCGAAGTTTAAAATTCTCCTTTGTGGCTCACATCTCACCGAAATAATTTCTTTTTACGGAGAAGTTCCAACATTACAATATCACTAACTTGCCGGTGCACATTATCTCCCATGCACAAAGACTGATCTTAAATAGTACAAGAACTTATGAACATCATAAAGCAAGCATCCACCGATGAACAAATCCTTTCTTGTTGGGAAGTGATACAAGTGCTGAGACCTCATCTGCAAAAAGAAAGCGTTCTCAAGATGGTGAACGAAATGAGAGAGCAGGAAGGCTTCATTATCATTTACATCGAAGAAGATAACAAGCCTGTTGCTTTCGCAGGTTTCAGAAGAATGCAGACTTTATATGGAGGAAAAACTATTTACATCGATGACCTGTCAACCTTGCCTGATTATCGCAAGAATGGCTATGGAAAAAAATTGCTGAATTATATCATCGACCTTGCCCGCAAAGAAAATCTTGATGCCGTTCATCTTGACTCAGGCCACACTCGTTTCGACGCCCACCGCCTTTACCTGAACATGGGATTCCAGATAGCGTCCCATCATTTCATCTTAAAGTTGTAGGGATACTAATGCTGCGAAGGTCCCTTGATCTGCAAACCAAAAACCTTTTTAACGGAATAACTTATGGTTCATAAAGTTGTTTTCTTTCTATAAACCCCCAGCCTTTATGGAACAGTTAACAGCTTACACCGACCGACTTATCGATTGGCTCTTTATCTATGGGCCCAAAGTTCTTGGCGCCATTGTAGTTTTTGTTCTTGGTCTCTATGTCATCAACTGGCTGACACGTCAGATGAGCCGTAGCATGGAACGTAGACAGATCGATTTCTCGCTTCAGTCCTTTTTAAGGAGCATGATCAGTATAGGTCTGAAAATTCTATTGCTGATCACCGTTGCCGGAATGTTGGGAATACAAACCACTTCATTCATTGCAGTAGTTGGCGCCCTTGGCCTGGCAGTTGGTTTAGCTTTGCAAGGTTCATTGGCAAATTTTGCGGGCGGTGTTTTGATGCTGGTTTTTAAACCCTTTAAAGTAGGCGATCTCATCGAATCACAAGGACAAACCGGAGTAGTAAGTGAAATTCAAATCTTCAACACCATTCTTTTAACGCCGGAAAACAAAACTGTAATCCTCGCCAATGGCGCTGTCTCGAACAACACCATCATCAACTACTCCAAACACGGTAACCTACGTGTCGATATTACCATGGCGGTGTCTCCTTCCAACGATATTCAAAAGGTAAAAAAAGTAGTTGAAGATGAATTGATGAATTTTCCTAAAGTCTTGAAAGATCCAAAGCCGTCGGTCAATGTACAACGCGTCGGTGATGGAATGATTACACTGGCCGTCAGACCCTTCGCGACGGTAGCCGACTATTGGGATGTTTATTTTGGAGTTCAGGAGAAATTAAAAAATGCATTTGATCAAAATGACATTGCAGCACCCATACCGACCAGAGTGATCTTGAATAAGTAGTCAATTGATTTTTGATCATGATCGATGAGTTTGTATTTATCATAGTGTGCAGATAGGTGACTCCGTGTATAAACAAATTGTGATTCACTATAAAGAGGAAGAGCATAGCACACAAAGTCCAACTCTATAGGAGTTTTCCTGTTTTTAGAATTTGAATTTTCAAATAAGGCCTGCTCCATAGGGAGCCTCCCCGATCGAAAGACTTACATTCTCTCTCTCCTGACAAATCCCAATGAACAATTTTCTTCTGCATACACGAGAGGCATCAAAGAATAATTAATCACCGTTATCAAACACTTCATTTTAATTTCGGGAAAATGGTTTGATGCAATATCTCTTAGCTGCAAAAAAGTTGTTATAACTGACCAAACACTTGTAAGCGAATGCAAATTTTTTCTTACAAGTTGTTGATGTAAGCGTGAAGATTTCTCATCTTCGTACGTTAAGAAAAATATTTTTTTCTGAAAGAGTTACTAACTCTCTCAATGATAAAAACAGAAGCTCAGACAAATTAAAAATATCGCCGCCCCGATGGATTTTCCCTCGGGGCGGTTTCGTTTTTTAGTATATGGGGCAAACTAACAGTTGTTATAATTGATTGAAATACAGATAAAAGCAAAATAGAAAAACAGAAGAAGTATATGAGCCGAGCGAAAACATTGTTTGATAAGATTTGGGATGCTCACATCGTGAAGCACAGCGAAGGATACCCGGATGCTGTGTACATCGACCGTCATTTCATACATGAAGTGACCAGCCCACAGGCCTTTGATGGTTTGCGTAAAAGAGGCGTAAAGGTTTTTAATGCCGCAAGAACAACCGCCACTGCAGATCATAATGTACCTACCCTTGATCAACACCTTCCCATTAAAGAAGCACTCTCCCGTCACCAGGTTGAAACACTAAAGAAAAACTGTGAAGAATTCGGTGTAACGATGTACGGTCTCGGCCATCCTTACCAGGGAATTGTTCACATCATCGGCCCTGAACTTGGTCTTACCCTCCCCGGTATGACTATCGTATGTGGTGATAGCCATACCTCAACGCATGGTGCCTTCGGAAGTATTGCATTTGGAATTGGTACGAGTGAAGTGGAACAAGTATTGGCAACACAATGCATTTTGCAATACCGCCCCAAGACCATGAAGATCGAAATCAATGGTAAGCTTGGAAAAGGTGTTGTATCGAAAGATATTATTCTTTATATCATCGCCAAGATATCAGCAGGTGGGGCTACTGGCTATTTTGTAGAATATGCTGGCGAAGCCATCCGCAGCCTTTCCATGGAAGCACGGATGACCATCTGTAACATGAGCATTGAAATGGGTGCACGGGGCGGATTGATTGCTCCTGACGAAACAACCTTCAATTATATCAAAGGAAGGAAGTACGCTCCTCAAGGTGAGCAGTTCAACAAACTCGTCAAACAATGGAGAGAATTGACAACTGACAAAGATGCGACTTACGATAAAGTATTAACGTACGACGCGGCTGACATTGCACCGATGATCACCTATGGAACGAATCCAGGTATGGGCATCAAAGTAACAGATCGCATTCCTACCATTGGTGAGCTAAAAGACATCAGTGAACAAACATCCTTCAAAAAATCATTGGAGTACATGGGACTTGAGCCCGGTGCCGCTATGCTTGGCAAAGCAGTAGATTACGTTTTCATTGGAAGTTGTACGAACGCACGAATCGAAGATCTAAGAATGGTTGCCAATATTGTGAAGGGGAAAAAGAAGGCTGAGAACGTGGAAGTATGGATCGTACCCGGCTCGAAGCAAGTAGAAGAGCAAGCTATCAAAGAAGGTTTGAATAAGATCTTTGAAGAAGCAGGTTTTCAATTAAGACAGCCAGGATGTTCAGCATGTCTGGCAATGAATGAAGATAAAATTCCTGCCGGCAAATATTGCATCAGTACTTCCAACAGAAATTTCGAAGGAAGACAAGGCCCGAAGTCAAGAACATTTTTAGCAAGTCCGTTGATGGCCGCGGCGGCGGCGATTACTGGTAAGGTTACAGATGTGAGGGAGTTGGTTTGACCCACCCCCCGGCCCCCTGAAGGGGGAGTTAGAAGATAATTTAAAGTTTTTTTTATGAGCAAAGAGAAGTTCACAACATTGAAGAGTACGGCGGTTCCGCTGTCTATTGAAAATATTGATACGGATCAAATTATTCCTGCGCGCTTTCTTAAGGCAACCACACGTGATGGGTTTGGTGAAAACCTTTTTCGCGACTGGCGATATAATAACGACAACTCACCAAAAGATTTTATACTGAACGATCCAACGTATTCAGGAAAGATATTGGTGGCAGGCAAAAACTTTGGCTGTGGCAGCAGCCGCGAACACGCTGCGTGGGCGATTTCAGATTTTGGTTTTCGTGTCGTGATCTCCAGTTTCTTCGCCGATATCTTTAAGAATAACGCATTGAATAATGCTGTCCTGCCTGTGACGGTTTCTGATGCTTTTCTGAAAAAGACTTTGGAGGCAGTAGAGAAAAACCCAAAGACCATCATCACGGTCGATCTTGAAAATCAAAAGGTAACATTAGAAGATGGATCATCAGAATCTTTTGAAATCAACCAATACAAAAAGACATGCATGACCAATGGCTACGATGATATTGATTACCTGATAAGCTTGCGGGAAGAGGTCAAAAAATTTGAAGCTGTACATTAATTATTACTGATATAAATCTAGTTGAAGATTACAGATGAAAAAAAAGATTACCATACTGCCCGGTGACGGAATAGGAAAAGAAGTTACAACCAGTGGCAAAAAAGTATTAGACCAGGTTGCGGAAGCCTTCGGACACGAATTTGTATATGATTATGCAACCATTGGTCACGAGGCCATCGAAGCAACCGGCGAAGCATTGCCTGAAGAAAGCCTGAATAAAATGAAAAATTCAGACGCTGTACTTTTTGGTGCAGTAGGTCATCCAAAATATGATAACGATCCTACTGCCAAAGTTCGCCCGGAACAAGGACTGTTGAAGATGCGAAAGGAACTGGGCTTATATGCTAACCTTCGCCCGATAAAATTATTTGATGAACTTCTTTCCGCCTCCAGCATTAAACCTGAAATTTTAAAAGGCGCTGATATTCTATTCTTCCGCGAATTAACAGGAGACGTTTATTTCGGTGAACGTGGAAGAAAAGATAACGGTGATACCGCATTTGATACAATGATCTACTCTCGCTACGAAGTAGAACGTATTGCGCACAAAGCATTCAAAGCGGCACAAACAAGAAAGAAGAAATTAACATCTGTTGACAAGGCTAATGTTTTGGAAAGCTCAAGACTTTGGCGAGCCGTTGTTCAGGATGTTGCCAAACAATATCCAGACATAGAAGTGGATCATATGTTTGTTGATGCGGCTGCCATGAAGCTCATTCAAAATCCAAGGAGCTTTGATGTTGTAGTGACCGGAAATCTTTTTGGAGACATTCTTACCGATGAAGCCTCACAGATCGCAGGGTCTATGGGTATGCTGGCCTCAGCGTCCATTGGTGATACGGTTGGATTGTATGAACCCATTCACGGAAGCGCTCACGACATTACCGGAAAAGGTGTTGCTAATCCATTAGCATCGATCTTATCCGCTGCATTGCTCCTGGATATTTCCTTCGGACTAAAAGAAGAATCGGAGGTAATCATCAAGGCAGTAGAAAAAACATTAAAGAACGGTTATCGCACAAGAGACATTGCTGACGCATCCACATCACAAGAAAAAATTCTTGGGACAGAAGCGATGGGCAACATGGTTTGTGATCATGTGCGTCTTTTAACAACCGTAAACAGTTGACTTTAACCTGCCTGCTACAGGCAGGTTTTAAATTTTGAACTTTAAACTATAAAGCATGAGCCGGAAAATTGAAATCTTCGACACCACCTTGCGCGATGGGGAGCAGGTCCCCGGATGCCAGCTTTCTACTGATGAAAAGATCGTAGTTGCCAAGGCGCTCGAAGAACTGGGTGTTGATATTATTGAGGCAGGATTTCCGATCTCCAGTCCCGGCGACTTTTTGTCGGTAGTGGAAATTTCCAAAGCTGTAAAGACCGGCGTGTGCGGACTGACGCGCGCAAAGAAAGAAGATATTGATGTAGCAGCCGAAGCATTGCATTATGCCACGCGTAAGCGAATTCACACAGGTCTCGGTTCTTCTGATATTCACATCAAACATAAATTCAACACCACTCGCGAGAAAGTTTTAGAACAAGGTGTATGGGCAGTGAAGTATGCGAAGGCCAAAGGCGTGGAAGTAGAATTCTTCGCAGAAGATGCAGGCCGCGCTGATCTGGGTTTCCTTGCACAAATGGTGGAGGCCGTCATTGCTGCAGGCGCTGATGTTGTAAATATCCCTGACACTACTGGCTATTGCTTACCAAATCTTTACGGACAACGCATTAAATATCTCATGGACAATGTTAAGAATGTAGACAAGGCAATTCTCTCTGTTCATTGTCATAACGACCTCGGACTTGCTACCGCGAATACTATTTCCGGACTTATAAATGGAGCGGGACAAGCAGAAGTAACGATCAATGGTATTGGCGAACGCGCAGGTAACACTTCATTGGAAGAAGTAGCGATGATCATGAAGGTGCACAAAGATTTAAATCTCACCACGAACATAAAGGCCGAAAAAATATACGAAGTAAGTCTGCTGGTATCTGAACTGATGCGCATGCCGGTGCAACCTAACAAAGCTATTGTTGGTGCTAATGCATTTGCTCACTCATCCGGTATTCACCAGGATGGCTTCCTGAAGAACCCTGAGAACTATGAGATCATCACGCCACAGGAAGTTGGTGTTCCTGCATCTTCCATTGTGCTCACGGCGAGAAGCGGAAGAGCTGCATTGAAGCACAGACTCGAATTGTTAGGGTACCAGGTGAACAAACAAGAACTTGATACCATCTACCAACACTTCCTTATTGTTGCCGATCAAAAGAAAACTGTGCATGACGAAGACCTGATTACTTTGTGTTCCAATACACCAATTCTTTTGCAGAATAAGTAATCAGAAATCAAGGGTTAATAACACACTCACCAGTTCCAAATAATTTCTTGCAGACTTTTAAGTTTACGTTTGACAACCCCTCCAACACACATGCAACGCCCCCCTTTTCTAAGGGGGATTTGTGTGGGGGTGAGTTGGGGTGCGAGCTGTCCCGATAATGTGGGCTTGCTTAATTCAACGACATTGAATCAGAAACTCTCTTCGGGTATTAAAAGGCGTTGAACTTCAACGCCTTTTGTTTTTATATAATGACCGCTTACGTTCAGATGTGATCAAATACGGACAGCACTGTATACCACACCAGCTAAAACATCGTCTATTCACAGTTACCGGACTTGGCATACAAATGGAATTTCAAATCCGGCCAACAGAAACCAAACTCATTATTTTGCACCGATATGATACGGAACTATATAAAAATTGCCATCAGGAATCTTTTCAGGCATAAAGGATTCTCCTTTATCAATATTGCAGGATTAGCCATCGGGATGGCCTGCACCATTTTTATTCTATTGTGGGTACGGGATGAACTAAGTTATGATCGGTTTCATAAGCAAGCTGACAACACCTATCGCATCACCGCTTCCCTTCCGGAATTTGACATCCACGCTGCCGTAACTCCCGCACCGCTGGCAGCAGCCATCCAGGATGAGATTCCGGAAATCAAAAGTGTTCTGAGGCTTAGCGGTAGTAATTCAGATCTGCTCCAGGTAGAAGACCGGATGTTTGAAGAGAAAAAAATATTCTTTGCTGACTCCAATTTTTTTAAAGTATTCACCTACACTTTTATTGAAGGTGACATGGAGACCGCCCTTCAACTACCTGAAGGAATTGTGATCACAAAAGAAATGGCAAAAAAGTATTTCGGGAATGAATCCGCCCTCGGTAAAATGATACGTAAAAATCATAAAGATGATTTCACGGTTACCGGCGTCATCGATAATGTACCTTCCGCTTCTCATTTGCAGTTCGACTTTATTCAACCCATATCTTTCATCGCCCGGACAAACCGCGACTTGCGTGAAAATATTTGGGATAATTACAATTGGTATACATACATCGTATTGAACGATAACGCAGACCGATCAGAAGCCTCTCTAAAAAATATCGAGCAACGCATTAATACCATTTATAAAGCAAATGAGCTTTACCTGAAAGTAAACCTCAGCCTGCAGTCACTTACCGAAATCCATCTTAATCCCAAACCGCTTGCTGATTTTCCGGGGCAGGGCAATAGTCAGTACGTAATTATCCTGGCAGCCATTGGCCTCATCATTCTTGTGGTGGCTTGTATTAATTTTATGAACCTTGCCACAGCACGTTCCGCAAGAAGAGCGAAGGAAGTAGGACTCAGAAAGGTAGCCGGTGCCGTGAAATCACAACTTGTCGGTCAATTTCTCGCTGAGTCATTTTTAATTTCATTCCTTGCTTTATGTATTGCCGTTGCCCTTGTGCTTGCGTTGTTACCTTTCTTCAACACTATTTCCGGCAAGGAATTCACGCTTGAAGTCTTAGATCAGAAATTAATTCTCGGCGCTGTTGCTCTCGCTTTAGTAGCAGGGCTATTGTCCGGAAGTTATCCGGCGCTTTTCCTGTCAAGCTTTTTGCCGGCAACGGTGTTAAAGGGAAATCTGAAATCCGGTGCAGCGAACAGCATCTTTCGTAATGCCTTGGTTGTGATTCAATTTTCAATTTCGATTTCATTACTGGTAGGTACAGCCGTTGTCTACAATCAATTACAATTCATACAGAACAGGAACCTGGGCTTCGATAAAGAGAATCTGATTTATGTTCCAATGACCGGTGAACTATGGGGAAAATATCAGGCGTTCCGAACCGAGCTTGAACGAAATCCACTTACCAAAGATTTTTCCTTTGTCGGTGATCTTCCAACCAACTTAACAAACGGTACTGTCAATGTGCAGTGGGAAGGAAAAGATCCGGACAGCCAACCGTTGTTCTGTAACATTGCCATTGATGAAAATTTCTTTGATGTATTTCATACTACATTGCTGGCCGGTCGTGGTTTCTCAAAAGAATTCACGGCCGATACAGCTAATCTCATCGTCAATGAAAAAACGCTTTCCATCATCGGTATGGACGTAGATAATGCAATAGGCAAACCGTTATCGCTATGGGATAAAAAAGGAGTTATTGTCGGAGTAGTAAAAGATTTCAACTTCAAACCCATTCAGCAACCCATCGAGCCATTGCTACTCCGATTAAATACCTGGGGAGGAAACGCAGTGGTGCGTGCACAATCCGGAGAGACGGAAGCCACCATAAGGGAGCTGGAAAAAATCTGTAAAGAGCTCAATCCAGGTTATCCGTTTTCATACAATTTTCTTGATCAGGACCTGGCCAACCTGTACAAAGCAGAACAACGGCTAGGCGATTTGTTCAATGTATTTGCCGTGCTGGCGATTTTCATATCCTGCCTTGGGTTGTATGGATTATCCGCCTTTCTTGCCGAACGGCGCATCAAGGAGATTGGTGTACGTAAAGTATTAGGGGCATCTGTTCCTGGCCTTGTGTATTTGCAATCACAAAATTTTACAAAATCCATAGTGATCTCGATGATCATTGCCACGCCACTCGCCTGGTTTGCCATGAACCAATGGCTGGATGGCTTTGCATATCACGTTGATATCCATTGGAGCATTTTTGTTTTTGCCTTCTTCACGGCATTATCAATCGCGTTATTTACAGTAAGCTACGAATCGATCAAGGCAGCACTGACCAATCCAGGTGAATCATTACGAAATGACTAAGGGAATGTCATTAAGTTATGGGGAATACAGTTATTACACTAAGGCCAAGAAGCTCAAGGTTACACGGTGGTATTTTCTTTGCGATTTCCTTGCGGAAAACACTTTGCGTGAAAAGGCATTCATACATAAAGGCTTTGTCAAATTTAAATAGCTACTGAAATGCTAATTGTTCACGCAAAAAAATCGCGAAGATAACACGCAAAGAAAACGCAAAGGGTTAAGAGCAGAATGACTCTTGCGGGCTTTGCGAAAATACTTAGCGCCCTTTGCGTGAAATTTTTCGTTAACCGGGTTTTCGTTTATGGGCAATCGAAGAAAAATATCTTTTAGCCTCTTGCCTGACTTTAGGTGCCAGCATAAAACCTGAAAGCATAGTGGGGATGGCCATCAAAGCAAATGCAATGTCGATAATGTTTAACACCAATTCCATCGAAACGATAGCGCCTAATACGATGGTGAAAATATAAACGTAGTCGTACCACCGGCTTTCCTTTACACCTACCATGAAGGCCAGCGCTTTTCTTCCGTAGTAGCTGTAAGAAAATAAAGCGCTGAGAGCAAAAATGAAAACACAAATCAACAAGATGAGATCACCGCCATAGGGAAATCCTTTGCGATAGGCAAGCGATGTGAGCGTTATGCCGCTAACTCCTTCGGTCTTCCATACATCGGTTACTAAAATTGCCAACGCAGTAAAAGAACATGACAACAAAGTATCAATAAGAGGACTTAACATAGACACTAATCCTTCCCTAACAGGTTCATTACTTTTGGAAGCGCCCATAGCCATTGGCGCTGTGCCTAGTCCGGCCTCGTTAGAAAAAGTAGCACGTCGTACACCTAACATAATAATGCCACCAAAAACACCACCCAGGAAAGGATCGCCATGAAAATGATCAGCCGCGAAGGCATCTGTAAAAATCAATTTAAAGTAATGCGGTACACGATCTGCATAGTTAAATAGAATAACAGCGGTAGATAAAAAATGCAAAATTATCATTGTTGGCACCATTCTTCCAGCCCAATTACCGATGCGTTGTATACCACCAATGATAACAACGGAAGCCAGCAATGCAATCACCAGCCCGATTAGTAGTTTAAGGATGCTGATAGAAGTGCCTGCAATAAAAATTTCTTTTATACCATAAGGTTTAAATCCAATATCCACCAGGGCTTGCGTAAGTTGATTAGCCTGAAAGATGGGGAGACATCCGATCATGCAGCAAATGCAAAACATATTGGCAAGCGGCCACCATTTCCTGCCCAGGCTTTGCCGTATCACATACATTGGACCACCTTGCACTTCACCCAGTGAGTCTTTGCCTCTGTACAAACTCGCCAGCGTACTTGTATAGAAGTTGGTTGACATGCCTATCAAAGAAGTGACCCACATCCAGAACATTGCTCCCGGCCCACCTAAGGCGATAGCCGCTGCAACACCAGCAAGATTACCCATACCCACCGTTGAAGCAAGTGCAGTTGATAATGCTTTGTAAGCACTTATCTGACCGGGCGCATTTTTATCATCATACTTTCCCTGTAAGAGCTGAATAGAATGCCTGAAGTACTTGTACTGCACAAATCCGGAATGGAACAAAAAGAAGAGACCTCCTCCAATAATAAGAAATAGAACCGGCCACCAGATTAAAGCGGCTGCATCAGATAAAAAATTTTGAAATGAACTCAATTGATCGGCGAGTAGGATGCTAAAATAAGCAAAGTCTTAACGAATTGACGATAGAAGGTTATGAATTTGACTCCATAGTCAAAATTCAGCCTTATCTCCTAGTGTCATGTCAACAATAAAGTTTCATGCCTCCTACGCAGCCCCTAACCCCTAAAGGGGCATTCCTGCGCGCTGTTTCCCTTTAGGGGCTAGGGGCAAGCGATGGATGAACCGTTAACTCAAATATGACACGACTCTAGTTAACCTCCAGCGAGAGAGACTTAAATTCAATTCGGATATACTCCAAAAGAAAATAAATGAAGAGTGTCAATCCAATCATTTCCAGGGACTCCTCATAAGAAGCCACTAACGCATATTTGATATTTTGAAAGCCACGGATATTTAATATACGTGTTCCATACATTCCAATAAAAATAGCTCCTGAAACGTAGATCACTCCAGATACTACAAATCCCCTTGCAATGGTTTTTGGCAAAGTTGTAGTAAACCTGATAAGAAAGAAAATGAATAAAAGTCCGATCGCACCGAAAGGCATACCCCATGCGTAGCTAAAATCTAATTTTTGCCTGATACCATAGCTGGAAATAACACTGACAAAAAAATTATGAACCGAAGGATTCTCATCAAGGCTTAAAAGGAGGAATGCTAAGGTAAGTAACAACCAATTATACACGAGTACAGACTTCATGTTTTTGTGATGAAGTGCAATAATGGCAAGAATAAAAAATGCAATTAAGATTAGAAGTGCATTAAAATACGTCGGAAGACTGTTTTCAAAATCCACGGTTAAAAGAGAAAACATTTTATACCCAAATCCTCCCGTTATTATTCCTTTATAAAAGAGAAAGATGGTGATATAATTAATGCTGATCACAAGTAACAGTCCTATGAAAAGTATCTTTATCAAAAGGCTTGTATTCAGCTTAAATTGCATGCTTATCAGTTCAGTCCAACAAGCAAGATACAATCAATTAGTATTATGCTCCAAACCCTTTGTTGCAAACACCAATAGTATTGAAAGAACCTCAATGAATTGAGTATTTGTAAACGGTTGCAAAATCGTTTTATTAATTTTCTGTTATTAATGCGATTTGTGTAAAGAATGGAAAATTCAACAAAGGTTATTATGGCTGTGTTGACTGATTTCCACAAAACACCATCTCTTCATTTTTGTTAAATAAATAAATTGTTATTTTAATGTTTCACTTAAACAAAAGATCTCTTATGAAAAAACTACTCCTCCTGGCCATGATTGGCCTGTTATCATTCTATTCTTGTGAAGAGCCAAAAGTATCTGAATCTTCCTTGCAGCGCGACATGAAAATCAAAATTCCGGATGTCCTAAAAAACAACCGAAGTGCTAACGGCCGGATTAAAAATGATGTTAAAACGGTTTTGAACTCAACCCTTTTTGCAAATACCAATATCAAAGTCAGCGATGTCCATATTTGCAAGCGTGCGGAAGCTCACCCGGTAAAGAGTGTAGAAACGTTGGATCAGCAATTTCAAAGCACCTTATCATCGCGTTGGGTAACCAATGACCAACGTCGTAACTGGAATGGTGATAATGTTTTGAATGATATTGATTGGATGGCCTTCCCATTCTTTGCTGTTGCCAATGGTACCTTTGATGCGCTTCCTATTTATCGATCCATGTATTCGAAATGGCAGAGCGGAGGTTCTTGCAACACGGTAAAGATCGATGAAACTTCGTATGATCTTTCAATGGGTAATCCCAGCCTGATTTTAGGTATTGGCCCATGGAATCCTGCAGCAGTACCGCTTGCTGACGTTTCTGTTGTTGGATTTTTACCTGCCGCTATTTTTGAAGCTGTTTTTGGGGAACCTAATATTCTTGGTGTTGCATTTTCTTTTGTTTTTATTGATAACAATGGCAATCCAATAAAAACAACAAGAGGAAAAGACGACAAAGCCTATACAGAAGTGTGGTTTAATGATGGTTTCACATGGTCAAGAGGACCTTCTCAGGGAACAATAGATCTGGAGTCTGTCATACTGCATGAATTTGGTCATACGATGAACCTTGGCCATTTTGGTATACTTCAATTGTTCACCAATCACGATGGGTCATCTAAATTGGTATATCAGCCTGTAAACACCATGAATGCTTTTTACATTGGCGAATCGCGAAATTTCCTTGGGCCGAACGATAAAGGAAATTACTGCGAAGCGTGGGGAAGCTGGCCGTGGAATTAGGTTAAGGTTAAAAGTTAATCGTTAATCGTAGCAGTGACATAGCTGCTGCGATTAACGATTAAAATTTTCATAGTCTAAATATTCAAATTGTAATTAATCTCCCGCCCTTAGCGAATTGATCCATGCGGCAATTTTCAATGCTTCATCTTTTGGAACTTGTGGCATGGGCGCCATCTCGGTGGCATAGTCGGGCCAGTTCTTTGCCTGAGGATTATAAATAAGGTCAACAATTTTTTCGTTGGTGTATTTACGTTTGGCGATGTCAACAAATGCAGGGCCTACCTGCCGTTTACTGGTTTGATGACAGGCCGAACAGGTATTCTTATCCAACAAAGGTTTTATCTGGTCATAAGAAAGCGCTACCGCTGAGGTTTTTTTAGCTACTGTCGTTTTTGATACAGGTGTCCCTTTCTTCCCGGCCGATGATCGCTTTGTACTCACCTCACTCATCGGGAGTTTTGTTCCATCAGGAATATTATTCAACGTATAATAACCTGTAGGATGCAATACAGAAATTCCTTCACCTGAACGAATTCCGTGAACATTTATCTGATGCAGATAGTATTGTCTCAGGTTATCAATCAACAACCTCACTTTCATTCCATCCTCAGAAACTTTTACACCCTTAACATTCAACGCTTCCTCATTAACCGTTGGACTTCCATATACAGGATGATACTTATAGATAAAACTTCTGCCGGAATAAGCATCCAGATCTTCCGCAATTTTTTTATCTACGGGAAGGGTGAATTCAATTTCAAATCCATCCGGCATAGCTTTAATTGTTTTCATCTCCATCGGAACTTCACCAGACCAAACGAGTCTTTCCAATCCGGAATTTGTTGAACCTGCAGATCCCCATCCGCGGTTCGTTTCGCCGACAAACAATGAACCGTCATGTCCCCAGCTCATACGAAGAATACCGCTTTGAAATCCTGCCCTGAAGTCAAATGATGCTCCTTGAAACTCGCCATTCACTTTTTCCAGAGCAACTCTCATGATCTTGCTTTGACCCTGATCACCGATAAATATTTGACCGCTAAAAGGACCAAACTTACCGGTTGTTTCATCACGCAAAATTTCAGAATTTGAAATACCCTGAACACCATGGGGTAACATTATTGCCGGCAATCTCAACTCGGGGAACTCCTTTTTGGCTTCATATAAAAATGTAGGATCTTTTTCATCTGCAATATTTTCCGGTTTTACGTACCGTCCGTCTTTTTTATCACGACGCTCATCAATTTTAGATGTGAATTGATCAGCAGTAAGTTTCAATGGAGAATTTGGTAAGGAGGTCCATCGCAAGCCAGCAGGGTGTCCGATAAAACTTCCCTGCTTAACATGCCACATTCCTCCGGTTCCAATCCAATCCCCCTGGTTGTCGGTATAAAATAATTCTCCATCAATCATTCCTAAACCACACGGTGAACGCATGCCTGTTGCCCAGGGCTCCATTTTTCCATCGGGAGTGATGCGCAATGCCCAACCTCTCCAGGGCACCCGACTTTCTCCACGCCACCATTCTTCATCACCGAAAGCAACATTACCCGTAACAAACATGCTTCCATCAGGCGCAAACTTGGGGCCGTAAGAATATTCATGATAGTGACCGGATAACGGCCACGCATAAATAGTTTCATAAACATCAGCTTTACCATCACCATTTGTGTCAACGAGTTTGGTAAGTTCACCACGTTGTGCTGTGTACAGAGCATTGTCTTTGTATGCCAGTCCCAACGCTTCATGAAGGCCCGATGCAAAAAGTTTGTAGCGAGGTGAAGCGCCATTTTCCATATAGGGATTTTCAATCGTCCATACATCTCCTCTTCTCGTGCACACCGCGATCCGTCCGTCAGGAAGTGTGGTTACTCCACCTACCTCCAGTAAAATATCTTCCGGCGCAGGTAGCGTTATGATTTTGTAATAGTCGTCTTCTGTGGGTTGGCGCTTGCTCGTTTGAGCATTTGCATTCAGCGCCATCACCAACATTGTATAAATTATAAAAAGCCGTTTCATATTTTTATTCAACTTTTGTTCCTTACCAGATAATTGAATACTTGATTTCTTTACCATCAACCGGAATCATCAGTTCCTTTTTACCATGAGGCTGATCGCGGACCACCGGTTTTACCGATGACACTACTTTAATATAATACTCTTTATCTCCAATGATATAGGTACCATCCGAAAGCGTTGAAATACTGTTCCCTTCTGCCACCTTGTAATAAAATCCCGTACCACTTACGTTATTAAACTTTACTTCCCTGGTAAATATTTTGTTTTCAGCATCCGGATAGATTTTATCTTCAACAGCTATTCCTTTATATATGTATTTGAAAATTGGTCTGCCGGTTGATTCCTCCAGCGCATACCCCTTACTGCTAAAATCAATCTCATTGCTCAATGGAGGAAATGCTGCTTGCTGATCAGACAATAAGCTCAACGAAGGACTTGTGAATAAATATTGAACCATTCCTACAGGACGATACGAGCCATCTCCGCGATCGTGCCACATGGGTGTAGCATCAACAAAACTTCCTTGCCAGACGCATGCAATATCGCCGGCCTTTAAGTCGTAGATGTAATTGAGTCCGCCGGGATCACCAACAGCAATGGTATGGGTTAAACGTTTTGAGCGATCGTTATTAAAATCGAGAAAGGCTCGTAACAACTTGGTGCTGCTACCGACCTTTACCAAAACCGGTGTTACAAGATTTGAACCGGGTGGAAAAGAATTGAAGGTTTGTAGTGCTTTTGGATATGTATTCGATCCACTGACCGTGAGACCCAATTGAGGAGGTTGCCAATTAACATCCTTAAAATAAATAAGCTCGAAAGGATAAGCACCTTTCTTTAATTGAATCGGCTTGCGATTATAACCATCGACAACCTGTTCACCAGCAATACTGAACTTTGCTTCGCCACTGTGCTGGAGAGAAAATTGATAATTGTCGTCTTCCGGAATGTTGACTGTGCCATTGTAAACAACTGCAAATGCATCTTCAATTTCTGCTACCTCCCAGGTCAATGCAGGTATTGAACCACTGCTTACCGGTTTCATTGTTATAAAATCATTTACTGATTTGAAGTTGCCGTGAAACACTTTGTAGGTGATACCCGAAAGTGTTACTTCAGAATCATGCATAAGCCGGTAGTGAATATTTCGAAACGCCACTGCGCCGTGATCCCCCTGAATCATTAGCGGGCCCAGAGGCTTTTCATTGTTTTCAATGGGTGCACCGGTAAGTTTAGGCACTTCAACATTGTCATGAATTTTTACACCGTTCAACTCGATAGAAATAAATTTAGCATTCGCTATTTTTTCGCCTGCCGCATTGAACCGGGGTGCGCGAAAAGAAATTTTCATTTTCTGCCAAAGCCCGGGAGCCTTCGCTGCATTTAGTATGGGTGCTTTGCCCATATAAATTTTTTCAGGCACCGTTTCCCAGTTTCTATAAATCCCGCCGATGTCTGAATACTTTGGATCTTTTACTCCCCAACTGTCCAGCAACTGAACTTCGTAACGTCCTTGTAAAAAGATTCCGGAATTCGAGCCTTTTGGCAGCATCACATCCAGTTCAAGCTCAATGTCGCCGTGCTCAAAATTTGTGATTAGATTATCCTTCTTTTCCTCCGTATTCATGTTGAGGAGAATTCCTTTTCCGGCTGTGTACGTCACGGCTTTTGGTACCTCCACAATTGGTTCTGCTTTCTTCTTCTTGCTTTTTTTTGAAGGCTCAGTTGTAACGGCTGGTTGATGATGTGCATCAACATTTGGATCTACTGTTACGTCACCCACTATAAACCAGTTACCGGCTTGCGGTTTAAAAGATGACATATCATCCAGCGATAAAGTTTTCATCGATGGCTGGGCAAATAATAATGGATTGACAAAAGTCAACACTACAATAATTGTCCTTCTCAATATTCTTTTCATTGTATGAAGCTTTCTCTTTGTAGGGTGATTTACAATCGTTTTTTGAAAAATGCTAATAACACACAAGCACATTATTCATGGATGTGTGGACTCTTCTGCTTAAAATTTTAGTAATCCTTCTAAGTGAACAAATGGCATTCTGAAACGGCCATTATTCTTCAAACAATACTCAATCTTTTTTTTCTTCTTCTTTTTCTTCCTTGCTTTCTTCAAAGATTTCAGGTGCGAATTGAAGAATGATTGTATACCATCTCACGAGTTTTTTAATATCAGAAACATAAACTCGCTCTTCATCATATTCAGGCAGGATAGATTTTAGAAATGACTTCAGTTCAGTTGGATCAGAATCACCATCAACACCAAGATCACCTGCATACTCTTTGTGCATCTTCTTCAAAACCTCTTCCAATGAAACGGTTCCTTCTTTTGTTGTCGTGTAAATGGAGATTTCGTTTAGCAGGGATACGCGGTGATTTGTAGTAGCCACCATTTTGGTTTTAGCTGCATCCAGCGATTCCAGTATCAAAGATGTTTTGGCCGGTGCTACAACTTTAAACAACCCTCCTTTACCTGAAATGCTCGCAATGTCTGATAACTTCATAACAATCTTTTTTTAAGAGGAGGCGCAAAGCTAAATGAATTAATGCGAATCAGCCATGGATGATTCAATAAAATGAAGGATCTCATCCCGGCCTTTTTTCTTTGCTGATGATGATGTAAAAATCAGGGGAAGCTCGGCCCAGGTTTCCATAAGTTTTTTCTCAAGGCGTTCCCTGCTCTTTTGAAGTTCGGCTTTAGTGATCTTATCGGTTTTGGTCAGGATAAGGCAGATGGGAATACCGGCACTTCCTGCCCAGTGGATAAAATTAAGATCGATAGGTTGTGGGCTTAACCGTGAGTCGACAAGTATAAAAAGACAATGCAGGTTTTCACGCTTCAGGGAATATTCATCTATCATCTTTCCCCATCCCTTTTTTGCGCTCTTGGCTACTGCGGCATAGCCGTATCCTGGTAAGTCAACGAGGTACCAGGTGTTATTAATGAGAAAATGATTAATCGTTTGTGTCTTCCCGGGGCGCACTGAGGTTTTAGCCAGGCCCTTTCGGTTCGTAAGCATATTGATGAGGGATGATTTGCCAACATTGGAACGTCCTATAAAGGCAAACTCAGGCCTGTCTGCGGGAGGGCCTTTTCGAAAGTCAGTACTGCTCAATACAAATTCAGCTTGCCGGATTTCCATATCGTGTGTTTTGAGCAAGTTAAAGTAATGATTCAAGCCTAAAATACTAAGAATGTAAATTTCCGTAACTTTATGCGTTTAAAATATGCGGCCAAATCGTCAGTTTTTTCTATATTGGCGTTAATTGTATTGTTTTTTACTATAATTTTAATGACAAATTTTTTTAAGCAATGCACAGTATTGTAAGAGTACTGATTTTTTCGACTCTGTTTTTTGTAGTTTTTTATCCATCACACGCCCAGGAGCAAAACCCTGAACAGGCCAAGCAATACATGGAAGTTGCAGAGGGCATGATCGAAGGTTCGATGGCGTTCGATGATATCAGAGGCGTTATGGTCCTGGCCGCTGACCTTGATACCACCTTTATAAAAGCAAACTACGATGCCGGGGACCTTCACCTGCGAACTATTGGCAAAGACCTGGCCGTGAAATACTTTATGCGTGTATACCGGCAAGATCCCGAATACAAGTTTGATATTGAATATAAAATCGGAAAAAGCTATCAACTCGGACTGGAGTTTGATAAAGCCATCGACTATTACAATCGCTACAAGGAAAAGCTGAAAAAGAAATCCAGCTACCAGGGAAGAGATAAGGTAAGTGAACAGGTAGTTAATCGCGGAATTTTTGAATGCGAGAATGGAAAAGAATATGTTTCCAGACCTGGAAATTTTTCAATTGTAAATATTGGCCGGGAGATCAATTCAGAATATGAAGATTACGCCCCTGTTCTTAACGCATCAGAAGATGAAATAGTGTTTACTTCAAGACGCAGAGAGGACAACCTCAATGAAAACGTGGCTGACGATAATAAACCTTACGAAGATATTTACATCGCTCGAAAAGAGGGAGCTAACTGGACGCGGGCCACAAACATTGGTATGCCCGTAAATACACCTTATCATGGATCTAACCTTGCCTTATCAAAAGATGGTAATACTCTCTTTATATATAAGGACGATAACGGTGGTGATATATACTTTTCTGAACGTCGTGAAAATAACGTCTGGACTGAACCACTGCCATTACCAGGTCTTGTAAACTCCAGCTACGAGGAAAAATCCATTACTATTTCTGCTGACGAGAAGACACTTTACTTTTCAAGTGACCGGCCCGGTGGTTTTGGCGGATTAGATATTTATCGTGCTACACTTGATTCCAAAGGAAACTGGTCTAATGTCAAAAATCTTGGAAATATCATCAACACAGAGTACGATGAAGATGGACCCTTCATCGACAATGAGGGTGTTAACCTGTACTTCAGTAGCAGAGGCCATAAAGGAATGGGTGGTCATGATATTTTCAGGTCAGAATACTATGCAGGTACAAACGAGTGGAGTGAACCTGTTAACCTTGGCTATCCCATCAATACTCCTGATGAAGATATTTATTTTGTCTCATCAGTAGATGGAATACGCGCCTATTACTCGTCCGTTCGTGAAGACGGTATGGGTTATACGGATATATATACCATTACAATTCCTGAAGGACTTCAGAATATTGAATCAACACCTGTAGCCACCGTTAAAGACACTACTGATAAAACACCGGTTGTGATTGTTCCGCTACCCGATGGTAAAAAAGATGTCGTACCCTTGAAATACATTGTGAGTGTGATCGATGCGGAAACGAAAAACCCACTTGGTGCCAATACAAAATTACAGGGCCTGCATGACAATGTTATAGTCCCCTCACGTGAAAATGGAGTTGGTGTTTATGAATTCAGCATAACGAGTCCATCAGCTAAAGATTACAGACTTTCAGTTGAGAAAGAAGGCTATGTATTTCTAAATCAAAATGTAAAAATTCAAGGCGCTGCAACGGAAGAAATAACATTGAACCGAACTATTGAGATGCGAAAACTTGCTGTGGGTGTCAGTGGCGTTTTACGAAACATCTATTTTGATTTTGATAAATGGTCATTCAAGAATGAGTCTTACAACGAGCTTAACAAACTTGAACGGATGATGGCACAAAATCAAAATATTAAAGTAGAAATATCAGGCCATACCGATGCTGTAGGCACTACCGCATACAACATGTTCCTTTCCAGGAAGCGTGCTGAAGCTGTGAAAGATTTTCTGAGCACAAAAGGAATAGATCCACGTCGCGTAAAAGCTGTAGGATACGGTAAAAAGAAACCACTGGCCAGCAACGACGATGAGAAAGAAGGCCGCGAATTAAACCGCCGGGTTGAATTCTTAGTCATCGAACAATAGATCCATGCAAATTCAGATCAGTTCGTGTCCGCCTTAAGGATGGATTATTGAGACTATTAGCTTCATTCCTCACCTAAATCCTTCTAACTTTCCGCCCTGTTTATGGATATAAACGAAAAGATGCAAGTAGTACCCTATAATAAGGAAAACACAGGAAAGAAAGAACAGGTGGCGAGAATGTTTGATAGCATCAGTCATCGTTACGATTTTTTAAATCACTTTCTGAGTCTTGGTATTGATAAGGTTTGGCGTAAAAAAGCCATAAACACACTTCGTTCGATTAACCCGAAATTCATATTGGATGTAGCTACCGGCACCGGAGATTTTGCCATTCAATCGTTAACCCTGAACCCTGACAAAATTATCGGCATTGATATTTCAGAAGGTATGCTGGCAAAGGGAAGGATTAAGCTGAAAGAAAGGCAACTCAACGATAAAGTAGAATTACTTAGCGGAGATTCTGAAAATATACCGTTCACAGAAAATAAATTCGATGCTGTAACCGTTGCTTTTGGTGTGAGGAACTTTGAAAATCTTGAAAAGGGTTTAAACGAAATTTATCGTGTGCTTAAACCCACAGGCAAAGTTGTTGTCCTGGAATTTTCAAAGCCCGGCCAATTCCCATTCAAGCAGATCTATAATTTTTATTTTAGAGCCATTTTACCTAAACTGGGACGATTGATCTCTAACGACCCGGCCGCTTACACATACTTACCAGAATCAGTAAAGGCATTTCCAGACGGTGAGGACTTTATCAGGATTCTCCGGAATGTAGGATTTAAAAATACCACATGCAGATCATTAACCTTTGGAATAAGTTCAATATACATTGGGCAAAAGTAATACTAATTGTTCTGGCCACGTTATGGTCAGTCGATACGGTTGCCCAGGCCAAGCGTTGGGTTAGGAAAAATAATCCTAACTATGACGCAAAAAAAATATCATACGGTTTTTCGATCGGAATACACAGCTCAGCACTTCAACTTAAATATTCAGATCAGTTTGTCACACCTGCATTTGATTCTGTTTATGCCGTCCAGCCGAGGTGGTCTTCAGGTTTTTCATTAGGATTCATCGTAAACTACCGTGTGGCCGATTACCTTGATTTGAGATTAACACCCAAAGTTTCTTTTTATGAACATAAGGTGAGATATGTGTACACCAACCGGGATTGGATCGAAGAGTTAGTGGAGACAACCATGGTTGATTTTCCTATTCTTGCTAAGTATAAATCAGAGCGACGAGGAAACGTCCGCATGTATATGGTTGGCGGAATAACGCCAGGCATTGAAGCATCGGGCAAAAAAGATGTTGAAGGAAATACCAGTCACCTGGAATTGGACCGGTTTAATCTCAGCCTTGAAGGTGGCTTCGGGTTCGATCTTTATTATCCTCTTTTCAAGTTTTCACCTGAAATAAGATTTTCAAGAGGGCTGGTGGATATGCTTGCTAACACTACTAATATCTACGGCGCTCCATTGAAAGCTGCTTACATGAATACCGTCACCGTTTATTTATTATTTCAGTAACATGCAGAAAAGAATTGCCCTTATAACGGGTGCCACATCAGGCATTGGCGAATCAACAGCACGCCTGTTAGCTAAAAATAATTTCCAACTTATCTTATGCGGCAGAAGGGCTGACAGACTTGCTAAACTCGGCGAGCAGCTTTCAACGTTAACCACCATTTACACGCTTTCATTTGACATTCGTAACAGGAAGTCGGTCGAGCAAGCCTTTGCGTCATTACCAAACGAATGGAAAGCTATTGATGTCTTGATAAACAATGCCGGTAATGCTCATGGGTTAGCTCCCGTGCAAACAGGAAACGTTGATGACTGGGATGCCATGATGGACATTAATGTTAAAGGATTGCTTTACATTTCACGATTGGTAATTCCCGGAATGACGGAACGCAAAAACGGACACATCATTAACCTTGGTTCAATTGCAGGTAAGGAAGTTTATCCTAATGGCAATGCATACTGCGCCAGTAAGTTTGCTGTCGATGCGCTTACACAAGGAATGAGGATGGATTTAAACTCCTTTGGAATAAAAGTTACTTCGATTAATCCCGGATTAGTAGAGACAGAATTTTCGCTGGTGCGTTTCAAAGGCGACATTGAAAAAGCAAAGACAGTATACAAAGGTATTCAACCTCTCACAGGTGATGATGTTGCCAATGTAATCCTATATGTTTTACAACAACCTCCACACGTTGTACTTGCTGATATAACGATATTTCCAACGGCACAGGCCAGTGCTGCCATCGTTAATAGAAACGGTTAAAAGAGAAAACTAAAAGTAAAATACTTATCCTGAAATTCATTGCGTCATTGATCAAATATCCACCTGCTTCAAATATTGCTCAAACATTGTAATCTTTTTTGCATCAGAATTAGTAAACAGGAAGGGAGCAACATCCTCTGCCATTGCTTTCATATCCAGCTTACTGCAGGTATTGAGCAGTTGATCCTTCAGCGTTCTTGCATCATTGATTTTCAATTTGAGTTCCAGGTATCTATAATCAGGCTTTGCCCCTTTTGAAAGGAGGAAGACCACATCAAAAAAGTCACGTCCTTTTGATCGCCTTCGGTTGATGATGGTATAGCATTTCTGAGCAAGCAACAAATTTATCGGTGTTACCGGTATTTCAGTAAACACATCAAACTTGTTTAGTATGTGCTTATCGGGAGTAAATGGATAATGCTGTGGTTCGGCATCGAGTTGAATCAGAATTTTTTCAGCTATATGACCGGTCAACCCTTCGTTGAAAAGTAGTTTGGGGAATTTGATATAACAGTGAAACGCACTTTTGTAAACGGTTCTAATTTCAACTTCGTATCCATCGCGTTCAAGGTTTGTCTTTATCGTCTCCGAGATTATATCAAAGTGATCTTCGGTTAAACCACTGTTATCAAAATCAAGGTGTTCCGAAAAACGCTGGTTGCCATGAACAATCCGCAAAGCTGTTCCTCCAAGAAAGCAAAGCTTTTGTCCATAGTCAGGTATATCAAAAATGATCTGAAGTATTTTGTATTGCAGGTATTCACGCAGAAGGAATTCGCGATGTACCCGCAACGGCTCCGGATAGAATGGAAGAATCTCATTGAGGTTAAGCATGCTTCAGTAGTTGTTCCGTTACTATCTTCACTCTTTTCTCCAACGACTTATTCTTAAACATCGCCAGGTAGTCTTGCAGCTTTTGTTTTTCGAGAAGGGATTTTAATTCCGCTACATTGAGCCGCAGGCTCTCTATATCTTCCAATGAATTGACGTCCGGATTTAGGTAGAGATAGTCTAGAATCAGCTTCTCCGGTTCAGCCAATTTGTACATTGTGTTTTCAAAACTGACCAGGCGATAGCCAAACATCAGCGAAGGCTTTACATGCTTGTAAGAAAATGTAGCGATGTCTGTATTGAAATCTTGTGTCTTCAAGGATGTTATGGCTGTAATAGTGTAAACACCTTCTGGTATCAACCGGTAATGAGACATGGCCCATTGCAGGGAAATATAAGAAGGCGAATAAATGCGATTCGAAATAATCAGTAGTTCTTCCTGTCTTAGGATTTTGGCGAAGACATACCAGCGGTTTATGACCCGGCAGATGTAGCCCTTTTGCTGCCACTCCACCAGTCGCCTGGCATCAAAGC
>CAZFRM010000002.1:215771-370670 GCA_964521255.1 uncultured Roseivirgaceae bacterium
ACCCGGCAGATGTAGCCCTTTTGCTGCCACTCCACCAGTCGCCTGGCATCAAAGCTGGAATCCCACTTACGGATATCCTGCGTAGAGAAGACCAGAAAGGGTTCAAAGTGTTTTTTGAAGTCCAGAAACAGCATTTATGTTTCCATTTATTGTTAAAAATAACAATTTTTAGAAATATATTAATACCAAACAGAAAGCTTTGTTAATGGAGATTTGAATGAGTTGGCGGAAAGAAGAAAGCTTGTTTATCTTCCGATGATCAGTGCCAGCTTAAAACAAAAGAGCCTTGCCATATAGCAAAGCTCCCTGGATTTTTATGACTAAATATTTTCTATCGTTTAAAACCTAATGCGCTACCGCCACAGTTGGTTGTAGAACCATCAAAAGAATATTGAATGTAGTAGATGCCTGTTGTATTACAAGGATATGCAATAGCACTGATAAATTGACCATTCACTTTGCTGGTGGCAACTTTATTGCGATTCGAATCAAAAAGGCTAACAACTATGCCATCCGTTTCTTGACCGGTAGAGCAGATGTTGATCATGTATTGTGTTCCTTTTGTAAATACATAGGAGTACTCAACAAAATCTTTGGAACTCTTTTCAACCTTATAGCTTTTCAAAAAGTTAAAACCCGCGGCTAGTTTAGGAATACACTGGTTGCTAAAAGATTCCGCGTTACACTGGGCAACTACTTCCAATGCGTTCAATATAAAGAGTGATAAAATAAAAAAGGCAAACTTTTTCATACTTGTTAGCTTATTATCTTGTTTCGGATATTACCTACGGTAGTTCTGATGTTCTCAATGTCCTCATTCGTTATGTCGATCGTGCTTGAGCTGTTGTCTTTTATTACCATTACACCATCAACGACTTCAAATGTAGACTCCTTGTAGGTATAAGTAATGTTCACCTTATCGTATATTTTCTTCAGCTCCTCCATATCCGCCAACAATGATGCCATATTCTGATCCCTGTCTTTGTAGAAGGACAATAACAGCATGATGTTTTCAAGGATAATTTTTTGTTCACCAATCGTCTCCTGTAACTTTTTATTGCTGGTATTCAATTTTGCAACCTGGCAAGTAATGTGCAATGCTTCTAACCATCCTCCAGTCAATAGAAGTACACTTAAGTTAGCTCTGCTTTGTGTCTGCAGATAGTGGTTTATCGTATTGAAGTTTTGTGTAGTGATCAGTAATAAGGAGTCAAGGTTTTTACTGTTCGATGCTAACCGGCCAATCGTCTCTACATCAAAAAACTGACCTATGCTCAAACCATCGGCAAGTGTTTTAATAGAAGCGATATACTTTAAACCATCCTGGTTCTGTTCGTAAATGTTAGTGTAACCGAGGTCGGTTCCGTATATGCCGAGGTTTAAAGCTTTCTGATGATTGCTATTGTACCTCGAAATATTATCCGGCGAATTCAGATAAGATGCATTGTATTTTTTATCTGTTTCTTTTAGCAGAACAGAGATTTCCAATGGACTTGGAATCTGTTCCAATATGCTCCCGATCACTTCTTCTGAAATAGTCGGGCCCTCTGCTTTCGCTGAGTCCAGCCCCTCCAGAAAACTCTGATCGTCCGATTTTTTCTCGGAGCCACAGGCGCTGAAGAGAAGAAGTGCCAGCACAAGACTAGTCGATATAATTCTCATAGGTTATAAAATTAGTCTATTACAAAATTAAAAATTCAGCAATCCCAGCCAAAAAATTACACCTTATACTCATTTCTTTTTACCAAAGTCAATTTTACCCAGCGATTCTACCAACTTTCTGAAAACTTCAAAATACAGTGTACCATAGCAGAAGGCAGCCATTAACCAAATGACCAGCAGATTAAATGAATACGTTTCTACCAATGATCCAAAAAGATTTTTCCGCGGGGCAAAAAAGTGTGCCCGATAGTCAAGCGGTCCGGATGGTTTGGGGTCAACAAACACCGGGTTGATCTGTTGAATCAACTTCCCGTTATATTCTACTATCCTGTTCTTTTCCTTCACATTTTTTACAAGATCCGCCAGGTTATCGTTGTAGTATAAATTCTTCAACACATTCAGGTTGTAACCCTTCTTGTGCTGATCATCGTACATTTTCTTTTCACGAACAGATACAATTGTGTTGTACGCCCCTTGATAAAATTTCTTATAACCCTCAAAGTAAGTCTCTAATGAAGCATTCATATCAGGGGTGAAATCTTCCACTGTCCAGTCCTTGTTCAGATTAAGTTTCTCCAATCCATTTTTAACAAACCTTTCTTCACGGAGATTAGATTGTATTATATCTATGTCTTTCTGAATAATTTGTTTTACCGAATCATTTTTGCTTTCAATATTATCCGCAATAAACTTTCTCCTTGTATTTAATTCATCCATCAGGAAGGATGCCTTAAAGTCTGCCAGCGCTTCTTTCTCGTCAAGTTCAAAATAGGGTTTTTCGTATGAATTGTTTTTGAAATTATAAACCGCTAACGCTTCGAAGGCCCAGCGTGACACCATAAGATCAGCTACAACAGGAACCTTGCCCTTCGTACTGATAACGTGGTGAAGCTTGTCAAAATTAAAAAGCAAACCACTCAGTATCATCTGTGGAATCAGCAATAAAGGAATCATTATATAAACCGTTACAGCAGAGTTAAATGCGGAAGAAACATTCAATCCCAATACGCTGGCAAAGCATGATGTGCTGAAAAGAACAATCCAAAAAGGAATAAGCATTCGCCATTCGATTTCAAGAATCAAATTTCCGATAAGCACAAAACTGAAGGTCTGAATTGCCGAAATCGTAAACAGAATGATCAGCTTTGACAATAAGTAACTATTCCAGCTCAGGTTAAGAAAAGATTCACGTTTTAATATTTTTCGATCACGAATAATTTCTTCAGCACTCACCGTTAACCCCATGAAAAGGGCAACGACAATACTCATCAATAAAAAGGCTGGAAAATTTTCGTTGAACCGGAAGAAATATTCTTTTCCTCCAGGTGCACTTCTGTACTTTGTGATGATCGCTAAAATGAAAGCAAGCAGTGGAGCTTCCAACAAGTTAATAAGGAGGTATTGCTTATTGCTAAGTTTTGATAATGTATCTCTAACCGTAAAGATTAAAGTTTGCTTGAATTTATTAGGCAAATTCAATGAATGGGGAGGCTCTTCTTTTACATCTTCTACTTTCGGAAGTTTGAACCTTTCACCATACCATTCGTGCCATTGTACAGGCGTGATCTTTCGTTTGCTGGTAGGCTGGCCGTATTCGTCCACCACTTTAGCTTCAATGATATTGAATATCTGTTCCGGGTTTACATTACCACAGGTTTCACACTGGCCGCGGTTACTGTCCACCTGTAAGGTAGATTTTTTAAAGTAGGTCACCGCTTCAACGGGAGGGCCATAGTAAGCCGGGTAACCACCGGTATCCATGATGATCATCTTATCAAACATCTTGTAGATGTCTGATGATGGTTGGTGAATGACAACGAAGATCAGCTTACCCTTCAGCGACAATTCTTTCAGTAAGTCAATTACATTTTCTGAATCTCGTGATGACAAGCCTGATGTTGGTTCATCAAGAAAAAGAATAGCAGGTTCACGTATAAGTTCTAATGCAATGTTCAGTCTCTTACGTTGCCCACCACTGATGGTCTTGTCAAGGGCACTACCTACTTTTAAATCTTTTCGCTGATCGAGGCCAAGATTTTCCAGCACCTCCATAGTACGCTTCACAAGTTGCTCTTCGGTAAAATTGGCAAAGCACAACTTCGCGTTGTAGTAAAGGTTTTCGAACACCGTAAGTTCTTCAATGAGCAGATCATCTTGTGACACATAACCAATCACACCATGAATTCTGTCTTTCTGCTCATGAATCTCAAATCCATTGATAAGTATTTTTCCTTGTGTAGGTTTTACCAGGCCAGCCAGTACATTCAGCAACGTGGTCTTTCCGGCGCCACTTGCCCCCATTATACCAATGAGTTTACCGGGACCTTCTGATATTTTGACGTTTCGAAGACCAATAGCCCCATTGGGAAACCGAAGTTCATCAATGGTGGCGTTAAAAGAAAGTTTGGTTGTTTTTAGTTCTTCATTAAAATTAGCTACGAGGTCACTATAGTAGAGCGCATCACCCGCCTGTGTTTTGATGGTACTGCCATGTGAAAAAAGATACACCCGGTTAGGCGGCATCATAAAACCATTCAGCAAAGTAGATTCATTGCCGAGGTATTTTGTGAAGTACATCTCCACACTCTGCACGCGCATAAATACAAGCGTGCCCTCGATGTGACCATGTACATGTTTATACTGTGAATGCTCAGGCGCTTTCTCAAGTGAGTTGACCTGCAATATATCTCCGTAATTTATTTTGGAAGCCTCTTCTTTGATTACGAAGTTCTCAATGAGTGCATACTCATCTTTTTCAATATTAAAAACAGTGGAGACGGTATTAATGATCTCCATCCGTTGTGATGTGAAATTTTTATCCGTGCTGACCAGCTCCAGTAGTTTTATAAGCACTACTACTTTTTGCTTTTGCGTCAGCGTTTTGTTGATCTTTTTACATATCCCTAACGTCTTAACAGAGTCTTTTACGGAAGTTAGTTTCTTCTTTCCTTCCTCCTCTTCTTTACCGTATTCTGAAAATTGGTCGTATAAGGCGAGATATTCTTTTACAGAATCCTGATCAAGTTCCGTTTGGAAAAAAGTGATAACGAACTGCCGCTCACCTTCCGTAACACCGCTATCCTGTTTGGTGATGATAGCAAAAAGTTGTGTTAACGCTTTAAGAATTTCCTCACTCATAGGTCATATTAAAAAATGTCGGTTAGCGGTTATCTATCTGCAACGATAACCGGTAACCGATAATGTATTTTGAAACAAGCGATTAATACGTCTTGAATTCAAAAGGGATTTCAACCAACTCAGAAAATTCCTGGCCGGCTTCTTCCATATCCTCATCATCTTCGTGGAAGTACCACAGAATCTTCATACCCTTGATATCCTCTAAAGCAGAAAGAACATCAAGAATCAATTTAGATGAAGCTGTGTTGAAGTATTCAAGTTTGAATACAAAATCTGTTGACGCATTAGAGTCTTTACTGTAATTACCAATCCACTCCAATACCGGACGGTAAAACTCCGCAGAATCTTCCGGGAGCGAACGACCTGAGATTTCAAAAATGCCATTCTTTTTGTCCAGCATTATTTTAGGAGTATCTTCAGTTCCTTCCAGTTTTAATATTTCCATGATCTATACAAAGTTTTAATAGGTTCAAAAATCAGTTTTCACTTTCACGTGGCACATTTACTTTCAAACAGAAAAAGAAATAATCTGCAGACATTTCAGGGAATTCGTACTCAAGTTTCGCACCTGACTTGCGTGCCATGTCAACAAAACCCAGCCCTGCTCCACCTTTATCAGAGATGGTCGTGTTCTTGATAATCTCTTTGTACAGGTCTTTCAATCCATCCTTATCAAGACTGTTGATGTGCTCCAGTGTTTTCTCAAGCTTTGGCATGTTGCTCTTCCGTATAGGATTACCTGCCATAATGGAAAACCGGTCTTTTTCTTTTCCGATAAGAAAGATAGCCGTGTGGCTATGAACACCCCCGTCTATTAGCTCATCGCTATGTTTAACGATATTCTGCAGGGCTTCTACCATCACGTTGAAAACCTTGCGTTTGATGCTGGATTCCTCTCCGGTTGAGTCAAGGTTACGTTCCGCCATAGCGAGGATCGACTTCGTCGTTTCCTGTGTGAACTCGCCTTGATAAACCAGGATCAGTTTCTGAGACATCATGGTTCGGTGCAGGTCATAAATAAAATTCATGCGTCTAAGAGAATTTGTAAATTGCTAAGATATTAAGTTTTATAAAATCTATTGGTTTTGAGACATTTAAATGACTAAATGCCTTAAAATTTAATTCCAATTAACAGTACATCGTCCGTTTGCTTGTGGTCACCACGCCAGGCTTCCCACTCCTGATCAAACACAGACATAGCGTCTTTCATCTGCATCTGGTTGACTCTTTCAATGATCTCCCTAACCCTTTTCGGTCCGAATTTTCTAACCTCAGGTCCACCAAACTGATCAGGGAAACCATCTGAACTGAAGTACACAGAATCACCTTTATTTAACTTCAATTTGTGATTCGTAAAGTTTGTCTGGTTCTTAAAGATACCTCCACCGATCGGGAATTTGTTCCCTTTGATCTCATCCATGGCTCCACCCTTTATAATATAAAGTGGCCTGTGAGCGCCGGCATACTCTACTTCCCTGCTGTTCAAATTAATCTTACAGAGTGCGATGTCCATACCATCTTTCGTAGTAGCGTCTTCGTCCTGGCGCAAGGTAGTTGTTACCCCTTCGTCCAACAAGTCAAGTATCTTACCGGGTTCAGTTATTTTACGGCTTCGCACGATGTCATTCAACAGGAAGTATCCTATTAATGACAGCAATGCTCCGGGTACACCGTGCCCTGTGCAATCCACAGCAGCAATAAAAATTTCTTCTTTTATCTGTACATACCAGGGGAAGTCACCACTTACTACATCTCTTGGTTTATACAATATGAATGAATCCGGAAGCGCCCGGTTAATAACTCTGTTGTTAGGAAGAATTGCGTTTTGTATCCGCTTTGCGTAATTGATACTCTCTGTAATCTTCTTATTCTTATTCTGAATTTCTAACTCAATGATCTTACGGTCGGTAATGTCATGTGACACAACAAGCACAGACTCAAGTTTGTTAGATTCATCAAATTCAGGAATGGCATTCACCTGCATTACACGGTGCCCGAGGTCTGAAGGAAAATCCATTTCTGTAGCAACCTTATCACTCGTAGCATTGACCTGCTCAACAATCTGAAGCCACTTGTCAAGAATAGCGGCGTCAAGTTCCACTTCTTTAACTTTCTTATTCAGGAACAAAGAAGGGCTCTTACCACTGTAGGATTCAATAACCGGGTTGATGTAGGAGATAGCCTCTCCTTCAAGACGTGTAATAAGGTCGGGCGAATTTTCAGACAAAGCCTGCATCTTACTTCGCATGCGTTGCTCTTGCTCAGCACGTCTCCGCTCTGTAATGTCTCGTGAGTTTAAAATAAATCCGTGAATAGCCGGGTTGGACATACAATTGGTACCCATGGATTCAATCCATACGTAGTTGCCATCTTTAGCTTTGTACTCGTATTGTATCGTTATCTTCTCATCAGGGTGCGCAAGCATTTTGCTGAAGATGCTTTTGAAAGTTTCCTGGTAGTCTGGATGAACTTTGTCAAAATCACTCTTTCCGATCAATTCTTTTTGGCCATAGCCGAGAATGGTTTCAACAGAAGGCGATATGTAACGGATGCTTTCATCTTCTTCATAGATGGTGATTACTTCAGAAGCATTTTCGAGCAATAGCTGCATACGCTTCTGTGTACGATTCACCTCTTCAATCTGATCTTCAAGACGCTCGTTTGTACGTTGAAGCTCTTCCTGGGTAGCCTGCATTTCTTCTGCATTCTGACGAAGAACTTCCTGCTTTTCTTTCAACTCGTTACTCATGGCTTGCGATTCAGCCAAAAGTTTTCGGGTGCGTTCATTCACCTTAATGTTAAAGATGGTACGCGCAAGGATCAAGCTCAATTCATTTACGAAGTTCACTTGAGAAGAGTCAAACCTTCTGAAGCCTGCGAATTCGAGAACACCATATACCTCTTCGTTGGTAATGAGCGGTACAATCAACAAGCATGTAGGACGTTGGTCACCCATTAAACCCGAAGTTATAGTTACGTACTCGGATGGAATTTCAGTTCGTAAAATGGTATCCTTCTCTGCTACGGCCTGACCTACTAACCCTTGCGCAAACTTGAATTTCTTCTGTAAATATTTTTTTCTGCCATACGCGTAGCTTGCTCTCATCTCGATGACCGGATTGCGTTCATCTTCATCATTCACTACATAAAACGCTCCCTGAACAGCACCGATTTTATCAAGGATAAATTTGATAACATCTTCACCTAAGGTATCCAGCGTATCATGAGCGCGAAGAACTTCACTTATTTCGGCAACACCTCTAACAATCCAGTTACGTTCTTTATCTCTGCGCTCGTTCTCAATAAGATTTTTGCGCATAGTGATTAGCGATGTTCCAAGTACATCGTTGTCACTGGCGGGCTTAAATTCAGTATCGTATTTTCCTTCACCAATTCTCTTGGCAAACTCTGCGTTATCTTTTAAGGTGTTGACCAACTCGTCAACTTTTAGCGCCATTTGTCCGAACTCATCCTTACTATGATGATTGCTTTGTTCAGGAAGAATACCCTCTGCAACCATGCCGAGCTTGTTTCGCATGCTGTACAAGGGCTGGGTTAGTGACCTGGTGAAGATCATCGACAATAAGATGGCAACTGCTACAACACAGATGCTGGCGTATATAAATGATTTTACAATTCTGGATGCGTCACCACTGGCTTCCGTCTGATCAATCTTTGCTAAAAGAACCCAGTTAACAAGGTCAATTTTTCTTGCCACCTGGAAAGTTTCTACTCCTTTATAATCCGGCCCATGCGATGTTACAGATCCTTTCTCCAAGGACGTTTCAACAATCTGTACCGATTTATCTTTTTCATCAATGAGTTTAAGCGCTGTACCTTCATCATTTCTAAGCGGACTTACAAAAATTATTTTTTTCGACAATGGATCATGACGCGCCAATATTACCTCACCCGACTTTCCAAGACCCTGGTAATTTTTCAATGGCTGATAAGCCTTCGAGAGATCTAACTTAGTTATAACAATGTTATTGCCTGTCTCTGTTAGAATAGGCGCCGCGATGTAGGTTACATACTTGTCTTTATCCTTTATGACCGTTCCGAAGTAAAAATTAAGCTGACCTCTTTCAAGGATCATTCCGTCCGGATCAACAAAGTTTCCTGATTTCAGAGAAGGATCAGTTGAGGCAACAATATTGCCACTGGTAGAAGTAATGTAAACCTGGTCAAATCCAAAATTCTCTTTTTGCTGAAGGAGGAATTCATCAAGCGGATTCGCGGAAGCGTATTCTTCACTTGTTGTCTCCTCTTCTGCCGGTTCCATCATGGCCATGAGATCAAAACCTCCTGCATCAGGTGCGGCAGATTGTGACCCTCCTTTTACTCTATCAGACTGTTGAATGACTTTGATGCCTGTAACTGCTTTTTCAAAATAAACTTTAAAATGTTCTGCACGGCTATCTGCAATAGCAGACAGGTTGTTAATAAACTTTTCCTGATTTGCTTTCAGGTTATACTCATAGGTGAAAAAGCTAATCGCTGTCACTGCCACCAATGAAATGATCAGAATGATGAGCGTTACCTTTGTACTTATTTTAATATTTTTTAGCATGTCTTTATATGCTTCATTTAATATTCGTGTATCTTATTTTGCTACATTTTTTTCCAGCAGTTGAGCCGCTTCTTCAACAAATTTTCGTTTGTCTTCCGAGATGTCATTAAAGGCTGCTATCTCAACCACACCCAGCACTCCATTTTCATTCTTTACCGGCACAATCAGCAAATAGCGGGGTGATGCACTTCCTAATCCTGAAATGATTTTGATGTACCCTTCAGGAATATCATCAACATAAAGTGTACGTCCTTCAGCAGCGGCTTGTCCGATTAATCCTTCACCAAACTCATACGTAATTGATGCGCTCTCCCCAAGACTTAAAGCATAGCCGTTGGTAAGTTCAACTTTGCGTTTGTTATCCTCTTCTTTCACCTCGTAAAAAGCACCCTGTCCGGCTTCAATGCTTTTGCAGACAGCATGTAAGAAGTCCTGGTTAATTTCTTTTATAGTTTTACCGCCGGAAAGGCTTGCTCTTACATTATCCAGTGAAATCGTACTCTTTGATCCATTTGAGGATGAATTGCTTTCTGTCTGCTCACTCTCCAATGTCTTTTCTTTAAAAACGATCAGTTCTTTTTTAGCGTTGATGGTATAAAAAATAGTAATAGCGCCTATTATAAAGGTGATAGCCACTACTAAATATGTATTCGTTAAAACAGAACCATAGCCGGCTGTTTCCAACACATCATAAGGAAGTGAATACAGCATATACGCGGAAACCAGAATGGCCAGGAAGAAAATCATGGCCAGGATAAGATTTAAACGCTGCGAGTTTTTAAGCTGGCGAATCATCGGTATTGTGTTTCTAATTCTTGTAAGAACTCTATAATTTGGTCAACCTTCAGAATATAGTCAATTTCCGTCATTGATAATGCTGCCTTGGGCATAGTCTCAATCATACACTCAGAGGGTTCCTGTACAATGGTTAACCCTTTTCTGTCTTTGATCGATTTCATGCCCACTGCTCCATCACGATTGGCGCCCGATAGCAGTATGCCTATAAGCTTTTCTTTGTAGACATAAGCACACGAACCCAATGTAATATCAATAGCAGGTCTTGAATTATTTACCATTTCTTCTGTTGATAAAGCAAAATTATGACCCAGCTCTACAGACATATGATAATTGGCCGGCGCGAGGTAAACACCGCCTTTCTTAATGGATTCTTTATCATATGGTTCTGTAACCTGTATCACACTCTTTATTGATAATGCCTCAACGAATCCGTGACGAACATGCTTTAACCTGTGAAGGCAAAGAATGATCGGCAACGGAAACTTCTCCGGCAGACGAGAGAGTATTTTAACGACCCCCTGGAAACTGCCAGCAGAACCTCCGATAACAATAGCTTTGTAACTGTTATTTAAGTTAAACTTGCCCATTGTTCACTGACAACTTCCTTAGTCTTTTATTTTCTTATACACTTTTTCTTCATTATTAACCACTATAAAGCGGCTGGCATAGTCGCACCATATCAATGACTCTTTAGAGCCAATTGCCAGGTAACCATATTTAAATAAGCTCTCATGAAATTTCTTCAACACATCATTTTGAAGATTTTGGTTGAAGTAGATCATCACATTTCTACACAGTATGAGATCAAACTTATTGAACACTTCACCCAGCACGAGATCATGCTTGCGAAAACTTACATTCATCATCAGGTCTTTATCAAAGACTGCCATTCCATTCTCCACTTTATAATATTTGGAGAAAGTATCTGACCCCTGAAAACGTATGTAATTCTTTTCATTGAGCTCCATATTCTTCACCGGGAATGTCGCTGCCTTGGCCTTCTCAAGGATATTCACATCAAGATCAGTGGCAATGATGGTTACATCCTGAAGTATACCCATCTCCTTTAACAGAATGGTCATTGAAAGTACTTCTTCACCGGAAGCACAGCCTGCATGCCATATCTTGAATTGCTTATGATTTAATAATATCGAAGGGACAATTTCCTCACGCATGATCCGCCAAAAGCTCGGGTCGCGGAACATTTCGGTTACATTCACTGTAAGCTCGTCAAGAAATTCATGAATAAAGGAGGGGTATTCGTTAAGTCTTTTAATCAGCGATTCAACATTAAGCTTCTTAAGCTCCATGATCCTGAGCACCCTCCGTTTAAAAGAAGACATCGCATAATTCCGGAAGTCATAGCTATACTTCTGGTATATCAGCTCAGAAATTCTCTTAAGATCGGCTATATCAATATCCTGCATGAAGAGGTTTTTAAAAAATGCTTTTGAGGCCGTCAAAAATAATCTCCTTCCGCTCCAGCCACGCTCCTATTTGCAGACCAAATATTACACGTGTTGAATTGGTCAGAAAGCCAACCATTTACAAAAATGGATTTTCGTGAAAATCCGCTTCTAATTAGTTGAAAAAGTGCACTTTAAAATCGAAATATATGAAAAAATACGAGGTATACTATGAATCCGGGCTCTGACCCATTTCTTCCCGCGTAATTTTTAAAGCTTCTAAATTTATTTTAAGTGCTCTCTCAACTTCTTCTGCAATAGCCCAATCATCACCTTTTGCCACAGTTTTCTTACTTTCTTCCGCTGATTCTTTCATGCACCTGTCAAGCTCTCCCTGAAGCCTGACCACTTCTTTCTTTAACTGGTCAAGCTCTTCCGATGGCGCGCCACCTTGTTTAAGGCGTTTCTCCAATTGGTCTATTTTTGATATATAATCCCGCTCTTTACGGCCCATTTCCTCCTGCGTTGCCTGCAGTTCCTCCATGTTCTGACGCATTTCTTCTTCCTGGGCCCGCATCATTTCTGTCACAGTATTCGATTCATCAAGCAAAACCCGGTTTCGCTGTGCCGACTTTACACTGGAGAATGTTGAGGCAATGGTTTCGCTAAGACGTTCGACAAATTTTATTTCATGTTCTTTGTATTCATTAAAGGAGGCCAACTCGACTACACCATATACGGTCTGATCGATCTTTAAAGGAACCATCAATAACGACTTTGGATTAGCGCCACCCAAGCCTGAGGTGATCCTGATATATTCATCAGGCATGTCCATCAGGTGGGTTGTTTCTTTTTCGAGAAAGGTTTGTCCGAGGATACCTTCACCAGGTTTTATTTTTTGCGTTTCAAACTTGCGTGTATCAAAAGCGAATAAAGAAATCAATTCAAGATATTTATTTGTCGCATCATCGTCATTCAATAAATACAGTGCGCCTTGATTAGAGCGTGTATAGCTTACCAATGTTGCAATAATTTTATCGCCAATTTGACGAATGTCTTCTCCTCCCGTTCTCAGAATATCAACAAACTTTGCCAGTCCGTCATTTGCCCACTGTCGTCTTTGCTCTTCAGCATTCATTTCGCTCAATTTGTTTTGCATCTCAATGAGCGAATCTGCAAGCTTTTGTTTTCCCGGAACATACCCAGGGTCCAGCTCTTTATAGTCTATGTTTAAATTTCCTTTTCCTATTTCCTGAATAAACTGTGAGGCATCTTTTAATTGCTCTGTCACTTCACTAACTCTTGTAGCTACATCAGCTATTTCATTATTGAGCAAACCCGTAGTATGCATGTGATTGGCCGTGTTAGTTTCAACCAGCTTCAACGGTTCAATAACATGTTTATTGAATAGAAAATATAAGAGGATAAGCAAACCAATATTTATTATAATGATAAATGCAATCCATGTATTAATCGATGAGCGCAATTGTTGTGCTCCTTTATCTATATCAGTAATCAGTTTGCTGTACCAGGATGATATGCTGATCCAACTCGCATCAAGGGTTTTTCTTTTTTCCTGGTTGTCACTTCCCAGGGTAGCGCGCTGAACATTTTGTTTGAACGTAAGCCAGTGTTCGCTTACCTCTTGTAAGCTAATGGCAGGCAAACGATCAAGCTTGTCAATAAAAATTGACGTTCCATCAATTCGTCCACCTTCCGAAAGTATTTTGATCATATGATCATGCTGTTCAACATCGGCAAGGATTTGTGCTGCCGTGTTACTTCGGCCCTGCAGAAACAAGTTGGTCTTCAGCATAATTTGCTGACTCATCAATTGGGCTTTTCTTGCAAAGTCCTGCTGATAGTGAAGCTCTTCCAAAGAAGATATTCTCCATCGGATAAAGAAGGATTCAATAATAATGATGACAGCTAAAAGTAAGAGTAAGAGGGCAGCTTGAACTTTAAGCGGGCGGTCGCGAAAAAACTTCATGGCTTAAAAATAAGTAATTACTTCTTTTCGCCGTGCTCCAGACTATCTTTTGTAAACGCAAAAGGAAGCAGGGACGCAGCCGAGGGTGCTTTTATCCAATGATGTTGCTGATCATACATTATCACCTCAATGGCCTTGTGCTGATGCATTTCAAATTCAAGCATTACCTGGCGACATGAGCCACAAGATGTTGCCGGCATCAATTCTTTTCCGGTTTTTCTACGGGCCACAACGGCTATCTTGGTGATTTTACCTTCGGGATGTTGGGCTATTGCAGAATACATTGCCACGCGTTCGGCACACATTCCGGAAGGATACGCGGCGTTTTCCTGGTTAGTTCCTGTTACCACAGAACCATCTTCAAGGAGAACTGCAGCTCCGACCAGAAATTTCGAGTATGGAGCATAGGCATGATTCGCAGCTTCTTTTGCTTTGTGAGTTACGTATTTTGATTCTGCGTCTAAATCCTCAAGATGTTCTACAATAGTAAAGTCCTTCATAAGCGTGAGGGTGTTAGGATTAGTAAGATATAAATTTTACCATTTAATATTGACCTGCATCCAGGCAAATTTTCAGAACTTCATGTCTTCACATCTCTCAATGTTGTTGGATTAAGCATGATTTTAATTCTGGCCCTGCCTGCCGCATACAAGTCTGCCTTTGACGGCAGGCAGGCTCACCCAACCTCTCCAAAGGAGAGGAGTTCATGGAGCTTAATCCAACAACATTGATTCGCAATTCCCAAATCTCATATCTCAATTCTCAAATCTCCTTACCTTCGTAAAAGATGAAAACTATTCTTGTCCTTGGCGCGGGCCGTTCTTCTTCTTCTCTTATTTCTTATCTCCTCGAAAAGAGTCAGAAGCTAAACTGGGAAGTAGTTGTTGGTGATAAATTGAAATCAGCATCAGAAGCTGCTTTGATTGTACCGGGGAATGGAAGATCAATTGAATTTGATCTTCATAAGAAAGAAGCGGCGCAACAAGTGATTCAAGCGGCAGATGTTGTAATCTCATTACTACCACCGGCACTGCATATTGATCTTGCACATCTCTGCATGGCTTCGCGAAAGCACCTGCTTACTGCCAGTTATGTTTCCGATGAAATGAAAAAAATGCATGAAGAAGCAAAAGCTAATGGTCTTCTTTTTTTGAATGAATGTGGTCTTGACCCTGGCATTGATCACATGAGCGCCATGAAAATAATAGACAAAATTAAAAGCGAAGGAGGAAGAATGATTTCATTCGAATCTTTTACTGGTGGACTCATTGCTCCTGAAACAGATCCTAACAATCCCTGGCGGTATAAGTTTACGTGGAATCCACACAACGTAGTGACCGCCGGACAATCAGGCGCAGAATATTTGAAGGAGGGAATGCGTGTTCAAATACCCTATAAAACCTTATTCAAAGAAATTACAACAGTCGATGTTCCCGGTTGGGGTGAGTTTGAAGGATATGCCAACCGTGATTCACTCAAGTATATGGAGACTTACGGGCTTCAGGATATCAATACTATGATAAGAGGGACATTGCGTTTCAAAGGTTTTTGTTCCGCATGGAATGTGTTGGTCCAACTGGGTTGCTGTAATGATGACAAAGAAATGAAGCTTGTCGAATCAATGACGCATTACGATTTCATAAACTTATTTCTTAAGCTGAATGCAAAGACATCAATTCAAGATGTGCTCACTGAGAAATATGGAGCTAATGAAAATGACCTGCATTGCCTCAACTGGTCAGGTCTCTTTAGCGAAGAGCGAATAGGCCTTACCAATGGAACGCCCGCACAGATACTGGCACACATACTTATGAAAAAATGGAAGTTAAATCCAGGTGATAAAGACATGATTGTTATGTCTCATAAGTTTATTTATGAGGAAAGTGGCGTGAGAAAAACAATTCAATCTTCGCTGGTAGTAAAAGGTGATGATGAGAGGAAGACCGCTATGGCAAAAACCGTCGGCCTTCCGCTTGGTATGGCAACAAAGCTTTTATTAGAAAATAGAATTTCTCAACGTGGTGTTTGCATTCCGGTGGATAAGGAATTTTATGAACCTGTATTGGAGGAACTTAAGGAGTACAAAGTTGATTTTATCGAAAGAAAAATTGCTTGATACCATTTCAAACTAAAGTTTTTATTCTCCTGATGACTTTGTCATTCTTACTAGCCTGCCATAGATCGTAGTTGGCTTGCAAATTCATCCAATACTGGGGCGTAGTGTTGAAGGCTTTACTTAGTTTCAACGCCATTTGAGGAGAAATACCAGCTTTACCATTTATAATCGCTGATAAATTTGGTCGCGCAATCAAAAGTTTATCTGAAGCCTCAGTTATACTCAACTTTAATGGCTCCAGGTAAAACTCATACAAAATATCACCAGGATGTGGTGGATCATTTTGAACTAATCTCTTCATGATTATTTTTTTAATGTGTATCACAATTACTCCCTGCTCGATTCGTACTCCTCATCAACTAAGCGTTGAAATCCATTTGCTGCCGCCACTGCCAACTCATCACAGCGTTCATTTTCAGCATGGCCCGCATGGCCTCTTACCCATTTAAATTTTGGTTTGAACTTTTGATGAAGCGGAATGTATCTCAACCACAAATCAACATTGGCTTTATCTTTGAAATTTTTCTTCTGCCAATTCCAGAGCCAGCCTTTTTCTATTGCGTTAACCACATATTGCGAATCCGAGTATATGGTAACAGGTATTCCTTCTTTCTTTATTGCTGAAAGCCCGACGATAACAGCAAGAAGTTCCATGCGGTTGTTGGTGGTGAGACGATAACCCTGAGAAAGTTCCTTGTAGTGATCATTGTACTTCATTATCACGCCATAACCACCAGGGCCAGGGTTTCCTTGTGCCGCGCCGTCTGTATAGATTTTAATCATAATTCATGCGAAGAGAATTCAAACGCTATTTCAGGAGTTGTAACAATCTCTGAGTAAAGCTTTTTAAGGACATAAAGCAATTGAAGCTTGTCAAGCACAATGAGGCAGCTTGTATCTGCAATGACAATTTTAGGCATGGTTCACATCACTCCGCAAATCACTTACTGATTCGCTGAATACAGAGAATCCATATTTCCCAATTGATTCAAGGAATTCGCGCTTAGATATGCCGACTAGGCCGGCTGCCTGACCGGATGACAATTTACCTTGCTCGTATAATTGTCCGGCTACTATCATTTTTATGTCATGATCAGATAATTCAAGATTGTCAGGAAGGTTAACTTTTAGCTCTCTCATAACGCTAAGTTAAATATTTTTTGTCAGTTGTTTTAGGCTGGAAACAATACGTTGGTTTTAAAAATTTTCACTGCGATAGCGAGAAGAATAACACCAAACACTCTTCGCAGCACAGCAAAACCGGATGCTCCGATAACACGCTCAAGCCAGACAGACGAGCGGAGAACGATGTAAATAAAAATAAGGTTGACAAGAATACCAATAAGAATATTCGCTTCTGTATACACGGCCCGAAGAGAGAGTATAGTGGTTAATGTTCCTGCCCCTGCTATTAGTGGAAACGCCAATGGAACTACCGATCCTGTTCCCTTTGCATCAGGATCATCTTTAATAAGCGTTATTCCCAGTATCATTTCCATCGCTACAATGAAAATAACGATAGCACCAGCTACCGCGAAAGATGCAACATCCAAACCAAACAACTTAAGAATAGACTGGCCAAGAAAGAGAAAAGCAACCATCAACACGGCCGAGATGATGGTTGCTTTCTCTGCTTGTATTTTCCCTTCACGTCTTCGTATGATCATGATAAAGGGAATAGATCCCAGGATGTCTATCACTGAAAAGAGAATGAGCGTGACTGAAAATATTTCTTTGAGATTGAACATAGGATGCAAAGCTAACTAAAATAAAAAAGCCGGAATGTAACTTCCGGCTAATTTAATATATAGATTGAGGGAAGCTTATTTCAAAGCTAATGGTACGGCTATTGTAAATTGAATGGCGCGGTTTTTAGATGCGTTGCCATCATCAAGATCGCTCAAGCCAAGACCATAGCGAAGATCTAAAGATATTTTTTCATACAAAGTTACACCTGCTCCTACTTGCACACCAAAGTCAAGGCGGTTGTTGATGTAAGCATCAGCGCCATCGTAATCTTCCGGTGCATCACCAAACTTTACTTTACCGGATTCTGATTCGGAATACTTTTCTCCATTTTCATTTAACGTGAATGTGAGTTTCGTTTTTCCACCAAGCCCATAAGCAATTGATGGACCTCCCTGTACAAAGAACCTGGCATTTTTAGATCCAAATTCGGCTCTTGCCAAAACAGGTATTTCGAGGTAATTGATAGTGCTCTTTACTTTTGATTGCACATCAAAAGTGAACTCACCTTCACTCATTTGAAAACTCACTTCCTGCTGCGATCCCTTCTGAATAAAATTCAACTCAGGCTGAATAGAAAATACAGGACTGATAGCAATATTATAACCCAGCCCTACCGTGAAGCCCGTAATTGATTTGGTATCATAGTCGCCATACTCACCTTCAAGCTCAAAACTATTTGATGCGATGGTCAGACCTGCCCGCGGCACTAATTTCTGAGCGCTGGCAACTGTTACACTACCTGCTAATAAAAGAAATAAAGAAACAAATTTTTTCATATGTGTTTGTGGATAATCATTTAGTGCCTGTGAACGGAAGACAATGAAAACAGGTTAGGTTTTATCAATTAACCTGGGTTAACTAAAAAATCAGGCTGGATTATTGTTTCTTTGCATTAGTTGATCAGGCAAAACATTATGATCAGGTTCCTGGTAATATTTCTTTTAATAATACCGCTTGCAGGATGGTCGCAAGTTGAAAATATAATTCTTGAAGGAGGGGTGATAAATGATGCGGGTAGTCCTATTCCTTTTGCAGCACTTCAGATAAAACACAAACACATCGGCATTTCCGCTAACGAGCAAGGAAAATTCAGATTTGTAATTCCGGCTTCTTCGTCTAAAGACACCTTAGTTGTATCATCCTTAGGGTATAAAAGTTTTGCGGGAATTATTTCCACATTCAATCCTTCTCAACTTCAAACCATTCAGTTAATTGAGACAGCAGTAATGTTAAAGGAAGTAATAATAAAAGACATTCCGGCGACGGAAATTTTAAAACAGGCAATCCGTCGTATGGAAAACCACTTTGATAAAGATGCTTATACGATGGAAAGTTTTTTTCGCATTGCCGTTAAAAAAGACAGCACTTACATCGGACTACTGGATGCAGCAATTGATATTCATGATGGGGGCTTTAACAAGAAGCACAGTCTCTCGGCAGATTTGTTACAGCTCAGGAAAATTGTTTACAAAGACAATTGGCTTCCCGGCAGTAGCTTGAGTTTTCGTTCTCCGGCAGTTTCCATTGAAGAAGAGTTTGGAAAGCGATTAAGAAAGGGAATTTTAGATTATTCGAAAGCAACAAAATTTTGGGAACTGGAACTCGATGAATCTGTTCACCAGGACGATGATTTATTCTATATTCTTAAAGCAACGCCAAAAAGAAGTGGTGTCTATAATCCCTATTACTACACCACTATTCACATTCGTGCAAAGGACTATGCTATCATGCAAATTACTTATGACTATCACGATGACCTTATAAAATTTTCAGAGCAATTTCCGTCAGCCCATCCTTATGGAGGATATATGGCCGATAAGACTTTATTACATTATAATACGATAAGAGGTGAATTTATTTTTTCTGAGTATGGTAATAAACTTTATTTAAGTCGCGCGTTCTATGAAGAAACGGGAAGGCTCTCCAATAAGCCATTGGGTACTGACTTTGCCTATGAAGGATCTTTTGAAATTTTTGTAAACCGGATTTTTCAAGGACGTGAGGGACAAGCCTCCAAACCTATCAGCAAGCATGATGATATTTTTAAATTGACAGATCAGTATGATTCAACTTTTTGGTCAAATTACAATAAGCCTATTAGCACTCAACTCTATGAAAAGACCATAGCTAATATGGAACAGAATGGAAATCTCAGCGAGCAGTTCCAATACTTTACTTCCTTGCAGAATAAAAACACAAGGGAATACGCACTAACCCAGCGAAAGCAATCGGATCATTTTATTTTTAATTACAGTCCTTCTGATGCTTCTGTCATCGATACGATAGTGAATACTTTGGAAAAAAATTATCAACGGGTAACAGAAGATCTGAAATCTTTTGACCAACCTGTAGTCACTGTAAAAATATTTCCTAACCTTAACGCATACCATCAAAGTACCGGTGTTCAAAAAGGACCGGCATGGATGATTGGCTCTTCCTTTGGCGCCGATGAATTTAGAATTGTATCTCCCCTTCACCCAGGGCCTGCTCACAGCTATCAAAGCGTTTTGAAAGCAATGGTTCACGAGTTCACACATTGCGTTCATGCTAATATAACCTCTGATAAAATTCCGGTTCGGTGGCTATGGGAAGCAATTGCCTGTTATGAAGCAGATCAGTTTATTGATCCTGCAAAGCTTAGCTACATAAAGTCGGGCAATTTTCCCACACTAAATCAAATGAGTAATGACATTGAAAAAGGATATGTTTATGAGTTGGGCTATGCAGTTATTAAGTATATCAAGGAAAAATGGGGCATGGAAAAAGTTGTAGAACTAATACAATCAAACGCTGACTTAAAGCATGTGCTGGGAATTGACGATACAAAATTTGAAGAGGACTTTTACATGTACGTTAAGGTCAATTACCTCAAGGGCGCTGAATAACCCACCCTTATGATCCATTCAGTTTTGAATAAACAGCTACTGAAATGCTCATTGTTCACGCGAAGATCGCGAAGAGAACACGCAAAGGGTTAAGAGCAGAATGATTTTTGCGGCCTTTGCGAAAACGCTTAGCGCACTTTGCGTGAAATTTTTCTACGATGTTGCAAAATTATTTAGTCACAACACCAGTTCTCATATTATTCTTTCATTTCCCCCATCAACAGGAATCTGCGCACCGGTTGTTTTTGAAAATACGGGGCCGAGCATCATCACCGTCATTTCTGCTATATCTTTTGAAGTAACTTCTACTTTTAAAATATTACTTCTCTTATACGCATCAACCGATAATCCATAGTGACGGGCGCGGGTTTCCAAAACTTCATCGGACCAGATACCTGTATCAAACACAGCATTTGGATGTAACACATTTACGCGGATTCCTTTCTCGCCAAGTTCCAGGGCAGCAACGCGACCAAGTTGTGTAAGACCAGCCTTGGCTACTGAATACGCCGATGCGCCCGGTCCAGGTGCACCGACATTTTTTGATCCAATGATGACCACGGCAGGATTTATTCCCATCATAAGATAAGGGAGACATAAGGTGAGCAACTTCTGGTGACTGGTAACATTGATGTCCATGCTTTTACTCCAGGTAGTGTTATCCATTTCAGCAATGGTTAAACTCTTCGGGAAAGTACCGGCATTTGTAACCAGCATGTCCAATCCACCAAAATGAATAATAGTTTTCTTAACGGCGTTCTTCACTTGTGCGTCATCCGTAACATCACATTGAATGCCCAACACTTCATCGCGTTTAAAGAGAGACGTAATGGTGGGATTAATATCAAGTGCTGACACTACTGCGCCTTCAGCAACCAATCGTTCAACGCAAGCTTTTCCAATACCACTTGCCGCACCGGTTACCAAAGCAATTCTGCCTTGCATGGGCCTGGCGCTACTTCCTTTCTTAAGTTTCTCCTGCTCAAGCACCCAGTATTCCATCTCGAAAAGATCTTTTTTGCTTAGCGCTGTCCATTGATCTAATTTTTCAGACAGGGAAATTGCTCTCATGGTATGCCGGCTGATATCCTGGGTGATCTGAATATTTTTCATGCTTACATCAAACGTTACTGTGCCCTGTCCAGGCCACACTGTCCATCGCGGAGCTTTATCAAGCGCTACCAGTTTGCCCGTATTAAATTCGTTAAAGTAATTCTCATATTCATCTGCGTAATACTTCAGATCTTTTTCATGATCATCAGACAAGATCATAGGCGTTCTTTTTGTTCGAATAATATGATCGGGAGTTAACGGTCCGCGTTGTGTTATTTCATTAAGCCCTGAATGATTACTAAATGCTATAGCGGGTTCTGCGCTATCACAATGGGCAAGAACCGGTTTACCCCAAACGTTAGAAACATTTCGTCTTAATGCAGCAATCTTTACGGTGTCTATTTCAACTGTTCCTGATTTCGTGTCATCTAACACGGCATGTTTACTTAGATATTCTTCTGCCTTCGTGACGATCGCGATCATCTTTTCATAACTTTCCTTCGGATCATCATGAAAGGTAAAAACACCATGATGAAGCAAGATGATTCCGTCTGTTTTACTCCAGTCTAATGTTTTTGTCAACGCATAAATTTGTCTTGCCAAAATAAAACCCGGCATTACATAAGGAACGATTAGAATTTTTTCGCCATACAATTCTTTTAGTCTTTTTTCTCCATCGGCAGAGTTGCTAATCGTTACAACAGCATCAGCATGCGTATGATCAACAAATCTAAAAGGAATGATGGCGTGAAGAATTGCTTCTACCGAGGGTGTTGGGGCAGAAGGATTTGTCATAGCCGCTCGCTGATATTTGACCATTTCAACATCATTGAGTTCTTCCAACGCCGCCATTTGAAGCAGTGTTTTTAATTTCACAGGGGCAAACCCCGCTTCTTCAATGGTGGCGAGATCCCAACCGCTTCCCTTCACATACAGAATATCCTCCTCTTCACCAAAGATGTTTTTCTCGCGCGTCTTAACAGAAGTATTTCCTCCGCCATGCAGCACTAAGTCTTCTTCCTTTCCAAGTAACCGCGAAGTGTACACCCTTAACTTCAAGGGATCATTGTTTAGCTTTTTCGCTTCAGCTTCATTCCATGAACTTTTCACCGGTATCTATTTACAGTAGTTTATTAAATCCCTTTACTCGTTTGTTTGTTTCTTTCTTTCTTTCTTATAACAAATCAAAGTACTCTTTTGCCACGAAAGCACAAAGGCACTAAATAAACACAAATTAAATTGGGTAGAAACCTTAGTGTAAAGACTATTTATTTAGTTATGCAACACGCAAGATTCTTTTGTTATCAAAAACGTAATTTGGTCATTGGTAATTAGTCACTGGTCATTGGGAATGCACTACTTATGACTAATGGCCAATGACTAATAGCTATCAATTTTTTGATGAAGTGTTTCTATACTTGCAAAATTAATTTTTCGGTACACTAGGGATCGAGGTGCAATCAGCGTCCTGATGGTGTGCTGACCGATTCATTTCGATGTTCGGGAAAAAGATTTAGAATACTTTGTTCATTCGCTTCACAAATTCCCCGTTCGGTAATTAAACCGGTAATCAGTCTTGAAGGTGTTACATCAAAGCCAAAGTTAGCAGCACGACTTTGTTTTGGTGTAAGCAATACTTCTTTTACATCGCCATCGCACAAACCATCCATATATTTCACTTCATTCTCATCACGTTCCTCGATAGGAATTTCGGTTAACCCATTTCTTATTTTCCAGTCGAATGAGGAAGATGGCAAGGCTACATAGAAGGGTACATTATTATCCATGGCTGCAACAGCTTTCAAATAGGTTCCAATTTTATTGCATACATCGCCTGTGTAGGTAGTGCGATCCGTACCTGTTATGACCAGGTCAACCATGCCGTGTTGCATCAAATGACCGCCGGTGTTATCGGCAATTACGGTATGGGGTACACCATGCTCATGCAATTCCCATGCGGTAAGTTTTGCTCCCTGATTTCGCGGTCTTGTTTCATCAACCCAAACATGTACATCCATTCCCTGATCAAACGCAGCATAGATGGGAGCGGTGGCGCTTCCATAGTCTACAAAAGCCAGCCATCCTGCGTTGCAATGCGTGAGAATGTTGATCCGTTCATCTTTCTTTCTGGTTTGAATTTCTTTTATGATGCTTAATCCGTGCTCACCAATTCGTCTGCAATAGTCAGCATCTTCATCCGCAATATTTGCTGCTGTACGATAGGCTATCTCCACCTTCTGGTGATTTGTACTTTCCGTTTGAATTGCTTTCAACTGACGATTAACCGCCCACGCAAGATTAACTGCTGTTGGTCTTGTTGATATTATTTTTTTTGCAGACAGATTTATGTGTTCATCAAAGGATTTACTTTTCAACGCCTCTAACGAAGCAAGGTACATACCATATCCGGCAGCGGCGCCAATCAGACCTGCACCTCTCAGATGCATATCCTTAATCGCGACAGCCATTTGATCAACGGATGTCAGGTCTTCAATAACGAATTGATGCGGCAACTTTCGCTGATCAATAATCTGTATGGTTTGTTCATCCCCATCTTTCATCCAGATGGTGCGAAAATGTTTATTGTTGACTCTCATTGATCGTTACCGTATGCTTGTTCGAGATCTATTTACCAATGTCGTTGAATTAAGCTTTTTTTTTATTTGGCCTCACCCAACCTCTCCGAGGGAGAGGAGATTATAGAGCTTAATTCAACGACATTGATTTACTTACCTGCATTTTCATTAAACCCTATCATCCAGTTGATCCCAAACTTATCTGTGCACATTCCAAAATAATCGCCCCAAAAAGTTTTGTTCATGGGCATGGTTACATTACCTCCTTTCGACAAACTATTAAAGAAGCGGTCAGCGTCTTCCGTACTTCCCGCAGTAATGGATAAACTGATGTTATTACCAATTACTGTTTTAGGAGCCCATTCTCCAACTGAGTCACTTCCCATTAAAATAGTTTCGTCACTAATGGGTAACGACATGTGCATGATCTTGTTCTTGTCTTCTTCCGGCAACGTGTAGTTGGGATCGGGTGGCATCTCTGAAAATCTTCCTACATAGGTGAACTCGCCACCGAAAATTGATTTGTAGAAGTCAAATGCTTCTTCACAATTACCTAAAAAGTTCAGGTATGGATTTACTTTTGTCATAGCGCAGTTTTTTAGAGGTGAATTTTTTTTAAACTATATGTGAAATTACTTCTTAATTGCTAATGAAGGTTTGTTTATAGATTAAAAAATAGAAATGATTTATTAGTTCAGATGTTATGACGGCTATTTTATTTCAATGAGCTGGGAAATATTCTCCATACCACATATTATATCCTTCACTTCTTTTTCTTTATACTACCTAACCAGAGCAAAGCCTCAGTAAAAAATCTGTTCTGTTCCTCCGAAGCAAAAGAAGATGATAAAGTTTTGTTAGTGCCACCGTCATAGTCAATGTCATTGTGACCCCTGTTGACGTAAAGCATGTTATAGTTCGTGTTAGTCCAGGCTACAGGGTAGTAGCCATTATACCATGAAGAATTTTAATGTCAGGCTTTTTACGCAGATCATATTCCCAACAATACCATTCACTGGTTGCTGAACGAAATGTTAAAGGCAGGTTTTTTGTTGATGGATGTTTACGATCTTCAACACGTAGCACGGCCGGTGTTGGTCGCCAGGTGTTGCATTGGTACTGGCCCGCTCCAATAAAATCGTTGTGGTACCAATCCCAGTTTTGGGGATAATCCGAAGGTGTGAGCGCAAATCCGGCGAAATGAAATCCCATCCACGCGCCACCATTTTTCATATAGTGTTCAAAAGCCTGCCGCTGTTCGGGCGCTTCAGGTCGTGTATCCAGAAAAAATACGACTTGAAAATGAGAGAGGAATTCTGCATTGAGATTACTCCAGTCATTCGTTGAGTCGTATGTAAAGTTATATTCCCTGGCAATTTCCGTAAACCATTTATGTGCTTCATGTACAAAACTGATGTGAGCCTGATCCTGTTTTGCCGTGTAAAAGGAAATTACTTTAAACCTCGTTTTGTCTTCGCTTTGAGCAAGCGTGTTCAGTGCCGCTGACAAAACAGAAATAAGGATTATGATTTTGAATTTCATGACAGACCAAAGATAAAAGAGATAGCATATTTCAGAGGTTCAATGCGAAATACTTTAGTATAGTTTTCTGCCCGCAATCGAACACCCTTGATCATAAACGAACTCATAGTTTATAGGTGAACCCCAAAATAACTGGAAAATGCTCTGTTATATACAGAAATGAAGATAGGCATGGAATTCGTAATTCGGCATTTGGCAAGAAGTGTTTCCTGCCAATTGAAACTTTCAAGATTATGCTTAAGAATTATTTTAAAACCGCTCTCCGCATCATGCTTCGGCAGAAGGCGTACTCGGCAATCAACATCATTGGCTTGAGTATAGGAATTGCGGCCACCCTCATCATCATCGTATATGTGGTTGATGAATTTAGTTATGACAAACTGCACACAGATGCAAACCGCATTTACCGTGTTGGTTTTTCCGGGCGCTTCCAGGGAAATGAATTTGTTGCTGCTGTTACTTCCGCTCCCATGGCGGAAGTGATGCAACGAGAAATCCCGGATGTAGCCGAAGTTGTGCGCTTCGGTCTCTGGCGCACCATGCCTATTAATGTAGGTGAAAAAGCATTCACTGAAAAAAATGTGCTTGTCGCAGATTCCAATTTTTTTAAATTTTTCTCTTTCCCGGTTGTGGAAGGTAATGTGAATTCTTTTCTGAAAGGAACAAATAAAGCGGTCATCACTGAGTCGGTAGCGAAGCGTTACTTTGGTGAAGAAAATCCTGTTGGTAAAATCCTGTTGCGTGGTGCAGAGAAAACAGCAACGGAAGTGACCGGCGTTGTGAAAGATGCACCCTACAATTCACACATTCCATTTGATATTATTCTCTCCGGAGAATCATGGAACTATATGACAGATCCGCAATGGGTTTCTAACAATCTATACACTTACTTTAAACTTCAACCCAATGGAAACATTGAAAATGTGAAGACACAACTGAACATCATGGTTGAAAAATATATGGGAGCCCAACTTGAACAGATTATAGGAATGACGTTTGAGGAGTTCAAAAAACAAGGAAGTCATGTGGGTCTCTTCGTTCAGCCTATGCTTGACATTCACCTGACGTCAAACCTGCATGAAGAACTAACATCAAACGGAAACATTCAATACCTCTACATTTTCGGTGCCATCGCCGCCTTCATTATTCTTATTGCCTGTATCAACTTTATGAATTTGTCAACAGCACGTTCTGCCAATCGTGCAAAAGAAGTTGGTGTGCGCAAAACTATTGGAGCATTACGCGAAAGGCTCATCTTCCAGTTTTTATCGGAGTCTGTGATCTACAGTTTTCTTTCTACATTGATTGCTTTAGCCATCATCGGTGTATCACTAGATACATTCAACTTATTATCAGGCAAGCAACTGAGCTTTTCCATTTTCACTGATCCATTTATCATTGGCGGTATCATTTTGTTTTCTATTATCATCGGACTGATTGCAGGAAGTTACCCGGCTTTTTATCTCACCGCATTCAAGCCTACGGAAGTATTGAAAGGTAAGATCAGGGCAGGTTTCAAAAATTCAACTTTGCGAAATGTGCTGGTGGTCGTTCAGTTTATTATTTCCATAGCATTGATCTTTGGCAGTCTTGTGGTGTATCGTCAACTCAAATACATGCAGGAAAAAAATCTTGGTTTTGAAAAAGAAAATGTCGTTGACCTTTTGCATGCTTTTTCACTTGGCAACAATGCGCAGGCCTTCAAAAACGAATTACTTGCCAATCCTGCTTTTAAGGGTGCAAGCTTTTCTAACAACCTTCCTCCGAATATTAATTGGAACAGCGCCTACCGTAAAGGAGGCTCTGATCAGGACTTCCTCCTTTCTGTTTACCAGATGGACCACGATCATTTGGCTACTATGGGTTATGAAATGATAGAAGGCAGGTTCTTCTCGCGTGAATTTAAAAGCGATTCGGCAGCCGTCATACTTAATCAAACTGCCTATGATCTAATGGGTTTTGAAAATCTCGACGAAGCAGAAATTTTAACATACAATACCGACAAGCCTACACCTTTGAAGGTGATTGGTGTGATGAAAGATTTTAACTTCAGAAGCCTGAAAGAAAACGTAAAGCCAATGTGTATCCTCTTGGGACAGGAGCCGAATTATGAAATGGCCATTCGACTTGCACCCGGCAACACACAAAAACAAATTGCCGAGCTTGAAGCAATCTTTAAAAAATATGCCAATGGTGCACCCTTCGAATATACTTTCCTCGATCAAAACTTTGATTTGCAGTTTCGTGCCGAACAGCGTTTGAGTAAAATCATTCTCATCTTTACTGTACTGGCTATTGGTATTGCCTGTCTCGGTTTATTCGGATTGGCTGCTTACACTGCGGAACAACGCGCAAAAGAAATAAGCATTCGCAAAGTAATGGGAGCATCCGTAAACCAGGTAATGGTTTTGATGTCGAAAGATTTTATGATCCTCGTGAGCGTGGCGTTTGTCATTGCCTCGCCGCTTGCGTGGTACTTTACCAATAAGTGGCTGGAAGGTTTTGCCAACAGGATTACTATTGATGTTTCGGCAATTTTGTTGTCGGGCGTAACAGCGATGGTTATTGCTTTGCTGACGATCAGTTTTCAATCGGTTAAGGCGGCAAGAGAGAATCCGGTTAAGGCGATGAGAAGCGAGTAGCTCTACCCCTAAATCCCCTAAAGGGGACTTAAAAAATGCTCTTGCAGTTAAGTCCCCTTTAGGGGATTTAGGGGTAGTTGAAGTGGATTTTGTTTCAGAAGATCGCACAACAATTTAAATAAGTCAGCGTGATAGTTTTTAAAGTCCACGGGTTTCTCGAAAAAATTCTCAACAGCTACGGCAAAAAATTCATAATCATTCGTGGCGGCATACTTTCTAAAAAGGGATTCTTCGCCATTATTTATCCGGTGCATTTCAATCCTTCCGTGACGGATAAATCCATGGAATGCATCATAGTCAAAAAAATTATACTCTTCATTTTTAATCGAGTCTACAATTTTTAATGCATGTGCCATCTCATGTAAACCGAGGTTTCTTCCGTCACTGTGATGCATGTAACCATCCAACAAACTTTTCCATGAAAGCACAATAAGACCGCGGGTATTGACTTCCCCCTTATGATAGCGTTGCGTAATGGTTGAATAATAATCATCCGGATAAACGAGTATCCTATAGAAATGTAGAAAATAAATACCGGGCAAGCCAAACGTAATTTGAATTGCAGAAGCGCTGATGAGCGTCTTCATTTCCAGCGTCACTTCTTTTAGTCCGCCGCGGGGAATAAATTCTTTCATGTCCATGAACTTCTGCACTCTTTTTTCAAAGAGCAATTTGTCCGTTTCATTAAGGGATTGATAATACCTGAAGTTTGCCTGGAGGAATGCTTTTGATTTCGCATTCAGTTTCCGGAAGATGAGGTGACGGTTGATGTAGTCTTTGAAGAAGTAATTTATAACGGCTCTGATTACCTGATAAGATTCATATACAATCTTGCCAACAATAAATACAATGAAGAGAATAAGAAGAAGATTTGGAATAATGTTATTCAATGTATTGCTTGATTTACCGGCTATTTATAACAGACTATGAATAAAGGTAATCGACTAAGTTGAGAACCCGGAAGCCTGAAGTCAGAAAGACATTAAACTCTTATTTTTGGAACTTCCGACTTTCAGACTTAATTAAGCGATTTCCTATACCTGAAAAACAACTGCGAAATCGGAATCATCATTAATCCGGAAAGAGCAAAAATTATAAATGCAAAACGCAAATTAGATGCATGCGCAATGTAGCCTATTAAGGGAGGGCCAATGAATGTTCCTGCTATTCCATAAGTAGCAATTAACGATATCGCCATGCCAGGTGAATACTTTCGCGAACCGGACGCCAATGTAAAAGTCATAGGAACAATCGCAGCGGTTCCAAATCCGACAAGACAAAAGCCAGCCATGGAAGTCCAGAACCCGGGAAAAATTACGGCGAGTGCAATACCACTAAAAATAAACAGCGCACTGACTGCAAACATCTTTGGCATACCAATATTTTCAATGATCCCATCACAAACAAACCGCGATAAGGCCATGCAAATCATAAATGTAAGGTAGCCCAATGTGAATAGCTCTTCCTTTACTACTTCCCTGAAAAATATTCCGCTCCAATCGAACATGCCTCCTTCACAGATGGAAGCCAAAAAAATGAGCAAACCTAAATAAACAATGTAGGGATCAGGCTTGCCTATGGAGAGCTTATTGCCCGAAGCGGAGCGGTCACTATGAAGAAGAAAGCGATATGAAAGTAATGCTGTGATAATGGTTATTATTGAAACGATAAGAAAGTGAATACCCATGCCTGTATTTAATGCTACGAGCAACGTTGAGAATCCAACGCCTGCAATTCCACCGGTACTCCACAATCCATGAAAGGAGCCGTTGATTCCCTTATCAAATTTTTTTTGAAGCGTAACCGCTTGCGTGTTTAAAGCGATGTTGAGTATCCGCATGCTGAAAGAAAATACACATAAAGAAGCAACTAACATGAATTGAGTTGTAGCAAACCCGACTGAAGTGAGGGCTAATGCCAGCACCATAAAACCGAAGAGCAAAGGCTTTCTACTTTCATGTTTTGAAACCAGCCAACCTGAAACGGGCAAGCCGATCAATGAACTGATGGGCATAAAGAGAAGGATTGTGCCCAACTCAGCTTCGTTAAAATCAAAAAAAGTTTTAATGGTGGGAATTCTCGATGCCCACGAGGAAAAGCAAAATCCTGAAAGAAAGAAAAATATACTAAGCGATACCCGCTGCTTGTGCTTAAGATCCATTGGCAACCCAAACTCGGGTGCAAATATCAGGGTAAAAGAATGAAAAATAGTTACCTACGGAAAATACTTTCGTAATACTGAGAACTATTGATTGCTAAAACTTATGGGTTGCATCCACGCTACCTCAAACTCCCCCTCCTGAAATGGATTAGTTTTTATTTTATCCGAGATCACTTTAGCCCGTACAAAAAGAAAATCATCCGTAACGGAAAAGCTGGCTTCTGTTCCTGATATTTCTTTCAAGAGATGTGATTCCGTTTCACCTTTCTTTACTCCTGTGAATTGTGTTTTATAATTCACACCATCTTCTGATGCAACTTTTATCCTGAGATTATTATCCTTAAAACTTGCTTCATCCAATTTCACACCTGAGGAAGCATAGAATGATCCTGCTTCCAGCGCTTGTATCAACGATTCGGGTGTAAGCGATTCAGCATATACCATCACCCAACCTCTCCCTGCATTGCTATAGGCACTCCCAAACTGATGATAATTATGACTATCGTCTGTTGCGAGACCAAGTAACAAAGGCTGATTCCTGTTCGCATAAGCGATATTTATTTCGTCCCACATTTGTTCCGTTCCAATATGAATAGAGTCACCGTAATTATGAACCATCGGATGGCCGTTGTAAACTTCAAAGAACCTTTCTCCTTTAAGCGCGATTATGTCTTGAGCAGAAACAGCGAAATAGAAATTGGGATGATTGATGTGTGGAAACATAAGAGTTCCCGTTTCATTGCGTTGTTTTAAGACAGCATCAATGTTGCGTTGAAGTACGTCAGCAACACTTTGACCACCTTGTGGCGGAATAAGTTCCTTAACGTTGGTGGCATTTATATGAATCGGTTTATCACCAAACCTGTCCGTAATTTCTTCCGACTGAATGATGAGAAAATTTTCATCTTCGAATAAGGGCTTGTACTCCGCGTAAGTCTTAAGAAGAACATGTGTACGCCCGGAATCAACTCTATACTTTACCCAATCTTCACCATACTTATTTAAATAATTTTGAAAAGCATCTTCGTATAGTTTGCTCTTCGTTACTTTAATCCACTTTTCACCTTCGGCAAGAATGTTATGATCAGACAAAGCAACGAAATCATAATCGTGCGACTTATACCAATCCATGATCATCTCCGGGTATTCATCACCATCGCTCCAGCAAGAGTGTGTGTGAAGATTTCCCTTATACCACTTCTTTTCAGATTTGCTTTCGTCTTTGCATGAAATAAAAGTGGCGGTCAGAATCAATAAGATGATCAGTGAGCAATTTGTTCTCATATCAATAAACTTTGCAAGACAAGATAACCATCCTCAAAAAAATACAACCTTGTTAGTCATGATTTAATTGATAATTAAAATGATCGCTGATAAATTTCACATCCATACAAATAACAATACTTCACAACGGATAAATTTTCCATTATATTAAGGTCATTAACTTAAGTCTGCCAAAAATGAAAAGAAGAAATTTTATTAAAAGTGCCGGAACCCTCATGACAAGTGGTCTCTTGCTTGATGCCGGAATTCTTTCATCCGCCTGTATGTCAGCGAACGACAAAATCAATATCGGCGTGATCGGATGCAATGGAATGGGCTGGTCAAATGTGAATTCATTAATAAAGATGGGTGATGTGGACTTAATTGGTATTTGTGATGTCGACCAAAATGTAAATCAAAAACGGCTGGATGATTATGGAAAATTGAGAAGCAACAAACCAAAAACCTATACAGACTATCGCGAGCTTCTGAACAATAAAGAAATTGATGCAGTCGTCATCGGCACGCCTGATCACTGGCATTGCAAAATAATGGTGGATGCTGTTAACGCAGGGAAGCATGTATATGTAGAAAAACCTGTAGCCAACAGTATTGCCGAATGTGACATTATGGTGGCGGCACAAAAGAAGACGGGAAAGATTGTGCAGGCAGGGCAATGGCAGCGAAGCGGTCCGCATTACAGAAAAGCATTTGAAATTGTGAGATCAGGTGTACTTGGAAAAATCCGGCTTGTAAAGGTTTGGGCCTACCAGGGATGGATGAAACCCGTCCCGGTTTTAGCGGATACTGCACCTCCCGAAGGTGTTGATTATAAATTTTGGTTGGGACCTGCACCTACTCGTCCGTTTAATGCCAATCGTTTTCACTTTAACTTCCGTTGGTTCTGGGATTATGCCGGAGGATTGATGACCGATTGGGGCGTTCATGAAATTGACATCGCTCTTTATGCTATGGGTGTATCAGCACCAGTTTCAGTAATGGCTACGGGTGGAAAACTTGCCTATCCTGATGATGCCTCTGAAACACCGGATACACTTCAAACTATTTTTCAATATGAAGACTTCAACATGCTATGGGAACATGCTACCGGCATTAATAGCGGACCTTATAACCGAACGGAGGGGATAGCCTTCATTGGCAACAATGGAACATTGGTTGTAAACCGCGGAGGTTATGAAGTAATTGTTGAGAAAGAAGCACGAGGATATGAGGCTTCAGGAAAAGGAAAAATGGAAAGCATTGAAGCTTATCAAAAACCACCGGAGTTAAACTATCTTGATCTGCACACGCAAAATTTTATTGAGGCGATCAAGAAAAATAACCAGGGACTTTTAAACACACCCATTCATTCAGGAAGTGTTGCTGCTGTTAATGCACAAATGGGAAACATTGCTTTCAAGACAGGAACGAAAGTTTTCTGGGATGCAAAGGCAAATAAGTTTATTAACAATGCTGATGCTAATAAATTAATTGCAGCAGAGTATCATAATGGGTGGAAGGTGCCGGTTGTGTGAAAAGGTCATTGGTAAATCAATGTCGTTGAATTAAGGAATCCGTAGTACGGAAACCAATGCATTCAGGAATCCGTGCAAACTACAAAACCTTCACCCATACGATTCCCCTTAACAAAGGAAGACGTAGGTTACAGCGTTGGAGGGTTAATAGCACACTCACCAGTTCCTGATGATTTCTTGCAGACTTTAAGTTTACGTTTGACAACCCCTCTAACGCACATGCAACGCCCCCCTTTTCTAAGGAGGACTTGTGTGAGCGTGAGTTGGGGGTGTGAGTTGCCACAATAATGTGGGCAGTTAATCAGTACAACAACCAAGGAAATCCTAAACTTTCTGGTGCTGAAGTGGCTTCTGTCGCAGTAGTGGCTGATTTGTATTTCTTAGTGTTTTGGTGTCTTTGTGGCAAAACAACTTTAATGCGCCACGAAGGCACAAAGACACAAAGTACTCAAAATGAAAAAACATTTTTTATACGTTGATCGATTGTGCGCTTGTCAATAGATGGATTAAGAAACCTCTGCTACCACCTTCTTCATTTTTTCCAAACCTGTTTTAGCGACGAGGAAAGGATCTTGAGCCCAGTAATCGCGGTTGAAAAGTTCGAGGGAGAGAATTCTTGATCCCTCCATATTTTTTAAATCGGTGAGTATTTGTTTAAAAGGAGCAACGCCATCACCAGGATATATACGATCCTTGTCCTGAAGTTGTTCGCGTGGAATGTTGGATGGATAATCGTTCATGTGAAAAATTTCAACAAGCCTTCCATCCATCATCTTCAAACTTTCAAAGCCAGAACCACCACGATGCAAGTGATATACATCGGCAAGGATTCGCGCACCGGGATCATTAGCAACGGTGGCTGCCATCAACGCCTGACCAACATGATAGAATTGTGACGCTCCCCAAAATTCAAGTTGTGGCGCAACGCCTGTTTTTTTTCCAAGCGCAATTAATTCTTCATAGCGTTCTCCTACTTTAAACATATCGGGTTGCTCAGCAGCAGACATCACGCCAGCCGAAGGAGCCGCTACACGTGGGCAGCCAAGCGCAGCCAGCATTTCCATTTCTTCTTCCATTTGTTGAAAGCCTGCCTTTCGTTTTTCATCATCATTCACCATCCACGGTGCAAAGCCAATTGCATCAACAACGGGTAGTTTGCTGTCGTCCAATAATTTTTTTAAAGCAGGTAATGCACCTCCCTGACTTACATATTCTTTTATATCCGAAATCCACAATTCAATACAATCATATCCTGCGCGTGTTGCGATATCGATGTACTTCTTCACACCAAGCTTCTGGCCCATAATGGTGCTGGTGTTGAGTGAGAATCTAAACTTGCCGGTTGTTTTTTTCTTCTCTGCTGCAAAGCTGACTGGTCCTAAAAGAGAAAGTCCGGCTGTTGCTGCCACCGTTTTAATTACGTCTCGTCTGTGCATTGTCATGATTGTGAATTTGGTATTGTAATAAAGATGATCCTTTCGGAAAGCAAAACTACCAAAGATTTTGCTACCTGAGTAAAGAAGTTTTCAAACGGCTTTTATTTTTTCTGAGCATGCTCTTTTCAGCGATTTATACTTTATTCTGAAGAACTGCTAACTTGGCATTTATCCATTAACAAGAATCTAACGCCATGATAAAGTTCATTGAAATACCCGTATCCGAAGAAGACGAAACTAAAGTTGAATTGATCAATGTAGCCAATGTTGGCAGAGTCTACCCGAATCCTCAAAACAGTCGCAAGAGTATTGTCGAGCTGAATTACCACAGTGTAAATGATACACCGGTTTACCTGGAAGTAGAGTTGCCTTATGAAAGCCTGCGCCTGAGTTTCATCAGTTAGGTAGAGATATTTCCTGAGAAAATAATATATACATTAGTATGAACATAATATTTTAGATCATGAAAAAATTACTGGGGTTATTATTCTTAGTTGGTATTCTTCAAGCTGCCTATACACAGACAACTAAAACAAAAGGCTCTTTTAATCATCTTGCTATCTATGTGATGGATCTGAAAAAGAGCGCTGCATTTTATGAGAACATCATCGGACTTGATACCATACCAGAACCCTTTGCTGAAGCGCAGGAGGCAGGTAAACGATTTGGCGTAACGTATGATGTGCTGGACAATCATGATGGTGAACTTGTACCATCGCTTGATGTGAGGTTGCAAGTTATTCGAAAGATCCGCGAGTGGAATGCCGATATAGTAATTGCTCCACGTCCAAATGATTACCATCCTGATCATCGTTACACGGGAGTACTCGTACAAGATGCCGCTTACATGGTAGCTGTTCCGAATGTAGCGGCAGACACACCGCCGCTAAAAAAGAATCCTGTCTTTCTTTACTTCCAGGATTTCTTTCAACGCCCCAATCTTTTTCGTCCTGATATAGCTATTGATATTACTTCCGTTTTTGATCAGAAGATCCATGCCATGGATGCTCATGAGTCACAGATGTACGAATGGTTGCCGTGGATTGGGGGCTATGCAGATAAGGTACCGAAAGATAAATCACAACATGAAAAATGGTTAGCATCTAATCGTGCAGTAAAGATCACACCTGAAGTACGCGCGTCATTAGAGAAATGGTATGGAAAAGAAGCTGCTGCTAAAGTAGTACACGCGGAAGCCTTTGAGATCTGTGAGTATGGAGCGCAGCCAGGCGAAGTTGATATTCGGAGACTTTTTCCTATGCTGGTGAAACGGTAAAGGCCTCACCCCTGCCTTTGCCGGCAGGCTAAATCCTCTCCAAAGGAGAGGGACTTTAAAGATTTCATCATTAACCATTAACTCCAACGGGAATAACCAGCCGGGTATTGGCCCATTCGAAAATTATGTTGGTAGTACTACCCATAGGTTGCAGACTGATCGTAAATTTTTCAACTGCGGAATCGGTTTCCTGAACAGGAACTTCAGTGTGCAATACGTCAAGGGAATGATTGGGTTCTGGCGATCCCGACTTGTTAATTTCACTGTTTAAGGCGATGTCAAAAGTTTCTTTACCCGGAATTGCATACATGGAGTACGTCCCTGCTTTATTGGGCTCGCCATTAAAATTTACATCCTTATTAAAAGAAATTTCTGTGGCTTCGTTAGCGCCAAGCCTCCAGTATGTATTATAGGGTTGCAAAGCTCCTTCGTCTTGTGTTCCAAAGATCACACGTCCTTTTACAGAGGGCCTGCTGTATGAAATAGAAATTGTCAGCTCACCATTGGTAAGTTCTGCTTTTCCCGGAGGGCTGGGCCTGTAGAAGCTGCCAAAATAAAAAACTGATGCCGCTACTATGGCTACCACTACAACCATTCCGATTAAAATCTTCTTTGACATATTGTTTGAAAGTTTTATAATTATCGCACCTGGACAACGAAACGGGTATTGGCCCATTCAAAAATTAAATCAAAGCCATTATCAACAGGTGCAATGCCGATCGTATATTGTTCAACAAGAGAACTTGTTTTCTGCACGGGAACTTGGGTGTGCAAAACATCCTTTGCATAATCAGGCTCAAAAGCTCCCCATTTTCCAAGCTCGCTGTTTAGCGCAATGTCAAATTCCTCAGCACCGGGTACAGCGTAAATACGGTACGTGCCTGCTTTAACGGGTGTGCCATTGAAATTTACATCTTTATTGAAAGTAATTTCAGTTGATTCATTGGCGCCCAACCGCCAGTATTTTCCGTAGGGTTGCAGGGCGCCTTCTGTTTCTGTACCAAAAATTACACGTCCTCTGACCGATGGTCTGCTGTATGTAATGGAAACAGAAAGATCTCCATTCGTTAATGCCACACTACCGGGAGGGCTGAGCGTTCTGTTACGATTATTCAAATAAAGAAAGGCAGCGCCGAGCACAAGGATCAATATGCCCAGTCCGATTAAAATTTTCTTTAACATAATTATCTTCAATTATTAGAATGGTAAGGTAGCATTTTTAATGCTTTCGCAGAATTTTAATAAGGAAGAGAAATATTGATTCATAATCAGATAACAAGTAATTTGAATTCCTTAACCAAACCATCTTCGTAACGTGAACCGATATTTATTTCTAGTGGCATCCGCATTGATTTTCGGATTTGCCTTTAATTCCTGCAAAAAAGAACAAAAGGAAAGCGAAACAATTTCAATAGACTCCAAATCCGTTGCACGCGATATATGGACGAAGGAGCAAGCCAACACATGGTACCAGCAATGGGGCTGGTTGCGTGGGAGCGATTTTATTCCCAGCACTGCCATCAATCAACTTGAAATGTGGCAGGCTGAAACATTCGATACAGCAACTATTAATCGTGAACTGGGTTATGCCGCTTCCATTGGAATGAATTCAATGCGTGTATACCTGCATCATCTCGCCTGGGAAAAAGATCCGGCTGGTTTTAAAGAAAGAGTTAATCAATACTTGTCTATTGCGGATGATCATGGTATATCTACTCTCTTTGTATTTTTTGATGATTGCTGGAATCCAAGATATCAATCCGGGAAACAGCCCGACCCTAAACCCGGCATTCATAATTCAGGTTGGGTGCGTGACCCTGGTGATCTTATTCATGAAGATTCAACCCTCGTAATTAAGCTTGAAGAATATGTAAAAGATGTGCTCACGCATTTTGCAAATGACAAACGAATTGTTTTGTGGGATATGTATAATGAACCAGGCAACTCAGGATATGGAAATAAAAGCATGCCGCTCTTACAACAAGCTTTTAAATGGGGACGCGAAGCGAATCCATCACAACCTCTTTCTGTAGGTGTGTGGAATAAAGATTTAGTAGACTTGAATAACTACCAATTAGAAAATTCTGATGTAGTCTCGTACCATAATTATTCAACTCCTGAAGAACATAAGCAATGGATTGACAGCCTTCGCACCTATGGCCGTCCGTTAATCTGTACAGAGTACATGGCGCGCACACGCGGAAGTTTGTTTGATAACATTATGCCTATGCTGAAAGCTGAGAACATCGCCGCCTATAACTGGGGACTCGTTGCCGGAAAGTCGAATACTATTTATGCCTGGGATACGCCCATGCCTGATGGTAAGGAACCAAAAGTTTGGTTTCATGATATTTTCAGGAAAGATGGAACGCCCTATAGTAAGAAGGAAGTTGAGTTGATTAAGTCACTCACAGGTGTGAAGTAGGAAATGACCTTATTCAAAACAAGGTGACAGGATTAACGGCGAGGAATTCCTCCCATGGAATTCCTCCCTGTCCTACGAGATAAACCTTATCGGTCCCAAATTTCTTCTTAAAAGAATTCATTCCCGAGAGCTTTTGTGTAGCGCCACTTTTTATTTCGAGGCCAACAAGTTTGCCACGCCGTTCTATAACAAAATCAATTTCATCATTTCCATCACGCCAGTAGTACAAATTAAAATCTTCTTCCAACGAAGCGTTGATAAGATGAGCGCCAACCGATGACTCTACCCACCGGCCCCAGGCACCTGGCGATTTAGATACGGTGTCATACAACGCTGCATGTTGCGCACTCATAAGTGATGTATTGTAAACCTGAAACTTAGGACTCGATGATCGCTTTCTGATTTTATCAGGTGTATATTTCTCCAATCCTGCCAGTAGTCCTGCCGTATCAAGCAGGCGCAGGTAGTGTGATAGCGTAACTGTGTTACCGGCATCCTGTAATTGACCGAGCATTTTGGTGAAGGACAATACCTGTCCGGAGTAAGTACAACCCAACTCAAACAAGCGACGCATTAAAGCCGGCTTATCCACGCGAGTAAGCATAAGAATGTCTTTTGAAATACTGGGTTCAATGAGCGCGTCCCTGACATAGCGTTTCCATCGCTCTTCATCTTTGATCAGTGACGCTGATCCCGGATAACCACCAAACCAAACATATTGCCGGGGTGTCCACCCGAACGCGTCAGCCATTTCCTTCAGTGACCAATGCCCCATAAAAATTGTTTCGAAGCGTCCTGCAAGGGATTCGGTTAAGCCCTGCTGTAACAACAACCGCGATGACCCAAGTAAAATGACCTTAATGGTATTACCCAGGCGGGTATCTTCGTCCCAAAACTTTTTTACAACTTCACTCCAGTTCGACAACTTCTGTATTTCATCAATTACCAAAATGCCTTCTGAAGCGCCCGATTGTTTCCATTGTAATCGGGCAGCGTTCCAGCTTTGTTCAATCCAGGCATTTCCAGGATTGCTTACATCATCAGCTGAAAAGAAATACGTTGGTGTAGCTAACTCTTTAATTAACTGGTTAACTAAGGTGGTTTTACCCACTTGTCTGGGGCCCATGATGACCTGAATATGGCTTCGAGGTTCTTTTATCCGACGTCTAACTATTTGAATATGACTACGATGGAAGGTATTCATATAATTTTACTCATTATACTGAGTAAAATTACTCAATATAATGAGTAAATAAAAGGCTGTTTCTAACCGGCCAGAAACAGTGTCGTATCAATAATAAAGTTTCATGTCCTACGCAGCCCCTAACCCCTAAAGGGGCATTCCTGCGCGCTGTTCCCCCTTTAGGGGCTAGGGGCAAGCGATGGATGAACCGTCAACTCAAATATGACATGATACCAGTGTAAAACCATCTGATTTGAAGTACGATCAGTATTTTCGGATCAAAGCATTTCAAATTTTTGTAAAGTTTTTCATAGTAGTTTAACGACGATTCAGTGTGACTTTTAAAATTCACTGGTCAACAAATACCCAAGGTCTTACGCAATGAATTCGTCTTTGCATGATGAGTTGTTAGTCAATGTGAAGGATCGAAAGCATACATTATAGCATATGCTTACAAAACTGTCCAGCCTGTAGTGCAGTAGTATCCAAAAGAGGGCATAAACTACGTATCCATTAATTTCCTATTTTTGAAACTTTACACAACCCTAAACCCTCATGTTCTTTAACAAGATCAAAAGAAAAGAATCAGGAGTTCTCCTGTATGGCATAACACCGCCAAAAGCAATAACAGAGGTTGATAAAGTAAAGGAGATAGCGGAGCGAAGCCTGCAGTACCTTTGTTCGCTTGATATCGATGCGCTGGTAGTTTATGATGTACAAGATGAATCAGCAAGAACTTCTGAGGAAAGACCCTTCCCATTCTCTAATGCGCTCGATCCATTTGACTATGCCAGCCAGCATTTGCATAGCCTGGCCGTTCCTAAAATTATCTATCGACCTGCTGGAAAATTTACAACGGAAGAGTTATCGCTATGGCTGATGGATCTCAGGAAGCATGGGTTCTATCCGATCTTCGTGGGCTTGCCAACACCGGATTATGTAGTGAAAACAAGTCTCAAAGACGCGTATGAAGTATGGCGCAAGGAACATGAAGCTCACTCCGTGATAGGCGCTGTTGTTATCCCGGAAAGACATGCAATTTTGAATGATGAAGATGTGAGGATTCTAGACAAAGTAGACAGCGGCGTTTCTTTCTTCATTTCGCAATGTATTTTTAATGTAGAGTACACAAAGAAAACACTGGATGATCTCATCCTTGCCTGTAAAAACAGAAACCAGGAACTGCCTACCATTATTTTTACGCTAACGGTATGCGGTTCAGCCAAGACACTTGAATTCATGAACTGGCTGGGCATTCATGTACCGGATGATATAAAAGAACAACTTAAAGCAAGCACAAACGCTCCTGCGCTTTCCGTAGAGATCGGCACAGCCATTGCCAAAGATCTTATTCAATACTGCCAGGAAAGATCCATTCCATTTGGATTTAATATTGAAAGCGTCGCTATCCGAAAGGTGGAGATAGAAGCTTCCCTTGAGTTGATCAATACTATTGGAGCATTGTTGAGAGAAAAAGGAATACGCAAGGAAGTTACTCCGACCGTAGTGACGTAACCGGGTTTGCCACAGCTGCTTTTATAGCCTGAAAACTTACGGTTAACAAAGTAATGATCAAGACCCCAAGACCTGCCGCTCCAAAAATCCAGAGTGAGATAGTACGACCAACTCAAGATTGATATTTGTCCCCCAAACATGCCGCACAATTGTAGACTCGGTCACTCGATGTATTACCGCCAACAACCAAGTTTGCCGAGATATACATTAAGCGATAAGCGTATTACTGATATATCTCTTTATCTCTTCTTTGTTTCTATCTGAATAGATATCTGCCGGTTGTTCGTCATTCTAATTTAACAATTACTGAATCGTTGCTCCATCCCAGAAAGTGGGTAATCATCATCGTCAACTTTTGTCCGGGGTTGGCGCAAGTGCTGGGTGCTAGCGGCGAGCGGTTCAATTGTGCCCAGATATGAGGTCAGTCTTCTCCGGAAGGCTGTGCTATCAATTCAGGCGACACGGATTATCGCCATCGCAATATCTAATGAGTAAAATGCAAGTCAGGAAGACTTTCAAAATCATGGGAGTCTCTCCGCACGCACCATCACACAAGACTTGAACCAGTCAAGGGATTGCGCTACTTTGCCCGTACAACTTATGGCTATGGATACTAATGACTCAGGCGAAGACTCTGCGGATGTATATCGACGCGAGTTTAAAGAGCGAAAGATAAGGGAAGCACAAGAGGCATCAAGGCGGAAAACAGAACGACAAACCGCAACCTATTGGTTATTGCGAAAGCTCTGCTTTCCCATTGCCCTCCTGGCCATTGTGATAATTGCTGACGATTTCCTTCCCGTGCAAACCGAAAAGGAATATCCGCAGGATGGATACCAAGTGACTGTGCATCAAAAATATTCCTCTCGCGTGCATTCATACATGCAAACGGATCACTATGAATTTGTAGTGCCAAATGAATTGCATCTCAACTACGATTACAACGCAGAGAAAAAGCAGCCTGTCTACCTGCAATTTACACCGATCTTCAAGACGTTGAAATACATTGGCATCGATCGGAATGAGTATCGCATAACCTATTATGCCGATTCAATATATCGTCCATGGTACAAGCCGGTGCCCTACATTCTCTTGTTCCTATGCGTCTTCTTCATAAAACGAAAAGAATACACTATTTACCGGTATCATCTCGGCTTCATGCCTCTGGTGATTGCTTTGATATTGCTTTTCATCATGTTCATACTACCAGCAATCAAAATATCTCATTAGATTTCAGGGGTTAATTTCGATTTCGTCTGTCTTTAATAAGTGCTATGATGAATCCAATTGCACCAATTAAAGGTGTTCCAAACATTATCCAGTCTTCTGTCATATTCGGACGAAACGCGAAGTAACCATGTGAGCCCCCCATTCGCAATGCAAATAGGATCAACCCAATCAGTAAAACAATTGCCCAAAAGTTCATTTTAGATTTCATGTTCTAAATAAATAACGCTATCAATGAAATTAGACTATACATGAGGCAGTCTTCTCACTGACCGGTGCTATCAATTCAACTTGCCTTATCGCCATCGCAATATCTAATGAGTAAAATGCAAGTCAGGAAGACTTTCAAAATCATGGGAGTCTCTCCGCACGCACCATCACACAAGACTTGAACCAGTCGAGGTTAGACATCTTTTTTCGTTAGTTGAAAACTTGAATTGGCACCAACGTTGGTGTTTGCGCAGTGGTGGGCTTTTGAAAACGTATTTGTCCCACGTGACTAAACGTTGAACGAAGATAAATACTTATTTCTTACACATTACCCCACCATTGCGCAAACATTTTGTGTGTGCCCAGTATGGCACAACTACTTTCCAGTCGGGAAATTAGTTTGATTATCCAAGGAGTGCAAGTCTCCGATGTGCACAGCATCGATGCGTATAGCAAGCTGCAAGCTGGTTTGGGGTGACCCATACAGTGAAGAAAGCAGGACTGCAACGATCTGTACTGACGAACAGGAACTGCATACAGAGGCAGGTTGACACGGGTGAGTGAGCACATCTTCACGAAGCCTTTCAGGTGCATAGTGTCAATCTGTAGGTGCAGCAGGGATAGATCAAAGGATAAGTGTCTTACCTGGGGAGGTCTCCGTGCTACGTGTAGCATAAGAGAAGTCAGCAGAGGTTGTAGTAGTTGACTGTAACGAGCCGTAAGCGCTACGGAGGTCTCACACGTCAATGAAGGACTGAACGGTAAGCGTACTTAATTCGGCTGGGAGGTTTAGGTAATGTTAAAGGCAGTTGCCGAGTTATCTACTAGCCCGCCTTAAACGGTACAAGCTCACGCTGGTGAAAAGAGCTGCGTGACGTGATGCTTACCGAACCGCGTAGTACGCGACCCGTACGCTACGTGGTGTGAGAGGCGCACCTCACCGATGAAAAATCCGGTGAGGCCGTCTACTCGATTGTGCGCCTGTGCCTAATTCTTCCTTGAAATAAAATTCGTTACTCCAAGTTTCATTATTTCTACTTGTTCCTTTGTGTATTCACTATATTTTCCATGTGCAGCTTTATTTCTCAAGTCCAACCATGATGTAATACTTTTTTGGTCAAGTTTATTGTAAATATTTAGTCCAGCTAATTCTGAATTTAAAGTATCGGCTTTCTTTGGAGCAACTTGTCCATTTTTATTAACTTCAATACTTAATCCATTTTTTAAACTAAGTTGTTTTAAATGTTCTTCAAGAACACTACCTATCATAACTGCGGAAGGGTCCTTGAACCCTTCTTCCAAAAGATATTCAGCCATTTCTAAGAAGTCTGAGAAAATCTCTGCACTTACTAATCCTTTAACTGTAAAAATCCAGCCGCCTTCTATTTCACTTTTGACTGAATTTAAAATTCCTTTTCCATATTCAACTTGATGAGGTTCTGGCTCTCTTGTTAGATTATTAAATTCATTGTAAAAAGGATGACTTTCTCCATATATATTTTTCAACAATGAAAGAGTTGATGACCGTAATTGATAAAACATCTCATGATTTACAGAAGAAAAATATGTTCCATCTTGTTCTGTTTGAAGTGTTTGTTCTGCTAAACGAATTAATTCATCAACTCGCCTTTTTATGTCGTCAAGTTTCATCAACTGTATATTTTTCGCCTATACCTTTTTATATTCAAATTAAAAACTATCACTTGTTGAATAAATCCGTTTTCTCATTTTCATATTGGTCAAACATTGAATATGTTTCCTGAATAAATTCTATAATCTCTTCTAGCGATTCTGGTGTATATTGCCAATATTGTTGCTGTACTCCATTCTTATTACAAATCATTTTCACATAGGTGTATCCTTTTTCGTTCATGTTCTCCCATTCAGCATGAACAATTGCATTCCTCAAGGTTGCACATTTTTTAAGTCTCCCTATAAGTATTTTAAAAATTGGAATTGTTGCTTCACAGGCCATTTCAAGTGACCTGCCTAAATTATTAAACAACTCAATCTTTGCAGAAAAACTCATTCTATGAATGACTATTGCTCCAGGTTCGTCTGTTCTATCATTAATTAGCGAACAAATTTCTTGATTCAGAAGTCCGTCAAGTGAATTAAAATTGTGTATTACATATCCTATCAGTGGAGCAGTTTGTTCTAAAAATTCATCGCTTGTTCCATCGAAATTGTGATTATCGAAAATGTATTGCCCTAGTTTTTTTAAATCTTTATTCATCAATAAATTTATCTTCAAGGTGTCTCTGAGGGAATGGCGCACAACGTTCGCATATAAACCGTGCCGGCAGTCCAAATTAATAATTAATCATCAAATTCTGCCGACATGATTTATATGCTTTTGTTGTAGGGCGTTTGCTTAGTAGACTCTTATTAAGCAAACAAAATTCTTCAAACTTTTTATTTGATCTTTTAACTCTTTGTCAGCGAGTACAGATTTTGTCGGTAATATTGATTTGTCTGGTAACATCTTTAGTACATTTAAAAGGTAGGAAGCTTTAATTGCATAATTCACATTCTCAATTGAAACACCAACTGCTTCGGGATTTAATTTTGCTGTCGCCAGCCCAACTATGTTTCCAGACTTATCAAATAATGGTCCGCCACTATTCCCTGGCTGCAAAGGAACTGAAATTTGCATGAATCTTATATCATCACCAATGCCGGTATTTGCACTGACGATGCCATTGGTGACTTTATAGTTGTCCCCCATTATGGAGTTAATAGGATAACCTATCGTAAAAACTTGCTCACCTATTTCTGTGGTTTCATCAATTGTGTATGGGATTTCATTGAAACCCTTAAATTCCGTATCGTCTATTTTGAGCAAAGCAATGTCGTTTGACTCGTCTTTGAGAAGGAGTTTAACCTTATAAGTAAAGTTTCCTAGTTCATTAGAAAATGAAGCTTCTAATTTTTCACTTTCCTTTATTACATGTGCGTTGGTAGCAATTATACCATTCGGAGAGATTACGAAACCGCTACCAGATGCTTTCGCTGTTGATGATTTAGGTTGGGAAAAACTAGAATTACTTACAGATGGATATAACTTAATGAACTCGCTAGTTTTCTTTTCTTTAGATGGGGCATCCAACTCAATGGATAATATTCCTTCATTCTCGAATGTTGCAAAAGTTTCGACTTTTGTTTTGTCACCCATTACCCAAGTCGTGGAAAAAATATTCCTCATTGAAGTCGCTTCAAAGTATGCCTTTATCTCGCCTTTTTTCCAGTGCTTTAAATCAGCTTCGATTATTATCGCAATATAAGCTGATCCTCTTTTTTTAATTCCTACTTTATAGTAGCCCATTAGTTCATTTTGGTAAGACTTATAAATCCCCTCAAGAGGATCGATCTTATTGCTATCAAAATACTGTCTAAGGGATTCTTCAGTTTCTGAAACTGATTCAACTTTTGGAAATTCTCTCTCAGGTGTGAGTACTGGATTGAAAGAGTAACGTAACGAATTAACTGGTTCAAAAGATTTTTTCATAGCTCGTTGAAAATTGTCGTAGAAGTCATTTACCCAATTAGCAGAGCCCGTAAAATTTTCGTAAACAATCTCGTCCTTGCAGTTTTTAACAGTAAAGCCAGCCTTATTTCCAGCTGAATGAGCAGGTATCCATCTGCCTATTAAACACAAGTCCCTTTTTGCTTCATCTGGCCACAATGAATTGTCGTAGTCCAAAACCTTGATTCCTTTCCTTGATAGTGATTCCCGAAGAAAAGATGTCAGTCCGTATATGTCATTTTGATTGTTGTCATACCGCAATACTTCAACAAATGCATATTTAAATCCATTTATTGCTTCAATCCCCTTTTGTCCAAGTACCGAGTTCCAAAGTATGATGAATGTCAAAACAAATATTGTTTTCATAGGCAGATGGTTTAATCAATTTTGAGTGGACTATTTATCAAAAGATAGTACCAGTGCTGAAGGTCATGAACCCAATGAACAGGGATTATAGGGTTTTCCCCAAGGGTTACGTCATTCTTGATAGTTAAATAATAGTATTTACCAAATCTCCTCACAGACCAATCGAGTCCAGTCCGTATATTTTGGATTTTTTGGTTTTCCTTTAATCCGAATTTTGTCAACCAGTCATTGTCGAGGAATATTGGAAGCCATTCGTTGTCCCCAATTTTCATTTCTTTTAAGTCACCGTTCTTAATATAGATAAATTCTGTATCAACCTTGATTACCTCAACTACTTTACTTTGAAATTCAATCAAAGAATGTTCTGATAATTCAGGCTTAACAGTGTCCATAGTTATTGAATTGGTGGTCTACATTTTATTCGCAAATGTAACAACCCAGTATCCTTATTGCCGATATATACATTAAGCAATAAACGTATTGCTGATATATCTCTTTTATCTCTGCCTTGTTTCTACCTAAATAGCTATCCGCCGGTTGTTCAACTTCTAATTTAACAATAACTGCATCTTTCCAAAAGACCAGTCCCTGAAAGCAGGTAGCCATCAGTCAATTTTTACGCAACCTCCTTTTCTCCAAGGTGTCTGCCATGCGTCTTGCTGGCTTGTAGCTGGCTTCTGGCATGCTATGAGCGTTCATTCCGCCTTCATGTTGGTTCATGCCAATGGATGTTTATGAAAGGAAGAAGCCAGGAAGACGCTTGCTACAAGCCAGCCCGAGGTTAGAAAGTGTTGAGGTGTTGAAGTGCGGGAATGTTGAAGTAAGGTGGTGTTTAGGCGGGGAGAGTCATTAGTCATTGGTCATTGGAAAGAGTACTAATGTGATTCGTTGACAAGTGAACGACGGATTGTACCTGATGTTAATGCTCCTTCCAATGACTATTGACTAATGACCAATGACTACAAGTTTTAGATCGGCTCACTTATAACATTTTAACCGACCCCATACAAGAGCATCGTCTTTTTTACCATTTCCTTCATCCCCCACAAGCCGCGCACATGCTTACCAATGACAAGAAATTTAATTGTATGAAGTGTATCTTTTTCTACCCCCGCTTCGCCTTCGCGGAGCTTCAGCAGAGCAAGGCCAGCGGAGGACAAGTGTGTGCATGTGAATGAGTGTGTGACTAGTCTTAACAACTTAATCAAGGCAATCCTTTAATCCTACAAATCCCGGTTCAGACAATTGGGAAGTTACCACAAACGATTTTTTACACTACTTATTTCGATTTCGTAAATATTTACGTATAAATACGTAAAAAACTAAGATTATTACGTAGTTTTATTACGTAATTAAATACTTAGAAAATGAAAGACCTTACGTCAAAAGCCCGAAAAATCAATCTTTTAGATTTTAAGACTCCCCCGATGCGAGCCTTCCACATAACCTGGATGACCTTCTTCCTGTGTTTCTTCGGGTGGTTCGGTATTGCACCCCTCATGCCCATCGTACGTAAAGACCTCGGCCTTACGCAGGAACAGATTGGAAACATCATCATCGCTTCGGTTTCCATTACCATTTTTGCCAGGCTACTTATCGGTTGGCTATGCGATAAAATTGGTCCGCGTATTTGTTACTCGGTGTTGCTGATCGTAGGGTCAATTCCGGTCATGTTCATCGGACTGAGCAACAGCTATGAAAGCTTTCTTCTCTTTCGTTTAGCGATTGGTGTCATCGGCGCTTCGTTCGTCATCACACAATATCATACATCAATAATGTTCGCACCTAATGTTGTCGGCACAGCTAACGCTACTGCTGCTGGCTGGGGGAACATGGGCGGTGGAGCAACATTGATGGTCATGCCTTTGATCTTCGGTGCTTTTATTGGTTTAGGTTACATGGATGAAACGGCCTGGCGCTACAGTATGGTAATACCCGGTGTAGCGCTCATGGCCATGGGTTTCATTTATTACTTCTTCACACAGGATACGCCCGAAGGTAATTTTTCGGAATTGAAAAAGAACAATCCCAACTTCGTTGCCAAGAAAAGTGATGAGAAAGGTAGCTTCTGGACGGCTTGCAAAGATTTTAGAGTTTGGATTTTATTTCTCGCCTACGGTGCATGTTTTGGAATAGAGATCACTATTGATAATATAGCTACTTTATACTTTGTCGATCATTTTAATTTAGGATTGAAAGAAGCGGGAATCATTGCCGGGCTCTTCGGCATGATGAATATTTTTGCCCGTGCGCTCGGTGGAATTTTTGGCGATAAGGCAGGAAATAAATTCGGACTGAAAGGAAGAATCTTCGTCCTCGGAATTTTCTTGTTGCTTGAGGGGTTGGGCATCATGCTCTTCTCTACCATGGATGTACTCTTCTGGGCAATAGTTACCATGTTAATTTTTGCTTTGTTCCTCAAGATGTCAAACGGAGCAACGTATTCTGTAGTTCCTTTTATTAATAAGCGTGCCATTGGGGCGGTATCCGGCATAGTGGGAGCGGGAGGTAACGTAGGGGCAGTGCTTGCCGGAATGCTTTTCGCAACCAGTAATGTTTCGTATCAGAAAAGTTTAATGATCATTGGTGTTGCCGTTTCCATTGTATCTGTATTTGCTATGCTAATGGCTTTGAGTCGCAAGGTTAAAGTTCAGCCCGAAGCTGAACCCAGACTTAAGGAAGCTTATGCTCTTGCTGAAACTAAATAATAACATAACCAAACAGCAAGCCACCGCATTATGAAGCCATTAAAAGCCACAACAAAGAAAAACTTCAGCGCTTCAGCGCCGCTGTGGCAAAAGAAGAACCAACAACATATTCCTTTCACGTGGAATTTCCTGCAAGGTGGGAGCTCTGATCTTATAAAATGAAAAAGTCCCCTTTCAGAACTGCGAATTCTTTGAGGGGACAAATTTAGCTGTAACACTAAGCGTCAATTTATGTATAAGAAGAACTACTTACCCATCTTAACTCTCTTTTTTTGCGCCGGCTTAGCCCAGGAGCTATGCGCACAGTTCACGGTTGGAGGACAAATCAGAACACGTACAGAGATGAGGAATGGCCAGGGAGCCCCGCAAAAAGCTGATACCGTTCCTGCAGTATTCACTTCACAACGTACCCGCCTGGCATTTGGTTATTCAGGTTATCGATTCAAATTATATGGCGCCGTACAAGATGTTCGCGTATGGGGACAGGATGCGTCTTCAATTAACAGAAATACAACCGATGCCTATGATGGTCTGATGCTTCACGAAGCCTGGGGAGAAATCAGCCTGCTGGATACCGGAAAAAATATTGAAAACTTCACGCTTAAAATCGGACGCCAGGAATTGGTGTACGATGATGTTCGCTTGCTGGGTAATCTCGATTGGTTGCAACAAGCGCGTCGTCATGATGCCATGTTGCTAAAGTTCAGCAATAAAGGATGGACAGCACATTTGGGAGCAGCTTTTAACCAAAATGCAGAACGCAAATCCAACCATATATATAATGGAGTGCCTACGGGTTATCCGGCTGGCACAAATGGAATTGGTACCATGTATAAATCCATGCAGTTCCTTTATCTCGGCAAGAAATTTCACTTTGGAAATGGTTCCTTCCTGTTCTTCAAGGATGATTTCAGCAAGCTCGTGGATCCGGTAAATAATATTTATGGACAAGGTGTTAATAGCCGCCTTACGACTGGTTTTTATCTTACCGGAACTGCTGAACGAAAACTGACTTTTACTACATCCGCCTATTATCAAGGTGGAAAGTATAGAGATGGAGCTGATTTGAGTGAATACCTCCTTTCAGTTTACACGCAGTATTCCATTGGTCGTAAATTTTCTGTCGGTCCAGGCATTGATCTCACATCAGGTAACGATGGCTCTGATCCTGCGAAAAAATCTCAACGCTTTGATCCGCTTTATGGTACACCACACAAATTCTGGGGTTACATGGATTACTTCTATGTGGCTGATGGCTTTGGCACCAGCGGACTTATGGACCTATACTTAAGAGCAAGACTTAAAGCAAAAGATAATTTCACGATGACACTGGATGTTCACAAATTTAATCTTGCGAATGAACTTACCAGCGAAGGCGGCGACAAACTTGATAAAGCCCTGGGAACTGAGTTCGATTTCGTATTGAATTATAATCTTACAAAGATCATCAACATCGAAGCGGGATATTCAATGATGTTCTCTACTGATACGATGTTGTCACCAGAGGTGAAGAACGTCCCTGATGGAAGTAAGACTTCCTCCTGGGCATACCTCATGATTTCAATTAAGCCGGAGTTCTCACTGAAAGTTCAATAGGCAAACCCTCCAAGGGTTTTAGAACCCTTGGAGGGTTGGGTTGAAAAAATAAATTAGTATGTATAGAAATTTTTTAATGTGATAAAGAAAAGAGAAACCAGCTTCAAAACAACTTGTTCCTACTGTGGTGTAGGCTGTGGTATCGTTGTTAAGAAGGACAAGAAGAATAACATCGTTGTTGAGGGAGACAAAGATCACCCGGTTAACAGGGGAATGCTTTGTTCGAAGGGAATGAATCTTCACTATGCAATGCAGGATAAAACCGATCGATTACTTTATCCTGAGATGCGCTGGAGCAGAAATCACCCTTATCAACGGGTGAGTTGGTCAGCGGCCATGAAAAGAGCTGCGGCAGTTTTTAAATCCATCATTGAACATCACGGTCCTGATTCAGTTGGCTTTTATGTTTCAGGCCAATGTCTCACGGAAGAATATTATGTAGCCAATAAGCTGGTAAAAGGTTTTATCGGAACCAACAACATTGATACTAACTCAAGGCTATGCATGAGCAGTGCGGTAGTGGGCTATGCAAAAATGTTGGGGGAAGATTCCGTTCCGGTTTCTTATGAAGATATTGAATTGGCGGATTGCTTTCTTATTGCAGGAGCAAACCCCGCCTGGTGCCATCCGATTTTATTCCGCCGCATAGAAGCGCACAAGCAAAGCAATCCAAATGTAAAGATGATTGTCGTTGACCCACGCCGCACGCAAAGTTGTGCGATGGCTGATCTTCATTTGCAGATCACACCGGGTACTGATATTTTTCTCTATAACGCTATCGCAAGAGTATTGATTGAAAATGGAGAAGTGAATTACGATTTCATTCAAAATCATACGGAAGATTATGAAAAGTATCGCGATTCAGTTTTTAAATATACCGTTGAAGAAGCTGCTTCAATTTGTGATGTTCCATTAGAAGATATAAAACTCGCGGCTTCTTACATCGCATCATCAAAAGGATTTCTTTCACTGTGGGCGATGGGGCTCAATCAAAGTGTGATTGGTGTTAATAAAAATCTTGCGTTGATCAGTCTTAATCTTATCACAGGGCATATTGGCAAACCCGGTTCCGGTCCATTCTCTCTTACCGGTCAACCCAACGCGATGGGGGGACGTGAAGTTGGCGGACTTGCCACCATGCTTGCCGCACATCGCTCAATTGCCAATGAAGAACATAGAAATGAAGTGGCTGATTTTTGGGGCGTGAAATCAATTTCCGATAAGCCCGGACTTACCGCTACGCAAATGATCGATGCGCTTGAACGCGGTGATCTTAAGGCGGTGTGGATTGTATGCACTAACCCGCTCGTTAGTTTGCCGGATTCAAGAAGAGCAGAAGAAGCGTTGAAGAAAGCTCGCTTTGTTGTGGTACAAGATATTTCACGTAAGTCAGATACTCTGGCATTCGCCGATCTTGTTCTTCCTGCTGCCGGCCATTTTGAAAAAGATGGAACGATGACAAATTCCGAAAGGCGAATTGGCTACCTTGAAAAAATTATTGATCCGCCGGGAGAAGCATTGCCGGATGCAGAGATACTCTCCATGTTTGCCCGTGAGATGGGCTTCAGTGGTTTTGATTATAAATCCACCGCGGAGATTTACGATGAACATTGCAAGCTTACAAAAGGAACAAACATCGACGTAAGCGGACTTTCGCATAATCGTTTAATTAACGAAGGCACTTTTCAATGGCCTGTTCCATCAAATTCGCATAGGGGTACAGATAGATTATTCACAGATAAAGTTTTTTATACACCGACAAAGAAAGCTCGTTTCTTTCCACTTGATCACCCTGAAAATTTGTCGGAACCCGTATCAAAGAATTTTCCGTTGATCTTAACCACCGGCCGGATTCGCGATCAATGGCATACCATGACGAAAACGGGCAAGGTGAATAAACTAAGGCAACACATTGATAAACCTTTCATTGAAATTCATCCCCTTGACGCACTCATTCGCAACATCAGGGAAGGTGATGTAATCGTTGTGTCTAATACCAGGGGTACCGTTAGAGTTTCAGCTAAGGTAACAGAAGATATAAAACCGGGCGTTGTGTTTCTTCCCATGCACTGGGGAAAAATATTGCAGACCGATCTCGGTCGTGCAAACAACCTTACTTCGGATCTGGTTGATCCAATGTCCAAAGAGCCCGATTTCAAATTCGCGGCAGTTGAAGTTGCGAAATATGAAAAGCCTGTAGAAAAAATTATTGTTGTAGGTGCCGGCGCGGCTGCTTATCGTTTTCTGATCAGTCACCGGTCGGTGAATACAAAAGATGAGATTCATGTTTTCTCCAAAGAAAAGGATCCATTCTATAACCGTGTGTTGTTGCCGGAGTATGTAAATGATTTTCTCTCATGGGATAAACTTCAGAAATTCAGAAACGGTGAGTTTGAAGCGCTGGATGTAAAACTTCATTTGGAAAATGAAATTGTCAACATTAACCGTCATCGTAAAACGGTAACGGATAAATTCGGCAACCATCATCGGTATGATAAACTTATTCTTGCTACCGGATGCCGTGCGCGTATTCCGAAAGAAGCGCCAATGAATTATCCTGGTGTATTCACCATGCGCACAAGAAAAAATGCCGATGATCTGAAAAAATTCTTAAAGCCCGGAGGACATGTTGTTGTCATTGGCGGTGGGTTATTAGGACTTGAGCTGGCGGCGTCGCTTCGGGAGTTGGATGTTAACATTTCCATCGTTCACCTCGGTAGCCGCTTGATGGAACGCCAGATCGATAATCTTGCAGGTGATCTTCTGCTGGATTTCGTTGAAGAGAAAGAGATGCGCGTTTACCTCAACGACGAAGTGCAGGCCATTGAACTTGCCGATATGCGTGGGTTGCTTCAGGCTCAACTTAAAAGCGGAAAGTTGTTGACAGCCGATGCCGTTGTGTATGCTGTAGGCACACGACCAAACATTGAATATGCGCAGGATTGTGGAATAGAAATAGGCCACGGAATTATTGTAAACGATTATTTACAAACCAGCGATGCGGACATTTTTGCTATGGGTGAAATTGCTCAACATGATGGCAAGATGTATGGTATCACGTCAGCAGCAGAAAAGCAAGCCGACATCGTAGCGCGTTATCTAAATGGCGACGTACAAAGTTTGTATGATGGATCGGTGTTCATGAACATCCTCAAATTTTCTGATCTTGATCTATGCTCTATTGGAATACCGGAGATACCCGTGAACAGCGAAGGCTATCATGAAATATTATTCATTGATAAATCGATGCGCTATTACAAGAAATGTATTGTAAAAGATGATAGATTGGTTGGCGCGATACTGATCGGTGATAAGTCTGAGTTTGCCGAGTTCAAAACCATGATCGAAAGCAAGATCGAACTTTCAGAACGGCGCATGCAATTACTACGCTCAGGCAAAAAAGCCGAGCCGGTCATTGGTAAACTTGTTTGCTCTTGTAACCAGGTGGGCGAAGGTAATCTTACAAAACTGATTGAAGGCGGCTGCACAAAACTCGCAGACCTTTGCCAGGCCTCCGGCGCGGGATTAGGCTGCGGAAGTTGCAAGCCGGAAATTCAGAAGATGATAAAGGAGAGCGCGGTGAAAGTTGAAGTGTAGGTTCCTGCAGATCGCGCGGGTTAACGCAGAAAAAATTCAGATGACATCAGCGTCAATCTGCGAAATCTGCGGGAAACTTTGCCAGGCTTCTGGTGCCGGATTAGGCTGCGGAAGTTGCAAGCCGGAAATTCAGAAGATGATAAAGGAGAGCGTGGTGAAAGTTGAAGTGTAGGTTCCCGCAGATAGCGCGGATTAACGCAGAAAAAATTCAGATGAACATCAGCGTCAATCTGCGAAATCTGCGGGAAACTTTGCCAGGCTTCTGGTACGGGATTAGGCTGCGGAAGTTGCAAGCCGGAAATTCAGAAGATGATAATGGAGATCGTGGTGAAAGTTGAAGTAGGTGCCCGCAAATTTCGCGGATTAACGCAGAAAAAATTCAGATGCATCAGCGTCAATCTGCGAAATCTGCGGGAAACAATATTAAATTGGAACAGCTAAAATTAATGGTGAATATTGAGCTGAAGAAAACCGTAGTGATGGAGACAAAGAAGAGTGATCTGATTCGCGCCTTCGTAAAAGGTGGTATCCTGTCGCCGGCAGGTATGCTGAAGATCATGGATATTTCAAGAAAGCTGGGCAACAAATACGTGCTGTTCGGATCGCGGCAGGATATTATGTTTCCATCGAATGGCACATCAGAAGCAACACTCGATGAAGTATTTCATGAAATGGGAATGGATTATGAATTGGCCAGCGACCAATCCGTTTACCAGAACATTGTAAGCTCATATGTTTCGGTTCACGTAACCGAAACAACGAATTGGGTGAAAGAAGATACCTATCACTTTGTCATTGATAATTTTGATTATCGCCCCAAGATCAAGATCAATATTGTTGATCCGGTTCAAACGCTGGTTCCTTTATTTACGGGTGAATTGAATTTCATTGCTTCGAAAGAAGAGAACTACTGGTACCTCTACATTCGAAACGGAAACTCACTCGAGTGTTGGCCCAAGCTTATTTTTACACAAGACATAGCAAAGGTTTCCAAAATACTGGAAGAACTGATTCTCAGCTTTTCATCCGTTACAGTGGATGAATTGTTTGTGATCATGCAAGGCAAGAAACGGATAAACTATCGCCCTGTAACGGAAGTGCTGAAGTTTTCGGAGAACGTTTTTCCGTATTACGAAGGACTGAATGCCATGCTCAACAATTTGTACTGGCTGGGTTTGTACTGGCGCAACAACCAGTATGACATTGATTTTATGAGCGCCGCCTGCCGCCTATGCCAGGAGACGAACGTTGCCAAGATCAACATCATTCCCTGGAAAGCTTTTGTCATTAAAGGTATCAAATCATCCGACCGCATTCGCTGGGAAAAACTTATGGGTAAGTTTGGTATCAACGAAAGACACTCATCGATAGAGTTGAACTGGCACTTACCTGTAATTGATGCGGAAGCACTTGAGCTGAAAAAATTTCTTACGCGCGAACTTGATCAACAAGACATCAGCACGCACGGCCTCACGTTTACCATCAAGACGCACCGTGATATGCTTTTGTTTACTTCCATCGTCATTGAGAAAAACCGTGAGATTGAAAACAGCGAGCGCTACAACATTCTTTACGCTAAGAATTTTAATCCAAACAACATTGCTTATCAAAGGTATGCAAACAACGTTCGTAAAGAAGCCATTCCTGCACTACTCATTGAGCTAAGCAAATTGTATTTCAAGCAACTGAATCCAGAGCGTGAAGTGGTGAGCGGCACAAACAAAGCAACACATGTCAACGGCATAGTATCAAGTTACCAGTGCAGCAACTGCCTCACTATTTATGATAAAAAATACGGTGATCCGTTTGCGAACATTCCCCCCGGTATTGCTTTCGATCAACTGCCGGACTCATATACTTGTCATGTGTGCGATAGTCCGAAGAAAGATTTTATTCCGGTGAAGGAGGGTTTTAATTGAAGTCTGTCTGAATTAGGATTAGACAGATTAAAGGATTATAGGATTTTTGTTTAATAAACATGCCTCATACGAATGACGCACTTACCCCTATCAATTTCTCCGTCATTCCGCGTCTAAATGTTATGTGCAGGATGCGAGCTTTGTGAGCGGAATCCCCTGGACAGGGTATTTTGTACGAGCACTGAGCTTTAAAAGAATTTTAATCTTCGATATTTGTGATCTTTCCGGATTGCTGTAATTTGCTCTAAACCTTAAACCCTATGCGCTCATTCCTTTCCGTTGTGGCTATATTCTTCATAGGATGTTCAGCCAGTACTCCTTCAGAAAATACAACTAAGAAAAAGATAAGTGTTCTGGAACCAGCTTTTGCCTCGTACTATACGATCTATTTCCTGGGTGATGAAAACATTTCACTCAACGAAATCACCAGATTACCAATGCAAGGTTTTAAATTAATTGAGATGCTCCCGGACTCCATTTCATTTGATGGATATCATGCGAAGTCTATTGGTAAAGGTGATGACGGATTCATTAATGACATTACATTACTGATCAACACATTTATAGATTTATCGGAAGAAGAGACAACGGCTCTTGGTAACGCAGAACACGCAATTTCCATGATATTTTTTGGAACGAGCGCTAACATAATTCAAAAACAAAAAGACATCAATGACTTTATCTATACTTTAGTTAAGGACAAACATGTGATTGTTGTTGATGCAAGCACATTTCAGTTTTACAATCCTGCATTGTGGAAGGAACATCGGGTAGATAATTTTAACGGTGAATTTAAGAATGTAACGGGACAGGTAACTATTCATACCTATCGCGAAAATGAATTTTGCCGCGCCGTGACACTGGGGATGAATAAATTTTGTTTGCCGGAAATTTCCATTAAGGACTTCAGTTGTTACAATCAAAATACGATAGGTGCTTTGATTAATGCTACAATACAAACGCTATTTGAAAATCCGCATATATATGATGACTCAACATTGATGATTGACCTTACCAGGATTAGAAATGATACCGTACGTAATTATATGTTGGATGGAGTTGAAGAAAATGTAAAGAAAGCTGTTGAATTAAAACTTAAATCAGTAGCGCCAGAAGAAGGAGATAATCCAACGACCCAGCTTTTGATTGTTTTTGATAATGATGAGTACGGTTCGCCACAGAGACAGCAAGAGAATTTATTGCAAACATTATTCGGATCAACCGACTCAATTCTCTCTACGGAACACGACGAAGAATTGTTAAAGGCAAGCGAAAACGCAAGGGGCCGCCTTCCGGAACTGAAACAATCGTTTAATGAAGGGCTGGAACCCGGATACACCATTTTGGTCAAAGTACCTTTCGAAACCGAAGACGGTAGCAACGAATGGATGTGGGTGGAAGTAATAAAATGGACAGACAACGAAATGGAAGGCATTCTCCAAAACGACCCATATGAAGTCAGCTACGTCAAAGCCGGAGCTTTGGTTAAAATCAACGAGCCTGATATTTTTGACTATATCCTCAGCAAACCCGATGGCTCCTACGAAGGCAATGTAACGGGGGAGGTATTGGAAAGTAGAGACTAATTGATCGCACACAATCCATCGGGAGAATCACAGCGCGCTGGCCTTTTAGTGATACAGGGCGTGCGAGGGCTGTATTCCTCTTAACTTAAATTGCATTGAGTGGTCGGGCAGGCGCACGGACGAGGACAAACCCAGCGATTTCAAGCAGATGATACTCACGATCAATTTCGCCCGTCGTTCCCGTTTAAATGTTGTGCTCAGTTGGTTAATTTAAAATACACAATCCCTGTCGGTTATTAAATCTCCAACCACCTAACGGGAAATTGCAGCATTATAGCGGAAGGGTATGCGCATTAATGGATGTTCTTATATGATTGGAGAAGCATTATTTAATTTCCCTCATAGTTATGTAACAAGCATATAGTGTTGCGGAAGGATTGTTTTAGCGCAAATGAAAATTCCATTTTTTAATCAACGTTTATTCTGTATGAAACATTTAATGAGAACACTTTTTGTAATCGCTGCTTTGTGTCAAATGTCGTGCAGTGATGATGAAGAGAAGATTGACAAAGAAGAAATAGGGGCAGACAATATTACCCTTGAGTTTGTTTCAGAGGAAATTTCATCCGGCAGCGTAGCTGTTGAAAATTTCTTACTGCTGTCGGTTGAGGAGAAGGAGAGTGATGGAAAACAATTCTACGATTTTAAATATTCCTTTGAAATTCACAACAACGGTTCGCAGCCACTTGAACTGAATGACTGGACTATCCAAAATTACCTTATACTGGATCCATTACATCATGCCGCTTCAGGTAGTCTCATCTACGCCACCACAATTGCTCCTGGTGGAAAATATGTGCTTTCGTATTCGGCCAACTCAACTCAGCTTGAGGATGGTTTCGCTGTGGATGGCATGATCCTTCAAATCCAGGTGCGTCAGGACAGTGATCCTTTCATTACACTGGAATATTTGATTCATGTAAAAGATTGAGTGTAAAATTTAAATTGCTAAGTACAGTGGTGTGTGGCGAATCTATCGGTAAAAATTCAGTTTTCCCGTTAGTGCAACTATGACTTAGGTGGAATTATGTTAGTGATATCCAGATACTCTAACGACCCAAAAATAAATCCCACAACTCCTATAGCAACCAAAAGTCTCGGAAGAATCTCAAGCTGAAGAGACGAATGAATTTCAACATTTGTTGGATCGTCAGGATCATATATTACCTTAAGCTTTGTCCCTTCAGGGATAGCAGGTGAGTATCCAATGCTTAACTCTTGCGTTATCCACTCTTGTTTATCCGTCAAAAATCTAACAACCGGATGATATGTCCCGCCACCAGAACTACTTGATTGAAAATTATTTTTAAAAATGATCGCTTCAGCCTTCTTCCCATTTGCCAGCAAATGATTTCCCTTCTGCCACAGATAGACTCCAGCTATTGCAATCGTAGCAGAGACAATCAAAATTATCAACTCAATGTCCATGTGTTTAATTGTATCTGTGAGAAGTCGTGTTTGATGATAAGCTATTTTGTTCCTGGGGAAAAAATGTGTGTGCTTTGGTACTGAGTAATCAACCATTTCTTTTGGCGTTTTACAATGACCATTGTCGTAATTAATCCTGCACCTTCCAGCTTGTTATTGCCTCTGTCAATTCCATCCGGCGGATAGACCACACCTATCTCCTGGCTAAACACGGTTGCAATAGCAACGTCTGAATCAATAAAGCGAATACCGATACTATCAACCTTTATAGAAAGATTCTTTAAGAATACCTCGTGAGCTTTGTTGAAGATCGCGGGTGTTTCTTTAGTTAGTTTGGCATATCGGCCCAACGGATTTATGCCAAAACAATCTTCTGTTGTATAACTGGGCAGATCACTAAAATCATGTTTATTGAAACTATTGAACCAGGAATTTGCTGTCTGCCTGACCAATTCTTCATCGTTCTTTTCTTGTGAAATTCCAGAAACGGGGATGACAAACACAGTCAATAATAATATTATGCATTTCATACTTTTACGATTATCTATATTAAGATATGTATTCCGGGTCAAAAGAGCTCAAGAAGTAAAAACTTTTTACCAGACCATCTTTACACAACCTTCCAATCTAAGTAACTCATTTCTTATATCAACATGGCACAAGGAGGATCTCTTACATCATGCTGCAGGCAATACATCGAAGCCGTACCTCATTAGACTAATTGTCATCCTGAATGCATGTGTGCGGCCTGTGGGGATGAAGGATCTCCCAATGGTGGCGAGGTACTTGTCGAAACGATATTCCTTCGAAGGAAGCTTTGGCTCTCGTAGAACTATCGATGAGAGTATACTTTCACTCTTGGGGATCCTTCATACACGCAAACCATACCCACATGCCTTCAGGATGACAGGTATGGATGAGGGGGGCCTTCGTACTCTCGGATAAACCACGCAGGTGCTAGCTGGAATCAACAAAATGGGCTATAAAATTGATCTGCGAAAGATTGACATTATGGAATGAGAGAGGCTATTACAAGGATATTGTGTCTTGAGATATTTTTTGGTTTTATATTGCTCACACTATTTAAAATTAAATATTGTTATCTGTTTTAATCGCGCTCATCTTCTAAAGACGGTAGTCAGGCATGCGCTAAAATACTCGTTGCGATTAATTGTTCAATGATTGTCTCTTATAGTTTATTTTAGGTTGGGTGATTTTAGTTCGTCATCTGTTTTTTCTTTTTTAATATAGTCCATAAGTATTGTAAAGAATTCAATTGGTTGTTCCTCTAAAATCTCGTGTCCGCATTTTTCTATCACGTGTGTTTCACTGAATCGTAAGCTTTCTTTTTGCAAATAAAAAGTCGATTCACTTTGGTCATCTTGCCGGCCATAAACAATCAAAGCCGGTGTTTTTAAAGTGTCACCCGTTAGATGACTTTATTGCCGACTGTTTTCGCTTCATTGAAGGAATCCAGGAAAATATCAGTTCAATTGTCAATAGTGGTATTATCCAACACACCCATTCCAATGTTGTGTCTCTTATTACCTCAGAGTCTATGAAGAAGAATAGCTTGTCCTGTGGTATGTCACCAAGAAGTCGTAAGAAAACAAAAACCAACGCAAGTCCGTAACTGCGAATAACAAAAAGTCTATGTGCTATAATATTACCTTGTCGTATTGAAACCCACGCACTTATTGTCATGAAGAGCCAGGTTGCCGATAAGAGTAAAAGAGGAACAACAGAACCCTCTAAGTCAATAGTAAGCCCTAAGTAAAAGGCTGTGAGTCCACCGAGCAACGATCCAACGATATAGATTTTGCCCATTGTTCTGTGAATGGTCACATGGTTCACGCGAAGCCACTTCCAAAATTGAAATGGCCCAAGTAAAAGAGGAGCAATGGCGGTTGCAAGATGCGCGTAATACCAAATTGCTTTGGTCTCTAAATTTCCATCAGTAAAGAATCTGAACTTTATTCCCCGATACAAGTAATAAGCGCTGAGCAGCACAACGGCAAACCAAAATATCCTAGTCAGTGGTTTCTTTTCCAATGTATTTGCGTTTGAAGACAGTTACTCTTTCTTTTTCTTTTGTCAGCCCCAGATTAAAACCAATAATTGCTCCCGTCAATGGTAGTTAGATTGCAAGAAGGTTAGTCAAGCCCATTAGGTATTCTGTAACCAAGTGAAATAATTAAGTTTGCTTCCAACATTACTATGCGCCGTTTAAATTTACCCTAAAATAAATCAAATTTAAATGGCGCATACATGTTAGCGGTTGTGCAGCATTCATTCCATTCTATTGATTCGTGGTTGCAAAAACCAAATCCCAATAGGCCAAAAGAATAACAACGTGAATTCCGCTTTCTGTTTGTAATCATTCACATCCTTGCCCTCCCGCTGCCTTATCAAAACTGCAACATGGTCAATCACCTGGATTAATGCAATTAACGTGTAAGTCAATATCACAAAGCCGATAATTACGTTGTCAGTAACCGATTCAAGTAAGTGATTACTTATAGTTAGGAACGATACTGTCAGAAACACGCAGTTGAATCGAAACAATAAATGTCCTTTAACTTTCGGATCATCCAAAAACTCTCCGATCATCAGGTAATATATCACTATAACAAGCAGGGCTACCGACATTAGAAGAGTCTTATAGATTTCTGTGTCCAGATGAAGAGCAATAAAAATCGGAAGAAAGAACAGTAGAAAAACTTGCCAATGTTTTAGTCGATTCATTTCGTTAATATTTCCAGGGCCGCATTACCGCTAACAACGTTTGGCGTGTATGTGTAGTAGCGGATTAGGGGCACTTCACTTTCCTCCTGTACAAAAGTTTCTGTATGGTTGCCCACAACATTCCAATATAGCAATTATTCAAATTACTCCTTCATCCCTGAAAAATGGTATAACAGATTTCATTTAAAAATTTTACCACAACCGGGCTAAATGCAAAGCATTATTTTGTCTTCTGACTAGCTTCATCGATCTCGCATGCGTCTGGCATTAGATGTTCATGACTGTTGCCACACATTTGTATTATGTTTTTTAATCATGAAATCCTTTAATCCCTTAATCACGGTTCAGACACTTTAACCGGATGCGTAAAAAACACAAACCCAAATGCTCCTGCAAACACTGTATAAATCAACGCAGCTATTAGCACAGTCTTGTCGTGACTTGAGAAATATCCCTTTAACAAGGCAAGAGCGCCGATGATAAAATGTGTAAGGTTTCCGATAGCAATAGGCCGTGCGTAAATTCCGCCAATCAGGTTTGCTTTTGCTGTCCAGTTCACCATAGCAAAGCCAAAATAAAGTGCGCCTAATATTTGCAACACAAACACGTTTAAACCTGCTCCCGTCGGGTTGAGAAGACTCAATATTTCCTGGGGTAAAAAAGAAAGCACAATTCCAGCTACGCCCATTGTCAGGGCACTCGCAGTCATAAGAAGTTTTGTATTCATAGTGGGAAGATTGGTAAGAACCAAAAATAGTTTTTTTCTTATATAACCGCAGAAAGCCCTTTACACTAAATCTGCAGAAAAACCTGATAACCGGTACATCACTTATTCTTCACCAACACCTGTAACGTAGATCTTGAAACCTGTTCCATCAACAAACCAGCATGTTTGCGATACGTTTCAAAAGTTTGGGCATCGTAATTTTTTATTGTGATAAGCGTAAGACCCACATTATAATACACTTCAAAATGTTCATGAAGTTTTTTGATAAGGGGGGAAACTTTGCTTTCGCGAAAGTCGATACAAAATGAAAATGTGATGGCAGAGTTCTGTATCATGTTAATTCTTATATCGAGTTCCGACAAGGCACCGTAGATCATGCTCAGTTGCTGTTCATTTACAAAACTGAAGTCTGTCACCTTGCAGGAGATGAGGCACTGATTGTCTTTGAATACAATCAAGGGTGGAAGGTTGGGAACCTGGCAGTCGTGAATGATAGTGCCGGGCAAAGATGGATCGTCAAAGTTTTTTACATACAATGGAATATTTCGGTTGGCAAGCGGCTTGATCGTTTTGGGATGTATTACAGAAGCTCCATAATAAGTCATCTCCGCTGCTTCTTTATAAGGGAGTTCGGTAAATACAATCGAGTTCGGAATTCGCTTTGGATCAGAACTCATCACACCCGGAACATCTTTCCAAATGGTAAGCGATTCAGCATTTAAACATGAAGCAAAAATAGCTGCAGAGAAATCTGAACCTTCACGGCCAAGGGTTGTAGTAAATCCCCTCAACGTACTGCCGATAAAACCTTGTGTAAGAATTATATTGTCGTCTAATTTTCTTTCCAGTGATTCAATTTTTTCTTCTGTCAGCTCCCAGTTTACTTTTCCTTCCCGGTAAGTTTCATCGGTCACAATGTATTGACGTGCATCGACCCATAGGGATGAAATGTTCTTCAGCAAGAGAAAATGATGGAGGATGTAAGAGGCAATAAGTTCACCTTTTGAAATAACCTGGTCGTACACCTGGTCAAAGGGATACGGCAGTTTTAATGCTTCTTCGAGTTCAACGAAAATTTTATCCAACACCTCATGCACCATGTGATCCGCAGGGAAGAGCTCGTATGTGATTTTGGTGTGATAGTTTTTTGCTTCGGCGAGTTCTTTCTTAAAATCCTTTTTTGCATACGAAAGTTCATGGATTTTCTCCAGCGCATTCGAAGTTTTACCCATCGCTGACACCACCACAAGGAGAGGTTGACCGGAGTACTCCTGGATTATCTTGACTGTACTCCGTATACTTTTCGGATCTTTAACAGAAGCTCCGCCGAATTTGAAAACTTTCATTTTTATTGATTGATGATTTATGTTCCTTAGTGTCTTAGTGCCTTCGTGGCCTGATTATTCTTGCCACAAAGACACCAAGGCACAAGGAACAAACACTAATTTAGCTCTTAATAACATTAAAGATCATCTCTTATCGGCAAACTGACAAATATGGAAGAATCGCGCATTGCCCAACCGATCGGAACGGCCCTCGACAGGTTTATTAAAAATAACCAGGAGAAGTTTCAATATGCCAGTGGAGAACTTTCGCAGTTACTGCGGGATATCGCCCTTGCATCTAAAGTAGTAAACCGTGAAGTGAACAAAGCAGGCCTTATTGATATCATGGGCCCTATGGGTTCTTTGAATACGGGAGGAGACCTGCAACAAAAACTGGATGTGTTGGCTAACATTCGCTTTTCACGGGCGCTTATGAAAGGAGGGGAAGCATGTGCTTTGATTTCGGAGGAAACTGAGTCGTATACGGATCTTAACAACGATGGAAAATATGTTATTGCCATTGATCCCCTGGATGGGTCATCAAACATTGATGTCAATGTTTCCATCGGAACGATTTTTTCTGTTTACCGGAGAAAGACGCCGACCCATACACCCATATTAAAAGAAGATGTTCTGCAACGCGGCGACGAACAGGTAGCAGCAGGCTACATTTTGTATGGATCGTCAACGATGCTGGTGTTTACAACGGGTCACGGTGTAAACGGGTTTACGCATGAGCCAACATTAGGTGAGTATGTACTTTCTCACCCCGACATGAAAATGCCGGAAGAAGGAAAAGTATATTCCGTTAATGAAGGTCTCGCTAATTCTTTTTCACAAGGAGTAAAAGATTACCTGCAATTCTGTAAAGACAACAGTTATGCCGCCCGTTATATCGGCTCTTTGGTGGCTGACTTTCATCGAAACTTGCTCAAAGGAGGAATTTACATTTATCCTTCCACAGCGAAAGACCCTAATGGAAAATTAAGGTTGATGTATGAATGTAATGCGCTTGCCTTCATTGCAGAACAAGCAGGTGGTAAGGCTACAAACGGAAAGAAAAGAATCATGACCATTTTACCGGAGTCACTTCATCAACGCACTCCTTTATATATAGGATCGAAGTTGATGGTGGAGAAGGCGGAAAATTGTCTGGACCATGATTAAAGGATTAAGGGATTGCTTGATATTTTTCTTTTACTCATGCCGGAACTTGTTATTGTGAACCCTCTTAAACTCCAAACTCTTTGCTCCGAAGTTTAATAGCAAACCGACCTCCATATGATATGCCTCTGTATAATTCATGGCTTGCGCCAGATGCACATCTTCAAGTTTGATAATAGCTTTCAGTTCAACCATAATCTTATTCTCAACAAAAAAATCAACACGCCTTGTACCAATAGGTTTGTCTCTGTAGTGCACAGGCATTTCCATTTCCCTATGAAAAGATAAACCGGCAAACTCCATTTCGATTTCTAAAGCTCTTTGATAGATCACTTCCTGCCTGCGGGCCGTACTGCCTTCGGCAGGCAGGCCTGGAAACCATTGCCAAGACGCTTATGCACCTCGATGGCACACCCAATAATCCGTCGGGTCAAATCTTCATATAACATGCTTCGGGGTTTTATTTTAATCGATGGCTTTTATTATTTATTACTATCTAACGTCAACGAATTAGTGAATATGGTAAAATTTGACAATGATTAACTGATTGCTTGACTTGTCATAAATCCCTTAATCCTTTAATCATGGTTCAGACATGCATTTAAAATCCTATAATCCCTAAATCCTTTAATCAAGGTTAATGTATCAAATAAAATAATAATGAACAGTCTGTGTTCAAAATTGTACAATATGAGGTTAAGCAAGATCGTCATGCTTCAGAATCGCTAATTATTTATTCAGGCATTAAGGTTGAGGGATCACGATGACAAAATACTAAACACTTACTTCCTTCGTTGTTGCTGCATGGAAAAATTAAAGCAATTCTTCTGGTTGTGTTCCGGGGCACACAATGAGATGTTAAAAAAATGTCCTACCGAATCAAGCAAGTATGTGGGCATCGGGGCAACCATTTTCTTCACAGGGGTCTTCGCTGCTCTGGCTTGTGCGTATGCGCTTTTCACCGTCTTTGATAATGTATGGATCTCGCTCGCCCTCGGTATAGTTTGGGGATTGATGATTTTCAACCTTGACCGGTACATTGTTTCCAGTATGCGTAAGGAGGGAAATGTAAAAAAAGAATTGCTCACGGCATTGCCACGAATAGTTCTGGCTGTGATTATTTCTCTTGTCATTGCTAAGCCTCTTGAGATGAAAATCTTTGAAAAGGAAATTCAGGGCGAACTCACCATCATGGAACAACAAACGCGAACAGCACAGGAAAGTGAAATCAGACTAAGGTATCAGCAGGAACAACAACGATTGAATAGTGAGATCACTTCATTGAAACAAGAGATAACGGACAAAACAGTTAAACGTGATGAGCTCATGAAGCTTGCACAGGAAGAGGCAGATGGTACCGGGGGAACCAAGAAAAGGAATGCTGGTCCGATTTACAAAATTAAAAAAGCCGATGCTGATCGTGTAGACCAGGAACTGGCAGAACTTAGCCTGCGAAATGAGTCGTTGATTAAAGAGAAGCTTAATACACTTGCTGCAAACGATTCTCTTGTTGCTGCCGAAATCAGTGCGCTCGTAAAACAAAAACTTGATGGCCCGGCCGCACGTATGGAAGCGCTTAGCAGACTGACGGATAAAAGTAATGCCATCGCTTTGGCGAATTGGTTTATCATTTTATTATTCATTGCTGTTGAGACTGCGCCGGTGTTTGTAAAACTCATATCACCGCAAGGACCGTATGATCATCTTCTCAAAATTGAAGAACATGGATTTGAAGGGCAACGCGTTGAAGAAATGGCGAAAACCAATGCGGCTATTAAAGAAAGAAATGAAAGTCTATCGCAGACGGAAAAAGAATATATTAAGGAGAAGCTTGATTTGAAATTGAATGGATCATAAGGGTGGGTTATTCAGCGCCCTTGAGTAATTGACCTTAACGTACGTGTAAAAGTCCTCTTCAAATTTTGTTTCATCAATGCCCAGCGACAGCCTTGCTGCCAATGCAGATAAGCTGAATGTTAAAATGGGAACTCAACGGTGAACTGTACTACATCTTCCTAACCTTTCCACTTCCCGCTGAATTGCTATGTACTTTACCTGGATTTCCCCGATAACTAACATGACCGCTTCCTGCAATATCGGCATTGATTTCATCCGTCACACCAATTTCAATATCACCTGATCCTGCAATTTTTATATTACATACTTTTGTTTCGAAGTCAGCACCAAGAATTTTTCCGGAGCCGCTGATGGAAACTTTCACGGTTTCAGAAGAACCTTTTGCTGCAATTTTTCCTGATCCTGAAATATTGAATGATGCATCATTGGTTACTGTGACTAACATAGTAAGTTTACCTGATCCACTCATATGGCTGTCAAAGCTTTTGCTTTTTCCCTTCACGTCAATATTACCTGATCCGGAAATATCAGCATCCATTTCTCCGGAAGCATTGGCTTGTACAGTGAGATTTCCTGAACCACTCACTTTGAGGTTAAGGTTGCCAGATGAAAATATACCTTCGCCAATAATATCACCGGAACCGCTAACGCCTATTCCTTCAATATTTTTCATGGTAACATAAGCTGTTATTCGCTTACCATTCCAGTTATGATTCTTTTCTTTGTGACGAATGTGCAATTGATTCCCCTTCACTACAGTCTCAATTTTTGCGAGAAGGTCAGCATCTCCTTCCAATTCTACTTTTTCTGCGGTACCCTGTTTCAGATAGAGTTTTCCGGGAACACCGAAGGAAAGTTCTGAAAAGGAGGCTACGTTACGTGTTTCTTTCTTTTGGCTTAGTGCATTTTCAGTCAGCAAAAGTGATGCTGCCAATGCCAGGATTATTATTTTTTGCATATACAAGTTGATTTACCGGGTAAAGACAAAGATTGAAATGAAAGGGTTGCACCAAGGTGTGTACAATTACTTACTTTATGACGCAAATGTATTTTTAACGCTACAAGAATGCCTGTTTATTCTTATTCAACCATTCAAAAAAACTCAGAAGGGAGCTATAAGGAGAAAGGAAGTAAATTTCTGGCATTTGCATTCCCCGTCACAAACGAGGAAGATGTAAAAATCAGAGTTGAAGAATTAAAGAAAAAATACTTCGACGCCCGTCACCATTGTTTTGCATGGGTGCTGGGTGCAGATAAAAACAGGTTCAGGGCATTTGATGATGGCGAACCAAATCATTCGGCAGGTGATCCTATTCTTGGTCAGATCAGGTCAAAGGATTTAACCAACGTTCTCGTTGTTGTTGTTCGTTACTTTGGCGGGGTAAAACTAGGTGTCGGCGGACTGATCCAGGCCTATAGAACGGCCGCACGTGAGGCATTGCAAAAAGCTATTATAGTTCAGGAAGATGTTACGGAAAAATTTTATTTAAAATATTCATTCGATGCAACACCACAAGTGATGAAGCTTATAAAAGAATTTGATCTGCAAATTTTTCAGCAAAATTTCGATACTTGCGTAAACATGGAAGTAGAGGTAAAACTTAAAATGAAAAATGATTTTCTCGACAAAGTAAAATTGCTAAAGAATCTACAGATTGATAACTAGAGAATAATTCTTTGTGACCTCTGTGCAAATCTTTGTGAACCTTTGTGCAATAACATTGAACTTAAACTTTTAAACAATCCTTAAACTCATCACTTTAATAAAAGTCTTATGATTAAAATTTTGCTACCCCTGATCATGCTTTCATCCACCTTATACGCACAAACAGAAATGTTAAAAGTTTGGCCTGATAAAATACCCGGTGCGAAAGCAAATAAAGATTACAAAGAAATAACCCGAATGGACAATGGTAAGCCGCGCATTTCAAAGGTTACTGATCCGGAGTTGATGGTTTATTTGCCATCGAAAGAAAAAGCCAATGGTACCGCCGTTGTTATTTGCCCTGGCGGCGGATATGGCGTTCTCGCCATCGACCATGAAGGCTGGGATATTGCAAAATGGTTTAATGAAATGGGTATAGCAGGAATTGTTTTGAAGTATCGGCTGCCGTCGGATGAGATTATGGAGGATAAATCCGTTGGTCCGTTGCAGGATGTACAGGAAGCAATTCGACTCGTTAGAAGAAAAGCCACAGCATGGAATATTGATCCGAACAAAATTGGTGTGATGGGCTTTTCAGCCGGAGGGCATCTTGCCGGAACAGCCTCAACGATGTATAGCAAAAAAGTATATGAGCCTTCCGATGCAATTTCAGCGCGACCTGATTTTTCAATTTTAATTTATGGCGTGTTATCAATGCAAAATGATATAACTCACAAAGGTTCGCAGAAAAATTTGTTGGGAGAGAATGTTGCAAAGAATACATTGGATGCATTCTCAAATGAATTGAATATTAATAAGGAAACTCCGCCTGCATTCCTTGTTCACTCGGGAGATGACGGTGCCGTTCCGGTTGAAAACAGCATACGGTATTACCAGGCGCTCCAAAAAAATTCCATTTCAACGGAGATGCATGTTTACGAAAAAGGAGGTCATGGTTATGGTTTAGCTATCGGAAAAGGAACTGAATCAGAATGGCCAAAAGCATGTGAGGCTTGGTTAAAAGCTCATGGGTGGAGATAGGTGGAAAATAATGGGTTTGCCACAGCAATGTTGAATGAATAAATTAACTCACATGCATGCGTGTTTACCTGCCATAAGCAGAGTGTTGGTGAGAAAACAATAAGCCAACAAATGATTTAATATTTACTAACAACAACGGATAAATAATGGCTGCGGGGACAACTAAAACTTTTGACCAATAATGGTGGACAATTGGCTAGGATAAACAGCCGACCATTCACATTCTTAAAAAAGATTTCCCCTCCGAATTGCCTCGCGCATTTGGGCACATGTCATAGCCACACAAGTCCACCCATAAACCAAAACTATGGCAAGAGCCAAGCCCAACCACACACCGATTGGCTAAGGGCAAAATCAAAAATGTATTTAAAACAATACAAAATGATCTCAAAATGTATTTAAAACAATGCAAAATGTATATAAAACAATACAATTTGGGTAGTTAAGAGTTTTTTTTTATAGGTGCAGCAGACCCAGAGATTACAAATTGGGCTATCGTAATTATACAGGTAATAACATTTAAAAAATTTGCGAGGTCCTGCATGTCTGTAAAAATACAAAGCATTCAGTGGAAAAGAAAAGCAAATTTGTAACTTTCCAATAGCAGGCTCAACTCCAAAGACCAACAAAAGAAAGGAGAACTAATACGATGGGAAATATCAAATTGAAAATCCTCTGGAGGCTTCGATGATATTGGGTTCGGCAATTTTCAGAACGACATATAAAAGGTACTCTATTGCTATACAAATACAGAAATTGGTCAGAGGGTTGTGAAACACATAAAAATGTTCTTTTGAAGAATCAATTATATTTTTCCTCACCAAAGGACTTCAACGACCCGTTTGACTGTAGAATATCAAAAAATTATTTATTATTAAATACAGCAGAAAAAGTAAATAAATTTGTAACCGAAGCGGTTATTAGACAATATAATAAACTAGTAAAAGGGGGCTATAATATTGAGGATATAAGAAAGAGTATGATTAACAGATTCACAAATAACAGAGAGGAAGAACAAAAGGATTTTGAAAAAAGGCATTTTGAAAATCAAGATAAGTATTATGGTGTTCTTTCATTGAGTGAATCATGGGATAATATTTTAATGTGGACTCACTATTCAAATAATCACAAGGGTTTCTGTGCTGGTTTTTATAAAAAGAAATTGACTGACTTGGCTGAAATAGAAAATTTCAAAGCTGGACCAGTTAGGTATAAAAAGACATTTCCAAAGATTGACCCATTAGACAACGATAGGATAAAAAATGGCTTTTTGGAAACACACATTAAAGCAGTTGATTGGAGGTATGAAAAAGAATATAGATTATTTAAACTTTTCTATCCGAACGAACCAACAAAAGATGACAGAATTTTTACTGTCGATAATAGTATTTTTGCAGAAGTAACCTTAGGAAAATTTTTTCCTGAAAATCAAATAGGGACGATGATCAAAATCGCGGATGAAAAGAAAATACCATTATTCAGGATTGAGAAAGTTCCCTACAAATTCAAATTTGTAAGAACAAAATTGAATTAATGAATCCCCAGTCATGAAAAAGCGCTTCTGCCTGATAGCTTGCTGTTTTATTATTGCCACAAGTAGTTTTGCTCAAAAAGTCAGACTATTATTCAGGGATACCAACACTGAAGTATCAAACTCACGTTTTAGTCCCGATGAAAAATATATTTTTATCAGCCCATATGATGGTCCTTCCAAATTATATGAAACAGCAACTGGAAAATTCATAGGACATTTTAAAAACGGAGCAACGGACTTCAGTCGTGACGGGAAATACGTTGTTGTTTCGAGGAGTAATGAGCCTCCGAAAATCTTCGAACTACTCACAGCTAAATTAGTACTGGAGATTAATGATCATCCCAATGAATATTTTAAAGGGGACTTTAGCCCAGATGGTAGATATGTCATTACTGCTTCATTGGATAAAACGGTAGCAATGACGGAAACTGCTACAGGTAAATTAATACGGTCATTTGTCGGACATACTGATATTGTAAGTTCAGTAGAATTTAGTCCTGATGGGAAATATGTTGTAACTACCTCAGATGATGCGACAGCAAAAATTTGGGAGACCTCTACCGGTAAATTGATACAAACTTTAACAGGGCATAGCCCTAATGTACATGCTTCATTCAGTCCGAACGGAACGTATATTGTCACAGCATCATACGCGCCATATCGCTATATCGTTAATGGTAAAGATGTAACAGATAGAAGTGATAAAACTGCAAGAATTTGGGAAACAGCCACTGGTAAATTAATACAAACAATAACAAATATTGATGGGCCTCCCATATTCAGTCCAGACGGAACGTTCATTCTTATTGAATCACTCGAACAAACAACAAAAATATGGGAAACAGCCACCGGTAAATTAGTACATAACCTAAAGGGATATATTGACGATCCTTCTGCTAAGTTTTATGAAAAATTCAGCCCTGATGGAAAATACATTGTTACAGGTCCCAATCAGACAACAAAAATATGGGAAACAGCAACGGGTAAATTAATACGTGCATTAACAGCGAATTCAGAAATAACATTTAGCCTAGATGGAAATATTTATTCTGATGGAGATAGGGTTTGGGAAATGGCAACAGGAAAATTGATTGCAGAACATAAAGAAACTTATAACGATTTAAGTCCTGATCTAAAATATATGGTCACTAGATCAGATAATGACCATGTAGTTAAAATCCGGGAAACAATAACAAATAAATTGATTAAGGATTTCACTAATGCGTTTGCAGCAAATTTCAGCCCCAGTGGAAAATATATAACAATTTTATTGAAGGATAAAGCGGTAGAAGTTTGGGAAATATCATCTGTACCTAAACCAACCGCTCCGGCCAATTTAGAAGTCAAATCCATTTTATTCTCTGACCAAAATGGTAATCGAAACAATATTCTTGATGCCAATGAAAAAGCAAACATCGGTTTTGTAGTAACCAATTCAGGAAAAGGCAACGCTTATAATCTTATTGCAGAAATTAAAACACTCAATACAATTAATGGTGTTGAGTATTCAAATCAAAATCCGATTGGTAACCTGGCATCGGGAGAAAGCGCTGTTGTAAATATCCCTACATCAGGCACCCTGAACGTTGAATCAGGCACAGTTGATTTTGAAATACAAATCAAAGAAGCCAACGGTTTTGATGCAGACCCTATACGAATTTCATTCAACACTCAAAAATTTAAGGAGCCCCTTGTAACCATTGCCGATTATAAGTTTTCAACAGATGGAGGTAAAATAAAATTGGGTCAACTCATCACACTTGAAATTGTTCTGCAAAACAAAGGACAAGGCGATGCTTCAAATATTAAAGTTTCTTTTAATAATCCGGTAAATGTATTTCCAGGCAGTGAAACCAATTTTGCTATTGACAAACTAAAACCCAACGAGAGCCAAAAATTTGGCTACGAGTTCTTTGCCAATAAAATGTATACAGCCAAAGAAATTTCCATTGAGGTAAGTGTTACCGAAAGCTACAATCAGTATGGGGATAAACGCACACTCAATGTTTCGCTGGAACAAACACTGAGCCAGACACAGACTGTAACCATTGCAGGTCAAATCGAAAAGCCTGTTCAAATAGAGAGTGTTTCGTTGAGGTCGGAGGTTGACACTAACATTCCTATAACAGAAAAAAAATACAACAACCGTTATGCATTGGTTATCGGAAATGAAGATTATAAAAAATATCAAACTGGTTTAAAGTCCGACCAAAATGTTTTGTTTGCGCGTAACGATGCTGCAGTATTTAAAGAATACCTAGTCAAAACAATGGGTGTGCCCGAAAAGCAAACCTTTATATTGACCGATGCTACGCGTGCGCAAATGAACCGGGAACTGGAGCGAGTTATTGAATTAGCAAAACTCACCCCAAATGCCGAATTGATTTTCTATTACGCTGGTCATGGACTTCCCGATATTGAAACCCAGAAAGGTTACCTTATTCCAGTCGATGTTACAGTATCAAATTTGAAAGATGCTATCAGTTTAAAAGATTTGTATTCAAAATTAGCATCTTCGAAAGCCACCAAAGTTTTGGTTTTTCTGGATGCGTGTTTTAGTGGTGGAGGTCGTGGTGAAAATGGTCTACTGGCTGCACGTTCTGTAAAAATAAAACCCAAGGGAGATATTGTTGAGGGAAATATAGTTGCCTTTACAGCCGCCAGTGGCGAAGAAGTGTCGTTGCCTTTAAATAAAGAATATCACGGACTGTTTACCTATCACGTACTAAGAAAATTGAAAGATACACAAGGGGAACTCACACTTGAACAATTGAAAAGCTATTTGGAAAGTGAAATTCCAAAAGCTTCCTTAATTGAAAACGGAATAAAACAAACACCACAAGTTTTAGCTTCACCTGACTTGAATGATAAATGGTTATCATGGAAAATTCAAAACTAAGATGAAAGCGGTCTATACTTTTCTTGTTTTATTATCGGCTTCATTGATTGCCAACGGGCAAAAAGTAGAGAAACTTGAAAATGTTAAAGGAGAATGGGTTATTTCAAATGACATCACTCCTGTACAAGCCCGCGAAAATGCAATCAATCAGGCAAAGGTTGAAGCTCTAAGAAAAGCGGGAGTACCTGAACATATTGCGTCATCCGATATTTTTTACCAGGCAGAAAATAAAATGCAGTTGAAAGAAATTTTTGAATCGTTAACAACGGTTGATGTTTCTGGTGAAATAGCTGAATTTTCAATTGTCAAAGAAGAAAAGAAAATAAATGAAGTAGGCAGTTGGATTTACGAAGTGTGGATTAACGCCACGGTATCAATTCACAAAAACGATAAAGACCCTGGGTTTAATATTGACATTACAGGTGTACGAGAAAGCTACCTATCCCCCGACAAACTGACTTTTGAAATCAAACCCTGGAAAGACGGTTTTCTCACCATTTTTATTTTGAGTGAAAAAGAAAGCGGATTGCTTTTTCCGAATAGTCTTGAAAGACAAGAAAAGCTTGAAGGAGGAAAGACTTATAAATTCCCAAAATCCAAGGCATTAGACTATGAAGTAACTTCAGAGAATTCTGTAGAAGTAAACCATCTTCTTCTGTTATATACAAAGCAAGAGATTTCTTTTGTTGCCGAGCAAACACAAGAAAATATATTGTGGTTTATCGCAAAGATTTCTCCATCGGAGAAGTGTTTAAAATCTTATTCCTTTTTGATAAGGAAATGAACTTAGCTTTTTGTCCAAATTTTTTCTTAGCCATTTATCGTGATACCCTTTAACTTCCTCATGGCTAATTAAATTCTTACGATTAAAACTTTCTTCATATGAAAGCAAAAGTTCATCCTTTTCCTCAGAACTTAAGGAATCCCAAAGTCTCCCCGTCTGGTTACTATTAAGCCTCTGAAAATCCACCATAACAAAAGATTAATACTTCCTCAACTTCCTGTATAACTCCAAACACACCCAGGCATCTGTAGCAGCATATTCAACTTGCTTTTTTGTAAGCTTGGGTGCTTCCCAATTGGATGTTTGTGCGCTTTTAGAAATACGAAAACCCAACAGCAACCCTGTCAGTTTTTTAACACTCTCAACTTGTAGTCCAGCCTCCTTGGCAAGCGGTGCAAGGTCAACAAACCCCTGTGGTTGAAAGCGCTTCATACGCTGAAGAACAAGGATATCATCTCGAATGCCAATGCCGGTCTTAATCAAGGAATCATCCTCCAACAGATACTGTATCTCTTCTGTGAAACCAGTATGCTGAAGCCTGATTAAAAAAACATGATCGGGAATAGCGACCTGAAGCAATGCTACTTTAAAGAGTTGTCCCTTTTTAAAACTGGGACGTGTCTCTGTATCGAATCCAACAACTTCATGTTTACGGATGTCATCAAAGACCTCCTTTACCATCTCAGCCTTATCAATTAAGTGAACTTTGCCCTTGAACGTTGTCAGGGGAAGAGCACTTATTTCATCTTGTGTGATGTTGGTGACCGAAAATCCGTTGCGCGTCTCACTCATAAATCATCAAATATAATAAGCCTGATCAAATCATGCTATTCCGGATTTTTATCAGCCTTTTTTTAGTATTTTTTCACGTTAATTAGTTTCTTGTGAAGTACCGGCAACGATTCTTTTCTTACGGTATGAATCATTAGCTAATTGGCACATCGGCTAATTCGCTAATTAACCTTCCATGATTAACTCCCTTTTCAGAAAGAAGTCCATTGAACAAGTTAAGGTGGACATTCATTCCACCTCAGGTACACAATTGAACAAAGTACTTGGCGTTCGCGATCTTACCTCAATGGGCATAGCGGCTGTAATAGGTGCCGGGATATTTTCAACCATCGGCCAGGCAGCTTACAATGGTGGCCCCGGTGTAATTTTTCTCTTTATCATCACCGCCATTACTTGTGGATTTACAGCGTTGTGCTATGCGGAGTTTGCTTCCCGGGTTCCTGTTTCAGGTAGCGCGTACACATATTCTTATGTGACTTTTGGTGAAATGATAGCGTGGATCATTGGATGGGCATTAATCCTCGAGTATGCTATCGGCAATGTTGTAGTGGCAATTTCATGGAGCAGCTATTTTAATAATTTATTGGAAGGTTTTAACATTCACTTACCTGCGTGGCTGCTCATTGATCCTTATACCGCGGAGTCAATTTTTAACGACGCACAAAAAGAAGGGAAAGATGTTTCAGGTCTCGCCTGGTCAACGGCTCCCCTTTTTAATGGTCATCGGTTCATCGTAAACTTTCCTGCCTTTGTTATTGTAGTGATCATCACCGTCATAACATTAATTGGAATAAGAGAAAGTAAAAAAGGCGCCAACTTTATGGTGGGGTTAAAGTTGGTAGTGTTGCTTTTTGTTGTTGTGATCGGATTATTTTACATAGACACCGATAACTGGTCACCCTTCATGCCCTCCGGGTTCGGTGGAATTTTAAAGGGGGTATCAGCAATTTTCTTTGCCTACATTGGCTTTGATGCTATTTCAACCACCGCAGAAGAATGTTCCGATCCTCAACGGGATTTGCCAAGGGGGATGATCTACTCATTAATTATCTGCACGATCATTTATGTTGTTGTCACACTGGTAATAACCGGCATGGTTAACTATTCTGAATTCAACAATGTATCAGACCCGCTGGCCTATGTGTTTGAGAAAATTGGCCTTGTCAAGGTTGGATTCTTTATTTCTGTCAGCGCCGTTGTCGCTGCAACCAGCGTCTTGCTTGTCTTCCAGCTCGGGCAACCCAGAATATGGATGAGCATGAGCAGAGATGGATTACTGCCCAAACGTTTTGCTAAAATTCATCCCAAATTTAAAACACCATTTTTTTCTTCCATCGTTACCGGTGTTATAGTAGCCATACCGTCATTGTTTGTTGAAAGCGCCCTGATGACAGACCTTACAAGCATTGGAACTTTGTTTGCTTTTGTGTTGGTATGTGCCGGAGTACTTGCATTGCCCCCTAAGAGTGAGCAGGAATTACAAAGCAAGCGATTTAACCTTCCCTACATTAACGGACAATGGATCGTGCCCGTATTGTTTGTCTTCTTTGTTTATATATTTTGGGATCGGGTTGTGGCCGCGTTTACCAATTTAACGCATGAGTCCCACCAGGAGATTTTGTTTCTTATGTTTATTCTTATTGCTATTACACTTTCAATCTTTACTTTTTTAAAGAAATTTTCTCTTATACCCGTACTCGGTGTTTTATGTTGCTCTTATTTATTAATCGAAATTCCTGTTAGCAGTTGGAAACTATTTTTTGGATGGATGACGTTTGGGCTCGTTATCTATTTTGCCTATGGATATTGGAAAAGCAAGTTGGCGCAATCCGAAATGAATAACAATAGGAATGAAGGTGAGACTATCTGAGCAAAGCCAGCAATAGCGCCGTCAAAGCGGGAATCATTAATAAAAAGTCTATCAAGGTGAATCTCTTTCTCATACTCAGTTCAATATTTTCCATAGAGCGTAATTTTAGTATAGTATTCAGGTCAGCTTTTATCTTCTACTGAAATCCTACGCACGAACGCTAACAGAGTTACAACGCTGTGACGCATTGAATTATTATATTTAAGCTTTAACTTTAGAAATGTTAAATCTTAATGCCGCTGTTGAAAAAGCTAAACGTTCATCTTTTTACAGGCAACTACTGAATTGGTCGCTTGACCAGATGATTCCGTTTAACAAACCGCACAAAATTCGTGTACTTGAAATCGGCGACTATCACATTAAAACTTTATTACCTTATCGCAAAAAAAATTTTAATCATATTAAAGGCCTTCATGCCTGCGCGTTAGCTACCGTATCTGAATTTACAACAGGCTTTCTCCTACTGTCAAAACTCGATGCAAAGAAGTATCGCCTTATCATGCAACGCCTCGAGATGGATTATCATTACCAGGGAAAGATGGATGCCATTGCAAGCTTTTCAATTTCAGAAGATTGGTTAAAGGAATTTATTTATGTTCCCCTGCTGCTGCAGGACGCTGTAATTATAGTATGTGAGATCAAAATTCTTGATCTGAAAGGCAATCACCTTACAACCGGCAAAGTGCATTGGCAAGTCAAAGACTGGCAAAAGGTAAAAACGAAGATTTTGTAATAAAAAATCGTTTGCAGCGTTTGGGTTAATGGAGTAAATTGGATACCAAACCTAAACGCATGAGTCGTAAAATCGATGATCTTTTATCCGAGTACGGAGAAAGCCATAAGCATGAAACAAATAAGATCATTCATTGGATTTGTGTACCGCTTATCTTTTTCAGCATTGTGGGATTGTTAGCTTCTATTCCTTCTGAAAAGGTACAATCATTTTTAGGAGAAGGTAATCCGTACGCAAACTGGGCAGGCGTTGTCCTTATTCTCGTTATAATATATTATGTTTCACTATCTATTCCGCTTGGCATTGGTATGATGCTGTTCGGTGTTTTTTGTCTTATGCTTGCCAATCTCATCGTACGTTTAAATATTGCACCGCTTTGGTTAGTGTCTTTGATTATTTTTGGATTAGCATGGATAGGCCAGTTTTATGGACATAAAGTTGAAGGTAAAAAACCTTCCTTTTTAAAAGATGTTCAGTTCCTTTTGATTGGACCGGCCTGGTTGATGCATTTTATTTATAAACGATTAGGAATACCTTACTGATTGATCGACTATACCTTTCAAGAGACTACGTTTACAGAAGAGCTTAACTTCTCTTATGAACCCTGGTTATTTCATCATCGGGATCATTTGTTAATTCAGTCCCCGCATTGGAATACATTTTCTGTATTCAACAAGAAACAAAAAACGGTTAACGCGCATCTTCACGTTAATATTCAAAATACAAAAGCAGTTTCTCCGTTTCGGGCACCTTTCGGCTCAATACAATTTTTACGAACACTCAAACCACTCATATTGTATTCCTTTCTTGAATTTGTTTGTGCAAAACTCAAAGAAAAGGGAGTTACTCATCTTACCTTGAAAAATCATCCGGATGCCTATGAAACCGGTGCCTCATCTTTGTTGAATACATTTCTTATTAACCAGGGTTTTCAGGTTGAAACAGCCGAGGCAGGAAGTGTATTGACAATGGATCAAGATTTTGTGAAAGGCCTTCGCCCCTGGATATTCAGAAAGTTTCGTCAATTAGAAAATACCAAATTGACTTTTAATAAATCAAATATTGATCAATTGGAGTATGTGTTCAGGTTTATACAGGATTGCCACAGGGAACGAAATTATTTAACATCTATCGACTGGAGTACGCTTGAAAGAACAGTCAAAACTTTTCCCGGTCGTTTTATTCTTTTTCAGATATTTTCTGAAAACGAGACTGCTGCGGCCTCTATCTCAATTGATATCGGGAATAAAATCTTATATAATTTTTACATGGCGCATCCGCTAAAGTTTGATAGCATTAGCCCCGTAGTTATGTTACTAAAAGGCATGCACCAGTTTTGCATTGATAACAATTATCGACTACTTGACCTGGGAACATCTGCATTGGACGGCTTACCGAATTTTGGTTTGTTAGATTTTAAATTAGGATTAGGCGCTACGCCAACCATGAAGCTTACTTTTAAGAAAGAACTGTGATCACTTATCCACAAGTATCAGTTGTGTGCCTTTGCTACAACCAGGCGCGATGGGTGGAAGAAGCTGCTATGTCTGTAATAAATCAGACATACCAAAATATCCAACTGATCATAATGGATGATGGCAGTACCGACGACAGCGCTGATAAGATTAAAAAAATTAAGAATGAAAACCCATCAGTTGAAATAATACTTTCCCCTGTAAATCGTGGCAACTGTAGTGCATTCAACATAGCGCTAAAAAAAGTGACGGGAGATTACGTGATTGATTTCGCCGCTGATGACGTGATGATGCCGGACCGTATTGAAAAGCAAGTGAAGTTTTTTCAAACACTTGATGAAACGTATGGTGTCGTTTTTACAGATGCAGAGTATATTGATGCAGATGGTAAATTTATTCGTAATCACTACGATTACTTAAGGAGTAAAAAGTTAATATCAGTAATACCCCACGGAGATGTTTATCGGGATGTTATATCTCGTTACTTCATTTCCTCACCAACCATGATGATCAGGAAAAAAGTGTTTGATGATATTGGCGGATACGATGAATCGCTGGTGTATGAAGATTTTGACTTTTGGGTTCGATCATCCCGCATTTTTAAATATGGATTTTTGAATGAATCGCTTACCAAAGTTCGGAAAACAGAATCTTCAATGTCATCCCGGCAATACAAGAAAGGAGACAAACAATTACACTCAACGTATTTAGTTTGTTGCAAGGCCATGCATTTAAATCGGGACGAAGAAGATGTCTTGGCCTTGATGAAAAGAATTCGCTACGAGCTACGACAATCTGTCTTTTCGGAAAACAGTAATGAAAGTAAACTGTTTTATAAGTTGTTAGTGAAGATGGATAAAGTTATCCTTCTTGATCGTGTATTGAGAATGATCAACCAATTAGGATTACCGCTTAGTGGGTTGAGAAATCTTTACAATGCGATTCGCTTTAATGAATTGAGGTGAACGCTTTTGAATAATCCTTATTTCCTGTTGTCTTCTCCTAGCACCATGCTAACATAACTTTCATAGCGGCTCAACGCAATCTCGCCACTTCGCACGCCATCAATGACGGCACATTTGGGTTCCTGTAAATGAATGCAGCGTGCGCCAAATTTACAATTCAGTCTTCGGTCTCTCATCTCAGGAAAGTAATCTGAAATTTCTTCTTGCGTCATATCCACCAGTCCCCATTCTTTAACCCCGGGCGTATCAATAATAAATGAATTTTGGTCGAGCTGAAACATTTCAGCAAACGTTGTTGTATGCGTGCCTTTCTCCGAGAAGCCGGAAATCTCACTTACTTTTTGATTGATTCCGGGCACAAGCTTGTTAAGCAAAGTCGACTTGCCAACACCCGAATGCCCCGCCAGTAAAGTTGTTTTGTTATGAAGGATAGATCGTATTTCGGTAGTATCATCGTATAACGATGAAAATAAAAAACATTTCACACCAATATCTTCATAGACTTTTAGAAGTTCATCAACATCTTCAATCGCTTCTTTTGTAAGGAGATCTTTTTTATTAAATACTAATACTTGTGGAATCCTGAACGATTCAGCCGCTACGAGAAAACGATCAATAAAGCCCAGTGAAGTTCGTGGCATAGCAAGTGTAGCCATTATCATTACCTGACTAACATTTGCAGCAAGTACATGAGAATGCGCCGTTTTCTTTACCGACTGCCGTAACATATGATTTTCGCGTGGAAGGATTTCCATAATTGCGTTATCAGTAGTTTCGAAAATCACACGATCGCCAACCGCTACGGGATTAGATTCTTTGATGCCTTCCAACCTGATCTTACCTCTTACACGGCACGCGTACTTTAGTCCATCCTCACCCAGAACTTCATACCACGAGCCGGTTGATTTCATTACAAGACCTTTCACGATTTTAACTGATTTGGTAAAAATTACTGTGATCTGTCATCCGTTATCTGTGAAACTATTTTATGTCAAAGTAATCTCCTGCAATACGCTATTATCTTATCTGCCGCACCCAGGTTATCCTTCACATATTGTTTGGTAACCGCGCGGGCTAACTGGAAATTTTGTGGCAGGTTTAACAACTCAAACTTTGCTTTCAAATCCGGATAGTCGTTTACTTCAAACGCACCTCCATACTTGATCAACTGATTGGCTTCTTCGTACTTCTGATAATTTTTGTTCCCGAAAAAAATGGGCACACCATAGCAGGCAGCCTCCAGAATGTTATGCAGTCCCTTTCCAAAAGCGCCTCCAATAAATGCAAACTCTCCATAACGATATAAGCGGGAAAGCATTCCGATGTTGTCAATAATTAGAACACGGGAATTTTTAAGTGCCTCGCTATTGACTTGTGAATAGCGAACCGATTTAACCAGTAGCGCACCTTCCATCTCACTTATAAATTCTTCTTTGATTTCATGCGGAGCAATAATGAATTTTAAGCGCTCAGCATTTTCATTTATAAAAGGAATCATCACCTCCATATCATCGGGCCAGCAACTGCCAATAACAAAAACCTTTTCTGATCCTTTAAATTCCTGCGCAACCGGAATATCACTTCCCTGGGTAACAATTTCATAAACACGATCAAAGCGTGTATCACCAACCTTTGCACATTGTGTGATGTCGATGCTTTTTAAAAGTCGAAGTGACTCATCATTTTGTACGAAAAAGTAATTGAAGGCATATAATATACTCCGGTAGAATCCGCCATAAGGTTTGAAGAACAATTGTTCTTTGCGAAAAAGAGAGGAAATAGAGAGAAGGGGAATACTTTGTTTTCTTAGTGTATGACAGTAGTGATACCAAAATTCATACTTAACAAAAATGGCAAGTGCCGGTCTTGTTAAAGAAATAAATTTCCAGGCATTCGATGACGTATCGAGCGGTAAATAAAAAACAAAATCTGCTTTCTCGTAACTTTTTTGAACCTCATAACCGGATGGTGAAAAAAAAGTAAGCAGGATCTTGTATTGAGGAAACTCGTCTTTGAGTTTTTCAATGACAGGCCTTCCCTGTTCAAACTCTCCAAGCGATGCACAATGCATCCAGATCAGCGGTGCCCTGTTTTCCCGTATCGTTTGAGATAAGGTGTCGAACAAATTCTTCCGGCCATCGGTAAAGGCTTTTGCCTTCGGATTGAAAAGAGAAGCAACTTTGGTGAAGACATTAATACTAAAGATGACGAGGTTATAAAGTATAATCATGAAGGGCAAAAATACATAACCTTCGTTGATCTGGTTAATCTCAATTTCAAGATAATAGTTTTTAGTGTGACAGGCGGATTAAGATCAAGCTCTATATGTGGCAGGAATAGCTTGTTTAGGATTTATTTTCCGTTAAGATCATCTCCAAAAAAAGAAAGCCCATCCCGACACGCGGGACCAGGGCTTTCCAACCAAAGGCGGTTAAAGTGTGCTATGCAGGTGTAAATATTACAAAGAGGCTCCAGGTAACCTTAACAAGGTTATTTTTGCGTCAATTATTATCATGTGATTTAAAGTGAAGTCGTAAATACCTGATTGTCAAATGACCAAAACGAAAGTACTTTTTGTGTGCCTGGGAAATATCTGTCGTTCACCCCTTGCGGAGGCAATTTTTAAACATAAGATTAAGGAACGCGGGTTGGAAGTATCCTTTGACGGTGACTCCTGTGGTACTTCAAATTATCACATTGGTGATCCACCGGATCAACGCACCATTAAAAACGCTTCCAGGAATGGCGTTAAAATCAATCACCTGGGTCGTCAGCTTTCCGAACGCGACCTTGAATCTTTTGATTACATATTGGCTATGGACAGAAGTAACTACACCAATATTTTTCGTCTTGGAAATGCGCAGGAGTATGCTGCTAAAATTTCAATGATGAGAAAGTTTGATCCTGTGAATACAGATGGCGAAGTACCTGATCCGTACTATGGTGGCGAAAGAGGTTTTCAGGAGGTCTTTGATATTCTTGACCGGTCCATAGAAGGATTTATAGATTATTTGCAAGAGAGTCCGAAAGATGGAAAGACCGGAAGTCAGAAAGAAAAGTCAGAAAGTTAATCCTCTATTTGTGCATCGATCTTTGCCTTGTTTAACCGGCAGTTGCTTTTTCTAAAAGACTTTTAATCTTTTCAGATTTCACTAGTCCAACGGCTTCGGTGATTGCACGAGGGGACATTTTCTTTAAGGTCTTGTGAAGAATATCCACCACCTTCTCATCTTCATGCTTGCTGGCAAAATCCTCGAGATAATATTCAACGAACACAAGACAGATAATATCTTCCAGCAGTTGTGTGTCAGGGTTGGTATGCAATTGTTTTTTCAGAAGAAGGAATTTTACGGGGTCAATGGTATTCGAATCATAGCCAATTTCACTTAACATCTTCTCAGCGATAGTAGCGTGATGTTGCTTTAAAGTATTCCGCCATTGTAAATATCCTTTCTTGTCCATCGGATATTTGCTGCGGGGTATCTCCCACCGGCCAATGTGCTGGCAACGTGCAGCGAGTTTTATGTACTCGGCAGAATCAGGAGCAAAGCGTTCGAGTTGCTCACTCATGCGCATGGCATACAATAATTCTTTGGGGTACGATTTACCATTAAAGCTTTCCGTGTTCGGATCTTTTTCATTGTAAGCATCAAAGGCTTTGAAGGCAAGAGTTAGTTTTTCGTTGCTCATAAGGGAAGGTACTAAATTAATAGTCTAATGATCAATAAGGAATTTGCAATGAAGAAATTTATGCCAGTTCATCCTGGGTCATATTAGCAAGTCGTCTCTCTTCTTTTTTAATAATTTCTTCAATTGCAAATGACTTGGCTATAATCTCAAATTCAGTCCGCTTTTTTGTACCGATTTTTCCGTGACGTTTTTCGATTAGTTCATCAAAAGTCGTCACTGTTTTCTTTCTTTCATCCTTTTGTTCCCATGTCCTTTTGATTTAACCTTTTCAATAAAGTACTCAGTCTTAATTTTCAATCCGTGTTCGGACCTGATTATTTAAGGACAAAAGACAATTCTGGCACTGAGCCACATCAGTATGAATGTTGGTTATAAACCTCAGTACTATTTCGGACACTTCATTTAATAAAAATTTTGAATAACGTTTGGCTAAAAGCAGTTACGGAAATCCGAAACTATTTCACTGTCCACGTTGCCTGCGCTAAATTAGTTGAAAATACTTTACACATTACTCATTGTATTTAGGGTTGCTCATTTTAAAGTTGCAGGCTCCTGTCTATGTTCTTTAGTCATTCATTCAAATTGTCCTAGTGAGTGATTTGAAATAGAAAACAGAGAATTCTTGCTCCCTTGTCTCATTTCAACCCTTATTCTTTATACTAATCTTTCTTAGTCAATATTCCATGTCAAATCAGGATCTCCTTCAAATGCTGCGTCAATAGTATCGTCATCGAACCCGTTGTAGCCCCCATACTTTTCGAATCGCCTATTTGATATATCTTCCAAATAATTTTGAGGGTCGCGTTCAATTTTGAATTCTTCAGCTAGCTTCGATTTGAATTTATAAATTTCAGTTTTTACGGACTGGCCAAAAGACATTTTCCACAATTCGTAAAAATTAACCATCATACTGTCTTCAAACACCAACGGCGAAAAATGGGAAATGTCTCCAATCTTATATTTAATAGAAGGATCCACTGTTGTCACTACTTTTCCTTTATATACAAGATTACTAAGTATACCTGGCATTTTCCTGCCCTTTAAGGAGGTCTTCTCTCTATACGTTGACAAAATCGAAATAGCAAAAATAACCCAATAAGGAAGGTCAGTGATATTTATGAACTGCTTTGAAATACAGCCTAGGCTGTTGAAAAAAATATCCTTAAAATCATCAGCATGAACTATTTCTATATGGACAAGTTTTTCTTTATCGTATTGAATAGTTCTTAACAAATAAGTGACTTCTAATCCATCATCCTTTTTAAGGGCTTCCAAATTGATTAAAAAAGTATTGGGTTTTATTACATTTCCTTCATAGAGGGTAGCGGCACTTTCGTCAACCTTGTGAAAATACGTCAACGCCTTTTTTGCCTCGAATCCGACTATTTTCTTTATCTTCATCAGTTACCTTTAAATAAAATACTACCAACAAGATAACATAGGAAAGTAACACGAGCAAGGAGATTTAGCTATTGCCTTGGGCTTAGGATGTGGGCTATAGCCAAGTGCCAAATGTGCGCTGGGTGAGAATCTTATTAAAATTGCTGTGGGCAGGAATTGGTTGTAGTCACTATTTGCTTTCCACTATGTTGTCTGAGGTGAGTGGATTTAATTTTCTTTTAATAGATGAAATTTTTCCAGAAGATGTGTGGTAACAATGTCTGTAAAGCTTAGTTATTTCGTCTCCTATGATAGAGTTCCCTCATAGTTTTTATATGTCGCTTGGTTGCCTCTGAAGCTTCAGATTTAGTAAAATTCATTTTCCGATACTTTCTTTTAAGAGCGTCCAACAACATGTAGTTCCATTTTTTATCAAATCCAAGAAAAGGAACTTCCACTAAGATTTTTGGGGCGCTCAAATCTGAAAATTTGTCACCTTTTTTCCCACACTGCAGATATAGTGCCCGCGATTGTATTATACCATCGATAACATTTAAGTCTCTCATGACATCGAATTCAATACCAAATGAAACTTCCATTGGTTTAATGAATTCAAGATTTAGAACCAAAACTCGTTTGTTAAACGGGAGATTTGACCAAGTTAATTTTGTATCACCTGGCGAAGTAGTCTGGTGATAAATCAATAGTTCTGGAATTGAGTTGTTGTCAACTGGGTCAATGATAACGGCAGGGATAAGTCTAGCTTCTCCTATCTTTGGATGAGACATTGCTCCATCACCTACAACTTTACAAATTTGATGCTTTATTGTCCGGGGTCTCATTATCAATTTCCTTTACTATTGAGATGTCAAATGTTGCAGGGTTCTCCTGAATGTCTGTCACTTTAATTCTAAATTTTTCAATTCTAAACTCTTTGAAAATAGAAGCAGGCTCTTCAAACAAGAGCCATCCCGTTTCAATACTCTTTTCATCGGCCTTAATATCTGTTGGAAATGCCTTTACATTTGCTTTTGAAACCTCTTTTTCCAGAAGAGGATTGTGTTCAACAGGAACTCTTGCCACTGAATTGTCTTTTCGAATAAACTCAATTTCTAAAATGGCCCTAAATGAATTTTTCATTTGAGACTTGTTGTTCAAAGTCACATTGAAAAGTAAGATTTTCTTAAACTCATTTTCAATTTTCCTCCGGTATCTAAACGCGTCAATTATATAAATGCTAAAATTTGCCTGCCTATTCAAGTAGTCTTGCTGGGAAAGATTAAGCGCTCTCCTCGAAATTACATTGCTTCTGTACGCGTATATGGCACTAAGCAATGCGGCTATTGTGGCAAGCCCAGTGATGTAATTGTCTGCAATGTATTCTAAAATTTTGTCCATCAAATTCATTGTCCGTGTGTGCCACCCTCTAAATTGCAAATATTCTAAAATTAAGTAAGTTCAAATTCAATTTGCAATTTCACCCACAATAATGAGAGCCTTCTTTCAAATTTTCACCGCAGAGGTGCCAAGGCGCAGAGGTGCGCAAAGTTTTTCTTAGCGCCCCTTCGCGTCTCCGCGCCTCTGCAGTAAAACTCGAAGGAATACACATCGAACTTGTGACGGGGCTTGGATTTTCGAAGCACGTTCTCATCCACCGTGACCAAACGAAATTAAGAAAACAAAACATTGAATTTACAGTTCACCCCAAGCTGGCATAAGCCTTATATGTTGTGTGGCGTAGGCTACCGCGGTCGTCTTCTGGGGTCTTGTCTTGAGTCAAAGAATGTCAAAAGAATAATTTGATCATTCTTTAAGCGGTAGAATACACGAGTCTGTCTGGTAAGTTGAAAACCTCTCAGTTTTTTTTCCGGGATTTCAAGTGCCCCAATTTCCGGAAACTCATAAAGCAGCCTCGTAAAGTCCTTCGTTTTTGTTATAAATGACTGTCTTGCAGTATCGCCAAATTTGAGTTGGATGTAGTCCAGGATTTCACTGAATCTCTTTCGGGCTTTTTTAGTCCAAACAATTCTCATTTAAGATCTTTCCAAACGTCTTTATCGTCAATGAGATTTGCATCGTCCTCGGACTCTTCGTAAGCCTGAAGAACCTCTTTTTTTTGCTCGTCTGTCAACTGTTTCCACATTCGTCCGTCTTCTGAGCTTTCACGCTTTTCCAGAAAACTATAAATCGCACGAAGCAATTGTTCATCTTCAATTCTGTCAACTATTTTGTGAAGATTCGATTTCAGTTCAATTGTCCCCATAGTCGTTTAATTTTATGTACAAATTTACGATTTTTTTGAAAACGTCTGTCGAAAGCCTATGCCACACAACAAAACCGCCTAAATGTAATTGCCGACATCTTCATTTTATCTGAACTGGTTCTTATCTTCTGGAATACAGAAACAATGCCGCGCTCTAAATTGCAAATATTTTTAAAAGTTGATAAGTCGGATTTTCGCGTGCATAAGAAACAAGCGTATGTACCAAAAAGATTATCAACATTTGCTTAAACCATAGAAATCGCTAAGGTGCAGAGGTGCGCTAGGTTTTTTTTCTTAGCGCCCCTTCGCGTCTCCGCGCCTCTGCGGTAAAACTCGAAGGAATACACATCGAACTTGTGACGGCTACGGTTTTCAAAACCCATCTCTGTCCCACGTTACCAACTGAATTATTTATGAAGTTGCATTTTAAATACAACTGTATCTTGTCCAACTCTTAAATAATCTTTAACCACTTTTATACCATTTTCAAGTCCGATGATTGATCAATACAATTCATTTACTGTTCTCGATTCCCTGCACATAAAGGGTGCCTTAACGGTAGGTGAAAACACGGCCGACATTGCCGGTGTGGCTATTGCCTACGATGCCTTTAAGCTAACGGAGCAAGGACAAGACACTGTGAAACTGGATGGCTTTACACCCGACCAGCGTTTCTTTATCTCGATAGCCAGAATATGGCGTGTAAAAACCAGGGACGAGTTTTTGCGCATGTATGTAAACACCAATCCGCACGCACCAGCCCGGTGGCGGGTGAACGGACCGCTCATGAACTTCACCCCTTTTTACAACGCATTTAATGTGCAGCCGGGTGATAAAATGTATAAACCTGAAGAGGAGAGAATAGTGGTGTGGTGAGATTGTGATTACAAGAGCAATGCTGATTTACCGGCGAACCCTATTGTGAATAATTTAAATGATACTTTTATTCTGAGTTCTTCAAGAACTTAGTAAAGTGGGGAAGCGAAAGGTAACTTGAATCAAATACTCACTCTTTCTTCGGTTCAGAAATCACAATCACCTTATTCTCGGAAATGCCTTCTATGACTACCAAAAGATCAGGGAATAATGGTGAAATATGCTCAAGAGTATTTCTGTAAACATCAAGCACAATAACAGTACATGGGAGTTTTGAAATATTTTGCTGGTAGGGTATGTTCTTATCTACAACGATCCAACAATCAAAACCCTCATTTTTCAATAGCTGAAGTAACTCCCCATTTTTGACACCATTCCATTGCATATCGCGTACAGTAAATACCTCATGAGCAGGATTTGAAAAAAGGTATTTGAACCGGACATCGATATTTTCATCAATGAGTATCTTCACACTGCAAGATCTGATAAAAGCTTTGCTGCTGCCAGTTCGATGACAGCCTCTGCCTGCTCCCTTGAAACAGAAGGATAGCCCAACAGAAACTCTTCCAAAGAACTTTCTTCAAGATAGTCAAACAGTGTTTTAATGGTGACCCGTGTGCCTTTGAAGACGGGCACTCCGGCAGCTATTTCGCGATCAATGGTTATATATTGGTTTACCGTCGCCATGATTTTTTCAAAGGTAGCATTTATTCAGTGTATCATCAATAAGAAGCCTTCCATCAGCTTGATAGAGCTAAAAGGATTTTTTCACTTCCGGATTTAATTTGCTTGTGGATCAGAGTCCGGAGACCGGTGACTCTGATTGGGTTGACGTGGCGGCAGTCCAATCTTAATAGTTAACTATCAACTCTGCTAGAATGACTTATATGCATTTGTTGCAGTTTTCAATTCACTCGTCTTTAATTTTTATCCACCAAGGTACTCGATCCCGTTTCAGAAATCCATGTAGTTTTTTATCTGGCGTCCGTTGCCAATAATTTAATTTGATATAAGGTCTTGCTCCGTCATTGGGATGAAATTCTTCGAGAAGGTAATCTTGTTCTTCCTTGTCCAATTCTCTCACCGATCCGTCATTTTCCACATGGACATATTTAAATCCTTTGGTTGGAAATCGCATTGGAAATGTCCGCCAAATAATAATTCGAGCTAAAATGATGAAAATTAAAAGGTATAAAATTGTATGCATCTCAATTTGAAAATTGCCTACAACGATTCATTGCCTCGCGTTGCCGAGTGAAGTTTACTTGCACGCTTTTGAAGCATCATAGTTGTGCTATTGAAAAGCATAATTTAAGAAGTCTTACCGAATAAGAAAACGCGGATGATTCATTCGCATCAGAGTGCAGAGACACCAGTAACTTGGATGGGGTAGCACGAAGAAGCTGTTAACATAGCGTTTGCGTCAGTATCGGGATTCCCTGTCTGCCATCGTGCTGGCCTTGACGCTGGCAGGCAGGTTCGCTCCTTACTTTCTAAACGCTTTCCTCGCTTACAATGACGGTGTTAAAAAAATCCATGCATTAAAAATCATGGCAATCCTTTAATCCCTTTAATCCCGGTCAGACATTTATTACACGCACTTTCTCTTTCAACATTTCCATCACAAAACATTCCTCCACAACCTGTCCAATAATTATCACGGCAGGAGATTCTATATTTTGTTCAGCGACCAGTTGCTCCAGTGTACCCACCGTTCCCCGAATGAATTTTTGATTAGATAAAGTAGCATGTTGCACTATGGCTGCTGGTTCATGTTGACCACGTGTTTCAGAAAATGTATTCAGTATCTCGCAAAGGTTATTCATTCCCATCAAAATAATAACGGTGGCGCTGGATTGAGAGGCCAGGTAAATGTCTTTCGAAATCTCGCCACACGAACGCGTGCCGGTAATAACCCAAAAGCTTTCATTAACGCCACGCTTTGTTAACGGAATGCCAACGGTGGATGGCGCCGCTATCGCACTGGATATTCCGGGAACCACTTCAACTTCAATTCCTCTTCTTTGTGCGTACTCCAATTCTTCATGGCCTCTTCCAAATACATAGGGATCACCACCCTTTAAACGAACGACACAGTTGTAACGACTTGCATAAAATACGATCAACTGGTTGATCTCGTCCTGTGAAAAAGTATGATTACCTCTCCGCTTGCCAACATCAACAAGTTTGCACCGTGGGTTAGCATAATCAAGGAGTTCAGGAGCCGCGAGGGCATCATAAAGTATAACGTCAGCCTGTTTTATAGCCTTTATTCCCTTTAAAGTGATCAAATCCGGATCGCCCGGCCCCGCCCCCACTACTATCAGCCTGCGATTTTCGCTCGTTTTCTCCATACCTACATCGTTTACGTAAAAATACGTATAAAATTACTTGAAAATGTACTTAGTTTACGTAAATTTACTTGCGTAATTAGAATTTGTACTGAGTAAACCTAATGCAAATGAAACGTATCATTGTTGTGGGGAATGGAATGGTGGGCTACAAGTTTTGCGAAAAACTACGTAACGCCGATAAATCCCAAACCTTTGAGGTCATCGTTTACGGTGAAGAACCCCGCCCCGCTTACGACCGGGTTCATTTAAGCAGTTACTTTTCCGGCTCTACTGCCGAGGATTTGTTGATGGCTCCGGCTTCCTGGTATAAGGAAAATAAAATTCACCTTCATGTGGGTGAGTTGGTAACAGAAATAGATCGCACAGAAAAGAAAATCAAAACACATACCGGAAGAGTTGATCATTACGATTACCTCGTTCTGGCTACGGGCTCAAGCGCTTTCGTTCCGGCAATTCCAGGGGTTGAACGTCATGGTGTTTTTGTTTATCGCACCATTGAAGATCTCAACCAGATTATAGACTATGGCAAGAAATGTACACGTGCTGCTGTAATGGGCGGCGGGCTGTTAGGTCTTGAAGCAGCAAAGGCTTTGATCGATCTGAATCTCGAAACACATGTTGTTGAGTTTGCGCCGCGCCTTATGCCCAGACAAATTGATGACGCTGCTTCTGAAGTATTAGCGCACAAACTTTCACAACTCAACATTAAAATTCATACCGGGAAAAATACCAAAGCAATTGCAGGCAACGGAAAACTGGAAGGGCTTATTTTTTCTGATGATACAAAACTGGATGTTGAAATGCTGGTGATCTCTGCCGGTATTCGACCCAGGGATGAGCTGGCAAAGTCAAGCGGATTAAATGTGCATGCACGAGGTGGTATTCTCGTTGATGATTATTTGCGCACAAATGATGAAAGTATTTTTGCCATCGGTGAGGCTGTCGTGCATAAGAATATGGTTTATGGACTTGTAGCACCAGGCTATGAGATGGCAGAAGTGGTAGTAAGACAATTGAATGGTGATAAGTCGCGATCATTCTCTGGTTTCGACATGTCTACAAAGCTTAAATTGATTGGCGTTGATGTAGGAAGTTTTGGCGATCCGTTTGCCGAAACAGCGGGTAGTATTCCCATCGCCTTTAAAGACAAAAGAAAAGGAGTTTATAAGCGCATCAATATTTCCGAAGATGGTAAATATTTGCTGGGTGGAATTTTGATCGGTGATGCCAGCAATTACAACATGCTTCACCAAATGGTGATGAATAAAATGCCATTGCCTGAAAATCCAGAATCACTTATCGGCATTGGGGGAAATGCAAATGTTGATGAAGCCGCCGGCGTTAAAGGTCTTCCCGATACTGCACAGATCTGCTCTTGCGAAAATATATGCAAAGGTGAAATCGTAAAACAGGTTACCGAATGCAACGCTACGAAGCTTGATGACATAAAGAAATCAACAAAAGCTTGTACAGGTTGCGGCGGTTGTACACCCCTGGTAAATGATATATTAAAACTGACGCTTGAATCTTTAGGTCATAGTGTTAAGAAAACTTTGTGTGAGCACTTTGATTATACTCGTCAGGAGCTTTATGATATCGTCAAAGTAAAAGGCATCAAGCGTTATGATGACTTGCTCGATTCCCATGGCAAAGGAGATGGTTGTGAAATTTGCAAACCCGCCGTTGCCTCTATTCTTGCCAGCGTATGGAATGAATTGATTGCTGAACAATCTACCATCCAGGATACCAACGACAGGTATCTCGCCAACATTCAGCGCGGAGGTACCTATTCAGTTGTTCCCCGTATAGCAGGTGGTGAGATCACTCCGGAAAAATTAATTGCTATTGGTCGTATTGCGAAGAAATACAATCTCTATACGAAAATCACCGGTGGTCAGCGCATTGATATGTTTGGCGCCCAGGTGGAACAGTTGCCTGACATTTGGGAAGAACTCATCCAGGAAGGTTTTGAAAGTGGCCATGCTTACGGTAAAGCGCTTCGTACCATTAAAAGTTGCGTAGGCTCAACGTGGTGCAGGTATGGTGTTCAGGATTCAGTTTCGTTCGCAGTATTTATTGAAGATCGTTATAAAGGATTGCGTGCTCCGCACAAATTAAAAGGCGCTGTCTCCGGTTGTATCCGCGAATGCGCCGAAGCGCAATCAAAAGATTTTGGAATCATCGCTACAGAAAAAGGATGGAACCTCTATGTAGGTGGAAACGGAGGAGCAAGACCACAACACGCAAAGCTATTGATAGCGGATGTTGATACAGAAACCTGTGTCAAACTAGTCGATCGCTTTCTGATGTTCTATATCAAAACAGCCGATCCCTTAACGCGTACAGCCACATGGTTAAATAAAATAGAAGGTGGTTTGGAATACCTGCGTGATGTAATCGTAAATGATTCGTTGGGTATTGGTGAGGAGTTGGAAAACGAAATGAAGGGACTCATTGCCAACTACCATTGTGAATGGAAAAAAGTAGTTGAGACGCCGGAGCTGCGGGCACAGTTTAAACACTTTGTTAACAGCGAAGAATCAGACCCTACGCTTCAATTCGTGGAAATGCGTGGTCAAAAATGTCCCCCGGATTGGAAGAAATAACTAACGAAGCTGTACCGCTTAAAAGAGGAATCTGACTTTTACACTAAGAAAAATTGAAGTATGGAAATTTTGAACGAAATAAAAACATTCACCTCAGATAAGATCAACGAAATTAAAGTTTGGTATAAAGCAGCGCGCACCATTGACTTTCCTGAAAACGGTGGTGCATGCGTTCGGTACAAAGACATGCAAGTGGCTGTTTTCAATTTCGCCCGTAGAAATGAATGGTACGCTTGCCAGAATCTTTGCCCGCATAAGATGCAAATGATACTTTCACGTGGCATGATTGGTTCACAGGAAAGCGAACCGAAGGTTGCCTGCCCTTTTCACAAAAAGACCTTCTCTTTAAAATCCGGTGCATGTCTGAATGCAGAAGAAACAAGCATTTCGGTATTCCCGGTTAAGATTGAGGATGGATTTGTCTTTATCGGCTTCACTAAATAGGTTTACTCATACAACTCAGTGCAGCAAATGTCAGGCTTTAATTAGCCTGGCATTTTTATTTCACGCAAAGCACAAAGAAGTAGTGTATTTTCTTTTTGCGTTCTTAGCGGATAACCTTTGCGTCCTTTGCGTGAAAAAAGGTTGTGATGAAGAATTTATTTAATTTTGATAACAAAGCATGAACCTGAAATTTCGAGAAGCTCAACATAGTCTTAATCGCTTTAGCCGATTGGGATCGCTTTATATAGTAGCGTTGAGTGTTGTAGCAACTGTCGTGATTTTGGGGCAGGTGCTTATTCAAATGCATTTGCGTGATCAGCTTACCGATTCCCGCGTAGTGAACGTTGCGGGCCGTCAGCGTATGCTCAGTCAAAGCATTACAAAATATGCATTGTTCCTCGCACCCGATCAAACAGAGGAAAAGAGAAAAGACATCCACTCAAAATTAAGCGCTTCGCTTACGCGATGGAAGATTTCACAAGAGGGACTCCTTCATGGTAATGACAGCCTGAACCTTCCGGGAGGGAATAGTGAAAAAGTGCGGGCAATGTTTACTGCGATCAGTCCTCATTTTAATACTCTTTATACGAGCGGCTCTCAGATCGATGCTGAGTTGAATAAAAATTTATTGGCCGATTACGAAATACTAAAATCTCACATCGACAATATCATTGCGAATGAGTCCATATTTCTCGAAGGTATGGATGGAATAGTTTTTCAGTATGATGCCGAAGCGCTGGCGAAGGTAACAACACTGAGCAGGCTTGAGTATATACTGATTGCTATTTCGCTATTTGTTATCCTCATGGAAATAATTTTTGTTTTCAGGCCTACAACGCAACAGGTAAACAAAACCATTAACCAGCTTATTCACTCTGAACAAAACGCCAAACAACTCACGAAGGAGATAGGCGCCTTGTACGGTTCGCTGGAAAAATCATATGAACAGCTTTCACAGGTAAATCAACCAACGGAGAATCCAAAACTTTATGCGAAAACAGACAGAGGGGGTAACGTGACTTTCATAGCTGAACTTTTTTCAGATCTCAGTGGCGTAGATGAAATCAGTCCGATGATGCGTTTATGCGATCTTTTTACAGGGGCCAAACTGGATGATGATTGGATGGATGAAATTGTAGAGCGTGTCTCAGAAGGAAAAGCATGGCAGGGAGAAATACATTTTAAAGGAAAGGACGACAGTAATCTGTCAAGCGAGATCACAATCATTCCTATCTACAGGGAAGATGGGGAAGTAGAAGAGTTGATGGTATTAGGCTCCGACATTACAAAGCAAAAGCATGCTGAAAAGACCATGCGACTGAAAAACCGTGCCGAAGTAGAAAAGAAAATCAATCAACAAAAATTCCGTTCAGTACTTATCCTGGAAGGACAGGAAGAAGAGCGCAAGCGCATTGCCATGGATATTCACGATGGCATTGGTCAGATGTTAACGTCATTAAAATATCAGATTGAATCGCTTGAGAGTAACAACAGTGAAAAAAATGACAGAAAGATCACAGAGATCAAGCAAGGCATTAAGGATGTGATAAAAGAAGTGAGGAGGGTAACGTTTAATCTTAAGCCAACGGTGCTTGGTGATTATGGTTTACAGGCAGCGCTTAACGTTTTCATCCAGGAAATTGGAAAGCTCACGGAAATTCAACTGGCCTTTCGAACGCAAGGTGACATGACTTATCGCCTGCCACAGAAGGTTGAGAATAATATCTTCAGAATAGTTCAGGAGGCTATCAATAACGCCATAAAATATTCAAACGCAGAAAAAATTGAAGTTCTTCTGCAGCAGAATGAAAATGATTTTGTCATCACCGTGAATGACGAGGGGGATGGATTTGATGAGAAAATCATTGAAGCCAGGGATGTAAATATTGAATCAGGCCGGGGATTTTTTAATATGTACGAACGAACTGAGTATATTAACGGGTCGCTTGAGATACGATCTGCGCCGGGCCAGGGAACGGTGGTCCGCTTATCCGTTCCTTTAAAAAGCGCAGCTACAGTGGACGCATAAACTATGAGTGATAAAATAAATATTGTATTAGCTGATGACCATGTGCTGGTCAGGAACGGGATCAAGTCCATGCTTGAATCAGATGCGGATATACAGGTAATCGGCGAAGCTGGGAACGGCGTGGAGGCGCTTGAGATAGCCAGTCGTTTGAAGCCACACATTTTAGTATTGGATATTCGCATGCCTGAAATGACAGGACTGGACGCTGCCGCCAGACTAAAAAATGTTGCGCCAGATACGAAGGCTGTCATTCTATCTATGCACGACTCAGAAGATTATGTATTGCAGGCATTGGATGCAGGCGCCTACGGATACCTGTTGAAAGACACCGACAAGAATGAATTTATCAAAGCCCTCAAACAAGTACAATCCGGCAGCAAGTACTTTAGCGGAGCTGTATCAAACGTACTGGCTAATCGCTTGCTGAACACAAAGCCCGTTAACAAGATCAATGTAGAGGTGCAAGATCCTTATCACCTCACACGCAAAGAAAAAGAAATTCTACACATGGTAGTAGATGGCAAGCAAAATAAACAAATCGCCGACTCCTTAGGAAAAAGTGTCCGCACTATAGAGACCCACCGCTTTAACATCATGAAGAAACTCGGGGTGAACAACGCCATTGATATGGTGAACAAGGCGGTGAAGGAGAATCTTATATGATTGTCTGAACCGGGATTTTAACCGGGATTTTCAGGATTAAAGGATTTCACGATTTAAATGGCCAGAGAGACATCTTTCTTAATATAAACTGGTATCACACGAAATATTTTAAAATTGTTGTTAAATAAATAGGCATATCTCACGGCTTGAAATAATAGAGAGCTTGTTTATGAACATAATGAAATGACTGATAAGGGCAGGTTACAAAATTAAATTTCAAGAGATGAATACTGGAAATTAACACGCTTGGTCAAGTATAAACTCTTTGGAATGATTTCACGATGCATAACATTTATTTTGGTTATCCCGGTCTTTATTTTCCTTTCTTGCTCAAAACGCGAACCTGTGGGTCTTCTTAAAGATTATGAGGTTTTCTTCACACAAAACGAATCTCACCTGTTCACTTACCTCCAATTGCCTGATAGTGATACTCTGTTTGTGAAATACAAGCCAACATTTGAGAACGGGGTAAAATATGTTACAGAATATTCATACACGAAAGAAAGAATACAATCAGAGCGGAAATTTAGAGTAACCGAAAACACCAAAGAGTTAGTCAAAGACTTGAATTATGATTATTATGACTCAACATCGAATGGTTATACTGTCATTCACGGGAAAATTATAGAGCATGTGAATATTGAGAATAACAAGCTACATAAGGATGGGAAATACTTTATAGAGTTTACTTCGCCAAATAAATTCGTAACATCTGCAAAAGTGAAGGAAACTTATTTAGCAGATACCGTAATGCAATGGAAGGGCAAGGTATTGCCTGCATTGAAATTTTCGACGGCTACCAAAATAAGGGGCTTTTTTAAGTACATTCCTATCATTGGTAAAACCTTTGAGTACAATGGAACGCTATATTATATAAAAGGTGTTGGTTTAGTAAAAATTACGAGTCACTCACACGAAACTGCTTTCGGACGAGAACTTTTGGATGTCCAAACAATAAAGGAAGAAACTCTACCCAATGAGTCTCCATGATCTATTTGCAAATCCTTTAATCCTTCAATCCTGAAAATCCCGGTTAAAATCCCGGTTCAGACAATTTTATTTTCCCCAGTACACTTTTAAATTATGCGTCGCTCTTCCAGCAGCGATAATGTCTTTCTTCCCGTCACCATTCAAGTCTGCAACTTGCAGGTCTTCGCAGGCCATGCCATTTTCATCAACCCAATAATCTTTCCAGCCAGTGCCCTGGGCGTTATCTAAAACAAAAATTTTTACACCTACTTTATCTTCACTGTTTGGTTCTCGCCAGCCAACAACGATCTGATCATTTCCTGATCCATTAAAGTCAGCAGTAGCTAAGGCATGACCTTGTTTGATATCGGAAGTTAATACCATGCGTTTTGTAGGGTCACTAAAAAAATAAACGGTCAGCTCATTGCCGTGCATGGGCTCAACGCCGGTCATAATTTTTTGCTTGCCCAGTTTTCCTACCCGTATCTCGCCGAAACTGTGATCTTTTATAAACCAATCTTGTGGGGCACGCCATTTTCCATTCTCAAATGAAAATAGTTTAATACCTTCTTTTCCACCAATGTAGATCATCTCACTTTGTCCGTTTTCTATTACATCAAAATTATGCGTCATGTGCAAAGACTGATCAATGAGTGAATACGTCCATTGTTGCCTGGGATCCTTTGGCATTTTATAAGCGAATATTTTTACCCCCTCTCCTGCCCCATCTTTATTTCCTAATCCATGTAATGGCACTACAACAAGATGATATTCATTTTCTGTTGCACGAACCCAGCGCATGCGGTGAGTGGTAACTTCATGATGCAGTTCTACTGCCGTCCATTGTTGAGTCGGGTCATCTGGTCGTATTAAATAATGCACCGAACCCGACTTCGATGTATCGGATGTTTCACCAGGATTCCACTGCGCACCAACGGCTACCTCTACTTTTCCATCGCCATCAATATCACGGGCAGCAATACAAACATTATCTGACTCGGTAAGATTTTCTATCATCACGAATCGCTTCCAATCGCCGTTACGATACCAGACGAATTGTTTTTTATCGGCCAGCAGAATATCCGGTTTCCCGTCTCCGTCTACATCACCAATGGCAAGTCCATAACCGATGGAGACATTGGTATCGAGAACTTGTGTTTCAAATTTTGGTTGTTTGTCAGTTATTGAGAAGAAAGCTGAAGACAAGAATGAAGTGGATCATGGTGAGAAATTTGAAATAATATAAATATCCATAACTATTAACGAAAGGTCAATAAGACGATCACATAGTTTCACTCTTCAAATGTAGAATGATAATAAACTGTAAAATATTTTCACGACCCTGATCAATTATATAACATTCCTTTTTATTTTAGATAATTCCTAAGTCCGGGAGATTGGTCGTGATGTCACATCTCAAATCGCGCAGCGGAGTGTAGCAAGGATCATAAGGCTTAAGGATTAAGTCAGTGAAACACCTAACCAAAACATACCAATCTCCATGAAAAAAATTTTTAAAATTGTCGGCATCATTCTATTGCTGGTCATCGTTGCCATCGGTGGTTTGTTACTCTATATTAAAACGGCTCTGCCAAACGTTGGTGAAGCTGAGGAAATTAAAATCGATTATACCGCTGAAAGACTAGCGCGCGGTGAGTACCTCGCCAATTGTGTAAATGTTTGTATGGATTGTCACTCCACACGCGATTGGTCAAAATTTTCAGGTCCACTTATAGAAGGAACATTTGGTCAGGGCGGTGATCGTTTTGATCAGACTGTTGGGATGCCCGGTATTTTTTATGCCAAGAACATTACGCCTGAAGGTATTTCGCGTTATTCCGATGGAGAACTCTTTCGCCTGATCACTACTGGTGTGACAAAGGAAGGCAGGGCTATGTTTCCCCTGATGCCCTATCCTTATTACAGTAAAATGGATCGCGAGGATATTTATTCTCTCATCGCATACATTCGGTCTTTGCCTCCTATTAAAAATGAAGTGCCTGAGTCGGTGGCGGATTTTCCCATGAACTTTATCATCAACACCATTCCGCAAAAAGCAAACCTCCAGGCTCGCCCCGATCCTTCTGATGAATTAGCACACGGCGCATACCTTACCAACGCCAGCGGATGTGTGGAGTGTCATACGCAAGTTGACCAGGGGCGAATCATTGTTGACCTTTCTTTTGGTGGTGGCCGTGAGTTCAGTTTTCCTGATGGTTCAGTCGTTCGCTCTTCCAATATTTCACCTGATCCGGAAACAGGCATTGGCAACTGGACGAAGGAAAGTTTTGTAGCGCGTTTCAAAGCATATGCAGATTCATCCTATACTGTTCCATCCGTAAATCCCGGAGAGTTCAACACGATTATGCCATGGACGATGTATGCAAAAATGAAAGAAGAAGATCTCGCCGCTATTTATACTTACCTGAAAACGGTTAAACCAATTACTAACACGGTGAATAAATTTACAGCAACTGGACAGTGAGCAGTAGGCAATGGGCAGTAGGCAAAAGGCAATCTACTCGCAATACTCTGCTTACTTTCATCAAAAAAATTTTAAATGCAAGCTCAGCCTTATTGCCTATTGCCATATTGCCTACTGCCATATTGCCTACTGCCCATTGCCTACTGCTCTTGCCTACTATTATCTCTTCACTCAAATCCTTCCGCCACAATCATTCTTGTAAAGGCAGTTGCCTGGCGTAGCGCTTTCGCCGGTGCATATTCTTCAGATGACCACCATGCTTTTGCTTTTTCAACCGAGGGAAATTCAACAATAACAATTCGACCCGGTTGCCAATCACCCTCCAGTGTTTCGGTTTGTCCTCCCCGAACGAGAAACTTTCCATCAAACGGCTTCAGCGATCCCGGTGTGAGTTTTTTGTAATCGTCATAGCGAACAGGGTCATTAATTTTAACATCGACAATAATATAGGCTTTCATTTTGGTGTGGATTTATTGCTGCAACTTAGTGACTTTGGAATTTCATGGCCACTTTTTTTCATGATGACATTAAAGTTTTTAAGAAAAAATAAAATTTTCAGAATAGACATCCTCCTAAAATAATCCTACGATAAGAGATTATCGTTTTAATTTCTGTTTCTTTGCGTCCTGATTTTAAAACAAAAGAATTATCATGAAAAAATTATTTTTAGGGGCAATGATGCTGATAAGTGCTGCAGGAATGGCTCAATCAAAAAAAGAATTGCAAGCAGAAGTGAGTGCATTAAAGACTCAAATTGAAGAACTCAAAAAACCAAAAGAAATTGATCTGAATGACAAGCATAAAAAAGCAAGTTATGGATTGGGAATGTTAATCGCTTCCAATATCAAAATGCAGGGCGCTGATTCGCTGGATTCAGATGCGCTTACCGCCGCTTTTAAAGATGTTTTATCAAACAAGGAAACAAAATTGAAACAGGAAGAAGCATCCCTGATTGTACAAACGTATATGACTGAAGTGATGGAAAGAAAAACTTCAAAAATGAAAGAAGAAGGGCAGAAATTTCTCGAAGAAAATAAGAAAAAGACCGGCATAACGGTGACGCAAAGCGGATTACAATATGAAGTTGTTAAAGCAGGAAGTGGAAAAACGCCAACGGCCAATGATAATGTAACCGTACATTATACTGGTAAACTTTTGGATGGTACTGTATTCGACAGCTCAGTTGAAAGAAATGAACCTGCAACTTTTGGTGTAAGTGATGTTATTCCCGGATGGACGGAAGTTCTTCAGTTAATGAAGGAAGGTGACAAATGGATTGTTTATCTTCCTTACGACCTTGCCTACGGTGAGCGCGGCGCAGGGCAGGATATTCCTCCTTATTCTGCATTGATCTTTGAAGTTGAGCTGATCAAAGTGAATTGAAATTTTAAAATGCACTTGTAAATCGATCGCAAAGTCTGCTATAATTTTTTAAAGCACAGTCACTCTATCGGGCGACTGTGCTATTGTTTTGACGCGTATCCATTTTCTTTGAAATCTCTCTTTTTAGACAGATTGTCAAAGTGACTTTATGATAATAATCATTTATCCTCCCTATCCAAATCATGAAAGGATGGAAAAGTAAGGCTTACTTTCGGTTACGCTTTAAGTCTAAATTTTATGAAAACCCGCAAAGAACTTCTTAATGAAGTGCATAATGCCCTGGCAAAAGAGGGTTCATTAGCACAGTATCTGTCCAATATTTATATCATCACTGACAACGGTCGCGTACAGCTTTTTGGCGAGGTGGATCGGGAGGACTTAAAGAGCCTGATAAAAAAAATCGTGTCTTCACTTCCCAGTGTACGAAGGGTGATTGATAATATCCGTGTTGAACCAATGAGATCACCCCGGGTTAGCGTGGACTTCGATTGGACACAGGGAAGAATGGTCGTGCACTGAGCACTGAAGTCCGCACAGCATCGCCTGAACTTTGTGGCCAATTCTACGCACGGGACTTTGTTTAAGCCTTATATGTTGGCGTCCGTTACTTGACCTTTTCAAATATCAATTCATTTGTCCAACAGTCCTGAAACTCTGAGTCACAGGTCAATTGAATTTTGCCTTTGTTTATTTGTCCCTTGTATTTTAGAAGTCCACGTGAAAGTCCGATAGATTCGTCACGTTGGTTTTCTATTTTTACAATCTTGAATTGAGTCGTTTCAAAAAGTTTTCTATCACCAATTTCAAATTCAATCTTTCCTTCTTTGTCAATTGTAAGGTTGATCATGTCAGCCGCATAAAAGAAAATCCCATGTCCTTTGCCATCTTCTGTTCCAAAGTAAAATCCTTTCAATTCTCCATCAATTTTGTCGAAAACTATGTAATGATTTTCACTCTTCTCATCGGATTTGTATTCATAAATTCCCACCAGGTCCTGATTGTCTGTCAGTAGAGTCGCCACTAAGAATATTGTCAGAATGTTCTTCATTGTCGTCCGAAGTAATGGCCGCTAACGTCTGGCTATTTGCAGTGGTGGGCATAGGAGGACTTGAAAATTTAAGCGTAGCGGAATGTCAAGCTCAACCTGCTCGTAACTGTCAACCGTGACCAAACGTATTTTGAAAACTAAAACTACGAATTTACTCCGAACCCGCCATTTCAAATAGCTTGTGTTTGAATTAAACCAATCTTGTTCTATTGTTAATCCTTTAACTTCTCTGTCCCACATCACCCGCAGCTGGATAAACTTTTTGTTGGCGCCTGTGCTCATTTCACCAATTCAATAAGGCTGTAATTCACAGGTAAGAATATTTCGAAGTTCTTATCTGTCCGTGGGTTATAAAACATGTTTGTTGTCGTCATTACCCAACCATTGTCCTCTAATGATTTTTGCGTACTGATAAAAGTGGTCCTCAGCCAATACTTTCTCGAATAGTTGGAATTACCGTTTAGTCTATTCTCGTCCACAATCACAGAACCAATTCCTCTTTTCTTCAATTCCTTACTTAGTTTCACGGGATAGTCAGAAGCGAATTTATCCATTGAGATTTCACCTTTCCGAATTTGCTTCTCTGTCAACCAGGACTGATTTCTTAATCCTGTAGTATCGGTTCCATTCTTAACAAAGCTGACATTCCTTGCTTTATTTTGCATCTCCATAAGTCTTTGTCCAGAATACTGAACAATCACAACCGTATCACCCAAATCCTCAGGTACAAAATCGTGCTTGTGTTTCACTAATTCCTGAAATTCCTCTTTTGTTATTCTGTCATGTCGATTACCTGGCACCTGTCCAGGTGACTGAGTTATTGTCAACGTTAACAATAGGATGAGTATTTTGTCCATGAGCATTCTAACTAACGTTTCACAAATTGTTGATATTCAATTTGCAATCCTGGGTCGTCAGGTGTAATGTCAAACTTATGAATTAGCTTTTTCATTTCCAGCACCTTGCGTTTCTTTTTTGATCAAGATCTTTATCCCATGCTGCCCGCGAAAATTCAAAGGTAACGCTTGGCCTATTCACAACAGAAGCTTTATTTTCTTATGACGGTCGTTACACTTTTTATCATCTATTTTACTGTCAGACGGGAAATACAAAGGATGCCCGTTACAGGGGAATTCCCTTTGCAAGAATCAACTTGAAAATCAAAATAAGTGCTATGAGCAAACCGATGGCGGTTTTAGAAATCTTCCCGTTTTCCTTTTCCTCAGATACAGGAACTGACTTAATTTGCCTTGCATTTTGCCAGGGGAAAATAAATACCATTCCACTCATTACAGGATAAATGATGCTTACAATTGCCTGGATGGGAAGGTATGCAACCGTCACTATTGCTGACCCGATAATCCACGGCAGGATGATAATGTGAAACGAAAAGTTGACCCTTGATTGTTCGCTGTCCACCCATTGGGTATTGTAGCTGAATTTAAGGAAAGGCCTGGTAAGTTTATAAGCCATAAACAAGAGTGCCAGGGCAGCAAGAACCGCTTCAACAATCTGAACAGACAAAGGAACGTCCAACAGCAGAAATACTTTTCCGATGTCTCCCTGCTGAAATAGAAAGCCCGTCATTAAATACCCTAAAAAATTATTTAATCCGAGAATGGCAAACCAAAGAAGGAAAAGTGTTGAGAGGTTGTACTTTTTTGATTTCAAGAAGGCTATTCCCGCCAGTATTCCCTGAGCAACACTCAATATTGGTCCTGCCAGGGCAATGGTTACGTTTTGTATTGTTGTGAGTTTGTCTGGTGACAGATGCTCCACATAGTTATGATGCAGCACCGGGCTACTCCCAAATGCCATCCCTGACAGGGCGTGTCCCAGTTCGTGAACGATCGTTGTCGTTAAAAATGCCGTAACATATAAAACGGTAGAGTTAATTGCTATTTTGGTTTTGTCGTTCATGATTCAACGTTGACGTTTCATATGGTTGGCCTTAGCATACAAGCAGTGGTGGGGTTACGAAGTCGAATCTGTCCGCCGTTAACAAGCTGGTGCTTTAACCACCTACTATTTTAATTTGTCTTTCGTCTGCAAATTGTCTAATGGTTTTCTTTATGTCTAAAGATATTTCTGCACTCGTTGAAAGATTCACAGTCTCAGTGTTATTATCAGTCAGGTGAAAATTTAACTCAAATGGTTTGTAGGTTATTTCCTTTACATTTTTCCAGTCAATCTGTCTTTGCACCTTATACACGTCCTCTTTTATAATTATTCTATTGTTATCAATTTGAAATTTAGGAGTCAGTCTATTTGCCTGGTTAAATAAAATCAGTCCATAGATAAACAATAACGGTCCAGCGATTATCAATAATAATCCTATAACCGAACCCCAACTTGCCCAGGAGTCTGCGGTAGATAATTGTTGAAGTCCAAGTCCCGAATTAATTATTCCGTTGATTACAAAAATCCACCTGGTCGTTTTTTGGGTAAGTTCAATTGTCTTTGTCATACATAACTAATTTAGTTTTAAAACACTTCGTAGCCAACAGTTCTGTCAGTAACATTCAAGTTAATCATTCTTCAATTTTGATGCTCATCTAAAAATCAAAAAATTATGAGCTTTAAAAGAATGACTACTACATATTGGTATACATAAGCACATCACTTTGTTTGTACGCTAAAAAAATGAATAATGATATTAAAAAGTAAAATGGAAAAGCTTCTGATCATTACATCCAGCCACCAGGGAGATGGTTATTCCGTATTTAAAAATCTTCCCCTCAATCTCCTTGCAATACGCGCCTGTTCAATTTATCTGCTGAAGGCATGACAGAGGCTTACATAGAAATCCGGGCAAGATCGTCCGAGCTTCGTGACCAATTCTCTTCGCACAGGACTTTGTTTAAGCCTTATATGTTGCCAGCTGTGCCGTTATCACCAATTCATTTTTTAAAAGTGTCTTTCGTTGCATTGTCCACGAGTCCAATGGAACATTTAAGGTAATAAATTGTTTGAGTTTATTTGTTACGATTTGAATTCTAGTCATCCTTGTCAAACGCCATAACAATACCTAAAACTGCCGCAAGAATCCACAAGGGCCAATAAAAGAATCCCCCAATTACACACACAAAAACACCAAAGGAGAATATCCAAGTCAAACACCCCGAACCACCCTTGATTTTCTTTCCACAGTGTTTACAAATTTTTGCATCTTCTTGGAGGTCTGTCTCCGCACAGTGAGGACATGTTTTCATAATTTATCTTTTTAGGGTCAGTACATTGTCCAACGGCATTGCTCGCATGTTGGCACCAGTACATTTTGTTTATCCTTTATGCAAATTTCTTATCCTATCAATTATTTGCTTTGTTTCTTCATCAGGTTTAATCTCATGAATATTTATTACTTGTCCTAAGGAATGAATTATACTCACTAAATCAATTACACAATCTGACAAGCTTGATTTAGTAACTGAGAAAATCTCTGACAAAGTATCATCTACTATTTTACAATTATATAATCCGTAATCATTAGGTAATTCGGGTAATAAAATATTAAATGATTCGGCTTCATCATTGAGATTTTTCCTAATGGATAAGTTTATTGCTTTCATGGTTACACAATTTCTTTATAAAGCTCAATTTCTGAGTCGTCAAGTTGCGCAATAAAATCATTGAAAGAATTGTTTTCTATGGCAAGTAGTCCTTTGTTAATAGAATTGACGGTATTAGTAGAAATCCATACTCTATCTATTTTGCAACCTGATACTTTTTTATATGGAATTATCTGGTAACTATTACAAATTGCCGTAAGGTTAAGAGTAAGTGGAAAATTTGTCCTTAGACAATTAATTTTTTCACACAATTCACACCAAGTCAAAAGAGAATTATAAGTTCCGAACGTAATACCCCTATTATGTCCATGACTAAGAATTGTAATCATTAAAGAATCGCTATTTGAATTTAAACTTTCCAATAAATCCAAAAGCTCTTGACTATTACTCGGCCTATGTGGATTCAACTTATTAATCTGCGATTCCGCTACTTTATAAGCTAATTCTTTCCTGTCATTAGAAGATAAGTAATCAATTAGTACCTGTCTCATTTTTTTTGTATTGGTGCCAACAGTTCGCTACAAGCACCTTTTATCGCCTATATATCATTATTGGTAACCTCAAAAGTAGTGGCTCTGCATAAATTATCCAAAGGACTAACAATCTTGTCCAACCCTTTTGGTTACACAATCATAGCGATCTGTAATGCACAAGATGAAAGAGAGAAATGCCCTGAATTGGATGTAATAATTTTCCTGCCTTTACAGGATAACAACAAATGCGGATCGCTTTAGCATAATAAGGTTTTCTATCCCGGAATTTGTGTAGATAAAATTGATGAAAATATTTTTTGCTTTACCAAGCGAGTAACTAAAATTCATTGGCTTGCCATCCTTTATATGAAAGGCTCCAATATCATATTAATCATTCAATCCTTTAATCCTTTAATCAGGAGAATCATGGTCCAGACAACTATCGCTCAATCATATTCAACATCTTCAGCGTAGCCGTAATAGCAGCCGCCTGCTGATCGGCTTCGAAGCCGCGCGTTTTGAATTGACGATTGTCCATCTCCCAGGTAATAATGGTTTCAACAAATGCGTCGGTTCTTCCTCCGGGAGGAATGGATATTTTATAGTCCATCAATTGAGGAAGTCTTTTACCGAGCTGATCATAAATTGATTTCACGGCCTGCATGAAAGCGTCGTACTGTCCATCACCCGTTTTTGTCTGCTCGTAAACTTTGCCGTTGATCTCAATGCTCAACGTAGCAACAGGTTTCAGATTAAACACATGACTGGAGTAATAATTTCTGATCTTAATTTTCTCCGGGTATAACTCGCGGCCCAACACATCGGAGATGATGTAAGGAAGATCGTCTGGAGAAATGTTTTCCTTTTTATCACCAAGCTCCACTACCCGGTCCGTTACTTTCTTCAACGCCTCGGGATCAAGCTCAATGCCCAGCTCTTCAAGATTCTTTTGAATGCTGGCCTTGCCTGAAGTTTTACCCAACGCATATTTACGAATGCGGCCGAAGCGCTCGGGCATTAATTCATTGTAGTATAAATTACCTTTGCTGTCGCCATCGGCATGTACCCCACACGTTTGAGTGAAGACATGTTCACCGATGACGGGTTTGTTTTTTGGAACAGCTACACCGGAAAATACTTCCACTAATTTGCTTACACTATAAAGTTTGGTCTCATCAATGGAGAAGTCGGCCTTAAGGTGATCTTTCAACAACGCCACTACACTGGAGAGCGGTGTATTACCCGCACGTTCACCAAGACCATTCACCGTAACGTGTATTCCGGAAGCGCCTGCCTTTATTCCGGCAAAACAATTTGCCACGGAAAGATCGTAATCGTTGTGTGCATGAAGGTCGAAATGTTTGCCAGGAAATTTTTCTACCATCTCTTTTACAAATCGATATGCTTCATCAGGATTCATCACACCTAATGTATCAGGAAGCATAAAGCGCTCGATCTTCTCATCCTTCAATGCATTGGTCAGGAACAACACGTAGTCGTGCGAGTTGCGCATCCCGTTCGACCAATCTTCAAAATATACATTTACTTTAATGCCAAGCTTAGTGGCATAGGCAACGGCCTTTTTAATATCACTTACATGCTCTTCCGGCGTTTTTTTCAACTGACCCTGAAGATGTTTTAAAGATCCTTTGCAAAGGAGATTAACTACTTTTCCGCCCGCCTTATGAATCCAATCCAGCGAACGGTTATCATCTACGAAGCCGAGAATCTCTACGCGATCCTGGTAACCATTTTCACCTGCCCACTTTAATATTTTGCTGGCCGCGTCAAATTCACCATCGGAAATTCGCGCCGAAGCAATTTCAATACGGTCTACTTTCACCTCATCCAGCAACATTTTGGCAATGTTCAATTTCTCCGTAGCCGTGTACGACACGCCCGATGTTTGTTCCCCATCGCGCAGGGTGGTATCCATGATCTCTATATACATATGTAATCCTCCGAAAGGCTCTGATGTTCACTAAACAAAAAACCTACATGGTTTCGTTTAGTTTTGGACTGCGAATTTACAGGAAGTTATGTGACTGGGAAACGGTTTTATTATTAATCGTTTAGTGATTTAGTGCTACTTAGTTCATTCAAAAATCTATGATACAAACGAAAAAATGGCAGTAAGCAAATGGCAATAGGCAATTTTGCCTACTGCGATTGCCTATTGCCTACTTTTCAACATTGGTTAATCTCTGTTGATAAATGTTTTATAGTAGTAAATGATGCTCTCATTAATAATGTTGTGCCCTAACACTTAGTAGGATGAACCCATTCAGCAAGCAGATGATAACGTTTTTTGATCTTCCTGAAAACTATGCCATCGAATATAAAAATGGAAATGAATGGCTGCGCTAAAACGACAAAGTCAAACCAGTTAGTTGGTGAAATATTGTAGGGGATGAAATAGGATGGCGCGACAATTTGAAATGCGCGCTCCTGGGTTAAATTCCAGGATTACATATTTTTGTAAATCCGGAATTGAATTCCAGAATTGCAATTTATTGTAAATCCGGTGTCTTGGCTACGGAGAGCAATTCAAACAGTGCCTGCGTTAGGATGGGGATTCTTCGCTCCACACTTTCCAGCACACGGGCTTCACTCAGAATGACGGCATTAATAGGGGATGTCAGTACTGTTTCGAGCAGTTTCACCTTCACCTCAGCCCCGGTCCTTCTCCTTGAAGAGAAGACAGACTTTCGACGAAGCGTGCTTTCCAGCGCTGGCTTCACTACCATGACAATTTTCATAATTGCTGAAGGTACTATTTCGTTTATCCCAGCACCCGCCCTTAACTAACTAAAAGGCCACTGCGCGATTGATCCCTTCAGAATAAAAGGGTGGTGATGGGCTTAGTTGTGGGTGTGAGTTACCGTTGTCATTTCAACTTATTGAGCTGAAAGGTTTCTCAACTTGCAATGACAAAAGTAAACATGGTACCAGGTGCGAATGTCACCCAAAACAGGTGATTAAAAAATAACCTGCGTCATTGTACCTTTATTTAAACAGCAAGCTTTATGTTACGTCACTTCCTCGTTGTCTTTGGACGCAGTATTCGAAAAAGCACGTTATCATTTTCGATCAAATCTATTGGATTGATTTTGTCATTGGCCATCACTGTGCTGATCACAGCATACATTTATGACGAAGTATCATTCGATCAATTTCATGATAATGTAAATAACATTTACAGGATAACGACAACCTCAAACTTCAATGGAAATGAAAGTTCTTATTCAAGAACACCATTGTCACTTGCAGAACGAATGTCAGAATTAAAATCCGTTGAAGTTGTGACTCGTATTTTCAACCGCAGCGTAACGGTATCCATTCCTGAAACGGATACGCGGTTCAATGAACCTCATGTCTGGTTTGCTGATTCATCCGTGACAAAAATTTTCACGTTGGCTACGCTGAGAGGAAACATTTCTGCCGCGCTTACAAAACCCAATTCGTTAATTATATCAAAAGATGCCGCAATAAAATATTTCAATACGGAAGAGGTTCTTGGTAAAACACTGTTGTTTGAAAATGTTTTACCATTTCAAATCGATGCTGTCGTCGAAAATTTTCCTGAGCAATCAACCTTTCAATTTGATTTCATCGCGTCCTTCAACCGCTTTCTTGATCTTGAGAATCCGGCGAATGTTCAATTCCTCACAACAGACTGGCTTTACACGCCGGTTTTTACTTTGATAAAAACAAATGGAAGTATAACAGCAGATCAGCTTCACAATGACTTATTATCAATTCTTAAAGATGTACCGGATGAACGTGTAAAGGAGAGCATCACGTACCATGCACAAGCATTACCTGACATTCATCTTTACTCTCAATTCACGGGTGAACAAGCGAATCAACGAATTGTATATGTCTATGTTTTTGCTGCCATTGGAATAACACTTTTCATCATTGCAATCATAAATTTTATCAGTCTTACCTCTGCAGAATGGATAGCGAGAGAAAAGGAACTAAGGATTCGCAGAATAATGGGCTCGTCTAAAAAACTAATCGCCGGTCAGTTTTTGCTGGAGGGTTTTCTTTTCAGCTTCATCATGCTTCCAATGGCATTGCTGATTTCATATTTGCTGTTGCCCTACTTTAACAGCATTACGCAAAAACAATTGCTACCTCAGCTTTTCTTCTCATGGCCCATTGTGATTACATTGATCGTTGCAGTAATTATTTACATCGGCTGCACAGGAGTATTCGCGTCAATTCCCACACAGATAGAAAAAGCAAATGTTAAAGTTCCATCCTGGTGGATTTCAAATCTTCCACCAAGTCTTCTCTTACAGGCTATGCTTACGTTCATCATTTCATGCTTCTCATTAACGGCATACCGGCAACTTAACTTTATTGAAAACAAATCGCTGGGCTTCGAAAAGAATAACCTGATTATTGTTCCGCTCTTCTCTGAAAATTTTAATTCCATTCTCGGTCAGATAACAGGCGACTTTCGTGGTCGAATGAATTTTTTTGAAGAAGAGGTCTTGAAGCATCCGTCTATTGAAGCGATCAGTTCCTCTGCCTTCCAACCTGGTAGAGGAACAGTGTTAGCGCTCGTGAAAACTGACAGCCTGAAAGATGCTGACAATACATTTGTCGGTCTTAATAGTGTTGACTATGATTTTCTGGAAACTTATAAAATCAAGTTGCTGGCCGGTAGAAATTTTTCAAAGGAATTTGGTACCGATCATTTGCAGGCTTTTATCATCAACGAAGAAGCTGTGAAGACACTTGGTTTTAAAACCCCTCATGAAGCGCTTGGAAAAAATGTAGAGGCTGTGGGTAAACAAGGCCAGGTTGTTGGTGTGATGGAGAACTTCCATTTCGAAGGTCTTCAAAATCCGATACGTCCTTTACTGTTTGAAGTTGCAGCGTGGAAGTTTACTACATTTTCGATACGATTAAATGAAAAACAAAGGCAGGCAGGAATTGATATTCTCAATAATAAATGGAAGGAAGTGTTTCCTGAAACAGCTTTTCAATACACTTTTCTTGAAGAAGATCTCGCTGCCAACTATCAGTTCGAAAGTAGTCTTACGAAGTTGACCCAAGGTATTTCTATTCTTACGGTTCTTCTTTCCTTACTTGGGATTTATGCGTCAGCGTCTCATCTTTCATTAAAAAAATTGAAAGAGCTTACCGTGAGGAGAGTACTCGGCGCTTCATCACGAAATTTGATTCAGGTTTTTACAAAGCCATTTGTAAGAGTTTTAATTATAAGCTTTATCATTGCTTCACCCGTTATCTGGAAATTGAGTGAAGCATGGTTATCATCCTTTGCTTATCGAACACATTTACAGATCAGTGATTTGATTTTGATATTTGCAGTTGCTGTTGGTCTTATCTCCCTGGTACTCATTCATCAACTTATTAACGTTGTAAATCTGAATCCGGTTGATAATTTGAGAAGGGAATAAATCGCTCACTAATTATTTTATATCATCGTCTTTCTTTGTAAGCCTCAGTATAATAATTGCCAGGAAAGAAAAATGAAAAATTCCAAATCCATAGAGGGAGGTTATCAGGGCAACTTTTAATCCTCCCATTATTACAGGAAAAGGGATAACCTCTTTACTCGCTTCAAGTGCACCAAAAGCATAGAAAAGCCCGATCAATGTACTGAATGCTCCCCATGCCAGGGCAAAACCACCGAGCTGCTTTATCGTTTCCAGCCATTTTGTTTGAATAGATTTTTTATTCAAGTTGAAGTAAGCCACATAGACGATCAGGCATATATTTATAAGGAGAATAATAGTGAGAGGAAGCATATATACGAATCCTCCGGTAGTGTGAAATTCTAACATAGTTTTTTTGTTTGTATGACACCAGCAAGATTACAAAAGTATTTTAATGTAAAATTCCTTTTATGACAAAGTGACTCTGTAAAAGGAGATAATGCACTTTATGCAATGGATCTGGCGAAAGGGTGTCCAAACATGTTGAAAGGGTATATTCTTTTGCTGCCCCATAAATATTTACCTATAATTACTTAACTAGTAATTGCAGCAGAAAAAACAAGAACATGAATCGTGTAGAAATCTGGATGGATGATGTGTTTCTAAAACATCGCTGGCTAATCCATACTTTTTTTTGGTTGTTCATACTAGGTGTTTATGTTCTCTTCTTCGGACATCAAAGCAACAATTATCTTCAAACCTTATTCTTTGTCGGCCTGCTGATGCCCGTAACCATTGGCACGACTTACTTTTTGAATTACTCTCTCATTCCCCGCTATCCGTTGAAAGAACGTTATGGATACTTCTTCCTTTACTTCTCCTACACACTGTTGGCCTCGATTTATGTAGAAATGATTATCGTAATACTGACGTTCATTATTCTTGCGGAATCCAAAATCACCAACATGAGCCCTGCTTCCGTTAACATCATATTTTTGCTGGTAGCGCTGCTCATGGTTGTGTTTCTAAGTACTGCCATCAAAATGTTATTGCATTGGCGAAAGTCGCGGGAAGAATACCAGAAACTGATGACTGAAAAGATCGAAACAGAGTTAAAGTTTTTAAAAACACAATTGCATCCTCACTTTCTCTTTAACACATTGAATAACCTTTATTATCTCGCATTAAATAAATCCGATAAGGCCCCGCAGGCAATACTTTCATTAAGCGAATTGCTTGATTACGTACTTCACGACACAAAGTCAAATTTTGTTTCGCTTGAGAAAGAATTGAAGCAGGTTGAAAATTATATTGCCCTTGAAGTGCTTCGGTATGAAGAACGCCTGACAATCAATATCATTAAAGAGAAAGTTGAAGAGCAGGAAATTGTGCCCATGGTGTTGATCACGCTCATGGAAAATGCTTTTAAACACGGCGTGGCGAAAACCTCCGGAAAAGCATGGATTGAATTATCTTTATCATCGCGTGATCGATTCACCTATATCAATATAAAAAATAGCGTGGGATCAAAGAAAAAATTACGCAGTGAGAACGGTATTGGGTTAGACAATTTAAGAAGTCAACTCAATCATATTTACAGCAATCGCGCCCGGCTTTCGGTAGAGGAGAATGCTGATTTCTTTAGTGTTGAACTTCAACTGGAAAACAACAAATAAACTATTTAACGAGAACACTATGAACTATCGTTATATTGTTGTTGATGATGAGGGTCTTGCCCGAAAATTAATTATCGCTCACGCATCTAAAATTGAATTGTTGAAATTTGTGGGTGAATGCTCAAGCGCTGTTGAAGCCATTAATATTATACAGAAGTCAGAAGTCGACCTGATTTTCCTTGATATTCAAATGCCGGAATTTTCAGGATTGGATTTCATAAAAGGACTGCGAAAACCTCCCGCAATAATTCTTACTACAGCACATCGCGACTTTGCTGTTGAAGCTTTTGAGTTGAATGTTGTTGATTATCTGGTAAAGCCTATTTCTTTCGAAAGATTTTTGAGGGCTGTTGATAAATTTTTGGACGATAAAACAACTGAGTTACCAAGAGCGACCGCTACTTCAGCTCAAACAATAAAACCTGTAATCAACATCAAGGCTAACCGAAAAACTTTTCCAATTGCATTAGATGATATTCTATATATAGAAAGTCTGAACGACTATGTTAAAGTTCATCTAAAGGACAGCGTTCTTATTACAAACGAAAACATCAGCTCGTTTGAAGAACGATTTTCACCATTAAATTTTATTAGAATACACCGGTCGTACCTGATCGCCATAAAACATGTGAAATCATTTACTTCAGAGTATGTAGACATTGGAGGAAAGGAAATTCCTTTTGGCAGAGTCTACAAACAGCTTGCACAAAGTCGCCTCATTGCTATGAATATGCTATCATCTAAACCATAGGTTGAAATGGTTAATGGTGGTGTCCCTCTTCTTCACTATTCTTTAGCTTGGATAAAATTGCATAGGCTCCTTTTATCACAACTTCAGCATTCTCATCGAATCCTTCCGGGAGTAACAACTCTGTGTAACCCAATTCGCTATTGCCTGTCTGAATTTCAATCAAACTAAAATGTTTTCCATGTTTGTGATCTGCCTCTTTATGTTCTTCATGATCATCTTCTCCGTCAGGCGTGATGATAAATTTTTTACCCTGAAAATCAACAATCGCCTCCTCGGGTAATGCATTGACCAAAGCGCCGCCCGTTTCTACAAGCGCTTTCAGATACATACCGGGGAGAAGTTCTGTGTCCTCAACATCAATGTGACAATGGATTCGTACAGTTCTGTCAGCACTGATCGCGCGACCGATCAGATAAACGGTAGCCATCCGTTCTTTGCTTTCATTTGCCAAAGTGAATCTGACTTTCTGCCCGATCTTAATTGCAGGGACGTCTTTTTCAAAGACGGTTAATTCAGCATGCAGGTGTTCGGTGTCAACAATTTTGAAAAGCACATCGGTTGGATTGACATACTTACCAATGTTTACATTGACTTCCGTTACATATCCACTGATGGGAGAGTAAACATTGCCCGTGCTGGAAATATTTCCCTGATCCAGGGAAGAAACATTGATGTTGATCATTTTCAGTTTCGCCAGTAAGCCATTCTTCTTTGCAAGCCATATCTCGTAACTTGACCTGGCTTGCTGAAGCGTTTTTTGTGCATTGATATTTTCCTTTGCCAGTTCCTGTTGACGTTTATAGTCTGCATCGGCAAATTCAAACTGACTTTTTGCTTCCAGGTAGTCCTGTTGCATTTGAATGTAATCCGGGTTCTCAATGACAGCAATCAATTGGCCTTTTGTCACCCGTGAACCTTGCAACAGTTTCGTACTCTTTAGAAATCCGCCTAACGGAACAGAAATGCTTACCAGTTGCTGAGGTGGTACGTCAAGTACTCCGTTAACCTTGATTGTTCCGCTGATTGCTTTTTGTTCGATCTTGCCCAACGTAATTCCTGCAACCGCTATTTGTTCTTCCGTAAGTTCAACGGTGTTTTCTTCTTCATGGTGATCTTCTTTTGCCGGTGTGTCATTTTTCTTTTCACAAGAGAAAAGTGCCAGAACGATAAGAATTATTTTATAATTGAAAAGTTTCATATTCTCTAAAACATTAAAGTGATAATTATTTCAAACCGGCTAAAAATTCCAGCGCAATAACCGATTGATTAAGGTTGTTAAGATTGTTAAGATAATTCTCACGGATCTGAAGCGCATTCCGAACCGTAAGCCAGCGTTCGGTATAATCGATCTCACCATTGCGAAAAGCAAGGTCAGATTGTTTTAATATAAGCTCAGCATTTTGCAGCGCCGATGTTTGATAATAGGTTACGCTGTTTTTGTTCTTGCTATACTCCTGAACAGCTTGCTGCCATTGGCCTTGCGTCAGTTTCTGATTGTACTCGAACTGTGCCTCCAGCCTTTGTTCATTAAATTTCGCAGCGCTCACTTTTGCTGATTGCGGAACAAACCACAATGGAATGGAAAGCCCAATCATAAAACCCTGGAAGCGATCACTACTGGTCGCCATTTCACCATTAACACTAACTGGTGTTCCGATCAGGGTTTGATTGAAGTAACCTACATTTATGTCGGGTAAAAATTTAGCGTTAGCCACGCGTCGTTCATTATCGGCAATTTCAACTTGCTGCTTTAAAAAAGCGAGCTGAGGATTTTGAGAAACGGATACACTGTCTAACGACAAACTTAGCAGACGCTCCTCTAAACCATTCGATACAATATCAATGACCTCCTCACTTCCCATTAAGTTCTCCAACTGTTTGCGGTGGATAAGAATATCGGCGCGTGTCTGAGAAAGAAAATTTTTTGTCTCGATGCTTTGTGTTTCAGCGGCCGTTTTTTCAAGCAAGCGTGCTTCTCCCGTTTTGTACCGGAGATCAGATGCTTTAACCAAATCATTATAAATGCTGTCCTGACGTTGCAACAATTCCTCTTTGGCACGCAGGTAGACAAGCTGATAATAAACTTGTTTTACCATGTACGCCAGTTCATTTTCCGTTACCGCCTTTTGAAGTTCTCCTGCCCGCACCAGTGATTTTCCAAGCGCGGTATGCGAAGTAAATGATGTGGGAAATGGAATGCTTTGTGTAATGGTGATGTTATTATCATCCTTCGCGTAACTGTTGTATTGACCACGCATGTACATAATGCTCGTCTTGCCAACGTCAGTAGAAGTGCGTTTTACTTTTCGCTGGTATTCAATCGACAAGTCGGCGGCTTGTATAAGCTTATTGTTCTGTAGCGCTTGTGAAATGGCTTCGTCTAATGAAACAACCTGCTGGGCTGATATTGTGAAGCTGCTGAGAAATGCTATTGCTAAAATTATAAACTTCATAGTGCAAAACTTAAATGTGATTCCATTATCAAAAGAGTAGAAGCAATCATCAAGATTGATTTCGCTGTGGAACTACTCCATTTGATTCTTTCAAAATATATGTAGAGACAAGGCAGTACGATTAACGTAAGCAATGTTGATGTGAGCAGACCACCAATCACTACAGTAGCAAGCGGCCGTTGTACTTCAGCTCCTGCACTGGTAGCAAGGGCCATCGGAAGAAAACCAAGTGACGCTACGGATGCCGTCATTAAGACTGGCCGCAGACGAATGGCAGTGCCTTTCAATATCACTTCATTTAAATCAGACAGTCCCGCTGTTCTGAGTCGATTAAATTCAGCGATCAGTACAATTCCATTTAGTACCGCTACACCAAACAAAGCGATGAAGCCAACACCTGCCGAGATACTAAAAGGCATTCCTCTTATTAACAAAGCAAATACACCACCAATGGCCGCCATCGGAATAGCCGTGAAGATGAGAATGGATTGTTTGATGGAATGAAAAGTGAAATAGAGCATAATAAAAATAAGCAAAAGGGCAAGCGGTACAGCAACAGCAAGCCGTGCGTTTGCTTCTTGCAGATTTTCAAATTGTCCTCCATAGGTTGTATAATATCCCGGGGGTAAATCAATTTGAGTTTCAATCTTCTGTTGGATCTCTTTTACAACAGATGCAACATCTCTTCCGCGTACATTAAAGCCCACAATAATTCTCCTCTTGGCATCTTCCCGTTGAATTTGATTCGGCCCCATTCTGAATTCAACATTCGCCAATTGACTTAGCGGTATTTGATTTCCGTTTGGCGCCGGTATAAAAAGATTTTGAACATCTTCAATTCGTTGACGACTCTGTTCACTCAACCGCACAACGAGGTCAAATCTTCTTTCACCTTCATAAACTATTCCCGCAGAATGGCCGGCGAATGCCGTACTGATAATTTCATTTACAGTAGCAATGTTCAATCCGTACTTTGCAATTTCATCACGGTTGATGTTCACAACAATTTGCGGAAGCCCTGTTACTTCCTCGACATACATATCGCGTGTACCTTCAACAGTAGAAACAATGCCGGCTACTTCTTTAGAAATATCCGTGAGTACTTGCAGATCTTCTCCGAATATTTTCACAGCCACATCCTGGCGAACGCCTGACATTAACTCATTAAAGCGCATTTGAATGGGTTGCTGAAAACCGAATGTTACTCCGGGCACAACTTCCAATGCTTCCATCATTTTTTCCGCAAGCTCCTCTCTGTTTTTTGCTTTCTTCCATTCACCACGAGGCTTAAGAATAACCATGAGGTCGCACGCTTCAATTGGCATTGGGTCAGTAGGGATTTCAGACGAACCGATTTTTGAAACGACTTCTCTTACTTCATCAGGAAATTCTTTTAATAAAACCCCTGCACCTTTTTGTGCTGCTTCTATCGTATAAGACAAACTGCTTCCTGTGAGAACACGTGTCTCCACAGCAAAGTCTCCTTCATCTAACGTTGGAAGAAATTCTCCTCCCATGTTAACAAACAACCAAAGGCTGGCAAGGAATAAAATGACAGAGGAGACAACCACGATCATCTTATGGCGAAGTGTGCTTTTGATCATGGGCTCATACCACTTGTGAAAGTACTCCATCATCCGATCGGAAAAGTTTCTTTTATGTTGAGGATTTTTGCTAAGCAATAACGATGACATCATCGGTACATACGTCAGCGAAAGAATGAACGCACCGAGTATGGCAAAGGCAACTGTTTGCGCCATGGGCTTAAACATTTTTCCTTCAATACCCACCAGTGTGAGAATGGGCAGGTAGACAATGAGAATGATGATCTCACCAAAGGCCGCTGACGTTCTGATCTTTGAAGCCGAAGCATACACTTCCTCATCCATTTCATTTTGTGTCAGGCGTTTGGTAATGGTGCGCAATCCCAGGTGGTGCATCGTTGCCTCTACGATAATCACCGCGCCGTCAACGATCAAACCAAAATCAATTGCTCCAAGACTCATTAAATTTCCGGAGACACCGAAAACACGCATGAGGGAGACCGCAAAAAGTAAAGACAAGGGAATGACGGACGCAAGAATAAGTCCGGCACGAAGATTTCCTAAAAACAAAACTAACACAGCGATAACAATCAATGCACCTTCAATGAGATTTGTCCTCACCGTATCAATTGTTCTGCCCACCAATTCACTACGATCAAGAAAGGCATCGATCTCAAGTCCTTCCGGTAGCGATTTCTCAACTTGTGCCATTCTTTCTTTCACCCGCCTCACAACGGCATTAGAGTTTTCTCCTTTCAGCATTAACACAAGTCCACCTACTACTTCGCCTTCATTGTTATACGTCATGGCTCCAAACCGGGTCGCATATCCAAACCTTACTTCAGCAATATCACGCACCAGCACAGGCATTCCCGTTGAAGTATTCTTTACAACGATCTTCTCAATGTCTTGCTTCGATCCTATCAAACCTTCGCTTCGAATAAAATAGGCCTTCGGTTTTTTGTCGATGTAAGCTCCGCCTGCATTCTCGTTGTTCAGTTGAAGTGCCGTGAATAAATTACCGATGCTAAGATCGTATCCGCGTAATTTATCCGGGTCCACTGCAATCTCATACTGCTTGAGTTGTCCACCGAAGCTTGCCACATCAGCAACACCTTCGGTACCTAATAGTTGTCGCCGCACAATCCAATCCTGAACGGTGCGCAGTTCCATTGCCGAGTATTTTTCTTCAAATCCTTTTTTCGGACGAATGATATATTGAAAAATTTCTCCAAGGCCTGTTGTTAACGGCGCTAGTTCCGACTTATTAATATCAGAAGGAATTTGTTTAGCTACGGTATTGAGACGTTCACTAACCTGCTGCCGTGCCCAATAGATATCAACCTGATCTTTAAACACGATGGTTACAACCGAAAGTCCAAAGCGTGAGAAACTTCGGATTTCATCAATGCCTGGTATGGTTGCCATGGTTTGCTCCACAGGAAAGGTGACGAGTCGCTCTATGTCTAGCGCGGAATGAGAGGGAGCGACCGTGATGATCTGCACCTGGTTATTGGTGATATCCGGCACAGCATCTATGGGAAGTTTCGTTAACGAATAAATTCCCCATATCACCAGACCCAGCGTAAATAAACCAACCAGCAGTTTATTTTTTATTGAATAGTAAATGATCTTATCTAACATATGATGAAAGAATAATGACGGATATGAACAACAATCCGAAATCTTATTAACTAAATAATTACTCCATGACAGAATGTGTATTCATCATGAACAACATTCCACAGAATGAAAAAAAGATTGAGATAGGATAACATGCAAGGGTTATCCGCATGAATGACTTAAGAAAACTTAGGCGGTTGCCAAATAGCGTCACTATTATCGAATGACGTCTTCTCCTGATAAGGAGTTAAAAGTTTCGTGTTATGGATTAGATTAACAAATGAAAGGTCAGCATCACGATTGAGCTTAATGTGTGCCGCACAACATGAACAAATACAGAAGGGAGTACACGACTCTTGTTCTGAACTATCGTGATCCAGATCAGCAACCATTTCAAGTTGTGCACCTTGCTCATCTCCACAACTATCGTTATCCTGGCAGGGATAAACAGATAGGGATAAAACGTACAAGGCGAATATGGTGCAGAAAATTTTCACGCAACAAATATAAGTGGTTTGGTTTTGCAATTGAATTACAACTGAATTGTTTTTTACGATTGTAAGATATTTAACTTTTTCACACTTATTTGAATAGTGGTTTTACACACTTGCTTTTCTTTTTGTGGCTTAGTGGCCTCAACAATTTCAAGTCACTAAGGCACAAGGGCACTAAGAAATCTCCGCTAACCGGGCAACTTCCAATCTAGAAATAAGATGAAAATCCAAACTGGAAGCCGGCTGTTTTCGAGGGAGGGTTTCCGAATAGATCGGTTTGCCAGTTGTACCGGTAGTTCAACCTGATTACGGTTTGAGGTGCAGGCCTCCAACTCAAGCCTGGCATTATGGATATAAAATCATCTGCGATAGGATCGCCTGTTTCTATAAAATCATCTCTATTCCAATCCACATATTCAAATCGTAGTGCTGCATTGATCACAGATCGTTCAAAGCCAAAAATATTTTTCCTGAAAATGGGCTGAACAAAATCTACAAACCCTCCTGCCTGCTTACTTCCATATTGCTGTCCGTAATTTTCCGGTACATCAACATTGATAAACGTCCATTCAGTATTGATGTAGGTTTTAGTGAAGGAAATAATTGTGTTGAAGTCGACCGCCCAGGCATTAACTCTTCTTTTCTTATCAAGGGTAAGGCCGTCTTCTTCAAATTTATTATAAACACCACCCATATATGACAATCCCAATTCACCAATTGATTTATTTCGCAGGGCAACCTTAGCTGTAAGCAGTGGCACACCGTTAAAGCTTTCCTCAAACCGGTCAGGGTTCTCTTTCGTTGCGGGAAGGAAGGTTTTATTCTCTGTGTTACTGATTATCCTGTCATCAAATCCATTGGTGAGATAAACTTCATAAGCATATACCCAATTGTTTTGATACAACTTTCCATACAATCCAAAACCCACATTACTCCAGGTAGCCGGTAAAAGCTGCGTTGCTGAAACAGGCCGGTCAATAAATTCCCATTTAGGCCCATCGTGATTTTGGTTGAATGCTCCGATGGGATTCATTATGATTCCACCTCTGAAGTTAAGCAACGGGTTAAACTCAAAATCAACGGATGCAAACTCGATATTGATTTCCTTCGTGCCATCCTCAAACTCAATCTCGGAAAGAAATTTGATTCGTTTGTAAATGCTGGAGGCCACGAAGAATGTCAGTCTTCGCATTTGAAATTGATGACCTTCTGACACGCCATCAGTGCCCATGTGCTGCCAGTTTGCTTCTATGTAGCCGCCCAGGGAAACAGGGAGTTTTCCCACCGTAAGAAAAGGCCGGTTATACACCGCATCCATGTTCATATACATTTCCGAAGAATCTATCGGTGCACGCTTAAACAAGGTAGAGTCAACCTGAGCCCACGAGGTATTGGTCAACACGGGAAGGACTAATAAAATTAATAGTATAGTTTTTTTCATGCTGATGTCAATTCAATAAAGATATTTTCATCTTTAACAGAAGTTGGAAATGAACGCAATGCATTTTCAGCAGGGCCTTGCACCACTTTCCCCTTTCGATCAAATTCACTTCCATGACTTGGACAATGTAAATGATCTCCCGATGCCTGGAGCTCTGATCCCTGGTGTGTACACTTCATCCAAAGTGCATTGTATTCATTGTCTGATTCCCTGAACAGGTAAATCGGAAACTCAAGCTTTTCATTATGGACGACAATAAACTGACGGATGAGTTGCTTGTCTTTTTTAAGATAAATGAATTCAGATTTTGAAATCGATATTCCCTTCGTTTCAAAAATCCCGCTTACATAATGCGTGGACTGACAAGCCGATAAAACAGATGACAAGAGGCCACCACTTATACAAGCCAGGCAGGATTGCGTTACAAATTCACGTCTGTTCATAAATCAAAGGCTTTCGAGGAAACGAATTAATTTTTGCTTTTCATCATCAGTGAGTGATTGAAAATTCTCTTTGCTTTCTGTCCCTTCACCACCGTGCAAAAGTATTGCTCCTTCAATACTGGTAGCCCGCCCATCGTGAAGAAGATAATATTTACCTCCTTGCGAGTTTTTAGAAAGTCCCAATCCCCAAAGCGGAGGTGTTCGCCATTCTGAAGTTTTAGCAGAGCCTTCCGTGTAACCATCATCTAAACCTGGCCCCATGTCGTGGAGTAACAAATCGGTATAGGGATAAAATGTTTTATGCGACAGGGCAGCAATAGAACTTTCTCCGGTTTTCATTTCAGGGCGGTGGCAATTAGCGCAACCGATAGTTGTAAATATTTCTTTGCCGGAAAGAATTTCACTGGTTTCTTTTCTTGGAACAGGAGCTTTTAATGTTTTTAAATAAAAGACAACATCCAGGACAGTTTGATTTGAAATCTCCGGATCAATTTCCAATCCTGAGTAAGTATCAATGTATTCATAAGTTGATGTAATCCCAATGTCCTCATTATAAGCGTTGGCCGTCTGTTGGAGCAAATCATATACAGCGGCCTTCTTTCCGAACCTTCCAATGTATTTTTCATTTTGCTTATAACTGTCTGGCCGTGGAATACTGTATTCTCTGATATCAATCCAGTTCGGCACTCCGCTTATTCCGTCACCGTCTGCATCATCGGGATCCGCCCATGACAAAATATCTTCATCACTTACAGCATCTAAATAACCAAGGCCCGTGTTGGGAGGAGGTGTAAGATTTGAAAAGGTTGCACCGGCAGGAATTTTCTCCGGGGCGAATCCGGGAATAGAGCGATGTTGTAGTTGAGGTCCGCCTTGGTTTAAATATTGATTACCATTTTCGTCAGGTTGACCAAACCGGGTTAGTGTAGTAAAGGGATGTCCCCGTCCATCGCCAGGGTGGCAAGTTCCACAGGAGGTGGCAACAAATAATGGGCCCAGTCCGCTTTCTGCAATAAACACTTCGTCATTAAATGCAATGTCACCTCTCAGAAATTGAAGGTTTTCAGCTTCGTTAAGTCCGGCAACAGGGCCATCCAGTATCTCATCGTCGGCCGGGGCATTCGGTTGAAATTCTTCACAGGAAATCAAAAACACGCAAACCAGCAGCAGGTTTCTCATCTTTTTAAAGTTTCGAAAGGCTAAATTAAAAAGTTAGATTAATCTAACAAAATATTTATACATACTAAACAAAAAATAGTTTATTTTTACATGAAAAAACGTGAATGAGGTCACTCACCGAAGAGAATTACCTTAAATCCATTTTCGGGTTGTCACAAGCCACAGGAGAAGTTTTTGTGTCTGAACTGGCCAGGAAACTACAGGTAAAACTGCCTACTGTAAACAGCATGATAAAAAAACTGGCAGCCAAGAAAATGGTTGCATACGCTCCTTACAAAGGCATCCGGCTTACAGAGAAAGGAAGGAAGGAAGCGCTCTCTATCATACGCAAACATCGTCTGGCGGAATTGTTCCTGGTAAGAGTAGTTGGACTAGGTTGGGAAGAAGTGCACGACATCGCTGAGCAACTTGAACATATAAACTCACAACGATTTTACGACCGCATTGATGAATTGCTCAATTATCCAAAGGTAGACCCCCATGGCGAACCCATTCCTGATAGCAATGGAAAAATCACAACCAAAAAGCATACATCATTAATTGACATTCCCGAAGGAAAGAAAGCAAAAATTACTGCTGTTGCTGAAGATGAAAAATCTTTTCTTCATCATTTGAATGCAAAGGGATTGCAAATCGGTGATACTGTTACCATCAGTAAAAAAGAATCATTTGACGGATCAATAACCATCATTAACAAATCACGAAAAGAAGTAATGCTTACGCACCAGACTGCGGAGAGGATATTGGTGGAGTTGTAGGAAGGTTATCGGTTTTAGTTATCAGTTAATAGTGGATTTTACGACAAAAACTGATCACAAAATCCTTTAATCCGACAAATCCCGGTTCAGACTTTACTGATCCCTCAAACTTTTCGCCGGGTTGGCAACTGCTGCCCGAATAGATTGCCCTGCAATGGTAAGCAACATCACCGCCAGCACGATCACTCCGGGTATTATGATCATCCACCACTGGATTTCAACTTTATAAGCAAATCCTTTTAGCCATTGATTTGTAAGATAGTAGGCCAGTGGAAAGGCAAAGACACAACTGATGAGGATAAGCTTCACATAATTTTTCGAAAGCATTACCAGGATATTCAAAACCGTTGCGCCTAAAACTTTTCGAACGGCAATTTCCTTCGTGCGCTTTATCATGGCGAGTGAAGCTATACCGAGTAAACCAAGACCTGCTACCGCGATAGAAATAATACTAAACAAGCTTAACAACTTTGCGAACAGTTCATCGGCGTGGTATTGCTGTTCAAAAAAGCTATCCATGAAATAGTAAATGAACTGATCGTGGGGATAATGCCTGTCCCATATTTTTTGCAGGGTTGTCAGGTAATCACCTTGCCGCGACTGAACCTGGAAAGAATAGTAACCATATTCATGCGGATGACGATGGAAGAAAATTATAGGATCAACAGACCGTCGAAGAGATTCGTGATGATAATCCTTCCAAAGGCCCACGATCGTGTATGTTTTATTTTCCTGTGTAATGATCTTCGTGTTAATGGCATCGGAAGGTGACAGGTATCCTAATGCAAGGGCAGTAGCTTCATTGATGATGCAGGTGTTGTCGAATTCTTTCTCATTAAAATTTCTTCCCCCCAATAGATTCATTCCAAAAGTTTCCTGGTATCCTTCATCGATCCACATGATCCAAAAGGATTGTTTCTTTTCATTGGTTGTTCCGACGGCATGCACACCCTCGTCGTGGTAACGGATCTCCTGTCCTGGAACATTCATGGATGATGTTCCTGCCTTGAAAGCTGAATGTTGCAGCACCTCAGTACGGAAAGCCTGGAACCTGGTTTGTCGCAAAGAATCGGAGTTCGTAGAAGCAGGTCCGCGTAGGGTTATGGTTTGTTTCGTATTAAACCCGGAATCAAATTCTCTCATGAAGGCAATTTGTCTTCCCGCGATCAGCGTGATGCCAACAATCGCCACCGCAAGAAAAAGTTGAAACACCATCAGCCCCTGATGAAGCAGGGTAGCCCCTCCTTTACCGCTGCCCAGTTTGTTTTTAAGGATCAACACGGGCTTATATTTAGAAATAAAATTTGCCGGATAAAATGCAATGAGCGTTGTACCAATAACAAAACCGGCAAAATAGATCAGCCATGTTGCCGGGCTGTTAGGTAAAAATTGAATGTCGTTAAAAAGCATTCCTGAAAACGGTCCGGTAAAGAGTGAATACAAACCATAGCCGGTGAAAAATGTGGCAACCGAGAGGATCAACGCTTCGAGAAGAAATTGTCCACTGATGGCCATGCGCGTGGCACCGAATACTTTTCGTACACCAATTTCATCGGCTCTTTCAAGTGAGCGTGCAAGCGTAAGGTTGATATAATTAATCCATGCCGCGACAAGAATGAAGACGGCGAGAGAAATTAGTGCGTAGAGTAGCGTCTTGCTTATGCCTGGCTTTATCTCACCGGAAAGTCCTACGGTGGTATGAAGATTTTCATACGGACGAAGTTCATATTTAGCGGTGTGGCCACGGTGTCTCAACGAGGTTATGTTTTCGGTAGCCATTTTAGTCAACGCATTATTGACTGATTCTATATCCGTAACATTTTTTCGAAGCTTAAGAAAGGTGAATACACCCGGATCATCAAACGAGCCTTCCCGCGTTCCCCATCCGTTGAAAGGAATCGTTGACCAGGAGAGAACAAAATCAAAGTCTAGGGATGAAGTTGATGGTATATCTTCAAATACGCCGGTAATGGTAAATTGAAGTCTTTCGTTCATATAAATGCTCTTTCCCATCGGATCTTCTTTGCCAAAATAAGTTTCTGCCTGTGATTTTGAGATCACTACTGTATGAGGAGTAACTAATGATTCATCTTTAGAGCCGCTGATCAGGTTGACATCGAATACCTTTAAAAATGAACTGTCTGCAAAGATGATATCCTGATCAACAATGCGGAGATCTTCCGTGAAGACATACGCTTTTTCATGATAAACGCGGGTGGTTGCCTCAATCTGCGGCGCGTAGTCTTGTGCAATCAACGCGGCCCGGTCATGTGTGCGAGAGCTTTCGAGGATGGGCTGACCTTGTTGATACTCATAGTAGTCGATGCGATAGATTCGGTCACCATCAGTATAGAATTTATCAAAGCTGAAATGATAATTCACATATCCGGTTAAAGCCAAAAAGATGGCAATACTGATGGAGAGTCCAACTACATTTATAGAAGTGAAAAGTTTATAACGAAAAAGATTTCGTAGCGCAGTGATGAAATAGTGCTTAAGCATAAATGTTTACTTAGGTATAAGCAAGGTATTAAAAACTGTAATCATTATTAAGCTTGATCTTTCTATAATCCAGGTGACTAAATACCATATAGGATACCAAACGATGAATGATTTTTTTAACGTACAGCACATACTGACCGGTACTGATATTTCGGGAATGTTAAATTTCATTTACCTTCTTTTTACAATCTGATAAATTAAAAAATCCCTCTGAAAAGGTGTTGATCTTCACTTTTTTAATACCTATCTTTCAGGTTCAAGACCCCTGATTTTTTGTCTGGATTGGTGTGCCTCCTCTCTCTTTGAAGAAGAAGGCAATTGATGGCCAAATTATTTTTTAATCGCCTTAAATGGACGCGACAGGTACTGTATTCGCCTTTCAGAAGAGACGTCATTGCTTACTGGTAATTGTATTTGCCTTGATTTCGTGGCATGCGTCAGCCCAGGGATGTAACTGTCCGCCCATTGCCACCTGTGGCGCTTGTACCGGTGGGATTAACAGTTTGACTTTACGATATGACGGACTTTTAGGTCTTCCGTCACTGGTAGTAGTATTTGAAGCCGGAGGTGATGAGATCTTTCGCCAGGTGGTTGGATCGGGTGGCACATTTACTGTCACTGGCAGTCTTCCGGGTGGAAATTTTGACGGCGGCTATATATCATTGTACACACCACCAATACCGGTATCGATACCAAATGCCATTATTAATACATCTTGCAGCACTCCCGTTTATTCTAATTCAACCTTCGGAAGTTTCACCGTTGTAGAAGGAACCAGTAACAGCGGACTAGCATTGTGCTGTTCCGCCGGTGATATGGAAACAACTCCACCTGTAATTACAGGCTGCCCTTCTAACATTACACTTAATACCAGTTCAGGTTGCTCAGCCATTGCCATTTGGGCGACACCATCCGTTTCTGACAATTGTGGGTCCGTTAATCTTACAGCCAATCGCAATTCGGGTTCGTCTTTTAACGTGGGCACCACAACAGTAACCTATACCGCCACCGATGCCTATGGAAATACCAATACGACTTGCTCCTTTACAGTTACCGTAGTCGATGCAACACCACCAGCTTTTTTTAATTGTCCAACGATAGTCGACGTCACCGCAGGACCATCCTGCAATGCCGCAGCCACCTGGACCGAACCGCTTGGAATTGACAACTGCGTATTTGTTGCTGTTACCAAAACACATTCACCCGGACAAACTTTCCCGCTAGGTGATACAGAAGTAACCTATACCGCCATGGACGGCGCAGGAAATTCCGCCACTTGCAAATTCACTGTGAGAGTCAGTGATACTACGCCGCCGGTAATAAACAACTTCCCGTCAGGAGACATCATTGTTTATACCGGTCCAACATCCTGTAATGCAGTGGCAACGTGGTCAGCAATAACGGCTTCGGATAATTGTTCATATACATTAACACCTTCACACAACTCCGGGCAAACCTTCCCGGTAGGTACTACGAACGTTACCTATACGGCAACGGATCCATCAGGTAATTCAACTGTACGTACATTCAGAGTTATTGTGCGTGATGAAATAAATCCAATCATCACAGGTTGTCCCACTAACCTACCGCCTATTGTAGCGGGCGCTTCCTGTACAGCCATTGCCACATGGACACCCCCCGTAGCAACCGATAATTGTTCCGTAGTTTTGACCAGTAACCGGTCTCCCGGGCAGGCCTTTCCATTGGGTACCACCACCGTTAACTATACAGCGACGGATCCGTCAGGTAATACAGCGCCTGTATGTTCATTTACAGTCACCGTGGTAGATAACACATTTCCCGTTTTCAGTAATTGTCCGGGAACCATAACCGTCGCTGCAGGTCCTTCCTGTAACGCCGCTGTGAACTGGCCTGTTCCCACAGCAACGGATAATTGCTCCGTGGTGACAACATCTACACACACTCCGGGAGAAGTTTTTCCAATTGGAACAACAGAAGTAACCTATACCGCCACCGATGGGGCAGGCCATGTTACTACTTGTAAATTTAATGTTGTGGTAAACGATACAAGCGCTCCCGTATTTGACTGCCTTACAACCGACCTGACGGCCACTGTTACCACGGGGTGTGAAGCAACACTGAATTGGACAGAGCCAACCTACACGGATTGCTCTCCTGTAACCCTAACTTCTTCGCATAGACCGGGTGACTCATTTCCTGTGGGTGAAACCAATGTGATTTATACTGCATTGGATAACAAGGGGAATTTATCAACCTGTAGTTTTATAGTTACTGTTGAAGACAAGTTGAATCCTGTTTTTGAAAGTTGTCCGTCAGATATTTCAATCGCTATCGAGGACAACAGTTGCGAGACAAATGTTTCATGGACTCTTCCTGTTGCCAGTGATAATTGTGATGGATTAACGTTAACAAGTTCTCATCAGCCCGGAAGTTTATTCACGCTGGGTACTACGGAAGTTGAGTACATGGCTACTGATGCCAGCGGAAATATTTCTTATTGCAGATTTACGGTCTTCGTATCCAACGACAATCCGCCGGTTTTCGAAAATTGCTTAACAGAGGTAGAAGGAAGTGCCGATGATTCGGGATACGCGAGTGTTACCTGGGATGAACCTACAGCCTATTCTCCTTGTGGGGGAAATGTATCCATGACAAGCAATTATTCCCCGGGAGATGTATTCCCGCTTGGCACTACCGATGTTGTTTATATAGCGCGTGACGAATCAGGAAATGAATCACGCTGTAGTTTTAAAGTTGTAGTAAAAGAAAAAGAACTCGTGTTTGAAGTAATTCAGATTGTTACACCGAATGGTGATGGCAAGAATGATGAATGGGTTATTTCCAATCTGGAAGAATTTCTAAACAACAAAGTCACCATTGTAGATCGGTGGGGAAGTGAAATATATCGTGCCTCAGGGTACGACAACAACACCGTGGTCTGGAGAGGAGTGAACAGTAGCGGAGCGATAGTTCCGAGCGGTACTTACTTTTACACCATAGAAGTGAATTACCTGTCACGGCGCGTAAAGAAAACCGGATTTATAGAAGTGGTTCAATGAAAAATAACTTTACATATCGCCACTACTTTTTGAAAGGTGCTTTCGTCACGATGGTATACATCCTGTTCATGAGCTTTACCGTGCAGGGACAGGAAAAAGTTCAGTTCACACAATACATGTTTAATGGCCTGGTGATTAATCCAGCCTATGCAGGTGCAGAAGAAGCGCTTAGCCTCACCTTTCTGCAACGCAACCAGTGGACGGACGTAGACAATGCGCCCACTACGCAAACATTATCCGCTCATACGTTAGTAAAGAAAAAGAAAGTAGGCTTAGGGCTCACGTTAGTCAACGATAAAATCGGCATTCATAAAAATTTAAGTGTACTTACCAACTATGCTTATCACATCCGCACAGGAAGCAATTCTTATCTCTCGATGGGTGTACAGGCCGGCCTGCATTCAACCCGCTCGGATTATGCTTCCCTCGTCGGTGCGAGTAACGATCCAAAACTTAATGACCTTAATATTGCGCAAACGTTCTTTGACTTTGGTGCAGGCCTTTACTTCAGAAGTAAAAAATTTCACATCGGCTTATCCGCTCCTGAATTACTTCCCAACAAGGTTTCAATTAATGATACGGTAACCGTTAATCTTAACCGGACGAATTTCTTTCTATTCTCAAAATACAGGTTTCCATTAGGAGAAAAGTTTGAACTCGAGCCTGCTATGCTGTTAAAATATAAGCCGCAGCTTCCTGTTTCTTATGATATCACGCTTAGTATGATCTATCGAAAGGTTATCAGTGCGGGATTTTCGTATCGCAAAAGTGAGTCTGTCGATTTTCTCTTCAGAGCGCAAATCACACCTCAGTTGGAACTCGGTTATGCTTATGATCATACCATTGATCGGGTTTCCGTATTGAGCCGGGGTTCGCATGAACTTATGGTGCACTACCTTTTCCGTTATTCCAAATCAAAAGTATCCTCGCCCCGATGAAACGCTTACACTTGAAATCCGGGAAGTTGATATTGTTAATCCTTATAGGAGCAGCAACAACTCATGTCCATGCCCAGGAGACTGTCTTTGGGCTCTTCAGGAGTGAAGCATCCCTGGGTGACGAATACTATGAAAACAAAAATTATAAAGGTGCATTAAAGCTATACCTCGGCGCTGTGAAAAAACATCCCTCACGAACAGAAAATCAGCTTAGGGTTGCACGGTGTTATTACTCACTGAAAGAATACAAACAATCTATCTTTTACTATGATAATTACATCAAACAGAAGAGAACATTGCCGTGGAGTGATTTGTATAATTACGCGGAAGCACAGGCAGCCACTTCCAACTATACGCAGGCTATAGAATCGTACCGGAAGTATCTCGCTAAAGATCCTAATGATGAAATCGTCAAAAAGAAAATCTGGCGCCTGAATAACATTCAATATCTCTACGAGGATTCTTCACAGTATGAGGTGAAGCCTGTTTCGCTTAACACCACTGCCGGCGAAATTTGTCCCGCGTATTATCAGCAAGGCATTGTGTTTATGTCAAACCGAAAGGATGTACAGATCGTTGAGAAAATTAATGCGTCGCTGGATGTTCCCTTTTATAAGATTTTGAAAAGCAATACGCTGGGGCACGATGAAAATAATATGCCGGTAAATTTTGGTGACGCACAACCTTTTGATATCGCCTTTACTTCTGATTTCAATGCAGGTCCTGTTACTTTTTATGACGATTATAAAAAGATGGTTTTCGTTGCTACAGGTGATAAAATGAATGTTGATGGGACCCGAACGTTGCAACTTCATTTTGCTGAACGAAATGAAAGAGGATGGAAAGTTACCGGCGCGTTTCCCTATAACAATGTTCAATACTCCATCAGCGATCCTTCCATCAGCAAAGATGGAACAACATTATATTTTTCATCTGACATGAGTGGAGGCTTGGGGGGCAGAGATATCTATCGATCTACATTTGAAAATGGAAAATGGACAAGACCAGAAAATCTTGGCGCACAAATTAATACATCAAAAGATGAAGTGTTTCCTTACATTCACCTGGATCAAACGCTTTACTTTTCATCGAATGGTCATCCGGGAATGGGTGAGCTTGACATCTTTAAGGCCGCGCTTACGCCAACCGGCTTTCTTGAACCGGAAAATGTGGGGTACCCCATCAACTCAAGCCACGATGATTTCGGAATTATTATAGATGATCAGGAACGACATGGCTATTTTTCTTCCAATCGTAAGAACGGCGGATTTGATGATGATATCTATGCCGTGGAAATGGATCTTCAGTCCTATCCGCTAACCATCAGTGGCGTGATCAAATACAAGGAAATTACCTGGGGTGATTCATTGGATTTAAAGATCATGGCTAACACAAAAATTTCAATCATCGACAATGTACGTAATATCGTCGTGCATGAAAGCACTTCAGACAGTAAGGGAAATTTTGCGATCATCATTCCGTACTTTAGCAAGTATATCATTCGGGTAACCAGTGAAGCCGGCGAACAGAATATGTCTGTACTGGAAATTCCGAAGCGACGAAGAGAACTAAGCGCCTATGAACTCGTGATTGTTAAAGAGGTTTTCAGGCAAAATGAAATGCAGGAAAAATGAAATCAATAAAAAAGCTTTTTTACAAAGCGAAGCCAGCTCATTCTACTGGCAGTGAAAAACTTTACACGCTGTTCATTCTTTTTAATCTCATACTTGGAATCAATTTTTTCGCCAATGGTCAGCAGTCGGTTCAGATAAGAACATACGATCAGCAACTTCAACCGCTGAAGAATATAGAAGTTTCCATTAATAACAAGAGTTACATTTCAACAGGAGCAAATGGTGAAACATTTATAGAATTGGCAGACCATGAACTTCCCATCAAAACAATTAAAATAAAAAATGATCAACTCGAGCCAGACTCCTGGAATCACAGCAAAGGAGTGCTTCAAATTGTAGTACGCAGGAAGAACTACCAGGTAGCCCATGTGGTAGTGAAAGATTCAGATAAAAAATTCATTCCAAATCTGGCAGTGACATTTAAGGGAAAGAAAAATATAACCGCTACAACCAATGCCGAAGGAAAAATGGAATTCCTTCTTCCCCTCGATGAAAAAATAGCTACCGCCGATCAGTTTGTTATTAACGGTTACGAAGTTTCAGGCTTACAACTGTCAGATCGTGAAAATGTTTTGACGATCCACCCCATTAAAGTAGTGCCTTCGGAAAGTGCTGTTTCTCCTGCCGCTACTGCACAACAAAAACCAATCGTAGTTGAGCAAGATTATTTTAAGGATTTTGATATCACAAAATTGGATTCTATTCAGTCGCTCACGGTCTTCTATGCAGTTTTTAAAAATTACCAGATAAAAGATCTTGATGAAGATGTCAGAAAAAGAGTAGACAGAAAATTCAATGACCTGGTATCTCAGCTACAGGATTCTGTACAAAGAAACCAGAGTGCACCCATAGGAAGAATTTCTGATTCTTCTTTTGTTCGTGATGATGTTAAGAATCTTTTAAACCAGGCGGCGCAGGAAAGTACTACGCTTCAAACACAACGCAGTGAGTTCGATGAGAAGATACGGCTCATCAATGAAAAGTTAGAGGAAGGAATTTCAAGCCTGGATCCTGATACAAGGCAAAGTGTTCTCTCAGACCTTATTGCATTAGAGAAACTGCTGACCGAAAACGAAAGTCGTTTTTATAAAAATACTAACGACTATCGCGAAATAATCAACTCGCTGAAAGAAAAGTATTTTGATTTTCAGAATCTTGAAAATAGATTATCCGAAAGTGAAGCGAAACGACTTGAGGATCAACGCATTTTCAGGCAGCGGCTAATCGCAATATCTTCTGTCGTGATCGCCTTTGGTGTGCTGATTGTTCTGTTGATTTCATTCAGTGCAAGGTTACGAAAACAAAAGAAAGAACTGCAACTGGCCAACGCGGAAGTCAAACGCATGAACGAAAACCTGGAGAACATTGTACTGGAGCGTACCAAATTACTGGCAGAGGCGCACCGGGAGCTGGATACTTTTCTTTACAGGGCATCACATGATTTGCGTTCGCCTGTCTGTTCAATCATCGGTCTTTGTAATATCGCTCTTCACCTTTCTGATGGTGAGACAAAAGAACTGGTAAAAAAAGTTGCCAGCACAACGGAAGGAATGGATAAGCTATTGAAAAAGTTGAGCATCATCAGTGAAACCAATCAACCCACCAATTATTCTTCAATAACATTATTGGACATTGTTGAAGATGTTCAGTATAAATTAACGAATACAATTAAAAAGACAGGAATAGAATTCTATGCTGATTGTCCTGCTGATCTCACTTTTTATTCTTATCCCAATCTTATAGAAGTAGTGATTACAAACCTGATTGAAAATGCTTTATTCTACAGCGTTATGCGTGACCCGATGAATGCCCGTGTAGAATTTAAAGCGATTATTAAAGATGATCAATTGGAGTTCAGCGTTTACGATAATGGTATTGGAGTAGATAGTACTATTCAGCCCCGGTTGTTCGATATGTTTTTTAAAGGCCACGCTGATTCGAAAGGAAATGGACTCGGTTTATACATTGTTCAAAAATCCGTGCAAACACTTGAGGGCAGTATTTCAGTAGAATCCGAACCAGGACGCTACACCAAATTCATTGTTAATCTTCCTTTGACGATTACACCCGTTGAGAAAAATCGTGAAGTTGCTTTGGTGTGAAATCCTTCTCATGAATTTTCTTTTAACAATTCATTTCAGTAAAATCAGACTTTTATTACCTTAATTTAAGGAGTTAAGTGTAGCATGGACAAGTCTTTTTTATTAGCAATACTCTTCTTTATCATTATAACTGTTCCGGGCTTTTCAAAAGCAAAGGAAGACAGTTTGTTTTTACAGCTAAACGAGGTCATTGCTCATAAAAATGAATATGTTAATACCAGACTGGAACGTATTCAACGCCTGCACCAGCAGTTACATTCAATACCTAAATCAAATGAGGATGCGCGCTTTACTATTCTTCAAGGGCTTTCCAATGAGTATAAAACTTTTATTTACGATTCAGCTTTCGCTATACCTTAAAAATGCAAAACGCTGCTTATAGCTTGCAGGATCCTGTGAAAATTGCTTATGCAAAAATCCAGCTTGGCTTTGTTTTGCTCTCATCAGGAATGTTCAAGGAAACACTTGATTCATTAAGTAATCTCAGCGTAAAGGAGATGCCCGATAGCATCAAGATCGATTATTATTTTGTGCTCGCTCGTACTTACTATGACCTTGGCGATTTTGATAAGGATCATTATTACACACCCCGGTACAACCAGCTTGGAACATTATACATTGATTCGGCAAGAAATCTGTGTAAGCCCGAATCATACAACTATCTTTATTTTAGCGGCCTTAAAAATCTCAAAAATCAAAATACCACGGAGGCCCTGTATGATCTTAATACATTGCTAACCCATCATGAAATTACTCCTCATCAGATGGCAGTAACAGCCTCAACCTTAAGTTATTTTTATATTTCCAGAGGAGAAGATGAAGAAGCCATTCAATTATTAGCACGCGCGGTAATTGCAGATATTAAAACAGCAACGAAAGAAACATCTGCAATGTCTTTGCTGGCGGAATTACTTTTTAAAAACGGTAATGTTAAAAGTGCTTATATCTACATACAACATGCCATGGAAGATGCCATGTTCTATGGCGCAAGGCAACGTAAAGTTCAGGTAGGTTCTCTTCTTCCTCTTATTGCTTCAGCCAAAGTCAATAACGTGGACGAACAAAGAAAGCTTTGGTTGATCTATTCCGGTATCATAACAGCGCTTTCTATTCTTGTGCTTGTTTTTTCGGTCATAATTTTTAATCAACTTAAAAAACGCAAGATCGCAGAACGTGCCCTTCAGGAAGCAAACAAAATCAAGGAAGAGTATATTGGATATTACTTTAACATTAACTCTGAATACCTGAGCAAGATTGAAGCTTTTAAAAGATCCATCGAAATGAAACTCATGACTAAAAAGATGGATGATATCCGATTTGTTGTTAACAACATCAATCCTAAAAAAGAAAGGGAAGAGTTATACCACAGTTTTGATAAGGTTTTTCTAAAATTATTTCCTGACTTCGTTATCACTTTTAACTCCTTTTTTAAAGAAGAAGATCAGATTATCCTAAAAGACGGGCAATTGCTGAATACTGAGTTGCGGATTTTTGCGCTTATTCGAATGGGCATTCACGACACAGAACAAATTGCGAAGATCCTTAATTACTCTATTAATACTATCTATAATTATAAAGCCAGGGTCAAGAGCAAATCCATTATTCCAAATGAGGAATTTGAAAAGAGAGTAATGAAAATTCATGCACTTTAACATCGCAAACGCGAAAGCATCACGGATTGCCGTTCTAATTTTCATTCACGAATAGTTTATATTTTCCTTGTCCTGATTATTATGTAATTGCCTGATCTCCAGGGAAGTAGTCTCTTATACCCCTTACATTTATTTACATTTTTAGTGGGAGAATTCACCTTGTCCTGTCACAAGGCTTGCTTTGTTATGCAAACGATATCAAAGTCCTCTTCTATAACCGCAATCTTTTTTTAAACCAAATCCCTATTCTCCCATGAGGCAGCTTTTTACCTCTATTTATGTTTGTGCTTTTATTTTATTGCTTACTGTTGGATGCAAAAGCGAGGTTAGTCCGGGAGAAGAAATTTCTTCACCTGATGGATCTATTACTCTTCAATTTTCGCTGAAAGAAGGAAAGCCTTTTTACCGGCTTTCACGCAATAACAGCCTTCTCATTAAAGATTCCCAATTGGGTTTCATCCTGAAAGACCTTCCTTCTCTGGAAAAGAATTTCAAGATCACATCTGCTGTTCACTCATCCTTTGAGGAAACCTGGACGCAACCCTGGGGAGAAGTAAAAGATATTCGCAATCAATACAATGATCTGATCATAACGCTTGAGGAGCGATCCGACCTGCAGAGAAAAATGATTATTGAATTCAGGCTGTATAACGATGGCCTTGGTTTTCGCTATGAAATTCCGGAACAGCCTAACCTGAAAAATTTTGTCATCCTGGATGAGCTCACGGAGCTTGCCTTCGTCCGGGATTTCTCTTCCTGGTGGATACCGGCCTATGGACTGGAAATGGATTCTGAATATCTCTATAGAAACACAAAACTCAGCGAGATAAAAGACAACATTTTTACGCCCATCACTTTTGAATACAACGACAGTCTTTTTGTAAGCATTCACGAAGCAGCCCTGGAAGATTATGCTGGTATGGCTCTCGCACACCAGGGAAATCATATTTTGAAATGTGATCTTGTTCCGTGGGCCAATGGCAATCGGGTAGAAACTGCCGCCCCAATGAAAACTCCCTGGCGCACCATTCAGGTTGCTAGTCGGCCAGGTGATTTAGTCACGTCATACCTGATCCTGAATCTAAACGAACCCAACAAACTTGATGATGTCTCCTGGATAAAACCAGGAAAATATAACGGCATCTGGTGGGGCATGCATCTCACCCGGCAGACATGGGAAGCAGGGCCACATCACGGTGCGACTACGCAAAATGTAAAAGAGCTTATTGATTTTGCCAGTAAACATAATCTCGACGCTGTATTAGCTGAAGGATGGAATGAAGGATGGGAAGGTGATTGGACCGTTTCCGGAAATTTCAGTTTCACAAAGGCGTACCCTGACTATGACCTTGAAGAACTCAGCCGTTACGCAAGAGAAAAAAATATTGGATTGATAGCACACCATGAGACCGGTGGCAATATTAAAAATTATGAACAACAACTTGAAGATGCGTTCAGGTTATGTCAGCAATACGGCATTCAGAGATTAAAGACCGGTTATGTGAATAAGCTTCCCAATGGTGAACACCATCAGGGGCAATACATGGTTAGACATTACCACAAAGTGATGGAGACCGCCGCGAAGTATAAAGTTATGCTGGATGTGCATGAACCGATAAAGGACACCGGCTTACGAAGAACATATCCCAACATGATGACACGTGAGGGTGTTCGCGGTACTGAGTATGAAGCATGGAGCGATGGGAATCCACCTTCTCATACAACGATCCTTCCATTCACGAGGGGGCTGGCTGGTCCGATCGATTACACACCCGGCATATTTGATATTCAGTTTAAAAACAAATCAAATCACAGAGTACACACAACGCTTGCTAAACAACTTGCTTTATATGTAGTGATTTATAGCCCCATGCACATGGCTGCGGACCTTCCTGAAAATTATGAGGGACATCCAGCTTTCAAGTTTATCGAAGACGTTCCCACTGACTGGCAGGAAACCATAGTGCTTGATGCAAAGATCGGAGAGTATATAACCACCGTTCGCAAAGATCGGAATTCAAATGAGTGGTTTCTGGGCAGCATTACTAATGAAGAAGCGCGGACGCTGGAAACAAAACTTGACTTTCTACAGCCAGGAAAAACTTACAAAGCTGAAATATACCAGGATGGTAAAGATGCCGATGTTGATACAAATCCCACGTCCATTGAAATCAAGGCCATAGATGTAACATCGGCAGATAGGCTATCCATTAAACTGGCTCCGGGCGGAGGCGCTGCCATTCGGTTTTATGAAGACGATTGATACACTACTAATCAAAAATAAATATGAAACACTACTTACTCTGTTTTAACCTAACCAAAAATCTATGAGACGAAGAATTCTACCTGTGATGGGCTTTTTAAAGCTTGTAGCATTAGGTTTATTCCTTCAATGCTATCCCATTGTGCTTCTGGCTTCCCCGATGAACGAAAATTTTGTCGAAGAAGTAACCGTATCCGGTATTGTAACGGATAGTGAAACACGTGATCCATTGCCTGGGGTAAGTATACTTATCAAAGGCACCACAAGAGGAACCACGACAAATTCCGATGGAGAATTTAGCCTTACGGCGGAAAGAGGTTCAGTCCTCGTTTTCAATTTCGTTGGATACGATCCGTATGAAGTGATCGTAGGCAATGCCACACAGCTTTCCGTTGCTTTAGTTCCCAACATAAGCGTGCTGAGTGAAGTTGTTGTTACAGGTTATACCGCTCAGTCTAAACGATCAATTACCGGTGCGGTATCTACGGTCAGTGGTGATGAGTTAACTGAAATAGCTCAAGTCAGTGTTGAGCGCGCTATTCAGGGAAAAGTACCCGGCGTCTATATTTCTTCGGAAGGCGTTCCTGGCGGTAACACAATGGTAAGAATCAGGGGATTTGGTACCACCAACAATAACGATCCACTCTACGTCATTGACGGTATTCCTACAAAAGGGAATCTTGCCAGTCTTAGCCCTTCCGATATTGAAAGTATTACAGTGCTGAAAGACGCATCAGCTGCATCTATTTATGGAAGTCGTGCAGCCAATGGGGTTATCGTTGTTACGACAAAAAAAGGAAGTGCGAAAAATGGAGCGCTGCAAATCACCTTTAACCGGGGCATTCAAAGTCTGAACAAAGACCGTTACCCTAGTCTCATGACACCGCAGCAGTTGGCGGATGCCCATCGGATACGCCAGGTAAATGGAACAGGTACTTTCTCACATCTCGCCTATGGTAATGACCCTAATGTTTCGGTTCTGCCGGACTTTATCAACCCGATTGGTTTCGAACAGGGAAACACGGTTGTAGACAGCGATGGCAATTTTATTACCAACGTAGATCAGTATGATGAAAACGATGATGATGATCCGGTAGGTGGCGATGGCGTATATCAGTTGATGCGCGCTAATAAACAAGGAACAAATTGGTTTAATGAGGTTTTTGACCAGGCAGAATTTACCAATGTAAATGTTAATTACTCCGGAGGGAGTGATAAAGGAACGTATTACATCGGTACTGAATACTTTGATCAGGAAGGAGTAGCTATTAAAACCAACTTCACACGCTATTCCGCAAGAATTAATTCTGTAGGATATGCAAAAGACTGGCTTCGCATTGGCGAAAATCTAAATGTTACCTATACAGAGGGCGTTGGTTTACAAAATCAATATGAGAATGGTGTTCTGGCTATGTTATACAGAATTCCAGGGATTATACCTGTGTATGATGTTCAGGGAAATTTTGCCGGTAATCAACAAGTAGCAATCGGTGACGCAAGAAACCCTGTTGCAGAATTGACACGGGCAAAAGATAACATGACCCGCATCTTCAGAACTTTTGGTAATGCCTTTCTGGAAGTTGACATAACCAAGGGACTAACTGCTAAGACACTTATTGGAATCGACTACACTTCGAATAATGGAACCTATTTCACACCACACAATCCTGGTGATTATCAATCCAATCAAACCAATGCGTTTACAGAAAGCAATTCGTTTAATTCAGCTGTCATCTGGACAAACACATTGAATTACATAAAAGATTTTGGCAATCATAAGTTTGAAGCATTGATAGGAAGTGAGTACATCGAAAATGTATACCGTTACTCTGCCGGTGCGCGCCAGGATTATATTTCCGATGACAACGTAGACATACGTTATCTCTCCGTTGGTATTGGGGCACAGACCAATAATGGTACGGGTGCAAAAAATAACCTCCTCAGCTATTTCGGTAAATTGGATTACTCCTTTGCCGACAAGTACCTCGCCAGTTTCACGTTGAGGAGAGACGGCTCTTCACGATTCCCGGAAAAAAATCGCTGGGGAGTTTTTCCTGCTGTTGGTCTTGGGTGGGTGATAAGTGAGGAAGATTTCATGAGCAGTATACCAGCACTTAGTATGCTTAAGTTAAGAGCAGGCTGGGGCCAGGTAGGTAACCAGGACATACCCGATGCCAATGCTGCCAATACATTCTTCTCAGCAGATGTTAATTATGCCAGCTATTCTTTGGATGGTGCAAACACTACGGTTTCTCCGGGTTTCGACAAAACGAAGCGTGGAAATCCGGATGTCACCTGGGAATCAACTGAGACAATAAACATTGGGCTGGATGCTGAAATCTTTAACCGGTTAAGCTTTGGCTTTGAGTGGTATAAAAAAACTACTAACGACATGCTGGTAGATATCGTTCAGCCTGCCACAGCGGGTGCTGCCGCCAATGCCTTTCTTAATGTTGGCAATGTTGAAAACAAAGGTATTGAGTTGAACCTGACGTATTCCAGTGATCAAAGCAAGGCATTCAAATATTCTGTGGGTGTTAACTTCTCAACCTATCAAAACAAAGTTGTTAAGTTGAACAGTGCACCATTTTACGGATCACGTGCATTTGATTTGCAATTCATGACCATCACCAAAGAAGGAGAGGCGATCTCCAGCTTTTATGGATTTGTTATCGATGGCATTTTCAAAGACCAACAGGAAGTTGACGCATTCCTTGAAAATGTTTCTCAGGATGGAGCAAGACCCGGCACGTTCCGGTTCAGAGACGTAAATAATGATGGCGTTATCAGCGATCTCGATCGTACCATTATCGGAAGTCCCCACCCCGACTTTATGTATGGTATCAACCTCAACCTTTCCTACAAAAACTTTGAACTTACCTTAACAGGAACCGGTGTACAGGGAAATGAGATTTTCAATGCCACGAAATATTTCACAGACTTCTGGAAGATGGATGGTAATCGCAGCACCCGCTTGCTGAATGCATGGACTCCGGAAAATACAGATACAAACATTCCACAATTGAACAGCAATGTTATTGTGAGAGAATCACAAGAGTCGACCTACTATGTGGAAGACGGATCGTTTTTACGAGTCCGCAATGTTCAACTGAGTTATAACTTTCCAAAGGTTTGGCTTGGTAAGACATTATCGGCTGCAAAAATTTATTTACAAGGCCAGAACCTGCTCACTGTTACCAATTACAGCGGGCTGGATCCTGAAGTAAATCTGACGAGCTTTAGCGATCCACGAGCAAACAGGGGTCTGGGTGTTGACAGAGGATCGTATCCTATTTCACGTGTAATCAGCGTAGGTCTTACAGCAACTTTTTAATCTTAAGCCTATGAACTCAAATAACAAGAAAATGAAAAAGTATAAGCTACTAATGCTGGTATCCATCTTCATGATAACCATTGAATCATGTGAGGATAAATTAAGTGTGCCACCACAAGGTGCAGTTGCCTTCGAGGCACTGGGCACTGAAGAGGGTGTAAAAGGTTTGCTAATCTCTGCCTACTCCGCCCTTGACGGATGGTTCGGATGGGACGTAGCGGCACCGTGGGGTGTAGGTATCAGCAACTGGATATGGGGAGACATCTCTGCCGGCGATGCTTCAAAAGGAGGTGGCTTCGGTGATCAGGGAGAGATAAATCTCATTGAACAATATAAGTGGTCGGGATCTGGAATACCCCATATCAATGACAAATGGATAGCGTTGTATGAAGGTGTAGCCAGATCAAATGATGCTGTCAATGGAATCAGAGGTTCTAAGATCAGCGAGTCGTCAAAACCTTCTCTTGAAGGTGAGGCAAGATTTCTCCGTGCCTACTTTCATTTCGAAGCAAAGAAAATCTGGGGACGTGTTGCTTTTGTAGACGAAAATACGGTTGACTTCAGGTTACCTAACGATGAGGATATTTGGCCTAAAATAGAAGCTGACCTGGAATTTGCCATTGAAAATCTACCGGTAGATCAATCCGAGGTAGGTCGTGCAACAAAAGGTGCTGCGCAGGCTTTGCTTGCGAAAGTTCACATGTTCCAGAAGGACTATGTTGCTGCCAAACCATTATTGGATGCCGTGATTGGAAATTCCAAATATGGCCTTGCAACTAACTATGAAGAAAATTTCAGGATAGCAACAGAGAATCAAAAGGAATCAATTTTCGCTTATCAATCTACTGCGAATGATGGTACTCGAGACGCTGACCACGCGAGCCTGAATGCTAACTGGGGAGATATTCTGGCGCACCCATCCTTTGCGCCGTTCAATTCGCCTGGCTTGCATCAACCCACTTTTGATTTGGTGAATTCTTTTAAAACCGGTGCTGATGGTTTACCACTTTTTGACACCTACAATGACACCGACGTAAACAATGACATGACGACAACTCCTTTCACAGAGTATACAGGTCCTCTTGATCCACGTCTTGACTTTACAGTAGGCAGAAGAGGTATTCCATTCTTAGGGTTTGGCGATCATCCCGGCGTAGACGGAATTAATGATGAAGGATTCTATGGTCCTTATACCAACAGAAAAAATAACTTCAACAAAACAGAAATGGAGAATGGGTTAAACGGTGCCGGATGGACTGCCGGACCAAGCGCTTTAAACTATAACGTAATTCGTTTTGCTGACGTACTTTTATTGCGTGCTGAACTTGCGGTTGAAGAGAATGACTTAACTAAAGCACGTGAACTTGTTAACCAGGTGCGGACTCGTGCAAAGACCGGAGCTGTTCTTACGGAAGAAGATGGTGTTACACCTGCGGCGAATTACCTTATTAACGAATACCCTGATGGCCATGATGCTTTCTCTTCTCAGCAAAAAGCAAGAAGAACAGTTTACTTTGAAAGAAGACTTGAGTTGGCAATGGAAGGTCACCGCTTTTTTGACCTCGTTCGCTGGGGTGTTGCCAAAGAGTATATCGACAAATACATGGAAGCAGAGAAGTTGCGCAGACCCAACCAGTTGAATAATGCAAACGCGTTTGTAGAAGGGACGAATGAATATTTTCCTATTCCGCTTCTTCAAATCGAAGCCAGCAAAATCCAGGAAACACCAACATTAACACAAAATCCTGGTTATTGAGAAATCTCCGAATGGTTAGTTTAGTTGATAATGGGTGCTCTTCGAAAGGAGAGCATCTTTTTTTGCCAATACTGGTGTATAATCCATCTCAGCCTCAATCGACTGCCTGAAAGTTTAAACCACTTCTTGCTTGTACCCGTCATTGTAAGTTTTTCAAAACCTTCGGCCCAAAAAGTTCAGATGACAACCAGCCCACACTCATTCACATGCACACACTTGTCCCCCGCTGGCGGGGGTAGGGGGTGGGTTCTCTACACACATCAATGACAATTAGCCTACTTACTTCACTTCACTTACTTCCAACACAACGCTTGTCCTTCCCAAACTGATACCAGGATTGATACCAACATTCATAAGAAAATCTCCGGTGTAACTTGCGTTTGAATCAATGGGCGATCTTGAATCGGGGTATAAATTAATCTCTTTAACACTATATTTTTTTGCAGGATCTAATCCACTAAGCTTAACAGGCTTCTGTGGTTCTACCAATCGCTGACGATAATTGACAAGGTAGTTGAACACAATCGCTTTACTTTTCTCCTGGTCGACATACATTAACGCTGCAATATCATGCTCATGAGGATTTACGAGTCTAAACAAATCACCATGCCAAATAACATTTTTAAAAGAGTGATAATTGCTCACGGCTTCTTTTGCAAACTGCATATCCTTTTCATTTAAATGACGGGCCACAATATCAAAACCCAACTTACCCATACTGGCAACATCAACCCTGAATTTCAAAGGTTGCTTACCCCAATCGGTGACATGATTGTCGGTTACGATGGCTGGAAAGAAATAAGAGTAATCCCACTGCATAAAAATTCTTTCCAGTGGATCAGTATCATCACTGGGCCAAAACTCAGTAAAATATTTCAGCAACTCATAATCACCACGTCCTCCACCTCCTGAACATAGCATCATAGGCACCTTGGGATATTTTGCCCGAATGCGTTGCAATACTTTATAAAGTCCGTTTACATATTCAACATACAAATGCGTTTGCGGAATTTGTTTTTTATTCAGATAAGCTGAGTAAGCATTAAAGATTACAGCATTGCAATCCCATTTGATAAAAGCGAGCTTAGGGTTTTTAGTAAACAAGTTATCTACTACACCAAATACAAAATCCTGCACTTCCGGATTGGAGAGATCCAGCACAAGCTGATTGCGATAATATACTTCGGGTCGTTGTGGTTGTCTGATTACCCAGTCGAGGTGCTTTTCATACAATTCACTTTTAGGGCTCACCATCTCAGGCTCTATCCAGATACCAAACTTTATACCTTCCTTCTCGGCCTCTTGTACCAGATAACCTATGCCGTGAGGTAATTTCTTTGTGTTTTCTTGCCAATCGCCAAGACTTGTCTGGTCGTTGTTTCTCGGGTATTTATTTCCAAACCATCCATCATCCAGTAAGAACAAATCGACACCTAAATTTTTTGCGTCCTTATACAAGGCCGTTATTTTGTTTTCATCAAAATCAAAATAAGTAGCCTCCCAGTTATTCAGCAACGTTAAGCGTTGCCCTTCTCCATCTAACACCCGGTATTTTCTTGCCCAGGAATGAAGATTGCGGCTCGCAACACCTGTTCCATTTCCCGACACAGCATAAATCAGGGAAGGTGTTTTGAAGGATTGATTTGGTTGCAATGCGTATTCAGAGGCAAATGGATTGATGCCTGCAATCAAACGGAGATTGTTGTACGCATCTACTTCAAATTCCATTTTAAAATTTCCGCTCCAGGCTAGCTGTCCGAGAAGAACATCACCTTCATTTTCGTTTGCACGATTCCCGAATGACAGAATAAAATTAGGCGATTGCAGCAGCATTGCTCTTGTTCCTAACTTTGAATCAATGGAACGCATGCCGCGCTCAAGTTTCATTTGAGCGGGTTGCATTTCCTTTGCCCACATGCCGTGATAGGTGGTGAGATAAAAATCGTTATCAGCAAAATATAAATTGGCAGAAGCGTACTTCTGAAGCAGCACGGGTTTCTTTTCACTATGCTGAATCTCCGTCCACTGTTCAATTACATTTTCTTTCTTCCAGACTTTATAAAACAATGTGACCTGGAAAGGATAAAGATTATCCTTTAATACAATGCGTGTGAGCGTGGCATTAACATCCACCTGTTCTTGTGCATGACTTACATACTTCAATTCCAGTGAAGGATTTCCATCGGCATGTTTTACCTGAATAGCCGGCTCAGTGAGATTCCAGGTGCCTGCTGGTGTGTAGGCTGCGTTGTAAATTCCTGCATTATCATCATCGAGGCGATGCACAGCAGCAGTCGCCGCATAATTGCCTGCTGTAGCAAGTCGCTTGCCGAAATAAGTGGTCCGTAACACATTCCTTGTATCCGTTTGAAGGACTATTACATGGCTTTCCGTTTCAATGGGAATGGTTACGATTTGTGCTGCCAGTTGAAAGTGCACAGTCAACAAAGCTGCCAGTGAGAAAATTTTTCTGAGAGAAAGATTACACCTTAGGTTCATAGGAAATAAAATGGTTCCGTAATAAGTGCAGTTAAATTAGATATTTTCAATTAATTCAACTTTGTCAATACTTATCAAAATGAGTAAATACTCTCCCTTCTTCCGATAAAGACAAGAACTGACTGTAGAGATGGCAAAAATGAAAAAAGAGTCTTCAAATAATTGATTTTGCAGTGATTTGTAACATGCAGCCATTCTTTCCCATCTCGCCTCAAAAAAATTAGTACCTTTGAGCTTCAATTCTTTGAATCCTGCTGAAGGCTATCACCTCCTACTAGATTTTTCCAATTGAATGGGATTCCATCCCCAGGTTGTAGTATTTAATCATTTAATCCAATCTTTTATGAATCTTTTCGTAGCCAATCTGAGTCGTGAAGTGAATGAAGTTGCTCTAAAGGCATTATTTTCTGAATTCGGAGAAGTTAGCTCCGCTAAAATTGTTATTGACCGTACTACTGGCGCCTCCAAGGGCTTTGGCTTTGTGGAAATGTCGAATGATCAGGAAGCCATGATCGCTATTAAAAAACTTACCAATTCAGCATTCTTTGGTAAAAATCTGGTAGTTTCCAAAGCAAGACCAAAAACAGCTGCTTATTAGTTTTTTCACCCGTCCATCTTGAATATTAATTTCATTTACAACTATTTCTATTTTTAATGACAACTTCCAAAGTCATAACGTTTGCCAACACTCAACGCGACTTTTCAGCAACGTTGAACAGGCGCGTGAACGACTACTTCAAGTCAAATGGACGAACCCGTCATGCCAATGGAGAGATGATCATTAAAACAGTTTGCATGTTTGTAATGTATTTTCTTCCTTATGCGTTGATTATCGGCGAGGTGATAACAGGATTATGGATGATTTTGGCGTTGATCGTAATGGGTTTTGGACTTGCAGGCATCGGGCTGTCTGTCATGCATGATGCGAATCATGGGGCTTACTCGAAACGGAAATGGATCAATAATCTCATTGGTTATTCAATTAATCTTGTTGGTGCGAACGCTTTCAACTGGAAGATACAACACAATGTGCTTCACCATTCCTATACCAACGTGCATGGCGAAGACGAAGATATTAGTCCGCGCGGAATAGTGCGTCTCGAACCACATTCCAAATGGAAACCTATACATCGCTTTCAATTTATTTATGTATGGCCCTTGTATGGGCTCATGACAATCGTGTGGATCTTCTTCAAAGATTTCTACCGGATAATAAAATATCACAAGATGGGGCTCGCAAAAAAGAATAATGCGCACATTGGCATTGAATGGATTATCCTCATTGGCTCCAAACTGCTGTACATTGGTTATATTTTTATTATTCCATTGCTCTTTACCTCACTCGCGTGGTATCAAATATTACTTGGCATCTTTGTAATCCACTACATTGCAGGGTTTCTGCTCGCGATTATTTTTCAACCGGCTCATGTTATGGATGGCACAGCCTACCCATTGCCTGATGAAAATCAATCGCTGCAAACGAATTGGGCAATTCACCAGCTTTTAACAACTACAAATTTTGGTACCCGAAGCCGTTGGTTTTCCTGGTGTGTAGGCGGGCTTAATTTTCAGATTGAACATCACCTGTTTCCCAACATATGCCATGTACATTATCGAAAGATTGCCGGCATTGTAAGGGACACAGCATGTGAATTTGGTGTTCCCTACAAAAGTACAGGCACATTTGCAGAAGCATTGAGGAGTCACGCAAGGCAACTCAAACAGCTTGGGCTGAAACCAGCTGAACTATTAAACTAAACGATTTCAATCCTCATTTCCCTTCATGAGACAATTAAAAATTGTAAAGCAAATCACTACAAGAGAGACAGAATCTCTTGACAAGTATTTGCAGGAAATCGGCAAAGTAGATCTTATCACCACTGAAATGGAAGTAGACCTTGCTGTAAGAATAAGGCAGGGCGATCAGGCAGCGCTGGAAAAACTAACAAAAGCCAATCTGCGTTTTGTTGTCTCCGTCGCCAAGCAATATCAGAATAACGGACTCTCTCTTGGCGATATGATCAATGAAGGAAATATCGGTCTTATCAAAGCCGCTATGCGCTTCGATGAAACACGAGGATTCAAATTCATCTCGTACGCGGTTTGGTGGATACGTCAGTCTATTTTGCAGGCGTTGGCCGAACAAGCCCGGGTAGTCCGGTTGCCACTTAACCGGGTGGGATCTATCCATAAGATGTACAAAGCTTTTTCAGCGCTTGAACAAAAATTTCAACGTGAACCTTCTGTTGAAGAGCTGGCTGATTCTATGGATGTAAGCATAGAGGAAGTTGAGAGTACAATGATGGTCACAGGCCGTAATGTGTCAGTTGATGCTTCATTTGTGCCGGGAGAAGATAACAGCTTGCTGGATTTGCTGCACAATGATCTTTTGAAAACACCTGATTCAGACCTGATGACAGATTCTCTTAAAAGTGAGATAACCCGCGCCTTGTCTGCACTCAGTGCGAGAGAATCAGAAGTGATTTGCAGCTATTACGGATTGAATGGCACGAGCGCCAAAACCCTTGAGGAAATAGGAGAACAGTTCAATCTTACCCGTGAGCGCGTACGGCAGATCAAAGAAAAAGCAACCCGCAGACTCAGAAATGTGTATCATAGTGAATCGTTACGTGCCTATCTCGGTTAAAATTGAACGCTGTGAAAAGAATTATCAAACAAAATGGAACCAAAATTCTATAGTATTATGATCAACCAGGTTTATACTTCACTCTGGAGTAAATATCGCCCCGCAATCATTCAGCTTATGCTTGCTGCTGAAGGAGGCCCTCAGCAATACAAGCTCTTTGATCATGAATTCAAAGCGCTGAATTCAAAAGAAAAAAATTTTTCCTTTGAACTTCACGCCCACCAGGGTAAAGCTCAAAACAACATCAAGACTTCGGTCACCGCACAGGATTTGTTGTCCATGCTGAACATGTCAAGAAAAGCCTCCGAGCTAATGGCCGAAGGTCATTTTGATTTTATGCTCGACAAAAAGTTTGTGCTTCACGTTTCAAAACGGCCGGTATCTGTGGATGTGATTCCTGATGAGGCGCAGGAAGAAAAACAGCTTTGATGACTGATTAAATTTGTTCATTCCAGAATCAACACAAATAATACTTATTCAATTTGTGTAGGATGCCGTGAATAAAGCAGTACCTTTGTTGCGTAGTTTAAGTTTTATAGAATTAAGTTATATCTCATCGTTTTCTTGATTCTAATTGATTTCATAACCATTCATTACGCTTAGTTCCATTTTCCGGGACAAACATTAATAGGATCGTCATGGTAATTACAGTGCTGGCTACAGCTTACGATGAATTATTATTTTTAAAAAATTAACAAATGGAAGGAACAGTAAAATTCTTTAATGAAACCAAAGGTTTTGGTTTTATTAAACCGTCCGATTCAAGCGAAGACATCTTCGTGCACGCTTCCGGACTCATTGACGAAATTCGTACAAACGATGAAGTTGAATATGAAGTAGAGCGTGGAAAAAAGGGGATGAATGCCGTACAAGTAAGGCTTCTCAACTAATGCTCTAATCGTTGGAGATAATCTATTAAAGCCACTTGAAAGAGTGGCTTTTTTTATGAATTGATGGGAATAAAACTCAGCCAGAAATTTTTTTGACATTCACTGCTGTCAGTCCCTTCATTCCTCTTTCCGTTTCAAAAGAGACCATATCGTTTTCCTTGATCGGTTCCCGCAGGCCATTGCTGTGCACAAAAATGCTGTCACCGGAATCTGAATCTTTAATAAAACCAAAGCCTTTTGAATTATTGAAGAAGCTAACTCTCCCTCTTTTGGTAAGATTGACTTGATGTGCTCCGCTATTGCGTGATCCTGTAACAATATCTTCAGTCTTGATGGCTTTCTTTTTTGTAGGATCCGGCGGTGTAGAGGTGATATTGCCGTTCTCGTCAACGTATGCCATCATATCTTCCAGGGATTGTCCCTCTTTTGCATTGGCCTTTCGCTCTTCCTTACGTTGTTCTTTTTCTTTTCGCTTTTGCAGTCTCTTTTTTTCGAGATCCTTTTTATTGAATATTTCCTGCGGTCTGGCCATATTTTACTTTACTACGTTGTTGTTTGATGGTTAAGGCCTTAGTGCGTCGGGATCTGGATAGGTCTCAAAACAGAAAGGACATGCAAAGATATCAAATTTGAGGATTTAAAAGGAACCTCAATAACTAAAAAGAACACAGAGATTTACGCTCTCCGTCACCCGTTAAATGATTTCAACCTTGCAATTCTGTCGCAAAGGCCCCTCCAATTTGTCGGGGTTGATCATAGACAATTCAGCGATAGAAATTAAGTTGCATTAAAGTTTGATCATTAAAACAAAGAATATGAAAAAGACAAACATCCTATACTGGGTTTTCACGGGACTTTTCGCCGGCTTTATGCTTTTCACTGCAATTCCAAATATTATGGTGTCACCAGAATCAGTTGCGCTGATAACTGATCAACTGGGCTACCCGAAATACACTATCTTATTTTTTGGTGTAGCCAAATTATTAGGTTCGATAGCGATCCTTGTTCCTGGATTTCCGCGATTGAAAGAGTGGGCATATGCTGGATTATTTTTCGATTTGATAGGAGCGACATACTCCGCAATAGCGGTAGAAGGGTTACATCTTCCTATGTTATTTATGTTGTTACCTTTTGGCGTTGGCGCCCTGTCTTACATCTATTATCACAAAAGACTTGCACTTGCTGGTGCACAGAACTAATTGATATGTTCATTATTGATCTGAATTACATTGTTCCATTGGAGCAGTTGGATGCACACATGACTGACCATGTGAAGTTTCTTCACAAGTATTATAAGATGAACAAGTTTGTTGCTTCAGGACGTAAGGTGCCGCGAACAGGAGGAATCATTTTGGCTTTAGCGAAATCAAAGGAAGAAGTGGAAGAGATTATCAGCGAAGATCCTTTTTATATTCACAAGCTCGCTGAATTTAGTGTTACTGAAATTCTAACCTCTCAAGTTCATCCAGACTTAAAAAAGTTTTTAAAATAAACGTATCAAAAAAAAACGGGACCAATAGATAGTCCCGTTTTTGATTTTGGAATTAATTTTTACTCACTCCACGGAGGTTTTATTCCATTTACTCTTGCGTAGGCGATCAGTTGACCCAAATGTTCATTCGCGTGAGAAACGGAAATGAGTATACTTGACATGTTAGTGAATTCACCTGGGAAAGGATATTCAACTTTAGTGGCAAACGCATCATCTTTTGTATTTTTCACCGCTTCAAGGATAAAGTCATAAGATTGCTTTAGAGCAGCCTTAATATCTTTTTTGGTTTTTAAATCGGCTTCAAGAGTTTCCATCTTGACGCCAGCAGGAATTGTTGCTCCCATTTTCGATCCAAAGTAATAGTTTGATGATATGATGTGCCTGAATACATCTCCAAAAGAACGCACGCCCTCTGCCGGGGTCCAGGATAATTTTTCCTCAGGAACTATATCGGCCAACTGTATAACCTTTCCGGATGCGAACGTAATTAATCCGGCTGCTTCTTTCTGCAATTGTCCCTGACAAAATGCACCAATAGAAAATAAAATTGCGATGAGGGTGATAGAGCTTTTCATAGTATATCTTTTGGGTTAATTATGAAAATGAATGTAGTATATTTTACAGAATTATTAATCGTTTAGTGATTTAGTGCTACTTAGTTCATTCAAAAATCTATGATACAAACGAAAAAATGGCAGTAAGCAAATGGCAATAGGCAATTTTGCCTACTGCGATTGCCTTTTGCCTACTTTTCAACATTGGTTAATATCTGTTGATAAAATGTTTTGTATTAGTAAATGATGCTCTCATTAATAAATAATAGCCAGATGTTAATAACGTTGAAACGAATGCGATTGACGGCAACATGTGCAAGTTAAATCTGCCTCACCTTAGATCAGTCATCACACCTCTCGCAGATGTTGTGCAGTATTCATTTACACGGAGACAATAACGTTATATTTTATTTTACGATTACTCCACCTATATAAACGGCTGCAATTTTCCTGGTATTCCGAATATCCATTAACGGGTCCGCATCCAACACCACAAAGTCAGCCCAGTGGCCAGGAAACAAAGTGCCTAAATCTTTTAAGCCCAAATATTCTGCAGGATTTTTTGTAGCGGAGACGATGATCTGCATTGGGGTAAGTCCTGCTTCTGCCATCATTGTCATTTCAATGTGTTCGAAGTAGCCCATGAATCTTGTAGGCACACCGCTGTCAGTTCCAAACACAATGGGTATGCCGCGATCAGATAATGTTTTAAGATTAGTCATCGCAACCGGCAATTGTTGCTTATAGGTCTTTGCACTCTGGCTATTGCTGATTTGTAATTGGTGAGCAGGATCTTTCAACGGTTGAATGGTGACACTATCATACACTTGTGAGAAGAAAGGATCAGTAAAAAATTCTGCCGTATCACCGTAGACAAACGTCGAAAGTTCGCGGGTTAGTGTGGGACAATAACTTATATTTTTTTCTTTTAGTAGTTGAATGAATGCTTCATCGACTGGCATGTCCCTTACACTATGCGCCAGCATATCTGAGCCTGCATCCAGGAGCTTTCTTGCATCTTCCATGTAGTACATGTGCGTTGCAATTTTGTAACCCAGTTCATGCGACCGCTTGATCACGGCGCGATAAATATCTTCCGGCATTTTAGGAGAAGTGCCCAGGTTATCATCCACACGTATCTTCATGAAGTCAACACCCAATTGATGATTACTGTCTGCCACCGCGGCTGTTTCTGCTGGTGTTTTACCATTTATTACTTCTCCCGCAATAAACAAGCGTGCTCTTTGCGTAGATAAAGTATCATGAATATAACGCAGTGGCTCGGCTTCTTTTTTGTCGCCGCCAAGACTTACTACTGTGGTAATTCCATAACGGGCATAAATAGATAAGTTGTCGATTACATTTTCACGTGAGTAATGACCACCTTCAATACCTTTTGCATCACCAACGTGGCCGTGGCCGTTAATGATACCCGGTATAATGAACTTGCCCGTTACATCTTTTACCGTCGCTCCCTCTGGAATATCAACTTTCTCTTTTTCGCCCACAGCAACTACCCGACCATTTTGTATCAGCAATACAACATTTTGAAAGGGCTCAGTTCCACTGCCGTCTATGATAGTGGCCCCAATGAACGCAATGTAGGATGAACCTGTCTCCACTTTGCTTTTACAGGCAAACAAAAGGAATAAGAGTATTGAAAGAAAACTGATAGGCTTCATAAGATGAAAGGTAAATAGAAAAGTAGAAAGCTTAAAACCTAAAGAATTACAAAACAATTCTTCACTTATCTCATAAAACTAACCACAACATTATGACTGCGTACAGGCCTCCAGTGTTTTAAGGGAGAAAAAAAGATTTGTTATATTTAATAACACTCCTAAACTCAAACTCAACAATATTATGGAACAACTTGGCATAAACATTACGGCTATAATCGTTGCTACTATAGCCAACTTTATTCTCGGATTTCTTTGGTACACCCCATTATTCGGTAAGGCCTGGGCTAAAGAAATGAACTTCGATATGAGCCGTAAACCTACTGGTGGTGAAATGGCAAAGGGAATGATCTTTATGGTGATTGGCAATTTTCTTATGGCGTATGTTTTAGCGCACAACAACGCTGCGTGGAGCTTTGTACCAGGGGCAAAAGATTTCTCACCCACGATGACAATAATGAATGCATCATTTTTTACCTGGCTTGGTTTTTATCTGCCCGGCGATCTAAGCAGAGTAGCATGGGAAAAGAACTCATGGAAATTATTTGGGATTAATACAGGATATCATTTTATGATGTTGCTGGTGGCGGCAACAATATTGACGTTGATGTAATCATTGATGGTGGATATTTCTCATATCAATTTGTGGTGAATAAGGGTGGAACTCCTCTTTGATAGTATCGAGTTTAGGGATGATGCAGAATATTTTCACGCTTTGCCTTAAAGATCAACGCATCCAAACTCCATGCCCCCGGACCAGTGAAGAGGAAAACCAAGCCGAACAATACGAACATGAAAGGATGCTGCTCTTCATACCAAAAGCGGCCCTGCCCGACGAAAAAAGTAACGTAACTCAACGTGCCTATAAGGAGGAGCGCACCAACACGAGTCAGAAGCCCAAAGAAAATCAATATACCGGATAGCAGCTCCGTGGATTTGCCAACGTACACCATAAATCTGGCTGGTGGTGAATTAAAAATCTCCCATTCCATATAACCTTTCATGAGTTCCGGACGAAACACTTCATGTCCGTGATAAATCATCATGAGACCAACAATGATCCTTATGATTGCTATTCCTTTGTTTAACCAAATAGGAGAAGGTGAAAAGAAGGCATTCATAGTTGCTGAGTGTTACTAAATTTAAGCAACCAGGGCAGAAATAGAAAATAACTTCCTCGTCTGCTTGATACTCATTAGGATTTGGTGAAAAGTCAATCCCACTCTTTTCCCGCAGAATTCGCCTGCCTTTGCCGAAACGGCTTCGTG
>CAZFRM010000003.1:0-325735 GCA_964521255.1 uncultured Roseivirgaceae bacterium
ACTTTAAACCTGCCTATTAATGCTCCTTAACTTAATGACATTGCCCGAAGGGATGCTATGATTATAGGAAAATGAAATTATTAACGGCCCTGAACCCCGAAGGGGTGACATAATGGATCACCCTGTCAATCTTCAAATGTTACTGCCATAGTTTTATGTCACCCCTTCGGGGTTAATGCAATAAATCGTTTACGCATTGTTCACCACGATATTAATTTGTAATAATTTTATATCTGCATTCTATTTTCAAACTCTTTCGATCGCTCTCCTCATAACTCCATCAAATCTCCTTCTATGTATGATAAACAGACAAAAGACAGTTGGCAAATCTGTTCTACTAAGCTTTTGCGTTTTGCATCTTGCCTGTTGCCTTTTTATTATTCACTTTAGCTCACTCCGAGCGAAGGCTGTCCACCGGGTTGCTCATAGCTGCCTTTATCGTCTGGGAACTCACGGTTAGTAAAGCAATTACTATTGCCATTAGTCCGGCTAACACGAACATCCACCACTGTATCTCAATGCGATAAGCAAAGTATTCCAACCATTTGTTCATGCCCCACCACGCGACCGGTGATGCAACTGTGAAGCCAATGAGTACCAGCTTGAGGAAATCTTTTGATAAGAGTGAGACAATAGTGGTTACGCTAGCGCCCAACACTTTTCGTATGCCTATCTCTTTCATTCGCTGATTGGTAGCAAGATGTGCCATGCCAAATAATCCAAGACAACAAATAAGGATGGATAAACCGGTAGCCACACTGATGATCTTTTGCCCCCGTTGCTCCTGTAGGTATTCTTTGGCATTGATTTCATCCATGAAATCGTACTGAAACACTGCGGTGGGCATTGCCTTTTTATACGTGCTTTCAAGTGCCGCTATTGCTTCTTTTTGCTTACTCTTTTCAATTTTTACCAGGATATTATCACCATACCAGTCGCTCATGATCATGACCATTGGCCGAATGCGTTCGTGCAATGAACCGAAATGATAGTCTTTTACTACTCCCACTATGGTTTTTATTTCCTTATCGAAGTATTCGCTTGTACTTATTTGAGTACCTATGGGATCAGTAAGACCGGCAGCTCTTACAAAAGCTTCGTTTACAATTACTCCATTTGATTTATCCGTTGAAAATGTAGAGGAAAAATTACGGCCCGCCCGAATGGGTATTTCCAGTGCCGGCAGGTAATGTTCATCTATAATCCTATGTAACGCCTCAACACTTTTGTCCTGTATTTTCACTTCGTAGGCATCGCTATCACCACCAAAAGATATAAAGCTGATAGCAGGCTCTTTTGCAAGTTCAACTTTCAGGAACTCTTGTATTGGTCTATATTGGCGGTTGCCTTTTATTTGAGTACGAATTACCTGATGCGGGTTGTAGCCCAGGTCCTTTATACGGATATAATCCATCTGGTGGTAGTAAATAATAGAGGCAATCGCCAGGGAACCAGCAAGGGAAAATTGTACCACCACCAGTGCCTTTCCTAAAAAATTTCGGCCTGATAACTTTTGTCTGTGATATAATACCTGTAATGGCCGGAAGTCAGATAATATATAAGCTGGGTAAAAGCCGGTGATCAATATAAGAACTGCCAGGTTAATGATAAAATGAAAGAACAGTTGCGTGTCGAAAGCTTCCTGAAGCAAAATCTCTTTATCAGTTAATTGGTTAAATACCGGTAAACTGACGTGAGTGAATGCAATTGACAGTGCAAAAGCTGTTGCACATAATATGGCGGACTCTACAAAAAACTGGCTTATGATCTGTGATTTAGTACCGCCAGTTATTTTCCTAACACCCACTTCCTTTGACCGTTCAAGCGAACCGGCAATGCTGATGTTGATGAAATTGATGCCTGCCATCAATAAAATGAAAGCAGCTATCCCCAAAAACATATAGGAGAAAAGAGGATTGCCCCCATTGACAACTCCTGCTTCCCGGTTACCCCTCATATTGTACAGGGGATGCAGGTGGATATCCGTAATGCGCTGTAACCCGTAGCTGATCAGTGGATCAAAACCATAATTTTTCCTGTTTTCCGAAACCTGCTCTTTTGCGTGAACGGCATATACTTCATTAAATTTCCATATCACTAATGACGGGTCAGATTCCGGGTGCAGTACCACAAACGTACCGAGATAGGCATTAAGCCAGTTGGTATCCTCAAATGAAAGTTGCATGAGCTTCATACCAAGCAGTACATCGAACTGGGTTGAAGAATTTTTAGGAGGATCCTTCACCACTCCCGTAATAACTATCGGCTTGCCTACACGTTGGGCAGATGGATCGGCATCCATTTGCAGTACTTCGCCTACAATATCAATGCGATTGAAAAATTTCCTTGCAATGCTTTCTGTGACAACTGCCGCATTTACATCTTTTAGTACCGTTTGCGTATTTCCGCTGAGCAACTCAAAAGAAAACACATTGAAGAAGCTGTCATCAACATAAAGCGTTTGCAGGCTCAGCATCTTGCCATTGGCGGTGACATCTCCATAAATATCCCCGCCCATCACCCGCACGTATTCGAGTATTTCAGGAACCGCCTCTTTAAAAGCAGGCCCCTGTACCTGACCCGTGCCCCCGGAGGTCATTCTTTTATCTCCTTTATTTTCTACGAGAGTTGTGGTAATCCGGTAGAGGTGCGGATTGTTTGAATGGAAGTTATCAAAGCTCCTTCGTCTTTCACATACAGTACCGCCAGCAATACAACGGTAATCCCAATGGCAAATCCGGTGATGTTAATGAATGAATAGGCTTTGTTCTTTACCAGATTCCTCCACCCGATTTTGAAATAACTTTTATACATACCGTACGTGTTTAAATTTCTATATCCTTCCAAAGGTTTGATAATGCTTGGCCGAAACAGCAAGAGCACATCAACAATAAATTTTATATCTGCTTTTCGCTTCCCAACTTCTTTGACACGCTCTCCATACAACTCCATTAAATCACCCTCTATGTGCTTCAGCAACTTCGGATGGTAGTACCACCGGAAGAAGCGGAGGGCGGGTTTGGGAGGGTATCGTTTTTCTGATTTCAATTCTTGCTTTCTTAAAGTAGGCAGTAGGCAAATGGCAGTAAGCAAAAACAATATTGACAACGATTGCCTACTGCCTACTGCTCCTTGCCTACTATTCTCCCGCTATTCATTTTTAAGTATTTCAGTCGGGTTAATGCGCGATGTTTTAAGTGTGAGATAACCAAGTGTAATCCATGAAACAAGAATCAACACCAACCCTGAAAACAGGAACACGACCGGGTGAATGCCAACCTTGTACGTAAAGTTATCCAGCCATTTATCCATCATCCACCAGGCAGCCGGAACAGCCATAAGAATGGCAAGAAAAATGAGCTTGGTAAAATCACCGAGCAGCAAGACTATCAAATCATGTATGGGAGCGCCCAAAACTTTTCGGATGCTGATCTCTTTTGTCCGTTGCTGAAAGGTAAGCATAGCCATACCGAATAACCCGAAGCAGGCAATGGCAACTGCAATGAAAGCGAATAAGCCAAATACAATGCCCGCACGTTGCTCGGATTTATATTGCTGATCCAGGCGTTCATCAAGAAAGGAAAATTCAAAATCGAAAGCATCATCAAATTGTGTGTAAACATTTTTAATCTGCGCGATCTTATTTTCAAAATCCTGCGGGTTTATTTTAATGATCAAATGATTGTAGGAAGGATATAAAACAAAAATCAAAGGCTGAACCAGGTGATGGATCGATTGAAAATGGAAATCTTTCATCACACCGATAATACGGCCTTTGATGGCATTGTCGTTTTCATACGCATGCCAGTGGATTTCGCGGCCTACGACAGATGAAGTGTTGAGCTGTTGGGCAGCCGTTTCATTGATTACAAAAGATGCTGTAGAGTCAGTAAGATTTTCAGGTAAGAAAAACCGCCCTTCAACCAATTCAATATTCATGGCTTTTAGAAAATCATAATCCACAAATGCTTCTGAACAATCAACTTCATGTTCGGGAGCCTCAACCAAAGAAATAGCGTTCTGGTTAAACTGGCCGCCAGGAAGGTTTGAACTGGCCGAAACGGAATTTACTCCATCAATATTCAATAACTCTGTTTTGAGCGTTTGTATGCGTTCATTTATCAACCTGTTTTTTAATGGAATAACGAGTACTTCTTCTTTATCAAAGCCAAGATTTTTGTTTTGGATATAATCAAGCTGGCTGAAAATAATGGCTGCTCCCGAAATCAGCACCATGGAAATAACGAACTGGAATACAATCAGCGTGCTGCGTAGCGCACTGCCTTTATTTCCACTTTGAAATTTTCCTTTCAGAACAGTATGAGGTTGTACAGACGATAAAAAGAGGGACGGATATATACCTGCGATCAGCGCCACCACAACGCTCAGCGCAACGAGAACAGGAAGAGTTTCCCGGTAGTGCAGGACGAACGAATGCCCCGTAAGTGAATTGTAAAAAGGAAGGCTTGCCTCAACCAGCAATACGGCAATCACAACAGATATGATTGTAACAATAAGAGATTCGCTGAGGAACTGAAACGAAAGCTGCCCGCGCAACGCACCAAGTGTTTTTCGTATGCCAATTTCTTTTGCGCGTTCAGCCGATTTTGCTGTCATCAGGTTCATGAAGTTGATGCAGGCAATGACCAGCGTGAGCAGGGCCGCAGCCGTCATGATATACACATACTCGATGTTTCCGTTTGTTTCAAGCTCCCAGCGCAGGTGCGATTTTAAATGGATGTCAGTCAGGGGTTGTACACGAAACCCGATGTTGTTGGCAATAGCGTTCCGAAAATATTCATCGGACACGTTAATGTATTTGCGTACCCACGGCAGCAGTTTGGCTTCGAGCGCTTTGGGGTCTGCACCGGGCCTTAAGCGCACGTAATTAAAATGTCCAAAATCTGCCCATGTGTAATATTCATCCTCCGGGTCAAACGATTTTTCCCGTACATAAGAAACCAGCATATCGAAATGGAAGTGACTTTGTTCAGGCACATCTTTAAAAACAGCCATCACTTCCAGCAGACCTGTCTCATCGTTTACGGCAAGGTGCTTACCGATGGGATCATCATCGCCAAAATATTTTTTAGCGGTAGATTCGGATAACAATACCCCGTTTGCGTTTTTCAACGCTTTTTTCGCATCGCCCCGGACAACCGGAAACAGGAACACATCGAAAAAAGTAGTATCAACAGCCAGCACGTTGGATTCATCAAACCGTAAATTATTTTCAGGGTTGCGGACGGAAAAAATTTCGCGTGTTAAACCGGCAGCCCAAAGCGGAGAAAGGCTCACGGCGCTTTCTACTTCGGGGAAATCGTTCACCATAGCCTGTGCCATCGGGTGAGGTGTGCGTGTCTGCGGGTTTTCGTTTTCCCAGGTTATCCGGTAAAGATTTTCATATTGATCGTAATACCGGTCGTATCCAAGCTCATGCTTTACATACATGGTCATGAGAAAAACACTGGCTATACCCAATGCCAGTCCGCCAATGTTAATGAATGCATGGACTTTGCTTTTAAGCAAAGTGCGCCACCCGATTTTAAAATAACTTTTATACATACCGTAGGTGTTTAAATTTTTATATCCTTTTGCTGGTCGAATAATGCCTGGTCTGAAAAGCATCAAGACATCTGCAATAAATTTTATATCTGCTTTTCTTTTACCAAGCTCTTTAACCCGTTCACCATACAACTCCATTAAATCACCCTCTATGTGCTTCTGCAACTTCGGATGGCAGTACCACCGGAAGAAGCGGAGGGGGAGTTTGGGTGGTATGGGTTTATCTTTTTTCAAATTCACTTTTTGTTAATAATTGGGCAGTAGGCAATTGGCAGTAAGCAAAAACAAAATTGACAGCGATTGCTTATTGCCTACTATTCCATCAAATCACCCTCTATGTGCTTCAGCAACTTCGGATGGCAGTACCATCGGAAGAAGCGGAGGCTTGTCCTGTTTGAAGGTTGTTCCATTTTTATAGTATTATTCGCTTCTCAAACTCTGGTCATTAGTCAAATAGTTATTTATCTTTACTTTTCAAAACAGAAATTCTAAAAAGAGTTTTAGCAAAATCACACATTGTTATGAAAGCCGAGTTTACAGCAATCATAGAGCCTGCTCCCGAGGGCGGATATTGGGCAATTTGTCCGGAAGTACCAGGTGCCAATGGCCAGGGCGAAACCGTGGAAGAAGCCAAGACAGACCTGGTTGAGGCAGTGAAACTAATACTTGAAGATAGGCTCAGTGATATGCTGCGGGGCTTGCCCGATGATGCTGTCACTGAAAAAATCCTTGTGGGTTGAAACGCAGGGATTTGGAACGAAAACTCCGCATTGCTGGCTGCTTTCTTAAAAGAGAAGGTGGAAGTCATTCCATCTGGATTAATCCCAAGAATGGAATAACCGAAGCGATACCAAGGCATACCGAAATTAAAGAACCCCTTGCAAAGAAAATTCTGAAACGTCTTAACGCTGACTGATTGTTTATCCATTGACATTGAGAAGTTGGTTATTGAAGGATATCTTTTTACTTGGTCCGGTGAGTCTCGGACTGAGCAATACATCTATAATAAATTTTCTATCTGCTTTTCTTTTACCAAGCTCTTTCACCCGCTCACCATACAACTCCATCAAATCCCCTTCGATATATTTCAGCAACATCGGATGGCAGTACCAGCGGAAGAAGCGAATCGCTAATCTGGGAGGTTTTACTTTTTTCATATCGTACCAAAATCGTTAATCGTTATCCGTTGATCGTAATCCAGCCTTCGGTTAACGGATAACGCTATTCCGATCGCAAGCCTTTCACAGGACTCATGAGCGCAGCCTTTATCGATTGGAAACTTATTGTAAGCAGCGCAATGGAAACAGATGTTACTCCTGAAGCAACAAAGACATCCCATCCAATAGGCGTTCTGTAGGCATAATCCTCAAGCCAGCGCGACATCATTAACCAACCTAACGGTGCTGCTATACAAATCGAAACTAAAACCAGTCTCAGAAAATCCCAGGTAAGCAATTGTACCACACTCCTCATAGACGCACCCAACACGAGCCGTACACTGATTTCTTTGGTCCGCTGCTCAACCATAAAAGCCGATAGTGCAAACAATCCCAAACAAGCCACGATAATGGCCAGCACGGAAAAGCTTGTGAATATTTTCCCCATCCGTTGAACATCACTATACATGGCAGCATAACGATCATCCAAAAAAGAATACCGAATGGCCTGATGAGGGGCAAACTTATCCCATACACGGGTAATGGACTGGATACTCCCGCTCATATCAGAAGTCTTCAGCTTAACGGCCAGTACAGACGCCTCCAATCCCAGCGCCAAACCGAGCGGACGAATATCTTCACGCAGCGATTCGTAATGAAAGTCTTCAACAATTCCAATCACTGTCCAGAGGCCTGCGTAATTGGTAATGCGTTTGCCCAGCATGTTGCCACCAAGCTCTTTGGCCATCTTCTGGTTTATGATAATGGCACTTGAATCTGACGCAAGGTCACGATCGAAGTTTCTACCCTCCACGAGCTTAATGCCGAGCGTATTGAGGTAGAACTGATCAACCCGCCAAAACTGGCTTGATACAGTTGGGTCAATGCTTTTCCTTCCTTCATTCCAAAAGCCGTTTCCATTTCTCTTTGAACCGCGTACCGGCAGATAGTCGCCCGTGGAGACCTGAACCACCTGGGGTACTTCCCGTAATTCATTGGCAAGCGAAACAACCTGAGCGCCCAGCACACCAGTACCCTGAATTAATAACACCTGCTCCTTATCAAATCCAATCTTTTTGTTGAGGATGAAATTCATCTGCTTCTGAATTACCATCGTACCGATAAGCAGAATTATACTAATCGTAAATTGGAAGACTACTAACGAACTTCTGATCGAAGAACTTTTAGCGCCTTGTGTGAGTTTGCCTTTTAAAACCTGGATAGGCTTGAAAGCTGATAAATAAAATGAAGGATATATTCCAGCGATGATGCCAACCAGAATTGACAAGCCTGCCAGGGAAGGAACAAACCACCACTCGGTCCAGGGCATTGATATTGATTTTTCTGACATCGCGTTGAAGTAATCCAATAGCAGTGTGGAGATCGCCAATCCCAGCAAGAACGAAATCACACTGAACATAACCGATTCACTAAGAAACTGAATGATGATATTTCCACGGAGTGAACCCACCACTTTTCTCAGGCCGACCTCCTTGGCGCGGTTTGCGGATTTGGCGGTAGAAAGATTTATAAAATTGATCGCTGCTATCAGCAGAATGAACAACGCTATTCCCCCGAATAACCAAACAATCCGGATGTCGCCATACTTCAGGTTATCATCTACACCTTCCGAGTAGAGATGAATCTTGTCAATGGGTTGAAGTTCCAAATGCGCTTTTCTCTCTTCAAAAAATTTCCTCACATTGCTTTCAGACTGACCACCCTCCAGCATGGCCGGGATGAAGTAATTTTCAATGATCCTTTCCGTGAGCTTTTCTTCGAACGATTTAACATCCGTATTTTCTTCCAGCAGAATGTAGATAGCGTAATTACTGGCACCCCAGGTTTTCTGCTCGCCCTGCCAGAACTCTAAACCTTCCATACCGATTAGAAAATCAAACTGCAAGTGCGAGCTGGGCTTGAAATCTTCAATCACTCCGCCAACCGTATAAGTTTTCTCACCCTGATTATTAACCACCAGTGTTTTACCCACCGGATTCTCACCCGGAAAATATTTATCTGCCTTTCGCCTGGTAATGACAATCGCTCCCGGATTACTCAACGCTTTTTGAGGGTTGCCATAAACAAACTTGAGCTGCAGCATGTCTGCCAGGGCCTGGTCGAAATAGACAAAGCCATCATCGTAAGCATTGTCTTGTTTATCCGCAGCACGTACTTCACTGGCTCCGGCACCAAACAGTTCGCTATTGTTGTAACGGCCCGTGGCCAGGACTTCGGGAAAATCTTCTTTCAATGCCGATGCCATCGGTGCGGGAAATGCAACACCTTTCTTAATGTCACCATCTTCGGTAATGACACCGAGTACCCGGTATAACCGATCGTGATTGGCATAGTGTTTATCGTATGATAATTCATCCTTTATGAATAAGGCAATGAGCAGACATGCTGCAACACCAATGGCAAATCCACCGATCTTGATGAACGAGTACATCTTTTGTTTCTGGAGACTTCGCCAGCTAATGGTCAGATAATTCTTTAGCATATCATAATTGTTTAATTGTTGATGTCCCTCCGAAGGTTTTACAATACCCGGCCTGAATAGAAGCAGCACATCGATAATAAATTTTCTATCCGCTTTTCGTTTGCCAAATTCTTTTACGCGCTCATCGTACAACTCCATTAAATCACCCTCTATGTGCTTCACCAACTTCGGATGGCAGTACCAGCGGAAGAAGCGGAGGGCTGTTTTGGGAGGATGTGTTTTTTCTGTTTTCAATTCGCTTTTTTAGTTAGTAGACAGTAGGCAAGAAAGCAGTAGGCAATGGGCAAAACACGGAGTAATTATTCATCGATTCTTTGCCTATTGCCATTTGCCTACTGCTTATTGCCTATTGCCTATTGCCTATTGCCTACTGCTCATTGCCATTTGCCTACTGCTTATTGCCTATTGCCTACTGTTCATTGCTGCCTCATCCTTCTATAAACTTCGGATTCAGCGCCATCTTCGGAATAGCACCCCACAGTTCATCACGCGTATTCTTCGTATACTCCATCGCCTTTTTACCATACGCAGTGATCTGAAAATATTTTTTTGGACGGCCTGCTCTTTCTTCCGTTGCTTCACCTTCGCGCGACTTCAGATAACCCTTCTCTTCCAACCTCCTCAAAGCCGTTTGCAAAGCACCAACACTTACTTTTCGGGAAAGCCTGGTTTCGATTTCTTTTTTAATGGAGACTCCATAGGCTTCGTCATATAATACACCTACAGTGAGCATAACGATTTCTTCAAACTCTCCAAGCTGGTATTTTTTCATAGGCAGAATAATAATTTCCTAATTGTAGTAATAATCATGCCACCAGAGGGAAACGGTTTAAACGGCGTGTTACACCTCTTAAAAACTTCAGTTATGTTCTCCTCCGAACAACCAATGTCCGAAACCGACCGATGCTTGAAATCAAATGTTCGCCCTAACTCCAGGCGAGATCACCGTGATCTGTTATCAGTTAATCTATTTTGGAATTCTCCCTGTACATTACCATTTTCAAGTCGAATGATCAGCATTGATAACGTAACGATAATAAAATCCGGAAAGAAGCTGTTTGAGAACTTCAGTTGGAACATTCAACCTGGTGAACATTGGGTGATTAGCGGCGACAATGGAAGCGGAAAAACTATTTTGCTTGAATTAATAGCAGGCATAATCCATGCATCACATGGAGAAGTAATTCATAGTTTTGTTACAGGTACATCATGGGATGAACGTTTTACTCAACGCAAGCAAAAAATACATTACATACCTGCCCATGCCATTCAAACTTTTCTGCAAGGCCATGAGCTCTTTTACCAGCAACGATACTATTCCATTGGCGATGAGCGCATCCCTCGTGTTCGTGATCTCTTTGGCGAGGCAATAGAGCAACTTCATTCGTTACATTTGCCCGCTTCTTTTTCAATTGAAGAACTGCTGGATCTTGAACTAACCCGGTTGTCAAACGGTCAGTTGAAGAAAGTACTGATCCTGAAAAATCTTGCGCTAAGCCTGCCGCAAGTTTTATTGTTTGATTATCCACTCGAAGGATTAGATCATGATAGTCGCGAAGATCTTATTGAATTCCTGGATCAATTGGCGAGACACTACAATATTCAACTGGTCCTTGTTGATCATGATCATCACCTTCCCTCGGTAATCAACAAACGACTTGTGTTAAATCAATTCAAAATAAAAAGTATTGAACAAGTTTCATCGGCATCACCACCCAAATTTCCATCAACAGTAAATCCAAAACGAAATGAAAAAGAGACAGTGGTGGAAATGAAAGATGTTACCATTCGTTACGGCGAAAAAGAAATCATCAGCAACTTCAATTGGATAATTCGCAAAGGTGAGCGATGGGCATTAACCGGAAGAAATGGTTCAGGCAAAACAACAATTTTCAGTCTCATATTTGCCGATCACCCAATGGCCTACAGTGAGCAGGTTTATTTATTTGGTAAAAGACGAGGCAGTGGAGAATCGATCTGGGATATCAAGAATAGAATAAATTATCTTGGTCCTGAGTTACTGACCTACCTCAATCCGAAGAGCTTAATCATTTCCTCACGTGATTACATTCTTCAGCAGCACAAAAAAATCAAACATCAAACGCTCGATTCAGTTATTAATTTTTTCGAAGCTAAAAATTTTATTCATGCACCCATCCGATCGCTTTCATCCGGTCAATTGCAATTGATGATGGTGATAAACAGCTTACTCTCCGACAAAGAATTAATCTTGCTGGATGAACCCTTTCAATTTCTTGATCAAACTCAAAAAGCAAGATTAAACCAATACCTTAGTGAACATCTTCATTCGGAAACTACGCTGGTACTAATCACCCATTATGAACAAGACATTGCCCGCTGGACTGAACAGAGGATGATGATTTCATAAACAAATGACACTGTCTTAACAAACCTCTCCGTGACTTTATGCAGTGCAACTGTCCACTTGATCCTTTGCTCCCACGTGCCCCCTCACAACCACCGCTCCCCGATAGTCATCGGGGCAAGCTTGGATGACGCTTCGTAGGAGAGAGCGCCTAGTAATCTTTAACCAGCTTCTTAACAAAGAAACGATGTGGGGTTCGAACCTGAACAATATACATTCCTGCTGGCGACAAACTTCCATTAACGTTATTACCTTTCCAGGATAAAATATGTTCGCCTGCCGACAACATACCGTTAGTCAGCGTCTCAACCTTCTGACCTGCGACGGAATATATATCAACACTTACATGTTCCTCCTTTGAAAGAAAAAACTGAATGGCCGCTTGTTCCTTCATGGGATTCGGATAAACCTGGAAACGAATTGGATTCAACTCTTCCCCGACATTAGTAATCGGTGGTTCATAGGGAACTTCTTCACCTGAAACGCGAATATCATCAAACCAAAAATCAATGTTCGTCAGGGCCTGATGCTCTGCTACAATTTCAAAACGATCAACGGACGTCCAGTCAAATTTTCCTTCCGGTGGAAACCACTCAGCATCCCACGAGCCTTTCTCTTCCATATCCTTTAAGGGTATACTGATTTTATGCCACTCGCCATCCCACAAAGCAAAAGTATTGTTGATGGTTTTCCCCATTCTCCACGGATGATCGCTGGCGCCGGTTTTCGTATCAATGAAACGAACATCGAACATAACGCCAGGGGTATTGCCTTTTACCCAAAACTCCAGCACATGATCATGAGTGGCAAGCAATGAAAGATCGAGATCAGGTTTAAAGTCGAACGCTATGGCATTGTATTGTGCAACATCAGTCCAGTAAATATTTTTTGCTCCTACCTTCGGATCTGCCTCATGATAATAATCCAACATTCCATCACCCGGATAACTTGCATCTACAATACCCTCGCCGATGTAATCATCATAAATAAGGAAGCCGGTAGTCTTTGGTTGTTTAATGTAAGGTTGCTGAGGGGGAACCTGCATAGCTAAAGCTTCCAGCAAAGGAACATTCAAATCATAATCAAACAATTCATTGGAGCCTTTCTCAAATAATCCAAAGCCTCCCTGGTAATCCCAGGTCGTCCAGGGAATTTCTTTTTCTTCAAGATATTTCCGGACCTCTTCATACCAAAACACGCGATCACTGTTATTGCTATTTGGAATGTAAACACCAAACTCACCACAGAAAACAGGAACATCCCTTTCGTTTTTGAAATTCGCGGCAATGTCAATAAGTGATTTTACTTTCGTAATTGTCCCTTCAGAGGGATAGCTATTAATAGCGCTTTCTATCCATGTTCCTTTCAACTCATTTGGCGTAGCCGGCATAGAAGATGCGTTATAAGGAAAGGGCACACCACTTAACGGTACCATTGAAGGATCTGTCCAGCTTGCTCCCTGGTGAGTGAATATGAAGGGATCATAAAAATGAAACGTGTAAATCAGTTTGTTGTCTGTGTAGACCGGCAGTTCATCAAGATTGTTATAGCTATTCCAACCGGCGCCTCCAACAACAATGTAGTGATCAGTATCGACAGTGCGAATAGCATCAATTACGGTTTGCTGAATGGAACTCCACTCAGCATCGGAAATACCGTGCGGTTCATTCAGCACTTCATAATAAATGTATTCTGACCGGTCTTTATAATGCTCAGCCATTTGTGTCCACACTTTTACCAACACAGGGCCAATAGCGGGATCCGTATTTGCCGCAGGATCAAAAGTATGATTATCAAGAATGAGATGAAGCTGTAAATCTTCTGCCCACGTCACTGCTTCATCGAGAAAAGAGAGGAAGAGTGGATCTAAAATATAATCAGGTTCGCCGTTTGTCATGGCGTGCAAGTTGATGGGTAACCGGATCACATCACAACCCAATGATTTGATTTGCTCAAAATCTTTCTTTGTGTATTTTGAAAATTGAATTTGCCGGGGTGAAGAAGCCTGGAACCATGTAGTAAGATTGACACCTTTATTAAATGGAACCTGGGCGGATAGTGAGACCGAAATAGCTACGAAGAAACAAAAGGTCAGATTTCTCATCTATACTCAAAATATCAGACCTTAAAGATAAGAAATAAGTTTAAGCCTTGCCGATTGATGATACTAGGTCATGTCAACAATAAAGTTTCATGTCTCCTACGCAGCCCCTAACCCCGCTAGCTAGCGGGGCATTCCTGCGCGCTGTTTCCCCGCCAGCTGGCGGGGCTAGGGGCAAGCGATGGATGAACCGTCAAATATGACATGATACCTGCTAAATATAAAAGCGAATCCCATAAATGAGATCCGCTTTTATATTTAGGTTAATATTTGAAATTGAGTATTACTTGGTGCCAAGGGTCCATCCTAAAGAGACCTGGAGGGTTTTATCCTTAAGTTCATCATTAATTTGATCGCTATCTGCCATGTCGGTCAATCCAATAAGGTAACGAGCACCGAGGTGAAATCTCAAAGGGAGATGAAGGAGGGCGCCAACAGCCAAAGTATAAGTGGTGCCCTTGAGGTGATCCTTAACATCTTGACCGTTACTCTCAGCGTTTGTAAGGAAATTAAACTGGGGACCAGCTTCAAGACTAAGTAAGTCAATTGGTCTCCACCGCAGCATTATCGGAACAGTTACAAAGTCCATATTAAAATCTCCATTAGGAAACTCTGCACCCTGTCCACTCCACAATACTTCAGGTGTTACGCCCCACTTTCCCTCTTCCCCAAATTTAAGATTCGCAAAGAAGCCAGCGTGAAAGCGGGTTCTTCCGCTGGCATCGTCAGACGATAAATCTGCAAAATTAGCCCCGGCTTTAATTCCAAATCCAATTTGGGCAAATAGAAAGGCAGGAGCAGATAAGAGCACTAAGGTAAAGATCAGTTTTTTCATAAGAGTATTTGTTTTTTAATGAATATAACACATTTCCAAGTCTATGAGAAAAAGCCATAGGACTTTCATGGATGATGTTATGGTTTCAACAACCAAAACGCCTAATTGTTACGATAAATAATGACCTTTCTGTTAAAAATTCTTAAAAAAGTGAAGGGAATAATTTACACACCCATTCCACACCGGTTAGGGTTACCGATGGCGATCACCCACTACTTTCTTGTATAATAAAATGGCCTGCCTTTGAGGCAAGCCATTTTCAAAAATTAGCCCAGGGAATGATTACAATTTTGTAAGTGTAGTCTGTTTCGTATGCACAATGTCTTTTACCTGTTCCAACTCTTTCGTGATAGAACCTCTTTTGATTAATGTATAATTTTCAATACCGATCTTGCTAAACCATTGTTCCCAGACCACCATGATGCGATCCCATTCCATGTCTTTGTCACGGGGTGCCGCTTCCAGTAAAACAATATTGAGACCGGGAAATTTATTTTTCACTTCAAGCAACTTATTAGACTTCTGCCCCACAATGGGGTATCCATCCGTAAGAATAAAGAGGTAATTCTCCGTGTTTTCATCCTTCACATAGTCATTCTTCAAATCTTCGTAGAAATATTTCCAGATGTCGGCGCCATAGTAATCATCAGATGATTTACTGAAGACTGCTTTTGTGTATAACGTATCGAGGTTGGCATAAAATTCCTTTTTCCTTTCCTCCTCTTTTGCTCTTTTGACAACATTGTCAACACTTTCCATGTTGATGTATAACCTGTCTTCAAACACATCGCGTTTCAATCCGGAGCCCCGTTGAGGAGCCATAACAACTTTTATCTCATCGCGTGACTTGATGTAAAGTTCTTTCTTCACTTTATTCTCAAACATGTTATAAAGTGTTCTGATAATTTCCTTATCTCTTTCAGGCTGATCATCCTGAACAATAAGACGATCGGAAAGATCGAGTAAAATGATATAGTTATGTTTTACACTTGCTTCCTTGTTTTTCTTCTCCGGTGGTGTTGGTAGTTTACAACCGGCAAGCATAAGAAGAACAAGCGCTACGATGTAATGCTGATTTTTTTTCATAGACAATTATTGAGGTTAAGACTACTTAAATTTTTTTCCCGCAGATTTCCGCAGAGACAAATGGAATTTTATCTGCGATATCTGCGGGAAACAAAAGTCAGGCGCGTTTTGCCGATACTCTTACCGTTCCACTCTTAATTTCATTCTTCTCTTCAAACTCTTTCTTCAACATCAAACACTTTTCTTTAACGTCTTTCATGTTTGAAGGCGCCAGATAGGCAATCCACCCGGATGAGAACTGATCAATGTATCGCTTCAGGTTTCCATACATCACGATGCTGATGTCATCGCGATAATCAGCAATTTGTGATTTCATTGATGCCACATCTGCAAGTTTGGCAGTTAACACTTTTATATCGCCTTGAAGATGTTTGATAATCCTGTTAAGATTATTGGTTATCTCACGCTTATCCCATTCGCGAAGAAGGGAATCAAGAAGTATACTCCATATGATGTATACAAGAAATCCAAGAAATAGAATGATATAGAACGAAGGATTCGCACTCCAATGCATAGCGGGTAATCCCATCAGTGTTTTGGCCGTTTCTGTGTTGTTGCTGATGATCATGGCAAGTAAAAAATCCACGGCAAACGTAACAGCAATCAATGCTGATATAAAAGCGAATTTCATTTTACCTTTCTTCTCCAGCAATATGTGGAATGCCCAACCAAAAGCATAGAACACGAACGGAACCACAAAGAGCAGGTAATTGTATTGCAATGCTTCGGCAAGTTCATAGGTGTCCGGCATAATACTTCCGGTTCCTTCTCCCAGCGCTAAACTTTCAGCAATGCCTTCAAAATCTACATAGAGCGCCTTGAACGTAGCCGATATGTAAAAGAAAAATAAATAAATCGATAACATCACAAGGATGAAAAGATTAAGGGAAAATTTCACAACACTGAAGTTCTCTGTCTTCAGCTTCTGCTTGTCTTTCGCACGCGACTCACGAATCTGGAGCAAATCCTTTCTGTACTTGTCGATACTTTTCAATTTGTCTTTAATATCAGAATCGATCTTTTCATTTCCTTCCTCCTTCTCTTTGATCTGCTTCTCTAAACTTTTTATTTGTTTGATGCGCTCTTTCTTTTCTTCATCGGTAAAACCTTTGTACGGTTCTTCAACCAGGTCACCATTGATGATGCGGTTGAGGTAAGAAACATACACATCAGGGTCACCTTTTACACTTCCCGATTTTTCATATCCGAAATCATAAAGGTTAACCCGGTCTACATGATGAAAAACACTTTCATTTGATTCCTTGGCTAGTTGCATAGTATGTGGTTTAAGATTTATTTACTTGACTACAAATGGAGATTTTCATTCGCAATCCGCAAATGCCCAGTTAATACGGGGTATTTCAGGGGCCATGCCTAAACTGGCAATGAAATGACTTTAACGGCGGTGAGTCTTATTTACGTGAAGACAGATAGGGGTATTGCGTTGTAGATTTACTTTAGAAATCCTTTAAATAATAATAAAGAAAGTTTGAACTTTAAATAGTTCTACTTTGACAGATTGGCCACTAAGGCACAAACAGCACGAATAAATTTCTTCTGCATTGAATCCTCGTGTCTTTGTGGCAGGATGAAATTATATATCTATAAAATTCAAATAGAATGGATAATATTAAAATTTCCACCGCGCAATTCGAAAACCGAAGCGGAGATAAAAATTATAATCTTTCTGTTATTGATTTACCGTGACATTGTTGGACAAACTCATCGGTCTGAACAGAAAGTTGTATGGCTTGATGAAGTTTAAAATTTCCGCGCGACCGGCAATTTCGCATTGTTTAACTTATAGGATGGATAATAAATTGAACAGCATCAAACTTCGCCCAGCCAACATCAACGACCTCTCCCTTTTAAAACACTGGGATAAACAACCTCATATCCTTGCCTCCGATCTCAATGATGATTGGCACTGGGATAAAGAGCTTAACCGTAGGCCTGAATGGCGCGAACAACTCATTGCCGAGTTGGGTGGCAGGCCCATTGGCTTTATTCAAATTATTGATCCGGTGCGGGAAGAAAGTAAATATTGGGGTGATGTACCAACGGGTCTTCGCGCTATTGACATCTGGATAGGTGATGCAAATGATTTAGGTAAAGGATATGGAACCAAAATGATGCACCAGGCCATCAACCGATGCTTTGAAGACTCCTCCGTAAAAGCAATTATCATTGACCCGCTCGCTTCAAACACACGCGCTCATAAATTTTATGAAAGATTAGGCTTTACGTTCTCACATCAACAACGCTTTGGTGAGGATGAATGTTTTGTGTATCAACTAGACCGGGAGCACTGGGAAAAAGTCACGGGTAACCGATCCTTGTGAACCGCAAGCCGTCAACGGTGAACCATCCTACCACTCCTGTATACCAAAGATCGGTTTACGATTTTTCCATGCCCCTTTTGTGAAATCCGGAATATCCTGAACCTGTCCTCCTTCTGCTATTGATTTTTCACTTAACGGAGTGATTGCATAATTAACCGCCAGGTCGTAAACATCAAGCGGAAATTCCACTTCACGCTTGATACATTCAATGAACGCATTGTCAACAAAGAAATCCATACCACCATGTCCCGCACCGGTTGCAGCTTTCTCATATTTTTTCCACAAGGGATGATCATATTCTTCCAAATACTTTTTGGAATTCTCCCATTTATGATGCGGACTCTTGTCTTCAAAATGAATAAAGCCTGCATCACTTTCACCAGCACGATAATCCTGCCAGATGCCATTGGTGCCCTGTACACGGAAACCTAAATTGTAAGGACGCGGTGACGAAGTATCATGTGTTAACAGAATGGTCTCACCATTGGCACATTGAATTTGTGTTGTGATGATATCACCCAGTTTAAAATTAACGGCAGCGTTAGGATGTTCAGGACCACCTTTCGGATGGTTGACGATGTAGCGATGAAGACCTCTGGCCTTTGTGGCTACGGATGACATTCTTGTTAACCGGTTACCGCGGTTAACATCAATCATAGTTGCAACCGGACCGAGTCCATGTGTTGGATAAATTTCTCCGTTACGATCAATATAATTTTGCGTTCGCCACTTTGCTTCACTAAATCCCTTTTCACCAAATTCAACACCTGATCCATTTGATGTGCCATCGTTGAATAATACTTCACGCAGGTCATGCTGATAGCCTCCCTGTAAATGAAGTATCTCACCAAACATTCCTTTCTTCACCATATTGAATACAGCGAGGATGTCGCGGCGATAGCAAACATTTTCAAGCATCATCAAAGGCACTTTCGTTTTTTCACTGGCGTTCACAAAATCCCAACAATCCTGCAACTTGTCAGCGCCACATACTTCCATACCCACAATCTTTCCCGCTTCCATAGCCTCTACCCCCTGCGGTAAATGCCACGACCACGGAGAACTAACAAATACGGCGTCAATGTCATCTCGCTTCAAAAGATTTCTGTAATCGTAATTACCATTAGAGAATTCCTTAGCTTCCTTCCGGTTATATTTTTTTATCAAGGCTTGCGCTCTTGCCATCATGTTCTTATCCGGATCAGCCATAGCAATGATTTCAACATCATCACGCTTTAACATTTCTTCAAGATGTGTTTGACCACGCAAGCCGACGGCGATAAACCCAAGTCTTACTTTAGTTCTCTTCTCCGTTGCAAATGCTTTGATGTCAGCAAGCGAAATAGCGGCTCCGGCCAACAGCGATTGATTTATAAATTGTCTCCTGTTCATATTGCCTCATTATGTTTTTGCATTTCGAATATTTATAAAACTTGATTGAATTCAAGACGCTCTCCATCCGGTCCGGTAATAAAGAAAAATTTCACTCCGTTCTTCCAGAAGTTCAGTTTTACCGGTGAATTCTCGACCACATTAAAACCGTGGCTTCTGAGAACAGCCATGGTCTCATCAACATCAGGAACATCGAAAGCAATGTGATCAATGTGACCATTCTTGCGACTTTTAATTTCTTCCAATTCACGAGGAGGCATTTGATAAAGCTCAATAACAATTTGATCGCGTTTCATCATTGTACATTGCCCGGTTTCACCGTCAATCTCAAAAGGCGCGGTCATTACATTCTCAAAACCCAGCCTTTCATAGAAAGACACCGATACCTTTATGTTTGTAACCGGGATGCCAACATGCTGAAGATTGTTAATCACTAAATTCATAAATAAATTTTTACTAACAACAATCTAACTAAATAAGAAATCACAACAAGTTAATTGGCTAATTTTCAATGTATCCATGTGTTAATTTGAGTGGATAGAAAACACACACATACCGCACATTAAAATCAAACCAGGGTAAAGTCAACGATCCTATAATTTACATAAGAGACATGGCAGAATCACATTCTTAACTTACTTTTGAAAAGAAACATACATAGTAACCATGCAACGACTTCATTACCTGCCTGCTCTCTTATTTTTTCTAATCAGTCAAATTGCAAATGCTCAGAAAAAATCTCCCATCGATATCAAAGCGACACAAGAAACAAAAACGTTATTCACCAATCTGATGAAGTTGTCTAAAAAGCATACGCTCTTCGGACATCAGCATGCTACTGAATACGGTCACGGTTGGGCGGGAGATGAAAATCGATCTGATGTAAAGTCTGTTGTAGGCTCGCATCCCGCAGTAATTGGCGTTGACTTGAGTGGATTCTCCGGCAGGCCTCCTGAAGCAATTCAGAAAACAAAAGATGATCTTAAGAAAAATGTTATTGACACATACAATCGAGGAGGTGTTACAACAGTAGCATGGCATTTTCCTAATCCTGTCTCCGGGGGTGGTTTTTACTGGAACGATTCTGTTTCACTTCCTGCCGTAAAATATATTATACCAGGAGGTGAAGCGCACGAGAAATACAAAGAAATTTTAAAAGGCATCGGCGAATGGGCACACAGTCTAAAAGGATCAGATGGTGCTTTGGTTCCGGTAATCTTCAGACCGTATCATGAATTTGATGGTGGATGGTTTTGGTGGGGAAAGCCTCATTGTACCAAAGAGGAATTTATTTCCTTGTGGCGATTCACCGTTTCATACCTGAGAGACAGCCTTGACGTACACAACTTTCTGTACGCATTTTCACCGGACAACAAATTTACAACAGAAGAAATGTTTCTTGAGCGCTATCCAGGCGATGAATGGGTTGATATGGTTGGCCTCGATAACTATGGTGATATGGGACGCAACAATAGTTATGATCTCGCGGCAGCTTCATTGAAATTAAAAATTGTTTCCGACTACGCGAAGAAAAAAGGAAAGCTTGCTGCATTTACTGAAACTGGGTTGGAATCCATTCCCAATACAACATGGTGGACGGAGACATTGTTAAAAGTAATGCGCACCTATGACATGAACCTCTCGTATGTATTGGTATGGAGAAATGATACACGAAGCGAAACACATTACTATGCGCCCTTTCCAGAACAAGTTAGTGTTCCTGATTTTATAAAGTTTTATAACGACCCGTATACGCTTTTTGAGAAAGACTTGAAAAATATTTATGGGAAGAAGGGAAAATAAAAAGCCCGCAGATATCGCTGATTAACGCAGAAAAAAAAATAACATCTGCGGCTATCTGCGAAATCTGCGGGAACAAAATTCAGGCATTTCTGCCAATACAATTCAAATCAACAAAAGCTTCTTCGAGCCGCTTTACAAAATTCTCTTCTCCTTTTCTTAGCCACACACGCGGATCGTAATATTTCTAAAATATTTTTCGGGAAGAAGGGGAAATAAAAATCCCGCAGATATCGCTGATTAGCGCAGAAAAAAATAACATCTGCGGCTATCACCGAAATCTGCGGGAACAGAATTCAGGCATTCCTGCCAATACAATTCAAATCAACAAAAGCTTCTTCGAGCCGCTTTACAAAATTATCTTCTCCTTTTCTTAGCCACACGCGCGGATCGTAAAATTTCTTGTTAGGCTTGTCAGCACCTTCGGGATTACCCAACTGACTTTGCAGAAAATCTTTATTCTTTACATAATAATTATGCACTCCTTCCCAGAATGCCCATTGCATGTCTGTATCAATATTCATCTTGATAACACCATAATCAAGCGTCTCTGTAATTTGTTTCTTTGCCGATCCGCTTCCTCCATGAAATACAAAACATACGGGTTTTGATTTCGCGTTTAATCCAAGCTTCTCAGAAATGAATACCTGGCTGTTATGTAAAATTTCGGGACGCAATTCAACATTACCCGGGCTGTAAACACCGTGTACATTACCGAATGATGCGGCAACCGTAAACATCGTGTCAACTTCATTCAATGCTTCATAGGCTTGAAATACATCGGCGGGTTGTGTATACAGTTTTGAGTTCTCCACTCCTGAATTATCAACACCATCTTCTTCTCCACCGGTTATGCCAAGCTCAATTTCAATTCCCATTTCCAACTCGGCCATGCGTTCATAATATTTTTTCGAGATTTCGATGTTCTCGTGCAATGGTTCTTCACTTAGGTCAAGCATGTGTGAGCTAAAAAGAGGAACACCATTTTTCTTTTTGTATTCTTTGCCTGCATCGAGCAAACCGTCAATCCACGGCAACCATTTTTTTGCAGCATGATCGGTGTGAAGAATTACCGGTATACCATAATGCTTTGCTACAATATGAATGTGCATGGCGCCACTTACACCACCAGCAATATTAGCTTGTAGTTTGTCGTTCGGCATTCCCTTTCCGGCCATAAATTGTGCGCCGCCATTACTAAATTGAACAATGACAGGAGAATTTACTTTGCGCGCTGTCTCCAGAACAGCGTTGATGGAGTTAGACCCCACCACATTGACGGCAGGCATTGCAAAACGATTTTCTTTTGCGTCCTGATACAAAGCCGCCAGCTCTTCGCCAAACAGCACTCCTGAACTATACTTTGCCATTTACTAAATTTTAAAGGGTTAAACGATTATAACAATTTATCAATCACCGAAATAGGTGAACCCCACGAACCGACCTGCAAGATTAGGCAAAGTTAGTGTTTGATAAAAATATAGGAAATCATATTTATGATGCTTCTATCAGCCAGGAAAGTGCAATCGTTTTCTACATCTCAACCACCTCTCCTTTTTTGCTCACTTTACAATAGCTATAGCCATCCCATCATATTCCTTTGTCCCCACCATTTGCAGAATGGTTGCCGTTACCTCCTGTGTTTGTGAAAGGAACTTATTGAACCGTTGAACACCTTGCACCATCTCATCCTCACTGGTTGGATCAAGTATCTTTCCATCGCGAATAACATTGTCGGCAATAATAAGACTCCCCTTTCTGGAAAGCTTCAAAGCCCACTGAAAATATTCCGTATAAGGAGGTTTATCTGCATCGATAAAGATCATGTCGAATGGCCCTGCTCCTTCTTCGACAAGTTTAGGTAACGTATCCAATCCTTTTCCTACTCTGATTTCAACTTTCGTTGAAAGACCAGCGCGGTCAATATTTTTTTGTGCAACACTGGCATGTTTAGGGTCATATTCCAGCGTCACCAGTTTACCATCTGAAGGCAAAGCGCGAGCCATCCAAATTGTACTGTAGCCAGCGAGTGTTCCTACTTCCAAAATTTTCTTTGCATTACAAAGCAGCGCCAGCATGTGAAGAAATTTCCCCTGGTTGGCCGAGATGCTTATGGGTGGCATATCGGCTTCCTTTAGTGATCGTTCTGTCGCTAGCAGAGCCTCATCCTGAGGCACAAAGAAATCACAAATGTATTTGTCTACTGATTCAAAGATTTTGTTATCCATAAAAGCAAAGTTTCATTCCAAGCTAAACTGCCACAAAAACACCAAAGCACAAAATTGCACGAAAGTTTAATGTACCACTTCTCTTGTGAATTTAGTGAACTTTTGTGTTTTCGTGATTTAGTGGCAATAGAGCATAAGCACACCAGGAAACACTAAATCATACAAAAGAATGTTATAAAATAAATCGTTTAATTCCTTGGCCAATATTTACAACATTGAAATTGATTAAATAGCCCAATCGCCTATTCGTTAATTTTAAATGACTTAGTACCTGTGCTTCCCAAATCGGATTTATTAAATCGACGGCTTTTATCTCGCAGATTATTGCGTCCTCGACAAGGACATCTAATCTCAATCCCTCTCTAAAAGTAATCCCATCATAAACAATTGGAATATCAATTTGACGTAAAAGATTTAAATCTCTCTTTGCAAGTTCATGACAAAAGCATAATTCATAAACTTTCTCTAATAAACCTGGTCCCAGATTCTTGTGAACGGTATATGCTGAATCAACAATTTTTTTACCGATAGCTTCCAACTGCTCGGGTAAAGGCTCAAACGTTTTTTTGTGGATTTTAGTGTTTTCGTGATTTAGTGGCATAAGAGGGTTTGTTAGATGTTAGTGAAATTTTTTATACATGATTACTACTATGTCAACGCGAGCAACATACTTATTTAGAATTATTAGGCCACAAAAACACTAAAGCACAAAATAATAAGCCTGGTCCAGATTTTTGTGAACGGTATATGCCGAGTCAACAATTTTTTTTCCGATAGCTTCCAATTGCACGGTTAAAGGCTCAAAGTTTTTTTGTGGATTTTAGTGTTTTCGTGATTTAGTGGCATAAGAGTCTGTTTGATGTTAGTGAAATTTTTTATACATGATTACTACTATGTCAACGCGAGCAACATACTTATTTAGAATCATCAGGCCACAAAAACACCAAAGCACAAAATAACACAAATTAATTTTTGCTCGGATATAATAGATTTTGTTCATCACCACTTCATCGGGAACAATAGCATCTTTAATCTTACTCATTATTTTTAAACTTTAGTTTAGCGATGAAACACAACCAGCACAAATCAACTCTTCAATCCCTGTCCAATTTCTTCCAACGTCCTTCCTTTTGTCTCGGGCATCACGCGCCACACAAAAAATAATTGTAGTATCATCATTACCGTGAAGAATGAAAAAATTACTCCACCACCAAATTTATTCGCGAAGTAGGGAAATGCATTAGCGATAACCGCTGCTAATATCCAATGCGTAAAACTGCCGAGAGATTGACCTGATGCACGAACTTCATTAGGAAAAATTTCTGATATGAAAACCCAAATAACTGCACCTTGCGATAAAGCAAAAAAAGCAATGAATAAAAACAGAAACGCCGGAACACCTCCAAATTCATTAGAATAAAATGCATTAGACACAAGACCAAGACTGATGATCAATCCAAATGATCCAATAAACATCAGGAACTTCCTGCCTGACCGATCAATTAGCATCATACCAATTAGCGTAAATACCAGGTTGAGTACACCTATCCCAACCGTTGAAATTAAAGCAGAGCTATTTCCTAATCCCGTCATCTCAAAAATGCGAGGAGCATAATAAATTATAGCATTGATTCCAGACACCTGGTTAAAAAATGCAAACACCACCGCCAGCATAATGGGTGTGAAGTATGCCTTGGAAAAGAAAGTAACCTTTGTCGTATGACCCGCTTGATTAAATTCATCTCTTATAGCTTTTATTGAACTCTCTACATTGACCGGATCAAGTTGTTGCAAAATTTTACGCGCGCCACCCTCATCATTTTTTTTCACCATAAGCCAACGGGGACTTTCAGGAATGAAAGGGAGAAGCGCCATAAATAAAACAGACGGAAAAGCAACCATACCAAGCATCCACCGCCAGTCATTTTCACCAGCGCCTTTTAATAAATAATTTGAAACATAAGCGATGAGAATGCCAAGCACCACATTAAACTGAAACATACCCACCATTCTTCCCCGTGATTTCGCCGGTGATACTTCTGAAATATACATTGGTGCAACAACAGAAGAAGCTCCGACGCCTAATCCCCCTATAAATCTGAAGATCATAAAAGAATATACTTCCGTGGCAAGAGCGGCGCCGAGCGCTGAGATAAGATAAAGCGCACCTACAAAAAATAAAGTTTTCTTTCTTCCATAACGGTCTGCGGGAAGCCCCCCGAAAAGCGCGCCGACAACAGTTCCATACAAAGCCATGGCAACAGCAAGTCCGTGATAGAAGTCATCAAGTTTCCATAAATGCTGAATGGTTTGTTCCGCTCCTGAAATGACAGCGGTATCAAATCCAAATAGAAAACCTCCCATGGCAGCGACAAGGGAGATGAAGAAGACACTTTTCATGGTTAGGGGTTTAGGTGCGACGTGTTGAAGATATTCAATTATTCAAAACAATCAATCGCTCAGCAATTGTAAATAAAAAAGCCCCTTTCGGGGCTCCTTCATTTTTTGAATTTTTTATCAAATGAATTTATTTATCAAATTTTCAATGTACTCCTGCTTTCCACTGATCTGCGCAGGTTCTCCATTTTGGTGCGCAAGTTTTCTAAGCGACTCGAGGCTAAGCCTTCCTCTCTCAAATTGCTTTCCTTTTCCTGAATCGAAAGATGCGTAACGTTCTTTCAAAATAGAAGTGTATTCACCATCATCCAACAACCTTTGAGCGACCAGCAAGGCACGGGCGAAAGTATCCATACCACCGATGTGTGCGTAGAAGATATCAGCCAGGTCAGTTGAGTTTCTTCTTGTCTTAGCATCGAAGTTGATACCACCGGTTTTGAAGCCACCGTTCTTTATTATGACTAGCATAGCCTCTGCGATTTCATACAAGTTATTAGGGAATTGATCGGTGTCCCAACCGTTCTGATAATCGCCGCGGTTAGCATCGATACTTCCCAGAACACCTGCATTAGCAGCTACCTGAAGTTCATGTTGGAATGTGTGATGAGCGAGTGTAGCGTGATTAACTTCAACATTTAATTTGAAGTCATCCATTAAATCCCACTCACGCAAAAATGCAATTACCGTAGCGCTATCAAAATCATATTGATGCTTCGAAGGTTCCATGGGTTTTGGTTCAATAAGGAATGTTCCTTTGAAACCATTTTTTCTTCCGTAGTCACGCGCTGCATGGAGGAATCTCGCCATGTGTTCCTGTTCACGTTTCATGTCGGTGTTCAATAATGTAACGTAACCTTCACGACCACCCCAGAAAACATAATTAGAACCACCCAATGCAATAGTAGCATCAATTGCATTTTTCACTTGCGTTGCTGCATGACAAACTACATTGAAGTCAGGATTAGTAGCTGCACCATTCATGTAGCGAGGGTGACTGAACAGGTTTGCCGTTCCCCACAACAGTTTTACGCCAGACTCTTTTTGCTTTTGTTTAGCGTAGTCGACAATTTTTTGTAAACGCTTTTCTGATTCTTTTAAGGTTGAACCTTCTTCTACCAGATCGTAATCATGAAAGCAATAAAAAGGTGCACCGATCTTTGTAGTGAACTCAAATGCGGCATCCATTTTATCATAAGCACGCTGCACAGCATCTTCACTTGTTGACCATGGGAAATTTTTTGTTCCCGGACCAAACGGATCGCCACCGGTTCCACAGAAGGTATGCCAGTAAGCAATGGCAAACCTGAAATATTCTTCCATCGTTTTTTTGCCCACGCGTTGACGGGGATTGTAGTATTTAAACGCGAGGGGATTGTCCGAATCCTTCCCTTCATACTTGATGGCGCGAATACCTTTAAAGTATTCTTTTTTTCCTTTTACAACTTTCATGTGAATAGATTTACGTTATAGAGTTTAGTTATGCAAAAAGTTCACGGATGACAGTTCACAGTAGCACATTGCTGTTATCTGTGATCCTGCCTATGACGGCAGGCAGGCTGTTAACTGTGAGCTTAATATTTTCTTCCAGGTTTCATAAGCTTCTTTATACTGGCCTTTCTTCTTATCATCTGGTGCGTACTCACCAATACAGTTAAGACCATTAAATGCAGAGGATAAAGTGTAATAACCAATGCCAACACCCGCACCTCTCGCTGCACCGACTGATCCATCTGTATTAAACAATTCAATGCGCGCACCGGTTACGTTGCTGAATGCTTCGCAGAATGTTTCACTTAAAAACATATTCGCTTTTCCTGCGCGGATTACTTTTGATTGAAGGCCCATGGCATTCATAACTTCAAAGCCATAGCCAAGGGCGAAAACAATTCCTTCCTGAACCGCTCTGCATAGATGTGAAGCTCCATGACGGTTTAAGTCCAGGTTATGAAAGCTTGCCCCTAATTCCTTATTCTGCAGTACACGTTCTGCTCCATTTCCGAAAGGGAGTACAGCTAACTTTTCTGAACCAATAGGAACATCTGCTGCTAACGTATTCAATGCTTCATAAGAAATCGGATCACCTTTGATCTGCACATTTTTACGTAGCCAGCTATTCATAATACCTGTACCGTTTACGCACAGTAGAATTCCTAATCGTTGGTTGTCATTTTTATGGTTGACATGCGCAAATGCATTGACGCGGGAATATTTATCTGAAGCAGGCTTACCAACAATTCCGTAGATCACACCTGACGTTCCTGCCGTTGCAGCAATCTCTCCCGGATCCAAAGTCTTTAATGAAAATGCATTGTTTGGCTGATCGCCCGCGCGATAGCTAACCGGTATTCCGGATTTCAAACCCAAAGCACTTGCAGCTTGCGATGTAAGCTTACCCTGATCGCCGAAGGTTGGAACAATTGTGGAGATTAACTTCGGATCAATTCCATAGTGCTCTAATAATTTATCAGCAACACTTTGCTTCTTATAATCCCACAACATGCCCTCAGAGAGACCGGAAACAGTAGTAAAAATCTCACCGGTCAATCGCATGCCGAGGTAATCACCCGGCAACATGATCTTATGAATTTTTTTATAAAGATCAGGCTCGTTGTCCTTTACCCATTTAAGTTTTGAGGCTGTGAAATTTCCTGGTGAGTTCAACAAGCTATCATGGCAATATTGTTCGCCCAATTTCTGATAAGCATCTTCACCAATAGCAACAGCGCGACTGTCGCACCAGATGATAGAGGGACGTAATACATTTTGATTTTGATCAACAACAACGAGGCCGTGCATTTGATATGAAATACCGATACCAAGAATGCCATCAACAGAAGCCCCGGATGTTTCCATCACTTTCTTTGTTGCTATGACAGCATGCTTCCACCACATTTCAGGATCTTGCTCTGCCCAACCGGTTTGTTGGCTATCGATCTGCATTTCCGTTGAAGGAGAACTTGCCGAACTAACGGAGGTGCCCGTATTGGCATTAAGCAATGTAACTTTAACAGAAGAGCTTCCTACATCGAAACCCAAAAGATATTCCGGTGCTGCCATTTACGATTATGTTAAACTTGCATCTTTACGTTCCTGAAACAGGAAAAGGATTCCTGTTTCAAAAAAATTTTGGGCAAATATAGTCAAAGTGACTACATTATGAAAAAAATAGTTTCAAACGTAACCGGAGATGGAAGAAAGCAAATTTTCAGCGGATATAATTGATGCATTGTCTATTGACTGCGTGATCTTTGGTTTTAAGAATTCCCAGCTTTATATACTTCTTGTTAAACACGGTGAAGGCATAAGCAAAGGCCAATGGGCATTGCCCGGTGGATGGATAAAATACAATGAAAGCGTCGATGATGCGGCTTATCGTATTTTAACGGCCCAAACATCGGTGTCAAAAATCTACCTTGAGCAACTGCGGACTTTTGGTGACATTAACCGGTACCCGACAAAGCGCGTTATTACTGTGGCATATTTCGCCCTGGTAAACCCGGAGGATTTTGAATTGCATCCGGGCACTTCAGTTTCTGATGCGGAATGGTTTAATATTCACAAGGTTCCTGTTATGGTGTATGATCATAACAAAATACTCAATTCGGGTTTTGAACATCTTAAACACAAAGTTCAGCACGAACCCATCGGCTTCAATTTGTTGCCCAAAAAATTTACACTTCACCAGCTACAGGAACTTTACGAAACTATCCTGGAGAAAAAACTGGATAAGCCGAACTTCAGAAGAAAGCTTGCGAAAATGAACTTGTTGGTACCGTGCAACGAAAAGCAAAAAGATGTTTCGCATCGCGCAGCGAACTTGTACAGGTTCGATAAGAAGATTTACGACAAATTGATTGAAGGAGGTTTTACATTCGAAGTTTGAGGATAAGTTAATCGGATGCCCATTAACGTTTAGCCTTTAACGATTAACATATTTACACAGACGGAATTCAGTACCTTTTCTATTTTTCCTATATTTCAACATTATTAAACATTCGAAAGAAACATGGTCATTCACTCTACTTTTGCTGATCTGCTGTTGTTCATTTATGTGCATATGTCGGAGTCGGATCATAATTTTGATCCTTCCGAAATGGCAGTGATCAAAGAGAAAATGAAAAACTTATTTCCGGCAGGTACAGATCTTGAAAGGAAACTCTACCATGCTATACGGGAATATAACACCTTTGATAAATCCAAAATGAATGAATTGTTGGAAGATAGTTTTGATCATTTCAGCAAAAACGGTTCACCGCTCAAAGGTGATGTAATAAAAGATATCCAGGAAATCTTTACCGCCGATGGTGGCATTAACTCAGAAGAGGCTAATGCACTGGAAGCTTTGAAAAAAGTTATCGATCATCATAGCTAGATAAATAGATTTGATTTTGCCGTTCAGGAATTACAAGAATGAAAAACAGTTTCATAAAATATCTCTACCTGTTCCCTATCCTTCTTGCAATATCAGCGCTTTCGTGTAACCGAATCCAACCGTCAGATCCAGATAAAAGTATTGCCTACAATGAAGCCGAACCTGTTGTGTTCTCAACATCACTTGCCGATACACTATCCCAAAAAGCCTTTGATGAACTAAATGTGGGAGAGGTAAGTGGTATAAAGGTTAAGTATCTCAGCGGTCACGAGAATCGATACTTCGAATATGTTGCTGAAAAACAATTAGTACTCCGGGTCATTTCACATTTGCCATTTACAAAGTATAGTGTTTTTTCTGATACGAATTGCAGAAGAATTAGCTTTAATGATCTCAACACTGTAAGAGAAAAAATTTCAGAAACCGAATACGAAAATTCTTTGTCTTTCTGGAACGCTGATCCGGGTAGTATTGAAGTCTACGAATGTATAAAAAGTCCGCTCAGGCATACTTTGTTGTTTGATTCCAAATCAAATCATGTAACGCATAGAATAGAAGTACTCGGATAGTTATTCTGCTCTAAATTTTATAAGACTAATGTCCGACTAAAAAAACGAACATCTATGTAATCCCTTGATTTTCTTGATTCCATAGTCTCTCTCCTTCGGAGAGAGAGGTAGGAGTGAGGCCAGATAAAGAAACATCAAGAAAATCCAGGGATTGAAACGAATGCTACATTTTAGTCGGACAACAATGATTTTATAACGCTAAAATTTTAAAGACCTCATGGAGCAACATTTGTGGTATAAGCTTTCGGTCAATGAAGTCTTGCAAATTCTTCAATCAAATATTGACGGCTTATCATCAGAGGAAGTAATACAGAGACAGGCGACTTACGGAAAAAATAAAATTCCGCAGCCAAAAAGAAAAACCCTCCTTATCATTTTCTTCCGCCAGTTTCTTAGTCCGTTGATTTACGTCCTGGTCGGAGCGGCAATTGTATCAGTTTTAGCGAATGAAGTAAAAGACGCGATATTTATCATGGCCATTCTGATCATCAATGCATTGCTTGGCACATACCAGGAATGGAATGCCGAAAGCAGTGCGCTGGCGCTGAGAAACATGGTCAAGGTTAAAGCGAGGGTTAAGCGGGGAAAAAAAATATACCTCCTCGAAGCCGAAGAGCTTGTACCCGGTGATATAATAATTCTTGAGTCAGGCGTGAAGGTACCTGCCGATTTACGATTAATCGAAGTTAAAGACCTTAACATAGAAGAAGCCTCGCTGACAGGCGAATCAGTTGCTGTTATCAAAGCAGTTGACCCCATTCATGGAGATGAACTCTCGCTGGGTGATCAGCTTAATATGAGTTTCGCTGCAACAGCCGTACAAAAAGGAAGAGGAATAGGAATCGTTGTTTCCACCGGTACAAAAACTGAAATAGGAAAGATCGCGGAGAGTCTTAAGTCAGGGGAATCTGCCAAACCTCCACTCGTTAAGCGGATGGAAATTTTTTCCAAAAAAATAAGCATAGCTATATTGGTTGCCTGTGTTATCATCGGCGCGGTCGGGCTCTTTCGTGATATGCCCGTGAGAGAATTGTTTTTCTTACTGGTTGCTGTCGGTGTTTCCGCTATACCGGAAGGTCTACCGGTTGCTTTGACCGTTGCGTTATCGATTGGCACAAGAAGAATGGCAACGAAAAATGTTATTGTTCGTGAATTGCCAGCGGTAGAAGGCCTGGGAAGTTGTACGTTAATTGCTTCGGATAAAACCGGTACACTTACGATGGATCAACAGACCGTAAAATTAATTGTATTAAATGATGAGCGAAGGCTTGCTGTAACGGGACAGGGGTATAATGGAGAAGGTGAAATTATTGATGAAAGAAATAAAACGGCGGTTTCCTCTAATGATAAAGCACTTCATCAATTTATACGTTGCAGTGTGGTTTGTAATGAAGGCATCTTGCGCAAAACGGATAACGGCTGGGAACATTCCGGCGATGCAGTAGATGTTGCTCTTCGCGCACTCGCTTATAAAGTTGGAAAATTACCGGCTTCCTTTACAGAGGATGTAGACATAAAAAAAATGGTGCCTTATGAATCAGAGAAACAATACTCCGCAGCCTACTATCAACATGAAAGCCAACTACTCTATGCAGTAAAAGGAGCAGGTGAAGTCATTATACCAAAATTAAAAAACGCGGATAGAGTTACAGCAGAAAATCAAATGCAGGTACTCGCCAAAGAAGGCTATCGTGTGCTATTAGTTGCCTTTGCCCCGGTACAAAATGAAGAGGAAGATTCTACAGTCCTTCAGTTGGCAGGACTAGTCGGGTTGATTGATCCACTGCGGCCAGAAGCCAAAGACGCCGTTCACACTTGCCATGAAGCGGGAATCCATGTGGCTATGGTAACGGGTGATCACCCGATTACTGCATTTGCCATTGCAAGACAACTGAAACTTGCGGAAACTGAAGATCAACTGATCAGCGGGCAGGAATTAAAAAAATTATCGCAAGGCAAAAGCAAAGAAGAATTTCAAAATGCCATAAAAGATAAGCGCGTGTTTGCAAGGGTGAGCCCGTTGCAGAAAATGGAAATCGTTAACGCCATGAAAAATGCAGGTCATTTTGTAGCCGTTACCGGCGATGGTGCCAATGATGCCCCCGCGCTAAAGAGTGCTAACATTGGCATTGCCATGGGAAGCGGAACAGACCTTGCGAAAGAATCTTCTTCTCTCATAATTACCGATGATAACTTTGCCTCAATTGTTGCCGGTGTAGTGGAAGGAAGGATGACTTATAATAATCTGAGAAAGATTATTTACATGCTCATCTCCACCGGTCTTGCCGAAATTCTGCTGGTAGCATTGGCTATGTTTACGCAATTGCCGCTCCCCTTCCTGCCCGTTCAACTACTTTGGTTAAACCTCGTGACCAATGGTATACAAGATGTTGCACTTGCATTTGAGAAGAACAGTGATGACGTTCTAAGTTCCCTTCCGCGTAAACCCGATGAATCGATCTTCGATAAAATCATGATCCAGGAAGTTGCACTCAGCGCACTGATCATTACCCTGCTCTGTTTTGGTACGTGGTATTACCTTATCGAAGTTTTGCAGTACAACGAATTGCATGCCCGTACCATTACCCTCATGCTGATGGTCGTGCTGCAAAACTTTCATGTGCTGAATTGCCGCTCTGAAACACAATCGTTATTCAAAATTCCTGTTAAGGATAATTATTTCGTTTTTGTGAGCATTGTTCTGGCGCAACTCGTTCATTTGACTGCATCTTACATTCCGGTGATGTCAGATATTTTGAGAATAGATATCATATCCGGGCGCGAATGGATGGCGCTATTGCCCATGGCATCAGTTATACTGATAACAATGGAAATCTTTAAGTTTTTTAAGAGAAAAGCCATGAAACGTCATTCACAATGATTGTTGGTGTTCATTAAGCACTTTTTGTCTTGATTCGACAACGCAGGAAAATTGGTAATGAGAAGAGTTTACTAACATCTGGAAATTTTCAAATAACAGTTGGAGCATAATAGCACGACAGGCAACGATAATAAAAGTGGAATAAATTTTTTTATTTTCTACACACCCTGATGACGGGCGTGCACAAGCTTATAGACTCTCCCATCCGGTTTTGTCATAATATAAATTTCGCCAACATTATCGCGGCCAAAGCGCATGTCTACTTTATCGGCTCCACATAATTCTACCAATGTTTTTAACTCACCTCCTATTGTAATTCTCCATTCCTTGACAGGAGCATAAGTTCCCAACTTCACATCTTTCATCTCCACATAAAACAATCTGCCTTTCACAATATCGCCAAACAAATATTTTCCTTTCAATTCAGGTATCGCCTTTCCCCAGTATTCGAATCCCCCCGAAATAGCATTGCCTTCATCATGATCATACTGCGCTATGGGATACGTAATATTATTTTTTTCGTCATCCGAAGGCAATGGATAAATATTGTTCATTCCTTTGGACTGATCCATAACAAATCCTCCTTCACGCAGGGGCCATCCATAATCACGTCCCGGCAGAATCAAGTACAAGGATTCAATATGATGATGCCCGATGTTTGATGCGATGATCTGCCCTGATGAAGTCCAGGAAATCCGATGTGGATTTCGAAAACCATATGCATAAATCTCTTTAATCGTGTTGGGATTTTCATCTTTGGCAAAAGGATTATTCGGAGGAATTCCATAGTTACCATTCTTACTATTTTTCCCCGCAGGATCAATGCGTATAATCGTACCTAATATTTTTTCCTTACTGTGCACAAGAGAAGGATAGCCAAACTCCACACTCGATCCATCGCCTATTCCGATGTATAAAAGTCCGTAGTCATCATCATCTGCTTTGGCCAGAGGATTAAATGTAATCTCCTGCATGCCATGATAGGAATGCACCATGTTAACGCGCAAGAGTTCCCTGCCTTTTCCTTCAAATGGAAGTGCATTAGGTTTATCCGTTTTCCATTCCGTTACTACCCATTGCAAAAGTACTTTAATGGAGTCAGCGTAGGCAAAATCCGCAATCCCTGAATCGGGACCTTCCGTATGAGAAGTGTACAACAATCCGTTTGTCTGGAATTCCGGGTGAAAGGCAAAGCTTCCAAACCCTGTAGCTAAGCCTGGATTTTCAATGAACTTTGGTCGTTCTTTAACCATGTCAAGATAAAGTACGGGCTGGTTGTTTTTTAATTGATATAATTTTCCCCGAAGATCAACGATGAACAAATCATTGGAGCCAGGGCGTGTATCTAATTTGCATATTCTTGTAAGCTGGCCTTTATCGCTTGAGGGTGGTATCTGAGTAATTTCTTCCATTTCCACAACAAGATCGGACAAAGGGATAATGTCAGGGATTGGATCTTTCAGCGCATTAGGATCGAAAATACTTTTTCGTACGGGGGCTTTTTGTGTAGCTAAAAAAGCTACAAGGTCATCCAATTCTTCTTCTGAATAATGTGGGAAAGAAGGCATGATGGTTTTGAATTGCTCGTGCAAGTGTGAGGCTCGTTCATCACCTGATTCCAAAATTGTTTTCGGATCTTTGATAAACTTTTTGATCCATTCAACAGGCATTATTAACGTCAATCCACCTAACTGCGGGCCGATGCCATCTTCCTTAAAGTTGTGACAGGCGCTGCAGTTTTCGGTAAATATTTTCTGACCTGACTTGATAGAAGCTGAGTCTAAAAGCAATGCGCTTTCAGACTCAGCTTTACGCGAAGTGCAAGTAATCAGAGAAGTAAATACTAATATGATGCAAGCTATGGGCAGAAATCTCTCTGTCATTTGCTTTTAATCAAATCTACTAAACACACCTATTTACTCCTTGCAGTCCTATAGAGGTAAAGCGCCATAGCAATAAAAAACAATGTTCCCATCAATTGATAAGTGCTGCCACCAAGAGCATGGTGTATGGGTTCCTCAATGTTAACAGCGCTCATAAATCCCGGGGCAAACACAACCAGTATTGCTGCCACAACTCCCATCAAGGCACCCCCAGCAACTAAACCTGTCGCGAAAAGATTTCCTTTACTAAGTTCTTCTCCTTCTGGATTCAATTTGCTTTGTAATTTCCAGTCAACAATACCTTTTATTGCACCACCAATGAAAATGGGCAATGTAGTCGAAAGCGGCAGATACAAACCAATGGCAAAAGCCAACGCCTTGATCCCACAAAGCTCAACGGTAATGGCAATGAACACACCTACCATAACATATTGCCAGTCAAGGTTGAAAGAAAGTATTCCTCTGGCCAAAGTTGCCATCAACGTTGCTTGTGGTGCCGCGTATGCTTCACCAATAGCATGTTCAACACCTGCGGCTTTCAACTCCGCAGATGGTATGTCCAGTATTTTAACAATAATACCAATCGCAACTGATGAAACGATTGCTCCAATAAACAATGATAATTGTTGATACTTAGGTGTAGCACCTACAATGTAACCGGTTTTTAAATCCTGAGATGTAGCTCCCGCATTAGCGGCGGAAATACAAATCATTCCTCCCACTACAAGTGCCATAGGTTCATAAAATTCTCCTGTCCAGCCCACAGCAATGAAGATTAGACAGGTACCCATCAAGGTGGCGATCGTCATACCTGATATTGGACTGTTGCTTGATCCAACCAATCCCACTATGCGGCTAGCAACGGTCACGAAGAAAAATCCGAAGATAATAACCAATATACCGATCAACAGTCGCTGAAAAATACCTTCGCCTGGAATGTTGGGGAGTATGGCAGTAAGGCCAATCAAGATTATACTTCCTATGATTACAACTTTGAAAGATAAATCCTGATCGGTGCGGGCAATAGTTGCTGTACCTTTCTCCTTCAAGGATGTGATGCTTTCGCGGAAGGAACTTATAATAGTGGGCATCGTTTTCAGTAGGGTGATAAATCCACCCGCTGCCACAGCACCAGCACCTATTTGTTTTATATAAGCATTGTAGAGAGCAAAAGAGTAATCAGAAAATGTTTTTGTGGTTTCATCCCATCCATATTTGCTCAGCTTAATATTCAATTTCGTCAACTGACCGGCTGCTACCTCAGGATCTATCAAAGTAGCAAGCAACGGAATCATTGCCCACCATGCCAACACAGAGCCAGCGACAAGTACGCCTGATATTCTCGGGCCAATTATATATCCCACACCAAGATATTCTGGTGTTATCTCTCCATTAATAGTAGCCGAAGGCCAAAATTTATTTGTCTGTCGTGTGATAAATGTTGGCGTCTCAGCAATAATATGTAATATTTTTTGGAGGATCGCATAAGAGAATGCTACGCCCATTCCTATAAAAGCAGTGCGAGCGAACTCCCCACCCTTCTCACCGGCCTGCAACACGGATGCACATGCAGTTCCCTCCGGGTAAGGAAGTGTGCCATGCTCCTTCACAATCAATGAGCGTCTTAAGGGAATCATCATCAATGTTCCCAACATGCCGCCAAAAGAAGCCAATACCAGTATCGTGAGGTAATTAAAGTAATTTTCACCGTTAGCGCCGGGAGAAAGAAATAAAAACCCAGGTAGGGTGAACACAACACCTGCTGCAATTGATTCTCCAGCCGAACCAGTGGTCTGAATAATATTATTTTCCAGAATGGTGGTCTTCAGAAATTTTCGTCCCAGCGTAATTGCAATTACTGCTATAGGAATGGATGCCGATACGGTGAGTCCCGCTTTAAGCGCCAGGTACACTGTTGACGATCCAAATAAAATTCCGAACAGTGATCCAAAAACTACCGCCTTTACAGTAAACTCAGCAACTGTTTTTTCCGGTGGAATGAACGGTTTAAAAGTAGTTTTGCTTTCTTCCATTTATGTTTAGGTTTAGGTTATGTTTCAATTCAAATTTCTTGTCGATGCTTGCGATGGAACGGGCTTAGGAGAGCTTGGTAAATAAAGTGATGACGAATGCCAAGTTGACCAGTTGTAGCGCGTTCCCGACACAAAATTTTTTAAATATAACAAACTTAATGAGTACCCTGAACCTGCCTGGCACAAGCATTCGTTGTTGCAAACACATAATTGCCAACTCCTTTAAATTGTTGACAACGAGGGGGTGATTGTAATCATCACGACTTCTGATGTAATGTGAAGCGTTCATGGTATGCTGACTTGCTCATTTCAATTTTGTCTGTGAGGTATTGAGAGTTGCAAACTATGATTCAATTAGCGGCTTATTCCCGGCCTATTCGGCCAATTAGCGGCCAATTAGTTTAGCAATTCATATTTGCTACCTCTGCCTCTTGAACCAGTTTGCTTTATTACTCTTTTCACAATCAATCCATGAAGTTCTTCGGTAGCTTCTTCTTCTTGCAATTCCACCAAGAAGAATTGAGAGCCCACCTAAGAAAGGTCCGTAGACAATCAGAAAAGAGTTCCCCATATTTATTATACCAGTATACGTGGCAATAGTGACTCCTGCTCCAACAACGGTAAGTATTGATCCAATCCAGACCCAGTCATTGGATCTGTCATTATTTGTTTTTGTCCTAAGATGTCTTTGTAATTCATTGTCCACAAGCCTCACAATTACTTTTATCTCTTCCTCACCTACGTTATTTTTCTCTAACTCCTTTCGCACATCATAAATTTCAAAGTCTTTGTTGTCAAGTTTTTGAATGTAGTAGTCCACAATTTTTGCTCTGCTCATAACAGTCTTTTAATTTCTAGTAATCAATCTTTATTCATAATGTCCAATAATAAAGTGTGCCAGACCATTAGTAATCAAATTCAAACTCTGCAGAAATAATTTATATACGATTATTAGGCACTGTGCTTTATCCTACGATAAATTTCTAGATAGTGATCTCTATTCATCTTTAATTCGATGTCCTTTTCAATTCCTTTATCCACATAGGATAACCTTGTTGTAAGCCATTTCACTTTCGGTCTCAAGAAATCTACTGCGAGGAAAGTAAACAAATTCTCAGTAAACATCCACGCATCTTCATGTGTTTCTATCTCATACTCTTTGGTCCTTAATCCAGTAATTTGGTTAAAGTCAAGGACCCATTTGAGTCCAATAAGTCCCCAAAAATAATTCTTTCTGATTTTGACATCTCGACTCCTCACCTCAACATCAGAAATTGAAAAGATTCCAAAAAACAACACAAAAATCACAATTAATATCGCGTAGTCAGTCAGATCATTTACTTGAAGGAAGTAGCAAAAAAAAGCTAAAACCAAAAGTATCAATCTGTAAAGTGTTACTTTTTTAAAATACCTATCTCTCATTGATAAAGCATTGTACCTAACTACCTTATATCCCCCATCAATTTCCTAATCGGCTTGCTGAAGATGAGAACAACAGCTCCTGAAATCAAGGTGATCTTCACGACAAGTCCAAAAAGATCGATCAGCAAATTTGGGTTACGGGTTATTGATTCATTGTCAAACTGACCGGCAAACAAACCGGCTGTAAGGTTTCCCAGGGCAAGCGCCATGAAGAAAACTCCCATCATTTGGCCTACCAATCGCTGAGGCGATAATTTAGTTACAGCACTTAGTCCAATTGGGTATAAACAAATCTCACCAAAAGTATGTAGCATGTACGTTGCAATCAACCATGTTGGTAAAGGCTTCTCTCCTCCTATCATTATCAATGAGGCGCCCATCATAACCAGATATCCCAGTCCCATGAATATTAATCCAAGTGCAGTCTTTACAGGTGTTGAAGGATTTAAATTTCGTTTAGAAAGCCAGACCCAAAGCCATGCAAAGATGGGAACAAATATCAATACAAAGACGGGTGGTGCAGATTGCAGCCAGCTTGCCGGCATCTCAAAGCTGCCAATGAACATATCGGTATAACGGTCCGCAAATAAATTCAATGACGATCCCTGGCCTTCATATCCTGCATAGAACATGGTAGCGCTAAGAAACAAAATACATATGGCCAGTATTTTTTTTCTTTCAGTCGCATCAAGTTTCTCGGCGACGAAAACATAAGTGAAATAAATAATAACACTTGCGAGAATAACAATACCGGAGGCTCCTGCAAACAGAACGGGATCGATTGATATAACTCGTGTCAATAGCAACCCAACGAACACGGTAAGCAACGCGCCAAATATCCAAAGTCCGTTTCGAATTGAGCGATCGCGTTTTTTTTGTTGACCTTCATCTGCAAGGCGACTGGGTTCGAGTCCTGATGTACCTAAATTTTTCTCCGTGACTTTGTATTGTATCACGCCTAAGACCATACCAATACCTGCTGCTGCGAAACCGTAATGCCAGTCTATTTTTTGTCCGAGGTACCCTGTGATAATCGGCGATATCAGCGCACCCAGATTTATGCCCATGTAAAAGATTGAAAACCCGGCATCGCGCCTGGCTTGTTCATTGGAAGAGTAAAGTTCACCCACCATACTGCTTATTGTAGGCTTGAGCAAACCGGTACCCATAACGATAAAGAGCAGTCCTAAAAAAAATGTTTCTATAAAAGGAAAAGCAAGACAGAAATGACCCAGTGCAATAATGCATCCACCATAAAAAATGGATTTACGCAATCCAAAATACTTATCCGCTAACCATCCGCCCGGGAGCGCTAACAGGTAAACGAACATAGTGTACAAACCATAAATGGCACCACCCGTTTTATCGTCCAACCCCATACCCCCTTTTTCTACTGCGGCAACCATAAATAAAAGGAGCAAAGCCCGCATGCCGTAATAGCTAAAGCGCTCCCACATTTCAGTAAAAAACAACGTGGCCAACCCACGGGGATGACCAAAAAAAGTTTTGTCAGAATTCATTAACGCAAAGAATCAATTGGTTCAGGGTGGTAATACAAAATGATGTTTTAAGGAGCTCCAAAGTAGGCCTATAATTTCATTTTCGCAAGCCTCATTACTTGAGGTAAAAGTGCAAAAATATGTTATTGCAAACGATTGAGCTAACGCTTATTTGGTAACTTTGGGGAGTTAACCTAAAACGTAGAGCAATGCGAGAAATTGGTATTAAGCCAGGCACGGATTCATTGTCCGGACTTGGCATAACGGAGGGTATTGCCCATTGGAATCTTTCCTCAGACGAACTCATTCAAAAAAGTATTCAACTTGGACAAGCAAAACTCACCAGCACCGGAGCTATCACAATAGACACAGGTGAGTTTACAGGAAGGTCACCGCGCGACCGGTTTATTGTAAACGATAGTCTTACTGAAAATTCAGTCTGGTGGAACGGCACGAACATTCACTTCGAAGCCAGGCAATTCAATAAGCTGTTTAAAAAAGTTATTAACTATTTAAACGGAAAGGAAATTTATGTGCGTGATGCATATGTATGCGCTGATCCACGATACAGAATCAATGTGCGTGTGGTAACAGAATATGCCTGGTCAAATCTTTTTGTACATAATATGTTCATCCGACCGAATGAAAGTGAACTGAAATCCTTTTCAGCAGAGTGGTTGATCGTATGTGTGCCTGGCTTCAAGGCTAACAATAAAGAAGATGGAACACGACAACATAACTTTTCAATCCTGAACTTCAATAGAAAAATTATTTTGATTGGTGGAACCGGTTATACCGGCGAGATAAAAAAGGGAATGTTCTCTGCGTTGAATTTTATCTTACCGCGATTTAAAAAAGTATTACCCATGCATTGTTCCGCTAATATGGGCAAGCAAGGAGATGTCGCTTTGTTCTTTGGTTTATCCGGGACAGGCAAGACAACATTATCGGCTGATCCTGAGCGAAAACTTATCGGTGATGATGAACATGGCTGGACACCGGACAATGTGATCTTTAATTTCGAAGGCGGGTGTTATGCAAAAGTCATCAACCTTTCAGAAGATAACGAACCCGAAATTTACCGTGCCATAAAAAATGGCGCCCTGCTGGAGAATACTTCTTTTAATGCAGGTACCAATGAAATTGATTTCAGCAATTCATCAAAAACAGAAAACACACGTGTCAGCTATCCTATCGATCATATAAAAAACATAGCCATACCTTCACTTGGAAAAAATCCCAGGCACATTTTCTTTCTTACCTGCGATGCGTTCGGCGTGCTGCCGCCCATTTCAAAACTTAATCCTGGACAGGCTGCATTTCATTTCATCTCGGGCTATACTGCGAAAGTGGCCGGCACAGAGACTGGTGTTACAGAACCTGTCATGACTTTCTCAACTTGCTTTGGCGCTCCCTTCATGCTGTTACACCCTACCGTCTATGCGGAAATGCTTAGTCAGAAGATGAAGGAGTCAAATGTTTCTGTGTGGTTAATAAACACGGGGTGGTCAGGTGGAGTATACGGCGAAGGGAAGCGAATGAATCTTGCGCATACACGTGCTATGATTAAAGCCGCAATGGATGGTAAACTGGATAATGTCAATTTTAAGGAGCACGAAATTTTTGGTGTATCTGTACCTGCCTCCTGCCCTCCGGTACCAACCGAAATTCTGGATCCAAGAAACACATGGCATGATAAAGATGCTTACGATCAAAAGGCTAACTACCTCGCTAATGCATTTTTGAAGAATTTTGAAAAATTTTCTGATTATGCTACGGAAGAAATAATTGCAGGAGGGCCGAGGGTTTTGAGCAGGCATTAATTGTCTGAACTATGATTTGTTTGATTATTTGAATACTATGATTTATTAGGTTAGCTATCTCGCCAATGAAAACTATGATTTCTTTCCTGGTTTCATTACTCGCTTAAATTGCAAGCTTCGACTGCCAAAATTAATTAAGAGTCCAATCTGCATATTGTATGCTTCCAGGTAGTTGATTGCTTGGGCGAGGTGAACATCCTCCAATTGAATCACGGCTTTAAGTTCAACCATGATTTTTCCTTCAACAAAGAAATCAACTCGCCTTGTGCCTATGTTCTCTCCTTTATAAAAAATTTCCATTTCATGTTCGCGACTAAATTGCAGTCTTTGAGTTCTCATTTCAATTTCCAGTGCTCGTTGATAAATGACTTCCTGGAAACCATTGCCTAAAACTTTGTGAACTTCTATGGCACAGCCAATAATTTTACCTGTCAATTCACTCTCCGGGTATTCTGGCTTAATCACAGTTTTCATTGAATCATTTTCAATCATAGTTCAGACATTTGTTCATTTAATTCTTTCCTTAAATCTTTAGCTGTCAATATCTCCGTCTTGTCGTAAATTCCTATATCTAATAGGTCATTTCTTCCCGGCCGGAACTCCTTTCAAAGTCATATCATCACCAAAGCTTTTTGTAACAACAGCGCCTGCACCTACTTTACAATTTTTTCCAACCGATAGATTTTGCAAAATTTTTGCGCCGGTTCCAATCAATGTGCATTCGCCAATCTCAACATGGCCCGACAAACTGCAGCCTGGCATTACAGAAGTGAAACTTCCTAATTTAACATCGTGTCCTACGGTTGTAGCTAAATTAATTATCGTAAACTCACCGGTTACAATACCCGTTGTGAGAATGCAACCCGCCGCTATTAAAGTTCCCCGGCCAAAAAAGTTAGTAACGCTACCGATCAAAGCTTGTGGGTGCACTATTACCGGGAAGCTAATATTGGGATTGTTAATCCGGGAAACCACTTTACATCTTACCGCCGGGTCTGCAATTGCCACTACCAATGATAGCGGTTTTTTAACAGCGTTAACTTCAGCCATGCCACCTAATACAGGCAACCCATCTATTACTTCTCCTTTGGAAATTCCATCATCGTAAAATCCTTTCAGGCTCCAACATTGATCGGCCGCATTGATCTGTTCAATCATCAGGGCTGTCTCTCTGCCAAAGCCACCGGCGCCATAAATGGAAAGTTCCATCATAGAACAATATTAAGATTTTGGCCAATCAAAATGTAAACTCTTTGCAGCAATTAGAAATTAATGCCTGCGCAGGTTATCCAGAACAATGCTTGTTGCAACGGCGGCATTAAGCGACTCTGCTTTGCCAAATCGCGGTATGGTTATGCGCTTCGTTACCAGCTTTTCTATCGCTGAAGAAATACCATTTGCCTCGTTGCCAATGACGATTAAGCCACCATGCCCAAAGTTAACTTCATGGACATTTTCTCCATCCAGGAAAGTACCTATCACGGGCAGTTTGGTCTCCGTTAAATAAGGAACCAGGTCGGTATAATATGTATTAACACGAGTGAACGAGCCCATCGTGGCATTAAGCACTTTAGTATTATAAATGTCAGCACTTTCATTTGAAGCAATGATCTTATTGATGCCGTACCAGTCAGCCGTGCGAACAATAGTACCGAGATTACCCGGGTCCCGGATGTCATCCAACACCAATACAAATTCATTTATACCAACTGAAAATGGTAGATTTGGTTTGATCCTTGCAACGGCTAAGCCGGTATCGTTCGATTGAAAATCGCCAAGCCCTTTTAGGTCAGACACAGTGGCGGTTACCAATTCTGCCTCGTCAATCTTTTCACTATACTCACGTAAAAATTCTTCCAGTGCCACCACCATTACTATTTCAAAATCCGACTCAGCAAGTTCGAGAATACTTTTCTTCCCTTCCACAACAAAACATTGTTCCTGTTTGCGGTATTTCTTTACTTGCAATGATTTGATGAACTTACTTTTCGCCCTGGAGATCATAGTTAAGCTTGATAGCAAAATATAAATATTTAATCATTTTAACTCTTTCAACCTTCCTTCTTGGAGGGTGCATGGGCACAAAATACTTAAAGCCCGGTGAAAAACTTCTTTTCGAACAGCACATAAAAGCCCCTAAAGAAATCGGTAAGGATGATCTTAAAAACCTTTATGTACAGGAGCCCAACAGACGATTCCTCGGCATACCCACACTTCATTACCTGGTCTGGTTTTATTACAAGGGAGAAAGAAATTACAACCAGGAAAAATTCATTCGGAAAAAGGATGAAGTTCAAAAAAAATTCGATGATAAAATTGCTTCTGTCCCACAAAGTAAGAACCGGAAGATCAACAATCTTGAATTCAAAAAACAAAAGCGTGTGCGTACCCTTGAAAATAAGATTGAAAATGGGAATAATTTTATGCAGTGGGGAGAGAAACTTTCCGTTCTTGACACCTCCGCCACGCGACAAACAAAAGAACGTTTCAGCGGCTACCTTTCTTCCAAAGGATATTTTAAGAACCAGGTAACTTACAAAATAGACAGCTTTGATTCACAGGCAGGAGTAACTTATATAGTAACGCCCGGTAAAGCCTATTTTATCGATACCATTTTTTATGACATAGAAGATACAATGGTTAGCAATCTGGTAAAAGCACATTCCAACAAAAGCTTTATCAAACGCGGTGAGCCTTATGATCAGAGTAAATTTTCATCCGAGCGTGAACGCCTTGACTATCTCCTGAAAGACTTTGGTTACTATGATTTTAGCCGCCAATACATTGTGTTCGATGTTGATACTGCATATAAAGCCAATAAGAAGGTGGGTGTTGAAATTATAATCAACAATCCGGTAAGACGAGATCATCACAAAAAGTTTACCATTACAGATGTAAATTTTATAACCGATGGGGGTGCCAATGTCCGAGAAAAAACAAGAGCGACGCGGGATTACCACGGCATTCATTTCAGCTATTTTGAAGATAATTACAATTTACGCATCCTTAGCCAGCGCGTCTTTCTACAACCCGGCAATATGTATAGTCGCTCAAATACATTTGATACACAACGCCAGCTTGCTAACCTTGATGCTTTTAAATTTGTGAACATCAGTTACGATACCACGGGAGGAAAATTTGTAGCCAATGTATTTACCAGTCCGCTTGATCGTTACCAATGGTCGAATGAAGCGGGAGTAAACGTAACACAAGGATACCCCGGTCCTTTCTTTAATACTTCTTTTAGAAAAAGAAATGTCTTTCGTGGATTAGAAACAATTGATTTCACAGGTCGCTTCGGTTTTGAAGGTGTAGCATCCGCTACCAATGATCAGAATATTTACAAGAGCACCGAGGCGGGTATCAATATTGTTATGACCTTTCCTCAAATTATTTTTCCCCTAAGTGAGCGGGTAAAATATGGATTGGGGAACAACAATCCTAAAACAAAATTACTGGTAGGTTACTCCTATACAGACCGGCCCGAATACAGAAGATCGTTTGCCTCTCTTTCGGGAACCTATACACTGGAGAATAAAAAGACAACCCAGTATTCCTTTACCTTTGCTAACGTTACCCTTATTGATACCCTGAATACGTCGAAAGAATTTCGCGACTTTCTCGGGGAACAGCAGGAGTCGGGAAACTTCAGTTTAGTTAATTCATTCTATCCATCGCTTGTTACCAGTATGATCTTTGGCCTTACCTGGAATCACAACAACTATGGTATTTTTGATAGGAATGCCGTCTTCATTCGCACGCAGTTTGAAAGTGGAGGTACACTTTGGAATATTGCTGATCCTGGATTTCTATCGGATTACCAACTACAACATTTTCAATATCTGCGTTTTGGTATTGATGTTCGCCAAAACAGAATCGTGGATAAAAATACGGTAGTTGCCTACCGATTTAACGCTGGCGTTGCATATCCCTATGGATCGAATGAATCTTTACCCTATGAAAAATTCTTCTTTGTAGGAGGAAGCAATAGTGTTCGTGCGTGGCGCCCAAGAAGACTTGGACCTGGATCTTTTAAACCAAACTTAAGCGAAGACCCCAAGGCAAACGGATTGTTCGATTACAGTATTGAGAAGCCGGCCGACATTCTTCTTGAAGCGAGCATCGAACTACGAAGAAATCTTTTTGGATTTGTTGATGGCGCCGTTTTTCTCGATGCCGGAAATGTTTGGACTTTTAAACCCTGGCAAAAAAGAGTGAATGATGAAGTAATAGAAAACGGAAATTCTGAATTCTTGTGGAATCAGTTTTACAGGGAGATCGGTATCGGCACAGGCTTTGGTGTCCGATTGGATTTTACATTTCTCATTTTGCGATTTGATGTTGGGATAAAAGTCTATGACCCTGCACGTGATGAGGGTGATCGATGGGTATTGTCCAAGATGAAATTTTTGCAACCGTTTGGCACTAATCGTGAACCCGTGATTTATAATATTGGAATAGGATTTCCATTTTAAGGTACGAAGTACGATTTACGAAGTACGAGGTAGAGTTGTTTAAATTTGAAAAGGATCGTCTTGAATTGAACTATTAACCAATAACTAACCACCATGCTTTCAAGAGAAAAAATACGGGATTGGTTTTTATATCTCCAGGGAAACATTTCTAACGAACTTGAGGAAGCGGATGGAGAAGGTAAGTTCATCGAAGATCGTTGGGAACGGTCCGGCGGAGGAGGTGGCTTATCGCGCATACTTAATGGTGGAAAAATTATTGAAAAGGGAGGTGTGAATTTTTCTGCTGTATGGGGCAAAACGCCTGAAGCTGTTTTACAATCCATGCAACTTGATCCCACAACATCATCCGAATTTTTTGCTACCGGGGTTTCCATAGTAATTCATCCCCACAATCCTTTTGTTCCTATCATTCATATGAATGTGAGGTACTTTGAAATGACAGGAAGCAAAAACACCTGGTGGTTTGGCGGAGGAATTGATCTCACACCACATTACATTAACGTAGAAGATGCTTCTTATTTTCATAAACAATTAAAAGCTACCTGCGATCGTCACGATGAGAGTTACTACAATGAATTTAAAAAATGGGCCGACAATTATTTCTACATCAAACACCGCCATGAAACGCGCGGTGTTGGCGGAATATTTTTTGACTATTTGAAAGATGATCAAGGATTCACGAAAGAGTCACGTTTCAATTTTGTCAGAGATGTAGGACAAACCTTCGCTCCCCTGTACATTTATTTTATGGATAAGAATAACGCATTGCCATACGGAGAAGAAGAGAAGAAGTGGCAATACCTTCGCAGAGGACGTTATGCAGAATTTAATCTCGTGTGGGACAGAGGAACCAAATTTGGTTTAGATACGGACGGCAGAACAGAGTCAATACTTATGAGTCTTCCTCCACAGGCAGGTTGGGTTTATAATTTTCATCCCTCGCAGGAAACTCCCGAAGGAAAAACGCAATCACTTCTGAGAAAGGATATTGATTGGGTACATTATGCTCAAGGAAATCAATAATTGCAGAAAAAATTCTTAGCTGCTCATGAGTAACTTCAAAGTCATTGGTCAATGGTCATTGGGAGGAGCATTCCTAATGACCATTGACTAATGACCAACAACTTTGCTTACGGATTATATTTTCTTCTTCTTCCACCTTCCGGAATTAATATAGAAGTACGCCATAGCAAACATGCACGACCAATAAACCCATTCAGATGCCCAGCCCCATGCGATGGACATTTTGAAATATTCCAATACAAAATATACATAGACACTGTAAAGAATTAATGTTGTAAACTCAATTACCAGGTTTACAATTGTATTACCTGTTCCTATTACAGCATTCAGCCACACCGTTCCAAATGAAAACAAGAGAAGAGCAACCGATACGACACGAATTACGGGTACTCCTTCTCTGATGAATTCCGAACCTTGTCCATAGAAGCTCAAAAACCATTCGGGAAAAATATTTAACAGAATACACATCGCAGCTGAAAAACAAAAACTGATAAGGGCAATGCGCTTGATCAGTGGCACAACATCTTCATAACGATCTTGCCCGATTACATTACTCACCATTGTGTTTGTCGTAGAAGCAAATGCCCAACCAAAGATTCCAAAAATACCAAAGATGTTTCGCATGGTATTGGAAATAGCCAATGCTCTCGCACCATGATGCTCGACCAGGATATAAAAGTATTCCCAAGTAATGATGCTTAACGCATACTGCACAATTAATGGACTTGACCGAACCAGAATCATTTTGAAAATCGAAAAATCAAATTTCACACCTTTGAATAATGAGAATTTTGTATTCAAACCTTTTAGCTGAATCACAACAAAGATTACTGCCAATCCCACACCTTCGGCAATGATGGAAGCATAGGCAGCGCCATTAAATCCAAGCGCAGGAAATCCAAAACGTCCGTAGATCAAACTGTAATCAAAGAATATATTGGCAACCGCTTCAGAAAGCGTACCCCATACCAACAATCTCGTTTGATTAGTGCCGACCAGCAAGGCGTTGCGCATTACATAAAGATAAAGCAGCGGCAAGCCCCATATCCTGATGTACAAAAATTGCATTACCTGGTCAGCGATAACAGGATCTTGTATTGAGGGTAACAAAATTGATGGTGCAATCCAATACGTAGCAAAGATGCCAAACGCAGCAATCATTAGTGCAACCCATATTCCGTTAAAAAATAACCGGCCAATTTCTTCCGGCCGGTTCTGTCCCGCACGCCGGGAGATCAGCATTTGCAGGCCGTTATTCAATCCATTACCGATGACAGCGAAGATGAGGTAATAAACTCCGGTAATTCCTGCACTTGCTAATTCTCTTTCTCCTAATGCGCCAAGGAAAATATTATTCGTGATGAAATTGATCTGAGGAACAACCATCGACAAAGAAATCGGCATCGCCATATTGAAAATCTGACGATAGCTGGTTTGTAGCTGGAGTTCCATGAATTAATTATTCAATTTGACAATTAGCCGATTAGCCAATGGAGGTTTTAATTCGCTAATCAGTACATCGGCTAATTCGCTAATTTCTTTTTGTACTCTTCTTCATCAAATCCAAGCACGACAACTTTTCCATCTTCTTCAATGAGAGGCCGTTTGATCACACTGGTTTTTTCTTTCATCAATGCAATTGCTGACTTCTCATTTTTCACAGAAGCTTGCGTCGCCTCATCTAACTGTCGCCATGTTGTACCTCGCTTGTTCACAAGTGACTCCCACCCTACCTGCTTACTCCACTCCTTTAGTTTGGCCTCTGAAATTCCTTTGGATTTATAATCATGGAATTCAAAATCAATCTTATTTTTTTTAAGCCAGTCAACTGCAGTCTTGACCGTGTTACAATTTTTTATTCCGTAAACAATCATTTGGGGTAAGGTTAATTGTTAATTCTTTAATTTAAAAAAATCTACCTCGTACTTTGTAAATCGTCCCTCGTACCTTCAAAAGCTTTCTCTCAATTCAAATGTCTTTCTTAAACCCGAGATTAGTTTTGCTGATTCTTCGAAGTTCAATGTTTGTTGTCCATCGGATGCAGCTTCTTCGGGTTTTTGATGGGTCTCGTAAATTATTCCATCAGCGCCGGCCATTACAGCGGCAAGCGCGATCGGCTCAACGTATTCGCGCATACCAATGCCATGTGATGGATCAACGATCACCGGCAGATGTGTTTTTTCTTTCAGAATTGGAATAGCATTTATATCAAGTGTGTTTCTGCTCGCACGTTCATATGTTCTGATGCCGCGTTCACAAAGCATAAGCTTTTCATTGCCACCGGAGAAAACATATTCAGCAGAATAAAGTAATTCTTCAATGGTACCGGAGATACCTCGTTTGATCATCACTGCTCTGTCAACTTTGCCGAGTTCATCAAGAAGGTTAAAGTTTTGTGTGTTGCGCGCGCCAACCTGGAAGATGTCAACGTAGTCATACATCTCAGCAATTTGAGATACCTGCATCACTTCACTTATAATTTTAATGCCGGCAGATTTTGCAAGCTTGTACCACATCTTCAATCCATCGACACCCATACCGCGAAATGAGTAAGGAGAACTTCGCGGTTTAAACACTCCTCCTCGCATAATGCTGACACCGCTTTCTTTCAGGTGTTGCAGTGTAAGCTCAACCTGTTTTTCATTTTCAATGGAACAGGGACCTGCCATTATTGAAAGTGATCCATTGCCAATGGAAACATTGTCGCCAAGGTCAATGGTAGTACGATTCACTTTCCATTTTCTTGATACGAGTTTGTATTCATCTGAAACGCGGTGGATGTCTGCTATTCCATTCATGTTCCCGATCTGGCGAATGTCAAATTCTTTCTTTCCTATTCCGACGAGATAGTTACCTCGCTGCGTTTTCACTTCATTAGCCTTGTATCCAAAAGATGAAATAGCTTCTATTATTGATTTTTTATCGCCGGTCGAAATAGTATTAATTAATTGAATGATCATTGTTCAAAATTTTTTGATAGCAATCAAAGTTTGAGTGAATGCTGAATTTTTTAAGCTCCTGACTTCAGTGTCTTCACAAAGTTATTTATATCACTTTCCAGATTAGCGCTGCTCCTTAACAAGTTAACAAAAGCGCTGCCTACTATTGCGCCGGCTCCATAAGAAGATGCTGTTGAAAATGTTTCGTGATTGGAAATTCCAAAACCAATAAGAATTGGATTCTGAAGCTTCATGGATTTTAACTTTTTGAAATATTCAACCTGGTCTTTTGCAAACTCTCCTTTTGCACCGGTAGTGCTGGAGGCCGATACCGCATAAATAAAACCATTCGTTACCGAATCAATCTTTCGAATACGTTGCTCTGAAGTTGTGGGTGAAATTAGAAATGTATTGCTGAGTCCATGCGTTTCAAAAAGATCTTTGTAGCCATTGAGGTATTCATCCATTGGTAAGTCGGGCAAGATCAATCCATCAACACCTGCTGCTGATGCATCTTTGCAAAATTGTTGAATGCCGTATTGCATTACCGGATTGATGTATCCCATAAGGATGATAGGAATGTTTACTGTTTTTCGGATTTCCTTTACCTGGTCAATTAACAAATGAAGATTCATCCCATTTTCTAATGCAATCTTGTTACTCTCCTGAATAGTAGGCCCATCTGCAACGGGATCTGAGAAAGGAATTCCAATTTCAATAATGTCAGTGCCCGCGTTTTCAAGAAGCTCTGCAATTTTTACTGTGTCATCTAAATGTGGAAAACCTGCGGTATAAAAAACGGAAAGTATGTTATTGTTTTTCTTTTGAAACAAATCTGTGATTCTATTTTTCTTTAAGGCTAATGTTGTCATATGATCTGATTGATTATATAATTGGCTAATCCGCTAATAAACTATTTGGCTGACTAATATTTTCCCCATCGGATGTAGGTCTCCAAATCTTTATCTCCGCGACCTGAAAGATTGACAACAACAACATCATCTTTTTCGAATTCAAGTTTAGACAAAGCTGCAAGAGCGTGAGCAGATTCAATGGCAGGAATGATACCCTCTAGTCGGCTGAGTTCAATTCCCGAATTCATCGCTTCATCATCAGTAGCATTCACAAATTGAACACGGCCTGTTTCAAACAAGTGCGCATGCACAGGACCAATTCCCGGATAATCCAATCCTGCTGAAATGGAATACGGTTCTATAACTTGCCCATCACTTGTCTGCATCAGCAGTGTTTTGCTACCGTGCAGAACACCCGGTTTACCGAGTGCAGTTGTTGCCGCGGACTCACCCGAATCAACTCCTTTACCTGCTGCCTCAACGCCAACCAGATTGACGTGCGCATCATCTAAATAATGAAAGAATGCACCCGCTGCGTTGCTTCCACCACCGACACAAGCGATCACATAGTCTGGAAAAGGATTACCGATTTCCTCCTGCAACTGTACCTTCATTTCCTCACTGATCACTGCCTGAAACCGCGCCACCATATCAGGATAGGGATGCGGACCTACAACCGATCCAATAATATAATGTGTATCCGTAGGATGATTAATCCAATGACGCATTGCTTCGTTCGTGGCATCTTTCAAGGTCATGTTGCCACACGTAGCCGGAATTACTTTTGCTCCCAATATTCTCATGCGTTCAACATTTGGTCGCTGCCGTTCCATATCAACTTGTCCCATGTAGACAATGCATTCCATTCCCATCAAAGCGCATACCGTTGCCGTAGCCACACCATGCTGTCCTGCACCTGTCTCAGCAATAATTTTTTCCTTGCCCAATCTTTTTGCCAGTAAAATCTGGCCGATTGTATTGTTCACCTTATGCGCACCGGTATGGCACAGGTCTTCACGTTTCAGATAAATTGTGGTCTTGTATTTTTCTGATAATCGCTTCGCATGATAAAGTGGTGTCGGGCGACCAACATAATTTTTTAGTAGCGCATGAAATTCTTTTTGAAAACCTTCTTCGTTAATGATCTTCAAATAATTTTCACGAAGCTCTTCAACGTTTGGATATAACATCTCCGGAATGTAGGCGCCGCCGTAATTTCCATAATATCCCCGTTCGTCAACCTTGAATGTCATTTGGATAACTTGTTTAATGTTGTATTAAGAATCCTGCTTACTTCTTTAATCTTATCAATGTTCTTTAGTCCTGGAGAAATTTCTACACCGCTATTTAAATCCAGGGCGTGAATATTCATTTCATTGAGTTCCTTTACCATACCTATATTCTCAGGCGAAAGTCCTCCACTCAGAAAAAAAGGAACTTGTTGATTGTATCGCTTAAGAACCTTCCAGTCAAAAACTTTCGCGTTTCCTCCATAATACTTTCCTTTTGTATCAAATAGAAAGTAATCGACGGATGAATCATATTTTTTTGTCACACTAAAATCAAAATCATCATCTACAGAAAAAGCTTTAATTACTTTTAGTCCGGCATCTTTTAAATCCTCACATAGTTCTACTGATTCATCTCCATGCAATTGAACAAACTGAAATTCTATCGATGAACGTCTACCCAATATAGTTTCAAACCCTTCGTTAACAAACACACCAACCTTTTGAACAGATGAAGGAATATTTTTAGGGATAACAAACTCCTCTCCTACATAACGGGGTGATTTATCATAAAATATAAAGCCCATGTAATCCGGGTACAATGAAGCTATTTCTTCAATGTTTTTTGCTTCACGCATGCCGCAGATTTTTAGTTTCATTTTCTATGAATTTAGTCTTAGCCCTCTCAAACATGCCACAGGTTTTGAGTTCATCTTAATGCTTTAGTTTTGGCCCTGCCTGCTGCAGGCAAGCTCACCCCTGCCTGCAGCAGGCAGGCTAAATCCCTCTCCCCCGAAATAATCGGGACAGGCAAAGGAGAGGGACTTTAAAGATTCACTTTCAAAAAAGTATTTACTAATTTCAAAATTATCGTTCGTTTAAAGTTTAAACTACTTCGTACCTTTCTCAAGCAAATTTAGTTCATCAATAAATTCCTTACACGCTTTTTCCGGACTGCTGTGTTGCATAAAATTCTGGCCCATAAGAAATCCTTCGTAGCCGTATTCTTTCAATTCAAGAATTGTTTTTGGTGATTCGATTCCGCTCTCAGAAACTTTGACAACATCTTTTGGAATTAATGGTGCTAATGATTTTGAGATTTCAATGCTCAACTGAAAAGTTTTAAGATCGCGATTGTTTACACCAATCAAATCAGCGCCTGCATCCAAAGTGGCTTGCAATTCTTCTTTGTTATGGACTTCCAGCAAAACTTCTAATCCCAGCGAATGAGCAAAAGTAGTAAGCGCTTTAACACTTGAAGGTTCCAGCGCTGCAGCAATTAATAAAATAACGTCAGCGCCGATCGACTTTGCCTCTACAATCTGGTATTCATCAATAGTAAAATCTTTCCTAAGTATGGGGCAGAAATTAAATTTTCGTGCTGTTGTCAAATCTTCATTACTGCCGCCAAAGAATTTTTTATCTGTCAACACCGAAATAGCAGAAGCGCCTGCCTGCATGTAACCAATAGATGTTTTCTCAATGGACACATAAGAGTTGATGACACCTTTTGATGGAGACATTCTTTTTATCTCTGCAATGATTCCTGATTTATCTTCGCGTTGAATGTACTTTCTTAAGGAAACAGGTTGTGTCTTGAAGTAAATGCTTTGCTCAAGAAGTTTGACAGGATACAAGCTTTTCCGTTCGTCAACTTCTTTGCGTTTATGTGCTAATATTTCATCGAGAATGTTCATAGTTGGATGCAAAGGCTGAGAGTTTAAATTATTTGTTAATAAGTTTTTTGAAGGTAGATAATGCCTTGCCGGATGCGAGTGCTTCACGCGCTTTGTCCACTGCTGACTTCACTCCCTCCTTCTGATGTCCTGCATACAATGCCATAGCAGCGTTAGCTATAACAGCAGCATTCTGCGCTTCCGTTCCATTGCCTTCAAGCACCTGCATGAATATCTTAGCAGACTCTTCCACTGAATCGCCACCTTTAAGATCGGTGGCCGATAATTTTTTCAGTTCAAGGTCTTCCGGATTAGCAATACGTTCGCCTGAATTATAAAAGTATTTAAATGGACCCGTAAGCGAAACCTCATCATATCCGTCAATGGAATGAAGGATAACAAAATCTTTGTCTGTGTTTTGATAAAGATAGGCGTACTGACGCGCTAACTCCAAACTGAAAACGCCCACCAACTGTCGTGTTGGGAAAGCAGGATTCACCATTGGTCCGAGTACATTAAAAAATGTTTTCACACCAAGCTCCTTGCGAATGGGTGCAACATTTTTCATTGCCGGGTGAAAAAGCGGAGCATGCATAAAGCAGATATTAGCGCGATCCAAACTTCTTTTCAATTCATCAATGTCGTTCGTGAATTTATAACCGAAGTATTCCAGGAGATTAGATGATCCACATGCAGAGGACACACCATAATTTCCATGCTTTGCCACCGGTTGACCGGCTGCTGCTACAACAAAAGATGATAAAGTAGAGATGTTAAAAGTATTTTTCGAATCTCCTCCTGTTCCACAAACATCCATCACCGGTGCATCAAACTTTACAGGAATGCATAACTCCAGCATCGCATCACGAAATCCTTGTAACTCATCCACGGTAATACTACGCATCATGTAAACCGTCATAAAAGACGCCGTCTGACTGATATTGTATTTCCCGGATGTCAAATCAACCAACACCTTATGCGCCGTTTCTTTCGACAGCGAGCGGTGGTCAATCAGCTCATTTAATATTTCTTTCATTTCTATTCAATTATTCATTATTAAATTTTATTCCATCATTCACTCATCAACTCATTCACTCATTTCTAGCGGAGCCAGTTCGCCATCATCTTCGGTCCTTCCGTTGTCATAACCGACTCCGGGTGAAATTGCAAACCTTTCACATCATACTTTACATGAGATAGTCCCATGATCAATCCCTCATCATTTACTGCCGTTACTTTCAAATCAGAAGGAATACTGTCGGCCAGAACCGCCCAGGAGTGATAGTGTGTAGCCTGAAATTTTTTGCTTACACCTTTGAAAAGAATTTCGTTATCATCCCTCACTTCGGCTGTGGAAGTTACACCATGCAATACTTTGGGGATATTGAAAAGTTTTGCTCCGTATACTTCCCCTATTCCCTGATGCCCAAGACAAATCCCTAAGATACTTTTCGTAGGACCGTACTCCTTGACAACCGCTTTCATTATGCCTGCCTCATCAGGAATTCCTGGTCCGGGTGACAACAATATTTTATCATACTTCCTAACATCTTGTACTGTTAACTTATCATTCCGGTAAACATCAGGCGAGAATCCAAGTTCCCTGATGATATGCACCAGGTTGTAGGTAAACGAATCGTAATTATCTAATACTAATATCTTCATCTTTAATAATTTCTACTCACGTTTAAATCTTTTCTGCCAGAAGCACTGCCTTACGCAAAGCCTCGAGCTTATTATTTACTTCCTGCAACTCACTTTCACTTTTAGATTTCGAAACCACTCCAGCGCCTGCTTGAAAAATTAATTTATTCTCATGGCTGAGAAATGTGCGGATCATAATTGCATGATTGAATGTTCCATCAAAACCAATAAAGCCAATGGCCCCGCCGTAAAAACTGCGATTTAGATTTTCGTATTTATTGATCAGGGTCATAGCCATATGTTTCGGCGCACCTGATAACGTACCAGCAGGAAAAGTATCAGCAGCCATGCGAATTACGGATGCATTATTTTTCAATGCGCCTGTTACTTTTGAAACCAGGTGTATGACGTGTGAATAGAATTGTATTTCTTTAAATACTTCAACATGAACATTATCTGCATTCCTACTCATATCATTGCGTGCAAGATCAACCAGCATTACGTGTTCTGCATTTTCTTTTTCATCAGCAGCAAGTTTATTTGCAAGCTCAGCATCTTCCTGGTCGTTTCCGCTTCTGCGAAATGTTCCGGCTATCGGATAAATATGCGCTTTGCTATTAACTACCTGCAACTGCGCTTCGGGAGATGAGCCTATCAGCTTAAAATTTCCATAGTCGAAATAAAATAAATACGGTGATGGATTTATCGAACGCAGGGCCCTGTAAACATTGAATTCATCACCTTTGAATCCGCAGGTGAACCGGCGGGAAAGTACGATCTGAAATACATCGCCACGGTAGCAATGTTCTTTTCCTTTATCAATGACTTTCAGAAATTCATCATCCGTGAAATTGGATTCTTCTCCATTGGTAAGTGAGAATTTATAGGTTGAAAACCGGTTGCTCAAAATGATTTGCTCGACTTTATCAAGTGTTACCTTATCTTCATTGTTCACCAGATTCTCAAAAAGATGTAACTCATTTGAAAAGTGGTCGATCACGATTACATAACGATAAAGCTTGTAGGTGATATCAGGAATGAGATTTTCCTTTTTTGTTATTTGAACATCTTCAAAGTATTGCACTCCATCGTAAGCGATGTATCCAAACAAACCTGAACTCACATACTTACTGCGAATTGAAGGGTCTGGTATAAAGGAACCTCTGAACTTCTCAAGTCCTTCGGTCACCTGCCCGACTTTGTTTATCTTCTCCTCTTCGCTTGCGCCATCCGGATATTGAATTTTCATTTCTCCATCGTTTACAACAAATGAGGCTATTGGCTGGCAGCAGATGAAAGAGAGGCTGTTTTCATGACCGTGATAATCCGAGCTTTCCAGTAAAATACTGCCTGCAAACACATCACGCAGTTTCAGGTAAATGTTAACGGGCGTAAGCGTATCTGCCAAAAGTTTTCTTGAAGATGTTTTCAGTGCGTACTTCATTGCGCTATTCGAAGTTTAATATTGTTTTAAAATCGGATAAAAAAGTGAAGGCCCGCTGTGAACAGCGGGCCTCCAAATTTTATTATTATCAGGTCACGACTTAGCTGTTCACATATCATTTAATATGTGCCACCACCAAGTGATTGTAACCAGTTTCTTCATAATCTCAAGCTTCAGTTTTTTTACGATTCGTTCTTTTTGTTTTTGCTTCAGCTACCGGCGCTGATGCAGACTTTTGAGATGCAGATCGCTTTATCCTTGCTTTGATCGCACTCTTGTTGCGTGAGTTACCAAATGAACCTTTTGCAATCTTTCCTTTCTTCGATTTTTTATCGCCTTTACCCATGCATCAAATTTTGTGAGGCAATTATAGTAAACAGGTGCCGATTTACAAAATCTATTTGCAAATGACTACCAGATTTTAACCCTATCCGCCTCAGGGCGATACATTTTGTCACCTTCTTTTACGCCAAATGCTTTATAAAATTCTTCCAAATTAGAAAGTGGTCCTGTAGCACGATACATTCCTGGTGAGTGAGGATCAGTGAGCACCTGTGTTCTCAGTGTCTCATCCCTATATTTAGTTCTCCAGATTGTTGCCCATGATAAGAAAAATCGTTGCTCAGGAGTTAGTCCATCGATTGGGCCTGGACGTCCATTTTTTTGGTATGAAAGCTGAAGACCATCAAATGCTGCAGCAACCCCGCCAAGATCGCCAATGTTTTCACCCAAAGTAAATTCCCCGTTGACAAATACACTGTCCAGTGGTTCATATTTGCTAAACTGATCAGCCAATGCCTTACCCTTTTGCTTAAATTTTTCGAGATCGCTCTCTGTCCACCAGTTGTTAAGATTTCCTTCCGCATCATATTGACTTCCCTGATCATCAAAGCCATGCGATATTTCATGTCCGATAACTGCGCCCATCCCACCATAATTCACTGCATCGTCTGCACGATAGTCATAAAAAGGCGGTTGAAGTATGGCGGCAGGAAAAACGATTTCATTAAACAGAGGATGGTAATAGGCATTAACTGTCTGAGGCGTCATCCCCCACTCTTTACGATCGACAGATTTACCATATTTAGCGAGCTCACGCTCGAAAGCGAATCGGTTTGCATTTAAGACATTTTGAATGTAGGATGATTTCTCTGGATCCTTGTCAACAACAAGACCTGTGTAACCTTTCCATTCATCCGGATATCCGATCTTTACCGTGAAAGTGTTCAATTTCTGCAAGGCTTTTTGTTTGGTAGAGTCAGACATCCAATCCAATTTTTTAATTCTTTCAGCGAAGGCTAGTTTAATGTTTTCTACCATCTCCAATGCTTTTTGTTTGGCTTCCGGCGGAAAGTTTTTATCAACATAAAGCTTACCTAACGCCTCGCCTATTGCATTGTCAGTTGTGCCCAGAACACGTCTCCACCGCGGTCTCATCTTTTCCACACCACCGAGGTATTTGGAATAGAAATCGAAATCAGCCTGCACAATTTCATGGCTTAGATATTTAGATGAACGATTGATCACAAACCACCGGAAATAAGCTTTAATATCATCAAGCCTGGTATTTGAAATTATGGTTTCAACCGCAGGAAGAAAATCGATATCGGTTACAATAATTGAATCAGCGTTCTTGATACCAATTTCCGAAAGGTAAAGCGGCCAGTTGAATGATGGCAGCATTTTCGACAACTGGTCAATCGATCTCTTGTTGTATAATTTCTCAGGATTACGGTAGTCTTCTTTTTTTAAGGTAGCCCCGGCAAGTTTCGTTTCAATGTTCATTACAGCAGTAGCCATCGATGGAGCTTTGCTTTTATCGGCACCACTTAACGCGAGCATTTTTGCAACATGCTCAATATATTTTTTTCTTATCTCTTTTGACTTTTGATCCGTTGCGAAATAATATTCACGTTCGGGCAACCCGATACCTGCTGCAGAAATGTATAGTGATACCTGATCACTTTTCTTCAAATCAGATTCAGTGTCAAAAACAAAAAAAGCATTCCATCCATATTGCTGCTGGCGTACAAAATACTGTTGTATATCAGCCTTGTTTTGAATGGAATTGATCTGATCAAAAAATGTAGCTAAAGGTTTTGTGCCGGCCTTTTCAGCAAGTGCAGAATCCATTCCTACATGAAAAAAGTCTGACGCTTTTCGCTGATCTGAACCTTCCGGATATTGATCACTTTCGGATGCTTCGTTCAATACCGTCAGTACATCCGATTCTGTACTTTCTCGCAGTTCGTCAAAGCTACCCCACCTGCCACGGTCGCCGGGGATTTCTGATTTATTCATCCACCCACCATTAGCATATTGATAAAAATCATTTGCCGCATTAACGGTGGTATCCAGGTTCGTGAAATCAAGTCCCACCCCTTCTGGCAATTTTGTTTCAGTCTCTTTTCGCGAGCAAGAAATGACAAGGATGAGCAGCCCGAAGAGTAAGCGATTAGAAATAAAGTGATTCATAACTTTAACCATTTGGCCGAAAGTTATAAGAATAGTTGAAATGCAGAAGTTGAAATACTACGAAATGCCTGAATAAACTTCCTTCCACTTGCGGGCAAGAGATTTCCATGTCAATTCCTCCCGTAACATGCGGTAGCTGTTATGATTTCTTTTGAGATAAGTTGCTTCATCCGTCTGATACATGAAATAGGCGTCATGAAAAGCAAGGGTTAAATTTTTCACATTATTCCTGGATAAAAACCACCCTGCTTCGTATTGCCGTACCAGTCCACCCAGGTTGGTTTCTTCACTAACAATGAGGGGTAGTCCAAGAGAAGCTGCCTCTAAAGCAGTAACAGGAATACAATCCAATCTGCTAGGTTGCACAAAGACGTGTGACTTTAGAAGAAGCGATCTTCGGTGTTGTTTATCGACATCACCATAAAACTTTACCTGATTTTCAATACCCAATTTTTTAACCGCATACTTCAGATCATTTTCATCCTCTTCTTTTCCTTTACCTATCATCCATAGTTCAACCTCAGAAAATACCTCTTTTGAAAATGCAGCAAAAGCCTGTACCAGAATATCCAATCCCTTAACATAGGTTTGTAAATTCCCTGAATAAATTATAATGAATTTGTCCGTAATCAAATTCTCACGATTCATGGACTCATTAACATCAATATCAGGTAGCCCATTCGGTAATGAAATAAATGGAGTGACCTTGTCCATGAAAAAATTATAACCGCTTACTTCTGCAGGACCAACCAGGTGAATCATGGAGGCGTTTTTTACAACGGGTCGTTCAAAGAGATAGTAATAAACTTTTTTGAGAGGTGATAACCGTCGAAAGTTAAGCTCACTGTATGATCCGTGAGGAGACAAAACCATTCTGTGTTTTACCCTGGCCTTTCTTAGCTTCCTTGACAATGCAAAGAACTCCGGAACAAAACCATCGTGGGCGTGAATAATCGTTTCTTCCCCTAAATTTTCAACTGCTTCTTTAAGTGATTCCGATAACTTAAGTCTATTTACTTTTAGGGGGAAAGATTTTGAATCAGGTAAGTGTAAAGATTCATCCTCATGCCCTCCGATTTTCCAAATTGAAACGTCTAACCCGGTGTTAGCCTGAGCTAAAGCCAGCGCTTCTACCATTTTTCTAAGTCCAGGTTTGCTTTTAGAATGATTACCCCCAAGCACTATGTGAATTACCTTTTTCATTCGTCAATTTTTCAGACCCTTCTATTAAAAAGAAAGGCACTGACCAATCCTACAGCAATGCTATTCTCATGATCAGCGCCTAACATGAACCAACCCCGGTTCACGATCTTTGATTCTATTACCAACTACTCCAGACTAAGTCTCTATTTGTTGATACGCTAGAGCACGACTTATGCCAAGCGAAAAACCGTGAATTCAACGCCAATTCGAATGGTAGGCACTTTATAATAATCCCATTTTGAGATCATTGTTTTATATTGAGTAAAAGTCTTTAAGGGATAATATTAGAATCGCTAAATTCGATTGACAGATCTAAGGAGTATGGCAAAGGCATCTATCGGGATTGTCCAAGCGCTTAGAAATACAGCAACTCGCCTGAAAGAAAGCGATAAGTACCAGTGGGGACATATGGGATCTTGTAATTGCGGATTTTTAGCGCAGGAAATAACCCATCTTCGAAGAGAAGAGATCCATTCAAGAGCGATGTCAAAATATGGCGATTGGAGTGAACAACTTAATGACTATTGTCCCACAAGCGGATATCTTATGGATGATCTTATTCATGATATGCTGGCCTTCGGTTTTGACCGGACTGATCTCATACAATTGGAGAGATTATCTGATCCCGAAGTACTGGGCTACCTCAAACCATGCGATAGAAATCTTCAATACAATGTGAAAGCAGATGCTATCCGTTACCTTCTTGCCTGGGCCGACAAACTTGAAAATGAAATGTTGAAGGCGATAAGTCTAATGGAACTAACTGAAACTACTAAAGTGGAAGTTTGAAAAGTAAACAATCTTTTGGTGCATTATCCTGGTTCACAAACCTGAACCATTTTGATAAATACGCTTCTTCAACCAATCCGGCTTTAGTCAAAACTTTTTGCGATGCAATGTTTTCAACGTCAACAAATGTTCCTATCCTGTACACACCTTCCTGATTTCTTACCAGTGACATCATCTTTATCACAGTTTCGGATGCATATCCTTGTCCCCATTGTGAAGGTGAAATGGTGTAACCAAACTGTAGTTTACCATTCTCATTCACGATACCGAAACTTCCTATCAGCTTTCCATTTTCTTTTAGCCGGAGAGAAAAGGAGTAGTCCTTACCTTCATTCCATGCTTCGTGCGCATAATTAAGAAATGCCCTGGTATCGTCTACGCTTTGGTGAGTAGGCCATGAAACATATTTTGTGGCTTCCGGCTTGCTGGCATAAGTAAAAAATATTTCCTCGGCATCTTCGTATTTTAGCCGCTGAATTAAAAGTCGATCCGTTTCGATATATTCATCCAATGTTAGTCGAACCATAGGTCGCAAAAGAAAATAAAGAATGGCAAAGGCCAATAATATCGTACATCAATATTTTAAGCGGGACTTTGATGATTTCAAGATTCTTGTAAAAATTAATCCTATCGGGATGACTGGAACGGAAATTACGCGGTTTAATGATGGTAAGATATCAATGCGAGACCTGGAGTTTGACGATGATATTTTAGAAGATTTAAAAGCCGATGGCTTTGAGGAAGCCAGTCCGCTTGAGTTTAATCTTTATTTATCAGGATTAGCTTAGTGTAAATTAGCTGATTAGCAAATAGGTTTCATAAAAGTTTTGAGCGCCGTTCATTGATTTCCCCATTCAATGTCGTTTAGTTAAGCTTTATTTTTATTTGGCCTCACCCTACCTCTCCAAAGGAGAGGAGTTTATGGAGCTTAACTAAACGACATTGATTCCCCATTGGCTAATCGGCTAATTATCTCACCGGCTAATTAATTTTCTCAACACTTTTCCCTACTTTTGCCACCCGGCAAGCCGGCACGACCAGCTCCTGCTGAACTCCCCCAGGATCGGAAGGTAGCAAGGGTAAGCGGTTGAGCGGTGCGATGTTCGGTTTGCCCTTTTTATTTTTAATAATCCTCTGAAATAGCCTATTTATCTGGAATCTTTAATTCCGTGTTTCTTTTACACACTCTCAATCATCCTTACCTTTACAGTTAAGTTAATTTTAAAAAAAAGTAGTTTATGAAATTCTTTATTGACACAGCAAATTTAAATGAGATCAGGGAAGCTTATGATTTAGGCGTATTGGACGGTGTTACCACCAACCCTTCCCTGATGGCGAAAGAAGGCATCACAGGAGAATCAAATGTAAGAGCTCATTATAAAGCCATTTGTGACATTGTAGACAACAATGTTAGCGCAGAAGTTATCGCCACAGATTTTGACAACATTATCCGCGAAGGAAAAGAGCTTGCCAAGATCGATGATAAAATCGTTGTGAAAGTTCCTATGATTAAAGATGGTGTAAAAGCCCTTAAGAAATTCTCAAGCGAAGGCATTCGCACAAACTGTACATTGGTATTTTCTCCCGGGCAGGCAATATTAGCGGCTAAGGCAGGTGCCAGTTATGTTTCTCCATTCATTGGCAGATTAGATGATGTTTCTATTGATGGTGTTGATCTTATTGCACAAATGAGATTGATTTATGACAACTACGGCTTTGAAACGGAAATACTCGCTGCGTCGATACGTCACGTTGTTCACCTTATTAAGTGCGCTGAAATTGGCGCTGACGTGGTAACTTGCCCGCTGTCGGTTATCACAGGGCTTTTGAAGCACCCGCTCACCGATATCGGACTTGAAAAATTCCTGGCTGATCACAAGAAAGCAAGTGAGAAGGCAAAGGAAAAAGCATTGGCATAGAGAGGATCATAGTTCACGGACAACGCAGTAAAATAATACTACTGTGTTATCCGTTAGCAGTAAAAATAAATAACAACGCATCTATCCGCTAAAATTATGTTTTCAAACGATCCGGTTGTCCATGTCAGCAATGCAAGTATCTTCCAGGATCATAATACGATTCTTGGTGAGGTGAGCTTTGATATTGAGAAAGGCGAGTTTGTTTTTCTTGTAGGCCGAACGGGATCCGGAAAATCTTCCTTATTAAAAACACTTTACGCAGACCTTCCTCTCCGGCTTGGCGATATCAAAGTTGCCGGCTTCGATATCAGGAACATCAAAAGCTCACAGGTACCTCTTCTCCGCAGAAAACTGGGCATTATCTTTCAGGATTTTCAATTGTTCCCTGATCGCACTGTGGCTGAGAATCTTCTTTTTGTAATGCGAGCAACGGGCTGGCAGGACAACAGCAAAATGCGCGCACGACTAAGTGAAGTGCTCATCCAGGTAGGATTAGGATCAGTAGAGAAAAAAATGCCGCACCAACTTTCTGGTGGTGAACAACAACGCGTTGTGATTGCACGTGCATTGATCAATGAACCGCAGATTTTATTTGCAGACGAACCAACCGGAAATCTTGACCCGGAAATATCTGATGGAATCCTCAAGTTATTTCAACAAATCAACAAAAGTGGTATGGCCGTTTTGATGGCCACACATGATTATCGTGTCATTAAAAAATTTCCAACACGTATTTTAAAATGTGAAGACGGAAGAATTGTTGATTCCGCTAAAGAACATTTTGAATTATCTACCGGGCATTAAAAATTTTTTAATGCAACAAACCCTCCAAGGGTTTTAGAACCCTTGGAGGGTTTCTTGCAAATTCAATTACGAATTAGCCAATGCCCTGTCAAGATGCACATATCCGCCATCTACATGAAGTAGCTGACCTGTAGTGTGGCTTGATTGTTCAGACAACAGGAATGCCGCCATGTTAGCAATTTCTTCAGCGGTTGTCATTCTCTTTTCAAGTGGAATATTGGCGACGATAGAAGCCAGTTTTTCCTTGGGATTTGGAAGTGTTTCAATCCATTTTTCATACAAAGGCGTCCAGCATTCAGCAACAATAATTGCATTTACACGAATGCCATATTTTAACAATTCAACAGCCCACTCCCGCGTCAAAGCATTTCGTCCGCCATTAGCCGCTGCATAAGCAGATGTTCCTCCCTGTCCGGTTTCTGCTGTCTTACTGCCAATATTTACAATTGATCCTTTCGTCTCCTTAAGAGCAGGAAGAGCATAATGCGCCATCAAATAATAATGCACCAGATTTTTGTGCAATGAGGCCATAAATTTTTCATACGATCCATTTTCCAAACCGATACCATCATTGACGCCGGCATTGTTAACGAGCCCGTGAATTTTCCCAAACTTCTTTAACGTTTCTTTAACGGCCTTCTCCGAGTCTTCCGGGTTTGTAAGTTCAGCTACTACCTGGTGACTTTTAACACCAGCAGATTCAATTTCTTCCAACGTTTTTTTATTATCGGCTTCATTGCGTCCGACAATAACCGGAATGGCTCCTTCCCGTGCGAGCACCTTCACGATTCCTTCACCAATACCTTTAGCCCCACCGGTTACGATAATGACTTTATCTTTTAGCTTTAGATCCATTTGTATAGAATTTACAGATTATAAAATCGAATAGCATTAGCGCCGAAAAACATCGCTTGCTCTGTGGTACTGAATGTTGAGAAATAATCCTTCACAATGTTAAACATTTTATCATAAGAAGAGGCTACCAGACAAACCGGCCAATCACTTCCATACATTATCCTTTTTATTCCGAACGACTCCACCACTACATCAAGGTAAGGTTTAAAATCTTCGTTCTTCCAATTCTTCCAGTCCGCTTCTGTTACCATACCTGAAATCTTGCAGTATACATTTTCATACCGGGCAAGTACCTCCAAGTCGCGTTTCCATTCATCAATCTTCTTGTCTTTGATATAAGGTTTAGCAATATGATCGATAACAAAAGGTTGATCAGGAAATTGTTTTACAAATTCTTCTGTGAACTTAAGCTGATCGGGAAAAATAAGAATGTCATAGGTATACCCAAAGTGGTTGAGCTTTCTGATTCCATTTACAAATGCTGGTCGTAACATAAAATCACGTTGCTTTTCACTTTGCAGCACATGACGAAATCCTTTCATTTTTTTTTGTTCGGCATACTGTTCTAAGCTTTCTTCAATATGATCAGCTTGCAGGTCAATCCAGCCAACTACACCTTTTATAAAATCATGTTGATCTGCTAGTGAGAGCAAAAACAAATTCTCTGCTTCCGACTGGTCTGCCTGCACAGCAACACAGCCGTGGATTTTATTAGCGCTAAGAAGTGGTTTAAGATCCTTAGGAAAAAAGTCGCGTTGAATGACTGCCATTTCATCCGATATCCAGCTATCCCTCACCGGATCAAATTTCCAGAAATGTTGATGTGCATCGATAAATTGATCAACCATGAATTCTGAACCGTAAAATTTATAATTGAAAAATTTTATCCATTACTATCCACTTCTCATTCTGTTTAGCCCAGGGTAATGGTTGTTGAAATTTCCACATCAACGTTTCCCACGCTTGCACTTTAGGATTAGCAGCATCCATCAAAGATTTCTTATTGAAATCAAAACTATCGGATGTCTCCATAATCATAAAAAGACGATTACCGGTCCGGTAAATTTCCATGTTGGTTATTCCGGCATCGGTTATACTTTTTTTTATTTCCGGCCAGACCTTTTGGTGCCAATCCTCATACTCCCTGATTAATTGCGCATCTTCTTTAAGATCAAGGGCGAGAGCGTATCGTTTCATAGCTATTCAGAAGAAATTAACATTCATTGAATTTATAAGGAAAACATTATTCAAGTCGAATATTCTCAATGGCAACTCCGTGCTTGTTTTCCAAATCACTTTCCGGAATTCCTGGACCAATGGATATCTGCAAGGTCTCTACCTTATTCATATCTAAACCACCTGAAACATTGGTCTCAAAAAAATAAGAAAGGAAAGTTGGGTAGGGCCTTGGCAAAGTTACCAGTTTAACTTTTTTGAGATCGTTAATGGAGAGTTCATAATCATCAGACTTCACTTGTACGTCTATAAGACCTCCATAAGCTAGTCCATCCTTCATCACCAAAGCCAGTTGAACTTTGCATGGTCTGTCATTCAGTGATCGCCCTCTGAAAACCACCTTCTTCATTTTCCCTAAATCTTCTGGTGCTATCGTATTACCAAAAAAATATCGCATGGAGTAATCCTCAACTTTCTCTCCGTTCACGTTCTCGGGATCAACGGTAAATAACTTTTCAACATTAATACTCAGCTCAGCTTTTCCGGGATCTGCTAGAGGAATTAATGATGAACTTCTTACCCATTGTCGTGATAATTCATTATGATCGCGGGCAGCATCGAATAAATAAAATGGCAATCCTTCCCTGACGACTCTAACCTCATAAGGATTGCTGTCATGAAAATCCCAATCCGAAGGTTGACCTTCCGAGCCGGATGGAAATGTAAAAACCTTATCATCTCCATTAACGATAATATAATAACGCATAAAACCTTCCTCTACTTTTTCTGCAGGAATCACAGCTTCATATTTATAACCGGTTACTCTTTTCATTGGCACCACCAGGGGACGCCAATCTTTTCCAAAGAAACTTACTGAAACTGATTCAGGTTCATCTTTTGAAACAATTGTTGCACGGATAGTATATGCAGAACCTTCAATGCATTCCTTAGATGGTGAGTGTAAAACATAAGTACGCTTAACCGATTCCTCAGGTGCTGCAAATTCATTAAGCGTCAGATTTTTCCACCGGTCATTTTCTTTTACTTTGGGAGTGATACCCTTCTTAACAAGAAGATAGGTGCCGGGACGAATGTCAAATATTTTTCCATTCACTTTAGCCAGGAATGAATTACCATCATTCAAAGCTTTTATAGAAAATCCTTCTCCAAGATCAGGCAGGTTGACGCGCATAGGCCAGGTTCTCCAATTCACCACAGCAACTGTCTTGCTCAAACTATTTCTTCCAAAAGGATCGTTCACCCAAATTGCATCCGGCATCACTTCAAGGCGCCAAACACCTTTTTCAATTTTGTCCAGAAAATAGGCACCTGTTCCCTCATAGGTAACGACGGGTGAATTTCCCGAGCCTGCAACTTCCGTTAATTTAAGCGGAGCAGGCGGGCTTGTAGTTGTACTGTTTGTGTATATGAATTTTTGTTCCGTCACTAATTCCGCAAGATCTTTTTCGTAACTAATATGGAAGGCATCAAAAGATGCGTTAGCCGGATAGCTTCCAAAATTTTTGTACAGGGGCACACGATGAAAAACTTCTGATGCAAGCTTAAGGCTTAACGCTTTCTGTGGAGCGTATACAAGATTCATGTAATGTGTATTATACTCCGTGTTCGCATAAGCCATATAAGTAGGGTCATAAGCAAAGTGTGCAGCCCATTGAATTCCTGCAGTACGAAAACTTCTTGCCATTGCCGGATAGATATAGGATCGCCCCACATCGGCAGCATCAAACTCATACACCATCTTAGCACCTTTCCTGAACTTTGGATTGTCTGCAAACGGAATTTTATAACGGTCTACATTAGGTAATAAGTTGCCACCCAATTCGCGTTGATATCCAAGACCGGTTGGGTACCACTGAAATGTTCCTCCATCGATACCTGCATTGTAGTAAGCGTCAACAAGGTGAATACTGTGACTGATATTGTAGAAGATCGGTTTTTTACACCCTGTGTTACGCATTGACTTAACCATGCGACTGATAAAAGCAGTTACGTTTTCAGGAGCCTCACGGTGATGAGGCTCATTGCTGATCTCGAATGCGATGATATCCGGATCATCTTTATATGCAATTTTGGTATAGGGATTAACATGATTTAAAAATTGTGCGAGATAGTTCTCCTGCGCCTTAATAGCTTCTTCATTAATAAGACAGGCATCCTTACCATACTTTCTGGAAAAGCCTGGTGTTTTCTCTTCTGGCTCCGGCCAACCATTTCCCCAGTAGGCTATTGGTGTGAGAATAAATTTAATTCCACGCTCCTTCATTTTATTGAGCATGTAATCAAAAAGCCGCAGGTGCTCATTGTTCAAAAGATTACCAACCGTATCACTAATTTCTGTATCCCAAACGTGAACCCGGTAAGCATCGAATCCAAGCCTTGCAAAGTGATAGACATCATCGTTAATGGCTTTCTCAATATCTACTCCTAATTTTTTTGCTGAGCGAAAAGCATGAGCAAAAGGCGCTGTATAGTTCACACCAAAACCCTGAACTTCTACCTTCGTTTTTCCCCAACGCATGATGCCATTCTTGTCGACATAAACATCATTAGTTTTTTGAGCGTAGGCATTAATGCTGAGAAGGATAAGTAACGATACAACAAAGTGGTTGAATTTTTTCATAGGCAGGTTTAGATGAAATGTCTTAACAGTTGAAATTAAAATCACTTATATCCATGAATCATAAAGTCAATACCTTGAATGGTATTGCCATCAAAGTCAAAGAAAGTACAATTCTCCCATGCAGAACCGGTACCCCAAAGATCTTTCATATCGGATGATATCCAGTCAGGTTCCCAATATATAATCCCATATCCTTTACCATCCTTCATTTCCTGTGTCATCACTTTCATAATATCGAGTTGACCTTGTTGTGAATAAGGATAACCTGAAATTGCATTCTGTCCACCAAGTAAATTATTATAATTATCATTTGTCCCGGTTGTCCATGGATATGCCGTTTCCATCAACATAATCTCTTTCTTGTATTTAGTTTTGAAAGCCGATACATTATCAGACAAGTTACCAATCGATACTGTTGTATGCCAAAGTGGATAATAAGAGAATCCAATAATTTCAAAATCAGAAACCTGTCCATTGCTTTTAATATTATCAAACCACCATTCTACATTTGCAGGATCAGCTACATGAAGAATGACTTTCGGTTTAACCGAGGAAGCATCAGATGCATCATGAACAGCCTCTATCGCACTGTTGATCACATCACCAAGATTTTTCCATTGACCATTACATCCATTGCAAGAAGGGAAACCTGAAGGCGCATCAGTGTACAACATTCCACAATTAATTTCATTTCCGATTTGAACAAACGCCGGCATCAATCCCTTATCATCAAGATATTTTAATGTTTTAAAAGTATAATTGTATACAGAGTCTTTCAAAACACTTATTTCCCTGATGTCCAACCATGCAGCCGGTATTTTTTGATTCCCGGGATCAGCCCATGTATCTGAATAATGAAAATCAAGCAAAGTCTCCAGGTCATTTTGTTTCGCCAGCGTAAGAGCTGTCTCTACATCTTTCAAATCGTTGTATAATTGCAAACCATCTTCACCATAAACTTCTTTTGTCCATACAGGATTATGCCACAGGCGAAAGCGTGCAAGATTAGCACCGTGATCTTTAAATATTTTGTACGGAGATTCAACATTACCATCATCCTTATAAATACCACCATGATCCAACACCTGGTTCGCATAAGAAAGGTCAGCGCCAAAATAAAATGTACCATTATCTGGTGGATCTACAACCGTCGGTTCGTTTTCATCCGAGCACTGGAAGAGATATAAGATTAAAAACACAAAGAAGATGACGTTCGGATTCTTCACTTTCATTATATGATCCTATAGATCAATTCCTGCTAAAGTTCGCTAAATTAAACCGATTAAAGGATCGGTAAAACAGAATGTTTGAAAATGGCAATGCGATAACAATCCGAAATGGGACGCAAGCGGATATTCCCATTATTTCAGAGCTGGCTGAAAGAATATGGTGGCCTGCCTACTCGCCTATTTTGACAAAAGAGCAAATCAGATTCATGCTGGATACGATTTATTCGGAAGAAACGTTAAAACAGGTAATGAAAAATGGCGAACAGCAATTCCTTTTACTCTATGAAAATCAAAACCCTCGTGGGTTTGCCTCCTTTGGTTTGAGAAAGGAAGACCCAACAGTTCATAAGCTTCATAAAATATACGTTCTGCCAGAAGACCAGGGGAAAGGTTATGGAAAAAAGATGATAATGGAAGTGATCAACCTTATAAAAGAAAAAGATATGCACATTCTTGATCTGAATGTAAATCGATTCAATCCCGCTAAAACATTTTATGAACGATTGGGATTCCGCATAATAATGGAAGAAGACATTCCCATTGGAAAATATTGGATGAATGACTATGTAATGAGGCTGGAATTTTAAAATAAGGCTATCAACATGATTCTTTATTTACACTATAAAACTAAATTCGCAGGTCAATTTTCAGCGAATACATTAATGTAGAACTTAACGAATGCACTGTGATCTGGTATCGTGAATTAGGACTGACTGAAATAATATTCATTGCGGCATTTGCAGTGCTTTACCTATTCTATTTTCTTAGAATTATTCGTGTAGCCCGGCAGCTAAATACGCCTTTCCATAATGTATTTATAAAATTATTTCTTCGAACGCTGATTTTTGCGCTTTTGATTGTCGCCCTGTTAGGACCGTCATTTGGCGAGTCGAAAAAAGAAGTGAAATCCATAGGAAAGGATATTATGATTTGCGTAGATCTGTCTAAATCCATGGATGCATTTGACATTCAGCCTACGCGATTGGAAAAAGTAAAATTTGAATTAAAAAAAATTGTTAGCGCCTTCAACTCAGACCGGATCGGACTTGTGATTTTCTCAGGTGAAGCTTTTATGCAATGTCCGCTTACGTATGATCAAAATGCCCTCAACCTTTTCATTGAAACATTGAATACAAACCTGGTCCCGTCTTCAGGAACTGATTTCGGTCCGCCACTTCAGATGGCCATAAAAAAAATTAAGGATGACGATAAGAGTGCAGCTCAGGCTAGTTCAAAGGTTATTGTCCTGATAAGCGACGGAGAGGATTTCGGAGAAAACACAGATGCCGCACTTAGCGAAATTGAAAAACAAAATATTAAGCTTTTTACGTTGGGAATAGGAACGGAAGAAGGTGGAAGAATTTATGCCACCAATGGCTACAAAAAAGATAAGAGCGGAAACGTCATAGTTACAAAGCTGAATTCGAGATCGCTTCGATCGCTGGCCGACAAAACAGGTGGTCAGTATTTTGAAGTAAATGAAAATCGTAATGATGTATCACGACTTATAAACACGATTGATAGAATAGAAGGAGAACTTCGTGATGCACGATTTGTGGATATAACATCAAACCGATATTTTTATTTCCTGGGACTGGCACTAATTCTTTTAGTGGCAGATATTCTGGTAACCGTGCATACTATACGAATATGATGGCACCAAAATTATGAGATGGATACCGAATTTTATTCTTTACTATATTTTCCTTTCCCTGGGCCTGGGACTGATTGCCCTTGCCGTACTGGTTGCCCGAAATAATAATATTACGAAAGTAAATGCGGTGAAGCGTGAAGCAAGAAAAGCATACTTATCTGCCGACTACAATAAAGCATTCCATGAACTGGTTTTTCTCGTTGACACATTAAAATTCTCAAGAGATGAAGCAAAGCTCAATCTTGCACATTCCGGTTACCTCGCTGCACGACGTGATTCATCCAACAATGCTGCGAGAGATGCAATGAAAAATGGAGCGCCCGTTGATACAGCAGGGTTAAACAAAATGGCAGGCGAAGTGACTTACACGACCGGCCTGCAATACTATGATGCCGTTTCTGAATCCCGCAACCTTCGATTAGCTTCTCTGGCCTTCAATCAAAAAGGTGTAAGTGCATATAAACTAAGGAATGTCGAAGAACCTGACAGGGAAGAACAAATATTAATTGAAGCAGCAGATTATTTTAAAGCAGCGTTGAAAAAAGACCCTGCAAATGATAACGCCAGATATAATTACGAACTGCTCAAAAGTAAAATACAATTTCCGGAAAAAGTTATGGCCAAGGTACAAACGCTTATACATCAACGCAGATACAGCGAGGCAAGAAGAATTTTGAGAAAAGCCCTGGAAAGGGATAATCACATGCAAAAGAACTATTCCGACTACGTTCAACGTTTAGAAAATGTAATATCAATTGATAGTCTTTCAAGATCATGAAAATGATAACGATGAGAACTTTACTATTTTTCACTCTAACAATTCTGATTGCAGGCAAAGTCTCTGCTCAAATATTACTTCAATCCGAGGAAAAGTTTCATCAGGCTTCAAATTTGTATATCAATAAAAATTTTGATCAGGCACTGGCCACAGTAAAGGAGGGATTAAGAGCCCAGCCTAACAGCGAAAAACTGGAAGCATTGCGTAAGCTCCTTGAACAGGAACAGAAAAAGCAACAGGAACAACAAAAGAAGGACCAGCAAAAGAAAGAGCAGGAAAAGAAGGATCAGGAAAAGAAGGACCAGCAAAAACAGGAGCAGCAGAATAAAGATCAGAAAGAAAACAAAGACAGCAAGGATCAACAAAATAAAGACGAGCAAAAGAAGAAAGAAGAGCAGGCTAAAAAAGAAAAGGAGCAGCAGCAAAAAGATCAGAGTGAAGAAAAGAACGAGGAGAATGAGGAAACCGATAAGAAAGAAAAAAACGATCAATACAAACCTGACCCATCAAAGAAACTCCAGGAGATGAAAATCTCTGAAGAAAAAGCTAAAATGATATTGGAAGCAATGAAGAACCAGGAAAAACAATACATTCAGCAACAAAAGCGGCAGGCCACCAAACCAAAAGGAAGTAATAAGCCGGACTGGTGAAATCGATTAATCAATTATCGATGTACCGATTGATTAGCAGATGCTCGATTAGTTGATTAGCCAATGTGAATTTCATTTTATAGTTCAGAATACAATTCAATTTAAATAATGAAAGAGGTATATATCATTTCAGCAGTGCGAACACCCATAGGGAGTTTTGGTGGTAGCTTGTCATCGTTAACTGCTGTGCAATTGGGAAGCATTGCTGTTAAAGCTGCGGTTGAAAAATCTAAAGTAGACCCAAAGCTTATACAAGAAGTTCTAATGGGTAACGTCATCTCCGCAGGACTTGGCCAGGCGCCGGCTACTCAAATTGCTGCAGGTGCAGGTTTGGGATTTAACATTCCGTGTACGCTGGTGAATAAAGTATGTGCATCCGGAATGAAAGCCATTATGTTTGGCGCACAATCGATCATGCTCGGGCAAAATGATATTGTTGTTGCGGGCGGAACAGAAAGTATGAGTAATATTCCTTACTATCTTTTTAAGGCAAGGTTTGGCTACAAATATGGAAACGGTGAATTAGTTGACGGCCTTCAACACGATGGACTTACCGATGCTTACAGTCATTACGCTATGGGTGTATGTGCCGATAACACAGCGAAGGAAATGAGCATATCAAGAAAAGATCAGGATGAATACGCCATTAATTCATATAAGCGATCAGCTTCTGCATGGTCATCGGGAAAATTTAAAGATGAAGTGGTCCCTGTCGAAATAAAAGATAAGAAAGGCAATGCCACTTTCTTCACAGAAGATGAAGAATACAAAAATGTAAACTTTGAAAAGATACCAGCATTGAAGCCTACGTTTACGAAAGACGGGACCGTTACAGCAGCAAATGCATCAACATTAAATGATGGCGCATCCGCCCTTGTACTGATGAGTAAGGAAAAAGCAAATGAACTTGGACTTAAACCAATCGCTAAGATTCTGGGCTTCGCGGATGCTGCCCAGGATCCAATGTGGTTTACCACAACACCATCACTTGCCATTCCAAAAGCCATGAAGAGTGCAGGCGTTGAGAAAAATGATATTGGCTACTATGAAATCAATGAAGCATTTTCAGCAGTCGCCATTGCCAATAATATGAAACTGGAACTTGATCCATCAAAGGTGAATGTTAACGGTGGCGCTGTTGCCCTTGGGCACCCATTAGGCGCCTCCGGAGCCAGGATCACAACTACATTGATTAATATATTAAATCAAAATGGCGCCAACATAGGTGTAGCAGGGATTTGCAATGGCGGTGGTGGCGCCTCTGCGATTGTGGTGGAAAAAATTTAATTCATTCAATGAGAAGTACTCTTTTGTTTTTTCTGATCAGTTTCGCGGCGCATGTTCTCTATGCTCAAAAAGAAGTAAGAACATATTACGATCCTAAAAAAGAGCACGTTCAGGAAATTTATTATGTAGAAAAAGATAACGAGACCTATATCGGTAAGTACCAGCGATTTTATGAAGATGGTGCCTTAATGGTTGAAGGAAATTTCGAGAACGGGAAGAAATCAGGTGTATTTACTGAATATCACAATAACGGAAAGCCTGCGCGTGTGCTGAATTATGTCAATGGTATGCGGCATGGAGTGGTTCAGGTGTTTAATGAAGAAGGAAATCCAGCTCAAAAAGCTTACTTCCAAAATGATATTCTTGTCGACAGCGTTAATCTTTATTTTGACAACGGCAATGTAAGAGGCACCTCCTACTTTGTTAAAGGAAAACCCGATGGACTGGTGAGAGAATTTTATCCGAATGGAAAAATCAAAAAGGAAATCAACTATCAAAAAGGAAAACCGAATGGTGTGACGCGTACTTTCTATGAAGATGGAAAGATTGAGACAGAAGCAAACTTTGCCGACGGGGTCTTGACAGGCTTTTATAAAACCTATTATCAGAACGGCCAGCCGGAAACCATTTCCACCATGGAGCAAGGATCCAAAAATGGTCACTATAAAACCTATGACCGTGAAGGAAATTTGATATTGGAAGGAAATTTCCTAAACGGAAAACTTGAAGGAGAAAACATTGGATATTTTAAGGATGGCTCAGTGCAACATCGATATAATTATAGTGAAGGAAAGAAAACAGGAAATAATAATGTTGAGTATTATCAGGGAGGAAAGGTTAAGACGAAAGAACAAGTGGCATTAAATAAAATTGACATGACACAGGAGCAGTTCGACAGCGTGGGAAATCTTGTGTTTGTAAAAAAATTTCGTAGCGGAAAACCCTACGGACTTTGGACATTCTATTTTGATGATGGAAAAACACCGAAAGTGAAAGAAACTTATGATAATGGAAAATTAAACGGCGTGCGTTATACATACTATCCGTCAGGAAAACTGGCGAAAGAAGAAACACTGAAGTTTGATCTTTTGGCTGGTCCGTTTAAAACTTATTATGACAACGGAACATTAGAATCGACCGGCGAGTATAAGAGCAATAGAAAAGTTGGAGCGTTCACAGCTTACTTTCCAAGTGGAAAAATTAAAGAGCAGGGCGCATACGCTGCAGATAAAAAACATAACGAGTGGAAGGTTTTTGATGAAAATGGAACGCTTATCAAAACGGTAATATATAAAGCTGGTGTCGTTGTTGATGATAAATAAAAGTTATAACCCTCCAAGGGTTTAGAACCCTTGGAGGGCTTTTAGATGGTGAATGACAAATTTGCTTGATAGAATGATTTTATCTACCCTGAATAAGGTATTGGTGACATGTAAAAGATTAAAAAATAAAAAGGACAGACCAGCATTCAACTGATCTGTCCTTACCTTCCCCCTCTTAAACCCCTAGAAATTTTAATTCAAATTTTAAAAGTTCCCTTACTTCTTTGTAATATAATCAGGCCTCTTGGCTGTTTCATTATGATGGGCTACAACACCCTTAGAAACTGTCCAGTATGGATATTTAGAATCCATGTTTCCTTTCATAGAAATTTCATTAGCAGACTTACCAATACTATGTACGCCTTTAGAAACCACTATTGGAGAAGCCTCGACAGATGCTACATTCAGATTTGATTTTTTCTGCTTTTCTGCTTCAAACATCTTCTTATTTGCAACTTGCTGCACACCTTTAGAAACAACCAAAGATGATTGCGCGTTAACTCCAATAGCAGCGATAGAAAATAATGCCACAAACATTAGATTCATACCAGTAATTTTTAACAAGTGTTTCATAGTTTATAAGTTTATGCCCGATTTTTTTTCTTATATACAAATTAACGGCTTAATCGGGCCTGGGTTGATCAGGTAAATTGCTGGTGTGGTATCCGTATTATTACGGGGATTTAATATCAGGGTTTTCCCTGAGCTAAAACGAAATGATCTTTAACTCGATGGCCTTTCTGATTAATTCAGCGGTATTGCTCACTCTCATTTTCTTCAACATATTAATACGATGGGATTCAACGGTGCGAATACTTATGCCAAGGCGGTCAGCCACTTGTTTAGTACTGTTACCCAGCGCTACCAAATCAAGAACTTCTTTCTCGCGTGGGGTAATTTCTCCTGGCTCCGGGGTTTCTGATTTTATTACCGATTCAGCTAAAATATTTGTAACGATAGGACTAAAAAATTTCCCCCCCTCATAAACACTATTTATCGCTCGTTCAAGATCATGCCACTCAATATTTTTTAGCAAGTATCCACTGGCTCCTATTTTTAAGGCATTCATAATATACTCTCGTTCTTCATGCATCGTGAGTACAATAAACTTCATAAGTGGATATTCCTTTGCCAACTGTTCTATGGCCTCCAGTCCGGTCATAAATGGCATTGTCACATCTGTGAGAATAACATCAGGTTGAAGCTTCTTTGCAACGTCAACCAGTTCACGGCCATTTTCTGCTTCTCCCACTATTTCGAATTTGACGCTTTTACTTAGCAATGACTTAAATCCTTCCCGTATAAGGGGATGATCATCTGCAAGCACAAGCCGTATTTTGTCCGCCATTTAATTTCTTTAGTTAAGAGGAATGTTTACTTCTACCGTTGTTCCATTTCCTGGTATTGAATGGATCTCTGTTGTTCCGTTCAGCAAGCGTGCCCGCTCATTCATATTTCGCAAGCCCGACCCACGAATGATTTCACTTTCGTCAAATCCAACGCCATTATCTTCAATAATAACATAAATGGAATCATCCTTTTCTAAAATGTGAAGATTCACATGTGATGCTTTTGCGTGATTGATAATATTGTTCAATCCTTCCTGCACAATTCTAAATACAGCAATGCTAATATCAAAACTTAATTTACGCTCAACTTCTTTAACGTATCGAAAATCGATCGTTAGCGGTGAATATTTTTTAATATTATCACAAAGTCCTTTGAATGCCGCCTCCAAACCATAATCGACCAATGCATGAGGCATCACATTATAAGATATCCGTTTAATCTCTGCAATCGTTTCGTTAATTTGTGTTTTAAGGTCATGCTTCAAAGCCAGGTTGTCATCCAGCATTTCAATCCTGATCCGGATGGCCGTTAATAATTGACCTACGCCATCATGTAATTCTTGCGTAATACGCTGGCGTTCGTGTTCCTGCCCTTCCATGAGCGCTGCAGCCCGCTCGCGCACCATCTTTATTTCACGCTCGTTATAACTTTTTAATTCATCGCGCATATGTATCAAAGCCATACCTAAGGTATCCTTATCACTTAGTGTGAAGAACGTTGTATCAAAATTTCCTGATCCTATTTCACCGGCAAAAGTTGTAGTGCGTTCAAGCCCTCTGATTAACTGTTGTATTGATTCTGTGATCTGCCCTATTTCATCGTTTGAAGTTACCTGCAGTTTTTGATCCGGTATTATTCCTTTTGAAAGGGATACAATTATTTCTTTCAATTTCAGAATGGGATTTGCAATTGCCTTTGATAAGAAATACGTAAGCACCATGCTTCCTACCATTAACAGAATGGTGACGCCTACAAAATAATTTCGGAGTTCAATAATGGGTAGCATGGCTTCATCAAAATCAATCTCAGACATGATAACCCATTCAAGATCGGATGTACTTATCCGGCGATATGCACTTAATACATCTACTCCCCGGTAATCTTTTATAATGTTAGGTCCTGCGACATTTTCGAAAGCATATTTTGCAGCCTCGGTTTTGACTTCAATAGTCAGGGGTGGTTGATCGGGCAGGAAACGTGATGAAGAGCGCATAAGAAAGTCGCTACCGGTAATGTATGATTCACCGGTGGTTCCCATACCCGTTATTTCAAAAAGAATTTCCTGAATTCTTTGGAAGTTTTCCTGTACCAATACAACACCTACCTTGCGCCCTTCATCATGTACTGGCAAGTAATAGGTTACCACTGTTTTTTTTGATGATGTATAGGGTGATAGATCAACAATGTGCAGGCTGTCAGGATTCTTCCGGACCATTGAATCTATATTGTTCATTATCTCCGGCGGAAGCGCATCTGATGCTGTACTGAATATCTGCCTGTCATTATTATCAAAGATGCGGATGTTTTCAAAACCATATAACGTAAGAAGGTCATCAACCACGGTTTGAAAATCCGGTTTCTCTTCCAGTGCTTTCAAATCTTCTTCAGAAACAACTTTAAAGAGAGTAAGAAATTTATTATCAACGTGAAGCGCTTCTAATCCTCGTTCTGATCGCAAAAAATAACTATCGATCAAATCTTTCTTAAGAATATTGATGGATGACAACTGATCCACCGTGCGCTGAATTAATGCATTTCGTAATGAAGTGTAAAATATAGAAGATAATACAATTACAGCCACCAAAACCAGTGCACTGTGTGTAAGGAATAACTTGGTGAATATTTTGAAGTTCCTCATGAAAAGAGAATCGTAAGGGATTATCCCATCCCCAAAGTAAACAAATTGGAGTAAAGTACATGAAGAAAGTGATGATTAGGGGGTCACTCCAGGGTCGTCATTTTGTTTTGGTCATATCCGTTGGAATGCAAATGATAAAGTCAGCTTTCAGCTTGTTAGCGTCCTCCAGCGTTGAAATATCCTTTTGCTGAACCGCATGTATTGTGGCAATTTCCAGTGAGGGATTACTTTTCTTCAAATACCAAATGATGCCTTCCCCATCTTGTGAATGGTAAGCGCCGTTAATGTGCAGGATGGTATTTTTATCAGACCGGTTTTTAAGAATAAAATAAGCCATTGTAGCATCCTTTACAGCCTGAGACTTAGCCATATTATCATTTCCTGATGAACCCTCATGGCCTTCCATTCCACTCATCAAGCTCTTATAACCGGGCAGATTAAGATCAACCTCAACCGGTAATGGAGCTATCCATTTTTTTGATTCCTCAGTAAGAGAATCAAGAACATTCAAACCGTGGCGATAAACCATGTTAGCATAACGCCTGGGTATATTTGAGGCAACAACTTTTATCTTTTTCTCTTTAGCGAATTCAATCATTGGACTGTAATCAGTTTTATAATTGTCCCACACTTTGGCTTCAGCCAGTAAGTGTTTCTCCTGAATTAGTCCTTTCAAATATTCGTCCAACACAACCTGGTCATCAGCCTCGAACATTTCCATGCCCAGCACCAGGTTCTCTTTCTCCGTATAAAGTGATTTTAGTACCTGAAGTTCAAGCCAGTGTCCTATCGGGTCATTGTGCATCTCTCCAAAAAAAATGATCTCTGCTTTAGTAAGCGATTTCATCATTTTTTTAAAATGAACTTCCTTGCCTTCGCGCGTAAAAATTTTGTATGCCTCGAGTTGCTGTGCACTGGCATAAAGGAAAGAAAGGCAAAAGACGCCTGTATAAATAAGTATTTTTTTCACACTTCAAAATTTACATTCTTCTGCCGTGATTATTTTTTCCAACGAAGAGAATTCTTCTTGTCTCCATCATCAACTGAACTTCGGCATAAAGTTTAGCAATTTCATCAAGTTCTTCATCATTAAACGCAAGGTAAAGATTTCCGTAAGGACTTGAGTAAACTCTGTTTCTACCATGCGGCAGAACCGAATCATTTAATTCTGTTCTTCCTGCTATTATCCATTCGAAGAATTGTATCATCTCCTCTTCCTGGAATGTTATGAGGATGGTCTTGTATCCAAAATTGAACTCCTGGCAGCACCTGCAAACACCAATATATCCGTTCGCACAGTCCGTCAATATTTGAAAATCTGATGTCTGCTCGTGCATAGTTAATTTTTTAATTAGCGAATTAGTCAATTAGCTAACGTAATACCCATTGGCTAATTGACACATTCGCTATTTGGGTAATCATTATTCTGCCTTTTTTACCAAAGCATATTCAATCACAGGTTTACCTCTTGTTCCTCCGTCATTTGGATGGAAGCTGATGAATTTCAACTTATAAATGTTACCAACAGGATCTTTAATGACGTAAAACCGATCGGTATTTACGCCTGCTGATGCCGGGGGTGAAGTCACTCTCCAATCCGGTCCAATCGTATTTCTTCCATCGGCAAAAGTTAGTGCTGAAAGATTACTCTCCTTAAAATCATTGTAGCTGACAACGCTTGTGAGCACTTCTGCTGCTTGCGTCCCATTCAGGTGATTTATGAAAACAAGATCAGAGAATCCATACGGAAGGAAATTGCCACTACCTGCAGGACTTTCAGTTTTGTAAATACTCCATGTCCATTGCATATCCCATTTGTCTTTTGCCGGCTCAACACTCACCTTACCGGTAGTAAAGTTGAAGTATTCGAAGTTGTTGAGATCTGATTTGTCAATGTCAACTGACGCAAAAGTTGTCTCATTAATTTTGGCGTGTTGCAATGTGTATCCTTCGCCCTTTCGGATGATCCTTACTTTCACCAGGTCTTCAACATCTCCAATAGCTCCACTTCCACCGACACGGTTAATAACATATACTTTATTTTCGTCAGCCGTTGCAGAAATGGCATCAATAGCGGTATTGGAAATATCGCCATCCGGATCATCAATAATATCAAGTGTGCCAGCGCCAAATCCCACGGCCAGGTCATCAGGATCTATATCCGATGATGTTACCGAAGCAAGGTCAGTTTCATTTACCATTATCACTGAAGCACCCGAAACATTGTTAATGATAACACGAAAATCGTCACCATTATAAAAACCAAGATCCCAGCCGGTACGTGCAATTGAAGTTTGCTGATTATTACTCAGATCAACAAACACCGCGTTGCCAGCGCTTGTTCCAGGCTCTGCCCCTATCAAACCATTCAAGGTCAACTGTGAACCCTCCGAAACAATGGATGAAAAAGATAACACAGTTTGTGATGTTGAACCTATTAATACAGGTTCATCTACACTGCTGATTAAAAATGTAACGGTTTCGCTGCCTTCAAGAAACGCACCTTCATTACGTAAGACCGTGAATGAGCTTATGTTACTCCCTGCAGGAACTGTTATGGTCAATGAATTTGATGATGCTGCAGGCAGTGTTGTAAAATGATCACCATAGGTAAGACCATTGGGTGTGAAATTCACGGTAATATCCGTTGCTAAATCAACGGCACGTGTCAATGCAATATTAATTTCCACATCGTCTACATCATCTCCCATTCCAATGGCTGCTGATTCGAATGCGGCAAAATTATCCGGTAGCGGAGGATCATCATCGCTACATGCACTGATGGAAATGATAACGTATAGGCTGAAGAGAAGAGCACTTAGTTTAAGATATTTAGTCAGGTTGTTCATGATTATGGTTTTAACTTATTTGATTATTCTATTTGTTCAATTTAAAATTCATGGAAAGAAAGTAAGATCTGCCGTAGCTCATGGGAACTGAACCTCCGGTGCCATGTGATCCACCCGTATTGAGTGATGTGTTTTGAAGATTGGTCACATCAAAAATATTTTTCACACCACCTGCGATGGAAAGATTTTTGGTGATCGTTTTACTTATGGTGGCATCGGCCAAACTAAATGGATCGCGTTTCGCGAGATGGGTAACAAGTTCTCCATCTACAGACACAACTTCATAATTAGCGCGCTCCCCTGTAAACTTATAATAGAGACTTAGACTTGTACCAATTTTTTCAAATTGATACGAAGCAATAGCGTTAACCTCCGGCGTCCACAAAAGTGATGGCAAAGCTGTATCATCATCAGATAATAAATTGTAGGTTCCTATGTAGGAGAAACCAAGGGTGGCGGAAAACTTCTTCCATGAGAAGTTATTCTCCAGCGTTCCACCAGTCGTTTTGTAACGATAAATATTTACATAGGTATATACCTGTGGATTTTCAGGATCAAGCCCGATATCGATTAAGTTTTCAAATTCATTATAAAATCCAGTGAGCGTAGAAGTAACACGGGTGGTTGATGTTGTATATGATCGCCATGCAAAGGAGCCAGAAAAACTGTTTGAGTATTCCGCCTTAAGATTTGGATTCCCTTTAATGGAATGACTGGCATCAAAGAAATAGAAGTACAATTCACGCAAAGCGGGAGCACGAAAGCCATAAGCATAAGACAATCGAAAATCAACCGACTCGCTAAGGGAAAATTTTGTATTAAGTGACGGAATTACAGGCGGCGCATCATATACAGTATTATAAATAAATCGAACACCAGGGCGGATATTGATACGCGAGGTAGGTTTGAATTCGGCAGAAGCAAAAACCGCATAGTCATTGATATTCCTTGTTCCATCGATACGATCGCCTGAACCTTCAGAAAGATTTATGTCAACGCCTGGCTGAAGTGTTATCTTCTCTGATAATTTGTAGACAAACATTCCGCGAAACATGGCCGTATTGAATTTCGATTCATCCTGCGAACCGGCTTCTGTTGAAAGCCTCCGATCACCTGTAGCTACATTATAGCTAGTTGTTAATGTTCGCCGGGTAAGATCCTGGTAAGAAGCCACTCCATTAAAAAACCATTTGTTGTTAATCTGCCAGTCACCTTGTACCTGATGATTGAACCGGTCAGTCTTGTATTCCTTATCGGTAGCTATATTTGTATTTACATTCGTATTTCCGAGGGTAATAATATTTTCATCCAGGTAATTAAGTCGATACCACACTTTGAGTTTATCGTTACTATATCCTACCGTTCCGTATGCCAGCCACTGATCTTTCGGGTGCCATTCAAATTCCATCGGTTCGGTATCACGGCCTTCATTCCATCCTCCGAAATTATTTCGTGTTACACCGCCTCCGACATTCCACTTTTTCCTTTGCCAGTTTACACTTATATTTTCATTGTGCGTGCCCTCACCATTCAAGGGAGAATATTCATCACCTGCCGTTTCTTCAAGGATTTTTGCTTCGATTGAAAGCTTCCCTTCCTCGTACTTTTTGGTAATAATATTTATCACACCAGCCAATGCATCTGATCCATACACAACTGACATTGGTCCTTCTACTATTTCAATGCGATCAATAGTATTAACATCAATTTGATTAAGACTCTCTCTTGTAGCGCCCCGGTCAAGAAGAGGAACTCCATCCAATAAGATCTTTACATTCTGCCCACTCATTCCCATCAGGGAAATATCCGATGTTCCAAGAGTAAGGTCGTTTGTGAATCGAATCCCAAGCTCGGTAGATAATATACTTTGAACATTTACTGCGGCCCGCATCTCAATCCGGTCATGATCGATCGTGCGCACCTGGTAAACCGATTTTCGTACCGATTGAGGTTCAAACTGACCCGTGACGACTACGTTATCAAGCAAAAATGTTTGAAGAGAGTCCTGGGCGAAACCCTGAGAAGAAATGAACAGGAAAAAGAAATAAAGTTTTCTCATTTCACTGTTTAGGTAAAGTGTCGATTAGTTTACGCCAGCCAACAAGTTCCTGAATGCCGGGCTTACGAAGACCAAAAAACTGAACAATGAGTTCGTTCTTCTTATCAAACACTTCTACAGAAGTTACCGCTCCATCTTTAGTAGGTTTTGTTACCACCCACGCACTGGCTACATTATCCAACCGTAAGTGCATGTTGAAATCAGGATCAAGTACATTCAACCAGTTTTCTGCACCACCATGTCCTCTCTCCAGCAATCGAATGCTCCTTACTATTCCCTGGTGAATCTGTAAATTACCGCGATTGCCGGCGAAAATCATGATCGGCAATTTTTCAGCAGCAGCCTGATCCAGTATTTGCTTTAGGCTGTCAATCGTTATGCGATAGGAAAATTTTCCATCTGCCAGTTCAACTGCACGATAGCGTTGAACATTATGTTTTTTTAACATTGGAAAGAAATCGTGTGTATCCTCCAATGCTTTCCAGTCAGCCAGGAAGGCCTCTGTATTTACATTTTCTGACAATGTTTCTTCGGCATATGCCTGAACTTCCTGTGTTAAGGATTGATCCTGTGATTCAAAATCTTTTGCTATTTTTTCAAAAGCATCCCAATCACTTCCTTCCTGCAAATAGATCTTTGTCACCGCTTGTCCTTCCTGATCAAATACCTGAAGTGAGGTAAGTGTACGATCTTCTTTTTTCTGCTGAACAGCAAATGCAACGTGCCATGATTTAAAGAACACGCGCGTTTCGATAGGTCCGATCACCGTACCCATACTGTGATCACCTGCGCCGAATGTGCTTACTTTTTGAAACGGTCCTTTATGTTCAAGAATGCAACTGCTGTTGCGGGTTAACGACATTACTCTTCCCAACTCAGGCAAACGCTTTACAAATTGAGTCCAGTCGCCTTGTAAGCGCACAGCCTCTGTTCCAATAGTTGTGGCCAGTAATTCTGCTTCGCTTACGCCCAGTTCAATGGCCGCTTCGCGAATGCGGATGCCTGGTTTCGCTTTTTTTATTCCTTCCCACGCTTTAGTCAGGGAAGTTGATTGATTAGAGATAACTAAGTTGTCCATTTGCTGTATGTGTTATTTTTTGTTGAATTTTTTTTTCATTGCCAAGCGGTAAAGGCATGACAAAAGGTTTTTCATTGTGATCGAAATAAATGTTTACAGGATGACTGAAAACTTCCTCGATAATGGTTTTCGTCATAACCATCCCGGGAGATCCTTTGGCATGAATGCTTCCATCTTTCATAAAGACTACTTCATCTGCATATTGGGCAGCGAGATTGAGGTCATGCACAATGGCCATCACGCCAAGATTTCGTAAGCACATTTTTTTGGCAGCGTGAAGAATGGTGTGCTGATGCGCGAGATCGAGGTTGTTTGTTGGCTCATCCAGCATGAGGTAACGGGTAAAAAGTGAATCTTCCCATACTTGCGCTATTGCCCTGGCGAGCTGAACACGTTGTTGCTCTCCACCGGATAATGTTGGGTACAACCGATCCCGTAAATGTTCCACACCTACCTCCGCCATTACTTCGTTTACAATCGCAGAAATTTCAATGCGTGTAAGCCGGTGAATATGTAATCCCAATTCAACTACTTCTTCTGCTGTAAATGGAAATGCAATAGTGACTTGCTGAGAGAGCACAGATCTGACTTTAGAAAGCTCTCTTGGTTTGAACCGCGAAATATTTTTTTCGTGCAGTAAAACTTCACCTTTTTTGGCATAAAGTTCTGCTGAGAGAATTTTCAATAAGGTAGACTTGCCAGCGCCGTTGGGTCCTACAATTGCTGTGAAGATGCCAGGCTTTAATTCAAAGGATACATCCTTCAGAATACTTTTCTGATGAATAGAGAACGATATATTTGTTGCTAAAAGACTCATATCTGATGATTTCTTTTAGCGGTGCGAAGAAGATAAATCAGGAAAGGTGCACCGATCATTGCCGTAACTATCCCGATAGGCAATTCCGCCGGCTTTACTATCGTACGTGCAAAGATGTCTGATACGATAAGTAAAATTGCTCCGCCAAGTACAGAAGCCGGCAAGATGAGGCGGTGATCAGCCCCAAAGCTCATTCGTATCATGTGTGGAATGACGAGCCCGACAAATCCAATAGTACCGGATAAAGAAACCACCGTGCCAACGGCAAGCGCACAGCAAACTATGATGGAAACTTTCATGCGCTCTACATTCACGCCCATGTGAAAAGCTTCTGCCTCACCGGCAGCCATAGCGTTAAGTGGGCGGGTAAACCTTAGCAGGACTACACACGGAATGATTACAAGCGGTACGGTGATGAACAACTTCTCCCAGGTGGCGCCACCGAGATCACCCAGGGTCCAAAAGGTATAGGCCCTTGCCTGGTTTTCATCGGCATAAAAGACAGACAAGCCAATGAAAGCTTGTGTCAGCATTATAATGGCAACACCTGCAAGAATGAGCAAAGCAATGTGTGTTCTTCCAACGGATTGGCTAAGCTTATATACGGCCATGGTAGCAAGCAACCCGCCAACGAAAGCACAAATGGGAAGGAGAAAATTTTGAAGATAATGAGGAATCTGCGATGTAAACCGAACACCAAAAACAATAAAAAGCACCGCCGCAAGTGCAGCGCCACTTGAAACACCCACGAGCCCTGGTTCTACCAACGGATTTCGAAACAATCCCTGAAGAACAGCTCCGCATAAACCGAGCGCTCCGCCAATTATTACCGTCTGCACCAATCGCGGCAAACGGATATTAAGAAATACTTTTTCCTGTACGGTAGTTACCTCTTCAAACGAAAGACCAATTGAATCCAGGAGAATAGAAAGACCCTGTGTTACCGAGATATGAACAGCGCCAATCGTTAATGAAAAAAGGAATACTAAAGCTAAAAGGATTGAAAGTCCGGAAAGAACAATTACCCGCTTACGATCCCGGTGTACAACAGCCGTCAGCATTTTAGATTTTTATTTCAGGATGAATTTTTAACATAAGCTCTTTCACTGCTTGCGGAAGACGTGGTCCAAAATTGGACATCATAACCATGTTTAGTTCGATGATATTTTTTTTCTTCCCCGCAGTGGTCTGGTCGACACCTTGTATTTGCAGTGCACCTTCTACACCACCGAGACTTTCAAGTCCGGAGTCACCGAACAACAAATAATCCGGATTGGCGACAATCATCGCTTCGGTGTTGATAGGTTTATATCCGGTAACACCTGCTACAGGTGTACCACCCGCCATGAGAATAAGGTTTTCAGAGAATGTTTCTTTGCCAGCAACCATTTGCGTTCCTTCTCCTCTCGCATAGATGAAAAGCACTTTTGGTTTTGTGGTAGTCTTTTGAAGAAGTGTGTTTACCTCACTCAACTCTTTATCCATACGAGCGATCAATGCTTTCCCCTTCTCTTCGTCATTAAGAATTTTTGCAACATCACGAATCAACTTCTTTGTTGCTTCAAGCGAGTACGGTCCATCAAACTGGTGAACATTGACACCGGAACTTTTTAGTTGATCCGGTAACTCATCGCGTACATAATTATCAGTAAGAAGTACAAGGGTTGGATCTTCAGAGAGTATTCCTTCAGCAGAAATTCCTGTGCGATATCCTATAGAGGGAAGGCTGTTCATTTGTGGCGGATAGGTACTGGTGCGATCCGTTGCCACAATTTCCTGGCAATGTCCCAGCTCGCATACGATCTCCGTTAACACACTTCCAACGGTAATAATGCGATTGCTTTTTTGTTGCGCCTTAACGGGAAATAGAGCGGCAACTATTAATAAAACGAATAATAAATGTTTCACTTTGTTTAGATTAATTCTAAACAAAAGTAGGCTTAGTGTTAGTCTAACGTCAATCGCTTAAGCAGGGTGTTTTTTAATTAACTCTATCAGGGTATGGTTACGTTAACCGCATAAACACGGTATACCCTATCGAAGCTATCTATGCTACCTTATCATGACGATGCTGACAGCTTACGCAGAGTTTATTCATAGGCCTATTTGAATTTGAATAAAGAATCGGAAAATATGGCAAAGGGTTAATCGCCCGGATAGAGGCATAGTATTACCGAAGAAGGCAATGCTGTTAAAAACTACTTGGGCTTGATGATGCCCAAATCCATCGCATAGATCACAAATTCTGTTGGCGATTTAATATTCAGCTTACGAATGATGCTCTTGCGGTGGGTATGAATCGTGTGAGGACTAAGGTGAAGTTCATCAGCAACTTTTTGTGTTGAATAACCATTGGCAATGTAACGGAGAATCTCAGTTTCACGAACCGTAAGCACAGTAGGGTCACAAGCTTCCGGCTCAGGAGAAAACGTTTTCTCCATGATGATATCTAATATTTTATGACAGAAAAATTTTTCTCCTTTTGCAGTTGATTGAATGGCATGCAGAACTTCCTCTCTACTGCATTCTTTGGTGAGGTAGCCTTTAATTCCTAACTGCAGAATGTCTAAAATATTTGCTTTATTATTATCGGAGGAGATGATGAGAACATTTGTGTCTTTAGAAAGGGAGGTCGCTTCTTTAATGTCATTGCCGTTAATGTATCCCGGAAGATTGTAATCGGCTATTAGTAAAGTGGGCTTATGAGTGGATATCAGTTTGGGCAGATCACTTTTATTCCTGACCACATCAACAATATCAATTCCCTTTGACCCCGATAAAAAATACCTTAGTCCCGCAGCGGTCAGCTCCTGGTTATCTGCTAATAGTATTCTTATTTCCTCACTTTTCACCTTTTAAGACTACCTTGTTAGGATAAGTTTAGACCAAATTGCAATACTATATCTTATTTAGAATTAATCCAAATAATATTAACAGCCTTTTTTGCGCAGGAAATTCAAGGAACTTAACTTGAGGCTAGATTAAAATATATATGAAAGAACAATTCATTACTCCGAAACGCTCGTTGACAAAAGAGACAGAGCAGTTATTGAATAACCAGATTATGATGGAGGGAAAGTCATCAGCGGCTTATCTTTCCATGGCATCGTGGTGTGAGACCAAAGGATATGATACGTCTGCACAATTTCTCTATAAACATTCTGAAGAGGAGCGCATGCACATGCTTAAATTATTTCACTATGTGAATGCGGCAGGAGGTCATGCCATTCAACCTCAAACTTCTGAAATGAAACATGCCTTCAAAGGTCTTCGTGAAGTTTTTGACCAGGTGCTTTCACATGAGCTTGAGGTGACGAAATCCATTAACAACATTGTAGATCATTGCTTTCAAACAAAGGATTTTGCAACATTCAACTTTCTGCAATGGTATGTCCAGGAACAACGCGAAGAAGAAACATTGGCACGGAGAGCCGTTGAGATCTTTGATATTATCGGTGAAGAAGGCGTAGGATTGTGGATGATCGATCAGGAAATTGGTAAGCTTGAAGCGTATGCTGCGAAGATTTCTGGCAAAGCAACAAGACCTTAGGATTTCTTAATAATTTCACAAAAGGTTTCTGATTACTCAGAAACCTTTCTGTTTTTATACCGGTCACAATTATTACTCACCTGGGTCGTTCAATTTCACAGGTTCGCTGAAACACACCATTCCATTTGAATGTTTAACTTACTGAGTATTATGGAAGAATATTGAGCTTAGTATGTGCAAAAAATTCCTCATTCTAGTTGCTTTTACCGGCATTATCAGCCTGGCGCAAGGACAAACTCCAGTCGATACAGTTCTTATTCTGCCTGAAATAGTGATAGAACTTGATTCTATTGAACTTGATTTTATTGAACCTGAAAATCCTTCATCCGTACCGCAGGGAAACAATCAACTCTCAGCTCCACGGCATTACCGGCAGATTATTAAATCCAATGCCATTACGCGGAAAGGGTTATTTACGGTTCACAAAGTTGATGATGATTATTATTTTGAAATACCCGACAGTTTACTGGGAAGAGATCTTTTGGTAGTAAGTCGTATTGCGCGAGGTGCGGCAGGAGTAAGACCAGGCACTTCCGGTTATGCCGGAGATCAAATAGGCACCACCGTTATCCGATTTGAAAAAGGCCCGAGTCATAATATTTTTCTTCGAAGAATTTCTTTTGCTGATAATCTTGGCGACAGTACTAATTCCATGTTCAATGCAGTGGTTAGATCAAATCTGCAACCTCTGGCTGCTTCTTTTGGTATTAACGCTTACGCTCCGGATAAAAAAGCAAGTGTTATTGAAGTGACTAACTATCTAAATGGTGATAATAATATTTTATTCTTCTCACCAGGAACCAAGCAACAAATGAAGGTTGGATCCATGCTCAGCAACATGTGCTACATAAAAGACGTTCAGCCGTTTCCGCTCAACGTTGAGATACGAACAATTAAAACCTATGATCAACAAAATGAATACGGAGGCAGTTTTACATGGGAGTTAAACACCTCCGTTCTGCTACTTCCTAAAACTCCGATGAGAAAGCGGTTCGCCGACAGAAGGGTGGGTTATTTCACAGAACGCTATACAGACTATGGCAGCAATCCACAAGGTATAGAAGTTGTCAATTACATTAAACGATGGCGGCTTGAACCAAAACCTGAGGATATAGAAAAATATAAACGAGGTGAGTTGGTTGAGCCTATGCGTCCAATACTCTTTTATATCGATCCGGCTACGCCTAAAAAATGGGTTCCTTACCTGATACAAGGTGTTCAGGACTGGCAGGTAGCTTTTACACAGGCAGGCTTTAAAAATGCAATCATTGCTAAAGAAGCGCCGACAGCTGATGAAAATCCAGATTGGAGTCTTGAAGACGCCCGCCATTCTGTAATAGTTTATAAACCATCTTCTCTTGCCAATGCTACTGGACCCATTATCACTGACCCCAGGAGTGGTGAGATTTTAGAAAGCCATATTAGCTGGTACCATAATCTTATGTCGCTGTTGCGCACATGGTACATGGTGCAGTGCGGTGCAGTCGATCCGCGTGCACGAAAAATGAATTTTGATGATGAATTGATGGGCAGTCTTATACGTTCAGTGGCATGCCACGAAGTTGGTCATGCACTTGGATTACTTCATAATTTTGGCGCAAGTTCATCTACGCCGGTTGAGGTTCTCCGCAATAAAGAGTATGTCGAAAAATACGGATATTGTTCATCCATCATGGACTATGCACGCTTCAATTATGTAGCCCAACCGGAAGATTCAATTAGTGAAAAAGGTTTGATTTCAAGAATTGGTCCTTATGACATATGGGCGATAGAATGGGGTTACCGACTTTTTCCAGACATCCAGTCTTCTGATGATGAGAAACTAAAGATGAACACCTGGACAAGAGAAAAAGCATCGCATAAAATATTATGGTTTGGTTCGGAGTTTGCCACAGACGATCCGCGCGCTCAAACAGAAGATCTTGGTGATAATGCAATGAAAGCGGGTGCTTATGGAATAAAAAATTTACAGCGCATAGTGCCCAATCTTCTTGAATGGACGAAAAGAGAGGGCACAGGATATTCCGGGCTTTCGGAAATCTATTCCGGGGTTACTACACAATATTCAAATTACCTTCGCCATGTTACCCGTTATATTGGAGGTGAATACGAAACGTTAAAAGCTACAGAACAACCGGGTCCTATCTACCAGGCAGTGCCTGCTGAACGGCAGCGAGAGGCAATGCGATTTTTAGATGAGCAACTTTTTCAAACACCTTATTGGCTATTGGATACGGTTGTTCTGAGTCGCATTGGGGTTGCACCTCTGCAAATTGTAGGACGATATCAGATGGATGTTTTATCAAACTTGTTGGATCCCAACACCATGAACAAACTGGTTAACGCCGAGTCAATGCATGGCAATGAAGCCTATAGTCTATTAGCATTTTTCCAGGATCTGGAAACTTCAGTATGGAAAGAGCTTGATTCATATCAGCCTATCGATCAATATAGAAGAATGCTTCAACGATATTATCTTGAAAAACTAATCACATTAAAAAGCTCATCCACTGCTGGCCGGGGATATAATGACGTAATTCCAGTGATCACCGCTCAACTGAAAGGTCTGAGGAATAAAATCAAGTTGTCGTTAAAAAAGACAAAGGACCCAATGACAATAAACCATCTTCAGTACTTATACGATGAGATCAATGCAGTTCTTCCTGCCGAAAACAAAATGCGGTAACCTGACTAATCCATTTCATGCAGAATATTTCTGAATTCACTTAAAATCATTGCCGTTGCTCCCCACACCATTTCGCCGTCAATCATAAAGTGAGGTGCAATTAATTTATAAATTCCACCGACAACAATTTCTCCTTCCAGTGGCATATCCTCTTTTATTATCTCATCAAGTTCTACTGAAATTATTTTGGCAACTTCAACAGGATCGGGAGTGAATGTTGGTTTTGACTCAAGCACACCGATAACCGGTGTAACTAAAAAATTACTGGGAATAACATGAAAGTCACTTAACTGACCAATAACTTTTATGGTTTCTCTTCTAATCCCGATCTCCTCTTCACCTTCCCGCAAAGCGGCCATGATACGATCTTCTCCTTTTTCTGCTTTGCCACCCGGTAAACTTATCTGTCCTCCATGAGGGCCTTGATATTCCGGGCGTTTTATTAATGGAAAATAAATTTTATTTTCTTTTTCATAAAGCAAGATCAAGACACCACCTGCTCTGGGCGCACTTTCATTTTTAAAAACTGGCCGGACATTTCCAACAGGACGCGCACGCATCAATTCATGCGCTGATGAACCCGGTAATTTATGGACTAATCTTTCCTGCAAATAATTTGATACATCCGACAGGGAAAATATTTTCTTCATTTTTTGATCTTCACTTCATTAAGCACAGCTGACTTATCGAAATATTCAGAGGCTTTTTGCATTTCTCCTTTTTGTTGATAGGCAATTCCAAGGTAATAATTTATTTTTTCAACGAAAGGTTCCATACTTTCAGCTTGTGTTAAAAGTCGAATTGCAGAGTCTGCATTTCCCTTCATCAAATAATAAATACCTTTATTTCGATATGCCCAGGCGTTGGACGGATCAATACTAATGCTTTGATCAATATCCGTCAGCGCGCGATCCACATCTTTATTCAAAAGAAAAATGTATCCACGATTGTTAAGATAGTATGGATCGTTTGGATTCAGACTAAGCGCTTTTCCAATCCATTCAAATGCCTTCGAATAATTTTGCCGCTCGCATTCAATCATTGACAAAGCATTATAAATATTTGCTTCATCAGGTTTTACTTTTTGTGCCTGTACCAATAAAGCTTCAGCGCTATCATATTGTTTCTCGTAGTACAATACAATTCCGAGGTTAACCATCACCTCAACATCATTCGGTTGAAGATGTTGAGCCCTGTGAAAAGCCTCCTTTGCCTTATTAAAATCTCTCAGCTTTGTATAAATCAATCCCTTTAAAAAATAGGTTACTGAAGTATCCGGTTTCTGTTCCACCAACTTATCTAAATCTTTCAATGCGTTGTAATATTCCTTCAACTCATAGTAAACATTCGATCGATTAAATTGGGCATCCAGAAATTCAGGTCTGCATCGAATGGCTTTAGAATAAAATACCAATGCTTCATCATATTTCTTCTGATGATAGGCTATGGTTCCTAAATTATTCAACGCATCCGCAAAGCAGGAATCAATGGTCAATGCTTCCTGATAGTAATGCTCAGCCTGCTCATAATTTTTCTTTGCCAACATATCGTTTCCTTTAATAAGAAAACGTTGGATTTTAACTTCATTGCTTTCGCAAGCAGTGAGCAGGCAAAAAGCAGAAAGCAAAAAGCAGAAAGTTTTAGTGGGGAAACGAAAGACTACACCCGGCATAGATTGCAAATATAGAAATCAATAGCACTGCTTAACAGATAGAGAGAAGCCTAACAGTTGAAAGGTTTACTTAAGCTTTACACTTTCTGCTTTAAGCTTTTCTGCTTAAAAACATGCAGTTTTTAGCAGAAAATTTAAATGAAATTTTGAATTCTAAACTTCATTACATTACTTCGCAGGGCAATTAACAATGAGCAAATTCGTAAACATAAGCCTTCACCACCACCATCATGGAAAAAACACGATGAGTGGCAGGTCTATGTTCTAAACTTATACAAAGAAATATAAGAGGCTTGTCACGGTGTGGCAGGCCTTTTTTTTTAACACCACCCACCCCTAAATCCCCTAAAGGGGACTAGTCCCCTTTAGGGGATTTAGGGGTGGGTAAACGAAAACAAGAAATATGAACACTATACTTCGCATTGCAATTCAAAAATCCGGGCGCTTACAAGAGGGCTCCCTTCAACTTTTAAAAGAGAGTGGTCTTTCTTTTAGTAATGGAAAAGATCAGTTGAAGGCGCCGGCAAGAAATTTCCCCGCTGAGGTTCTTTTTCTCCGCGATGATGACATACCACAATATGTAGAGGACAATGTAGCAGACGTTGGAATTGTTGGTGAAAATGTTGTGGCTGAAAAACAAAAGAACATTAAGATTGTGAAGCGGCTTGATTTTGCAAAGTGCCGTCTTTCACTTGCTGTTCCACGCTCTGAAAATTATGATGGCTTGAGCTGGCTAAAAGGAAAGAACATTGCTACCTCCTACCCTAATATTGTCCAGGATTTTCTGAAGAAGAATAATATAGAAGCAGGTATACATGAGATCAGCGGATCAGTTGAGATTGCACCTGGAATCGGACTCGCGGAAGCAATATGCGACTTAGTGAGTACGGGAAGTACATTGCTAAGTAATGGCTTGCGCGAAGTTGAAGTAGTAATGCAATCAGAAGCTGTGCTTACTTCCAATCCTATGCTCACCGCAGAAAAGAAAGCTGTGCTTGACAAGCTTCTCTTTCGTATAGAAGCTGTTCAAAAAGCAAAGAATAATAAATACATACTGTTAAACTGTCCCAACGAATCCATAGAGAAAATAACCAATGTTATTCCGGGGATGAAGAGTCCTACGATAATGCCATTAAGTCGCGAGGGATGGAGTTCACTTCATTCGGTGGTAGATGAAAATGATTTCTGGGAAAGAATAGATCAGCTTCGTTCATTCGGAGCAGAAGGAATATTGGTAATACCGATTGAGAAAATGATTGTATAGTTCACAGATAACGGCCTGCCGACATAGGTAGGATCACTGGTCACAGGAGCTTTTTGATTACAAGACTATGAATACCTATAAAAATCCTTCAAGAGAAACCTGGAAAAAGTTGTGCGAACGTCCACAGTTGGATCTTGAATCGCTTTCAGGAATAGTCAAAAGTATTTTACATAAGGTAAAACATTCAGGCGACAATGCACTTAAAGAACTTACACTTCAATTTGACAAGGTTAATCTTGAAAAGTTTCTTGTAACCAATGGTGAGATTGAACAAGCCGAAAAGAATTTATCGGATAGCTTAAAAAAATCAATTCAAATTGCAGCGAGCAATATCCAAAAATTTCACGCGGCGCAAAAAAGAGATACACTCAACGTTGAGACTATGCCTGGCGTGATGTGCTGGAGAAAGGCCACGCCCATTGAGAAAGTAGGCATATACATTCCAGGAGGTTCAGCGCCATTATTTTCTACTGTACTCATGCTGGGTATTCCAGCAACACTTGCGGGTTGTAAAGAAATTATTTTGTGTACGCCACCAAACAGCGAAGGAAAAATCAATGATGCAATCCTGTTCGCAGCAAAACTGGTAGGTGTGACAAAAGTTTTTAAGATCGGAGGAGCACAGGCTATTGGTGCAATGGCATATGGAACAGCATCTATTCCCCAGGTGTACAAGATATTTGGACCAGGAAATCAATTTGTAACGAAAGCCAAACAACTCGTGAGCGAAGACGGTGTTGCCATTGATATGCCTGCAGGTCCTTCTGAAGTTCTTGTCATGGCGGATGAAGCAGCCGATCCATCTTTTATTGCCGCCGATCTACTTTCACAAGCGGAGCACGGTGAGGATAGCCAGGTAATTCTGGTAGTAAATAATAATGTTTCACTTGATGTAATTAAGAAAGAAATACAAAATCAAATATTGAAATTGCCACGCAAGGATATAGCCGGAAAGGCGCTGGAACATAGCAGGATAATTTCTTTTGAAGAGGAGTCATTGGCAATTGAGTTCATAAATGAATATGCGCCAGAGCATTTGATCATTAACACTAAAGAACCTGATGCAATCGCGGATAAAATTGTTAATGCGGGATCGGTTTTTATTGGCAGCTACACACCTGAATCAGCGGGTGATTATGCGTCAGGCACCAATCATACATTGCCTACCAACGGTTACGCGAAAGCATATGCTGGTGTTTCCCTCGATAGTTTTGTGAAGTACATTACTTTTCAAAAGATAAGTAAAGAAGGAATTAAAAAAATAGGACCAGTAGTAGAACAAATGGCAGAAGCAGAGTCGCTATTAGCGCACAAGCAAGCGGTAAGCATAAGGCTTCAACAACTAAATTCATGAGCTTGAAAAATAATTTCAATTTCAATAACATAATCAGAAAGAACATTCTGAATCTAAAACCTTATTCTTCAGCGCGTGATGAGTTTAAAGGAGAAGCCGATGTTTTTTTAGATGCAAATGAAAATCCATACCCCTCACCTTACAATCGATACCCCGATCCTTTGCAAATGGCCGTGAAGGAAAAACTTTCCAGGATCAAAGGAGTTCCACCATCCCAAACTTTTCTTGGAAACGGAAGCGATGAAGCAATCGATCTTTTAATACGGGCATTTTGTGAACCCTATATAGATTCCATTTTGATAACAGAGCCTACCTATGGAATGTACTCGGTCTGTGCCGATGTAAACGCAGTAAATATTAAACGAACCAACCTGACCAGCGATTATGATTTGGACATAAGCAACATCACCAAAGCGATTGATGGTAATACAAAAATTATTTTTCTATGCAGTCCCAACAATCCTTCCGGGAATCTAATGAGTCGGGCCAAAATTTTAGAAGTTGCCGATCAGTTTAACGGACTTGTTGTTGTTGATGAGGCATACATAGATTTTTCAAGAGAGGCAAGTTTTACTCAAGAACTTAGTAAATATCCCAACCTCGTTATTCTTCAAACTTTTTCTAAAGCCTGGGGGCTGGCTGGTTTACGACTGGGAATTTGTTTTGGATCTGAATCAATTATCAATACACTGAATAAAATTAAATATCCCTATAATGTAAATATTAAAACGCAAGAGCTTGCCCTGAAGGCTCTTGATGATGTTGACCAAAAAAATAAATGGGTAAAGGAAATATTAACGCAACGCGAAATATTAACCACTGATTTACGCTCCCTCAAAATTGTTAAAAAAGTATATCCCTCTGATGCGAATTTTCTTCTTGCAAAAGTTCAGGATGCGCCAGGGACTTACAAATATTTAATGGAAAAAGGAATCATTGTACGCGATCGCTCTAAAGTTATACTTTGTGATAATTGTCTTCGCATAACAGTAGGCACTCCACAGGAAAATAAAAAATTAATTCAAGCCTTAAAAAACCTATGAAGAAAGTTCTATTTATTGACAGAGACGGAACTTTGATCATCGAACCTCAAGATGAACAAATCGACAGTTTGGAAAAACTGGAATACCTGCCCGGAGTTTTTACATGGTTGGGTAAAATCGCTCGCGAAACAGATTACGAATTAGTAATGGTGACTAACCAGGATGGACTGGGAACAGAGCGATTTCCGGAAAATACATTCTGGCCTGCCCATGAAAGAATGCTAAAAACTTTTGAAGGAGAAGGAATACTATTCGCCAAAATATTTATTGATCGCTCCTTCTCTCACGAAAATAAACCTACACGAAAGCCCGGAACAGGAATGCTCACGGAATTCTTTTCGCCTGATTATGATCTCAAAAATTCTTTTGTCATTGGTGATCGTGTCACTGATGTGGAATTGGCAAAGAACTTAGGAGCCAAAGGAATACTAATCAGCAATGGAAGTCTGAATGACAGCGTGAACGAAAAAGGTTTACGGGAATATTGTGCGATAACCACAACATCATGGGAAGACATTTACAGACTCCTTGCCCAACCTGTACGAAAAGCGAGTGTACGAAGAACTACAAAAGAAACAGACATCCTTATTGAGATCAATTTAGATGGAACAGGAAAGTCTGATATCAAAACAGGACTAGGCTTTTTTGACCACATGCTTGATCAGTTATCAAAGCATGGAAAAATAGATTTAAATATTCAAGTGAAAGGCGATCTTCATATTGATGAGCATCACACCATTGAAGACACTGCACTTGCACTTGGCGAAGCATTTTTAAAAGCACTCAGAGATAAAAGGGGTATTGAACGATATGGTTTTTGCTTACCTATGGATGATTGTCTTGCACAAGTAGCCATCGATTTTGGAGGAAGGCCCTGGCTGGTGTGGGAAGCTGAATTTAAGAGAGAAAAGATTGGAGAAATGCCCACTGAAATGTTTTATCATTTCTTCAAATCATTTTCAGATACATCGAAAAGCAATTTGAATATTAAAGTTGAAGGAACGAACGAACATCACAAGATTGAAGCAATATTCAAAGCTTTTGCAAAGGCAATTAAACTTGCAGTAAAAAGAGAACAAGGAAACAACGATTTACCGTCAACCAAAGGAACACTTTAAATACAAATAATTCTGCGCGACTTTGTGACTCTCCGTGCTCTTTGTGAAACAATTTATTATTGTACAAAGGACACAAAGAAATTCACAAAGAATCACAAAAAAAAATGTAATGAATTTGTTGATAACATTTGACTGGCTTAGTGTCTTAGTGGCGAATTAAATTGCTTTTAGGCCACCAAGTCACGAAGAAATCACAAAGAGTGAATAATATTTAAAAAATGAAACTTGTAATCATAAAATACAACGCTGGAAATATACAATCCGTCTCATTTGCTTTAGAGAGATTAGGAGTTGATTTCACAATCACGGATGATCAGGAACAAATAAAAAAAGCTGATAAAGTTATTTTCCCCGGCGTTGGTGAAGCGAGTACAACAATGAAATACTTAAAAGAAAGAAAGCTTGATGAGTTAATCGTTTCACTTAGACAACCTACACTCGGAATTTGTCTTGGCATGCAGTTAATGTGCAAACATTCCGAAGAATATGATACTCCATGCCTGGGAATTTTTGATGAGACCGTTAAGAAGTTTACACCGAAAGGTGATATGAAGGTACCACATATGGGGTGGAACAATTTAACGCTTAAAAACGGCTGGCTTGATCCATCACTGGAAGGTGAATATGCTTACTTCGTTCATAGCTACTATGTGCCGGTTAATACATTTACATCGGCTGTAACAGAATATATTAATCCCTTCAGCGCCGGGATGCATAAAGAAAATTTTTATGCGGTTCAATTTCACCCTGAGAAATCAGCAAGTGCAGGCGTTAAAGTGCTTCAAAGTTTTCTTAACGTTTAATCGATTCAAAAATTAACAATGAGAATTATTCCTGCAATTGATATTATTGATGGAAAGTGTGTCCGGCTCACGCAAGGCGATTATGGTCAGAAAAAAATTTATAATGAAAATCCGCTTGAAGTAGCAAAAGAATTTGAAGACGCGGGAATAAAATATTTACACCTTGTTGATCTTGATGGAGCAAAAGCCGGACAGGTAACAAATTGGAAAGTAGCTGAGTCCATTTGCTCCCAGACCAAACTGGAAGTCGATTTTGGTGGTGGAATAAAAACGAAAGAAGAAATTGACACACTTCTGAACATTGGAATCAAGCAGGTAAACCTTGGAAGCATTGCGGTTAAAAAGCCGGAACTTGTCTTCTGGTGGCTTGATGAATTTACGCCAGAGAAAATTATACTGAGTGCAGATGTAAAAAATGAAAACATTGCTATCGCCGGTTGGATGGAAGATGCAAAAATCAGCCTGCATGATTTTATTAATCTATATGTAAAGAGAGATATCAAATTTGTCACCTGCACAGACATCAGTGTTGACGGAATGCTTAGCGGACCTAACGTCACCTTATATGAAAAACTGCAATCTTCGTTCAGCGCTTTAAATGTTATTGCCAGTGGTGGCGTTGGTAACATTAATCATCTTGCTCAGTTGAAAGATAAAAATGTATTCGGTGTTATTATTGGAAAAGCAATCTATGAGGGACGAATTACGCTGAAAGAATTAACAACATTTAACATCGATAACTGAAATGCTCACGAAACGAATCATACCTTGTCTCGATATTAAAAATGGACGCACCGTTAAAGGGATAAACTTTGTCAACATACGGGATGCTGGTGATCCTGTTGAGTTAGGTGCAAACTATGCCGAACAAGGCGCTGATGAATTGGTATTTCTGGATATTTCAGCAACAGACGAAGAACGAAAAACATTTGCTCACCTGGTTAAAGATATTGCACGGCATATTAATATTCCGTTCACCGTTGGTGGCGGCATTAGCAGTGTTTCTGATGTTGCTCCTCTCCTTGAAGCGGGCGCTGACAAGGTAAGTGTAAATTCGTCAGCCGTAAGAAATCCAGAGGTTATAAATGAATTGGTGAAAGCATTCGGTTCTCAATGCATTGTACTTGCCATTGATGCTAAAAAAATTGACAACCAGTGGACGGTACATACGCATGGCGGTAAACGGCCTACTGAAAAAAAACTTTTTAGCTGGGCCAAAGAAGGACAGGAACGGGGTGCCGGAGAAATACTATTTACGAGTATGGACCATGACGGGACTAAACAGGGATTTGCCATTGATCCACTAGGTAAATTACATGAGATGTTATCGATACCTGTTATTGCATCAGGCGGTGCAGGCGTAATGGAACATTTCACTGATGTATTTATTCTTAGTAAAGTGGACGCAGCACTGGCCGCCAGCATTTTTCACTTTGGTGAAATAAAAATTCCTGAATTAAAAAATTACCTTAACAATAGAAATATTCACACAAGAATAATAACCTAAATTTCCTTTGTGTCTTTATGCCTTCGTGGCGTTAAAGAATTCTTGCCACAAAAGCATCAAGACACAAAATGGGACAAAAAAAATTAACTGCTGTAAATGGAAACAAAAATTAATTTCACCAAGCTTGACGGATTAGTTCCATGTATAATTCAAGATGCAAAAACCCAACGCGTACTTATGTTGGGTTTCATGAACGAAGAAGCTTATGAGAAAACCATTGCTGACAAGAGAATTACTTTTTATAGTCGCACTAAAAAAAGACTATGGACTAAAGGAGAAACTTCCGGAAACTTTCTTGAGTTGGTGGATATTAAACTTGATTGTGATCAGGATACATTATTAATTAAAGTAAACCCCACTGGGCCCGTGTGTCATACAGGAGCAGATACTTGTTTTAACGAGACGAATAATACGTGGACTATTAAATCTCTTGAAGAAATCATCAGGCAGAGAAAACAAAATCCTGTTGCCGGTTCCTACACAAACAAGCTGCTTGACTCAGGAATAAATAAAGTTGCACAGAAAGTAGGTGAAGAAGCCGTGGAGTTAGTTATCGAATCAAAAGATACAAACAACGAACTCTTCCTTAATGAAGCAGCTGATCTAATGTATCACTATTTGGTTCTTCTCGCTGCAAAAGAATTTTCTTTGACCGATGTAGAAACTGTCCTGAAAGAAAGACACAAGTGAGGTTAAAAGTTAAGGGCATCTCTAAAAACTATTTTCTTATTGGCCTCATCCCTTCCCTTCTCCGAAAGGAGAAGGACAGCGAAGGTTTTTAGAGATGCCCTTAATCGTTAAACGTTAATCGGACATGCCGTCCTTCCTAATGAGTAATTTGAGTTAATAAGAGCGTACGCTAATCGCAGATGATTTGGGATAAATTCTCAGGTAAGACAATTTGTATGTGATAGTCTTGTTTCCATCCATAATTGAATATTCTCCATCCATTATGTCCGAGTCGCTCTTCATCGAGAATGACATAATAGAACCATTGGGTTCAACGTGGTTGTAAATCAATCCCCTCCCCTCAGATAAAATATTAAACTCACCCATAATAGGATACCGGTTTGCTTCTCTGAAACTTAGTGATACCTCGATGTAGTCACTACTTGAGCCTTGCCTGTCTTTGAGAATAGCTACACGGGCATAATTATCTTTCCGCTGAACAGGACGCTCGCTTTCAATACCAAAAAAATTACGCCCCTTTTTTGTGATTACGCATGAAACTGAATATATCCCCTCTAAAGTATTAAGCGGGGTTGTCTCTTTCTCGAAGTAGCGTTTGATAAGATCTTCAAATTTTATCTCCTGATATTGCATTTTCTTCAAGCGCTTCTTTACGCCAAACTGGCCGGAGGCACTAAAGCTGCAAATCAATACGCCGAAGATAATTAGTAGTGATATCCGCATAGGTTATGTCTTTACAAATTGAGATCAAATTTCATTCCCATCTTACAACTTCCTTCAAGACAATTCAAGTATGCATTATCCCCCTGATTAAGTGCCAAAAAAAGAGAAAAAACTATTTTAGAATTTAATATCCGCATAGTTACCGGAGGTGCTGGTTCGGCAGGAAAGCCTTCCCTTTAAGGCATAGGGTTTGAATAGGGATTTACCCAATAACATCCTGACACATTCCTGAATTCCTTCTGTTATAGACGGATGAGGATGTACACATTCGGCAAGCTCTTCAATACCTTTATCCATAGAGATCAGCAATGCAACAGCCTGAATAGCGCTGCTTGCATGATTACCCACTACCTTCATGCCCAAAATTTTCATGTGCGTATCGTTCGTCACTAATAATTTTATAAAACCCTGGGTATTGCGCTTGGCTATTGCCCGGGTGATAACACTGTAATCTAATGTTACTACTTTGTAATCAATTGCCTTTTCTCTGGCTTGTGTTTCATTTAAACCAACACCGGCAACCTCGGGGTTGAGGAACATGATGGTGCTGATATTCTCGTATAATAATTTACGCAGCGGATTTCCAAAAATCCGTTCTACCGCATAACGACCTTCAAGTTCACCGACATTTACCAACGAAATATCGGCGGTGATATCTCCGACCGCATAAATGTTGGATACGTTGGTTTGCGTGTCGTTATCTTCAATGCCACGTTTTGATATGGTGATGTTTACGCTACTGTCCCACAGATCTTCATAGTTGGGTGTACGCCCAACAGCAACAAGCGCTTTCTCAACATTGAATACTGCCTTACTCGAGTCATCATACTCAAGCTCATACTCAACGCGCCCATTTTTTATTTCCATCCTGATCAACCGGGAATTACGATGAATGAGCACACCGTTATTCTCCATATTTCTTTCAATCACTTCAACGATGTCGGCATCTTCGAAGGGTAGTATTCGTGAGCCTTTATCGATCAAATGAACTTTCGTTTTTCCAAAACCAGAAAAAATAGTAGCGTACTCGCAACCAATTACCCCAGCGCCAACAATTACCATGCTTTCAGGAAACTCGGTCATGTTTTCAATTCCTTCACTGGTCATAACTATTTTTTCATCTATAGGTAGTTCCGGCAAATAACGAGGGCGGCTGCCAGTAGCCAGTATGATATAATCGCCCCAGACTTTTTCCTTACCAAAGCCGTTTATGATTTCAACTTCGTTTTGGCTAAGCAGTTTCGCCGTTCCATTTTTAAAAGTAAGAAGTCCGGAATGATCACTGGAATGTTGCATGAGTTGAATATGCTCCTCCAACAGTTTTTTTCGTTCTGCCACGGCACGCCCTACTTCTTCCTGAATTTCGAGGTAGTTAAGACTGGGTACTTTTAAATTAAATTTTTTCAGATTTTTTCGGAAGGAGGCTGTCTCCCTGGAAAGTTCCCACCATGTTTTGGAAGATAATGCTCCGTTCGTAACGCCTGCACCACCAATTATGTTCTTTTCCAAAAGGAGGATTTTTTTTCTAAAATCAAGAGCCCGCATTGCAGAGGCATACCCGGAGGGCCCTGCGCCGATAACAATAAGATCGTATTTCTCCATAAAACATTAGTGGACAGATTTTTGATTATACTATTTACAAATTTTTAACTGCTAATTCAACCAAACCGTGTTTAAGCCGTTTAGCTATTTCCCGGGAATTAGATAGTTTTACCGGATTTATTTTCATTAATGAAGCTTTGGAACCCTCTTATTAAGACTGGACTTCAATTCACAACGAATTCTAAAGAAGCCAGAAGCATTATATTGACTAATCAGATTAGTCTTTTCATATTCATTTCCTGTGTCTTCCTATTCGTTACCTATGCTTCATTGTACCGCTGGAATTTAATTACCACATCCCTGCCGATAGTTGCCATACTTTCTCTCCTGACTTTGTTGTGGAATGCCCAGGGAAAAATACAATTAAGTCGTTTCTGGGTTTGTTGGCTCCTCCCTGTTGCTGCTTTATTTGTATCAATAGCCAGTAAAAAAACTTTCCCTGTTGTGCAGGATTCAGAATATTATGAGTTCAGATTTGTACTCTATGCTTCTGCCATAATTCCCTGTATACTTTTTAGTTTAAAAGAAAGAAGATTACTAATCACTGCATTGGTAATAAATTTTCTGGCCCTATTTTCCTTTGACATTCTTCACAATTTATTTGGTGTAGGTTATTATCAAACCGGACAAATGGACGGATCATATTATTACACAAATGTGATAATCTTTGTAACCTTCGCAACTGTCCTTACCGGCATACTATTTCTAAAATACGAATGGGAAAATTCAGAAGATGAGAATAACCTACTCATTCGCAACCTGGAGGAAAAAAACAACAAAATTGAATCACAGAATCTCGAAATACTGGCGCAAAGTGATATCTTAAATGAAAATCAAAATAAACTTTCTGAAGCCTACCAGATCATTGAAAAACAAAAAGAACTTCTCAGTCATCAAAACAGACATCTTGAATTTGAGATCATTGAGAAAAATAAAGAGTTAACACAGTCCAATTCTGAACTTATTAAATACAATACAGAGTTAAGGCAATTCTCATTTACCGTTTCACACAATCTAAGAGGACCGGTGGCATCGTTATTGGGACTTGTTGATTTAATAGATCACGCACAAGTTGACGCTGCCACGAAAGAGGTATTGTATCACATCAAAGCATCTGCTCACCAATTAGATGGAATAATTAACGACCTAAGTAAGATCATTGATATCCGTCACGACATTTTCCGCGTTCGTCAGCGTGTTAATCTGCATGAGGAAATCAATAAGATAAGACACCTCTTTGAAGATAAGCTTGTTTCTTATGGAATTGAGATCAAAGAAGATTTACAATGCCATGAAATCTTCTCTGTAAAACCAATGGTGCATAGCATTTTATATAATCTTATAAGTAATAGCATAAAATACAGATCGCCTGAAAGACGATTAAGTATATCAATCACATCAAGTGAGGATGATAATTATTACATACTAAGAATCACCGACAATGGCCTTGGAATTGACATGCAGTTACATCGTGACAATTTGTTCAAACTTTACAGAAGGTTTCATCTCCATACCGATGGTAAAGGACTGGGCCTTTATCTTGTCAAACTGCAATGTGAATCACTGGGGGGATTCATAGATGTGGATAGTGAACCCAATAAATTCACCGCCTTTACAATTTATCTGAAAAAACCTGCCAACATAAACCGTCAGGTATTGTATAATGAAGCCTATGCACTTATATTTTATGATGGATTGATTAATTCCATGGGCGTTATTTGGCGTGGCCCCGTCAAGAGCGAACAATACCGGGATGCATTTAATAAATGCCTGGAGTTTCTTAAAGTGTACAACACACCTAACTGGATTTCCGATCTATCTGATCAGGGTGCAATACAAGATGAAGATCAGCAATGGATGCTTAATGAAATACTTCCTGCTGCTGCAAAAAATGGATTGAAAAGAATTGCTGCAATAAAATCAAATGCAAGTAACATTCAAATCCTTAAATACATTGAAAATATCAAGTCAGCTATTGAAATTCTTCAATTGGATCAGCAGTTTTTTACCAGTCTCCAACAGGGAATTGACTGGATACAGATAGAAAATGAAAAAGCAATAAACATAAGCCTGTCAATGAATGGAAGAAATACTTGAACTGGACAAAGAGTGGTTGTTGTATCTTAATAGCCATCATACGGACTGGCTAGACAACATAATGATTGTAATAACCAGAACGGAAGTGTGGATTCCGTTGTATTTATTTCTTATCTACCTCATTATAAAAAATTACAAAAAGGAAACCTGGATAGTTCTGCTTGGTGTCATCGTAACGATATTGATTGCCGACCAGGTTACCAGCAGTATAATGAAACCCTACTTTGCAAGACTTCGCCCATCGCAAGACCCTTCACTAACGGGCCTGGTACATTTAGTTAATGGATACAAAGGGGGTATGTATGGATTTGCCAGTGGCCATGCCGCTAATACATTCGGTGTTGCGCTCTTCTGCTGGCTCCAGTTCCGTCATCAGTATAAATGGATGGTGTTCTTATTTTTGTGGTCAGGAGTAATGACCTATTCCAGAATTTATTTGGGCGTACATTATCCCGGAGATATTTTAGCAGGTGTGCTTGTTGGATTAACTGCTGGAATAATAGGGTTTAAGTTCTCTGAATTTCTTAGAAAAAAATTAAACCGGCAGTTAGATTCACCCGCTTAAAGCCGTGATAACTTTTGTACATACTTTCCAATGATGTCGAATTCAAGATTGACATTATCTCCTGCTTTTAAAATTTTAAAATTTGTATTATTAAAAGTATATGGAATAATAGCTACTGTAAATCCGTTCGCTCTTGAATTAAAACATGTAAGACTAACGCCATTTATACAAATTGATCCTTTCTCAACCGTGATGTTTCCTTCTGCCGGGTCATATTCAAAAGTAAATAACCAGCTTCCATTTTGATCTTCAATTGAAGTTACTACTGCCGTTTGATCAACATGCCCTTGAACGATATGGCCATCAAACCTTCCATTGGCAAGCATGCATCGTTCAAGATTTACCTTATCACCTTTTTTTAAGACGCCTAAAGTTGATTTGGTCAGGGTCTCTTTAATAGCAACCACTTCATGATAATTATCCTCAACTTCAATTACAGTAAGGCAAACCCCGTTATGCGAAACACTTTGATCAACCCTTAGCTCCCGGCTGATAGAACTTGCAATCCTAAAGCGCAGGTTACTGCCCTCTTCATGAATTGAAAATACCTCCCCCAGAGATTCAATAATTCCTGTAAACATGCCTCAAAATAGCTCTTTTTAGAGCAATTTAAAATATTTTGGTTTATAATATAAACTAGTTTACATTTATATCGTTAACCGCTTTTATATGGAATCAAATAAAAATTTAACCGCTCAGGAAAGCCTCGATATCATCACAGGCATGATTAACCAGGCAAAAGGAAATGTAAAAAATAACAGTTTCTACTTTTTACTATGGGGTTGGGTGGTAGCCATTGCGAATTTAGGAATGTATGTACTGATCCAGGTGAACTATTCAAAGCCATACCTGATATGGCTGCTGGTTGTTCCGGCATGGATAATTTCCATGTACACCGGTTTTAAAAAAGGCCGTGAGACAAGAAACGTGACGCATCTCGACAGGGTTAATGCCGCATTATGGATATCCTTTGGTATCGTTGTGTTTACATTAATTGCTTTCGGTTACAAGATCAATTATCAACTTAATCCCCTGATTTTGCTTATTACTTCTATACCGACTTTAATCTCCGGCGTCATACTTAAGTTCAAACCATTGATCATTGGGGGTATCCTGTTTTGGATCTTTGCCATCATTAACTTTACGCTGCCAATAGCCTACCAGAACTTAATAGGAGCTGTAGCCATCATTAGCGGCTACCTTATCCCGGGATATATGTTAAAGCGGAAATCACAAGAATAAAATGTTCAAGGATCTTGATCCATTGCTTCACTCTCAATTACGATTGGCGGTAATGTCATTACTCATCAGCCTGGAATCAGCAGAGTTCACTTTTCTTAAAGAGAAAACGCAAAGCACGGCGGGCAACTTAAGTGTACAACTTGAAAAACTCAGCGAAGCAAAATACATCGTAATTGAAAAAACATTCAAAGGAAAAAAACCATTGACTACCTGTAAAATAACGCCAAAGGGTATCAACGCATTTGAAGAATATGTGAAAACACTACAACAATACATTAATAAATAAACTAACATGATATGAAAACCTTAACATCAGCAGTCACATTGTTTCTTATTTCCGTCAACATGTTATATGGTCAAGCACCAGATTTCTCTGCCGTGTGCAAAGAGGAAATGAAAAAACTTGAATATTTCACTGGCCATTGGAAAGGAGAAGCTACAATGCAAAGAGGGCCCGGCCCGGCAGTGACGCTATTGCAAGAAGAAAAAATTGAGTATCGATTAGATGGAACGGTTTTGCAGATAGAGGGAACGGGAAGAGATACCGATGGAAAAGTTGCGTTCAATGCATTAGGATTAGTCAATTATGATGCTGTAACAAAGCAATTTAAGTTTAAGACCTATCTGAAAGAAGGACAATCGACGGATGCTTATTTTAATGTACTGGAAGAAAACAAATTTGAATGGGGATTTGATATTCCTGCCGGAGGAAAGGTAAAGTATATAATTACGCTTGATCCTGTTCAAAAAACCTGGTACGAAAAAGGTGAGTATACAAGTGATGGAAATACGTGGTACGCATTCATTGAATTGAAATTAAAAAAGATATAAATAAATGATTTTGCTTTTCGTCTTATTGATTTTAATGCTCGTATTACTGTTTCAACAAATCTGAAATGAGATGGCAACAGTGAGAAAGATTGTAAGGTAATTTCATATTATAGCCGGTAAATACCTTTAAAACAGACTCATGAGTGAATCAGGTCAATTTATTATATTCGCTTATGGACTTTGGAAAAGTAGATTTAAAAGAACTTGAACAAATCGATTTTACTCTCCCACCTGATGCTGAAGGAACGACGAAACTACTTGAGCATTTAAAGCCGTCGGGTAAGAAGGAGACTCAAATATATGTAGGCTGTGCAAAGTGGGGAAGGAAAGATTGGGTTGGTAAAATTTATCCGAAAGGAACAAAAGAAGCAGACTTCTTAAACCACTACGCAAAACATTTCAATTGCATTGAGCTCAATGCAACATTCTACCGGATACCAACCATCAAACAAGTTGAGGGATGGAAAGCAAAAGTTGGTGAAGGTTTTAAATTTTGTCCAAAGTTCACGGATCAGATTACACACATTAAACGCTTAAAGGATGCCGATGCACTGACTTCAATTTTCCTTGAAGGTATCAATGCTTTTGGTGAGAATCTCGGGCCCGTTTTTCTTCAAACACCACCGAATTACGCGCCTAAAAATTTAGAAATACTTGAGCGATACATTGAATCACTACCAGAGGACCTGGATTTATTTGTAGAACTCAGGCATCCGGAATGGTTTTCCAATCCGGAAATTTTTAAAAAGGTATTCGACATTTTAGAGAAACACAATGTTGGTTCGGTTATCACTGACGCTTCAGGCAGAAGAGATTGCGTTCACATGAGACTTACAACATCAGCAGCCTTTATCCGGTTTGTTGGTAATAGTCTTCATTCAACAGATTACTCCCGTTGTGATGAGTGGATACAACGCATCAAGTCATGGCAAGAAAAAGGAATTGAAAGAATTTATTTCTTCATGCACCAACATGAGGAGTTACATTCACCTGAACTTTGTAAGTATGTAATTGAAGATATTAATAAACATTGCGGAACATCAATAAAGATTCCCGAGTTTGTTGAGGAATCGGCTCTATTTGATATTCCTGTCAAGAAGAATACTGGAAGAAAAAAAGTTTAGTCTACTACTTCATGATTTCAATTGATTCAACTTCGTAGATGATATTAGAATTAGCCGGAATAGTGCCATTTCCGCTAGCCACGTCACCATAAGCAAATACTGAAGGAACATAAAAGGTGGCTTTACTTCCCGCTGGTAATTGAAGAAATCCCGCTTGAAGTCCTTGCAAGTAGTCAACAACACGACTATCAAAATCGGCCGTTGGTTCCAATGTACCCGAAAAAAACTCTTGTCCTGATGATAGTATCTTTCCTGTGTAACTCACTTTTATCTTGTCATACCATGTGGGAAAATTGCCTGGCCCAAGTTCTTCAATTACAAAGCGAATTCCACTTAAGGGGTCAATTTCGGCTTCTATGGAATTATCCGACAAGTAGGAATCAATAACAGCAAGATCTGACTCTAATTTAGCTTGCTCCTGATCACTAAATTTCACTTCCAATAGTTCAATATCAAAAACCAGTATTGAATTAGGTGGAATACTACCAACGGCTTGATTCTTATATGCTAAACCGGATGGAACAAAAATTGTTCCCTTTGTTCCCTCTGGAAAAAGTGAAACCCCCAATTTCCAACCGTCAACACCATACGTTGACAAGATGCCTTCGGTAGTGTTGCTATCGAAAATTTCTCCCGTAGTAAAAAGTCCGCCTCTGTAATTAATCTTAACAGTTTGATTAAGCTTTGGCGGCAATCCCAGTGTACCTATCTCGCCAATTAGAAAACGAATACCTGATCGATCTCTATAGGCGTCAATACCATTATTGTCAAGATAAGAATCAATTGCTTCAATATCCTCCTGAAATTGCTTGTATGGATCATAAGCATCATTTTCACTGTCACATGATCCAATCGAAATTATTAAAACCAAAAAGAAAAAAAATACCTTCTCGTTTCCCATATAATCAACCTTTATATTTCGTCTTTAATAGATATTATCCTTTGATTTCCTTTACTGTCATAAATAATTATTTCCCTAACTTGGGATGGAATGTGCAGTTTACGGCTCGATTGCGATAAGTAACCAGAACCATAATAAAATTCAATAAGGTGTCGTCGTCCATCCCCATAAATTAATTCTGCTCGACTATCCATTGCTCCAACATCCATAACTTTTTCTTTGACCACAGGAGAATTCTTTGAAAATATCCTAAGCGTGTTTTTATTTTGTGTTGCAATATACAAGGTCTCATTATTTACACGGTGCAATTTTGCCAGCGCCTTAGCATCACCCTCTACAAGAAAACCACTTTTTAAAGACGGAGCCACTTCAAATTTTCCTTTGCCATCACCCAATAACAGCAACCCTCGAAATGCATCATACCTTCCAACAAACACTTCATTGCCATAGTCATTTCCTATCATAAGTATGTCCTGGTTACCATCATTATCATAATCGTCAACCACCATCCCATTGACAGGAGCGATCTGGGTTAATAACGGTAAGGGCTCCATTCTAAATTTCCCATTGCCAAGATTCTCAATATAACTTGTCTCGAAATAATCAGCTCGTAATACTAACGCATCCTTGATGTCTTCATCTGTAAATAAATCTTCAATAGTTGCTTTTCCATATTGCTTATACTTTGAAAACTGCTGTCTGAAACGAGGGCTTTGTGCATTTATTTCGTCCCAAAAATGTATAGGATAAAGATTCTTTTTATCAGGGTTCTCAAGAGATTCTTTAACATAACAAGCAAGCACCAAATCAATACTCCCATTCTTATCAAAATCTTTTGCAAAAGCATTTAAAGGAGACATTTTATTTACTTGGTAACCATTATTTAAGCCAAGGTTTCCGGCAACATAGTCTATATCACCATCATTGTCAAAGTCTCCCGACACAATACTATTCCACCAACCATAATTGCTCTCCAATCCCGAGTTAATTACTTTCTTAAAACTGCCATTCTCGTTACGATAAAAAGTAATGGGCATAAATTCACCGACAACTAACAAATCCAGCGATCCATCATTATCAAAATCCGTAAAAAGTGCATCCGTAATCATACCAGCGGCTACAACATCAGGGCAAATTTGCCCAGTTACATTAACGAACTTACCATTGTCATTTCGTAGAAGATAACTTTCTGCGGGATATGGATAACTTCCCGGTACAACTCTCCCGCCCACAAAAAGATCAAGATCATTATCCCCATCAAAATCAGCAGCCCGAACACAAGAACCGCTCGAACGTATTCGAGGCAAGGCTGCCGTATCCAACTCAAACTTTCCCTTCCCATCATTCCTGTACAGTCGGTCCTGATAATATTTGGAACCAGGTTCATTCTCAATGCTTCCACTAACAACATAAAGATCCAAATCCATATCACCATCAGCATCAAATAATAAAAGGCCAAGATCCTCTTCATGTTTATCGCTTGCCGGAATTTCAGACTTAATAAAAGTTCCATCTGCTTGCTGGATAAAAACTGTCGTTAAATGATCCATCGACCCTCCAACAATAAAATCCTCTCGACGATCATTGTTTACATCGCCTACAGTTATGCCCGGTCCGGATTGTGTAAACTTATGCGGTAGAGTACGTTGAATGTTAAAATCAATCCTATCTTCTTCATCATGCTTATAGTATATATTTAATTCATCATAAGTGAGATTATGAAAAAGCTTTTGTTCATTCTCTTTCTTCTGATCATTTTCTCTTCTTAATGAAGAATCGTATTCAATTTTCAGTACTTTATCAGCTTCTATAGCCTTAATCGTTTGTTCACTGCCGTCTGGCCACGTTATTTTAACCGAGTCAACAACTGATGCTTGCCCCAACCCAACATGAGTTCCATCCTCTACTGATGAAAGGTATCCACGAGAAATGTAGTGTTCGAAATATTGCTGTGATCCGCCATTATGGTATATCCTAATTTTTGATCCAATAGCTTGCTTGTTTTCAATAGGTCCGCTTAGTTTAATTTTTAAGTAGTGATTTTTCGATTTGACATTATCGGTATAAAGCCGGTTTTCATATACAAAAGCAACATCATTAATATTATTTACAACATAATCCAAGTCACCGTCATTGTCGAGGTCAACAAAAGCTGCTCCATTTGAAAATGAAGGCTGCGAGAATCCCCATTCTTTTGAGACATCAACAAATGTTAAATCACCTTTATTTTTGAAAGCATAGTTTGGAATTTTAACTACCGGAATAGAGTCAACTAAATCCTTGATTTTTAAATAGGGCGCTGTTTCTACTCGAAAATTTGCAAAGTCCTTATCTGTTATATCCTTTGGGAATCCATTGGTAACTAAAAGGTCCTTAAATCCATCGTTATCGAAATCAGCAAGTAACGGAGACCAGCTCCATTCGGTTTGATAGACACCGGAAAGCTGTCCTATTTCGCTGAATGCAATACCATCATCAATACCATTGTTGAGATGCAGCATATTTCTTGTATACTGATACTCATAACCATACTTCTCATTATTAATGTAATTAACGTAGCTCTTATTATTAATTGTTGTTTTTTTTCGAAGATTTGTTTCCGGAAGCATATCTACTGTAACGATATCAACGTGTCCGTCATTGTTAAAATCTGAAGCATCATTTCCCATTGAGAATTGGCTTGAGTGACTGATCCATTCACTTGCCTTATTCGAAAAAGTACCGTCCTGATTATTTATATATAATAAATCATTAGAAATATAGTCATTGGATACGTAAATATCAGGCCAGTCATCATTGTTAAAATCCCCTATCGCCAAGCCAAGCCCGTAGCCCTCGAAAACAATACCTGCCTGCTTGGTAACATTAGTGAAAGTTCCATCCCCATTATTCCTGTACAATCGATCATTGTTAGGATGAGAACCATCTGTAACTTTTTGCCTGTAGTCGGATGGAGAAACCTTTGTCAATTGATTAGTCAATAAGTAAAGATCAAGATCCCCATCACGATCATAATCAAAAAAAGAAGCCATCATACTGTATCCGGTATCTGCAATCCCATACTGATTAGCAACCTCCTCGAATATGGGAACATTATCCTTTCCAACCCCCTTGTTAAGAAAAAGCATGTTGGCCCTGTCTGCTGAATCACTCCTTAATGTTGTACAAACATAAATGTCTTTCCATCCATCGTTATTAATGTCGACAACAACCGCTCCGGAATTCCATCTTCCTGCAACATTGATCTTTGACTTCAAGCTAACGTCCTCAAAGCGCATATTACCATGATTCAGGTAAAGTTTATTTGGCACCTCATTACCTGTAAAAAAAATATCCTGCAAGCCATCATTGTTAAAATCCGCAATGGCAACTCCACCGCCATTATATATATATTCATAAGTTAAAATGTTAAATGAATCCGTTTCAGTAATAGTATTTACAAAATCAATCCCTGTTTTGGCAGGTGATTTGAGTTCGAAAAGTGTTTCCTGCTTTTGCCTGCACTGAAAAAAAAATAGTAGGGATATAGAAAAGAACACTACGTAGCTTAAAAACTTACATCTCATCATTTCAGATAATTACGAACTTATTAAATTAATTTTGCTACAAATTGAGACTTGCAGGTCAGGGTTGTCGCTTTTGAAGTACAATAGCTGACGCATCATTCCTACCTATCAGAATGGTTTTACCCTTTCCAGGTACATATAGAACCTTAGCATCTCTCACTTCTCCCTGAATACTTATTCCCACCTGATCTGATGGTACAAAATTAAATCTACCATTACCATCACCGGTTAAAATAACTCCTCTACCGGAATCATGACGACCTACTTCAGGTTTAAGTCCATAGAAATTTCCCGCAAGAAACAAATCCTTTTGATTATCACCATTTAAGTCTTCAATGACGATAGCAAAAACCGGGGCAACCTGAGCTTCTAGTGGTAAAGCCTCAAGCGTAAATTTATAATTACCTTCGCTCCATAAAATTGCACTTTGAAGAAATGTGGCCTTGTACTCAATTGCCCCCCTGCGTTGCTCTTCTGTAAAAAGGTCTTCATAAGTCATGTGAGCATAGTCCTCATATTTTAATATCTTCTTTTTTAATGACGGCAGTTGTCCGGTAATATCAACTTTAGCCGCAAACGGGTACGCCTTATTGTCAGTTGGAGTATACCAATTTATTATAAACTCACTCTTGCCATTACTATCAAAATCTTTTACATACATAGTTAGTGGATTTTCCGTCGACGCTTTAAATTTCGTGTTCAATCCCCAGTTTCCAAGTACAAAATCCTCCTTACCATCATTATTAAGATCGGCTTTTTCTATTGAAGTCCACCAACCTTCGCTTTCAGGTATAATATACGCTTCTTCCAGTCTGTCTTTTTTATTTTGAAAAATCTTAACAGGCATCCACTCGCCTACAACAACGAGGTCTTTTATACTGTCATTATTGCAATCGCTCCAAACAGCTCCCGTTACCATACCTGCTCCTGCTAATGTCATTGGCGTTACATTCGTCCATACTCCATTGTCATTTCTAAATAGAAAACTCCTTGGCACTAAACCATAATTTCCTGGTACAATCCGTCCTCCAATAAAGATGTCTTCGTCGCCATCCTGGTCAAAATCTTCTGCTAGAATACAGGAAAAATTCCCAATCGCAAGAGGGGCTTTCTCCATTACTTTTTTCAAATTACCCTTTCCATCATTTTCATAGAATCGAACCCTATGGACACCAACTCCTCTTGTAAATTCATTTCCACCGGAACCAATCAGTAAATCAAGGTCACCATCGTTATCCGGGTCAAAAAACACTCCGCAAGTACTTTCATATACTGAGTCCACTGCAAAATCTTGACGTTGCTCCTGAAACGTTCCATTCTTTTGTTGAAAAAACAACTTATCAGGATCACCAAACGCTCCCAGCAAAAGAAAGTCTTCAAGTTTATCTCCGTTAACATCTGCCTTTAAAATACGGGGTCCCTCGGTTGATACTTTTCTTGGGAGAAGTCTCTCAACATCAAAATCATTGAAATCATTTTCACGATGACTAAAGTTACCATTGAGTATATTGTTGGTTACATCTTTAAATAATGCTATTCCCTCTTTCTCTTCAAGATTAAACAAAAGATTAGCAGAAGAATGATCCAAAACAATTGTTTGATTGCTTTTAACACCTTCAATGACTTGCTTGTGTCGATCAGGCCACACCACTACTAATGAGTCCAGTATGGTTGATTTTCCTAACCCAAACAACAGTTGTGGTTCCACTGAACTTTCAAAGCCCCTTGTCGGAATATTTTGAAGCACTTGTTGCATGCCCTTTTGGTATGTTTTCACACTTGCCCCAATACCGAAGGAGTTTCCCTTGGGGCCCTTAAATTTTACTTTAAGATAATTGTTGGTTGAGAGTTGTTCTTGATTATTGCGATAAACAAAGCAAGGCATATTAACATTGTTAACCACAAGATCCATATCTCCGTCATTGTCCAAATCCCCATAAGCAGCTCCGTTACTAAAAGATGGTTCAGACAGGCCAAGAGATTCTGATTCATTTTTAAAAGTCTTACCGCCTTGATTGACAAAAGCGTAATTAGGAAGAGCAGTTGAAGGCACTAATGAAATAAGATCAAAGTAGTCAAACTTCCCTTTTTCAAGAACTATTTCTTTTATATTGTCCCTATCGGCAACAAAATCAATAAAGTCCATTGAAGTAATATCTTTATAAATACCGTTTGAGACGAAGATATCCTTCCATCCATCATTATTCATGTCAAACATAAGGGCTCCCCAACTCCAATCCGTGGATCCCACGTTAGCCAAAAAAGATAATTCCTGAAAATTCCCTTTCCCATCATTATAATGGAGGCAATTTTGTAGTAATTGATAATGATAGCTGGAACGTACTTTCAATTCCTTCACATTTGTTTCCTCAAAACGTGTCATTGTTTTGAGCCTGTAATTATCTGCGGGCAACATTTCTGTTGTGAAAATGTCAAGATTGCCATCGTTATTTAAATCTGCCACATCGGATCCCATGCTGGAGCCCGATACCACGCTTGTACGGTGAATCAATTCTTCAGAAAAGGTACCATCACCGTTATTCATGTATAAGTAATCACGCTCCCAAAAGTCATTACTGATATAAATATCGGGAAATAAATCTCCGTTAATATCACTTACCGATACACCCAGCCCGAAACCCACCCAGGCACTATAAATACCAGCTGATTCAGTAACATCTGTAAAATACCCATTATCATTACGGAGTAATTTATCGCCGTCTTCAACGCGCAGCTCCCTGCTTGCTGTAAATTGATCAACGCGTTCAACAGATTTAAAACTGTTGTTCAAGAGGTAACAGTCTAAATCTCCATCCAGGTCGTAGTCGAAGAAGGTAGCATGCGTCGAATATGCAGTGTTGTTTAAACCGAATTCTTTCGCCCGTTCTGTAAAAGTTAGATCACCATTGTTAATGAATAATTCATTCTCTTTATTATCCCCTTTCACATCACCTGAATTGCAGACATAAATATCAAGAAGGCCATCTGCATTTACATCAGCCATTGTTACGCCTGTGCTCCACATTTTTGTTCCACCAACTCCAGCGCTTTTTGTTATATCCACAAATTGCCATTCACCTTTATTTAGGTAAAGTTTATTCTCAGTCATATTAGCTGTAAAATAAATGTCGGCTAATCCATCGTTGTTGATATCACCTATTGAAACACCACCGCCATTGTAGTAATTGCGATATGACATCACGTTGAATTCCTCGGTCTCCTTCACTTCATTTATAAAGGAAATTCCCGTTTCATCTCCTTTCATCAGTGTAAATAATGAACTCACCTTTAATGGTTTATCTTTTTGATTGCACCCAAGAGCAAAGAATAGCGTAAAAAAACAGATCAAATTCTTTAAATATTTCACCAGCTCAAATTAGTTATATTAGTACAATCAATAAACGAACCTAGTTTTTGAAATTAAAAGAGGCAGAAAAAATTCTGCCTCTTTTATAAAATCAACTTATAATTAGTTCTCCTCTACCAACCCTGATTTTGTTTTAATATTTGTTCTCCCCCAACCGTATTGGCATTGATCTGAGTTGTTGGAATTGGGTACCACTCATGCTTAGCTTCATATGGAACAGCATCGTTATAATAAGATCTTGTCAGTTTAGCTTTCGCCACGTAAGTGTTTAAAACACCTGCTGCATATCCAGGCTCATCATAATCCCATCTACGAAGATCAAACATGCGATGCCCCTCTAATGCTAACTCAAGCCTTCTTTCAAAGCGCAAAGCTTTCATTGCAAAATCTGCTCCCCCCGCTGCAAAAGTTCCATTCGGATAGGGCTCAACCTTGTAGGTTGCCCAGGTGATTCCAGCATCACTTAGGTTATTCGTAATTACAACATCACCAGCTCCCTCTACAAGGGGACCCTGCGCGCAAGCTCCGGCTCGAACTCTGATTGCGTTCACTAATTCCTCTGCTCTACCCAGATCATTACCTAACATTATCTCAGCCTCCGCTAACAAAAGCATTATATCAGCAAGTCTTATGACAGGGAAGTTAACAGCACTGGTGGCATTATTATTCCAGCCGCCCTCAGACGCAGGATCTTGTTGATAGTGCATAAACTTTTTAGGGCTATAAGGACCTGAAAAAGCTCTGTCACGTATCCAGTTGGGAGCGTGAACACCCCAATCCAAAAAGGGAACATTGTCTCTGCCAATTGTCAAGTCAATACGCGGATCAAGCACATCTCCCACATCGGCTGCAGCATCAACATCAGCATCATTAAAGGTATCCAATAACGGCAATCCGTTAGCATCAACCTTATAGGCATTTACCAAGTTTTGTGAAGGCTGGTGGAACCCACAGCAACTAAAATCTCCACCACCACCAGGGAACGCCAACTGGTTCAGCCAATTACCATTATTTGCATTCCCTCCATCATTAATGGAAGCTTGTACGGCAAATAGTACCTCCTGATGGTTTTCAGTTGACATCTGGAATATGTCCTTCAAGCAAGGAGCCAGAGTTTTATTAGCTACGACAATATCAAATTGCTCCTTGGCCTTAGCTGGATCCTTTGAAGTACCATACATATAAGCCTTCCCTAAAAATGCCCTTGCAGCATACTTATCAGCACGTCCTCTGTCAGCTTGCACCTCGGGTAACAATTCCACGGCTGCTTTTAAATCATTAATAACACTTGGAGCTGATGGATCATTATTAATACTTCCTAAAGGATCCACCCCTTCATTTGACTTAATAAAGTCAACATCTTCTTCTGTAAAGTAAGGTATGTTCCCCCACACTTTATACAGTTCAAAGTGATAATAGGCCCTCAAAAAGCGGGCTTCTCCTTCAATCCGCTTTGCGTCCGCATCGGTTATTCCAGCAGCTTGCGGTAATATTTTCAACACACTGTTAGCACGAACGATCCCCTCGTATGACATCACCCACTTGGCGTTGATAACTGCGTTACCTGCAGTCCAAGTATAGATTTCTAACTGAGTCATTTCCGGAAAGTCAGTCTGCTCCGATCCTTTGTAGGCATCATCTGTGGGTACACTGCCGAATATCCAGTTAAAAGGATTAGCGGTCCAGTTATTATTGCCATCATTATGTCCATCCAGTACTGCATAAGCGCTAAGCAATGCAGCCTCTACTCCGGAGGGGCTTTGCAATGTCTGCTCACTCAGGAAGCCTCGTGGTGGCTCTTCCAGAAAAGAGTCGCTACATGCCCAACACAGAACGAGGATATACGAACTATATTTAATTAATCTTTTCATATCGAATTAAAATCTATGTTTAGAAAGTAACATTTACACCAAAAATAAATGACTTGGAAGCAGGGTAGTTACCTAAATCATATCCAGACCAACCATCATTCTGTAGTTGCCCGTCAACATTAACTCCGCCGTTTACATTAGATAATGCGGGATCTATTCCGCTATAATCAGTGATTGTAAACAGGTTTTGTGCCTGCAAATAAACCCTCAACCTATCAAACCCTAAAAAATTTGTTGTTGAAGGCAACGTGTATCCCAAGGTAACATTTTGTGCTCTCAGATAAGAGCCATCTTCTACATAGAATGAACTAGACTGACTTTTAAAGGTGTCTCCACCATCAAGTTTAGGGATCGGTGCGTTAGGATTTTCTGGCGTCCAGGTGTTTGTAAGAACTTCTTTGCTCATATTCGAACTGAATTGACCCAAGTGGGTAAATACCTTGTTATAATTGAAAATGTCGTTTCCTATAGATGCAAACAGGAAAACCGAAAAATCAAAATTCTTATAGTCCAATCCGAGTGTCAATCCTAATGTTAAGTCTGGATGCGGATTTCCAATTATTGTATTGTCATCCCCATTAATGATTCCATCTTTGTTAATGTCCTTTCTCTTGAATCGTCCTATAGCAGCACCTGCCTGATCGATAGCATCAACCTCAGCTTGTGTTTGGAACATTCCTTCGTTTTGGAAACCATAAAAACTGGAGATCGGATAGCCAACCTGCCAAACGTTGACTTCACCAAATCTTTTGTCTATACCGGGAGGAAAAACAAACTCCTGTTCTCCGTCAAGGTTAGTGATTTTATTCCTGTATTGTGAAAGATTTAATGTGGCATTAAAGCCTAACTCGCTGGTAATATTTCCGCGGTATCCAAGGCCAAGATCAAATCCTTTGTTACTCATAGAAGCAACGTTCCTATAAGAGGGTGTTGAGTTGCCCGCAGCACCGGAGAATGGAGGATTAAATATTAAGCCTGTAATATCACGTTGATAAACATCCAGCACCATGGTTATTTTTCCATTAAGGAAAGCAGCATCAAGACCAACATTTACAGACTCGTTTTCTTCCCATCGGGTATTCGGATTTCCATACCGAAATAATGTATACCCACTTCGCATTGCTGTATTGCTTCCCGTAATATCATATGACGCATCGTAAGCATTTCTTCCACCATACTGGTTATAGGCATTATAAGCAATTGGGATGTTTTGGTTACCTGTAATTCCCCATCCCGCTCTTAGTTTTAAGTCATCAATGAATGAAGCATTTTGCATAAAGGATTCTGCTGAAATCCGCCACCCAATGCTGGCAGCCGGAAACACACCAAAACGTTCATCAGGTAAAAAGTCAGAAGACCCATCACGTCTAAGGGTGAAACTAGCCAGGTATTTGTCTTTGAATTCGTAATCCAGCTTTCCAAAAACAGAAGCTAAAGCAACAATACGTTCACGGCTTCCAATTGAATTAAACGTTGAGTAGGTTATGTTCAAATAACGAACCGGTAAGTCCATAAATGCCAGATTATTAACCTGACCGTTGATTTGTTTAAACTGCGTCCTTACCGCTTCATACCCTGCCAGCGCATGTAATCTATGATTGTCACCAAAAGATTTGTTGAATTCCAACGTATTTGTCCATGTCCAATTAAAAGTATTTTGCCATTGCTCAGAATAGCTATTACTGCTATTTACTTCCCTGTCTTCAAACCGGGGAAAATTTGCTCTGGGCTGATAATTATTCCTGTAATCCACGCTGAAACTTGTTCTGAATTTGAGGTAGGGCAATAATTCATATTCTCCGAAAAGATTGGTTAATATCCGATAATCCACATCAATATCATCCTGGTTGTAAGTTGTGAAGGCTACTGGATTTTTTCCATTTGTAAAACCACCAGCTTTACCCCCCGCATAATTTCCAGCTATATCATATACCGGAATTATTGAGTTCATTAAGATAATTTGAGACATCGTATTCTGTTCATTTTGGTTACCTCCTTGCGGTAGAACATTTTCATACCGTGATACAGACATTGATTCTCCAAAGGTGAATTTATTGAACTTAAACCTACTGTTCAACCTTGCTGAAAATCGCTCAAAACCAGTATAGTCCATTGTACCGTCTTGTCTCAGATAACCTACAGAAGCATTGAATGTAGCGTTTTCTGCACCTCCGGATACACCAATATAATGTTCGGTAATCAGCGCAGGGCTAAACACCTCTTCCCACCAGTCAGTACCTTGTTGATTCGATTTCATAATAAGGTTATCAGGATATGAGTAAGCACTTTCATTTACATTTTGTGCCGGTGCAGGATAAGTCACGTTGACACCATCCTCCACAACTGTAATCGAACCCACAGGAAAAAAGTATTCTGGAATAACCGGTTCTCCACCGTCTTCCATGCCATAATAATATTTCATATTAGGATTAAGTGCTACGTGAATGCGTGCGTAGTCCTTTGGGTCTTTAATCATGAAATCACTGTATTTGCCTACCGGAGTTTGAACCCCTGCATAACCATCATAAGTGACTTTCACACCTCCTGCTTTCCCCTGTTTGGTAGTAACAATGATAACACCTGCATTGGCACGTGCTCCATAAATTGAAGCTGCTGAGGCATCTTTTAACACCTGAATACTTTCAATGTCATTTGGATTGATACCGTTTAACCCCTTGTCACCTTGAATTTGAATTCCATCTATAATAACCAATGGATCACTACCATTAAATGAACTGATACCTCTAATCCTAATGTTGGTACCATCACCAGGAGTTCCAGAAGTAGAAGTAGTAACCCCAGGAGCACGACCAGCAAGTTTTTGAGCAAAACTGGGAGCGCGAATAGCGTTCAACTCATCGGTACTTACGACTGATACAGCACCTGTAATATCACGTTTCCGCTGCTCGGTATAACCCGTAACAACAAGTTCAGAAAGCGTCTGTACATCAGGCGTTAACTGTATGTCCAGCACTGTACGCACGCCGACAGCAACTTCAGCGCTTGCATAGCCGACAAAAGTAAAGACAAGAACAGCATCATCTCCAGGAATGGAAATGGTAAATTTGCCATCCGCATCAGTAGAAGTACCAGTACCCGTGCCTTTAATCAGCACGTTTACCCCGGGCATTGTCGAGCCCACTTCGTCAGTTACATTACCAGAAACAGTTCGCCCCTGGGCTAGCACCAACGAGACACACATCACCCATAAGAGTGATGTTAAACTCAATCTTTGGTAGAGTTTTCTCATAAAAATAAGTTGGGTTAAAGTTTAGTTGATTGATCAATTCGTAAGCATAAGAACATAAATACAAAATACTATTCTGATACCTACAAGTTTCGAAATGTAGAGATTTTAGAGGTTTTTTTACACTAAAGGCATTAAAAAAATTCACAATCGTCACCGCAATCGTTTGCATGCAAAGAAGACTACAACCGTTGTAGTGACACTTATCCAAATTTTATTTGTTGCGTAAATGTTGCACAAAGTTCAACATTCTATTGGAATAGATGCATTAAAACAAACTCACCTATACGTTTACCTTGAATCACTCCATTCTCGCATGCATCACGAAAATGAATCCCACCGTATAATCGGGAAATGGCAGCTTCGTTAGAAGCGTCGAAAAAAGAATTGAAATGTCGCTCCGGTAAACCAAAGTATACTTCAGAGGTATCCGTGAATTCAAAATTATCACCAAAAAAATAAGTAAGTACAACACCAACAGAAGCAGATACAACGCTGTGGCCACTGGTATACTCAGGAAACGGAGGCGTTTGTAACAGGGGTCGCCATGCCGGGTCTATTAATTTATTGATAGCGGCCTCCGGCCTGATCCGGTCACTGAAATATTTTTCCTGCCAGCAACTAATGAAAGCGTCATGTAACGTAATGGCTACTACAGAATGGAAAAAGATAGCAGAATCAAGAGACACATTTGCCGTCTTACACGCAATGCCTGTAATTCCCATCCAATGCCCGCCCGGAGAAATTTTCTTCAGGCCAATTGCCATATGACCTGAATACGTTACGACGAAAGGGTTGCAATCCCAGAAGGCGGCAATTTCTTTTTGTTCAGTTGTTAAATTATTTCCTGTGGTATAAACTTCAACCATCTGTTTGTAGAATGAAGAGGTTGAATCTCTACTGAATTTTGCCGGAGGTAACGGGACGCTGCAAAAAAAACTTTTTCTGTGTGCTTTTTACAAATGTGGCATTACACATCTTTTCCTGGCTCTGTTTTGCTGGAAAACAGCATCCAAGCTTCCATGTTAAATTGGAACAATCTGGCACCACGATTCTTGGGGTGACTGCTTTCCGGTTCGTCTTTGGCAACCGTTTATCTGACAATCAGCAAAAGTTCTACTATTTTCGGGCCGTCAATAAATACTTATGAAAGTAGCAGTACAGTTTCCCGTTTCGATCTCTAATTCCTTAAGCGGTAAAAAGGAACGCTTCGAATCCCTGAGCCCAGGGAGTATTGGAATCTATGTGTGCGGACCAACAGTCTATAATGACGTACATCTTGGAAACGTAAGAACCTTTCTCACCTTCGATACCGTAACGAGATATTTCAGATTTCTGGGTTATAATGTGCGCTACGTCAGAAACATAACCGATGTAGGGCACCTGGAGAATGACGCTGATGAAGGAGAGGATAAAATCTCAAAGAAAGCCCGGCTTGAAAAAGTTGAACCCATGGAAATTGTGCAACTGTACACGAACGGATTTCATGAAGTTATGCGTCAGTTTAACATTTTACCGCCCAGCATAGAACCATCTGCGACAGGTCACATTATCGAGCAAATTGAAATTATTAGAAAACTCATTGAAAATGGAAAAGCCTATGAAGTTAACGGCTCAGTCTATTTTGATGTGACTAAATATAATGTAGACCATAACTATGGAATTCTCTCCGGAAGAAATATAGAAGATCTAATGGAGAGCGGGCGTAAGCTGGATAGCCAGGATGAAAAAAGAAATAAAGTAGACTTTGCCCTTTGGAAAAAAGCATCACCCTCTCACATTATGCGATGGCCATCGCCATGGAGTGACGGTTTTCCCGGCTGGCATATCGAATGCACCGTGATGAGTACAAGGTACCTTGGCGAGACATTCGATATCCACGGTGGTGGAATGGATCTTAAATTCCCTCACCATGAGTGTGAGATCGCCCAGGCAGTAGCGGCTACAGGAAAACAACCCGTTCGTTATTGGCTACATTCCAATATGCTTACCGTTAATGGACAAAAAATGAGTAAATCATTAGGCAACTCTTTTCTGCCAAGCGAGTTGTTTTCAGGAAATCATCCTCTTCTGCAAAAGGGGTTCTCTCCTATGACGGTCCGATTCTTCATGTTGCAATCGCATTATTCCAGCACACTGGATTTTTCAAATGATGCATTACTTGCTGCAGAGAAAGGGTTTAAGAAACTGGTGAATGCGTTAACGGTTCTAAAAAAACTCACATACAATGGAGAAGGAAAATCCATTAGCAAAGAACTATCGGAGGACCTTAACCGACAGGTAGAGGAATGTTATCTTAACATGAGCGACGACTTCAATACCGCTAAAGTGTTGGCTGTTCTTTTTGAAATGTCATCCCGTATTAATGATCTGAAATCAGGAAATATAAAATTTGAATCGATAAGCCCTGAAACCTTTGATAACTTTAAGAACACCTACATAAGTTTTATGGAAGATGTACTTGGACTACACGAGGAGGAAGTTCAGGATCACGATAAGCTTGACGGTATAATTAATGTTCTCATTGAACTTCGGAAAAAAGCAAGACAAGACAGGAATTTCGCTCTCTCTGACAAAATCAGGGATGATCTTAAAAGACTAGGCGTTCAGTTAATGGATGGTAAAGATGGTGAAATGAGTTATGTGATTGAGTAGTGTTTTTCCCGCAGATTTGCGCTGATTAAAATACTGCGCAGATCAACGCAGATAAAGATTCCGCGCTAAATCAGCGTGCATTCAATCTGCGACATCAGCGGGAAAATATTTTTTTATACTGTTGGCAATATGGAAGAAAATGAAATATCGTACGCCATTCGTGGTTGTATTTTCAAAGTTTACAATAATCTTGGTCCCGGGTTATTAGAATCAGCGTATGAAGCCGCTTTGGCCTTTGAATTAAATAAAGCAGGATTGAATGTAAAAACCCAGGTCATGTTACCCATGATTTACGAAACTATAAAAATCGATAATGGGTATCGACTCGATTTACTTATCGAGGAAAAAGTTATTGTTGAATTGAAATCAGTGGAGATACTATTAGATGTACATCATAAGCAGTTAATCACGTACTTGAAACTTTCTGGAATAAAACTTGGCTTGTTGGTGAATTTTAATTGTGATAATATTTCGAAAAGTATTTTTAGAAAAGTCAATGGATTGTAAAGTCCTTCCCTCCGATTTTCTCCCGCAGATTTGCGCAGATTAAATACTGCGCAGATTGCGCATAATAAAGATATAGCATGCTAAATGTCTTTCCGGCAGATGTTAAAATTTTTCCGCGCAAATCAGCGTGCATTCAATCTGCGACATCAGCGGGAAAAAAATTAACTTTGCCTCGTGTTTAAAAAACTTTTCATACTTCCTATTCGACTTTACCAGCTTACACTTTCTCCATTGCTGGGAGTCCATTGCAGGCATACACCATCGTGTTCGCAATATGCTATTGAAGCAATTCGTGAATGGGGTGTCATCAAAGGAATCTGGCTTGGGAGTAAAAGGATTGCAAGGTGCCATCCCTGGGGAACGCAGGGTTATGATCCCGTTCCTAAAAAGAAGAATTAGCCATTAAAACGCTCATTCTGTTCATTTCTCAATGTTTTAGCCTATAGTATCACACAGAGAATTTAATTTTTTATCAGCTCTGATAATTTTCTTACCTTTGCGGCATTAAAAATTTTAATTAATATCATGTATAACGGAAAAGTAAAATTCTTTAATGAGTCCAAAGGATTCGGATTTATTAAGGACGAAAGCTCGGGCAAAGAATATTTTGTCCATGTGTCAGGCCTTGTTGACGAAGTCAAAGAAAATGACGATGTAACCTTCGAATTGAAAGAAGGTAAAAAAGGATTAAATGCAGTAAATGTTAAACTGGCGTAAGCGGGTTTAAAATAAAAATTGTAATGCCTTTAGGCCCTGCACGCAAATGCAGGGCTTTTTTATTTCCTGACTATTCAGTGTGTATCAGGCACACATCCGATTCTTACATAATCGGAGTACATTTATTAAGAGAAACTTTTACATTTCGCCTCATAAATTTTTTAAGCCATGGCAGATTTTCAGATCAAGAAATCACCCAAGAGTTATGATGTATGTATTGTAGGCTCAGGTGCAGGTGGTGGTATGGCCGCTTATGTTTTGGCGAATGCGGGAATTAAAGTTGCTCTTCTTGAAGCGGGCCCTCTTTACGATCCTGCTAAAAACGTAACACAATTAAAATGGCCATGGGAATCGCCACGAAGAGGTGCAAGTACACCCTATCGCAACTTCGGTGATTTCGATGCAGCCTATGGCGGATGGAAACTGGAGGGCGAACCCTATACGCACAAGGATGGAACTAAGTTCGATTGGTTTCGCTCACGCATGCTCGGCGGCCGCACGAATCACTGGGGAAGAATTTCACTCCGTTTTGGACCAAATGATTTCAAACACCGTAGTGTTGATGGCCTTGGTGAAGACTGGCCGATAAGTTATGACGATGTCGCTCCATATTATGATAAAGTGGATCAACTTATCGGAGTGTTTGGCTCGAAGGAAGGAATCTACAATGAACCGGATGGAATATTTCTTCCTCCTCCAAAACCAAGACTCCACGAATTGTACATAAAACAAGCGGGACAAAAACTCAATATTCCTGTTATCCCATCACGACTTTCAATTCTTACACGTCCGCTTGAGAATAATAAAAATCGTGGTGCATGTTTCTTCTGCTCACAATGTAACAGAGGGTGTACTGTCTATGGTGATTTCTCATCCTCATCGGTTCTTGTTAAGCCTGCATTGGAAACCGGCAATGTTGATGTGATCCCCAATGCCATGGTCCGTGAAGTGCTCACTGACAATGAAGGTAAGGCAACCGGTGTATCATTCGTTAATAAAGACGATTTGCAGGAGTACTCCCTCGATGCAAAAGTTGTAATGCTCGCAGCGAGTGCGTGTGAGTCAGCGCGGCTTTTGCTTAACTCAAAGTCTTCGCGTAATCCCAACGGCCTTGCTAACACAAGTGGAGTGGTAGGAAAATATTTACATGACTCAACCGGAGCAGATATGGGAGGGTTTCATCCAAAACTCGTTGGTAGAAAGCGTTATAACGAAGATGGCGTTGGCGGAATGCACGTGTACACTCCCTGGTGGCTCGATAATAAAAAACTTGATTTCCCGCGAGGATATCATATTGAATATTATGGTGGAATGACAATGCCCGGATACGGTTTTGGATTTGGCATGCACAGCACCAATGGAAAATTTCCTGGCCGCGACGGAAAACAAAAGACGGGTGGTGGATATGGCGCTTCATTGAAAGATGACTATCGTTATTTCTATGGAGCAAGTTTTGGAATGTCAGGTCGTGGAGAAGCGATTGCACGTGAAGATAACTATTGCGAGATCGATCCTAACACGGTTGACAAATACGGTATTCCTGTTTTACGTTTCCATTATAAATGGAGCGACTATGAAATAAAGCAGGCCAGGCACATGAAAGAAACTTTCAAGGAAATCATTCATAACGCAGGAGGTATTGTAACCTGGGGCGACAAATATGACGCCAGCAATGACTACGGCCTTGAAGCGCCGGGAAGAATTATTCATGAGGTAGGCACTACACGCATGGGCAATGATTCAAAAAAATCTGTGGTGAACAAATTCAACCAGGCGCATGATTGCAAGAATTTATTTATCGTTGATGGAGGACCATTTGTATCACAAGCTGACAAGAATCCAACCTGGACAATTCTTGCGCTTTCTATGCGTGCCTCTGAATACATTATTGATGAACTGAAAAAACAAAATTTATAATCATTCGATCATTTAATATTCAATCATTCAACTATTAAAATTTATGGATCGACGAAAATATTTAAAAACATTAGCGATTGGATCTGCCGGAGCGGGCATGCTAATAGGGTGTGAGCCATCTACCAAAAAGGAAGTTGTTGAAACACCGGCAACAACCCTTGGTTATGATCGAACGCCAAAGGAAGCTGAACATGAAAAAAAGTTAGCCGGCGAAAAATTCTTTGACGACCACGAGATGGCTACCATTAAAGTACTCGTGGATATTATCATTCCCAAAGACGAAGTATCAGGAAGCGCAACCGACGCTGGTGTACACGATTTTATCGCCTTCATTGTTAAAGACATGCCGTCCTATCAAACGCCTTTACGCGGTGGAATGAAATGGCTGGACCTTCAATGTATGAAACGATTTAATAATGCATTCGTAAATTGTTCATCCTCTCAACAGATTGAAATGGTAGATGAAATTGCATTTCCTGAAAAAGCAAAACCAGAAATGAAACAGGGAGTTGCTTTCTTTAATATGATGCGTGACCTCACGGCTACCGGTTTCTTCACCAGTAAAATAGGAATAGCCGATCTTGGTTATGTTGGCAACACACCCAATCAATGGGATGGTGTTCCTCAAGAAGTTTTAGATCAGTACGGATTGAAATATGATGAACGGACGCTGAATGAAAGTGTAAAGTTTGACCCCTGACCCTGACCCCTAAATCCCCTGAAGGGGACTAAATCCAAAAAGAACTTGTAGCTAACTTAACTTCATTAAGTAAAATTTTTCTTTATGACCAAACCAGAAGTATCATCTCAACAATCAAGAAGGGCATTCCTTAAAAATGCAGCAGTGGCAGCAACGGCTTTTACTATTGTTCCACGATTAGTTCTCGGTGGCAAAGGTTTCATTGCGCCGAGCGATACAGTATACATTGCTGGTATCGGTGTTGGAGGTAAAGGAACAAGCGATCTGACGGGATTCGCTAAAAATTCAAATGCAAGGATTGCCTTCTTATGTGATGTGGATGATCGCATGGCAGTTGACTCAAAGAAAAATTTTCCTGAAGCCAAATATTATAAGGACTTCCGCGTGATGCTCGATAAAGAGAGTAAGGGAATTGATGCCGTATCGGTTTCTACTCCTGATCACACACACGCCGTTGCAACAATGGCCGCCATTCAACGCGGAAAACATGTGTATGTACAAAAACCACTTACGCATAATATCTATGAAGCACGCATGCTGACAGAAGCGGCAAGAAAATACAAAGTGGTTACACAAATGGGCAACCAGTACGCTTCAGCAGATCACGTCCGGACTGCAAAAGAATATGTTGATGCCGGTTTAATTGGAGACGTAACAAAAGTAGTTGTCTGGACGAATCGTCCTGTGTGGCCCCAAGGTATACCTACCCCTACTGGCAAGCATGAAATTCCAGCGGATTTAGATTGGGATCTTTGGCTTGGTCCGGCACCCTACATAGATTATAATCCTGCTTACCTTCCCTTCAACTGGCGCGGGTGGTGGTCTTTTGGAACTGGAGCGTTAGGGGATATGGCATGTCACATCATGGATGCTACTTTCCGGATCCTTCCTATCGATTATCCTACTGATGTTGAATGTAGTACTACTACTATTTGGGAAGGATTTTTTAAAGAAAGCAATTACACGGAAAGCTGTCCTCCATCGTCCATTATTCATATGACCTTTCCACGAAAGGATGGCAAGGGAGATATTAAAGTTAGCTGGCTGGATGGTGGCCTATTGCCAGAACGCCCTGAAGAATTATTGCCAGGAGAAGAAATGGGTGATTGGAATGGCGGCTACATTTTTTATGGCACAAAAGGAAAGATGATGGGCGCTTACAACTCACCGCCCGTTTTATTACCAACTAAGCGAATGAAAGAAGTGAAATTACCATCACCCACAATACCTCGCATTCCCGGAGCTGAAGCTGGTCACTACACACAATGGGTAGAAGCTTGCATGAAAGGATATGGCAAAATGGAACTTAGCTCTCCTTTCGATTATGCAGGTCCTTTCACAGAAGCGGTACTCATGGGCAATCTTGCCTTGAGAAGTTACACCCTTAGCAAGAAAAATGATCAGGGAAATAATTCTTATCCCGGCCGTAAAAAACTTCTGTGGGATGCAAAGAATATGAAGATCACCAACTTCGATGAAGCAAACGAATTTGTAAAACGGAAGTACAGAAATGGCTGGAGCCTTTAGATATTAATCGTTTAGTGATTTAGTGCTACTTAGTTCATTCAAAAATCTATGATACAAACGAAAAAATGGCAGTAAGCAAATGGCAATAGGCAATTTTGCTTACTGCGATTGCCTATTGCCTGCTTTTCAACATTGGTTAATATCTGTTGATGAAATGTTTTATATGAGTAAATGATGCTCTCATTAATAATATTGAAGGATTGTCAGAAGGACTCCTTCGGAGAATATTTGAATAGCTCGCTGTGTATTAAACAATATTGAATTCCTGTCGTTCTTAGGTTATCCCCCTTTAACTTAATGCACTATGGAATCAACGAATCTAATTGTCATCCTGTCTGCCATTTTACTTATTCCACTTATCCCGGCATTTATACTTTACAAATTTCTTCCATCCAAGACCGTTGTATCGGGACCCTTCAAGGGACTGAACATAAATTTAACAGGAGCTTTTAGCGGTTATTTTTTATTAGTGCTTGTTGCTGTTGGCCTGAATTATTTTCTCACGAAAAACAAATTAAGTGAACAGCTTCAACAGGCAAAGTTTAAAATTGATAGTCTTCAATACCAATTAGCAACTGAGAAAAGTAAATTTCATCCCTGGAAGTTGACCGGTACAATTGAATCTGAAACTCCTGAAGTGACTAAAATATTTATTGATGAAGAGAATATCTCAATCAACTCGATAGGGAAGTTTAATGCTTCGTTATTAATCAGGTCAAATGAAAGCAACAGGGCTCAACTACCCGGTGCAGTTTGCTTCTGGCATAAAGTAGATGGATATAAAGTTGTTGACCTCAGTAAAATGGAAAACGTCACTATTGATTCTACAGAGAGCCTGATTGCGCTAAAACAAAATATCAAACTGAATCCTGTAAGGAAGATGAATTAGAGACGACCCCTAACATCAGAAATAGAACGACAATGATTGAGTCTATGCAGGATAACTTATAAGTGAGATTCAATTCATATTTCCTGTTAACCGACTAAAAGCCCGCATAAACGATTCTCAAGATGCTTTAAGGAATTTTTATTTGCCCTATACAAGAGGTACATATCTTAGATTTTAATTCACTTCCCTCTTAAACCAAATTACATGAAGGTTGTATTATTTTGTGGTGAACAAGGAATGAAGCCTAGCAATTATTCTGGCAAAGTTCCGAAGCCCATGGTTCCTATTGGTCAAAGACCTGTACTTTGGCATGTGATGAAGTATTACGCGCATTTCGGCCACAAAGATTTTATCTTATGTCTTGGCCATCACGGTGAAGTTATTAAAGACTATTTTGTCAAAGGCAACGATTACATCTCAAACGATTTCATATTAAAGGGAGGATCAAAAGTAAACTTATTAAGTCAGGATATTGACAGTTGGAGGATTACTTTTGTTGACACAGGCATTAACTCCAATCCGGCAGAGCGACTGTTAGCAATAAAAAAATATGTTGTTGAGGAAGAAATGTTCCTCGTAAACTATACTGATGGATTGACCGATCTTGACCTCAATGACATGCTTAAAAGCTTCGATAAAGAAAAAATGGTAGGAATGCTTATGGCCTCCAAGCCTGCACGAAGTCTTCATGTCACTTCAATCAATTCAAAGAATACTATTACAGACATGACAGCTTTGAACAAAATGGAGCATGTGTGGATCAATTCAGGATATTTTATTTTTACACAGGAAATCTTTAATCATATCGATCCATCTGACGATCTACCCGAAAAAACATTTCCCCACCTTGTTAAAAAGGGACTTCTGGCAGCATACCCCTACAAAGGTATGTTCTTAACCATAGATACGTTTAAAGAAAAACAAACGCTTGATGATATGCATGCGGCCGGAAACACTCCCTGGCAGGTGTGGAAGGAAAAAGCCCCTTTGCACAATTCAAGAAATAAGAGATTTGACGGTTCCGGTTTAGCGTGTTTCTTAAAGGCTGCCTTCCTGCACCTGGAATTATTACCCCTCTAACTTTATTACTTAATTTCTCCAGATTACATTTGGCAGATAACCACGTGTAAATGAAAAGTCACATCTCAGGCGCACGCATTGCTCCAATAGAAATGAGTGCGGACGAATTTCGAAAATTGGGCCACGCATTAATTGATGAGATTGGTACATTCCTTGAAAACCTCCCCCATCACCCTGTTACAACTGCTGAGCCTCCAAAGAGCATTCAACATAAATTAGGTTCTTCATCCTTGCCTGTTGAAGGATTACAAACTGATAACCTATTGGAAGAAACAGCACAATTGCTCTTCAATCATTCTTTACACAACGGTCATCCTCGCTTTTGGGGATACATCACCTCATCGGCCGCACCGGTTGGCATGCTTGCTGATTTACTAGCTGCTTCCGTTAATCCCAATGCTGGTGCTTACATCCTCTCCCCTGTAGCAACGGAAATTGAACGTCAGGCTATCCGCTGGATTGCAGAACTTATCGGTTATCCCACCAGCTGCGAAGGAATTTTTGTCAGCGGAGGAAACATGGCAAACTTTGTAGGATTTCTGGCAGCAAGAAAATCGAAAGCAAACTGGGATATACGAAAAGAAGGAATGGTACAGCATCAGCAACTCCTTGTTTACTGTTCGAAAGGTACACACACATGGATTCAGAAAGCTGCAGATGTCTTTGGATTGGGCACTGACAATATTCGATGGATTGATATGGACGAGCAGCAACGATTAAATGTTTCTCATCTTGTCAGTCAAATCGAGTCCGATAAAAAACAAGGATACTTTCCATTCGCAGCGGTAGGCACAGCCGGTTCGGTAGCTACAGGGTCTGTTGATCCGCTCGATGAAATCGCGGATGTATGTCAACAGTACAACCTTTGGTTTCATGTTGATGGCGCCTACGGTGCACCCGCCGCGATGCTCCCGGAAAATGAAAATCTGTTTAAAGGAATGGATCGTGCCGATTCCATTGCGCTTGATCCTCATAAGTGGTTATACAGTCCACTGGAAGCGGGATGTACATTGGTTAAAGATCCACAAGCGCTTCACAACACTTTTACATTCCGACCAGAGTATTACAAATTCGAAGGGACGGAAGAAGATCCGTTAACTAATTTTCACGAACTCGGGTTGCAAAACTCAAGAGGGTTCCGTGCATTAAAAGTATGGTTAGGATTGAAGCATGTAGGAAGAAATGGGTACGTTAACATGATCCGTGATGACATCGCACTGTCGAAAATGTTATTTGATTTAGCTGATCAGCATAGTGAGCTTGAAGCAATATCAAATTCGCTAAGTATTACAACCTTCCGGTTTGTTCCTAAAACCAAGCCGGAATTATCAGAAGAAAAGTTGAATCAACTTAATGAAGCGTTAGTTGAAAGAATTCAAAAAAGTGGAGAAGCTTTTCTGTCAAACGGTGTTGTTAATGGCAAATATTGTCTTCGTGTCTGTATCGTGAATTTCAGAACTTCCCGCAAGGATATCGAGGCGTTGATTGAAATAGTAGTGCGGCTGGGAAGAGCGTTAGTAGAAAAATAACATAAAAAACGTAACACCTTGAAACGTCTTTTATTCATTCTTGCGCATCCGGATGATGAATCACTTGGCTTTGGTGGTACCATTGCAAAGTATGCAAGCGAAGGCGCGGAAGTATTTCTTATTACTGCTACCCGTGGTCAACGCGGAAGATTTGGATTGCAGCAAGAACGCCCGTCGCCTGAAATTGTTGGGCAGGTACGTGAAAGTGAATTGAGAGCTGCGGCTAAGATTTTGAACATCAAAGAAGTTCTCTTTCTTGATTACATGGATGGTGATCTGGACAAAACCAATCCTGCGGAAATCATTACAACAATAGCTACGCACATCAGAAGAATTCAGCCGCAAATAGTATTGACATTCGGACCGGAAGGAGCTTATGGCCATCCTGATCACATTGCTATTTCTCAGTTTACTTCCGCTGCAATTCTTAAGGCCGCAGATTCAGCATTTAGAACTAACGGATATGATAAGCATGTTGTGCTAAAGCTATATTATATGTTGTGGTCTAATGACACAATTCAACTTCATCAAAAAGCTTTAAAGGAATTCAGCATGATGGTAGATAATGTAAAGCGCCTCATTGTGCCTTATCCTGAATGGATGATTACTACTTCCATCGATGCATACCCTTACTGGAAAATAGTTTGGCAAGCGATAAGTTGTCACAAAACGCAAATGAGTATTTATGCCAATCTTGAAAATCTTACCGATGAACAACATATGAACATTTGGGGAGTTCAAACTTTTTATCGCGTATTCAGCCTGGTGAATGGCGGAAGGAATCGAGAAAAAGATTTGTTTGAAGGAATTCTTGATGATTAGTATCCAATGTTGTTTAGTTAAGCTTTTCTTTTTATTGGCCCTGCCTTTGCCGGCAGGCAGGCTCACCCGACCTCTCCGAAGGAGAGGAGTCTATGGAAGCTTAACTAAACGACATTGGATTAGTATCCTGATCACACCGGCAACAATTTTTTTAAGGCCGGTCTTTGCAAAATTTTAACTACATTTATCACGGCATGAAAACGGGAATCTCAATTTTGCGCAAAAATGGGTTGCTACTCTTCAAAGTAGTAACGATAGCTATAATTGCCGGATTCCTGTTTCAAAGTTACAGTGCTGGAAACTCCAGGACTGATGATAAGACATATATAGTCTCTGTTAATCTTCTGTTTACTGCACAAGGAACATCATCCAAGCCATCTGAAAATCACTCCATAAAAATTTCATTCCCTGGACTCACTTTGGGTGTTCTGCAGATTGCTCTTCTTGAAATCAATTCCATTCTCCCAAATACATTTCCACTTCTCACCAATCGTGAGCGTAACGTCTTTTACGTTTTTACACGTATCAATGCCCCCTGAATAGCTTTTTAAAATTTCAGGCTTCCCTGTATTGAATGTCAGGATCATCATTTTGCCTAACACCTTAAATGGTTTAGGGAAGTTTATTTTTAATCACTTAAATAAATGGGCATTGACTTAAATAAAATTATTTATGAAATCAATCATTGACGGTTTAAAAAAGTTTTGGTTCATATTTCTCATGCTTATATTGTTCCTGGCATTGTTGATTGCCAGTGCCTTGGCTTAATTTGAAAATCATATATGGTATTCTCTGCTGAGAACATATTACTTCTTGGTTCCATTCTGCTGTTCGTCAGCATCCTGGCCAGTAAGACCTCCTTTAGGTTTGGCATACCCACGCTCATACTTTTCCTGATCGTAGGTATGCTGGCCGGATCAGACGGGCCCGGAGGAATTTATTTCAACGATCCGAAGATTACCCAGTTCATGGGCGCTGTTGCCTTGATTTTCATCCTGTTCTCTGGTGGATTGGATACGAAATGGGAAAGTGTCAAACCCATTTTTAAAAACGGCATATCACTTTCCACGCTGGGGGTGTTTATCACAGCCATGGCTACAGGCCTTTTTTCCTCGTGGCTTCTTAACATATCCGTAATTGAAGGTTTACTGCTTGGCGCAATTGTTTCATCAACCGATGCCGCAGCAGTCTTTTCCATACTCAGGTCTAAAAGCATAGGACTAAAAGGAAGCTTGCGACCACTCCTGGAGTTTGAAAGTGGAAGCAACGACCCTATGGCCTATTTTCTCACCATAAGTTTTATATATCTTTTAAGAGATGCAGAGGCTTCCATCATTTCACTTGTACCCAAATTTTTTATTGGTATGGGACTCGGTGCAGTGTGTGGTTATGCATTTGGCAAGTTGATGGTCTGGATCGTTAATCATATAAAACTGGATGTAGACGGACTCTATCCTGTGTTAATACTTTCACTGGTCTTCTTTACTTTTTCATTTACGGATGCTATTAGTGGAAACGGATTCCTTGCCGTTTACATTTCTGCCATCATCCTGGGAAATGCCAATTTCATTCACAAGAAAAGTCTGATGAAGTTCTACGATGGACAGGCATGGCTCATGCAAATCGTTATGTTCCTCACGCTGGGTTTATTGGTCTTTCCTTCTCAAATTCCGGAGATCATCCCTGAAGGATTATTAATCTCACTGTTTCTCATGCTGGTCGCACGGCCACTTTCTGTATTCATATCACTCGCACGATCCAAAGATCTCAACGTACGCAAAAAACTTTTCATTTCCTGGGTAGGCTTACGTGGCGCAGTCCCAATTATATTTGCGACATACCCTCTGCTCGCAGGAGTCGGTCATGCGAATGTCATTTTTGACCTCGTATTTTTTATTTCTGTTTCGTCCGTTCTCCTTCAGGGCACTACACTGGGTGTAGCAGCAAAATGGCTGCACGTGAAAGTACCGGAAAAACTGAAAAGAAAATTTCCGCTTGACATTGAATTAAGTGACGACTTCAAGTCAGAACTCCTTGAACTGGACATCACAGAGAATTCCCCCTCTGTAAACAAAGCTGTTGTTGAACTGCAATTACCAAAGTCTGCACTGATTGTCATGATTTACCGAAATCGAAAGTACCTGACGGCAAGTGGAGATACAGTCATTGAAGCCGGTGATCACCTTTTGATTATGGCCGATACAAAAGAAACGGTCAGTAAAGTGTATGAATCTTTTGGGCTGTAAAACATCAGCTCAATGGATCTGGTACAAGTGGTAGTTTGTATAACCGTTTACCAGTTGCATTAACAATTGCATTACGAATGGCCGGCGCAATACCAAATATGGGTGTTTCGCCTGCACCCACGGATGGAATATCTTTCCTGTTAAGTATTACCGTTTCAATTAGAGGAGTATCACTAAACCTGGGCACCCGGTAACTGGAAAAATTAGGGTTAATAATTTTTCCATCTTTAAAATCAATCCATTCGAATAACGCCCCGCCTATTCCTTGTACTACCGATCCCACAATCTGGTTTTCCAAATTGCTGGGATTGATCACTGCTCCACATTCAAATGAAGCCACAACACGTATTACTTTAATTTCTCCACTCGAAGAATCGTAAGCAATTTCAGCACACGTAGCCACAACACTACCTTTCTCTTCTCCGCAAGCAATGCCAAAACCATGACCGTTTGCAGGTTTCGATTTTCCCCAGCCAAACTTATCAGCCGCTGCGATTAACACATTTCTTAGCCGTTCATTCTTTAAATTCCTTAGACGAAATTCGAGAGGATCGATCTTCAGCTCTCCGGCCAGATCATCCATAATACTTTCACGTGCAAATGTATTAGCCGTTGCTGCCAGTCCACGATATGACCCCTGGCGCAAGGGTGATTTAACAGGATGATATTTCACTTCCTGATTAAAGACTTCATAAGGTGTTTTTATTCCTGATCCACCGGAGTTATAGTTATGAAACTCCCACGAGGTAACAATACCATTTTTATCCGCACCTCCCTTAACCGTGATCACACCTGCAGGTCGAAAATACGCCCATGTAAATTCTTCTTCGCGCGTCCATATTAACTTTACAGGTTTCTGTGCGACTTTCGCCAACCGTGCGGCTTCAAGCGCTGCGTCACCAGTATGTTTTCCTCCATAACCAGAACCTGTGTCAGGAACAATAACGCGTACCTTTTCTTTTGGAATGTGAAATGCATTTGTCAATTCTTCCTGAACACCAAATGGTCGTTGCGTCCCTGTCCACACAGTGAGTTTTTCATTTTTCCATTCGGCCAACGCTGAACGTGGTTCAAGTGGAGCATGCGCTATATAGTCAACGAAAAATGTCTGATCAATTTTAACAGATGCATCTTTATACGTTTCACTAACATTTCCTTTTGATTCAACCGGATTTCGATCCTCACTATTCTTTACCAAATATTCAAATATTTCATTTCGCGAAGGCTGAGGTGATGTTTTCCATTCCGTTTGAATTAAAGACAAAGCTTTTCCTGCCGTTTGCAAATCTGGTGCTGCAACGCCAACAAAATTTCCATCTCTTACCACAACTACACCTGGAATTTTTTCTGCTTCTGTAGAATCAACAGTAACAAGCTCAGCTCCAAACGACGGGGGTCGTAAAACTTTTCCATGGAACATGCCGGGAACATTCATATCAGAAACATACTTATGCCTGCCCGTTACAAACGATTCGCCATTTACTTTATGAACGGAAGTTCCTGTTACAGTCCACTTATCAACAGGAACAACAGGTACGTTTTCATTTATACTTTTGAGGAGTTTTTTACCTTTTGCAATTTCCGCAAAGTTTACTGACTTCTGTGATTTGGAATTTAATATTTTCCCATTTTCAACTTTCAATGATGATGGATCAACACTCCATTCTTTTGCTGCCATTTCCAATAAGAGTTCACGTGCAGAGGCGGCAGCTTTTCTTAACTGAGGTCCCATTACCGGTGTCGACAAACTTCCAAATGTACCGCGGTCGTAAGGTGTAAGGTCCGTGTCACCCATTATCATTCGGATAGCATTCACAGAAACATGAAGTTCTTCCGCTACAATTTGTGCCAGTGAGGTTCTTATATTTTGTCCTACCTCAACTTTTCCTGTGAAGACTGTAATCATATTGTTCTCGCCAATATGTATCCATGCACTAACCTGTGAGTCGTTAGCAACATTTACAAGTTCATTTTGAATAAATGCATTTGCCAACGAATCACTAACAACAAAAGCCACAGCAACACCGCTGCCCAGTATCTTAAAAAATTTGCGGCGGTTAATAGAGAATGAATGAAGAGATGAAGGTTGAATTTCCCGATCGCTCGTCAATGTTTTAGGAATATTTGTTTGAATTAACTCCATCATCAACTTTTATTTAGCATTGTTGACGCTCTCTTAATTGCTTTGGTAATTCTTGGATAGGTGCCACAGCGACAAATGTTACCATTCATAAAACTTACTATCTCTTCATGAGATGGATCAGATTTCTTTTCCAACAAGGCAAGCGAACCCATGATCATACCCGGAGCGCAGTAAGCACATTGAAAAACATCCTCATCAAGAAATGCTTTTTGAACGGGATGAAGTTTCCCATTCTGTTCAAGTCCCTCGATGGTTATTATTTTTTTATCCTTCAACGATCCCACTTGTGTTATACATGAACGAGTAGGTTTTCCATCAACAAGTACCATACAGGCGCCGCATACACCTTCCCCACAACCGTATTTACTTCCTGTAAGATCAAACGTATCACGTAGAATGGCGAGAAGGGAAATTGACTCATTGGGTCCCGCATCGTACTTTTTATTATTGATGATCAGTTCCATTCTTAACTAAAGTTCTTTTTACAAAAGTTATCAAATCAAACTTTCACATCAAACAGTTATTGTATTGTTGGTTTTCTGCGAACCCTGGCAACAGGTAAAGACGGTTAAGACCTGACCACTTTTGCATGAGTGGTATTTGAAATACCCAACAATCTTTTAGATTTGTCAAAAACCAATTCAGTTAACCCCATGAAAAATTTGCTAAAGTGTCTTCCCCTGCTGGGCTTGTTGATCTTTGTTGCCTTACCAGCCTTGTCACAAGAATCACCCATAGGAGTTTTTAAAGGATTTACTCATGTAAACAATCCTGAAAAAAAAGGAATTGTTGGTTATGATAAAGTCGCTCAGGAGTACATGATAGAGGGTGCCAGCGGCAACATGTGGAACGATTTCGACGATTTCCATTTTCTCTGGAAAAAAATAAAAGGTGACTTTATACTACAAGCTCAAGTTGAGTTTATTGGCAAGGGCGTTGATCCACACCGGAAAGTAGGATGGATGGTTCGTCATAGTTTGGAGGCCAATTCTCCTCACATCAATGCCGTAGTACATGGTGATGGCCTTACTTCTTTGCAATTCAGGAAAACGCCCGGGGCAATTACTGAACAGGTGGAGTCTGAAAACAAAGCTCCCGATGTTATTCAGCTTGAACGCAAAGGCAACTGGTATATCATGTCAACGGCAAAATTCGGTGAGCCCTTTGTTACCACACATTTCAGTGATGTAAATCTTGGTGATGATGTTTATATCGGAATTTTTCTTTGCTCTCATAACGAAGAGGCTGTTGAGAAAGCAATTTTCAAAAATGTAAGAATTATTATTCCGGCAAAAGATGACTTTGTCCCCTATCGTGATTACATCGGAAGTCACATAGAAGTAATGGATATTGAAAAGGGTCACCGGAAAATTTTATACAGCGAACCCATTTCACTTCAGGCACCTAACTGGACACTCGATGGAAAGTCTTTGATATACAACAGCGAAGGCTCACTATTTAAACTTGATCTTCAAACCAACAAACCAACTAAAATTAATACAGACTTTGCCAACAGAAATAACAACGACCATGTCATATCCTTCGATGGCAAAATGCTTGCTATCAGTCATCATAGTGCCGAAGACAGCGGACAATCCATGGTATATACAGTACCTATAACGGGTGGAGTTCCCAAAAAAATAACAACACTGGGTCCATCATTTCTCCATAGTTGGTCGCCCGATGGCAAATATCTTATTTACACCGGGGGCAGAAACAACCAGTGGGATATTTATAGAATCCCATCGAAAGGTGGAAAAGAAGTCAGGCTGACAACATCAAGTGGATTAGACGATGGCTCAGAATATACACCTGATGGCAAATACATTTATTATAATTCTACTGAAACAGGTCGCATGCAAATCTGGCGCATGAAATCCAATGGTACCAAACATGAACAAATCACGAAAGATGATTACAATAACTGGTTCCCTCATATTTCTCCGGATGGTAAATGGATTGTTTATCTCAGCTACATGAATGATGTAAAACCCACCGACCATCCTTTTTACAAACACGTTTACTTAAGGTTAATGCCTGCAAGCGGGGGGCCTTCGAAAATAATTGCCTATTTATATGGAGGACAAGGCACCATTAATGTTCCATCATGGTCACCCGATAGCAAGATGATTGCGTTTGTCAGTAATACGGAACTAAAATAAGTTCAGAGGTTACGGTTAACGGATCAGATTAAAGACATTACTTATCATCCGTTAACTCCTTTAAAATTTAGTCAAAAGGATCTTCGCTACGAAATAAGTATGTGTATCAACATGGAGTTGATAGAATCCGACCGCACTTATTTGTTAAGCGGAATCGTAATCAATATCTCATGATCAAATGGATTGGTGATATTCATATGGATGGACGCTTTCAACCGAAGAGCTATTTTCAGCGCAGCGAAATAATTGAACAACTCAGGATGGATTAACATATCACCGTAAAATGTTTCACTGCTGTGAAGGATTGTGCGTGTTTCTTCGTTGATTTCAAACCCCTTTGCAAAGATTTTCAAATCAACCACATCTTCTGAGCGTGATAGAAAAAAAATAAGCTGACGATTATGCAAAGTAGATTTCGGCAGGTTCAGCAGAAAATGCAAAATATTGACTGCCAGCGAAAACATAAGCCCTTCGTTTATTCCCGAAATCTTTTGTGTTAAAGCATGCACGTGAAAATCTGAAAAGTAACCATAGGAGTTTACCTCAATTTTTTTTCGCAAATAGGCTTCAAGTTCTTTAACGTCCAGGATATATGCCGGCTCACCAAAAGGCTGGTCTGCCTCAGCCAGGTAAAGCAGCTTGAAAAGTTTTTCATCCAACTGGTTGGCATGAAGACTTATTAGTTGGATAAGTTGGTCTACTTCAAACTCATCCTTTTTCATGCAATAAAGATTGATCAGGCCCCGTATGGTAGCCAACGGCCCGCGCAAATCGTGTGCGGTACGATAAATAAAATTATCCAGTTCAACGCGCTTGGTCTCCAGCTCTTTCTTCACAGAATGAAGATCTTGCGCATCAAGCATTTTCAAAATAATGTAACCGTTAATATCACTTATTAAACCCAGGTGGAAACCGGAAATTGAGGTAAGTATGGGCTTATTACTTTTGGGAAAAATCTCAACATATTTTTCCTGGAAAAATCCCGACTGGAGTGAGCTGGCTAAGAACGTTGAAAAATCAAATGAACCGGTAATATAATTTATGCTTTTGCCGTACAACTCCGATGCGCGAAATTCCAATAGAGTAAGCACATTGTTGCTGACCACTACCATTCTAAATCCGGAATCAAGGATGATGGAATCCGTGAAGATTGAAGGAAGTTTACTTCTAATCTCTTCCTCTGAGATTAATGTATTTGCAATTGAATTGTTCTTCCCTCTCATGTTCACTCCTTTTACAAAGAAAAAGAATGAAGCTCCCGGCTTCTCCGGGAAGCTTCAATCCACCTTAACCCAAACATTAACTTTAAGAAATATAGTATGCGCGTGTATTTGCGCTTGATTACTTGAGACTTATCATTGACTACTTTCATGTCTCTGAAAGTCCCAGCTTTTCTGCTTGCTTCTTGTATAAATATTCAGCCATTGCCACACTCGTTATTGGGTAGCGAGCGTCAACATACTTTATAACTTTGCCTTCTTTATTTTTAACGGGAATAATGGTAGCATCAAACCAATTGTAGTTACCATCATTTCGCCGTTCTTTTAAAATGCCGCTAAAAATTTTACCGGCATTTATTCTTTGTCGGATAACGGCAAACAATTGAGAGGGTCCATTCCAAAACTTTAAGGCATCGTATTCCTTACCCACCAATTCCTCTTCAGAATATTTGGATACTTCGAAAAACTTTTTGTTCACATAAGTAATCCGGCCATTTAAGTCAATCTCAGAAATTGCGCTTTGTACAAAAGCATCTCTTACCGTAGTGTCATATTCCTGCTCAACCATTTCAACTGCTCTTTATGATCCACGTTTTCGACTCTTATTTCCTTGACGCTACAAACATAATATGCCCTAACGATCAACCGGAGCGGGAATGAGCAGATGGTAGACTTGAGTGAGTAATAGGGGAAGTGTGTCAGTTAAATGTTAACCCTGCCTTTTGCCGGCAGGCAGGATTAACTATTAAACCCGTGCACCAATTCTTGACAGGAAGGCATCTTTCTTACGCTTGGATACGTCCAGGGATACATCGTTCTCAAGCACTACATATCCTCCATCACCGCGTACATATTTTTTAACTGCATTCAGGTTGATAAGGTAGGAGTTGTGAATGCGGAAAAAGTTATGCTCGCCTAACAAATCTTCATATTGTTTCAACGTTCTGCTAACGATGTATTTTGTCTTATTGAAGGTATAAATCTCTGTATAATTGCTTGATGCCTCACAATAAAGAATATCATTGAGTTTGACAAACACAAGACCATCCGTTGTAGGAAGTGCAAGCTTATAATTGTCGGGCGTTGTTGATTTTAAGTTTTGAATTAAATGCTCAAGGCGACCTGAAATATTTTGATTCTGCTTCTGAGCTACCTTAGCAAGAGCCTTTTGCAGATCATCAATATCGATTGGCTTGAGCAGATAATCGATCGCGGAAAATTTAAAAGCTTTGATTGCATATTCAGAATGGGCAGTAGTAAAGATCACCTCAAAAGTAATGGGGTGTATCTTAGCGAGAAGATCAAAGCCCGTTTCTCTCTGCATCTGGATATCCAGAAAAACAACATCAGGTTGGTGTTGCTTAATAGCTTCAATACCTTCGTTTACATTCTGGCACAAAGCACAGATTTCAACATCTTCACAGAAGTCCTGAAGAAGTATCCGGAGACTTTCCCTGCTCTTCTGCTCATCATCAACAATAATACTCCGTATCATAGACCTCTGCCTATTTTCATGTAAAGTAAAGCCTTCATAATCGGTATAAGCAAGACCAGGTAATATTTTTAAACTTTTACCCAAATTTTCATACGTGTACCTGCCGGTTTACCGTCTTGATAAAGATCGGTAGTTTCAAATGACACACTATCCTGGGCGTTTATCAGTTTAAGGCGATCTTCCGTTAATGCAATTCCCATTGACTTATGACTGGGAAAGTTTTTCTTTTTTAATTCCGTTGCCGCCACTCTTCCTATACCGTCGTCTTCAATTTCAAACAGAATCATATTCTCTGATTCCCTGTTTACAGAAATCTTCAAAGTTCCTCTATCCGGTTTATTATAAAGGCCATGAATGATAGCGTTCTCAACATACGGTTGAATCAACAGCGATGGAATCTCTACACTTTCTGTATCAAGTTTTTCATCAACCGTCAAAATAAAATCAAACTTGTTATCAAACCTCACAAGTTCAAGGTTTACATAATAATGCAGTAATTCCAGTTCTTCTGACAACCTGATTTTATTGTTCACTGAATTATTCAGCACCCCTCTTATCAATTTCGAAAAAGTAGACAGATAGCTGATAGCATTCTTACGATCATTCTGTGCAATGAAAAATTGAATGGAGTTTAACGCATTAAAAATAAAATGAGGATTCATTACGGACCGGAGAGCAGTAAGTTTCAGTTCACCGATTTTGGTATTAGCCTCTACAAGTTTTTGTTCATTCACGCGCCGCTCCGTTACATCTTCACCAAAAATCGATACTCCTATTGTATCCATTCCTTCAATGATCGGGCTCAGTGAAAAATCAAAAAACAAATCACCGGCCTGATCGGATACTTTGAAAGTTTCACCCGCAAGAGCCCGCATGTAACGTTGTATCCACCTTTCTCTTACCTGGACCTCATCTTCAATAGTAGGATTATCGGGAAGAATTCTTGCGTTGGTGGAGACATCTCTTCCAAAACGTTTCTTTACGTATTCCCCAAAAGGTTTATTGTGCGTAATTATCCTGAAATTTCTATCCACTGACCACACCAAAAGGGCTGTATTATTAATGGTGGCATTCAGATTAGCCTCACTCTGGCGTATCTTCTCTTCAGCAAGTTTCTTCTCACTGATATCGCGAACAACAACAAGCATATGATTTTCATTGGAAAGCTGTATACGTTGCGCTGAAATTGTTCCGTAGAATGTATCGTTGTTCTTTTTTAGAAATGTAGCTTCACTGCGGATAAGACCTTGTACCGCATATTGTTCAAGAAAACTATTTCGTTCATCCATATTTGCCCAGAGGTTGAACTCATTTGAGGACTTGCCTAACACTTCCTCACGAACGTAACCCGATAGCGGCTCCAGTTGACTGTTAACTTCAACCAGGGTACGATCATCCTCGCGAAAGATTAACATCAGGTCGGGACTCAAATCGAATGCTTTTACAAATCGTTCTTCAGCAATTTTTCTTCTTGATATGTCTTTAATAACACTCAGATTATACAATTGCCCTTCCAGTTCCATTCGGGTGCTGGTGACCGTTACATAGATTATCTTACCATCTTTTCTTTGCCATAACGTTTCGATCTGGCAATGTCCATCACGATTGTATAACTCGTAAAAAGTTTCACGGTCAACGGGATTGACAAATAATTTAAAATCAGGTGCAGGTTTACCAATGACCTCTTCACGGCGGTACCCGAGAACGGGTAAAACTTTATCATTAACATCCAGGATAACAAGATCATTTTCCCGAAGAATAGTCATTAGATCAGGGTTGTAACGAAAGGCTTTTGCAAATTTCTCTTCACTGGTCTTTAATCGCTCTTCCGCTTCTTTAAAGTAGGTTACGTCATAGGTTATACCCAATATGCGAAGAAGCGTGTTATGTTCTACCATTGGGTGAGCCGTCATGTGTATCCATTTCTTATAACCCAACGGAGTTTTTATCAGCGCCATGATATCGAAAGGAAAGTCATGGTGCATAATCATATTCTGAAAAGTCTGTGTCACCAGTCTGCCACTAGGCTCATCGTATAGTTGAAGAATTTCATTCAGATCATTAATATTAAAGGAGTGGTCAACACCATATATGTCATACATTTCTGGTGACCATGTCATTTTTTTATTCACAACATCGTACTCCCAGCTTCCAATCTTCGCCAGGCGTTGGGATTGGTTAAGAATGAATTCACGCTCTTCCAACTGATTGAGATTGACCCGCAGTTGCTCATTCATCTGTCGCAGTTCTTCTTCCGTGCTCGTCAGTTCCTGTTCACGAACGGCTAGCTCCCTGTTTAAATTACGTTGCTGCTCCAGTGCCTTCTCCAGTAAGGCTTCGCGATCACGCTCTTTCGTAATATCGATCCAACCGCCAAAAGCCTTTGTTGCCTTTCCCTTTCTGTCTCGTATAATTTTGCCCTGATCAATAACGTGAGCAATGGATCCGTCAGCTTTTACCACCCGGTAGGTATCAAAAAATTCAGTTCTTCCACTCTTCAAAGCATCACTAAAATTTTTAGCTACACGTTCACGGTCTTCTTCATAAATTGATTTCTCCCAATCTTCAAGTTTATACTTTTTGCGCGTGAGGTTGAATTCATCAAGAGCTTGTTTTCCGGCAAACCAACTTACATTACGATTTTCAAAATTCACTTCCCACATGGTAATGTTGGTCACTTCGGATATCTGCTTAAAGCGCAGGCGATCATTCTCCAGCCGATTTATAGCATCCTGAAGTTGCTTTCTCTTCATTTGTGTCTCCGTCTGATCTCTCCATACGCCTGTTACGCGCGTAGCCTTACCTTTATGACGGATGAACCGGATGCGATCTTCAATCAAATATTCAACAGCGTTTTTGCCAATGAACCGGTATTGATGCACAAAATCCTGTACGGTTGGATCTGCCAGCGATTTTTTATAGCCTTCAACCGCAGCTTCGCGATCGTCCGGGTGAATGTTGTTTTCCCAAAAGTTATCTTCAATATTATTTGGGGGAAATCCATATTTTTCCCGGTTCGCCTTTGATGCGAGCCAGTACGCTTTATCTTTATTAAAGTCTCTTACCCATATCGCTTCTGACGAAACATCAAGGATGGCTGAAAATAGTTCTTCATCGGGTAGCAGTTCCTTGTCTTTAAGCTTCATAATAAAATGCCAGTTCCAATAAAGTTAGCTTTTGTAAATGGTATAATGATCCCGAAAACAAAAAATAAGAAATAGAAAACTTTGTGTGTTTTTAAATGCTCTGAAGATTATTATGTTAAAATAACAAGCCGGAGCATTTATGAGAATTGGTTCGTTGGCGATAAAATAAAAAGCCATATTTTTAACCCCAATGATTGTAAATGGCCCGGAATTTGAAAACATTAGTAAACCAGGTTTTGATGAGAAGGATTTTACAAGTGATTTTGCTGACCTTGATAAGTTCAGGAGCTGTTCTTGGGCAACAAACCCGTGAAGAATATCTTCAGGAACAGGAACGACTAAAACGCATGTTGATAATGCGGCAAATGGATTCTGGCGTTTATTACATGGACATAGGCGAACATCTTCTTGCCGATGCCAAATTCAGGCATGTTCTGGCGAACATTAAAGCTGTACCCTCCGAACTTGCTTATTATTTTGGAAAAAATTCTTATTTCCTTAAGCAATACAAGCAAAGCATCGATTGGCTCAATAAATACATTCAATTGAAAGGTACAAACGGACAGTTCTCCAAAGATGCTGTTGCCTGGATGCGTAGATCAGAATCAGAATTAATGGCTGCTCACGCTAAAGAAACAGAAAAAACTGAGCAAGTTCTCTCTTCCAAATATGATATAGATTGCGGACCAACAGAAAAAGTTATCTGCCCGGTGTGCAGAGGTGATCATGTTATTATCAAAAAAGGAGCCTTCGGTGATGACTACAGAACATGTCCCTATTGTAATGAGCATGGTATTCTTACCTGTGAAGAATACAACCTTCTTGTTAAGGGAGAATTGAAACCTAAATTTTGATTAATTTTGCAACTTGTTAAAGATTGAATTTAACATTAGTAATCAAAAATCATGGCCTTACACAATCGTGTCAACAATCGTGTATTGAAGGAAAAACTTCAGACTATCAATGAAGATCGCATAACGATTTCATTTTACCGTTACCATAGTATCTCCGGGCCTGCTGAATTCCGTAATGAATTATATAAAGGATTATCGGCCATTGATGTAATGGGAAGAATTTATCTCGCACATGAAGGAATTAATGCACAAATCAGTATTCCCAAAAATAAACTTGATGCATTCAGAAACTACTTGTATAGTATTTCTTTTTTGAATAGGGTGCGTCTTAATACAGCCATTGATGATAATGGAAAGTCATTCTTCAAATTAAAAATCCTGGTCAGGAAAAAAATTGTTGCCGACGGACTGGATGACAAGTCATTTGATGTGACAGATTCAGGTGTTCATGTTAACGCGAAAGAATTTAATCGCCTCGCCGAAGATCCCAATACATTAATTGTTGACATGCGCAATCATTATGAGAGTGAAGTGGGCCATTTCAAGAATGCCATCTGTCCGGATGTAGATACATTCCGGGAAGAATTGGTAGTTGTAAAAAAAATGCTGGATGATCAGCGGGATAAAAATATTGTGATGTACTGTACCGGTGGTATTCGTTGTGAAAAAGCAAGTGCGTGGATGAAGCACCAGGGATTTAAAAATGTTTTTCAATTGGATGGTGGTATCATTGAATATGCGAGGCAGGTAAAAGAACAAGAACTTGAGAATAAATTCATCGGAAAAAATTTCGTTTTCGACGAGCGGCTCGGTGAACGAATATCAAATGATATTATCAGTGTGTGCCATCAATGTGGTGAGCCTTGTGATGATCATACCAATTGCAAAAATGATGGTTGCCATCTTCTTTTTATTCAATGTAAATCTTGCAGGGAAAAATATAACGGATGCTGTTCAGAGACATGTATGAATACAATTGTCCTGCCCGCGGACGAACAAAAAAATTTACGAAAAGGCATCAATAAAGGCCGCCAGGTTTTCAGGAAAGGACGTTCACAAAATATAAAGTTTCAAAACAAATAGCCTTTCTAAAGAAATTCCGGTTAACTTTTAACGCCTGCCTACCGGCAAAGGCAGGTTTAACCATTAACCCTCCCCCCAATGGATATTCGAATCGGAATTATTAACATCTCAGATCGCGCAAGCAAAGGAATCTACGAGGATATTCCCGGGAAATCCATTGTTGAAACGTTGACCGAATACATTAAAAGCCCCTGGGAAAAAGTATACGCTGTTATTCCCGATGAACAACATTTAATTGAGGAAACGCTCATTAAAATGGCAGATAGTGAGAAATGCTGCCTGATTATTACATCGGGTGGAACAGGCCCCGCCAGGCGTGATGTTACGCCAGAAGCCACAGAAGCGGTATGTGACAAGATGATGCCAGGCTTCGGAGAGTTAATGCGTGCAAAAAGTCTTACATACGTACCAACCGCTATTCTTTCACGTCAGACAGCGGGAATCAGGAACAACACTTTAATTGTAAATTTACCTGGAAAACCAAAGGCTATCCGCCAATGCCTGGAAGCAGTTTTTCCGGCTATTCCGTATTGCATTGACCTGCTGGATGGACCGTTTATCGAGTGTAATGAAGAGGTGATAAAGCCATTTCGCCCGCAAAGCACGTAATTTGAAACCCGGATATGGCACGCATAAAATATTATTACGACACAGAGACCTGTAAATACGAACGGGTTAAAACTAAATCAATCGACATTGTCCTCAATGCGCTTGGCCTTCTCTCATTGACCGTTATTGTCTCTATCGGAATGATTTTTCTATGGACCGAATATTTTCCATCTCCTAATGAAGTTCTGCTTCAAAATCAAATCAAGGAACAACAATACTATATCGAGAGTCTTGATCAGAACATTGCCTCGATTAACAAAATAGTTTCAGGACTGGAAGATCGTGATGATAATATCTATCGCGTGGTATTGGGAGCAGAACCTATTGATAAGTCAATTCGAAATGCCGGTGTAGGCGGAAGCGATCGGTATGCTCAAATCAAGGAACGAAAGTTCATTCACGAAGAGATGATCATTGACCTGAGCAAGAAAATCGATAAAATAAGGAGAAAGCTTTACATCGAATCGAAATCACAAGATGAGATCGTACAGATGGCAGAGAAGAAGGAAAAACTTTATGCTTCCATTCCCGCCATTCAGCCGATTTCCAACAAGCAACTTCAGGCCATAGCATCGGGTTTCGGTCTGCGTATCCATCCGATATACAAGGTAAGGAAGCTGCACTCGGGTATTGACTTTGCCGCTCCTATCGGTACCCCTATTTATGCTACCGCTGATGGCGTTATTGATCAGGTTAGCGTGCGATTCAGCGGTTATGGAAAAATGATTGAGATCGATCATGGTTTTGGCTATCGTACCCGTTATGCTCACATGCATGACTTCGCGGTTCGTCAGGGACAGCATATTAAACGTGGTGAACTTATCGGTTACGTTGGCGACACAGGTCTTTCAACGGCACCTCACCTGCACTACGAAGTGATGATGAACGGCACACAAATTAATCCCGTTCACTATTTCTTCAACGACCTCACCCCAGCCGAATACGAGAAAGTCGTAGAACTTGCTTCTATCGAGAACCAGTCTCTTGGCATGTGATCAGGATTTAAGGATTACAGGATTGGCAGGATAATTAATCAATTATCAATGTACCGATGCATCAATCCAAAAATCGGTATATCGATACATTGTTGTCCGACTAAAATGTAGCATTCGTTTCAATCCCTTGATTTTCTTGATCTTTTTTTATCTGGCCCTGCCTTTGCCGGCAGGCAGGCTCACTCCTACCTCTCTCCGAGGGAGAGAGACTATGGAATCAAGAAAATCAAGGGATTACGTAGATGTTCGTTTTTTAGTCGGACATTATTGATATCAGTACATCAATAATTGGTACATCGTTACATCGACTAATCAGTACATCATTTATACCACGTGGCATACATCGGATAATTCTTTGCTGTTCGTTGAATAACAGCTTTCATCTCATCACTGATGTCTTTCACTTTTTTAGCAGGAACGCCCGCATAAATTGAACCTTCTTCTATTATTGTTCCGGGAAGTACAACTGCGCCGGCGGCAATCACTGAGTTGGCGCCTACAACAGCATCGTCCATAATAATTGCACCCATCCCGATCAACACATTATCTTCAACCGTGCATCCGTGCACGATGGCATTGTGTGCTATGGATACATTATTACCTATTACAGTCCTGGCTTTTTGGTAGGTGCAATGTATGACAGCGCCATCCTGTATGTTGGTGTTGTTGCCGATAGTAATAGAATGAACATCTCCACGAACCACAGCATTGAACCACACGGTACAGTTATCGCCCATAATCACCTCTCCTACAACCACCGCATTGTCTGCCAGAAAACAATTGTAACCTAGCCTGGGAGTGTACCCTCTTACTTCTTTTATGATCGCCATATTCGATGTACCAATTATCAATTACCAATGTACCAATTATCATTGTACCGCTAAAAGTTTCGCCGGGAGGCGCCCTAATGTCGAAGGCTCAAGGCCCCTGAGAGAACTAATGGGTCAAATTCCAAAGAAATCGGAAACATGCGTAAATCGGTATATCACCACATTGGTAATTGATAATCGTATTGATTTCCCTGACAAGATGTCACACAAAAAGAACTAAAAATTGTATTTTTGCGTCCTCAAGGATTAGAAATGGAGAATTTGATAGGAGATATTGGGATTTTGAGCGAAAACGAGGCTTGTGAGGTGGTGCATATTTCAAAAGACCAGAACACAGGTAAGAGCCGCAAACTATATATAGAGAGTTATGGCTGCCAGATGAATTTCTCAGACAGTGAGATCGTGGCCTCTATTCTCCAGGGTGAAGGATTTGATACTACCGATGACATACATCAGGCCGATGTTGTTTTTTTGAATACCTGTTCCATTCGTGAAAAAGCGGAGCAAACCGTAAGAAACAGGCTTAATCATATCAATGGTGTTAAGAAAAGAAAACCAGAACTGCTGGTAGGTGTATTGGGTTGCATGGCGGAAAGGTTGAAAACAAAATTCCTGGAAGAGGAAAAAATTGTTGACCTCGTAGCCGGACCTGATGCTTATCGAGACCTCCCAAAACTTATAGCACAAGTTGACGAAGGCGATAAAGCTATTAACACCTTTCTCTCAAGAGAAGAAACGTATGCGGATATAAGTCCGGTACGATTAAATTCCAATGGTATTACTGCCTTCATCTCCATAATGAGGGGTTGCGATAATATGTGTTCTTTCTGTGTTGTACCCATGACGCGCGGCAGGGAAAGAAGCCGTGATCCACATTCAATTGTCGCGGAAGCAAAAGATCTTTTTGAAAAAGGTTATCGTGAAGTAACGCTCCTGGGTCAGAATGTAGATTCTTACAAATGGAGCCCCGAAGAAAATAATAAAGCGAGGCTTGAAAAGACCAGTACTGAGCACATTGTGAACTTTGCAAACTTGTTAACGATGGTAGCGCAAGTTCACCCAGAGTTACGCATTCGTTTCTCTACATCACATCCGAAAGATATTACGGATGAAGTTCTCCATACAATGGCCAGGTATGAGAACATATGCAAGTACATTCACTTGCCTGTACAAAGTGGCAGTACACGCATTTTGGAATTAATGAATCGTGGTTATTCACAGGAGTGGTATTTGGAAAAGATAAAAAGCATTCGCGAAATCCTGGGCAATGATTGTGGTTTGTCTTCCGATATGATCACCGGCTTTTGTTCGGAAACAGATGAAGAGCATAACGAAACACTCAGCCTCATGGATAAAGTGCAGTTTGATTTTTCGTACATGTTCTTTTATTCTGAAAGACCCGGAACACCTGCTGCTAAAAAATTAAAGGATGATGTATCTGATGAAGTGAAGAAAAAAAGACTTCAGCAAATCATCGACAAGCAAACTGAACATTCTTTGCTCAGAAATAAACTTGATGTTGGAAAGACTTTTAAAGTTTTGATTGAAGGAACATCCAAACGATCTGACAATTTTCTACAAGGAAGAAACAGCGCCAACAAAGTTGTTGTTTTCCCTAAAGAGAATTATCAAAAAGGTGAATATGTAAATGTATTCATTGAAAATTGTACAGGAGCAACCTTGGTTGGTAAGGTATTGGGCACAAACAATTAATTGTTCACTGAAAGATAACGCTACACTACTGTGATCTGTCATCCGTTATCTGTGAACTACTAAAAGTTTAGAGTTGATGTATTAGTGGTTTAAGAAATGTCTATTAAAGATTCTGAAATTCAAAGTATAAAACAGCGATTCGGTATAATGGGTAATTCACCCATGCTGAATCACGCCATAAAAGTAGCGGTTCAAGTTGCCCCTACGGATATGTCGGTGCTTATTACCGGGGAAAGCGGAAGTGGTAAAGAGTCTTTCTCAAAAATAATTCACTACGTAAGTCCGCGTAAGCACGGGCAATTTATCGCCATCAACTGCGGATCTATTCCCGAGGGAACAATTGACTCCGAATTGTTTGGACATGAGAAGGGTTCATTCACAGGAGCACATGAAGCGCGTAAAGGTTATTTTGAGGTAACTAACGGAGGCACCATTTTCCTTGATGAGATTGGAGAAATGCCGCTGGGAACTCAGGCCCGTCTTCTTCGTGTATTAGAAAACGGCGAGTTTATCAAAGTAGGATCATCAAAGGTTCAAAAAACAGATGTGCGCGTAGTAGCCGCCACAAATATAAACCTGATGCGAAAAGTTGAAGATGGAAAATTCAGAGAAGATCTTTATTATCGTCTCAGCACTGTCCCCATTTTTGTTCCTCCTTTAAGAGAACGTGGAAATGACATTGAGTTGCTGTTCAGGAAATTTGCCAGTGACTTTGCAGAGAAGTATCATGTCAAACCTATTACACTGACAGACGATGCCAAAGAAATTCTTATTAAGTACCGGTTCCCCGGAAACATCAGGCAACTAAAAAATCTCGTTGAACAAATTTCTGTTTTGACAACAGAGAGTAAAGAAATTGATGGGGCAACCCTGCAACATTATCTTCCGCGCGATAGCAATCTTCCGGCATTGATTCCACACTCCCACAATGATAAGGATGGATTAAGTGAAAGGGATATCTTATACAAAGTTCTCTTTGACATGAAGCGCGAAATGGTTGATCTCAAAAAACTTGTTCTTGACTTTTCGACGCATCAGGGTAAAGCTGCACAATTGGTAAAGGAGCATCCTGAATTGTTTGAGGGAATTGAATCGGATGTTCACAAAATTTCCCAGGAACCGGTTTTGCTAAATGTTGGTTCATCCGGAAATAACATCGATGAACAACTGGAAGAAGTACACGACATCAGCCATGAAACGGAAGAGGATTCGCTTTCCATCGAGAAAAAGGAAAAGGAACTCATCATCCGTGCATTGAACAAAAATCACAACAAGCGAAAATACGCGGCACGGGATTTGGGCATTTCAGAAAGAACTCTTTACAGGAAGATAAAACAATACGAACTTGAATAAGGCATTTAACATTCTTCTTTCTGTGATTGCGCTGAGCAGCCTCTCCTTTCTCCTGATCTCGTGCGGTGTGTATTCTTTTTCGGGAGGAACAACAAATGCAAAGACAATAACGATTGCTGATTTCTATAATAATGCAGATCTGGGTCCTGCAAACATGGGCCAGGATTTTACCAACCAGTTGAAGAACTATTTCGTGCAGAACTCAAGTTTATCCATCGTGCAGGAGGAAGGCGAACTCCAAATGGAAGGTGAAATTACGAATTACACTTTTACACAAATTGCACCCACTTCAACGGGCGATCCTAATGATATTTATTCAGCCTCCTCCACTCGTCTTACCATTACCATCAGAGCAACTTACGTGAATACCCTGGATGAGACTATGAGTTTCAAAGACAAGTCTTTTTCCTTTTATAAGGATTTCTCCAATGATGAGAATATTAGCGATGTAGAAGAGGCTTATGTCAGACAAATATTTGATCGTTTAGTCAACGACATATTCAACGCTTCAATTGCCAATTGGTAATTTTTGGTCTATTTTTACCAATGCCCATGCCAACAATTGACAAAAATCAGTTCCTTCAGGCACTCAACGGCTTCACGGAAATTTCCGATGAAGAAGCGAAAGAAGTATGCGCATTGAAGCAGTCTTTTCCTTACAGCCAGGTACTGCATGCACTTGCGGCCCGTCTCAGTAAGGACCATAAGATGAGTTCACATCAACAAGACCTTCAAACGGCTGCGGTTTATTCTGCCGACCGGTCTGTACTAAAAGAAGTAATGACCCAGGCTCCGGCAGTTTGGCCATCATCCCATGAAGTTTCAGGCATTCAGCATCCGGAAATTCCAGCGAGTATTGCTGTTGAAGAAAAAGTTTCCATTGAATCCACCGGGGCATCCGAGGATCTAGCTGACGAGGTTATGCAGGATTTAAGGAAACTGAATATTCTTAGGCATAATTTCGAAAACATGCTTGAAGAAAACAGTCCGGTTATAATTGAAGAGGACGCATTGGCGTCAGAGGAAAGTGACAACGCTGAAAAAAAGAGAAAGCTCCCTCCTGGAAGAAAGCCAGGAAATGTTAAAGCTCACCGGATTATAGAATTAGCTAAAGCCCTTGAGAACGAATCAGAAGATGGTTCAAACGGAACACATGGAATTGAAAAAGGGGTTGAGGACATTATCGAGTCGATAAAAGTTTCAAAAAAAAAAATAAGTCCGGATTCTGAAAAACAGCGAGAACAGATTGAAATCATCGAACAATTTATCAAAGCACAACCCAGCATTTCACCCGCTAAAAGCAGTCCCCCTGCCGACCCTGAAGACTTTAATACAATCAAAAATGGAGAATTTGGCGAAAATGTAATCTCCGAAACACTCGTTGATATTCTCCTCCAGCAAGGAAAGAAGGATAAAGCCGTTGAAGTGCTGAAAAAGCTGATTTGGAAGTTTCCCCAAAAAAAGGCTTACTTTGCGGCTCAAATTGAAGAACTGAAAAAATAGAATTATGTACGCGTTGGTAATTGGTATCATCATTTTTCTCTCAATTTTACTTGTGTTGTTGATTTTGGCACAAAACTCAAAGGGAGGAGGGCTCTCCAGCCAATTTGGAGGCTCGGGAGCGAGCAATATTATGGGTGTGAAAAAGACAGGAGACCTGCTTGAAAAATTAACCTGGGGTTTCATTGTGGGCATAATGGTTCTGGCCTTATCAGCACACCTCATTAGACCTACAGACAGTTCATCGAATGAGATTCTCGACAAAGCATCTGAGCAAGGCGCCCCGGCTCCTATGACACCAGGATTCAATCTTGATGTGCCTGCTGACAGCGCTGAGTAAACCGTAAAAAATTATATTAAAAGCCTCGCGAAACGAGGCTTTTTATTTTTAATTCCCCTACAAATTCAGTCAATTAGAAATATGCTTGACAAAAAGGCGCTTGGCCACCGGCATTAAAGTTTCTACAAACGGAAAACGCGTTTTCGAAAATATTAAATAGGTAGCCGGGTTGGGCAGATCTTTATATTTCTTCAGTAAATCCAATTTAATTCGCTCATAGGTTTGGAGGGGTTTCTTTTCAACACACTCTACAAATTCCGTATTTAAGCTGCGAAGTTGTTCGTGGCTCCCTTCAAAAATGCTTATTTGATATCGATATACATTCGCCTGCTTTTCAGGAGGCTGGGCAACGAAGAGATAACCCTCCTTTGCATAAAGGGGCGTAACTCCTATTGGTGAAATTTCACATTGCGACTCTACATATTCATAGATCACTGAACCTTCCTGCAAGGAATCCTTAACCTTTGGAATAGCGAACTCGATTATACTCTCCAGCTCTGCCATGATATCATCGTCGTCTATAATTTGCCGGTAGGTTAATTCCAGCTTGTTAAGCTCTTCCAGCGAAATCTCCTTCGGAAAGGAATCCCGCAGGATAGTTTTGTTTTCCTTGATTGCTAAAAGGTTCCGGTAATGGAAAACAAGGTCACCCAGGAATGGATATAACTCTGTTTTTGTGAAGGACGAATTCGCTTTTTTTAAGTAAGCCAGCAGGATATACTTTTTATACTCAAAATCGATCAGTCCTTGTGTTAGCCAATCTTTCGAAAGCTGTTCCATAAGCATTTAATTAAAAACTCGAAACCTTATAAAATTAAATATTTTAAAGGCTAAAAAATTTACGAATCAGAGCAGGGTCTTAGCTTAAAACGTACTTAAACCTTAATTAATAACGATTAGTCTCAAAAATTTACACTTTTAAAAAGATTCTGACAAGCAATTTGTTGGAGGACTTACGGGCAGGAGTGTTGCAAACTGACAAGGATGTCAGTTCTTCAGGGAAGTGTCAGTTCCATTTCTGACAAAAAGCTTAAAAACCTGACATTTTTAGACAAAAATGTCCGTTCTTGCAGCCCCGTTTGCGCTGGCACAATAGATGATAAGCCGGTTAACGGATTTACTCAATCAATTTGTTTAACCAAAAATTCCATTACCTATATGGCGAAAATCAATTTCAAACCAAATGAGGACAGGGTTCTTGTTGAACCTGCAGCAGCGGAAGAAAAAACAGCTTCCGGAATTATCATTCCTGACACAGCAAAGGAAAAACCCCAGAAGGGTAAAGTTATTGCTGTCGGCGAAGGTCTTAAAGACAAGCCGGTAACCGTAAAAGTTGGGGACAATATACTCTATGGTAAATATGCCGGTACCGAAATCTCCATCGATGGCAAAGAGTACCTCATCATGAGAAACTCAGACATCTTCGGAATCATCTAAAATCATCAAGCAACCAAAAAAATTAAACAATTATGGCTAAAGAAATAACCTTTGATACCACAGCAAGAGACAAAATCAAGAAGGGTGTTGACAAACTTGCCGATGCCGTTAAAGTTACCCTCGGCCCAAAAGGACGCAATGTTATCATCGATAAGAAATTCGGCGCTCCTACCGTTACAAAAGACGGTGTTTCCGTAGCAAAGGAAATTGAACTGAAAGATGCCATCGAAAACATGGGCGCTCAGCTAGTGAAAGAAGTCGCTTCTAAAACTGCTGATGCTGCTGGTGATGGAACCACAACCGCTACAGTATTAGCACAAGGAATTTTCAACCATGGTATTAAAAACGTGGCAGCAGGCGCAAATCCAATGGACCTGAAGCGTGGTATCGACAAGGCTGTTGTTGTTGTCGTTGAAAGTCTTAGAAAGCAATCTAAAAAAATCAAAGATTCAAGCGAAATCACTCAGGTTGCCACTATCTCTTCGAACAACGATGCTGAGATCGGTAAAATGATTGCCGATGCAATGGAAAAAGTTGGCAAAGACGGTGTGATAACCGTTGAAGAAGCTAAAGGAACAGAAACCGAAGTGAAAACTGTTGAAGGTATGCAGTTCGATCGCGGTTATCTTTCTCCTTACTTCGTTACCAACACAGAAAAAATGGAAGCTGAACTCGAAAGTCCTTTCATTTTGATCTACGACAAGAAGATCAGCAGCATGAAAGAATTGCTTCCTATTCTTGAGCAATCTGCACAAACCGGAAAACCTCTTTTGATCATTGCCGAAGAAGTAGAGGGCGAAGCGCTTGCTACATTGGTAGTGAACAAAATTCGTGGTGCACTGCGTGTGGCGGCTGTTAAAGCTCCTGGCTTTGGCGACAGAAGAAAAGCAATGTTGGAAGATATCGCTATCCTCACAGGAGGTAAAGTGATCTCTGAAGAACAAGGTTTCAAACTTGAAAACGCAACACTCGACTTTTTAGGAAGAGCAGAAAAAATCAATATTGATAAAGACAATACTACCATCGTTAATGGCGCTGGTAAGAAGGCTGAAATTCAGGGCCGTGTTGCTCAGATCAAAGCTCAGATCGACACTACAACATCTGACTACGATAAAGAAAAATTACAAGAGCGTCTTGCTAAACTTTCAGGTGGTGTGGCTATCCTTTATATCGGTGCTGCAACTGAAGTTGAAATGAAAGAAAAGAAAGACCGCGTTGATGATGCTCTTCACGCAACCCGCGCTGCTATCCAGGAAGGTATTATCCCTGGCGGTGGTGTAGCGTATGTTCGTGCAATCGAAGCGCTGAAAGATGTAGCAACTGACAATGAAGACCAATCAACTGGTGTGAACATTGTTCGTCTTGCACTTGAAGCTCCTCTTCGCACCATCGTTGAAAACGCTGGTCAGGAAGGTTCTGTTATCGTGAGCAAAGTTCGCGAAGGCAAGAAAGACTATGGATACAATGCATTGGAAAACAAGTATGATAACTTCTTCGATGCAGGGATCATCGATCCTACGAAAGTAGCGCGTCTTGCACTTGAGAACGCAGCTTCCATCGCGGGACTTCTGTTAACTACCGAAGCTGTAGTATCAGAAATTCCTGAAGAAAAAGAAGCACCAGCTATGCCTCACGGAGGCGGCATGGGCGGAATGATGTAATCAATAGATTTACTCATAAAGAAAAAAGGCTGTCAGTGATGACGGCCTTTTTTGTTATTTCTTCCCGCCCAATGACAACATCGTTATTTCTCATCCTGGTTCAATAAGGATGGGATGTTTCTCCAACTAACAAATTTTCCCGCAGATGTTTTGTAGTCATCATCACCGCCATAAATTACGCTAAGCGCTTCGCTACTCTGCCCGGTTAACTTTTGCCAATACAAAAGATTGTCTAAAAATGAATTCGTTCTTGTTTTCCCAGACTTAATTTCAAATGGAACTAATTCATTTCCTGCTTCAATAAGCAAATCGATTTCTTTGCCTTCCTTATTTTGCCAAAAAAAAGAATTTGCCCTTTTTCCAGCATTGAATCTTTGTTTAATAAATTCGTTGATAACAAAATTTTCAAACAGACCTCCTTTCAAAAAATGAGAGTTTAATTGCCGGGAACTTTCAATTCCAAGCAACGAACACGCGACACCGGTATCATAAAAATAAAGCTTGGGTGTTTTGACAATACGCTTGTTGAAATTTTTATGATGTGGCTGAAGAAAATAGATAATGTAGCTTGCTTCCAGTACGGAAAGCCATGCCTTTGCTGTATTTGGACTTATACCCGCATCTATTGCTAATGAACCTATGTTGAGCAACTGTGCAGTCCTGCCGGCACATAATTTCAGAAACTGCGAAAAGCTGTTTAAGTTCTCAATGTTTTTTATTTGCCTGACATCTTTTTCAATGTAGGTATTAATGTAAGAAGGATAAAAATCAGTTGGATCAATTTGCTTGTCATAGATACGCGGGTAGCATCCGTTAAAAATCAATTCTTCATACGTGTCAAATTTAAAACCGCCATCTGTTAATTCCTGGAATGAAAAGGGCAACAATTTTAATATGGCGGTACGACCTGCCAGGCTTTGTGTTATCTTTTCGGAAAGCAAAAAATTTTGTGAACCCGAAAGAACAAATTGTACATCATCATTATCCACAACACCTTGTATATACGAAAATAAATCAGGTACATTCTGAACTTCGTCAAGTACCGCTCCTTTTGGAAAGTTGGCAAGGAATCCTCGTGGGTCAGTTGTGGCATTTGTACGATTGTCTATGTCCTCAAGGGTTACATAGGGTATTTTTTTAAAGATTGCCTTTAGCAGGGTTGTTTTGCCCGTTTGGCGAGGACCAGTCAGTGATAGCACGGGAAACTTCCCTGTAAGGGAGACTATTTTTTTTTCTAAAATCCGCCTAATCATTGTCAAAAGTAGGCAACATTGGACAAATCTGCAATCAAAATGCAGATTTGTCCATCAGTACCCTTGCGAGGTTCTGTACTTATTGGGGAATCAGCTATCTCCTGATTAATACACTTTTCCTTACCTAACATTTTTCAAATTAATGTTGAATTATAATCGGACTATCCAATTACCGGATAAAGAATCATTTTGAAGTTGCAGACGTTGTCATAGCTTTAATCGCCTCTGCCATAGTTTTAATTACAGTACTCGCTTTATCGGATAAGCTATGCCTTGACGCTATCCATTGTGTATCGTTGTAGGTGAGCCAAACCTTTCCATTTTCATCTTCCCATATCAAAACCTTTAAAGGCAGATCAATACCCGAGGTTTGATTATCCTGCATCAGTGGCGTTCCTGCTTTTGGATTTCCGAAGATCACTAACTCTGTTGGGCGAAGCGTAAGTCCCTGCTTTGATGCATTGGCAGCATGATCGATCCTCGCGAAAACGGTTAAACCTTTTGTTGAAACGGTTTCGATAAACCGGTCTGTTGTTTCTTTAACCGGGTAAATGCTGCTGACCGTGATTAGACCGTTTTCCTGTGCAAGACAAGTGAATGAAAAATTCAGAATAAGAATTACAATTGTTGTTGATGCTTTCATTATTGAAAATTGTCAATTGAAAACCCAGACTCTCCTGACAAGAATCTCTCCTTCATCACCTCATGATTTTAAGTAAGGGAAGTTAGTGCTTTCCGCATTTAAAAACACATCAGGGAAAGAACAATCATTTTTATTCTATTCTAAAAACAAACCCACTTGCAGTCATGTATTTACCGCCCTGGGAGGTAGTGAACAGATAAGAAGGCTTTCCGTTTTTCATCAGCAACTGCGGCCGTTCAAATCTGCCATATCGATTCAGATGCTTCGGTGCCAGAGGTTGTTGTATATATCGATCAGCTTCCCAGTAAGCGACTTTCGGCTGATCCCAATGTATGCCATCCTCTGATTCAAAGTGTAACCCTACATTGTGATTGAAGAAGCCCATATCACGGGCGATGAGTCTGAATGTACCCTCTTCAATCCAGACATAAGCATCCTCCAATTGATGGTTCTCTCCTCCAGAAGAAAAATCAATGACAGGATTATCCTTATACTTCAGATAAGGTCCTTCCAATTTCCCGGCGATAGCAAGTCCATATTTTCGGTTGCCTTTTATGCTTGCTGCTTTCGGTGCATTTAAATACTCCTGCGTATTCCACGACTTGTAATACAACCAATATTGTCCGTTCGGATGTTTTACAAAAGCAGGATTGGTACTACAATGATCATCCCATTCGCCTTCCGGAGAAACGTCCAGCAACGGTTTATCGTGTCTTCGCCATGGTCCAAAAGGTGAGTCAGCTAAAGCAAGGCCTATGCGTTTAGTATCTGTTTTTGAATTCGAGTTACCCATGTAAAAAAGACAATACTTGCCATCAACAAATTGAATGTGCGGATTATGACAGGTGGTAGAATCAAAATATCCGGCACGCGGTGCAAGTACTACACTGACAAACTCAAAAGTTGATTCGGCCGAATCGGCAACCGCATGTGCAATTTCACAATGGCTTATCCATCCGCCCATACCATATTTCTCTTCCCAACGCGAAAAGAAAACATGAATTTTTCCGTCAGGCCCTTCTATGGGTGAGTTGCACCATACATAGTAACCTGGCATTTCAAGTATACGGCCAACAGGTTTAAGACGCTTACAGAATGCTGATACCGGAAGAGAATCCTGTTCATAACATGCCCCGTATAAACCCACGAAGGGGCTACTGAATCCCATGAGCGCAGCGCCTTTTAAAAAATTTCTCCTGGATATCATTTCTTCAGAACAAGATAAACCATACTTATGATATCCTGGTAATGGTTTGTTCACTAAACCCTGAAACTCCCCCAGAGACAATATATTTCATAGCAATAGTACCAGGAACTTTCAACGGTGTAACACGATCCTTGTGAACAACATAATGAATTCCGGATATCGCATAAGAATGAGGAAGATAAACTGACACCATTTCATTTAATCCTAATTCGGTAAGATCATGTTGCGTAATAAAACCGATCTGATAAAGTTTATTCTCTTTATTGATCTCCACTAAGACGGGTTTGTCAAATTTTCTCTTGTCACCGACAAAGGCAGAAATCAAATCTTTAAGCGAGGAATAAATAAGTTTAACAAAAGGTATACGGTTTATACCGTGTTCCATCCAATCGGTGACGGTTCGAAATGCAAAGTTTGTCGTGAGATAACCAAACACAGTAATGGCAATAATAATAATTGCAAAACCTACTCCTGGATAAGGCAGATTCAACAGTCCATCTAACCAACTGAAGGATACAAAGAAAAAATACCCGGTTGCTACAAGAGGAACGATAAATAAAGTTCCGCTAAAGAAATAGCGAATGACTCTTCGTAAATTAATTTCCATAAGCACAAAATTAAAAAAGGCTCCCGGTCTTTAACCCGGGAGCCTTAACGTTTTAATTAAAATTCTATTAAAGCGAAAATCCCAGGAAGCTTAAAAAACCCAGCGACATGAGCCCCACGAGAATGAATGTTATTCCCAAACCTCTTAGTGGCCCCGGTACATTGGAGTATTTCATCTTTTCTCTGACACCGGCCAATGCAACGATCGCAAGCAACCAGCCAATACCGGAGCCAAATCCAAACACCGTTGCTTCTGTAAGATTGTAAGGACGGCCCACCATAAACAACGCTGCGCCAAGTATAGAACAGTTCACTGCGATAAGGGGAAGAAAGATACCCAGTGTTCCATACAGTGCAGGCGAAAATTTCTCAACGGCCATCTCTGTCAATTGAACAACCGCAGCAATAACAGAAATGAAAACAATGAATTGCAGGAAATTCAAATCAATATTTTGAAACGAAGGTCCTATCCATGAAAGTGCGCCGGGAACAATTACATAGTTTTGAATTAACCAGTTGATGGGAACCGTGACGCCTAATACAAAGACCACGGCAATACCTAAACCGAAAGCCGTTTTTACTTTTTTCGAAATGGCAAGAAAGGAGCACATTCCTAAAAAGTAAGCAAAGATCATGTTATCAATGAATATCGAGCGGATCCCTATGTTTAACAGATTCTCCATAATCTAAAATATCTTTTTTATTAATGTTCGCGATATCCGTTGAGGGACCGCTGCACCCAAATAATAATACCCAGGATTATACAAGCACCTGCCGGTAACAGCATTAAGCCGTTTCCTGTGTAATGTATCCCCATTGCCTCAAATACCTTAAAACCAAAAAGTGATCCTCCTCCAAGCAGTTCCCGAAAGAATGCTATTGCCATTAAGATTATTCCATAACCTAATCCATTTCCTATGCCATCCAGAAATGAAGGCCAGGGTTTATTTCCCATGGCATAGGCTTCCAGTCGTCCCATTACTATACAATTGGTAATGATCAGTCCCACAAATACGGAAAGCTGTTTGGACACATCATATACATACGCCTTTAATAGCTGGTCAACAAGAATCACCCACAACGAAACAACAGCGAGTTGTACAATAATTCTGATGCGGGCAGGGATTGTATTTCTCATTAAAGAAATTACCAAGTTAGAGCTGGCCGTTACTATTGTAAGTCCAAGGGACATTACAAAAGCGGGCTTCATCTGGGTAGTTACAGCAAGCGCAGAACATATACCCAATACCTGAACCGTTACAGGATTGTCAATATCCAGAGGATTACTTACCAGCTTTCTGTTTTTCTTCGAGAAAAGCGCCTCCTTCTTAACCTCTTTAACTTCAGCAACCGCAGTACTCATGCTTATTGGTTTTTAGTTTTATTCTGAATGTATTTGTTGTAGCAGGCAAGGTAATCTGCAAGCATATTATTTACACCCTTAGCCGTTAAGGTTGCACCTGACATGCCGTCAACTTTATGAGGGTCATTGCTATAATTGCCACCCTCACCTTTCATCATAACAACAGAAACAAGACTACCTGCTTCATATATCGTCTTTCCTTTGTATCTATCTTGTATCTCTTGCTCATCTTGTATACGTGCGCCTAATCCTGGTGTCTCACCGGCATGCTGAAATTTAACACCGGCGATTGTATTAAAATCTGATTCCAATGCCACAAAACCCCAGATGTTATTCCAAAGTCCATAACCGTAAACCGGAAGAACAATGTTCTCTATTTTATTGGTGTCACGCTCACTTTTAAACTCATAAACAGGTAATAATCGTTCCCGTGGTGACTTTTTGTACTCAACAGCAAGATCAACGTCGGCAGGTTTCACCCCTTCCTGGATATTTCCGTTGTAATCAATTACAATCGGGTTAACGCGCAGGTTATAAATTTCATCAATGTTATCTGTCTTCTTCAGTTCCATAACAGTGGAAAGAATGTTTTGCTTTCTCTCCTGTGCAATGTTTTTATCCTGGGCTTCTTTTAAACCTTGTGCTGCCAAAGCCAATAAACCACCACAAACAATGGTGAGTATGGCCGAGTAAATGATTATATATAAGTTAGACTGTCGCACGTTGTAATCTACGTTTTTTGTTAGCACTTACTACAAAGTAATCGATGAGTGGCGCAAATACATTCATGAGAAGTATGGCCAGCATTATACCTTCCGGATAAGCGGGATTGAACACTCTTATTAAGATTGTAAACATACCAATCAATGCTCCATATATCCACTTCCCGGTTTCAGTATGGGCTGCGGTAACCGGATCTGTTGCCATGAACACAGCTCCAAAGGCAAGGCCGCCAATCACAAGATGATAATGGGCCGGCATAAGCATGTATTCATTTGCACCGATGATATTAAATAAAAGCGCTGTGACGTATGCGCCGGTGAATACACTAAACATTATTTTCCAGCTTCCTACACCCGTACCTACAAGAATCACAGCACCAATAAGACACATGAGTACTGATGTTTCTCCTACGCTACCAGGCATGAGGCCCCAAACCATATTTGAAAATGAATAAAGTCCTTCGTGCCAGGAATCATTCAAAGCGTCAACAATAATATGTCCGTTGTTTAATGAATCCGCTACATGCTGGGCAGCAGTGGCAGCCAATTTATTTACTTCAGTTGGTTCTGCAATAGCAAGATCTGCCGCTTGCTTTGCCGTAACAATAGACTGACTTGCTAATGTTGAAAAATCTGAAGTGATGCCTAACGGGGTAGCGCCTGAGTAACCGGCTACAACTTCCGTTTGCTCTGGAAGATAAGTCCATACTTCTCCTGCCATGTTTACCGGATACGCGAAATAAAGAAACGCACGCGCCGTTAACGCTACGTTCAAAACATTCATGCCGGTTCCACCGAAAGCTTCTTTCCCTATGACCACAGCAAACGCTGTAGCCAAGCCTACCTGCCACAACGGAATATCTGGCGGCATAACTAAGGGTATAAGCATACCGGTAACAAGAAATCCTTCATTCACAGGATGCTTTCTGAACACTGTGAATGCAAACTCAATTCCCAGCCCTACAACATACGATATAATTATAACGGGCACCACTTGCTTGATACCAATCAAGAACTTGTCTATGAATGACCCATCGACTCCCGTAGCCAGAAAGTGCTGATGACCTACATTATACATACCGAATAACAAGCATGGAATCATGGAGATGACAACGGTAATCATTAACCGCTTCATGTCAATAGCATCCCGCACCTGGGTTCCTTTTACAGGGGCAACGGAATTTGGGACAAAAAGAAATGTTTCAAAACCTTCATAGATGTAGAAAAATTTCTCCCACTTGCCACCTTTTTCAAAGTGATGTTTAACGCCGTCTAACTGTTTTCGAAAAAAATCCATAAGCTTTAATTAGCTGTTTCTTAGTAATTCAATTCCTTCGCGAAGAATTCCTTGTATATCATGCTTGGATACATCAGTGAAATCACAAAGAGCAAGATCCTCTTCAATAACTTCATAAATACCCAGCGCCTCCATCTCATCGAAGTCTTCCGCGATAATTGATTTGATAAGAAACTCCGGCAAAATATCCATTGGTGTTACTTTTTCAAAAACACCGGTTTGTACAAACGCTCTTGGTTCTCCGTGTGTATTGGTGTCAAGAACATATTCTTTGTTTTTATTAAGGAAAGAAAGAAGCCCCCACGCTCGCTGGAAACTTAGCTTCTTTGGTGAGTGTGATATCCAACCCATGAATTCATAATAGTCTCCTTCCGGAATCACAGTCACTTGATGATCGTAAAATCCAACAAAGCCATCCCTTGAAATTTGTGTTCCTGTTAACGGATTACCCGAGATGAACCTTACGTTATCACTTTTCAGATTGTCATCAACAAACTTTTTTATAGATGCACCTATATACGTTTTGTAGTATTGTGGTTTTTTTACTTCGGATCCTGTCAAAGCAATTATCCTTGATGCATCATATACGCCATTTAGAAAAAGTTTGCCTATCTGAATAACTCCTGCGGGATTGATTGTCCAAACTACATCGCCCTTATTTATCGGGTCAAGATGATGGATCTGAACGCCAACACACCCGGCGGGATGTGGACCTGAAAATTTATTTAGTTCAACGCCCTGCGCCTGGGAGAACACTTGAGATATTTCCTTTTCCGAATGAACGTTAAGATGAATAAGGCCGTCGGTAAATTTCTTCAGGATTACCAGGCCCAGTTGAAAGGCCTGTTCTTGTCCCTTGAAAATAAAACTATAATCGGGGGCTAGAGGATGAGAATCGAAACCGGATATAAATATGGATTTTGGAGATTCACCCGGATCCGCCACAATTCCATAGGGCCGTTGAATAAGATTAACCCACACACCACTTTCCAGCATTTGCTTTTGTGCGGTTTCCCGTTTCATGTGGGTGATGTCAGAAACTGAATATTTATTAAAATTGAGATATTCAACGGATCGATCAGGGAGAATTTTAACTTCGAGAAGTTTTCGTTTCTCCCCACGTTTAATCTCAACTATTTCTCCACTTACGGGCGAAGTGAAGACTATTTCTTCTTTCTTTTTGTCGTGGAAAAGCGGTGACCCTGATTTTACATTATCCCCCTCTTTAACCATTAGTTTAGGCATGTAAATACCTTGAAAATCGGTTGGCTTAATGGCGAATATTTCGGGCTGCCCGGATGTGGCGATGGTAAGAGCGGCTTTCCCTGCTAGGCTAATGTCGAAGCCCCTCTTTAATCGAATAAATTTACCCATTCTCTCAGTTTAGGCTTATTTTGAAACCCGGTAAAAATAGTAATTTTTTACAATCTGAAAGCGATGGATAAATTAATTGTAAGCCCTTTAAATAGAACTTAATAAGCGTGCAGTTTTGGCCTGCTTGTTTTTGAAACAAGACTTGATAACGCGAGCCGGATCACTTCATCTACCTGCTCTTCAATGGTGATGTTCGTTGTGTCAATAACAACCGCATCGTCGGCCTGCTTCAGAGGGCTCTCAGCCCTTGTAGTATCAATTTCATCACGCTTGCGAATATTTTCAAGAACAATATCAAGGTCGACAAGCTTATCCTGATCAAGCAACTCCTTCTGACGGCGGTTGGCCCTCACCATAATATCAGCCGTCATAAATAATTTTAATTCTGCCTCTGGAAATACTACCGTTCCTATATCACGGCCATCCATGACCACGCCCTTCTCTTTTCCTAACCGGCGTTGTTGTTCAACCATTGCCTCACGCACCTCCTTCAGGGCGCTTACCTGGCTGACGTTCTCTGATATCTTCATTTTTCTTATCTCCTTCTCAACGTTCAGGCCGTTTAAAAAAGTCTCCGTTATACTTTTAGAATTGACCTTAAATGAAATTGAAATTGAGGATAGGGCTTTGGTGATTTCCTTTGGATTGGAATGAGATATATGATGATCCAGAAAATACAATGTGACAGCCCTGTACATAGCACCGGAATCGATGTAGCGGTAGCCAAGCGCGGAAGCAACTTCTTTTGCGGTAGTGCTTTTGCCACAAGCAGAGTACCCATCGATAGCAATAATGATCTTTTGAAAATTCATCAGCAATCTTTTTGAGGACAAGGAATTGGTTTTCCTGGTTTTAACTTCTTATGATTCTTTTGCGACGCACAGCCGAAGATTATTGTAAGCATCAGCACAAAAAAAATTAAACGTTTTCCCCTCTTCATCGTAATTTAATTGTGTTTAAATAAAGTATGAAAAGTGCATATTTGAAAGCCCCTGAAAATAAAACTAAATTCCCAAGGTAATGTTTTAATAAAGATCATTGTTCTCCGACTAAAATGTTTTTTAGTCGGAGATTAGTATAAAGATCATTGAATTTTTACGAAAAAATCTTAATACAACTAGTTATGGACAACGAGAATAAGGAAAAGACTGAGAACACATCTTCAACCTTCGGCCAAAAAGTCGATAAGTTTTTAGACGAACTGGATGAAGCTGGCGAACGATTAAGAAAAGAATTCCAGGAAAAATATGAGGAACTTAAAGTTTCTGCAGAAAAGCTGAAAAATGAATCAAAGAATAAAGAGCGCTGGAAAGAAGTTGAAGAAAGTCTTAGCAAAGCCGGAGAAGAATTAAAGAAGGCTTTTGAAGCGGCGTTTAAAAAACGTGACGAGCCAAAATAGCTCTCAGCTCACAGTTTTGTGATTGGTGGCTTTATTGCACAAATAAAAAGATTCAGGTACCGAAGCGAGCTTCCTCCACGGTACCTGATTTAATTTATAATTAATCTTTTACTACTGAACTACCACCGGAAGTATTGCTATAAACGGAAGGATCTCCTCGATATGAAATAACGCTTGCTCCACGTGCATCAGCATTTAACAAATTGTTAACATAAACTTTTGCCTGGCTTGCGCCGGAAGCTTCGATCTCCACTTCATCAACATCATAATTAAATGCATCAAGCACAGAAGCCCCGCTTAACCTGGCATCCAAAGTAAGCCCTGTACCTGTAGCAGTAAATATAGAAGCGCCAGATAACACAAGATCCATTTGTTCGAACTCGCCACTTAGTTGACAAATGGAAGCGCCTGATAAATAAAGTCCAAAAGAATCATCCAGCGTGAACCCGGATATTTTCGAATTACTTGCACCGGAGAAATTAGCGGAACGAAGAAGGGGCATGGTGATTGTGATGTAGGTGTCGTGTCTGCGGTTAGCTTGCTCGTCAAAGCGAATTACTAATGTATTGCCATCCTTAAATACCTCAAGATCATTCAGGTTTCTTCTGTCTCCTTTCGCGTGAATGCTGAAGAAGTCACCTTGATCAACATTGATAATTAAAGCGCTGCCCATTTCCAGGCGGTCGAAATCTACAACTGAAAACGACTTTTCATCTGATTGCAACGGCCCCGGATCTTCATCATTGAAACAAGAGGTAAGCAAAAATGCGGATAGCGCAATAAACGAAAGGGGTTTTTTAAAAATGTTTTTCATGTCTTTTGTATTTCCTTATACCCAGACAATCATAACAGGCCCTCCCCCTATATCTAATCTTTTTAATTTCAGAAAAAGTAAAAAATCTACTTCACCCTGTTTTGAAATTTCCTGCCTGAACATTGCAGTTACATCCACCAGTCATCAGAATGAAGTATTAGTGTCGTGTCAAATTTGAGTTGGTTCATCCATCGCTTACCCCTACCCTAAGGGGAAACAGCGCGCAGGAATGCCCCTTTAGGGGTTAGGGGTTGCGTAGGAGACATGGGTAAAAAAATGTGTCAAAGCGAGGTCTCACTTTGACACATTGTACGAATAAAAATATTTCTAAAAGGTTATCCGATAGATACACGTTTGAATTCAGCAACCGTTAATCCCTTGGATATACTATCAAGGTATTGAGCAACTGTTTTAGAACTGTCTTTTACAAAAGCCTGATTCAACAGTGTACTTTCCTTATAAAATTTTTGAAGCTTGCCCTGCGCTATTTTATCCACCATGTTGGCAGGTTTTCCTTCTGCAAGAATTTGTGCCTTGGCAATTTCCAATTCTTTTTCAATAACGGTTTTATCCACACTGCTTTCATCAACCGCTACCGGGTTCATAGCGGCAATCTGCATACCTACATCTTTACCTGCACCGGTTACATCTATTCCATTGATACCTTTCAGGGAAACTAAAACACCAAGTTTACTTCCGGCATGGATGTAGGGTACAACCACTTCACCTTTCATTACAATGTATTCGCTCACCTCTATCTTCTCACCGATCTTTCCTACAAGCTCTGTGATTTTATCACCAATGGTAAGGCTACCGGCTTTAAGATTAAGCAAAGCCTCTTTGTCAGCGGGTTTATTCTCAAAGGCAAGTTTAGCAATTAACTCGCCCAGTCCCTGGAACTCTTCATTCTTTGCTACAAAGTCTGTTTCACAATTGAGCGCAATAAGCACAGCTTCCTTGTTGTCACTACTTGTTTTTATGAACACTGAACCTTCCTTGGCATCTCTGTCGGAACGCGAAGCTGATACCTTCTGTCCCTTCTTGCGAAGAATTTCAATTGCTTTTTCAAAATCACCATCCGCTTCGGTAAGGGCTTTCTTACAATCCATCATACCGGCGCCGGTCATCTGCCGGAGTTTATTTACATCTTGTGCTGAAATTGACATACTGTTATCTATTTACGATTTACAATTTTGGAATTACGATTTAGGTCGTGTTATACTCTTCTCAAGTATTAACAACGACGTCTATAAAAAACTAAACACCGGCTTGTGACCGATGTTCAGTTAGAATTTTTATTCATTTTCTGATCATCGCGAAGCCAACCGACCTCCGATTACCAGGTGAAAACTTTACTTGGTCTCTTCGATGGTTTCTTTTTCGTCTACTTTCCTTTTTTCCTCTTCTTCCTTCTTTACGGCAGCGTCTTCCTTATCTCTTTTACGCTCCATCAAGCCTTCTTCAATAACGTTAGCAACGTATTTTGTAATGAGGTTGATCGATTTGAAAGCATCATCATTTGCCGGAATAGGGAAATCAACACCGTCAGGGTCAGAGTTGGTATCGATCATTGCAAACACAGGGATATTAAGCTTTTGTGCTTCTGTCACGGCAATGTGTTCGCGTTTTACATCGATCACAAACAATGCAGCAGGAAGCCTGTTAAGGTCAGTAATACCACCTAATAATTTTTCAAGCTTTGCTTTTTCGCGTGTGATCATAAGACGTTCCCGCTTAGCAAGATTGTTAAAAGCCTCATCCTTCATCAGCTTCTCGATCTGCGACAATTTCTTCAATGACTTGCGGATAGTAGCAAAGTTGGTCAACATACCACCCAACCAGCGTTCGGTCACGAAAGGCATGTTAAGGCGCTTTGCTTCTTCATTAACTATATCCTTTGCCTGTTTTTTTGTTGCCACGAACATGATCTTACGACCGGAGCGTACAATGTTTTTCAAAGCATAAGATGCTTCATCAATACAAGCGAGCGTCTTATTTAAGTCGATAAGGTGGATGCCATTGTTTTCCATGAAAATGTACTCTGCCATTTTCGGGTTCCATTTACGGGTAAGGTGACCAAAATGAACACCTGCATCCAATAAATTCTGATATGTTAATTTATCTGCCATTAATTTTCTGTTATGGATTAACGCTTGCTGAATTGGAATCTTCTTCTTGCTTTTCTTCTGCCGTATTTTTTACGCTCAACCATTCTGGAATCGCGGGTTAACAGGCCGTCTTTTTTCAAGGCCGGTTTGTTTTCTGCATTAAGGAGAACGAGCGCGCGTGATATGGCCAGTCGAACTGCTTCGGCCTGACCTTTTACTCCACCCCCTTCAACATTCACCGTTACATCATATTGTCCATCTCCATTAACTGCGAGAATAGGCTGGCGGACCAATGATTGATGAATTTCAGACAAGAAATACTCTTTCAGATCCTTACTATTTATTTTGACATCTCCCTTACCAGAAGCAACGTATACACGAGCCACTGAAGTTTTACGTCTGCCAATTGCGTTGATAATCTCCATCTATCAGAACTTTATTTCTTTTGGTTGTTGTGCTTCATGGGGATGTTCCGTACCCGCATAAACATGCAGGCTGCGGAATAACTCACGTCCGAGACTATTTTTAGGTAACATGCCTCTTACGGCATGCTCAACAAGACGCTCCGGATGTTTGCTGCGAATCATTGAAGGTGTGTGTTCCCGCTGACCACCTGGATAACCAGAGTGCGTAAAGATCACACGGTCCGTCCATTTTTTACCGGTCATTCTTACCTTCTCAGCATTGATCACGATAACATGATCACCGCAATCCACATGAGGTGAATAAGAAGGCTTGTGCTTTCCTTTAATTATTTTAGCAATTTGACTTGCCAAACGGCCCAAAACCTTCGCATTGGCATCTACGATTACCCAGCTCTTTTCGACCGTTGCCTTGTTGGCGTGAGTTGTTTTATAACTATTGTGATCCACTTTTTTATATTAAAAATCAATAAAATGCACCCCTTCTTTCAAAAAGGGACACAAAGGTAAATGGAGAATAGTTTAAATGCAAGCAGGTATAAAAAATTGGTTTTTGACCTTGATCTCCCCTTTTCAGAACAAACTCATCATCCGAGGAATCTGTCAGCTAACCATTTAATTCCAACTGCCGCACCAATGCCTGGAAATCTTTAGGATATGGAGCTTCAATTTTCACAGTACGCTCTGACAAGTTTCTAAACTCCAATGCATACGAGTGCAAAGCCATTCTCTTAATAAGTGGTTGTTCGTCTGTATCCTTTTTAAGGTTAAAATCTCGTTTTACTGAGGAAAGGTAGAAACGCTTTCCCCCATAAACTACATCGCCTGTAATTGGAGCATTAAGCACAGTCAGGTGAATTCGAATCTGATGCATACGCCCGGTCACAGGCCGGCACTCTACTAATGTATGCATACGATAAGGACAAATCGAAGTAAATGAGGTTTGCGCGGATTTACCCTCCCTGCTGATTTTAACCAAACCGTCATCAGTTTTTGCAATAGGCTTGTCGACCATAACACTTTCAAACTTGTGTAGTCCATCGACAACAGCATGGTAGATTTTATTAACCGTTCGGCCCTCAAACTGCATGCTGAGGTGACGATAAGCCTCGGGATTCTTGGCAATGGCCAGAACACCTGAAGTACCTTTATCCAACCGATGACACACCTGGGCTGTCTCAATATATTGTCTTGCGTAGGATAAAACATTATCCGGTTCCTGCCGGTCTTCCAGGGTTGCCAGGTGAGGAGGCTTATTAATGACCATAAAGTCATCATCCTCCCAAAGGATCATATTAGAAAAATTAAATTTTTTCAAAGCGAGATGAATTTACCTACCCCTCAGAAAGCTCAAGAACTTCCTTTGAGCGGGGCAATTTAAAACTAAAGGTGGAACCATTACCAGGAGAACTCAATACTTCTGCTTTTGTATGGTGCCCATCAAGGATATGTTTTACAATTGCAAGCCCAAGTCCTGTACCACCTTTCTCACGGCTGCGACTTTTGTCAACCCGGTAGAAACGCTCGAAAATCCGGCTCACGTGTTCTTGAGGAATCCCTTCCCCTTTATCAGCAACTGAGGTAGTCACATATTTTTTACCTACATCAAAACTCACTACCACCTCACCACCATCGAAAGAGTGTTTGATTGCGTTGGAAACAAGATTGGTCATCACCTGTGTAATGCGCTGCCAATCAGCAAATACTATAACTTTCTTCGTTCCCTCCTCAATGCGCATACTCACATCGCGTTTATCAGCCTTATTCTCGAACTGCTCAAATACTTCTTCGGTAAGTTTATAGAGATCGATATTTTCAAAGTGCATTTTGATCTGACCTGTTTCGATATGTGACAAAGTGAGCAGGTCCTGAACGAGGGCATCTAATCCATCAAGGCTTTTTGCTGCTTTCTTCAGGAAACGGTTTCTTACCGCTTTGTCATTTACAGCTCCATCCAGCAGTGTGTGAACAAAACCTTGTGCAGCGAAGATGGGAGTTTTTAACTCGTGCGAGACATCGGCGATAAATTCTTTCCGAAAGGCTTCAAGTTTTTTAAGCTCATCAATTTCTTTTTGTTTCAGGTCTGCGAAAGAGAAAATTTCTTCATTGATTGTTTTAAGCGGATTCAAGGCTCCCGACTTCTGCTTATCAATACTTGATAATTCTTTTTTCTTCAGCTTACCGATGAGCTTATATATTTTATTAATCTCACGGAACACAAGAAATTCCGTTACCACAAAAATGAGAAGATAAGAAACTGAAAAACTTATACCGAAAGCTACCAGCAATACATTGGTAGTTGCGCTTTCAAAAAGCGAAAGGAAAAGCGTTGTAACAATCGAAATGCACAGGGCAAGCAGAAGCGCTAATACCCTTGAACTATAAACCATGAATTAATTCAGGCTGAATTTATACCCTACTCCTTTTACGGTAGTAATATAATCATCTCCTATCTTTTCTCTTACTTTCCTGATGTGAACATCTACGGTGCGGGCCAAAACATACACGTCAGTTCCCCAAATATTTTGAAGAAGATCTTCACGGCTGAAAACTTTATTGGGGTTTTGCGCCAGGAAGAATAATAACTCAAATTCTTTTTTAGGAAGATTGATTTCGCGGTTGTTTATTTTAATTGTATAGCTGGTCCGGTCAATAGTAAGATCGCCAATATTAATAGAGGCCGTTGGGGTACTCTTCTTAGAATCCCTGCGAAAAAGAGCATGGATTCGGCTCATCAGCGCTCGCGGTTTAATAGGTTTTGTTATGTAGTCGTCTGCACCTACATCAAAAGCAGCAACTTCGGAGTACTCCTCTGATCGGGCCGTGAGAAAAATGATAAATGTTTTTTGAAGATCAGGAATATCGCGCAACAAACGACACGTTTCCACGCCATCCATCTTTGGCATCATGATGTCCAGCAAAACAAGATCAGGTGTAAATTTCCTGGCGATTTCAACCGCTTTTGTTCCATCGGAAGCGGTCTTTACATCATAGCCGTTTTTTTCAAGATTGTATTTGAGAAGTTCCAGAATGGGCTCTTCATCATCAACAACAAGTACCTTTTGTGTTTGCTTGTTTCCCATAATTTTTGACAGGCTACATGCGCCAAAAGTAGCCAGAAAAAGGCTAATTAAAAATGAACAACCCTTTCTTAACAATTCCTTAATGACCTTTCGAAAACAATCAGAGAAAAGGAAAATTCTCTTTAAAATAAGTGATGTAAGCCTTCAGATTTCCATCAAACGATTGCTGCCATTCTTCTAAAAATTCAGACTGTCCGGATTGGTAGTGAATAAACGACATGAAGTATGCATTGTTAGGAAGCTTATCCTTAAATCGCCGGGAAGGCTTTTTTCCGGAAGACAAACTAAGGGTATCCATAGTATCAACTATTCGCCTTATCATAGCTTCTTTTAAAACACTTTTTTTTGCCGGCGACTCATGCTCAATTGCTTTATAAAGGCTATCCAACAAACTTGTTCCATGCAGAACATGGTTGACAAATGTGGTGTAGTCTCTATCCTTATTTACAAATTCCATGTATTGCTGGGAATTATCACCGAAATGAAACTGCAGAAATGCTTCCGCACCACGATCGCCTATAAAAGAGGCAAGGTTCTCGTTGAAGTTTATGCTATCCTTAACAAAAATGGTGGCATGAGCCATTTCATGAATAATTAAACTGGCTAATTCACCCTCGCTTTCTTCCAGCATTTTACTCAAAATAGGATCTGTGAACCATCCCAGTGTTGACCATCCTCCCGGGTTTCTTACGCTTACATCCCACTTTTCATTGTCCAGTTGTTTTGCCAGGGCAAATGCTTCATCCTTAACAAAGAAACCTTTATAAGGAACTTTGCCAAGAATAGGAAAATCCCACTCTTTGGGTTTCAGTTGAAAAGGTTCGCTTGCCGTTACCACCCACATTATTTCTTCTCCCTTCTGATCATAAAGGGTTTTATAGTTTTTAGTGTCTTTCAAACCAAGAGAATCCACAGCAAATTTTCGTATCTCCGCAATCAGCAGTAGCTTTTGGCGTAGAGAATCTGGAAAAGTTTTGTCATTAATAAATTCCTCCACCGGCTTTGCATTCCATATAATTGTCAGTTGACCCTTTGCCTGTTTGAGACCATAGCTCACCAGCTCCCAATTGAAAATTATAAGTACAATCAGTATGACACCAAGAATCAATAGCAACCGGCGAATTAACTTCCCTACCCGTATGTTCATTTAATCAAGCGCTTAACATTTCAAACTAATGCAAATAAATAAAAATTGTAGCACCATTAGTTCTGACAATTCGTGTCGCATACAGCGTTTACATCTTTTTATTTTAAGAGACGATACCGTAATTTGAGCATTCTTGTAAATAATATTTTAAAAAGTTATACAACCACACCATTATGAGCGACGCTAAAGAAAAACTAAAGGCCCTTCAATTAACCATTGATAAACTTGAAAAAACATACGGTAAGGGTACCGTAATGAAATTAAGCGACGAAAAAGTTGTCGATATACCAGCCATATCCACAGGATCACTAGGATTAGATATTGCACTGGGCATTGGAGGTATTCCACGAGGTCGCGTAACTGAAATCTACGGTCCGGAGTCATCCGGTAAAACCACGCTCACCATGCACTGCATTGCTGAGGCACAAAAGAAAGGTGGAATCGCTGCCTTTATTGATGCCGAACATGCTTTTGATAAATCGTACGCAGAAAAATTAGGGATTGATACCGAAAACCTTTTGATCTCTCAGCCTGATAACGGTGAACAAGCGCTTGAAATTGCCGATCACTTAATTCGTTCAGGTGCAATTGACATTATTGTCATCGACTCTGTTGCTGCATTGGTTCCGAAAGGCGAACTCGAAGGTGAGATGGGTGAAAGTAAAATGGGACTTCAGGCACGGTTGATGTCACAAGCCTTGAGAAAACTTACCGGTACAATTAGTAAGACAGGATGCGCTTGTGTGTTTATTAACCAGCTTCGCGAAAAGATCGGCGTTATGTTTGGCAACCCCGAAACAACCACAGGTGGAAACGCACTTAAATTCTATGCATCGGTTAGACTTGACATTCGCAGAATCGGACAAATCAAAGAATCTGCTGATGATATAACAGGGAACCGCGTTAAAGTTAAGGTTGTGAAAAATAAAGTTGCTCCTCCTTTCAAAGTTGTAGAATTTGATATCATGTATGGAAGAGGCATTTCAAAATCCGGCGAGATCGTTGACCTCGGTGTGGAACTCAATGTCGTTCAGAAATCCGGATCATGGTTTTCTTATGAAGGAAACAAACTTGGTCAGGGCCGCGATGCTGTCAAGCAATTGATTGAAGACAACCCTGAACTGCTGGATGAACTGGAAAGAAAAATTAAAGAGAAGATTGCGGGAGTAGAGAGCAAGAAGGTACTGGAGGAAAAAGAAGCTTAAATTAATTAGCCGATTAGCGAATGATTCTCTTACATTGGCTAATCGGCTAATTGACTCATCCGCTGATTAATTCCGTATTGCAGCAACAGGATCCATTCTGGCAGCCATAAGCGCCGGCACAAAACCAGACACTATCCCAATGGTTGTGGAGACGCCCAATCCAAGAACAATATTTCTTATCGTAAGGACTACTTCAAGGCTACCCAATGGAATGAAAGTGATGAGGTAGACTAAAAACAAACCTGCCAGGCCACCAATAAGACTAAGGAATATAGCTTCAAACAAAAACTGAAAAAGGATAAAATAGTTTTTTGCCCCTAACGATTTCTGCAACCCTATAACACTGGTTCTTTCTTTCACGGAAACAAACATTATGTTGGCAATTCCAAAACCGCCAACCAAAATGGAAAATCCGCCAATGATCCAGCCGGCAACACCTATCACATCAAACAAATTTCCAATTACATTTAAAATGGCCTCGGGGCGGTTCATGGAGAAGTTATCTTTCTCCCCTGGCCTTAAGCCCCGCTTTACGCGCATAATGCCACGCGTTTCATTTTCCAATTCAACCAGGCCGATATCTGTTTCGGTTCCTTTCAATCCAATTGTAGATTCAACTTCCCATACGCGGCCAGTACCGGTTGAGTATATTTTTCTAAAAGCCTGGTATGGAATGATGGTATTGAAATCATTGCTGGCGAAACCCATAAAACTCTGGCCTTCTCTTTTGACGCTGCCGATGACACGATATTTTATATTCTTTATTTTGATCTCCTTGCCAATAGGATCTTCATCATTGGGAAACAAAGCCTGTTTAACCTCATAGCCAATGATCACTACATTTCTTCCTGATTCAATTTCATCTGCAGTGAAATATCGACCACGCTCAATTTCAATTTCGAATAATTCGTCATAGCCCTGGGAAGCTCCCTGTAAACCAATTTCGCCAATACTGTTGTTCCCCCGTTTAATTGTCTGATTTCCTCTTCCCGAAAAAATGGATACTGCTCCTGCGTGTTTTAGATTCGCTTGCAAAAATTTATAATCGTTATAAGAAGAGTTAGGCCTTCTTAAATAATCCCACCATTTGTACTCCTCCTGTCCTTCAGGGAGGAATGGCCACTTTTGAAGATAGATAACGCCAGTGCCCAGAAAGTCCAGACTGTCTTTGATGTTTTTTTCCAGCGAATCAACGAGCGTGAGAACGGATATGATGGCAAAGATCCCGACGGTTACACCTAACAAGGAAAGTATTGTTCTGAGAAGGTTAGCCCGCAAGGCCTTCCAGGCAAATCTGAAACTTTCAAAGATTTGGAATAAAGTCTTCATTTTCCCGGCTGAATTTATTGCGTTTGTCGTCTTTCTAAACGTCAAATTACGTGACCAAGACCATTATCTCAGTGTTTTTGTTACAAACAGATAAAAGATGACACAAGATTCGCAAATCTGGAATATTGCTTTATTTTTGCAACCTCATTTAAAAAATTACCCTTAATTGGGAAAATTACGCCGTTTTTATTATGAAGCTATCCGAATTCAAGTTTGATCTCCCCGTCAATCTCATTGCTCTTGAACCCGCCGAAAATCGTGATGAATCTCGTTTGATGGTGGTTCACAAAGACACCGGTGAAATTGAGCATAAAGTATTTAAAGATATTGTTGAATACTTCAACGAGGGCGATATTCTGGTAGGTAATGATACCATGGTGTTTCCTGCGCGTCTTTATGGCCGTAAAGAAAAAACAGGAGCAAAGATTGAAGTTTTCCTGCTGCGCGAACTTAATGCCGACATGCACCTTTGGGATGTATTGGTAGATCCTGCACGAAAAATCCGCGTTGGTAACAAGCTTTATTTTGGTAATGGTGATCTGGTGGCTGAAGTAATTGATAACACAACATCGCGCGGAAGAACAATCCGGTTCCTCTTTGATGGTGATAGCGAAGCATTTGATAAAGTAGTTGAAACGTTAGGTGAAACACCTCTTCCAAAATACATTAAGCGCAAAGTAAAGCCGGAAGATAAAGAGCGATTCCAAACTATATACGCTAAAAATAAAGGCGCTGTATCTGCTCCAACGGCTGGCTTACATTTTACCCGGCAGTTATTAAAAAGATTGCAGATAAAAGGTGTTGACATGACTTACATAACCCTTCACATCGGGTTAGGTACTTTCAGACAAGTAGATGTTGAGGATTTGACTAAACACAAAATGGATTCAGAGAACTTTGTTGTGGGTCCGCAAGCTGTTGAAGTCGTTAATAAAGCCCTTGACAATAAAAACAGAGTATGTGCTGTAGGTACAACTTCAATGCGAGCGCTTGAATCCGCAGTATCAGCAACCAACCGGTTAAAAGCAAGAGAAGGCTGGACGGATAAATTCATTTTCCCTCCCTATGATTTTAAGATCTGCAATGCCATGATCACCAATTTTCATATGCCTGAATCAACATTATTAATGATGGCTTGTGCATTTGGCGGATACGAACTCGTTATGGAAGCTTACAAGGTTGCCAAGAAGGAAAAATATAAATTCCTTACTTACGGTGACGCCATGCTGATTGTTTAGATGGTTATCAATTCACAGATCACAATTCACTGTTGATCCTTAAGTTTGTTTGGTTAGAAAAATCAGCAGAGAAATTGCTGCCGGGTATGCTAAAAAATATATTGGCGATGCAGGAATGGCACCAATGATCATGGCAACCGGAGCAAGTAACAATACAATTCCGCATACGATAATAATAATTTTCTTCTGCCGCTCTATTGGTTGACGTGCTATCCAAAGCAGGTGATAAATCAAATAAGTGAACACGGCCACGTTAAAGGCCATTAATAAAAATCTAAGGATCGCCATAGACAACAATATGCTAAATTTTTCTCTTTAGTTTTTGTTATTTTTATAATTATGAACAAAGATGAAATCCTCCAAAAGCTACGTGATCATAAGGCTGATCTTCAAAAGAAGTATCCGTTGAAGAGTATCGCTTTGTTTGGTTCATACGCAAGAGGAGAAGAAACTCCTGAAAGTGATATTGACTTACTTGTAGATTTCAATGGGCCGATAGGAATTGAATACGTTGATTTATTAATTGATATTGAGAATTTACTCAATCAAAAGATCGATCTTGTGAGCAACCGTGCAGTAAAGCCGCATTACCGACCGTACATCGAAGAAGACGCCATTTATGTCTAAACGAATTCCTAAGGAAATCCTTGAAGAACTTGAACCTTAAAGAATACGCCCTCATTGTAGCCGGTGGGAAAGGCACGCGAATTAAAAGCAGTCTGCCAAAACAATTTTTGGAATTGGATGGATTGCCTGTTCTAATGCACACGCTCAACGCTTTTTATCGTTATTCTCCAGGCATTCAGATTATTCTCGTTCTTCCTGCTGATGATTTCGGTACATGGGAATCGCTCTGCAAAAAATATAACTATCATCACAACATCATTCTTCAAAAAGGTGGTGATACAAGATTTCAGTCTGTAAAAAATGGATTGCAAAAAATAGAAGGTGAAGGATTGGTGGCTATTCATGACGGTGTACGTCCTTTGGTTAGCGAAGATATTATCGGAGCATCGTTTCGACTGGCTGCTGTTCATCAATCGGCAATTGCTGCCGTGCGTTTAAAGGAGTCAATTCGCATGACAGATCAGGCCTGCCTGCCGGAGGGCAGTTCGGCCCGCAGGCAGGATAATACCAGGGCTGTAGACCGTTCACGATTCAGGTTAATACAAACCCCGCAAACTTTTTTGGTCTCGTTGATAAAAGAATCCTACAACATAAAGGAAGATGCGACTTTAACAGATGATGCCAGTGTCGCCGAGCGATCCGGTCATGTGATTTCGCTCTTCGAGGGCAGTTACAAGAATATCAAAATCACTACAAGCGAAGATATTATTCTGGCCGAAGCGCTTTTAAAACACAAAAGCTGATCAAATAGACCAGCTTTGCATTTTATCCTTGAATTGCTTGAAGCAATTCAATATTCGTCTTCGTTGAAAAAGAAATCTTCCTTAGTAGGATAATCAGGCCAGATTTCTTCTATGCTTTCATAAGGTTGGCCGTCGTCTTCGAGCTCCTGAAGGTTCTCTACTACCTCTAAAGGAGCTCCTGATCGGATAGAATAATCGATCAATTCATCCTTGGTTGCCGGCCATGGGGCATCCTCCAGATATGATGCTAATTCAAGTGTCCAGTACATAGTTGCTCCTTAATTTTCCGCAAAAATAGAATTTAATTGATCAAAACAAACACCCCTCATTCTTTCTTTACAGAAGGGTTAAAACTTTACTAAAAACGAAAGTTTAAAAGGAATCTTTTTTGCAATCTCTTTTAGGAGTTTCACACCACACGCATATTTTGCCATATTTGCGCCTGAATTTAAAACGGGTTCTAAAGTTCTGAATCCAGTAATTTTCTACCACACAATCATCTGATTCATGAGCGACGAAAAAATAATCTTCTCCATGACCGGGGTAAATAAAATCTACCCTCCCAGCAAGCAGGTTTTAAAAAACATTTATCTCTCTTTTTTCTACGGTGCAAAGATTGGTGTACTCGGTCTGAATGGTTCCGGGAAGTCTTCCCTCCTTCGAATAATAGCAGGGATTGATAAGGAATTTCAAGGTGAAGTTGTTTCTGACCTTGGCTATTCCGTGGGTTTGCTTGAACAAGAACCTCAATTAGACAAAACAAAGACCGTTAAAGAAATTATTGAAGAAGGTGTCGCCGACGTGGTAGCGCTGCTCAAAGAATTTGAAGCCATTAATGAAAAGTTTGGAGATCCGGCAATAATGGAAGACCCTGATGCGATGGATAAACTCATCCAAAAGCAAGGAGCCATCCAGGAAAAGCTGGATGCAATTGGAGCCTGGGAACTGGATCACAGACTGGAACGGGCAATGGACGCCTTACGATGCCCCCCACCCGATGCCAATGTGGCTCATTTATCAGGGGGAGAAAAAAGGAGGGTCGCCTTGTGCCGCCTCTTGCTAAAAGAACCAGATGTACTCTTGTTGGACGAACCTACCAACCACCTTGATGCTGAATCGGTTCAATGGCTGGAACAACATTTAAAACAATATAAAGGAACCGTCATTGCCGTTACGCACGACAGGTACTTCCTTGATAATGTAGCAGGTTGGATTCTTGAACTCGACAGAGGTGAAGGAATTCCCTGGAAAGGAAATTATTCGTCATGGCTTGATCAAAAACAAAAACGACTGGCTTCTGAAGAAAAACAGGAATCCAAGCGACAGAAAACATTGGAGCGTGAGCTGGAATGGGTGCGCATGAATCCGAAAGGCAGACATGCAAAAGCCAAAGCACGTCTGGGTGCCTATGAAAAGCTATTAACGCAGGAGACAAAAGAACGCGAAGAAAAACTTGAGTTATACATTCCTCCGGGACCACGCCTTGGAAACAAGGTGATCGAAGCAAAAGGCGTCGCTAAAGCTTATGGAGACAAGTTGTTGTACGAGAATCTCAACTTCTCACTCCCACCCGCTGGTATTGTAGGCATTATTGGACCTAATGGCGCTGGTAAGACCACTTTATTTAAAATGATCATTGGCAAAGAAAAACCGGATGCCGGAACATTTGAAGTAGGCGAAACAGTTAAGATCGCCTATGTAGATCAGGAACATGATGACCTCAATCCTGACGACAGTGTTTGGGAAGCCATCACCGGTGGAAATGAACTGATCGAACTTGGCGGCAAGCAACTCAATTCACGTGCTTATGTTGGCAAGTTTAATTTTGGAGGAAATGATCAACAGAAAAAAGTAAAAGAACTTTCCGGCGGTATGCGTAACCGCGTTCACCTGGCGATTGCTTTGAAGCAAGGAGGAAACCTGTTGCTCCTTGATGAACCTACAAACGATCTTGATGTGAATACACTCCGCGCGTTGGAAGAAGCATTGGAAAACTTTGCCGGTTGCGCCGTAATCATCTCTCACGATCGCTGGTTCCTGGACCGGGTATGTACACACATTCTTGCCTTTGAAGGCGACTCACAGGTATTTTCTTTTGAAGGTAGCTTTAGCGAATACGAAGAAAACAAAAAGAAAAGACTGGGTGATGACCAGCCGCATCGTATAAAGTATAAGAAACTAGTGAAGTGATGATAGTATTGTAGTAGAGACGCGATGCATCGCGTCTCTACTATAACTATATCAATGATCGATTCTTACAAATAGCTCGCATAATAAAAATGAAAGGCTTCTTAACCATTGCCCTACTCATTTTCTCAAATGCCTTTATGACGTTTGCATGGAACCACGGTAGACGCACCGGAAAAACCTACTGACAAAATTCGAAGCAAGGAATATTGCTTCGCTCATTACAGCCGCGGATGAATTTTAATATAAAGTACCTCCTATGATTTTACTTTGACCTGATCTTAGGTTTGACAGGTCGTTCATAGAAGGGAATGCCTACCCTGTCAATATGCATCTTTAATTCCTTAAGTTTTATCGATGGATATTTAACTATGTCAACAACATAGGGAAGATCACTATCATCAAATTCAGACTTTAGTCTTATCAGATCAAGTTTTGTCGGCTCATCATTCATGATCGCCAGGTCAATATCACTACCAGGTTTAAATGTACCTTTAACACGGCTGCCAAAAATGGTAACGCTTTGAACAGCCGGATAGTTGGCCAGAATAGAGTAAATGGTTTGCCTGTCTCTTTCCGTAAGTCCCGTATCCATCAAAGTATACCTGGTTAATCCTTTGTAACTTGCTTCAAAAAGAAATTATACAATTTCTCCAGTGCCGGAAAAATTTCTTCTCGAATTAAATTTTCTGACGCTTCGAATTTTTCTCCATCATAATCGTGTACAAGGTCATTTCTCACCTCCAGCGCATCGATCAAAATTTGTGCATAGTCCATTAACCCACTTTGTTGCGCATGCCTGAAGGTACCCTTTGGCGATAACTGAAATGTCATTCCCTGTTCCTGCATGTAATCTTTGAGCGTTTTCCATCCGAGTTCAAACGTAAATTCAAAACGTTTCACCACCCCATTGCGTTCGAGCTCGTTTAAATCTTCTTCTTCCAATGATTCCCTCAACTTAAAAAAAGCCTTCTCAAAATTCTGAAATCGTTGTTTCCACCTTATGTCTTTTGAGTCCATAATTTATATCATCCACAATTTATTCTTTTTTCTCAGTCTATTCAACCAGCTTCGTCTTCCACCGCTCATGCATCCACACCCACTGGTCTGGATATTTTCTTATCCATCCTTCAATCATGGATGTTAACACCTGTGTATTAAAGACCATGTCGTCTTCTTCATTTTCCGTTATGCGCATGGGCACCTCAGGAAGAATGTACATATGCTGAAGTCCGTCTTCACCTAAATGAACATAAGTAGGTACAACAGCCGCTCCTGTTTTCATGGCCATCATCGTTGCACCTACCGGAGTGGCTGCTGGCATACCGAAGAAATTGACAAATACAGTTTTTACTTTTGTGTCCTGGTCGATCAACAATGCCAACGAGCCACCTGACTTCAGTACTTTTATCATTCTGAAGGTTTCTTTTCCACGTTCTATGGCGATGGCGCCGTGCTGGTTGCGATATTTCCAAAGCAACTCATTGAGCTGTTTATCTTTTAACGGTGTACCAATGATATTCGGATTCAACCCCCGAAGCGCCATATTCGTCACCTGTAAATCAAACGCTCCCATGTGGCAGGTTAAAAAGATGACTCCTTTTCCTTTTCGGTTTGCTGTTTCAAAATTTTCATACCCATGCGTCACCAATATCTTTTCCAGTTGTTCAAGGGTTTTAATTTTCGATGACCTCAAAATTTCTCCACCGTTCTTCCCCAGCATCCTGAAAACATTTTTTGAAAGTTTTCTTATCTCTTGTGGGGACTTTTCGGGAAAGGCCATCGTCAGATGCCTTTGCACTTTGCCCCGTACCTTAGCAGCAAAAAAATAATAAACCTTTCCTAACCAACCGCAGAAGCTCAGCCATAGTTGCCGGGGTGGGAGGTTAGAGAGTACGATCATGGATTTCACTAACCAGACTATCAGTCGGTATTTTATCCCTTTCCTGATCTTTTTTATTTCAGACATGGACGCGAAGATAATAATAAGCCGGCCTTTGTTTAACTTAATAGAATAAATCCAGAACCCTTGAAAACACTTTTCATTGTCCGTCATGCCAAGTCAAGTTGGAATAATCCTATACTATCGGACTTCGAGCGTCCTTTAAATGACCGGGGCAGGAAGGATGCACCACGCATGGGCAAAAGATTGAAAGAAAAAGATATTGTCATTGATCTTATGATGACCAGTCCGGCGAAAAGAGCTACATCTACCTGTAAGAGAATAGCTGAAGCTTTATCTTACCCGGAGGAAAAAATCAGGTTAGATGAAAAACTGTATCACGCAACTGAAGATAAAATGCTTGACATTGTTCATAACATTAAAGATCAGTATGATAACGTGATGATCTTTGGCCATAACCCCGGGCTTACTGATTTTGTTAACTCATTAACAAATGGCCACATTGCCAATATACCAACTTGCGGTATTGTAGCCTGCAATTTTCCCGTCGACTCCTGGAAAGAGATAGATTGGGGTACTGGTGAAATACTATTTTATGATTATCCGAAGAGTAAGATAGATTAGATCAGTTAACAATAACGGATCAGAGATCACAGTAAAAGTACCGATTGCTGGTCAACCCGTTTACAGTGCACATTACTTTAATCAGTTAATTTTTTACAAATTCAAGAGCTCTTTCGGGAAATCCCAAATACTTTTCTTCAGTATGCCAAACTCACGGAACCGGTACCCAACCAGTAAACGAAATGTGCTCGATGAACTGGAAACCTGTACGTCTTCGAATCGTACAGCGCGAGACTGCATTACATAATTAATGCCTGCAAAAAAACGATCATTACTATATCCCAATCCTAAGCGTAATGAAGAAAAGACATTTATCCGGATATCATTTTTCTCTGATTCATCTTCCATTTTGTAATACGTCCAGTTATGCGCGGGTCCCAACATAAGGGCGCCACTTAAGAAGAAATTTTTATATACAACGTTGTAGGCATAACCCGGCGCTATACTAAATGTGGTATAACGCAATGCGTCAAAAGAAGAACCCAATCCAATCTGGTCACGATAAACTACATCCACTACTGCTGAATCAGCATTAAGTTTGAAACTGTTTACTGTTCCTGTAAGGAGCCACGATCCGCCACTTTTCAATTGACGTTCAGAAAAATTGAATACTGACTTAACTGAAAATTTTTCATCATTGAAAATATATAAACCGGTAAGGCCAAAATTCTTTGTGGTAATATCCGAACGTTGTGGATAGGGTTTATCACTTGGGTAGTATGATCCGTCATCCGAATAAAATCCCTGGTACTTTTGATAATAGAGATCAGCGCCCCACTTTTTGCTAAGTGTATTAATTTGTAAGTCCCTTGCACTTGATTCACCGAAAATTGTCCGGTTCTTTTCATTTATGGGAATAGCAAAGGTGACTTCAAAAGATAAATCAAATACATAGGCGCCAAATCCAACGGCGTAGGAATTGTTTGGTTTAAATACTACCGACTCATTGTCGTTTCTATTCGCTACCGTAAACCTCAAACTGCGTTGCTTCAGCACTGGCCAAAGAAAAAAGTGATCCGGATAAGAATGAATGTAATCATCCTTAAGTGAATCTACTTGCTCCTGGGAAAAAACGGCTGAAGTTGTTCCTGCGAACAAAAAAATTAAACAGGCCCGTAACATTAAAAATTACTATTGTCCGACTAAACTCAAAAAAATATCCATGCTTTGATTTTCCTGATGATCATTTAACTCGCTTCTCCCTCTCTTACAATGAACTTGCTATTTCATGTTTCGGGCCTCACCCCATCCACATTTATGCAACTTGAAAGTTTGCAATGCCCCTCTCCGCGAAACGGGAGAGGGGAACTAAGCTTTCACTGACTCATGAGTATTCATGATCAACTTTTTAAATGTAAATTTATAATATACTCCTCCGGAGAGTCATAGATATCAAGAAAATCAAAAGCTGAACAACAGCGTAGTTCCTATTAACCCTTAACACCCGCCTGCCGGCAAAGGCAGGGTTAACTCCTTCCAACTAAAGAATGTATTCACTAAGGTCTTTATTCTTAACCAAGTCGCTTAACTTCTTTTTCACAAGTTCAGCGGTAATCAAAATTCTTGCATTATTATTGATTTTATCCGGCACGTCAAATAAAAATTCGTTCAACAACTTGCTCATCACGGTGTGCAGTCTTCTGGCGCCGATGTTCTCTACCTCAGCATTGATGGTAAAGGCTGTTTGAGCAATCTCTTCGATGGAATCCTCAGAAAACTCAACATTGACATCCTCAGCCCCAAAAAGCGCCATATACTGTTTTGTCAATGCATTTTTTGGCTCTGTAAGAATGCGGATGAAATCTTCTTTGGTGAGGTTATCCAATTCAACCCGGATGGGGAAACGTCCCTGCAATTCAGGAATTAAATCAGAAGGTTTTGAAATGTGAAATGCGCCTGCCGCGATAAATAAAATGTGATCAGTCTTTATGATGCCGTGTTTTGTATTTACTGTACTCCCTTCAACAATTGGAAGCAAATCCCGCTGAACACCTTCACGACTCACATCAGGACCGCTACCACCTTTTTTTCCACCAGAAGCAATCTTATCAATTTCATCAATAAAAATAATTCCTGCCTCTTCCGCTTTTCGAATGGCTTCATCTTTCACTTCATCCATGTCGATAAGCTTCGATGCTTCTTCTTCCAATAATATTCGACGCGCTTCTGCAACGGTAACTTTTCTCTTTTTGTTTTTCTTGGGCATCATGCCGTTCAGCATTTCCTGAAGATTCATCATGGACGCTTCATCTATCATTCCTGCACCCACCATGCCAATACCCGGATTGCCGGAGCCCTTAACTTGTATATCAATTTTCCGCTCTTCCATTTGCCCGTCACGAATTTTTTCACGGAACAAATTTCTAGTGCGCTCATTTAATTCAGCATCGCTGTCAGGGGCATTCGTAACATCAATTGCTGGTGAAAAACCAGGCGCCTTAGCGGTTTGCTGACGCAGTGGCGGAATTAAAGCATCAAGGATTATTTCCTCAACAGCAACGGCTGCCTTCTCTTTTACTTCGTCTTTCTTGCGGGCCTTAACAAGATTTACCGATTGATCAACCAGGTCGCGTACCATGCTCTCCACATCTCGGCCCACATAACCCACCTCCGTAAATTTCGACGCTTCTACTTTAACAAAAGGAGCATCAGCAATGCGAGCCAATCGTCTTGCAATTTCAGTTTTACCAACTCCGGTGGCGCCAATCATCAAAATGTTATTCGGAACAATTTCAGATTGAATCTCCGAATTTACATTCATGCGGCGCCAGCGATTTCGCAAAGCAATAGCAACATTTCGTTTTGCTTCATATTGCCCGATAATGTATTTGTCAAGTTCTTCAACAATTTGCCGGGGCGTTAAATATTTGTTCTCCATCATAACTTAATACCTTTTCAACATCTTATTTAAATCTGCCGAAAGCGTAAGATTGTATGCTGCTGTTCCGACAACATAACTGCTTCGGCTAAAAACAAATTCAAATGATTTTATTCGTGTGCTAAAACCAAATGACAATCCTGATCCACCACCTGTATTTTCCAGCTTCAATTCCTTATGAAGAAGATAATTATATCCCACAAGAATATTCACATTACGGTGCAACAGCAATTCCACACCAAAATTAAAGTGACGCAGCACCTTATCCAAAGTTTCAGGCTGTTCATTTCCACTTACAGGATCATCGTAAGCAATATCGGCTTTGGTAAGATTATAGGCTGTTATTGAAAATCGAAGCGGCATGTGCTCAGGTTTAAAGGTGGTTCCAACCTGTACATCAAGGGGAACAGATGAATCACTCGTGTCGGAGTATTCGGACAATACAAAACCGATATTTTTAATGACTAATCCAACGGTAAATTCCTGTTTGGGATGAATAAATACTCCGCCAAGATCGACCATTAATGCGGTGGCACGATAACCTGCCAGCGATGAAAAAACACTTTTAAGACTACCACCAAACCGAAAATGATTTACCTGGTGACTTTTGCTGATCACGATAGCCGTTTCACCTGATTTAAAATCACCGATCTCCATTCCTGTCTGATCATACGATTTAATGGTACCATAACTCATGTGCTTCACACCAATTGACAGCATGCCGACCTTCTTAAATTGAGGTGCGTATGAAAAAGTTGAATGCCCGATATCCGCTACATAAAATTGATATCCGGTGGATGCCCACCCTGATAACGTATCACTTACTAAAGCAGGATTAGAATAAAAGAAATTGAGATCACGATCTGGCAAGGAAACATTCACACCACCAAGGCCTGCCAGTCTTGCATTGCCGGGTACATTAAGAAATTCGAATGAATGTTTACCACCGATTTGTGCGAAAGTTGCCGACGAAAAAAAACAACCGATGTACAGGAAATATTTTTGAATCACCGTTTAAAAATTTGTTCCTGTAAGCATCAATCAATTATTGAAAACGCTGGTCAATCGTTTTTCTTCGTTGAATGTGAATTTAACCGGGTTCTTTACTTTCTCTTTCAACAGAGCAACTTTAAGAACTTCTTCTACTGAATCCACATAATGAAAAGTAAGTCCTTTGATATAATGCGGTTCAATCTCATCGATGTCGCGCTTATTCTTTACACTAAGGATAAGCTCTTTGATACCACTTCGTTTAGCGGCTAAAATTTTTTCTTTGACTCCTCCTACCGGTAAGACTTTACCACGAAGCGTTATTTCGCCGGTCATTGCTGCTTTGGCTTTTACTTTTCGTTGTGTAAAAATAGAAGCTAATGAAGTGTACATTGTTATACCAGCAGAAGGGCCATCCTTTGGTACAGCTCCGGCGGGTACGTGAATATGAAGATCATATTGCTGAAAGATCCGCGGGTCAATGCCCAACGAATCAGCATTGGATTTAAGGTGAGACAAAGCTGCTACAGCTGACTCCTTCATTACTTCTCCTAACTGACCCGATATTGTAAGTACGCCTTTACCTTTGCTCAGACTTGACTCTACAAATAATATTTCACCACCCACCTGTGTCCAAGCCAACCCCGTAACAACACCTGCCGTTTCATTACCTTGATATAACTCTTCATCAAATATCTCGGCACCTAAAACCTTCCGCATCATTTCTTCCGAAATAATTTTTTCGTATTCCTCTTCCATTGCCACTGACTTCGCTACATGCCGTACAATGCTACCGATTCTGCGCTCAAGATTTCTTACGCCTGATTCGCGTGTATAACTATCAATAACCTTGGCTATTATTTTACGGGTGAACTTCACATGAGAAGACTTGAGCCCATGCTCTTTTAATTGTTTAGGAATGAGATGGCGAATAGCAATCTCTATCTTTTCTTCCTGTGTGTACCCGGTTACCTCAATGATCTCCATACGATCGCGCAAAGCAGGATGAATTGTATCCAATGCATTGGCGGTTGCAATAAATAAAACTTTTGAAAGGTCATATTCAACCTCAAGAAAATTGTCGCCAAAGGAATTGTTTTGCTCCGGGTCTAATACTTCAAGCAATGCCGAAGATGGATCGCCGCGAAAGTCGGATTTCACTTTGTCAATCTCATCGAGAATAAAAACGGGATTTGACGTTTGTGATTTCTTTATGTTAAGCAATACTTTTCCAGGCATGGCACCAACATAAGTTTTTCTGTGACCGCGTATCTCTGCTTCATCATGAACACCGCCAAGCGACATGCGCGCATATTTTCTGTTCAATGCCTTGGCAATCGATTTACCCAACGAAGTTTTACCAACACCCGGAGGACCATAAAGACAAAGGATCGGTCCCTTCATATCTTGCTTCAGTTTTAGAACAGCGAGATATTCAAGAATTCTATTCTTCACTTTCTCCAACCCAAAATGATCCTGGTCAAGAATTTTTTTAGCACGATTCAGATCAAAATTATCTTCAGAGTACTCGCCCCATGGAAGATCGAGCATAAACTCAACGTAATTCATTGCAACAGGATATTCTGCAGCGGCAGGGTTGATGCGAAGTAGCTTATCCAGTTCTTTATTAAAATGCTGGGCCACTGGCTTTGTCCATTTTTTAGTTTCACCCCGCTTACGCAGATTTTCAACTTCTTTGTCGGGTCCGTCAAAACCTAATTCATCCTGCAGCACTTTTATCTGCTGACGCAAAAAGTAATCGCGTTGCTGTTGATCAATATCGGTATGTACTTTCTTTTGGATCTCTTGCTTTATCTCCAGCATCTGAATCTCGCGTGCCATGTATTGCAACAAAAGCGTTCCGCGATCATCAAGATTTTGTGTTTCAAGAATTTTTTGTTTGTCGATCACATCCACATTCAGGTTTGAAGCCAGAAAGTGAATAAGGAAAGACATGCTCTGAATGTTATCCAATGCCACTTGTGCTTCCTGTGGAATCTCAGGGTTGAGCTTCAACATTTTTGAAGCAGCTTCCTTTAACGATTGAATGAGCGCTTTCGTTTCGCGACTATTAATATTTGCTGCGTGCTCGGTTAACAAATCAACACGCGCGGTGAGATACGGATCTTCCTGCACTACCTCACGAATATAGAACCGGCTTTTGCCCTGGATAATGATCGTTGTGTTTCCATCCGGAAGAACGAGCATCTTAATGATTCGCGCTACCGTTCCGGTCTTATAAAGATCTTCTACCATAGGCTCTTCAGCCTGCGAATTTTTTTGCGCTACAACGCCAATAATTCGGTTGCCCTGGTACGCTTTCTTCACAAGTTTGATCGACTTTTGACGACCAACCGTTATCGGGATAACCACACCAGGAAATAAAACTGTATTCTTTATGGGAAGTATCGAAAGCTCTTCAGGAAGATCATCAGGCTTAAGGTCTGAATCTTGTTCCGGATTGATCATCTGGATCAAATCATCTGAATCATCCTGCACAAGTTGAATAGGAAGTGTGTTGAACATAAAGGGTTGCGCCACAATGGCACACTTTCAAATTTCTATTTTAAACAGTTAAATGGGCTTTTTCAATCGACAATAGTAATGCCAAGAGAGTTGTAAAAGAAGTAAATTTATACCAACTTTAATTTGAGTTGGCTGATTTTTTACCAAACACGGGAGTGTGAAATCGTACTTTTTAATCCTTATTTCCACATTTTACCTGCTGTTTATTACTCCCCTAAGCGCCCAGAAGCCAAAGAATAAATTTAAAAAGGGAGGCGTAATTCAGTTAAATGATAGTGTGGTTAACTTCAGTCAATCTGACATTTTTGAATTCCCAAATGTCAATAAGCTCCCTATGTTCAAGGATGAAGCTAAGCTAAGTCGCATTAAAGCGCTTGAAGGTGGTGCAGACGAAAAGGCTTTGTACACTGAACTCAAGGCTTACGTCAACAACTTTGGTATTGAAAATTTTGGCGCCAATACAACAATGCTCTGGCAACTGGCGCGACTTTCAGTAAAATATGGCACTCCCGGCGAATCCATTTTTCTCTACAAACTTGTACTAAAACATCACAAGCAAAATATTAACCGCGAGGAAGTATTGAGTGAGTATGATACCCTCACAAAATTCAAGAAAGATTATTACGTACCACTTGACTATTACTACGAGTTAGTTGATTACAGAAACGAAATTGATACGCTGAGACCTCCTCATGGCGTGTTACTTAATATTGGTGAATGGGTAAACTCGCCAAAGGAAGATTACGGACCTACCATTGGCAATCTGGACACCATTCTTCTCTTCACGTCAAAAAGAAATAAAAATACGGAGTCGTTAGAACGAAGTTTTGATGAAGATCTTTTTTACACGGTGAAGGTAGGCGATACCTGGCTTGAAGCGCAGGAATTTAAAACCATAAATTCAAATTACAACGAAGGTTCAGCGTGTATCAGCAACGATGGTAAAAGTCTCTACTTTGCACGTTGTAATTCACCGGACTCATATGGCAACTGCGATTTATTTGTAGCTGATTTGTTACCCAGTGGCTTGTGGGGAAACGTTCGTAATCTTGGCACAAACATCAACACAACTTCCTGGGATTCCCATCCTTCACTTACGCATTCAGGAGATACGTTGTTTTTCTCATCCGACCGGCTGGGAGGCTTCGGAATGTCTGACATTTACTTTTCCATTAAAGATGAAAAAGGTCAATGGCAAAAAGCGCAAAATGCCGGGCCTGTCATTAACACGCAGAAATTTGAAGTGAGTCCATTCTTTCATCGCCGTTTCAATGTATTATACTTCAGCTCAAACGGACAGCCGTTAAATTTTGGTGACTTCGATATTTACAAAGCCTATAAAATTGGTACGCTCTGGGGTGAGCCTAAAAATGTTGGGCCACTTGTAAATGGCGCAGGAAGTGAATATTATTTTACGATAGACTCGGAATCAAAAGATTTGTTTTATGCTCACTCCTACCCTGATGATATAAAAAATCTTGACATCTTTTCTTTCCCTGTTCCTATGGAGGCGCAACCGGAAGCAGTGGCTCACCTAAAAGGCTCGCTGATCAATTCAGAAACGAAAAAACCAATGAAAGGAATTGTTTCTGTTATCGATCTGGATAAAGGTGTTGAAGTCGCTCCTGTCTTTCTTCGTCCGGACGGCTCGTTTGATTTTGATCTGATCAACAAGCGAAACTATTTACTGATCATTCAGGGCGATGATTTTTTCAGGATAGAGGAACTGTTCTTTATGGATGGCGATATGGAAATTCATAAAGAGACCGAACCCATTGAAAGTAAAATTGCCTTTCAATCTTTGGAATTTGAAAATGACAAAGCTGACATATTGCCGGAAATGCATAGCGATCTTAATAAAGTAGCTAACTTTTTAATTGATCATCCTAAATTAAATCTTATCATTTCCGGACACACAGACTCGCAGGGAAATTCAGATTCAAATCTGCGGCTTTCACAGGCCCGCGCAGATGCCATTCGGGCATACCTCATTTACGAATTCAAAATAAAACCCGCAAGAATTGAAGCCCATGGCTATGGTCATGCGAGACCTATTGTTGAAGAACAAAGCGATGAAGACCGTAAGCTGAACAGAAGAGTTGAGTTTGAGATAAAAAGGAACGGACGGTGAAAAGTTGATCCTGCCTTTGCTGGCAGGCGTTAAAAGCTAAAAGGTTAATAGTTAATAGGTCTCACATCCCTGAAATTATACTTTCAAACGATTAACTTCTTGCGGAAGTGAAATTAACGTTTACTATTATCAGAAACTAATAACTTTACAGCATGCAAAAGGTAACGAAAACTACTTTCAAAAAAGAACAAGCTGAAAAAGATGAGGCTTTCTTAAAACTATCTCCTTTGGAACGACTTGCATTGATGTACAAGGTCAGGGAAGAAATGCGCAAGCCCGGCGTTGATTATTCTTTAGCAGGTAAAAGAGTAACGATTAAAAAGAATGAACCTTTACAGTAAAGAACATCATAAATACGATGCAATAGTTCTCAAGAAGATATTGAAAAAAAAGTCTTAACTGCTTCAGAACATCCGGGAAAATTACAAATCCTCCCTACCTTTGCCGACTATGAAAAAAACGGAGATCAGATTCAATATAGAGCTGGATCAAAACAATGTGCCTGAAAAAATCTACTGGGATGCCAGCGACAAGCCAAGTCAGACCTTGACTGAAACAAAATCCATTAGCATAGCCGTTTGGGATCATCAGCAGAAGAATACTTTGCGAATAGATCTTTGGTCAAAAGATATGCCCGTGAATGAGATGGAACGATTTTCTATTGAATGTATTGGCGGCTTGGCGCAAACCGTACTCCAGTCTACGGGAGACGAATACATGGCGAACGAAATGAATGCCCTTTGCGACAGGTTAGTTGCGCATATCCGCAACAAACGAAACGGCTAGTAGCAATTCTTACCAAACCCTCTGTTTTTAATCTGTTTTATAGTGAAAGTTGCAGAAGAAAAGTATCTCTGTAGAGACTTTTGCAATCGATTTAATTCCTTTAGATTACATTATTAAGGAAATTCGTATTTTTAATTAACACTTATTATTAACAGATCACAAGCAAACATTATTGACTTCAACTTTTTTACTAAACCACATTGTGTATGAGCATGTTTTATAAACGTTACCTGACACCATTGGTACTCTTGATGGTGTGCGTCGCTTCGGCGTATGCCCAGACAAACATATCAGGAAAAGTAACCGATGCAGCGGGAGAACCGCTAGCCGGTGTTAACATAGTAGTAGTTGGAAAAGTTATCGGAACAATTTCAAATACCGATGGTAATTTCAGTTTGAGAGTAACCGATCCACCACCATTTTCGCTTGCCTTTTCTTTTATTGGATATTCATCTCAGGAGATTCAAATTACGGATGCCAATACTACCGGCCTGAATGTTAAACTGGAAGAGCAGACCATGCTTGGACAAGAAGTGGTTGTAATGGCCACGCGTGTTGATGGAAGCACTATGACAGCTCCGGTAACTGTTGAAAAAATAGACCTTCTCGGAATTCAACAAACACCTGCTCCCGAATTTTACGATGCTCTTGCAAATGTAAAGGGCGTTCAGTTCACTTCAAGTAGTTTGAATTTTCCCCAGGTAAACACACGAGGCTTTGCTACCATTGCGAACACCCGATTTGTTCAGATGGTCGACTGGATGGACACGTCTGCACCCCTTTTAAATTTTCCTACGGGTAACATCGTCGGTCTCGGTGAACTCGATGCAGAAAGTATGGAACTTCTGCCAGGAACAGCATCAGCCCTTTACGGACCTAATGCATTTAATGGAGTGCTGTTAATGAAAAGCAAGAGTCCATTTGAATACCAGGGATTAAGCGCGCAGGTTAAAGGAGGGATCACCACATCGGATGCCCAGGGAGAAAGTTTTCCCTATTACAACTTGAGTGTGCGGTATGCTAAAGCTTTCAACAACAAATTTGCCTTTAAGGTGAATTTTTCAATAATGGATGCAGAAGACTGGTATGGCAATGATTATACACACGATACCAATAGACCCAACTACAAAGCAAATCTTACCGGTCAGCCCAATTTTGATGGTGTAAATTTATATGGTGATGAAGCACAAATATTAATTCCTATCGGTGGAACCTTCGGAACATTGGATGTAAGAAGAACCGGATGGAAGGAAGAGGATATTCTTGAGAACCATGATGCCACGAGCATAAAAGGTGATGTAGCATTGCATTACCGCATTAACGATAATCTTGAACTTCTTTATAACTATCGATATGGGGGAGGAAGTTCAGTGTATCAGGGATCACAAAAATATGCCCTCCGTGATTTTACTCAACAGTTCCATAAGGTCGAGCTGAAATCAAAAAATTTCTTTGTAAGAGGTTACATGACTGCAACCGATGCAGGTGATTCTTATAATGTGGGTGCTTTGGGTGCTTATATTAATGAAAAAATAAGTGATACCAGAACGGTATGGGCTCCTACTTACGCCCAAACCTATGTGCTTGCCATGCAAGGTTATATACCAGGAGTCCCGGCGGGTGATCCCGCAACGGCCCATTCAGTGGCAAGAATGCAGGCAGATCAGGGACGACCTGACGTCAACTCCCAGGAGTTTGCAGATATTGCTCAACATGTACGGAACAATTATTTTCAAAGACCAGATTCCGATGGTGTTCCAGGAGCGAAATTCATTGATGACTCAAGACTTTATCACGCAGAATTCAATTACAATTTTGCTGACCATATTGACTGGGTAGACATTTTGATAGGTGGAAATATAAGACGCTATAGTTTATTCTCTGATGGAACAATATTTAATGAAGACCCGATAAATCCTCCCGGCAGTTCAAATTTTCAACGCATCGACATCGATGAATATGGCTTCTTTGCACAACTCTCCAAAACAATTGGCGAATCGCTGAATCTGATAGGTTCACTCCGCTATGATAAAAATGAAAATTTTGAAGCCCGGGTAACCCCCCGGATATCCGCCGTATACTCAATTAAAGAAAATCATAATCTCAGGGCATCATTCCAAACCGGTTTCCGAAATCCTGATACGCAAGCGCAATTCATTTATTTCCCCGCGGGTACAAACACTCTTCTTGGTAGCGCTAAAGAAAATGCAGAGCGTTATGGTTTACATGAAGGAGGGGCATGGACTTTAGAGTCGTATCAAAACTCAATTGCGCAAAACGATCCTTCTTTGCGCCAGGTAGCCTACATTGACTATGTTGGACCTGAAAGTCTTCGCTCATTTGAAATTGGTTATAAAGGACTTTTCTCCAATAATCTATTCATAGATCTAAGCACTTACTTTACCTCCTACAGTAATTTTATAGGCGGGTCAGATTATGTTCTCATAAATGAGACAACACATCAAGGCAGACCTGTGCCCAGCGGAACGATCTATTCTCCTTATGTTAATTTTCCTGAAGATGTCACCTCAATGGGTATAGGATTGGGAGTAACCTACAGTCTTCCTAAAGGATATTCCATTAACGGAAGCTATAGTTACGCCACGTTTGATGATGATCGCGAAAGCAATAGTGAATTTCGCGCAGGCTTTAATACCCCTGAAAATAAATTCACGGTGGGCATAGGCAACCGTAAACTTACAAAGGATCTGGGCTTCAATATTAACTACCGCTGGCAGGAAGATTTTCTGTGGCAGTCTGATTTTGGAGAATGGATAGTACCGGAATATGGTGTATTCGATGCACAGGTAAGCTACAAAATCACATCAATGAAAACCATGCTTAAGGTCGGTGGAACTAACCTGTTTGGTGGTGATTATCGTACCAACCTTGGTGGCCCGTTTGTAGGCCAGATGTATTACATCTCGTTAACCTTTGATGAATTCATGAGATAATCCTTAAATGAAATCAGCTATGAAAAATTTTAAAAAATATATCGCCTTTTCTTTTCTGGGCTTACTTACCATTTCATGCGAACAGGAATTAGAAAATTTCTCAAACGATCCTTGTGACGGAACTGATCCAAGTATTATTTGTCATCCTTCTCCTATAGAGGACTGTCCCACAGGCGCCTCAGCAGGATCAGCAGATTTTACAAAGTTTGTTGCCATAGGCAGTTCTTTTACGGCGGGTTTCCAGGCTGGAGCCTTATTTACTGACGGACAAAATGCTTCTGTACCCGCCATACTCGCATCGAAATTTGCCTGCGTAGGAGGACCGGCTACTTTCAATCAACCAACTATCGGAACGGATAATGGTTTTAATATTTTTGTTACGCCTAATCCGGTTGGAGGTACCACGGTGTTAGGACGATTCAGATTACAAGGGACACCCCCCGCACCTTCACCTGTCATATCCGATATTAAGGCTATTCCAAATCCTCAGGTCAATCCAGATTTTATATATACTGGAAGCAAAACTGAACTAAACAACTTTGCTGTCCAGGCGGTGATATTGGGACAGGCGTTGATAACGGAAACCGGTAATTGGGCAATTGCAACTAACCCACCTCCAAATCCATTCAATCCATTCTACGCTCGCTTTGCATCTAATCCCGGTACATCTACAATGCTCACAGACATGATTGGATCGCTGACGAATGGAGGAACATTTTTCATGATGTGGCTAGGCATGGATGATGTACTCTTATACTCTGTTTATGGGGGTGATCCAACAAGAGCACCATTAACTCCCCTAGACGGTGCAACAGGCTTTACAACCCTATACAATACCGCAATTGGCGGAATACTCACAAATCCAACTTTGAAAGGAGTTGTGGCTAACTTTCCTGACATTTTTACTTTACCTCACTTTACTTCTGTACCCTACAATCCAATTGTATTTGTTGCCGCTGATCAGTCAAAAATAGATCAGATTAATGCAGGTTATGCGCCTTACAACGGCGGACTTGATTTGGCTTTGGCTGGAGGGCTAATAACTCAAGATGAAGCCGATCGCAGAAAAATTCAATTTGCAGTCGGTGCAAATCCAAGCGTTATCGAGGATGAAAGCCTGACTGATCTGTCAGGTCTGGGATTACCCAGTCTAAGAGAGGCAACTGCTTCTGATAAGTTCCCTCTCACCACAGGCAGTATACTGGGTAAAGAGGCCACACCAGGTGATCCAACTACCGTGTGGGGGGTAACAAAAGCGTTGTCTGATCAATATGCTCTAGTTCCTGCAGAAATTACAGAGATTAATGACAGACTGGCGGCATTTAATACTGTCGTTAAAAATGCAGCTGATGGAAGTGATCGTGTTGCTTTCGCAGATGTTAACAAAGCTTTAAAAGACTTTGTAGCAGCCCAAGCTTATGTACTGGATGGTGTTACGATTACACCTGGTATCGCACCACCTACCGGAATTTACTCGGAAGATGGAATACATCCTAATACCAGGGGCTATGCTTTTCTGGCAGGAGTTTTTGTCGATGCCATCAATTCAAAATTCGGAGCAACAATTCCTAAACCAAACCTTAGCAAATACGGAGCAACAGGCTTGCCGATTAATCCTTAAAACTATTAGCTTCTTATCAGAAGGGCTATTCAATTATTTTGAATAGCCCTTCTCTTTTTGCCCGAATACTTTTCAGAGATTCACTTCTTCTCCACAGGCAATCCTTCTTCTTTCCAGGCAGTGATTCCTCCATCTAAATTGTAAACCTGCTTAAACCCTAATTCCTCCATTATGTCAGCGGCCTTGCTTCCTCTTACTCCTGCAGCACAGTAAAGAAAGTAAGTCTTTTCCTTATCTAACTTTGAAACCTGCTGTTTAAAATTCTTCGAACGATAATCAAGATTAACCGCTCCTTTAATAGCGCCCTGCTGAACTTCTTCTGGTGTCCTTACATCCACCAAAACAGCATTTTTTGTTGATTCTAATTTTTGCAGAAAATCTTTTGGTTCAAGATTTTCATTGACCGGAGTTGTTTGTGCGTAGATACTTAGTTGAGCACAAGTGATCATCGCTAATAAAATGATTCTTCTATACATAACCTGCTATTTTATAGGCTACAAATCCTACCCATTCTTTAAATAATCTTTGCCATATGAACATCGCCTCAATTCTTGGAATTAATAAAACATCGGGCGTAAATACCCGCTTATGTGTATGAAAATCTGTTGTAAAGGTATCCATTTCCATATTAACTTTTCTGAAGCAGGCAATTGAACGTCGCATATGATAAGCTGATGTTATCAATATACAATCGGAAGGTTTGATACTTCTTAGCTCAAGCATCTTCTTTAATTCCACAGCGGACTCGTGGGTGTTACGCGAAAGGTTTTCAACGAGAATATCACTAACCGGAACACCCATCAGCGACATAGCATCTCTTATTTCATCAGCTTCAGGTTTTTCAATGTCTGTCAATCGTCCGTTTCCACCACTGACGATTATCTTTTTGATTAATCCGATTTTATAGAGGTGAACGGCATGTGTAACGCGGTCTGCTCCCTTGTTAAAGTAAACACGATCTTTGGGTACACGTTCAGGACTGGTAACACCCGTCAAAACTATTCCATATTCATACTTTCGTTTTATGTCTGCAAATGGTGTAGCACCAGGTTCCCATGCCAACATTACTTCATTGGCAATGAAATCATTCGAAAAGAAAAACAATAAACTGAATCCAATCCAAAACAAACGTTTCTTCCATACTGGTCTTCTTATGAAAACATGGAGCAGGAAACAAATGCATACCAACACCAGTGGCATGGTAAGATAATTCAGGATTTTAGAGAGGACGAAGAACATGAAGTCAATGCTAATTTATTTAATAGTGAAAATATCATAAGCCGTATTGATCAATATCTAAACATATCTCCAATTTCCACGATTTTCCTAAGAACATCAAAAAGGAAAAAATTTCATTTGCAGGCCTCAAAAAAGGCTCGCTCATTAACAGATCGGTACAGTTAAGTGATAATTTATAAATAGAAATGATGCCCGGAAAAATAAATAAACAAAAAAGGCCGGTGTTTACCAGCCTTTTATTTTTTTTAAATTATTTCTAATCCGTTATTACCTTCCTCATCCGATCAACAATGTTAGTTATCTCAACAAGGTTTTTGTCAGACAAAACCAAATCAGCACGATTGTTTCTGATTTGCTCTTCAATATTCAACGCTGAATAAGCTGCTTCAAGTTGCCCAAGGTCGGTTATGAGCGTATTCACAAGGTCAGTCTTTTCAACCGTACTAAGCATTTTACTAACTTCAGAAATGGATTCTTTTTGATCCAACACGGTTCTGATGACAGGTGAAAGAACAAGGTTGCGGGCATCATCGGGCAGGTCTTTAGGATATGATTTAACCAGGCCGGTTGCAATTGACAGACCTTCAATGAAGCTTCCTGCTATAACCTGTGCAGCCAGCTTGCTACGATTATCACTCTTCAGATAATTACCTGCCTGATTTATACTGGAGTTGATAAGCAAAGCCAATGAATCCTTGTTTGCAATGTTATTCTCAAAACGCTTTAGCATTTGAGCGTCAAAAGAGCCAATCACATTGAGGTTTTCGGCTAACGATTTACAGGTAGCCAGGTAATCAATGGCTTCCTGTGTTTTGTCATACGAACTCAGGTAGCCAATATCAGCAGCGTAAACACCAAGATTAAGCGCAGCCTTATCGTTGCCTACTAAATACTGGTCAGCCTTTGAACGGGGATTTAGAAGGTTTTGATTAAAATCAGCTCCTGTAGCTTGCAGTAAATAAGGTATTTCCGATGGAGGAGGAATGTTATAAACCACTTCCTCAATTTGCTGCGGCAAACTCCCTTCTGCCTCTTTAAACTCTTTTGAATTCTTGTCCTTGTCACTGGACGATGACCCGCATGATTGAAGGATCAGTACCAGACAAGCACTTAACAAAATAGAAATGGGCTGCTTTAGATTCATCGGTAATTGGTTTAATGGGTTTAGGTTATTTGAAACCTTAAACAATTCTTTCACCATTTAGTTGGATAAAAACTTGTTATTAGTTTCATGTTAGGCATAGGATTTAAAAAGTCAATTTTACTACATTTTTTACTTGAAAGAAATGGTGCTTTTATAAATTTTAAGCTATTTTTTAGCGATTTATCAGGACTTTTGAGTAAGTTTCGAGGAACGATAAACGGCAAAGTTCTAAACTAAACCTGTTATAGCGCATGGTGGCGAAAGCTGTACTTATCGATGATAGCGACATCGATCTATTTATTCAGCGAAGATTCCTGGAGGTGTACAATTTCTCTGAACAACTGGTTCTTTACCGGTCTGCCGAAGAGGCACTTAACTGGTTAAAGATGCTTAATGGCGAAGCCCCTCCTGACGTAATCTTTCTTGACCTAAACATGCCCGATGTTGATGGATTTTCCTTTCTTGAAAATTTTGACGCCTTGCCGGAAGGTGTAAAGGAAAAATCAAAAATCGTTGTCCTTACCAGTTCAAACAACAAAAAAGACAAAGAGCAAGCCTTTGCTAACCGGAATGTAATTCAATTCATCACCAAACCTTTGAAGCAGTCGGATATTGAAGATCTGAAAAAACGCTTCAAGAATTGATTAGCCAATGTGGCAATTAGCCGATTGGGACATCGGCACATTGATAATTGGTACATCCAATAGGCTAATCCGCTAATCAAGTCATTCGCCAATTAACGATCCAGCCACGTCTTAAATTCCTGTACACGTTCCCGCGCAACGATTATGTCAGTATCTGATGAAGCTTTTAACAACAGCTTTAAGCGGCTATTGGTGTAACTAATGATATCCTGAATGGCGTCCGAACATACAAGGTATTTCCTGTTGATACGATAGAACTTTTCAGGATCAAGCATCTCTTCAAGTTGTTCCAAAGTATAGTCAAGGATAATGTTTCTGCCTTCCCGCGTTACACAAAAAGTTGTCTTGTCCTGGCTATAGAAATATTGAACGTCCGTTATCTCAATAGTTCTCAGATGCTCGCCAACTTTTACCACAAAGCGTGATTTATATTTTCGCGTGAGCATTTTTACTGCTTCGCCAATATTGGCCATTAGGGTTGATTGACTTTGGCTGCTCATCGTCAAACCCTTGAATTTCTTTACGGCAGACTCCAATTCATTTTTATCAACAGGTTTCAGAATATAATCAATGCTGTTCACCTTGAATGCTTTCAACGCGTACTCATCGTAAGCCGTGGTAAAAATTACCGGCGATTTCACTTCACATTGCTCAAAGATCAGGAAGCTTATTCCATCAGCAAGTTGTATGTCCATGAAGATCAGATCAGGTTGAGGATTACCGGCGAACCATTCAACCGCACCTTTCACGGTATCTAATTTAGCCCACACCTTTACTTCGGGAACAATTGATTTGACCAATGTTTCTAAACGTTGAGCCGCTTGTTCTTCATCTTCAATAATTATAACATTCATTCTTTGCTGGATTGAGGTATTACCGGCAACCGTACAATAAACTTTGTTGCACTTTCTTCTATGAGAACTTTTTTATTCACAAGAAACTCGTATCGCCTTCGAATATTTTCAAGGCCCACTCCCGGAGAATTTTCACTCATCACCATCTTCTTTTGCAAGTTATTTTCAACAGACAAATATTGATCGTCCGAATAAACTTTTACATGCAGCGGATCTTTTTCTGAAACTACATTGTGCTTAATAGCATTTTCAATAAGCATCTGCAAAGAAAGCGGAGCTACAAGAGATCGTGTTCCATTTAAGTGCAGATCAATTTTTAACTTATCACCAAATCGTATCTGCTGTAGATATACATATGATTCCAGGAATTTCAATTCATCCTCCAACGGGACTACTTCACGATCACGCGTGTCAAGAACGTAACGATACACATCGGAAAGTTGTTTGATGAACTTTACCGCCTTGTCCTGATCTTCATACACAAGATTAGTAAGTGCATTTAAACTATTAAATAGAAAATGTGGATTTACCTGGCTCTTTAAGTTCTCATAACGTGCAGCCAAATTTTCGCGCTGAAGCCTTTCCGCATCGATAGCGGTCTGTTTCCAGCAAAAAAGAAATGACCTGCTTGTCATGAACAATGTTATGACAGCCGTTACAATGACAGTACTATACAGCACATTTGAAATATTCCCAAACCCTGCGCCAAAAATCCATTCAGCAAACCTTACTAATAAAAATGTAGTCCCTACGGTATAGATGATCATGCCGGCAATGCCGACGATAAATCGCTTTACAGGTGCTGTTGTCCAGGAAATTTTCTTATCGATGGAATGACTGATGAACTCATTGCCGAACCACATAAGTAACCATAAGGAAACCGTTAAGAATGACACCCTTGCATACGCTGATAAAGATTCATGACAAGACCGGCAACTTATAAATGGCAAAATAAGTCCGCCAATGAAGCAGATAATTATCGTTTTAATATTGTCCTTCGTGATTTTCACAAATGAGTTCTGGAAATAAATTACTACTTAGGCTCAGTTTTATTTTCACATTTTGCTTTCAAGCCTTCTGTCATGCCTCTTCCCCATCGTGGTGCCAGGGAATTTTCAGATGTGAAGGTATCAAACTTTTCCAATGCATTTCTCATGGTAACACAGGCTTCATCTGTGGGAGATCCGAAAAATTGAGCCGTACCATATTGCATTTGTGCCAGCAATGCCAAAGCACGCGGATTCTCGGGATTTAGATTAACAGCTTTCTGAAAAGATTGGAAAGCTAATCCGGAATATTGTTGCCCACGAGATTGTGGATCCACTGTCAATCTGATCATGTACGCGAATCCTTCCATTGCAATAACTTCAGATTCATTTGGAGCAATCTCTTTTGCTTTACTGATCGCAGTCATTGCCTGATCGAGATAAGCATCTCGTTTCGCCTGGCCCTCACTCTCAACGTTGGCCATCATAATGTAACCAAAGGCGATATAATACTGCGGTTCCCATCGCTGCTTCTCAGCATATCCTATGCGTTCGAATTTGTTTATCGATTGTTGAAACTCCTCAATCGACTTAGCGTCATAAACAGATTGAATGTTGCTCTTCATAGCGCTAATGTATTTTTCGTCATTGGTAAAAACAGTGGACACGAGAAATGTCGTTAGCAGTAAGATGATGGATTTCATAGTATTATTAGTTTAAAGTTTAAAGTTCAAGATTGGCTTATAGGCTTGGTAACTGGTTTATTGATTTCTCTTTTGAAAGGGTCAGGAATATTGCCACAAACAAAAATCGTTTTGCTGGCTGGCGAATGGCACGGCTGTTATAAAAACCTTCTTCATTTACCTGCTGGCTGAATTCATAGCCGAAAATATTGTCCCGACCCAACAGATTCGTTGCAGAGAAATAAATGATAAGATTTGGTCTGGGGAGATAAGCGAGATTAAAACTTAAGTCCTGATAACTTTTGGTTTTACCTCCATTGAATTTATCTTCATTCGGATCATTATAAGGTCGTCCACTGGCAAATGAATAAGTAGCCCCTGCCTGAGTTTTTAGTTTGCTGATAAAATATTTATAGACCACAGAAACATTATGAGCAGAAGCGAAAGAAGGTATAGCTTCATTGGGAAAATCGAGGTAATCTCTTTTTGTATTGAGGTATGAGTACGAAATCCAGTAGTCAAAATTTTTGATGGATTTATTATCCCGCCAAAAGAGTTCAAAACCTTTCGCATATCCTGATCCATTATTGTTTATAAATGTTTTTTGAACATCTGTATATTTTACCAGGTCTGAATATTTTTTGTAATAGATTTCAGCGCGAAAAGTACGGTTGTTTTCAATAAGCTGATAGCTGGCAATGTAGTGATCTGCCTTCTCCTCTTTAATCTCTGTATTTATTCTCAATAATTCATTTACAGGTGACTGTCGGAATTTACCATACGCCAGTGATAAACTTCCATCACCAACTTTATAAGCCAATGACAAACGAGGATCAATACTTACACTACGTAATAAACTATTGTACTCTAGTCGTACACCACCTCGTGTTACAAACTTATTGCTGAGATATACACTTCCCTCGGCAAATGTTGATGAGATGATTTCATCAAAGACTAAGGTGTTAAAGTCATTTTCAGAAGAATTGTATTCATAACTACGATTAATAACTTCCGCACCGGTTTTGAGTTCTGTCTTATCAGATAATGATCCTTCTAACACTACTTTGCCGTGTAATCCTTTTTCAGTTTCTAAAAAATTATCAGTTTCTATTTGATTTTCATTTCTTGTTGAAGTGTACGATAGTCCTCCACGAACGGTCCATACCTCACTCAGGATATCTTTGTAAGCAAGATTGAAATACTGATAGTCATTGGTGAGATCATAAGTCGTCTTCTTCGTTGGATCATCTATGTCGTGATTGTATAATGAATAGCTGGTATGATTAAAATTTCCAAACGCTTTCAGTATTCCGCTTTTCCCAATCTCATGACGATACAATGCACTCCCTTCGATAGCAGCAGGTGGAGTTATCCAATCTATTTCCTGGTTAATGAGATTAAAGTAAGGACGAATATTAGTGTACTGAATTTTTCCGGCGAGTGATGAACGATCCCAGGATTGCGTATGCGCTACATCTCCTCCCACAGAGAGTAACCCAAAATCCGTCCGGGTTGATTCACCTTTATCTTTTGAGTCCAGCACTAATGTTGATGACAATGCCTGGCCATATTCCGCTGAGTAACCACCGGTACTAAAACTTGTTCCCTTGAACATAAACGGAAGAAATCTTCCGCGTGATGGTGTATTGGGCGCTGATGAATTGTAGGGATCTAACACCAGCATCCCATCAATAAAAGTTCGGGCTTCACTTCCATCACCGCCACGAACAAAAAGACGTCCGGTCTCTCCAACTTTTTGTGTTCCCGGTAAAGTATTAAGCGCTCCTGCAATGTCGGCCGTTGCACCGGCTGTGGTTGCTATATCAACGGCCCTGAAAACTGTTCTTCGTGACTCATCACTTGCTGTAAATGAACCCGCTGTGATCGTGACAGCTTCAAGTTCATTTATAGTTTCACGTAGCGTGACTTCAATTGAAATGATACCTTCATTGAGGTCAATCTCTTTTGTAAAATCTTTATACCCGATAAATTTTATTGTTAGTATAAGGTGGCCTTTTTCATCAGAGGTAAATTCAAACTTGCCTTCGCTGTTAGAAGTTGTACCATCATATGTATCCTTCAAAAAAATATTAGCGCCCGGAATTGACATACCACTTTCATCTGAAATTTTCCCTTTGATAATAGTCTGTCCGAACAGGTTAAAAGCAAGCATATACAGGATAATTGTAATGTGTATTCTCATATCGATAGTGTTATTTCGAATGAATTACACGGCTAAGATTCGCAAGCGGCTGAGCGTTTGGAAACAGGAGTTACCGAACTGTCGGGCGAGCCAGATGAGCTGTTGACAGCCCCGGATAAGCGTTTTCAGTATTTATTCGAGATAACATGAATATTTCAATGTTATGAATGCTAAACACTTCGTTGCGATTTCAGGGATTGGATTATTTTTGCACTTCGATTTATAGAAATAACCGAATAATGGCCGAATACAGTAAAGAAGAGATCAAACGCATTGAAGAAAAATGGCGTGCAAAGTGGGAAGATGATAAGGTTTATGAAGTTCATAATAACTCATCCAAACCTAAATACTATGTTTTAGATATGTTCCCTTACCCTTCCGGGGCAGGTTTACATGTGGGACATCCTTTGGGCTACATTGCTTCAGACATCGTTTCAAGATACAAGAGGCTGAAAGGATTTAATGTTCTTCACCCCATGGGGTTTGATGCTTTTGGATTGCCTGCGGAGCAGTATGCTATTCAGACGGGTCAACATCCCGCAATAACAACTGCTAAGAACATTGAGACTTACAAAAGACAACTAAAACAGATCGGTTTATCATTCGATTGGAGTCGCGAAGTACAAACTTCTGATCCAAAGTTTTACCAGTGGACTCAGTGGATATTCATGCAGCTTTTCAATGCATGGTATAATAACAAGAAAGGGAAAGCTGAGCCCATAATGACATTGATCTACGAGTTAAGGGAGAATGGAAATGCTGACGTTGATGCGGTGTGCAATGATGAAACGCCGTCGGTGACAGCCGAAGAGTGGAATGCATTTGATGAAGTTGATCGCGAAAGGTTTTTGCAAAACTATCGAATTGCGTATCAATCCGAAACGATGGTAAACTGGTGTGCTGCACTTGGGACTGTTTTATCTAACGATGAAGTAAAAGATGGGGTAAGTGAACGTGGTGGCTATCCGGTAGAGCGAATCAAAATGCTTCAATGGAGTATGCGTATATCTGCATATGCAGAGCGGTTGCTAAATGGATTAGATACCATCGACTGGCCGGAGCCGTTGAAAGAAATGCAGCGCAATTGGATTGGAAAGAGTGTAGGGTGTGAATTGGAGTTTGAGCTAGAGTTGAGTGGAGGCCTCACCTCCCGACTAAGTCGGGACAGGCTAAATCCCTCTCCAAAGGATAGGGATTTGAAAGATTCTCCTTCGTCCAAAGATTCGCATTCAATAAAAGTTTTCACTACACGAATAGATACAATATATGGTGTGACGTTTATGGTGCTGGCGCCGGAGCATGAGTTGGTTGAAAAGATTACTACTGACGCTCAAAGAGAAGAAGTGATGAAGTATGTTGAGGTATCGAAGAACCGCTCGGAGAGGGAACGAATGAGTGAAGTGAAAAGAATTTCAGGGGTATTCACGGGAGCATACTGTATTAATCCGTTTAATAATGAGAAAGTGCCGGTGTGGATTGCAGATTATGTGTTAGCCGGTTACGGAACAGGAGCAGTGATGGCCGTTCCCTCAAGTGATACACGTGATTATGCATTTGCCAAGCATTTCAACTTACCGATCATTCCGATATTAGAAGGTCCACACAGTGACATTGCGAAAGAAAACTTCGATCCAAAATCAGGGACAATGATCAACTCTGATTTTCTGAACGGACTTCCATGGAATGAAGCCATTGAAAAAGCATTACAAAAAGTAGAACAACTTGGAATCGGAAAGCGAAGAGTGAATTTCCGCATGCGTGATGCAATCTTCGGGCGCCAGCGTTATTGGGGAGAACCATTTCCTGTTTACTACAAAGATGGCATTCCGCATTTGGTGGATGAAGAAGATCTCCCGATCACACTCCCGGAGATTGATGAGTATAAACCTACAGAGACAGGAGAGCCGCCATTGGCGAGAGCGAAGGAGTGGAGATATGGTGCAGGCCTCACCCTAAATCCCTCTCCCCCGAAATTATCGGGACAGGCAAAGGAGAGGGACTTGAAAGAGTCGTCTTCGAAGGAAGATCATCTAAAACCTCAAGGGAAAGGCTACGAAACAACGGAGAAAAGTTATTGGAACATATTAAAGCAGTTTTCAAAAGAACATCGATTCAATCCTACTTCGGCTGAAGCGGTATTATGGGAGGAAGTGAGAAATAATAAGCTCGGCCATAAAATTAGAAGGCAACATGCTATCGGCGTTTTTATTGCCGACTTTGTTTGCCTATCAAAAAAATTAGTAATCGAAATTGATGGAGCGTATCACGAAAAAAATAAAGAATACGATCAGGCAAGAACTCATTTTCTACATACATCAGGCTTCCGCCTGATTCGTTTTACGAATCAGGAAGTTCTTAACGATCTTTCCTCCGTCATAGCTAAAATCTCCAATGCATTGAACGAATCTCCTTCGAAGGGCACCCCCTCTCCTTTGGAGAGGGGGCCGGGGGGTGAGGCCTACCCCTTCGAACTCACCACCATGCCTGGCTGGGCAGGCTCAAGCTGGTACTGGTACCGTTATATGGATCCGCTGAATGAAGATGAGTTCTGCAGCAAAGAAGCCGAATCCTATTGGAAAGATGTTGATCTGTACATTGGCGGATCAGAACACGCAACCGGCCATTTGCTGTATTCACGTTTCTGGAATAAAGCGCTGAAAGATCTTGGTTATGTTGAAGCGGAAGAGCCATTTAAGAAGTTGATTAACCAGGGGCATATTCAGGGTGTATCTAAGTTTGCCTACCGACTTAAGATCGCTCCTTCTGTAGACCAAACAGTATTTATAAGTTATGATGTAGTTCAACAACTCCTTGAAGAGAAAGAAAAAAACTTTGAAAAGTTAGCGCAAATTCTCGCTAGTAATGAAGTAAAAATATCCGCAAATGAAATTGAAATAGTCTCTTACATTCCAATTCATGTCGATGTCCGCATGGTAAACAACGAAATTCTTGATATTGAAGAATTTAAGAAATGGCGGTCAGAATTAAAGAATGCAACCATGATTCTAAATAACAAGAAAGAATTTATTTGTCATTCCGAAGTCGAAAAAATGTCTAAGTCCAAACATAACGTCGTCAACCCCGACGACATCATAGAAAATTACGGCGCTGACACGCTTCGTATGTATGAAATGTTTCTGGGACCGTTGGAGCAATCAAAACCCTGGAACACCAACGGCATTGATGGTGTCTATAAATTCTTTCGAAAATTCTGGAATCTCTTTCACGATGCAGGCACTTTCAATGTAAGTGATGCTGAACCTTCCCGTGAGGAATTAAAAGTATTGCACAAGACCATTAAAAAAGTAGAAGACGATATTGACCGTTTTTCATTTAATACATCGGTGAGTGAATTCATGATTTGTGCCAATGAATTGACAGCTTTAAAATGTAACAAACGTTCAATTCTCGAACCATTAGTCATTATCCTCGCGCCTTATGCACCACATATTGCTGAGGAGCTTTGGGAAAAGTTAGGACACACAGATGAGAACCACTCAATCTTTAATGAATCCTTTCCCAAATATGATGAACAATACCTTGTTGAAAATTCTTTTGAGTACCCGATATCAATCAATGGAAAAGTAAGAGCAAAAATGAATTTTGCGCTAGATATGCCGAAAGAAGATATTGAGAAAGTAGTGCTCGCTTCAGAGACTATTCAAAAATGGACGGATGGCAAACCGCCTAAGAAGGTTATAATTGTACAAGGCAAAATTGTGAATGTGGTATTGTAATTGTCATTCACTGCTCAATTTTTGATTAGAAAGGAATTTAAAAAGTTTAGATTCCGATTCCTAATTATCGTTCACCTATACTTCTCATTTCGGTGATATTTTTCATGTCACATTCTGACTCTTATCATAAATTTTTCAGAAATTAGAAGTGTTCTTCACGTAGTAAAGGCACTTAATCAATTTCAATTATGACACCTTCACTGCCATCTTCAACAAAATATTTACTACCACCAGGATTGGGGGATCTTCATCAAAAAACACTTGCATGGGAATCCAGCATTGAATGGTGGAAACGTGAATTTGATTTCTTTCAAAAAATATTAGATGAATACGGTTCTCATCTGCAACTACGGGAGGACCTGAAAGAAAGAGAGCATTTTAAAATGTTATTGGACTATTACCGTAACAAACTCATGCACTCCTTCTCCGTAAAAATGATAAAGCACGAAGCAAAGCTGAAATATCTGTTGAACGGTGAAAGAATGCAAAATGAATACCACTATCGCGATGAACACCGCGAACTGGAGCGACAAATAACGGCCTTCGAAAAAGAATTTCAAGCCTACAAACACGAACTATATCTTCTTATTGAAAAGGTATTGTTAAAAAATAAAAACAAAGAATAAACACAAAGGCACGCAGCGTATTTTTCTATGTGCCACTCTGTGCAATCTTTGTGGGTCTCTGTGCAATAACTAAATTACTCCGCATACCTCACCGCCATCTTCCTGATACGATCTTCAATTTTCTCTGTTGAGAGTTTTTCCCTCATACGATCGACCATTATTGGGAAAGAGAATGGCGTTGGCTTATCCGGATTTGTAATAACTATTTTCTGTGTATTGATTCGTTCAAGCGCTTTTCGCAATCGAACTTCCTCCAATTGAAAATCCATCACTTCTTCATAAGCCTGTCGCAATAAAAGATTGTGTGCTTCATAGTCATGAAAGACATTGAAAAACAATTGCGATGAGGATTGGAGATGGCGATCCTTCACAGGCTTTCCAGGATAACCTTTAAATACAAGTCCTGAGATAGCAGCAATGTCACGAAATTTTCTCCGTGCCATTTCAGTTGAATTAATACTCGCCTGGATATCCTTCAACAAATTCTCGGTGCCTAAAACATTGGTCTCCACCGCTTCTTCAATGGGAATTGGCTGATCGGAAAGAAGCTCAAAGCCATAATCATTCATGGCAATTGAAAAAGTGAGCGGTTGTATCTGAGCAATCCGATACGCCATCAATGCTCCTAATCCTTCGTGAACAAATCTCCCTTCAAAGGGATACATCAACACATGATACCCTTCTGATGTATGAAAGTATTCAATTAAAAAATCGTTTATACCGGGAAGAAAAGAACGTTCGCGCTGAAGCGAAAAAAGAGGTTCAAGAAATTTCATTTCCACATCTTCAGCTTTGTGCTTTACTACTTCATCAAGTTTTAACCTGATCATCTCACTCATCTGCGAAGACAAAGGCATTCGTCCCCCCTGCCACGATGGAACTGCTCCTGATTTTCGATTCGACTTACGAACATGAACTTCCATTTCTTTTATTCTCACCAACTCCAGGTTTCTTCCGGCAAACCAAAAAACATCGCCGGGCTCTAATCTTGAAATAAAATATTCTTCGATAGTCCCAAGATTTTTTCCGGAAAGGAATTTTACAAAAAGTTGACTATCGCCAACAATGGTTCCGATGGAAAGACGATGCCGCATAGCAATCGATCTGTTCTCAACCCTGAATTTTCCATTTAAAAAAACTACTTTCCGATATTCATCATAGGCTTGCAAGGAATCACCTCCCGTTGTAAGAAATCCTAAAACCCATTGCCATTCTTCATCTGTAATGCTGGAAAAACTAAAAGTTCCTCTTACTTCTTTTAAAGTCATATCCGCTTCAAATCCCTCCGAAATAGCTAACGTGATCAGATACTGAATAAGCACATCAAACGATCGTACATAGGGAATGCGGTCTTCAACAATATTTCGCTTCACGCCTTCTCTTAACGCTGCAGCTTCCATCAACTCAAGAGAATGTGTTGGCACAAAATAAATGCGACTTGTTGCGCCGGGCTGGTGACCACTTCTTCCCGCTCGTTGAAGGAATCTTGCCACTCCTTTCGGACTCCCTACTTGTATTACCGTTTCTACCGGACGAAAGTCAACACCGAGATCAAGACTTGATGTACATACAACAGCTTTCAATTTTCCTTCGTGCAATTGCTCTTCCACCCAACTCCGAAGGTCATGGCTTATTGAACCATGATGCATGGCAATAAGTCCTGAAAGCTCAGGCGCTTTATCCAGCATTTTTTGATACCATATTTCGGCAAAAGACCGGGTGTTGGTAAAGATCAATGTTGTGGTACTTTTCTTCACCACCTCAACAACCTTATCCAGCAATTGAATACCAAGATGTCCGGCCCAGGGCATTCGTTCGAGATCATCAGGCATTATGGAAAGAATCTCAATCTTCTTTTCAATTGAATTCGCCTTTACGACTTTAAATTTTTTCGTTTTATAATCCACGCCCAGTAATGCTTCAATAGCCTCATCCATATTGCCAATGGTAGCCGATATACCCCACACCTTTAATGATGGAACAATTGCTTTGAGTCTTGATAAAGCAAGTTCAACCTGAACGCCACGCTTTGATCCCATCAACTCGTGCCATTCATCTGCAACAACGGCCTTGAGATTTTGGAAGAACCCCTGGTAGCCACGTTGCGTCAACAGTAAGTGCAAACTCTCGGGCGTTGTAATAAGAAACTGAGGTGGTGAAGCTTTCTGTCGTTCCCGATCCTTAGCAGATGTATCACCGGACCGGATACCAACTTTCCAGGGAATGTTCAGTGATGATATTATATTGTTTGCTGAAAGTTCTATTTCGCGGGCAAGTGCTCTTATTGGTGTTATCCAAATTATTTGAACACCTTCCGGTTTTATCATTCTTCCTTTCGTATTATTTAAATACTCAAGTACGACGGGTACTATGAGAGAATATGTCTTTCCGCTACCAGTAGGGGCATTTACCAGTCCGCTCAAACCATCCAGGTAGGCGTGCCATGCCTCAAGCTGGAAGGGAAATGGCTCCCAATTCCTTTTCCTGAACCAGTCTTTTCCAGTTTTTAATTTGTCTGTCACAGTCAGAAATTTATAACTACCAGCAATCTGAAAAAACAATTTGTCGAGTTATCGGTTTTAATCGGTAAAGTCTCTAATGGGTAAGTATTCAATTCGGGAGCTTGAAAAACTTTCAGGCATAAAGGCGCATACCATCCGTATCTGGGAAAAGCGGTATAGCATTGTTGAACCTCAACGGACTCACTCCAACATCAGGTTCTACTCTGACGAGGATCTTAAGCGGATTATAAACGTATCCATGCTTACCACTCACGGATACCGTATTTCGACGGTGGCGGACATGAGTGAGAGTGAATTATACACGAAGGTCACTGAATTAAGTCAAACCAACGGACATGCTGAAATTCACATAGAGGCGCTTATTTCGTCTATGTTAGACATGGATGAGGAAATATTTGAAGAGAAGCTTTCATCATTGGAAGATAAGTTTGGTTTCGAGGGAGCTATTACAGAAATCATATATCCATTCCTTGAAAAAATAGGAATACTTTGGCAAACCGGAAACATAACGCCAGCGCATGAACACTTCATGTCTAATCTCATTCGTCAAAAAGTCATTGTGGCTATTGCCTCGCTTCCCATCGCCCCGAAAAATACCTTGCGCGCTATTTTATTTCTACCCGAAAATGAATTGCACGAAATCGGACTTCTCTTCTACCATTACCTTGCAAAAAAGCAGGGCATCAGAACCTACTATCTTGGCCAATCCGTACCGCATAATGACCTGAAAAAAATTTATGAGATTCACAGGCCTCATTTTTTAATTACGTCCATTACCTCCACACCTCATTCGCTCAGGTTAAATGAGTACCTGGATTTACTCTCCAATGATTTTCCTTCTTCGCACATTCTGGCATCGGGAGCATTCCTGGGGAAATCATCCATTAATCACTACAGCAATATTCAATTTTTTGAATCTGCACTTCAATTCAAGGACATTTTGACAAAACAGTGAGCAAGGTTCATATCTGTTAAGCCCGTGTTCTCATTCCTTCAACATGCCATTCCACAAAGACTGGCGCTCATATTACTATGTTTATTATCTTGCAATCTTTCCGGTAGATAAAATCGTTTAAACGACCAGAAGAAAAGAGCAATAAAAATACTTTCAGTAATGCGCGCGAATTTGCAACAGCAATGTTATAGCTGGCGTGTTTGATTTAAAAATTTACTTGTTGTAATGGAAAAAGTAATTCTGGTAGACGAGCTTGACAACATTACCGGCACCCTGGAAAAAATGGAAGCACATAAAAATGGTGTACTCCATCGTGCCTTCTCTGTGTTGTTGTTCAACTCGCAGGGAGAATTGCTGATTCAAAAGAGGGCTTCATCCAAATATCATAGTGCCGGCCTCTGGACAAACACTTGCTGCAGTCATCCCCAACCCGGAGAGACAATAGAGGTTGCTATTCGCAGAAAATTAAAACAGGAAATGGGAATTGATGCGGCTCCGGAATTTGCCTATAAGTTTGTTTACAAAATCGCACTGGAAAACGGATTGACAGAGCATGAGCTTGATCATGTGTTCATTGGTTCATTTGATGGTATTCCAAATATCAATCATGAAGAAGTAGAAGACTGGAGATTTATTTCAATGAACAACTTAAAGGAAGAAATTAAAGTCAATCCCAATAATTTCACACATTGGTTTAAGCTTATTATTAATCATCCTGAATTTAAAGAGATAACAGCTTAGCAGAGATTCCTATATTTTCCATTATGCACTTTTTTATATTATATTTCCCGGCATAATAAGTACATCAACGAATCCAACCAATAGATTTTTTCAGCTTGAAATCAAGATACCTTTACCTCATCATTAATTTGCTGTCCGTCAGTTTACCTTTTGCATTAAGCTTTTATTCCAAGGCAGCGTTTTATAAAAAATGGAAATACTTGTGGCCGGCAATTTTCATAACTGCTTTTTTATTTCTGTTATGGGATATGGTCTTTACAGAAATGGGCATTTGGGGATTCAATCCTGAATACATTATGGGTGTTTATGCCTTCAATCTTCCTGTTGAAGAGATATTGTTTTTCATATGCATTCCCTATGCATGTATGTTCACCTACTTCGCGCTCATTCACATTTTGAAGAAGGATTACCTTTTTCCTCACCAGGAAATCATTTCGAGTGCGTTGAGTATTTTTTTATTAATAGGTGGTATGTATCATATGGATAAATTGTACACCGGGGTGACATTTTTCGGCACAGGTTTGTTTGTCGCTTACCAGATGCTCTATCTTAAACCACGCTACATGGGAAGATTCTATGTTGCGTTTGCTGCTATACTTATTCCATTTTTAATTGTAAATGGAGTTCTTACCGGCTTATTTCTGGAAGAGCCTGTTATGTGGTATAATGATAAAGAGAATTTGGGTATTCGATTAGGGACAATTCCAGTAGAAAATGTTTTCTACGGATTACTTCTTCTCACCATGAACGTATCCATTTACGAGTGGCTGAAAGCAAGAGCCGGAGAATACTATTCGATCTATTAATTTATTCTAATGACTATGTATAAAAATAAAAAAGCCCGCTGTTGCAGCAGGCTCGATTATGATTTTACTTCCCTGAATTGCTAGGCATGCGCAACTTCGGGCTGCGGTCCCTGCTCAAGTTTAATGTCCTTACTTTTTTTGCTCTTCTTTCTTTTACCGGTGAGAACATCCTCAACGTAGGTAAGCGATTTTTCAATCTTCTTGTTTTTCTTTTTCTCTTTCTTCAATAAATGAGAAAATTCAGATGCAATCTTTTTTGAACTTTTATCAATAAGTTTCTGCAACCTCTTATTCGCCTTGGGAAGCTCAAGTTTAGTAATGGCTTCACGCACCGAATTATTAACCAATGACTTTAAAGCCTTCTTCGAAATTTTTGTTTTTTCCATAAATCTGGTGATTGTTGGTATTTCAAGGTAGTACCCTTCTTTGAAAGTTAATAGTCATAATACAGAATTAATATTCTGATAATTCCGTAAAATTTTAACTGGCAAGAAATCAAATTGTTAACTATTTACTCGTAACAAAGTGAATTAACCGGGTTCGCAGTTGCGGTTCTTATTGCCTGATAACCAACTGTGATCCAGGCCAGTAATACTGCCAAAATGCCGCTCCCCACAAAAATGATTGATCGCAACCTTAAAATAGTCTTTAACGATATAATTCAATCATTCACTTCGAAGTGTGGTCACCGGATTCATAGATGCTGCGCTGAATACTTTGTAGCCGATGGTGATACCCGAAATTATAAACATGACACCAATGGAAACAATAAAAGCAAATGGTGTCGCTCCCTGATAATATCGCCAGATCGTACTCATAAGCCAATCTGCCATTAAGTAACTTAACGCAGAACCCAGAACAGATGCTATCAAAAGTATAATGACAAATTCGGTATTGATAATTCTTGTGATGTTTGAAATGGATGCGCCCAACACTTTTCGTACACCAATTTCTTTCATGCGCTTAATGATGTTAAGAGACACCAGCGAGAACAAACCTGTCGCTGATAATAACATGGCAATGATGCCGAGAAAAACAAACATCTTCACAAGATTTGTATTCACTTCTTCGGCTTGCTGCAATTCATTTATCAGCATCCTTCCATTGTACAACCGATTGGGAAATACTTCTTTCCATTTGCTTTCCATAAAAGTATTCACCTCTGCAATTTTTGCTGAAGGGGCGCTAACGATAAGGTGAGAATATTTATCCGGTGAAGTGTAGCGGATCATCATGGGTTCCATCTCTCTCCACAATCCGCGGCTATAAACATTCTTTACCACACCAACTACATACAACTTAACCGTATCCATCCAAAGTAACTCTTTCCCTATTGGTTTTTCCCAACCAAAAGCTTCCGCCATCTTCTGTGTAATGATTATTGATTCCTTCCGGTCCGTCTCAGAGTCTTTAATGAAATCACGACCATCAATTAATTCCAAATCCATTGTCTTCAGATAGTCATCACCAACATCAATGATGTCGACTTCCACCTGTTTAGATTCAACCTTAACAGGATCCCGGTAAGTAGAAGAGAAGATGCTGTGGGATGATCCGGCAATTAAAATAATATCGGGATTCTCCTTCAACGAATTACGATATGTTTCAAATTCACTTTGACCATTAATATAAGCGATAATGGATCCACGCACATCGAAGCCAAGATCATATTCGCGTTGGTATTTAGCATTTTGAACAAATGCAATGGCGCTGATAACTCCAATGAGTGATATGGCATACTGAAGACCAAGTAAAACTCGTGTAAAATAGTTCGTCCCGCCAAATTTCAACTTCCCTTTCAAAATACTTATCGGTTCAAATTTACTGATGTAGAATGCCGGGTAACTTCCCGCGAGCAATCCGGTAAATAGCAAAACTCCAATGAGGAAGAATAAGAAATTTACACTATCCAAATAGTGGGTTGTAAGCTTCATGTGCTCCCACAAATTATTCCAACCTGCAATGAGTACTTCAGTAAGAAGTAAGCCAACAACCAACGCAAAAAAACAAATCAACATGGTCTCCCCGATAAACTGAACGATCAACTGACCACGCAGTCCACCCATTACTTTCCGGAGCCCTATTTCCTTTAACCTTCGTGAGGAAATTGCAATAGCCGTATTAGTAAGATTGAAGCAGGCAATTAATAAAATCAGTATGCCCATCATTGCCGATCCAGGAACAGCAGCAACAGGAGGTGCATCCCAGGTCCAGCTATTGGTACTTTCTGCACGGTCGCGGTGAGCCATTCCCGGAAAGTGATCAAGAGCAAATTCTCTTACAATAAAATCTTCTCTTACTTTGTTGTTATTAGCAACATAAGCTTGCAATTGTTTATGAACGGATGATAAACGGCTCGGGTCTTTTACGTTGACGAATATTGTACAAGGCCGTTTCCAGTCATCACGCTGTATATCGGTGAATTCATCAAAAAGATTTTCAAAATTCATGTAAGCGCTTCGGAAATAGAAACTGGAGTTCTGTGACTGCTCTTTAAATACTCCTGCAATTTTTATTTCTTTCAATTCACCCCTGTACTCCTGAGATAATGTCTTGCCAACAACATCCGTTGTGCCAAACAGTTTGTCGGCCATTTTATCGCTGATGAATACACTCGATTTATCTTTTAGTTCGGCTGGATTACCTGAAATGAAATCAAAAGTGAACATGGAGAAAAAATCCGGGTCTACATAGGCAAGCGATGCAGGAAAAAGATCGTCGTCTCTCTTAAAATCAGACCATGAATAATGATAGCGTGTTACCTGATCGGCATCAGCGATATTTTCCATGATCGCTGCTCCTAACGGAAGCGGCACACTACCGAAGTTCTTTAACGTATTATCAAATTCCCGTACGGAGTTGATACGGTAAATTGTTTCACCATTTTTATGCATGGTGTTAAAACTGGAATCAAAATCGTAGGTGAAGTATGCCACAATGCAGCATGCAATAGCTACACCCATTCCCAGCACATTGATGATGATGAATAGCTTATTCTTCATCATGCTGCGAAGAGTAATGAGGAGATAGTTTTTTATCATAGTAATGGATTTACTGCCAGGGATAAGACGCTTTTAAGATGCGTTTCGTTGCATTATTGTTACACTTTACTAAAAGAAAAAATAAATAAAGAATAGGACGGCAAAAGATCACTTCAATGAGAATTTCTGCCTACGACATAGAAACGATGTGTAAATGGAATTAAATCCAAGGAATCGGATGTTGTACTGCGCTCGAATACAACGCCAGATATTCCTCTCAACCCTATTGAATCGGCTTTAATACTAAGAATTGATGTTAGGTTATCAACCTTAGGTAATGGTAAGTTTTTCTTGACGATTTTAGGATCGCTGATGTCCCCAATAATTACGTCAACATGATTAAATTGTCTGTTTCCTAATCTGATCCATGCTTTATAATTTTCCCCAAGATTTACAGTGTCCTTTTCTCGAATAAAAATAGGATCTTTAGTTTCACGAGCAAAATTCCTTGATCCATCTTTATTATAAATGTAATAATCAAAAATTCGTCCCAGCGAATCGTATACTCTCATCTCTATCAAGTTACCATCTTCTGTGTACTCCCTAGAGATTTGACAAACGTCATCTTTGTAATCATTCTCTTGATAAAGATTTCCATTTTCATAGTAAACTACACTTCTCCCATGTTTCTTTCCGTTCTTCCAGTATGTTCTGGATTGCACTTTACCACTCTCAAAATATACAATCCCCAAACCCTCAGGTTTTCCATCTTTTAGAAAAACTTCGTGCTTCAGTTGCCCGCTGTTAAAATAAGAAACAGCTCTTTTCATTTTATATCTTATCAGTAAGAATATGGTCAACGTTCCAAGTATACAAATCCCAATTAAAAATATCTTACTTCTCATTTTTTTTGAGCCATTAATAATCGGAGCATTTGTTATCTGAATTACAGTGCCTTTACCACTAGTCGTTTTTGACTTCGAGCTGGTTCATGTATTTATGATCCTGCGAAACAGTATATAACACTTCTCTTACGGGCAATGACACGTTACTCCTGTCTCAGCAGGTCGAAACAAAGCGATCATAAAAAATGCACAGGACAAAAAATAGCCATGATCTTTATCCTGTGCATTTTTTTTGTTATTCATTATTAAGTTATTCGTTAAAGGCATGATGAAAATACTATTCACATAAACCAGTACCATTAACCCTGATAACAAATAACTACTAAACTAAATATGAAATTGTTCTTTCAAATTCTCAGTCACCACTTTACCGTCAAACAGGTTAACGATACGGTGTGCATAGTTAGCGTCATAAGGTGAGTGAGTCACCATGATAATGGTCGTTCCTTCTTCATTTAATTGAGAAAGAAGTTTCATCACTTCTTCACCATTCGCTGAATCCAAATTACCAGTCGGTTCATCGGCAAGGATCACTCTGGGTTTTGCCACAATAGCCCGGGCAATAGCCACACGTTGTTGCTGACCACCGGAAAGTTGCTGTGGAAAATGATTTCTGCGGTGCATGATGTTCATACGTTCCAACACTTCTTCAACACGTTGCTTTCTTTCTGATGCCGGAACTTTCAAATACAACAATGGCAATTCAACGTTTTCAAAAACAGTAAGTTCATCAATAAGGTTAAAGCTTTGAAACACGAAGCCTATAGAACCTTTCCTTAGTTGAGCACGCTGACGTTCGGAGTATTTAGCGACTTCGTGTTCACCGAAAAAGTACTCACCATTTGATGGATTGTCCAACAGACCAAGAATGTTAAGCAAGGTAGACTTACCACAACCGGAAGGTCCCATTATAGCAACAAATTCTCCTTCTTTAATTTCCAGGTTAATACTATTGAGGGCGGTTGTTTCAACTTCTTCAGTTGTATAAACTTTCTCCAGATTTTTCAGTTTGATCATGGCTTTATGATTTTAGATTTTACGATTTACGAATTTTAAGATTGATTATTTTATTATTTAGTTTTAATTCAATAGCAATACTTCGTTGTTACCGAAATTTTCATACGAAGAAGTGATCACCTTGTCACCAGGCTGCAGGCCTTCCAGTACTTCATAGTTCTCCGTATTCTTTCTGCCTAATTTAATATCACGTTTAACAGCACGGTTTTCGCCATCCAGGACAAATACCCAGTTACCTCCTGTATCTTTATAGAATCCACCTACGGGCAAGAGCAATTCTTCGGATGATTGTCCTAATTCAATTCGCAACCGAAGTGATTGTCCTCTTCTGATTCCCGGAGGCGTATCACCCACAAAATTCATATCAACTTCAAATCTGCCAGCGATCACGTTGGGATATATGTAGGCAATTTCGAGCTCGTAATCTTTACCTGCAAAAGTGGTTGTAGCATGAAGCCCCTGTGATATTCTTGGCAAATAAATTTCATCAATAGGAACCTTTACCTTATAACTTCCCAGGATATCAATTTGTCCTAATCGCTGTCCTTGATTAACCGCTTGCCCCACTTCCAATTGAGGACGTGATAATTGTCCGTCAATGGGTGCACGAATCACGAGGTTCTCCAAAATTTTTCCAGCACCTTCCAAGCTCATGCTCAAGCGGCCTTCCGTTTGATCCATAGAATGCAGTTGGCGTATTCGCTCAATTGAATCTTTACGATAAACCTCATAAGTAATTCTTTTACGTTCAAGGTTATACTTATAATCAGCTTCCGTTTGTTCAAATTCTTGTTTAGAGATCAATTTCTTCTCAAAAAGTTGCTTTTGACGATTATATTTTGGTTCTGTAGTTGCCAGTGCATTTTCAATCAAAGCAAGTTGCTGGCGCTGCTCCAAATCGTTTCTGGTGATATTAAGACGGGTAGTACGCGTTTGATTTATGCTTTCCACAAGTTGAGCTTCCTGCTGCATGACTTGTATTTCACGGTTAAGGTTGCTTAATTCAAGGATAACATCACCCTTTTTAAGCATGGTACCACTCTCAGCAACGATCGACTTAATGCTTCCCCCTTCAACCGCGTCAAGATAAACCGTGCGGCTTGGCTCAACAGTACCGGTCTGGGGAATGAATTCCAGAAATACCCCTCGCTGAACCGTAGAGACTGTAATCTTTTCTAAGTCTACTTTTAATTTCGAACGCCTGTCAGCAAACAAAACCTGGTACCCTACAAAAAATACAAACAAGGCAATTCCACTGTAGGTGGCAATACGCTTTACCGTCCACTTTTTCTTTTTAATCTTTTTATCCATTACTTCCTGGCTCATCATTAATACTTAACTATGTAGGGATAGTTTCAACCCACGCACCCATTTGTGCATAAGGCCCATTGCCAACAAATGTGCCAAGCAACATTCCCGCTCTTTTAGAGGTTAAAACGTGACTTTCACGTTCACTCATGAACGAGTCTGTCCGATTACGGACGTAAAATTCGTACATTTATACACTAAAAATCCTTTTTTCAAACGTATTTACGTCTTTTGGCTTTCGGTATATCCTTTGCCCACAAGCGGACATATATGTTTAAAACTGATACACCGCCGGCCCGAACAACTATGGAACAAAAGCAGGGAAAAATCCTTATCGTGGATGACAATGAAGACTTGTTGAAGGCTGCCAAGATGCACCTTAAGAGACATTTTGCTCAAGTCGACATTGAGAAGAACCCGGAAGCGATTCCTGGTTTAATGAACAATGAAGACTACGATGTGATTTTACTCGACATGAACTTTACAAAGGATGTTAGCAGCGGAAGCGAGGGATATTACTGGCTTGAGAAAATCCTGGAGACTGATCCCTCAGCCGTTGTTGTACTGATTACTGCTTATGGTGATGTACAAATGGCAGTGCGGGCAATTAAAGCCGGAGCAACTGATTTTGTATTGAAGCCATGGGAGAATGAGAAATTACTGGCCACATTATATTCTTCCATGCGACTGCGCAAATCGCGTGATGAAATTGAAAATCTTAAAATTAAAAATCACGAGATCAACCAGGCGCTGAATGATCGCTACAGCGAAATCATAGGACAAAGCGCTGCCATGCAACGGATCTTCCAAACGATAGATCGCGTAGCGCATACCGATGCAAATGTTTTGATACTGGGCGAAAACGGAACAGGTAAAGAAATGATCGCCCGTGCTATTCATAGGAACTCTGCACGCAAGCAGGAGAATTTTGTTGGCGTTGATCTTGGTTCGATAACAGAAACATTATTTGAAAGCGAACTATTTGGTCACAAGAAAGGCGCTTTCACGGATGCAAAAGAAGATAGAGCCGGTAGATTTGAATTAGCAAATGGCGGTAGTCTTTTCCTTGATGAAATTGGTAATCTTTCGATGCCCCTACAGGCCAAGCTCCTAACGGTGATTCAAAATAGAAAAGTGAGCCGCGTTGGAAGTAACAAAGACACAAACATCGACATTCGATTGATTTGTGCTACCAATTTACCATTGTATGACATGGTAAAAGAAAACCGCTTCAGACAAGATCTTCTTTACCGTATCAACACAATTGAAATTGAAATTCCACCGCTACGAGAACGGTTTGAAGATATCCCTCTGTTGGCAAATCATTTTCTGAAACACTATAACGCAAGGTATAATAAGAACATCACGAAGATTAGTGATGCAGCCATGACCCGAATGCATAAGCACACCTGGCCAGGCAACGTACGCGAACTTCAACATGCCATTGAACGTGCAGTGATTCTCAGCAATTCAAGTATTCTACAACCGGAAGATTTTAATTTTTCTACGACAACAGGAAAAGAGGATGGACAATTAAGTCTGGATCAATATAATCTTGAAGAAGTAGAAAAATTACTTATCCGGAAAGTCCTCAAAAAATACAATGGCAATATCACTCAGGCCGCAACCGAACTGGGACTAACCCGGTCTTCCCTCTACAGGAGATTGGAAAAATACGGACTCTGATAATTGATGAGTGAAGGAGTGAATATTGAACCTGTCTGCCGTCAGGCAGGTAGTTGAATTGAATACTTGTTTTGAATAAGAGCTGATAAACCTTGACACGCTACCTCGTACTTCGTAAATCGTACCTCGTACCTTTTTAGCATTCTTCCATGTCATTTGGTTTTAAAGATTTCAGAGCGCGCGTTTTTATCCGGGTGGTTCTCATCGGACTGGCTCTGGCGTTGCTGATATTCATGATTGGAAGGCCGAATATGCTTTTCGCCGCCGTGCTGACAGGGGTGATCATTATATTGCAGTTGGCTGAAATGTTCAGGTTCGTTAGCCAGACGAATCGAAAGCTTACACGCTTCCTGGAGTCAGTTAAGTATTCAGATTTTATTTCAGGCTTCACTTCCGACAATAAACTTGGAAAAAGTTTTAAAGACCTGAACATTGCCTTTAACGAAGTTCTTGAAGCTTTCCGAAAAGCGCGCTCAGAAAAAGAAGAACACTGGCAATATCTTAACACTGTTGTTCAGCAAGTACGTACCGGAATACTTTCTTATGATAATGATGGAAAAGTTCAACTGATCAATACTAATGCAAGGCGCTTCCTGAATGTACAACGACTCCAGAATATGGAGGAATTACTGGAAATAAATCCAAGGTTGTATAAATCAATTTTCGACACAGAGCCAGGAAAAAGTAATCTTTATAAAGGAGGCAATGAACTTCATCTTACTATTCAGGCAACATTGCTTAGAATTCGTGGCAACACCGTTAAGCTAATTACATTACAAAACATTCAGCCTGAGTTACAAAGACAAGAATTGGAAGCATGGCAAAACCTTACGCGTGTGCTCCGCCATGAGATCATGAATTCAATTACACCCATTTCATCACTCACCTCCACTTTGAAAGAAATTCTTGATCACGATCTCACAAAAAAAGACGGACATTACGAATTAAAGGATGAAGGAGCAGACGACTTAAGAGAGGGCCTGGGCACTATTGAAAGCCGGAGCCGCGGTCTTATTAAATTCATTGATGCCTACCGTGAATATACTTCTGTACCGCAGCCCAAGATAAAAACGGTCAGGCTGAAAGATATGGTCGAGAAGATCGCACAACTGATGAAACCTGAATTCAGGAAGCATAACATAAAATTCGAATATGAGTGTAACTCAGAGTACCTCACCATTCAAGCCGATGAAGAGCTGCTTGAACAGGTTGTAATTAACCTGGTAAAAAATGCTATTGAAGCCGTGAGCGAAACGGAGAATCCACAAATACAACTTATTGCACGGCATGATACGGCCGTTAAAATTGAAGTGATTGATAACGGACCGGGTATTATCAGGGAAGCGCTTGAATCTATTTTCGTGCCTTTTTACACAACAAAAAGAACCGGCTCAGGTATTGGTTTAAGCCTGTCACGACAGATCATGCAAATGCATAACGGAACACTTACTGTTGAATCGGAACCGGGGGTGAAGACGGTGTTTACATTGAGATTTTGAAAGATATGCGGCACTTGAGAAGTTCGATAATGCATTGTACGAGATATTCAAATTGATAACATGGAACAAAATTTTCGGCTTTACAATACCTTAAGATCCAGTTATTTTGATTTGATATCCGGAGATAAAGAAACACAACAGACAAAAGGACTTGGTTTACTACTTTCTAAATCCAGGATAGCTTTAGGCGTATTTTTCAGCTTACCAACAATCAAAAGGAAAATTGGAAATATTAACTTAAACAAGATAGACAGGCTTATAGTAAATTGTGAATTGATATCGCAGAAAAATGAAAAAGTTAGAGCAGATATTGTGTTGAGGCTTTACGTTAAGGGCCAGCCATTTAAAGCCATTTTAATTGAAGCCAAAAGCATTAATAAAGGAACTTCCGTATATGAGACAAACAAGCAAATTGAAAACTATATAACTCAACAATCCTTCAAAGAATTGTTAGATTTTAATGACGCTGTTTATGGAGTTACTTTAACTAAATATCCCAGCCCAACTGAACACAAGAATCTGATTTCAATAACCTGGTCTGAATTAATAGAAGCTTTATATAGAGTCACATCGAAAAAAGACGAATTACTTAATGACTATTTCTATTTTATAACAAATATTAACGGATCTATGAAATTCTATGAAAAAGAAGTCTTTTCCATTCCAACGGCAGAGTGGTCTCGAAATGCCATTAACAAATTTCATATATATGAATGTCCGAACAGCGGAAAATATATAATTCAATATCGACCGTTATATCTGACTTTTAGAAATAGTGGTGGTGGTGAAATGGAAAAACTCTATAAAGTGGATAAGATTATTATCTTAAACTTTCATAAGGATTTAAAAACATTTATGGACGACGAGAGTTTTGATCTTCGGATAAGACAGAACGTAAAAGATTATACAGAGTATATGTTGAAAAATAATAGTCGCTGGAAAAATTTACCTGATGACGAAAAACAAGTGTTTGTATTGTCAGAAAATACCATTGAACTAAAGAACAAACCAAGGCCAAAACGAAACAATTCGTTCAGGGCATATTACGAGTTAGCAGATTTAATGAATAAGGAATTGGTATAGATAGAAAGTGAAACATCATTATTGAGCCCTAATTCAGACAAACGATACAACTCGAAATTTTTGATGTGATGAAACCAACGCTCAAAAAATCAACCAGGCAAAAAAGCAATCCAACAAAGTTAAATAAAGCGGAAGTTGCGTTACCAACCGCTCAACAATTCATCGCCGCATTAAAATCACATCAATCCTCCGAAGAACTGAAGAAAAACAAACGCTTCTACAATGAAGACGATCATGATATATGCCTCGGCGTTCGAATGGGAACAATTTTTTCAATAGCAAAAGAATTTATAGGAATGCCCATTAAAGAAATAGAAAAACTGTTTGACAATCCGTATTACGAAGTAAGAATGGGTGCTGTCAGCATTATGGATTTTCAGGCACGAAACAAAAAAACTTCAGCAGCGGAAAAGAAAGCATTATTCGAATTATACATTGATCATCACGACCGCATAAATAATTGGGACCTTGTAGATCGGAGCGCTCCTTATGTAGTGGGCGGTTATTTGTTCGATAAGCCGAGGGCAATTCTTTATAAGCTGGCAAAGTCCAAAAATATCTGGGAGCGCAGAACAGCTATTGTGAGCACTTATTTTTTTATCCGTCAGGGCGATATAAATGATACTTTTAAAATCGCGGAGCTACTGGTAAAAGATAAAGAAGACCTCATTCACAAAGCCGTTGGCAGTTGGATTCGGGAAGCGGGAAAAAGAGACAAACAAAAGCTGATATCTTTTTTAGATAAGTACGCTGGCATTATGCCACGCACAATGCTTCGCTACGCAACAGAGAAACTGGATAAGAAGCAGAAGGATTTTTACCTGAAGAAATAGATCTAATAATCCTGGCCTCACCCCATCCTCATTCTTGCAACTTGAAAAATTGTAGTCCCCTCTCCGAAACGGGAGAGGGGAATTAAATCTACAGGGCTCATGGAGTCCAAATTATTTTACAACAGTCGCTTCATTAATCAGGTAATCAACATATTCCCGGTGAGCTTTTGTTGAAGCATCCGGTGATGCAACATTCTGCGTCATCCTTTTTATGCGGTTTAATTCAGAGAATGCCATGGCCTGAGCCACGTGTTGATAGGTTGAACTTTTTGCCATGATGCGCGACAAATACAATACGTATTCTGTTTGCAAATTCTGGCGCATGCTGTTTACTGATTTGCCCAGATCATCTTTAAAAATCGAGTTCGTCAGATCGATCATGAATTCCGATAACTTGTATTGATTACCATACAATTCAGAATCAATCATGCGTTGCAGCGTATTCTGGTGAAGAAGTTGATTTAACAAATCCTTATGGATCATCAATATCCTGTTATGAATTTTAGGATCTTCTGTAGAACTGTAATGATTAAAACCACGACGTTGCACTTGAAGCATATTGTATAAATCAGTTGGCGCCTTTAAAGCAGAAGGGCTAAATCCATATTGGGCTATTTTCTTCATGGCATCTTTTTGTTTCTGATAGCCTACCGGTTGGAAAGGCTTTCCAGCGCCTTGTTGTCCGGCGACAGCACGATCAACATATACACCACCAATCTGCCGGCTTATTATCTCAAGAGAAGTCTCACATTCGTTAATGAGTGTAAGATAAGTCATGCTCAATCGCTGGTAAGTTTCACCCGGTTGAGAAAACTTTGATTTTATTTTCGGATAAAGACTATTCACTAACTTTAAGCGTCCTTCCGCGTAAGCAACCGGATCGCTGGTTAAGTCATTGATCATTACTTTTGGATCAATGCCACGTCCGGGAGATCGCATGTCATCCGCATCATTCCCGAAAGCAAGTTTAGGATCGGTCGATCGGCTTAGAATTTCCTCAAGCTTTTGCTCCTCTTCATCTTTGTTGAACTCAGCATAACCAAATTGAATTGCCCAGTCATCGTAAGGACCTGGAATAGTAGTGTAATAATTTCCCTGTTTGTTAGGATCAGGTGAAAAATTGATTGCCGGATACTCCATGACTGATCCGGTAAGCCCTTCCTCATTAGCAAGTTTTACATCCTGAATCGCTACCGGATCGTGAAGATTACTGGATTTCATATTGTGATTCAGTCCGAGGGTATGGCCTACTTCATGTAACACGAGGTAATAAACCGATTGTTGAATCAACTTGCTTTCTTCTGCTTTATCCAACTCCAATGCCTCCATAGCAGTTATACCAAAAAGAATTGAATGTTGCAGGTGCATACTCACTGAACAAAGATGAGGATCAGCACTGGATTCAAGCTCACTCTCTAATGCCTGTGTATTATAAATTTCTTCATACTTCATACGGCGCGTTACAAAAACATATTCCAGCATAACATCCGCTCCAAGAATCTGACCTGTTCTTGGGTTTACGAAGCTTGGACCATAACCGCCAAACGGAGGTCTTGGTGAAGATGTCCATCGTAATACGTTGTATCGAATATCACCGGCATCCCAATCAGCATCGTCAGGTTGTTCTTTCACTACCACTGCATTTTTGAAACCGGCTTTTTCAAACGCACGATTCCATTCCAAAACACCATCGCGAATGTAGGAGCGTAATTCTTTTGGTGTCGTATTTTCAATCCACCATACGATGGGTTCAACCGGCTCTGATACCGCTGCCGACGGATCTTTCTTTTTTAAATGCCAACGATGAATAACATCCCGGTAAGGTGCAGCCTTGGCAGATGTCAGGTCCGTTATTTGATCAATAAAATAACCAACGCGCGGATCATCATAACGTACCTCATAGTCATTTTCAGGCATGGCGATAAGACTATTGTGAAGTTTGATGTTTACTGAACGTGCATCCGTAACATCAATGCCACCTGAATTCATTGGATACGGATCTTCAAACACAAGCTCAACCTGAACGTCAGTATTCTGCGGATAATTTTTTATTCCGAGTACTTTCGACTTATCCTTCGTCAGGCTTCCCAACTTAAAGCGTTGCCCGGGCTTGTCATTCGGACTGGGCGATGGCTTTACCTGGACAAATGATTCCGATACAAACAGTTTTTCACCTTCAATAAGATATTGATCTTTATTACTGTTTGTTCCCACAATTTTCTCAGAGAAAATAAGCGGCTGATTAATGTTGGCATCCTTCGCTTTACTTATCGGATTATTTGGATCGAAATAGTATGAAGTATTTTCAAGTCGAAATTCAATCTTGTCAAAGTAACGTGATATTTTAAAAACTTTACTTGGACGATAGGCACCCCGCATGGCGTAGAAATCAACAGGCCCATCCATTACCTGCGTGAATTGGATGTACTCTTTATCTAATTGATTTTTATTGACAAGAATGTATATTTTTCCGTTCGTTGAATCCTGATAAATGGTAAAAAGTCCGTCATACTTTTTACATTTCTTTACAACCTCATCTATACTTTTGGTTGCATCTTTATCCCTGGTTTCCTTAACTTCCTCTTTGGGAGGAGCAGGTTCATCTTTTTTCTTTGACTTTTTCTGCGGAAACGCAACGACACATACAAGCAACAGAATTACTGAGACTAAGAATGATTTAAATAAATACATACGTGATAATGTTTAGGTTGGCGTCAAATTACATTTTAAATAATCTTTAACCAATACCGATAATCTTCTGCATAAACCATTCTCAACAAAAAATTTAGATCTTTCGAAAAACGGTGGTAGCATTATGACCTCCAAAACCAAACGTATTGCTCATCGCTACGGTAATATCTTTTTTAATACTCTTTCCCGTAACAAGCTGTAATCCCTGTGGCATTTCAGGATCAATTGTAGTTGTATTTATGGTAGGCGGAATCGTACCGGTTTCGATGGCTTTAATGCAAATAATTGCTTCCGCAGCTCCGGCAGCACCAAGTAAATGTCCGATGGAAGATTTGGTGGCGCTGATATGAAGATGATCTGGTCTTTCACCAAAAATTTTTAGTACAGCTTTCATTTCACTCATATCTCCCAATGGTGTTGAAGTGGCGTGAGGATTAAGATAGTCAACATCGGAAGGTTTTAATTCTGCATCTTCCAACGCCCACTGCATTCCCAATATTGCTCCTTTTCCTTCCGGATGAGTAGCCGTTAAATGATATGCATCTGCTGACATTCCTCCACCAACAATCTCAGCGTAAATTTTTGCGCCACGATTTTTAGCGTGCTCATATTCTTCGAGAACCAGTGCACCTGCGCCTTCACCCATTACAAAACCATCACGGTCTACATCAAATGGGCGCGAAGCACCTTGAGGATCATCATTACGAGTTGAAAGCGCCTTCATAGCAGCAAACCCTCCAACACCTGCTTCATTTACTGCAGCTTCCGATCCACCGGCAATAATAACGGTAGCCTTACCCCATCGTATGTAATTCATTGCATCAATAAGTGCGGTATTTGAAGTAGCGCAAGCAGATACCGTGGTGAAATTCAAACCCATAAAACCATAACGCATCGATATCCATCCGGACGCGATGTCAACAATTACTTTCGGAATAAAATAGGGGTTAATGCGTGGTGTACCATCACCTCTTGCATAATCAATTATTTCTTGTTGAAAAGTGTAAAAGCCTCCATTACCCGATCCCCAGATAACTCCAACTCTAGTTTTGTCAATCTTATCAAGATCGAGAGCAGAATCTTTGATGGCTTCATCCGAAGCTACGAGAGCATATTGAGTAAAAGGATCTATCTTCCTTACCTCTGCTTTTTCAAAATAATTCAGTGGATCAAAATTCTTTACTTCACAGGCAAACTTCACTTTGAATTTCGAGGTGTCAAATTTATTAATCAGGGCAGCGCCGCTCTTTCCATCAATCAGGTTACTCCAAAATTCTGAAACCGAATTTCCCAATGGTGTCACCGCACCTAATCCTGTTACTACAACTCTTTTTGCTTTCATGAATAAAGTTTAATGGTAAATAAGCTATACACTAATTGAATCAAGAATTTTTTTGCAATGCTTTACGATAATATTCATCGGTTCATCCGAACGTTCAACGCGGGCAAACATTAAGGCGCCCTCTACGGAACAAAACAAAGTATAAGCAATTTCGCGTGTACGAATTCCGGGTTTGAATTCACCGGCCTTTACTCCTTTTTTCAATATCGAATCTATAAAATCAATAGTCTCCACGAGTTCTCGTGAAACATATTTCCGAATCGTAATATAATGATCATCCGCTTCGATGGCGGTATTCAATAAGGGACATCCTCCTGCTACCGGTGGGTTAAAAACATAAGCCGCGAAGAACTCCAATAAGGCAACCAGCTTTTTTTTATTTGTAGTTGCTTCATCCACGTGATTTTTAACCATACGCTTAACTTTTCTGACTGAGAATAAAAATGCTTCTCTTGCAATCTCATCTTTATCAGTAAAGTTTCCGTAAAGGGAACCTTTTGTAAGTCCGGTGGCTTCTGTCAAATCAGACAACGTAGTACCGACATAACCTTTCTGATTAAACAAAGGCGCTGTTTTTTCAATAATTAATTGCCGCGTACGCTCTGCCTTGGACATGCGGCAAAGATAAGAAAGTATTTTAAAATATACCGATCGGTATAAAAAAGTCATAGTCAATCAATGTCGTTGAATTAAGAAATCCATTACACAAAGGACACGGAAAAAGACACTGAGGTACACAAAGGAAAATGCCTTAGTGTGCCTCTGAACTTCTTTGGGAGCTTTGTGTAATAACTGTCTTTCGGAAAGATGCGGGGAATATTATAAAGTGAGGAGTACTGGTCATTGATCAATAGTCATTGGGAATGAATACATTTTAGGTGAAGTTAAATGAATAAATTTCTTTCAGGATAATTATTTCTAACTTTGGTTCATTGGTCAATCCTCTTTACTATATGCCTCATTTACAATCTATCATTCCTAAACTTCCGTCAAGAGACCTACAGGTGACAAAATCATTTTATGTTGAGCAGTTAAATTTCCGTCAGGTGGGTGGTGATTATGAAGATTATCTTATGCTTATGTGCGATAATATTGAAATCCACTTCTTTCTTGATGGCGACTTTGATCCGCTAAAGAATGATGGAATGTGTTACATAAGGATATCTGGCATTGACGAATTTTATCAAGATATTAAAAAGAAAAATGTGCAATTCGCAAGCCTCGGAAAACTTGAAACGAAACCCTGGAAGCAAAGAGAATTTTCAATTATCGACAAGGATCATAATCTGCTCACTTTTGGAGAAGGGGTGTAAAAGTCATTAGTCATTAGTCATCGGTCATTAAGGACAGACAACCAATGACTAATGACTTCCCTCCTGCCCGCTATTGTACATCCACAGTGCTCATTATTGAACACATAGCCATCCTAAATCTGTCAAAATAACTTGTTTTTCAATCGGCCCGATTATTGGCAAGCAAAACAAAATCTGATTAAGCTTTAAGTTTTGAATCCCTGATTGGTTAAGGTTAAAGTAAAGGCCAGGCTTAAAAAGATAAGTGGTCAGGGTCATTGGATGTTGAGTCTTATATCATAGCCAATAATTATCCAATCCTCAACAACCAATGACCAATGGCCGCTGATTTTGGCACCGATGCAACTAAAGTGTAAAAAAAGCCATCTATGAAGGTAACCATTCAACGCGTTTCGAAGTCTTAGTTAACAAACCTTGCCCTTTATGATCCTCAACTACCTTAAAGTCGCTCTCCGATCCATTTCCCGAAACAAGCTCACATCATTTATAAACATTGCCGGATTGGCACTAGCCATGACTTGTTGCCTGTTGATTTATTTGTTTATAAAGGACGAGTTAAGTTACGACCGATATCATTCCAATGTAGACCGCATCTATCGCGTAACCCGTAATTTTCTCTCACAAGACGGAACGGTAAATCTCCATCTCGGACATTTAGCGCCACCCTTCGGGCCTCTTTTAAAAAATGATTTTACAGACATTAAAGAAGTTGCACGCACACTTCAGTATAATGTTCTCTTTGCTATTGAAGAAAATGGTGAACGCAAAATCAGTTTCAACGAACCCAACACATTCCTTGCTGAGCCTTCCATTTTTAATATTTTTTCCATCTCTATTTTAAAAGGCGATGCAAAGAAAAGTCTTGAGCGCCCTTTTACCGTTATGCTTTCTGATAAAATGACAGAAAAGTATTTCGGAAATGAAGAGGTGATCGGAAAACATTTCAGAGTTAACAACCAGTTTGATCTTGAGATCACCGGAGTATATAAATCCTTTCCTGAGCAATCACACTGGCATCCTGATTTTTTAGTCTCCTTTAGTACCCTGGAAGACGATAATGTTTACGGACGGCAAGGTCTTGAGACGAACTGGGGAAATAACTCATTTGGTACATACATTTTAGTAAACGATCAATTTGATCCGACGAAAGTTCAGGCTGAGTTTCCTGCCTTTATCGACCGGCACATGGGCCAGAAAGCGGCTGCGAATAATTATCCGATGCCCTCCACATGGACGGGCCTTTTCCTTCAACCCCTTACGGATATTCACCTTCGCTCACACCTCGACTCAGAGGTGGAAGCCAATGGCAACATTAATAATGTTTATATGATGGGCGTGATTGGCTCATTCATTATTCTTATCGCTTGTTTCAATTTTATAAATCTCTCAACAGCACGTGCTACCAAACGCGCGAAAGAAGTTGGCCTTCGAAAAGTAGTGGGTGCGTTTAAAACCCAACTTATCGTTCAATATTTAAGTGAATCGATTCTTGTTGCATTATTCGCTCTTGTGATTGCAATCGGACTAACATCATTCTCTATCGGTTGGCTTAATGATTTCACTGGAAAATCTCTTCAACTTAATCTTATAACCCATGCCTCTGTTATTACTATTATTATTGCTGCTACTGTACTTGTTGGAGCAATAGCAGGAATTTATCCGGCTTTTGTTATCTCAGGTTTTAAACCTGCGCTTACATTGAAAAGTCAGTCAGGATCCACTAAAGGTAGAAGCGGTGTTCGGAAAGTTTTGGTGGTAGCTCAATTTGCAACATCCATTGTGTTGATTATCGCTACCGTTATAATCTTTCAACAACTCAACTACATGAACAACCGTGAATTGGGTTATACAAAAGATCGTGTAATAACCCTTAGCTATTACAATGACGGACTTGAAAATAGTTACGATGCATTCTATAATGAGCTGGTGAAAAATTCTGCGATTAAAAATGTTTCACGATCCAGCCGGATTCCCACGGGCAGACTACTTGATTCCAACGGAGCGCAAGTTCAAAAAGGTGATACCCTTGCCTCGACTGATGTAGTGATTAAGAATGTTCGTGTAGATCATACGTTCTTCGATACATATGGAATAACCCTGTTGAGCGGAAGAAATTTCTCCAGAGAGATTAAGAGCGATGACTCACTCGCGTTTGTTCTCAATGAATCGGCAGTTAAAATGATTAGCTGGACTACCGATGATGCTATAGGAAAAGTTTTTCAATACGGCGATTCAAAAGGACAGGTAATCGGTGTTGTGAAAGATTTTCACTTTGAATCATTGCATGAACCAATTGTTCCTCTCGTGTTTCACATTTCTCCATTCTATAATAGATTTTCTATTGCCATTGCAGGCAATAACATGCAAACAGGCATCGCTCACGTTGAAAAAGTCTGGAAGGAATTTTTACCACAACGTCCTTTTGAATATTCATTTCTTACCGATCAATACAAAGATTTATACGAAGGTGAGCAGAAGCAAAGTCAGTTGTTTGTTGTGTTTTCAGGTTTAGCAATATTCATTGCATCACTCGGATTATTTGGCCTTGCCACTTTCAATACATTGCAACGCATTAAAGAAATTGGAATACGAAAAGTATTAGGCGCTTCCATTCCAAATATACTCAGGTTGCTTTCAACAGAGATTGTCATTATTATTCTTATCGCCAATATTATAGCCTGGCCAGTCGCATGGTATTTTATGAATCAATGGCTGGATGGATTTGCTTATAGAGTAAATATGCATTTTGGTATATACCTCCTGGCGGCAATCATCGCTATAGGTATTGCCCTGGTTACGGTGAGCACGCAAACCATTAAAGCCGCTATGATGAATCCGGCGAATACATTGAGGAATGAGTAGATTGCTTACGATCAATTTAGACCGGATGGATCAAACAACAAAGGGAAAAACTTTCCTTCCATCTTTGCACCTTTTTTAACCGCGGGTACTCCTTTTAAAAGTTCATCATCTGAATTTGATCTTGTTCCATCGGCAAATACATTAATAACAAATGCTCTTCGGGAACGCGCTGATTTATTTTCATACGATCCATGAACCATTAAAGGATGATGAAATGATGCATGCCCTTTCTTCATCTCAATAGGTATACGTTTAGAAAATTCCTGCTTTTGTTTGTCGGTTAAAAAATCAGCGAGACCATCCATGTTGCCCGCAAGTTCAGGTTTATCAAGTAATCCCCACTTATGACTTTTCGGAATGTAATACAGACAACCATTTTCAATTGTAGAATCATCTAAGCCTGTCCAGCAAGTGAGATGTTGCATCGGCAATGTTCTTGTCCAGTAACTATAATCCTGGTGCCACGCAACAACACCACCATGATGCGCAGGTTTGCAGAAAAGCTGATCGTGCCAGAACCTTACTGCTTTATTACCCAGCAACTGATACGCAGGTACTACAAACGCAGGATTCCAAAGTACATCATGAAGACCCGGTGTTATTCGCCAATGCCCTAATGAATGAAACAATATTGAATTTGGATCACTCGACTCATTGGTATGAAACTCATAAAACAAATGATGTTGCGGATGATTGGGGTTTGCAACTTCAGCTAACTCTCGATTTAACTGATCGATCTGCTCATCATTTAACACTTTTATGTTAGCCAGATAACCGTTCTCATTAAAGAAAGCAACCTGATCATCTGTGAGCATATACTGTTTCCAATCTTTGCCCGAAATTTTTGGAAACATGTTACTCACTATGTGATGGTATTCAGATAAATCATTTTTAAGTATCATAATGCAAGGATTTAGTAGCTACCCGATTTGATAATAAAAGTATAGATTTAAATACCAAAGTGTCAATCAAAATAACAAACAATCGAATCTGCAATTAAATCAAAGAAGGAGTTAGAGTTTTAGATAAATCTTTGCCTTGATTTTAACGAAAAAGCAAAAGCGTCGAAGAAGCCTAAAAGAAATGACAATGCTAAGGCAAAAGCTCCTGAATATTATTTATTGAAACACTAAACAATTCCTGAACAATCTTATCAAGCGAAGCCTCATTCCCGGTAAAATGAAAAACAGTGTGCTGATGCGAAAGTGATTCACCTTTTCTTAAAAATGCTGCCGGCGATACACTTTCAATTTCATAGAAGGGTCCCATAATACTACCATCCGCAAGCGGTCCGTCATTGTAAGCGTTCACAGCATCTCCGCTAAAAGGAGGTTTCTTTGTATTCCATTCCTGGTTGAGATATTTACCTGTTTCATCAACATCAAAGAGAGTGACAGTTAAAACTTTATTTTGTGCATCATAACTTCCGGCAACCGGCTTTGCCCGTTCAGGGCCGATGCCAAGTTTGCCTCTCATATTGCCATCAGCTTTAAATAATAAAATACCATCTTTATACTGAACACGATCCGAAGGTATTTCACCAAAATAATCTGTAGTAGCTACTTTGAGAGCAGCATTAACACCTTCCGTTTTATAAGGAATTATTACAACAGTTTGTGATGACGGTTTAAACATATCCAACATCCAAATACAAGGCATGCCTGTCTTATCATTCCAATCAATATTTCCTGTATTGGTAATCGTGTTTTCAGTTTTGTATCCTACCGAATGAACAGAACTATCCAACGTAACATTCAGCAGACTTGAAATTGAGGATACATCAAGAATGGAAACTTTTCTGTCAACACGCAATGATAATGGTGTTCCTGCATAATTATTCAGCAACATATCTTTTTGCATTGCAACAGATTGATCATCGCTGGTAATTACAGACCACGATTCGGTATCAATCGGTGCTGGGGTTTTCCAATTTTCAAAAACCATTTCATCTCCTTTATTAAAATATAGAGAGAACACACCACCTTCCGGTCCGAGCCACAATCTATTCTCGCCACCATAAGCATTCATGTGAGGATCGATGGGCGCGGAAAAGGTTTTATAATTTATCCAGCCAAAACTTTGTCCGCTATCACCATTAGCAGTTGATGTAAAAACTTTAGCCTGATATTTCGGCGAAACAATTATTTGTGAATTCTCATCTTTACCTAATACTACGAGCGCACTATCATAACCACTAAGAAAATTTAAATCATAACCAAACGTGCCGGGTTGAAAGGATTCGACTTGTGCAGGCTCATCAGCTTTTTGATTGGATTGATTACATGCTGAAAGAAAAAAAATCATCACAATAATTAAATATGGAATCCTCATCATTCTAAATATTTTTTTTTTGTGTGTGACAATCAGCGCCGCCCTTCCCCTAAGAGGATCGAGGGGTCAATTCACTTCCAGCTTTTCCCTTGAAGGCAATTGTGGAAATGTTGCATGCGGTTCACGTTGATACCAGAAAGCCACTGTAATAATATCCGATTGCTGCGCCAAATATCTTCCGCTATGTCGCCAGCCTAAATCCTGAATGGTAATTTTTAAATCACTCTCAAATCGAACCGGATCAAGAATGTGCCAGCGATACATGCCAAATCGTTGCTGTGATTTATACAATCCATTCGGCCGAATTACCTGGTGTAAGCCTGCATAGGCAGTTGAAAATTCCTGGTACTGATGCGTTACCTGATTTTCAAAATTGTAAGAACCACAGAAATAATCTTCCGTTCCTGTTCCTACAATGGTTGCAAAATCTTTATCACCATCCATAAAAAATTTAATCTCTCCTTCTCCCCACCATCCATTATTATTTACACCTACAGCCATGTAAGTTCCAACATAATGTCCCTTGCCTTTCACACCATCAAGTATGGTATGCGATGAACCTGATGTTGAACGCGATCTTCTGTATTGCGCGTGAAGATAGGCTTCATCTTGTCCAATGTCTGTTAGCGTATAATCAACCTGATAATACAAACGCATCGATTCTGTAGGATTAACATTCTCTACTGTTATTTTACATTTCTTTCTGAATGGCATTTTCCAGTAACAATTAAACGCGCTTCCTGGATTAACGGTAACAGCAAGTGAGTTCAAAGGAGCAAACTCATTCCATCCCATTCCAAAGAATGCACCTATGGGCGCTTCAATAGAAGGCGTCTTTTCATCATCCCAATAAAAACGAATAATAGAAAATTGCCAGTTGCCTGTTGGTGTCATCCAGATATGTTGAACAGCGCCCGGTCCTTCCATTTCTGCAATGGTGAAAGTCTCGCCTGAATTAATGATGATAAATGGATTAACTTTCCACCCTAATCCCAGGTCGGCAGCCTGATCTGCTGCATTCGCAACGTTACGCTGACCTTTGCTTTTTACAGGATCAGCCATTCCTCCTTTACTTTTTTCTCCCGTAAAATTTTCAGGACTAATAGATCGTGTTTTAGCATCCGACAAACGGGAAAGATTTCCCATGTTCATTTCGAGTCCATCGAATTTTGTCTGGGCAAAAGTGAATGACGTAATGAGTGGGAAAATGATCAGGAAGAAATTTTTCATAATGCGGGTAGGTTTGGTTGTGACTTCCAATTTAAAGAATGTGATTTAATTTCTCATGCTTTCGTGACTTTGATTTGAGTTTAGCGTGACTGCTGGAGATTGTCGAGGCTTGAAGTGGAAGATTGTAATTATTCCGTAAGTGTTTGCAATCACTTGCATCTTTTATTTTTCACCACGAATCTCCTTGATTGCCTCAGTGGTTAGAACCCAATCGACTCCTTGTTGTTTAAGTCCTTTTGCTAATTTTTTGTCCCCAGTCCAAAGAGGCGAACTCAACTCCAAACAAAGCGCAACAAAAGGCGCATCAAATTCATCTACGTTTTTGGTCAATGTAATGGCTTTATCCCAAGTTGCCTGTTGTAACGATTCCAGGTTAATTAAGTCTACTTTCTTCAATATCATCTGCTTTAAAAAATTGATCTCACTTTCAGAATACCCGGATAGTTTCAATAGCTTCTGGTGATGTTCATTAAGTTAATCCAAAATAACCGAGGGGGAATAAAAATCAAATATATCGGAGGAGTTGAGCAGAAGGTCGCTGATTATTCCATTTCGACTCAGGATTGCGCTAAATACAATATTTGTATCAACAATTATATTCACTTAATGAACCGGCTTTTATTTTTTTCCCACCATGAGGATTTGGATTCTTTTGCAAGTTCATCGATTTGTTCTGGAGTTGCTTTGCTTTTGGAAGCGATTTCCCGGAATTTCACGTAGTCCAAAATCCGCTGTAATCCTATCAGGTCGGTACCTGAATTTACCCTGATAATAATTTCGTTATTTGTTCTTTCTATTTGCATATCCAAAGATAACCAATTACTTGAATTGGACAGCGGATTATGTATCTCCGCTATCAAGACTTTTCCTTCACGTAGGAATGAATTCTAAAAATAGAAATAGATTAGTGCAACATTTCCAACTCGTAAATGCCTTCAGTTAAAATTTGAGGCTCAATCCTGAATTTTAACTACAAGACCATTATGTATTGAAGGACGAGATTTTATTTTTCTAATCATCTTCTGTTGGATTTGTACTCTCTCCATTGAATATATTCAAACTCGTATGCTTCGCGAAATAGACAATTATTTTCTCCAAAAGGATGAACCTGTAAAAAGTTATCTTCAGGCCTTGCGCGAATTTATTCTGCAGTACGACAAAAACATTTCGGAGGCGTGGAGATATAAAATGCCATTCTATTGCTACAATGGAAAAAGATTTTGCTACCTCTGGGTTCACAAAAAATTTAAGCAGCCATACATTGGAATTGTAGACGGCAAGAAGATCAACCATCCGCGACTTATTATAGAAAAACGGGCAAGAATGAAAATCATGCTGCTCGATCCTGATAAGGACATACCCATTAAGACGATCGGGAAGATTTTAAAAGATGTGATAAAGCTTTATAAATAAAAACCTCCTAACTTGGTTAGCCCACTTTATCTCAAGCCATATGAAAAATTTCCTGGCGACTTTAACATTTGTTATTTTATTTCTCCACGTTACACTCGCTCAGCATGTGCCCATCGCTTCATCTGAAGCATTGCCTTTGATAGAAAATGTTGAAGCTCAACCTTTACTCGCTCAATCGGTTCGTCTTGAAGAAGCGCTTACGTTTTTAGGCAGCTCTTTATCAAAAGAAGATGCCGATCGACTTCCCCATTAAAAAATCAAGTTGGGTTGCCTTGAGAATCCCAGCAAGCGCTCATACCAATCCCGTTTTTGTAATGGTGAACGACAAACCCATTCACATCAAACAAAGTGCAGAGTGGTGCAGAAAGGCTGTTGACCAATGCTGGAAAATGAAACAACCCAACATTCGGGAGAGCGAACGTGCCACCGCTGAAGAGGGATACAACAGGGCACGCAAGGTTTATGATATGATTATTAAGCATTCTTCTGACTAAACTTATTCGTTCAGAAACAATCGCTAATGGAGCAACAAAATGTGATTTCAGATTTGTTAAAAGTGAGTAAGCCTAAATCCAGCAACCCAAATCCTGTTCATTCTTCAATCAGGTAAACCTGCCCGTCCGGCAGGCGGGTCATGGTTCAGACAGTAGTGCCTTCAATTCATTCGATGTGATTCATCATTCAAACGAATTGTGACACTGAAACCTTTTTCCGGCTTGCTGAGCACATCAACGGAGCCACGCAACTTCTCAACCTGCAGCTTGACCAGGTACAAGCCTATGCCTTTCCCACTGGATGTCGGGTGAAACCTTTTAAATGGCAGGAACAAATCTTCCTTATGACGTTCCAGGTCAAGTCCCAGGCCGTTATCTTCCACACGGATAATAACTGCACCATTTTCGCGAGCTGTTATAACACTTATTACTGGTCTTCTTTGGGGTGAGCGGAATTGAATACCGTTTGCGATCAACTGACTAAGAATATCTTGAACGTATGTTTTAATTGTAAATAAATTATCAACGTCAAGTCTGTAGCTTAAGCTTACATGGTTTTGTTTTATGGCTGGTTCTAAAAATTCTTCTATCCGATTTAGTTCCGATCTCAGGTCAACTTTTTCCTTAATATTAAAAGTATCATCTCTCGACTCCAATATTCGATTGAGTCCTTGAATAATAGTATCTAGCGATTTGATTGATTTAGATAAGTATTGCAAAACTGCTTTCGATTCTTCTTTTGTCGGCTTTCGCTCGAGTATTCCCATCAATCCCAGTATGGTAGCCACAGGACCGCGAACGTTGTGTGAAATAGCAAATGAAAATTGGAGCAAATCATTATTTTTTCGAATTAATTCCTGGTTAACCGTAGTAAGGGTATGATCTTTCTTGCTTAACACTTCTACTAACAATGAATTTTTCTCTGCCAGCTCCATTCGCTGCTTTTCAATTTGCAGATTTTTCTCTGATAAAGAATGAATCGACTGTTCATACTTATCCTCATAATCCTCCATCGTTTTCTTAAGGTAGATCATTATAGTTGTCATCCCGGAAAACATAATCAGATAAAAGAAATTATTGTAGTAATAATTCTGACGGTCGTTCCCCATTTGGTAGTAACCTACACCAAACAAATTATGTATCGGATCATATAACATGACCATAAGTAAACCAATCAAGAGTGTGACGATCAGGGAAATTCTTTCGCGATTATGAAATAACGCAATGGGAAGCATAACGGAGAAAATCAACATCCCAGACCGGTTCACAAAATAGGTACTTTCATAATCGAACACGCCGAACTTTCTTAATATCGCAATTAAAAAAAGTCCAAGAATGACATTGAGGACAACGACATATCGGCTTAGATTAAAATAGCCCGCTTTGTTTAACAAGGGTACGCAGTAACATATAATAATGTTAAACAACAATATCCAAGAGGGACTTTCGAAAGAAAATCGAATGGTGTGAGTAACCAGCAGGATAACGAATAATGCGCAAATGACCAGGGCAATAACATTAGTGAGGAAAATATTTCGGTTCCTGGATTTATCGTAACGAAAAGAAATCCCTGCTTTACAGAGCCTCGCAATAAATGACGTTAGCATGATCAAAAATGTAAAATGAAGGTAATGAGTTTCTCTCCCACTTTTTGGCATTCCATAAAAAACTCCAATTCATATTGTGGAATCTGTTCATATCCTGCATCATAAGAAAACAGAAAACAAACATCAATAGTTATGAAGTTTTGGAAATTATGGACACTATGCCTGTTTTTTACAGGTGTTTTTTTACTCCTTTCATTTTCTTTCCGCGAAGAAAAGAAAGTTAAGATTGATCGCAGGACGCATTGGGAAAGGCCAAAGGGATGCGTGTTTCGTACCTTGTTCGGAGAGGAATCATCTGACTCAAGTTTTATTTACAAAACACCGGAAACGGTATTGGCTTCTATTGACAACGGAGAAGCATGGCTTGCAAAAGCACAACACAACAACGGTGGATGGGGAGCGGGTAGTCACATGCATCAACAGGTCATGGACCCGCACGCTGTACCAGCCGATCCGGCCACTACCTCAATGGTTGCTATGGCTTTACTAAGAAGTGGCAATACGCTTACATCAGGTCCTTATGCCAGGCAACTTGAGCGTGCGCTAAACTACCTCTTAGCGCAAGTTGAAGCCACTCCCGCAAATGCCACCAATATCACAACTGAAACCGGTACGCAAATTCAAACGAAACTTGGTGGTAACATTGACGTGATTTTAACGGCACAGTTTCTCACTACCATTCTTGATTACCTGGACCATAACATTCCATTGAAGAAAAGAACTAAGGATAACCTGGATGTATGCGTAGCGAAAATACAACGTGCTCAAAATGCTGATGGAAGTATTAAAGGAGATGGATGGGCAGGAGTATTGCAATCATCACTGGCAAACAATGCACTAGAAATGGCCCAGGCAAAAGGTGCAAATGTTGATGAAGATGCTTTGGAGCGTTCTCGTGATTTTCAAAAAGGAAATTACAATGCACAAACAGGTGATGTAGTAACGGGTCGTGCGGCTGGTGTAGTTCTTTATTCTGTTTCAGGTTCAACAAGGGCAAGTGCAAAAGAAGCAAGGCGTGTAAAAGAGGCAATGAAGGATGCAAAGAGTAAAGGAATATTAGCGGCTGATGCTCCAGCCTCTGCAAAAAATCTTCAGGATATCGGATTCTCGAAAAGTGCATCAGAAAAGTATGCAACTGCTTATGAAGTTTATGAGTCTGCAAAAGTTACTTCACAGCGTAGTGACGTGATGGACGGATTTGGAAGTAATGGTGGTGAAGAATTTATCAGTTATCTGCAAACCGGTGAATCCATGATCATCAACAAGGACAATGAGTGGAAGCAGTGGTACGATAACATCAGTGGAAGAATGATTAAAATTCAAAACGAAGATGGTAGCTGGAATGGTCATCACTGTATTACCAGTCCGGTGTTTTGTACCGCCACGAGTTTATTAATTCTTTCCGTGAATAATGATATTGAAAGGCTAACGAAACTTGGCAGGGAATAAATCAGAAAAGATGGCGACTGGTAAAAAAAGCCAGTCGCTTTAATCAACGCGTTAGTACAAGTTTACCGTATCCCTTGCTGAAATAAGAAGTATTGACGGGAACTTTCACATTTACATCTTTGCCGTTATTCCGAAGGATGATCCGATAAAAGTAAACGCCGGCTGGAAGATGTGAACCATTCGTGTTCTTCCCATTCCAGGTAATTTCATTTGTTCCTATGATTGTATTAAGATTTGTCAACTCATTTACCTTTCTTCCGTCCATACTGAAAATTTCAATAGAAAATTGATCGGGTGGTTCAATGCCAGAAATAACAAGCGTAAAAGTGAATTTTTCTGCTGATGGATTTGGATAAGGTGCCAGTAACACAATTGAGGATTCGCTACTTACCAGAAAGTTAATGATGTATGGTTTGTTTCCTGAGCTATTTCCATAACTGTCGTTAACATTAATTGTCAATGTATACAATCCATCAGGTAAATCATTTGGCCGAAAAACAACTCTGAAGTCTGATGTATCAGTCGCTGGAAACCATTCAACATCTTCACGATTAAAATAAATAATAGAATCAGCACACGCCTCCAGCTCACAAGGGTACTTCAACATGATCTTCACTCCTGTTGTGTCAGTTTTGTAGAGAACACGATTCTCATCCCATAACCTTATTTTTATTTCTGGGTTTGGCGAAACAAAGTCGCCATTCATTAAAGTACGTCCATCTACAGTAATGGCGAGTACAGGGTTAAACTGATCCACCACTACGTTCAGATAATTGGAAAGCTCCAAAATATTATTGTCATAGTATTGTTCAGGAACAATCCTTGGATTCACAAATACATCTACATCATTTAGTCCGCCTCTTCCTGTTGTTTGAAGCACAAACGAAAAATGTGTGGTATCTCCCGGCACTGGCGACTTTATGTTCTTAGTTATTATTGAAGATGTACGACTAGTGGAATTGAAATAATTAATTCTCACCTGCAGAGAATCAGGAAATAATTGATTAGAGATATTAACAAAACCATACTTTCCGTTCCACTCCTCTCCCTCTTGAAGAGAGACACCCTGCCGCTCACCTTTATATAAAACAATTCCTTCAGCAACCGGCGTGAAAAGTACCAGCCATTTTTCCAGTTGGGTAGCGGTAAGGTTAAGATCATCCTGTGCTTTGTAGACTAGTCTTAAGTAAGGATACTCACTGGTGTTTATAGCAGCAAGGCTCACTTCACCGGTTACACCTGTTAATAACAGCGTTTCGTTACCCTGGAGATCTACGCCGATAACATCGACACTGGCTACATCATTTGCTTCAGGCGTTTCAATTTTATTTACCAGGCTTTCCCATTCCGCTGCCGGACCTATCAACGTTGACCTCATCGTTCCAGCAGTAGCCCGACCGGTAATTGTGCCGTTCACCTGAAGTGATTGCTGATTCAATGGTAAGTTACTTGTCTTGTGAATAATAGCGGTTCCCGGCGCTGCACCTTTCCTGGCAAATATCACAACCGGTTCACCTGACTGAAGGTCGTCAAGCTGTGCGACTGAAATACCGAGTTCAGCCAATTTTGTTTTTACACCAGTAGGCCATGAAGGAAAACCAGCGTCGCCAATGGAGAAGAGAACAACGGAGTCACCAGGCGCAATGTTGTCAACAAATTTTGACATACCTTCCTGGTTACCTGTTGTGGAGTGAACATACTCCAACTGACTTACGCTAAAACTTACAATCACCTGGGGCTCACGTCCGCATGTGCGAGGGTCCTGAAAAATGAATGGAATACCAGCATAGGGAGTGGTCGTTGTCTTATCAAAAGCAATGAGGTTAATGGTATTGTTTCTGCAAGGTACACGCTCGGTAGTAGATGTACTGGGTAATTGATATTCAGCTCCGTTGAGTTTCACTGAAACATTGAGATTGTTTGTTCCGGCTGCTGATCCGAAATTATTAATGTAAACACTGGTAACTGTTTCTTCAAGAGTAAACATGCGCAACTCAGGATCTTTTACTAAACCTTGGGACTGGTTTTTCATGAATTGTGGAAAGTGTACTTGTGCCCAGCCTTCCTGCCCGTTGTTTATAAAGGTAAAAGAACTCTGCTGCCACTCCACACTTTCACCTTGTAGTGGATCGGCAAGTTTTGTACGCCAGTAATAAGCAGTAGAGTCTTGCGATAGCAATGCTACGGTTTGCATGGCCAGAACTTTACCATGAACATGGTACTCCTTTTTATAAGGGCTTGTAAAAGTATTTACCGTATCCAACTCAACAATAAACTCACGTTCATCGCTCATCAGATCAGTGGCCTGAAAACTAAGATTAACCCCGGTGTCGTTGATAATCGCGTAGTCGTATGGAAACAGATTCTTTGTGCCGTTTAACGGTAAGAGAAAGTTATGTTCAGCAATGTTATTATCTTCACTTAGCTCATCAATTAAGTTGTTCGGATCAATTTCTATGGTAAAAGAATTCTCACCACCTTCAGCATTATTGGATCGCCTGATGATGAACGTTATTGTATCAGAATTATAAACAGGACTAAAAACGGAGTCATAGGTGATGGAAGAATTGTCTGCGAAGGTACGTGTGACCTTTACCCTGAAATTGTTTTCATTTATGATTCCATAATTATGAACATTAATTTTAATGGCAAACGAATCACTTAACGCTGTTACAGGTGATTCATTAAATGATTCAATCGAGATATCACTATCAGCGATTGCATAATCAGGCTTGCCTGCTCCGAATAATTTTACCGCAGGATCACCCAGTAACACCATTTGTTGAACCTGTGTAACATGAGCGGCAATGGCTGGAGATCCTTGCATATATCGCCGGGCTACCTCTTTCTGGATATCCCCGATTCCCTTTTTTATAAAAACAGAATCACTATAGCCTACTTCATAAAAAGTTCTGGAGTAACGTTCAAGTGTGTACTCTAATCCAAAAGAACTATGTGCAATAAATCCAACGGCACCCTTATTTGCTGCATTGATCCAGTCTTCACCGAACAATGTACGGTTAATGAAAAAAGAACCCGCATTACATCCATTGAGTAAGAGCATGGGATATTTTCCTTTGTTGTTATAACCGAGCGCAGGATCAGTTACATAACCAATATCAAAATCTATATTAACGGCAGAGGAGTGTCCAAAAAAAGTGATAAGGTTTAATCCGTTGTTTACCTCATCAGAAATATTAATAAAGTCAATATTGGTTGATTGTTTGGGGATAGCCTTCACAGTTCCCCCTAAATATTCACGCTCGGCAATAGCTTGGAAACCTTCCAGGTGAGATTTAAAGCGTTCAGGCTCTCCAACATTTATACCTCCACTTAAATGCAGCAAATTTTTACGCCATGGTGCATTGAAAGGCTGTGCTTCCATTTCCTTCACTTTATTTAAATATGCGGCTACGTGTTCTGGTAGTAGCGCCGGTATTCTTCCTGTAGGAACAGCAGGTTCATGTGAAGTTCCATTTAATCCTGCGGTGTAATAGGAATCTGAGGCAGGATATCCGGCGGAAGGAACCAGGTTTTTGAAATATGAGAAAGCAGTGGTATTGGCTTTTCTGAAATAGTCATAACTGATGTCTAATCCTTTTCCAATAATGAAAAGATATTCTGGTGATCCGGTGGTTGTTAAAAACTGCATGAACTTTTTTATAGCCAATGGTGATGGTTCACCATAGTTAAACTGGTTGTACAGTTGCTCAACATCTACTACCAACGTATCATATGATCCACCTGCTGAACTTGCACGATATCCTCCATAAGCTCTTACCGGATCACTGTATTCACCGGCAGGTCTCATTAAAATCCGGTGGCTGATAATAATATAGTTTGCCTGCGTTGGACTAATAAACCTGAAGCCAGCAGAACGAATTGAAGGTGTAGCAAAGGAATTTGTTAAAAGTAATTTTCGTTCAGATGATGTGTTAGGAACGACTGCATTTAAAGTACTGGTGACCGTGGTTCCTATACGCACAAGATTTGACGGATCTGTAATATCATACAGTTTCGCTTGGGCTATTGGATTTGTAACTTCTATATACGATTTCCCCGAACCATTCTCCCGTAATTGTAACCTGTTCTTTCCGCCATTCATTGAGACCTCTCGCGGATAGCGCAACTTAATGTACGAAACACTTACCCGGTCAGGAGAACCCCCCACTCCTATTGTGCGCACGCGAACAGTCACTCTTCCATCCGCTCCAATGTCAGTCCAGTTGAGTGCTGAAGTGAAAATCTGTGTGGCGAACCCGGTAAATCCCTGTGTTGCCAGCAGACGAAGCGATGATGAATTAGCACCTGCTAATATTTCTACCTGGTGACTCATCTCTGCCCTTCCCACCAGAAGAAGTTCAAGTTGAGGCAATCCTCCAGCAGGAACACCGTTAGTCACATTTGTAAGTTGGTAATCCAGGAACTGACCTTCACGGATCATTGTTCCTGTCCAGCCTTCTCCCTGATCGAATAACGTTCGCAAGAAATAAAGATTCTCTGTGTACCCCGGTGAGTATTGGTTAGCGAGAACAAGCAGTCGTTGATCATAGGCGTAAGTTTCTTTTGGAATGTTGGAAACATTTACCTCCGAAAAAGAACCCATCCTTTTTCCTAAAACAGCCAGCGGGTTATAGGTCAAAAAATAATATGCTGTATCACTATGCAGATTAATGTAAGGGTGAGGCTGAAGAGAAGGTGACGCGTAGAGATTAGCATCTACTGTTCCATCATTTCGTTGGCCAAAAAATTCAATATAATCTGTTGGATCAAAGGTGGCATCAGACTCCCCTTCCACATAAATCGCTTGCTCAACACCCCGGTGAAAAAGCTGAATTCTACGCGGGTCAACTGCTCCCGTGGGGAATCCTGCATTGACCAGGTCAGCAAAAGTCAGTCGATAAATGCTGTCTTTCGCGATGGGGATTTTATAGTAGGCCTGGTTGAATTTGACCCACTCATTGCCAAACTGCCCAAAGCAAAAGGTCCATCCAAAAGCAAAAACCGCTAAAAAAAGTATTCTACGCATTAAAAAAATGAGGGCTACCAGTAAATACAAACCTCCCTGCAAAAGTAATCAAATGATGTAACTGGTTTGGACCTGGTGCCGAACGAAAATTCAAAAGTATAAGAAGCAAGGCTGGCCAAAAGTATTGAACCGGCAATGAGTAAAAACCTCTTTAAAAGGCATTTCGCGGCTATAAAAGAAGAAGTTCTGCTTGAGGAGGACCGCATTTCCAAATAAGTTGAATTTTAGCTCAAAAATCAACATTTAAAAAATATTCAACTTTTTTCATCAAGTACTTGGCCATACATAGTACTTTTCCGTATATAGCAGTGTAAACTTATTAAAAAGCAAGATTTTGGATATGAATGTTGAAAATACGCAAGTGCAGATGCGGAAGGGCATACTGGAGTATTGCGTCCTGCATATCATTTCAAGAGGCGAAGTATATGCCTCGGATATGTTGGATGAACTGACTTCGGCGAAAATGATAGTGGTTGAAGGAACCTTATACCCCCTGCTCACCCGATTAAAGAATTCAGGACTATTGGAGTACAAATGGGTAGAATCCAAGTCCGGGCCACCACGGAAATATTATAAACTCACCGACAAGGGAGGAAAATTTCTTGAGAAACTCAGCGAAACCTGGGACGAACTCATCAATTCTACACAAATGATAACCTCAAAATCAAATTGAATCAGTAATTTTTGATATCCATTTCTATGAAAAAAAATATTAGCATCAATATTAGCGGCATCATTTTTCACATTGAGGAAGATGGTTATGATGTACTAAAAAAATACCTGGATTCTATCAGTAAGTACTTTTCTTCTTTTGAAGACAGTGCGGAGATCATGGCTGACATTGAAAGTCGTATCGCTGAGATCTTTCTTTCAAAACTCAATGAAGGCAAGCAGGTGATAACACTTGACGATGTCAACGGACTGATCGCCACCATGGGAAGTGTTCGTGATTTCAAAGCTGCAGAAGATAATGGTGAATCTGAAGAATCTTCTAATCAAGGCCCGGAGGAAGCAACCGATAACACTTCCTTTAAAGAAGAAACAAAATATACCTATCAACCGCCAAAGCCTTTGGTTCGCGATCAAAAAAGGAAAATACTCGGTGGTGTGTGTGCCGGCCTTGGATACTACCTGAATGTAGACCCGGTATGGATACGATTAGTGTTTGCCCTGTTTACAGCTACCTATGGTATAGGTTTGATCGTCTACGTTGTCATGTGGATTGCCATGCCAGGATCGTTTGACCTTGAAGAGCCAGCGGTTGCTAAAAAAATGTACCGCGACTCAGAAAACAAAGCTCTGGCCGGTGTATCCGGAGGTATTGCCGCATACTTTGGAATTGAAATCGTTGTAGTACGAATACTTTTCATCGTCTTTACATTCGTAGGGGGTATTGGTTTATTAACCTACATTGTACTTTGGATCATTTTACCGGAAGCACGTACAATAACTGATCGCATGCAAATGCAGGGGGAGCCGGTAACACTTTCAAATATTGAATCGAATATAAAAAAAGGCCTTGATGTAAAAGAGGGAGAAGATGAAAGTGCGCTCACCAAGATTTTGCTTTTCCCTTTCAGACTAATTGCCTTCGTCATTACAGGTCTCGCAAAAATTCTCGGTCCCCTCACAGAAATACTGAGAGTACTTATTGGTGTATTCATCACATTAACCGGATTGTCATTGGTGTTTTCTGCAATGGTTTTGATAGGTATTGGTTTAGGAATATTTACTTTACCCTGGCCATGGTTATTACAAGAGCACGATATTGCCTTTCCTTTAGAAACAATTCTTAACCTGGTGCCTGGATGGATGGTATTTGCAGGATGTATTGCTGCTCTTATTCCCAGTGTATTAGTCATCTTGCTCGGCTTATCTATCATGAGCAAGCGTCCGCTTGTCTCTGCACCGGTGGGTTGGTCTCTCTTCGTTCTCTTTTTTGTGAGTGTATGTGCGTTAGCATTTGGCATTCCGCAGATAGCTTATTCCTTTAAGGAAGTAGGTGAATATAAAACAGAAAAAGTATTTGATATTGGAAGCAAAACCCTTGTGTTGCGAATAAATGAAGTGGGCCACTATGATGCTGTAGCATTGACGTTGCGCGGACACGAGTCAAAAGAGCTTAAACTATTTATGGGTTATGAAGCACATGGCCCTACTAAACAAAGTGGAATTGAGAATGCACAAATGGTTGAGTACAACGTTGAGCAACAAGATTCTGTTTTAATTTTTGATTCTAACATCCGTTTTAAAAGAGACGCCATTTTCCGTGCCCAGCGATTGAAAATGATACTCTATATACCCTATGATCATCCTTTTGTTATGGATGAAGCAGCCAGCCGGTTCATTACCCAGTATGTTGATTGGGAGCACACGGATGGTTACACATGGAAGATGACTACGTCAGGATTAGAATGCATTAACTGTCCGGAGAAACAAGATCAATCCACATCAGATGCACTGATTAACAGAACCGACCTTCGCGATTTTGATGAGATTGATTTAAGGGGTGTGTTTGATGTTACCATCAGGAATGGCAATGAATATGCCGTTGAGCTTACGGGACCAGAACACGAAAAAGACAAATACAAAGTATACCGATCAGGAGAAACACTGGTTATTGATTTTAAAGGCAAGAAAAAATTTGATTTCAATCTAAAAGACATAGACATGGACGAGGTTCGCATAAACATTACCATGCCGCGTTTAGAAAGACTGGAAGCTGCAGGTTATGGCTCAATACGCTTTGATAAACTTGCGCACACAGACGAAATGGAAATTGAAGTACGTGGCCCCGTAAAAGTTCGCGGCGATTTAAATGCTAATCATGTAATTGTGAATTTGAATGGCAACTCGCAAGTCGAACTTTCAGGAAAGGCAAATTCACTTAATGCTGATGTTAAATTTGCCTCAACATTAAAGGCATACAACCTTGAAGTGAATGAAGCCATCGTTGAAGTCAATGGCGCTTCCTCGGCAAAAGTAAATGTTTTAAATACATTGGAGATCGAAGAAGGTGTAGCCAGTGATGTTGATTATCGTGGCAATCCAAAGGTGATCAAAAGGGATTAAGTCAGAGGTAATAGTTTTAACATCAAAATAAAAATTCTTTAATTAAGAGACAGCTTAAAGGGCTGTCTTTTTTTTGTTATTAACTTTTTGCCTGAATTGGGCTGGCAAATCCGATGCGTTTATAGCTTTGCATACTAACTAAAGACCAACGGTGTTGCAGATGAAAGACACAGGTATTGACTTTAAAACCATTTAGCATGAAAAAAGAAGAGATTCAACAATTGTTTGCAAAGTTTGAGGCTGCTTCTGCCTTGTTGGAAGGAGTAGAATGCTGGAGTGCCCGCGAACTGCAAACATTACTGGGTTACAGCAAATGGGAGAACTTTCAAAAGGTGGTGGAAAAGGCAAAGGAGTCGTGTGCACAGGCAGGTGAACCGGTAGCCGATCATTTTCCTGATGTCAGGAAGATGATAACCCTGGGTAAAGGCGCTGAAAAAGAAATTGACGATATACTCTTAACCCGATATGCCTGCTACCTGATAGCGCAAAACGGAGATAGCCGAAAAGAAGAAATAGCTTTCGCGCAGAATTATTTTGCTGTTCAAACGCGGAGAGCCGAATTAGTGGAACAACGCCTGCTTGAATTCGAGCGCGTGAAAGCCCGGGAAAAACTCAGTCAAACCGAAAAGCAATTATCAGGCATCTTGTTTGAACGAGGTGTAGATAATCAGGGGTTTGCCATCATTCGCTCGAAGGGCGATCAGGCATTGTTCCGGCTTTCTACACAACAATTAAAGAAAAAACTTGGCGTACCCGAAAGCAGACCAGTAGCGGATTTCCTACCCACGATCAGCATTAAGGCTAAAGATTTGGCCGCAGAAATGACCAGCCTCAATGTGCAGACAAAGGATTTGAAAGGTCAAAATCCAATCGAAAAGGAACATGTTGACAACAGTCAGGCTGTGCGTGACATGCTTACTACAAGAGGCATTGTACCTGAAAATCTGCCACCAGCCGAAGACGTAAAGAAAGTTCAGCGCAGGCTGGAAGGTGAAGAAAAGCAAGTGTTGAAGGAAGCGAAGGGTAAAAAGAAAGGCAAATAATTTTAAAAAAGGGGAAGATCAACACTGAATTTTTGGCATAGCATTTAAGTAATACTGCTTAAAAAATAGCTAAATTAATACGGTATGAAAAACATATTCATATTGTTAAGTATTGTTGGTGTTTTTGCAATGCTTCCCTCTCACGCGCAGCGTCAGGGAATCAAAGGAGAAATATTTTGGGTTGGCGGAAATCAAATGCCAGGCCCGGGAAAAGCAGCCACGCCTAAATTGGGTGCTCAGCGAGAAGTGCACATTTACAAAGTCACAACTGTAAAAAATGAGGGACAGACCGGTCCATTTTTTAACGATCTGAAAGCTGAGTTTGTAACCAAGCTGCTAAGCAAGGATGATGGGTCTTTTAAGGTAAAACTTCTTCCTGGTGAATACTCAGTCTTTGTAAAAGAGTCTCGGGGATTGTTCGCCAACCTTATTGAGAGCAATGACAAAATAAATCCCGTAACCGTTCAATCTAAGCGTTTTGCCTGGTTAACCATTACAGTCGACTACGAAGCTGTCTATTAGAATAAAAAAAGAAAGTCAAGCAACCTCTGCCTGTTTACCTGCATCTTGTAATTTGAATAAGCTTAAATGGAGCTAAAAATTTACCGGGCTAAAGAACATGATCTGATCAAAAGCTGCCGGCAGGGTGACAGGAACGCCCAGCGGGATTTATATGATTTTTACTCTGCTAAAATGTATGCCGTCTGCTACCGATATGTAAAAAACTCCATGGAAGCGGAAGATGTTATGGTGACGGCATTTATGAAAGTTTTTGATCACCTGGGCCAATTTAAAGGGGAAGGAAGTTTTGAAGGATGGATAAGGCGGATCATGGTGAATGAAGCTTTAACTCACCTGAGAAAGAGCCGCAACATGTACCTGGAGATGGATATAGTACATGCAGAACGCCAGCCTCATTATGATCAACATTCAACTCAGTTGGAAGCAGAAGACCTGATCAACATGATTCAGGAACTTCCGGCAGGATACCGGGCCGTGTTTAACATGTACGCTATCGACGGTTATAGCCACAAAGAAATTGCTGAACATCTTGGAATAACAGAGAGTACTTCCAAGTCGCAATTGAACCGTGCGCGGGCCTACCTTCAAAGAATGTTATTGGATTTAGAACAAATCACCGAAAAAAAATTAAGTAACGATGAATCAGCAACCTGATAAATTATTTAAGCAGAAACTGGAAAACCATCAACGCACTGCACCTGCCAGTGCCTGGTCCCGGATTGAAGCTGGTCGTTCAAAAAAAAATAACAAATACTTTTGGATGAAGATCGCGGCATCTTTGCTTTTACTTTCTGTCATTTTATATACTATTATTTCTCTTCATGGAGCCGACGACAATAATACTTTAGCACAACAAGATCCCCGTCAGGAAAACATTAAACCTATTAATGAAACAGACTCTCTCCATCAGGAGAAAAAATCCATTCCATCTCCAGTAATAAAAGAACCTGATCAAAAGTTAGCGGAGATAATAAAACCTATTGAAACAAAATCAAACGTTAAGGAAAAAAAAGAAGCAAACTCAAACACCATCGTGGCTGAAAAAACTTCGGATATTAATAAAGAAGTTACGCTTCAAAATGATCTGGCACCAAATGAAATAGTTGTAGCAGAGATCAATGAAGAAGCCACTCCTGCAAAGAGTAAAAATTTCAAACTGGTTATTGAAGCTGATGAAGTGAATAAAAAATATTTGAAAGAAAGAAGTGTAGCTAAAGCAACCTCAACTGATGAAAGTTCATCTGGTATAAAGAAGCTGTTGGACAAAGCTCAGGATTTAAAGAACAATCAAGATCCTTTTGGCGATCTCCGGCAGGTGAAAAATGAAATTCTGGCGCTGAATTTTCAAACGAACAAGAAACATGAACAAAACAAGTAATGAGGTATGAACAAGCAATCAATATTTACACTAATACTATCCCTTTGTCTTTTAAACACCTTCGCACAAAATATTTCCGATACGGTAATAGTAAAACTTGGAAAAGCCAGTAAGGTAGTCTTTACTGTTCAAGACCGGGATGATCTTGAAACATTGAAACAATATGATTTTCAAAGTCTCTTTGAGGACATTATTACAAAAATTGAATCGAATGATACAACACCGCTGGTAAACGCTGTCGATTCGTTACCACCTGTAGTCGTAGAGGAGAGTTTACGTCTTGAAAGTAATGAGGAACAAGAAGATGATAATTGGGATAATAGCTGGAATAAAAAACGTTGGCGCACAACCCAGTCATTCAATTTTGATCTTGGCACGAACAACTACCTTTCGAATGGAAAATTTCCTGACAGTGAAGATGCAACGTATGCTGTAAGACCATGGGGTTCGTGGTATGTCGCCATCAATTCCATTCAACGCACCCGTGTAGGCAATAACTTTTTCCTGGAGTGGGGTGGTGGCGTAAGCTGGTATAATTTTAAGTTTGAAGATGATAATGTGCTTATTCGAAAAGATGATACAGGTACCACCTTCATCAATGATTTGACGCCAGAGTTATCGTATAAAAAAAGCAAGCTTACCGTTTGTTATGTTAATGCCCATCTCGTTCCAATGCTTGATTTTGGTGGAGTAAATCACAAACAACGCATCTGGGATGGCAGCCATAGCGCGTTCAGGATCGGTGCAGGCCCTTACATTGGCTACCGTATCGACAGCTATTCAAAAGTAAAGTATAAAGAGGATGGGGATACTAATAAGGATAAGAACCACGACAGTTACTACATCGACAACATTCGCTATGGCATACGCATGCAATTAGGCTTTCGTTCCACGGATCTGTTCTTTAACTATGATATGAATGAACTCTTTACTGAGGGGAAAGGGCCATCTCTTAATGCTTTTAGTTTCGGTGTAATATTTTAGGATCAATCTATTCTAATAAAAGGCGGTTATTTCGATCGCCTTTTTCTTTTCAAGGGTGAGATAAACCCACACTTTCCCCTTTAAGAACTAAGGCTTATTTCAATATCGGCCTGACTCACGTAAGGCTTATAAAAACCGGAAAAATTTTAGCCCTACCAGGCTCTTTCCCATTTGCTTACTACAAAACTTAAGGCTACATGTAGCAGAATTTGCGTATTTTTATATTTTTGAAGGTTAACGTTAAAATATGTCTGAAACATTAGCAAACTTATCCAGGAAGGAGCAAGTAATTCGGAAAGCTGCGGAGCTTTTCAGAGAAAAGGGTTATGCCGCTGCATCCATGAGAGACCTTGCACAAATGTTAGGTATTGAAGCAGCCAGTCTTTATTCGCATATAAAATCCAAAGAAGAAATTCTACGCACCTTATGTTTTGATATGGCAAGTGAATTTCGGGCATCACTTGAAGAAGTTGAAAAGAAAAAGACGACAGCCAGTGAAAAATTGCGCCTCGGTATTATTGGGCATATCCAGGTTATGGCCAAAGATTTGACGGCTTCGGCAGTCTTTATGAATGAGCATCGTCACTTAAGTCAACCTTATTTGCGTGACTTTCTGCTTCTAAGAATTAACTATATCAATCGTTTTAAAGCCATTATTGAAGACGGGGTAAAGACGGGTGAATTCAAAAATTCAATCGATAAAAAACTTGCCGTAATGACGCTGTTCTCTTCACTTAACTGGATGCCAATGTGGTATGATCCCGATGGTACTATTGACCCGCTTCAGTTGGGCTTACAATTGGCTGATATGCTGGTAAATGGATTAAAAAAAGTATAAGCCGCGCGAATCAATTGTGGTGCATAAACGGGCCCACCATTAATTGGATTTCCTTCCAAATTACTTTGAACGCTTCGGCCGGAGAATCAAAACAACTTTGGAGATAAATCAATGTGCTGCTGTCAGCGGGTAATTCGTTATTAAGCCACTTCCAGATATCATCCGCAAGCAATAAAAGTTCATTGCTATGGTACCGGGGGTAGTACCTGTATAGCAAGTCCAAAGCCCATAAGAAATCCAAATATCTCATAGTGTAAATTGCTAACGTTACATTGTTGGTCTTAGTTTTTAAATTGCTGGAAAAGAATCTTAATAGGAACTCATTTTTGACCGACCCTATGGATTCTTGATAAATGGTTTCAAAACACTAAAAAACATTACTTAACTGACAAATCTCCCTTACTGCCCCAAACTTATTCCTCGGTTCATCCGTATTTTGCGTCAGAATTCTGTCCATGAAAAGCAAAAGCTTTAGTACCCTTATTGGAATCCTGTTTATTAGCGTAGGATTTATTCTCTCAAATTGCAGCAAATCAGAAAGCAACCAAAGACATCAAACAGCATTCACCAAAGCAGATTCATTAACGGCCAGGTACCTGGAACTACACGACAGCATGTTAGTTGCATGGAATAAGCTGATTAGTAACGATAATGCTAAGATTCGCACAATGCATAATTTGGTACATGAGTTACTGGTTTCCAGCCAATATGATAAAGAAGAACTGATTGCTATTGAAAACCGGTTGAACCAACTATCTGAAATTACCTTTACCCAGGAGTCCATTGGAGATCCTTCTCTTATCGAAGAATATGATTTTGCTACCACTACACTTGTCTCTGAACTTGTTACATTGGCTCAATCTCATGAAGCGTTTGCCCACAATCAGGTGTTACAAAAACTAACAGATGAAATCAGGCAATCCGATCAACAGGTAGAAGAGAATCGGAGCAATTATGACACCATAGCGGAAGAGTTCAACAAATTTTTAGAACATAACAAGACAATGTTAACCGACATTGATGCTGAACAAAAAGCGCTATTCCAGGTGACCTCAACAGAGTGATCCATTCACTTTCCAAAATTGAGTTAATCAAAATTCCAACTCCCCAGTTTGTTCCAGTAATTCTACAAAAAAGACCCCGTTAAGGCTTTAAAGGCCAGTTTCAATCCATTGGCATTATTCTTTCTATTGACTAGAAGGTATGAAATCAATTATTGAAATATTTAATACAAAATCGATACTGCAAGACAGCGTTAACTGCTGGCTTCAATATGCATTAGCACAACCCATAAACATAGATTTAAGAATACTTGCCGTATTCATCTTACAATATGTAGGTGTTGTTCACGTCTGCACCTGGATTGAAAAAATGAAACCCCTGGTTATTGATTTTATTAAGACACATAAGATGCAACTGGGGAACGAGACTCCGGCGTTTGAAAGGGCTTAATGAATTTGTTTGTCAGGAGGTTACTATTCTGTGGTATTAAAAAGCAAGCAATATCTAACACCACCATCATTCTCAATCAATTACTCATTTAATCTATTTTTCCTTAAATCTTTCTTGCGAAAAAGTTAACGTCTATAACGTAAAAGAATAACAGAGAAGTTAAAGCCATTTCTTCCTTCTAAAATACCACAAAAAACCTAGTGAGGAAATAGCCATTAGCGAAACAGCAAAGGGATAACCGAATAACCATTTTAGCTCTGGCATTACCTTAAAGTTCATCCCATAGATACTTGCAATAAGCGTTGGCGGCATAAACACTACCGTCACGACAGTGAAAATTTTTATTACTGTGTTTTGCTCAATGTTAACCAAACCAAGAAATGTATTTTGAAGATACTCAAGACGCTCGAAGCTGAATTCAATGTGCTGGAGCAATGAACCTATATCTTTCATCACAATTCTTAATCTGTCTTTTTCGTTATCAGCAACAGCATGACTCTTCATCAATGACGAGACAAGTCGCTGTTTATCGACTACACTCTCTCTTGCCAGAATAGTATTTTCCTGTAATTCTGTTATGCTGATCAAGGCTCCTTCCTCATATGATTTTTCTTTGATGATCCGTGTACTTATGTTGTTAGTGAGTTTAGAGACATATTCAATAAAATCGGCGTCAAGATCTATTTGTGCTTCAAGTATGGTTAAGAGTATCTGTAAGCCTCTTAAGCTCAATGTATTTTTACTGACTTTCAATTTGCGAACGGTCTCTGCAAATGATTTCATGTCCGCATTGCGCAGCGTAAAAAGGATCTCCTTCTTAAGAATAAAAGATACCTGCTCGGTAACATAAGCTTTGTTCTCGTAAACGATAAAAGCATTGTTAGCCTCTATGTTCTCTTCATCTTCAAAATACCGTGAACTGCTTTCAATCTCGGCAGCTTCCTGGGGGGTAAACAACTCTATGCCGAATGTAGCTTCTACTTGCTTTTGCTCGTCAAGGTCTGATGATTGTAAATCTACCCACACCATCCTGTCGCAATCCAACGGCAATAGCGACTTAGGTTTCTTTTCCCAAATAAAACTTCCATCACTTTTTATATAGAAAATCCTTACCATAAAATTGCCTTAGTTATTAATCGTTTAGTGATTTAGTGCTACTTAGTTCATTCAAAAATCTATGCTACAAACGAAAAAATGGCAGTAAGCAAATGGCAATAGGCAATTTTGCCTACTGCGATTGCCTATTGCCTACTTTTCAACATTGGTTAATATCTGTTGATAAAATGTTTTATACTAGTAAACGATGCTCTCATTAATAATTACCAGGTTGCTCAATGGTAAAGGTAGAATTTAGAACATAAAGTCAAAAAGTTTAGATGGATGAGTTCTCTAAATCCGTTCCAACCAACTGACTGGGGTTTGTGTCTTTAATATTATATATACAAGAAGCCTGATTTATGTTAAAATCCAATTACCTCTATATCATATTTGTGTTGCTGATTGGCCAAATTTCCTGCAATGAAGGAACAACTCGAAATTGCAACCGGGAGCCAGGCTTACAAACTCAAATTACTAAAATAAAATACGGAACATCATTCGGGTTTTGTGTTGGATACTGCTGGAAGCAAATCGTCATTACAAATGATAAAGTTGAATTTGAAAAAATGAGCCGTGATGATGATGAACCGGTTACCTGTGATCGGAATTTTTCATGTACGGAATGGCTTCCATTAACACAAGAAATTGACGTAGACGATTTCTTCGCCATGGACGAAACTATCGGTTGCCCGGATTGCGCTGATGGTGGCGCTGAATGGATTGCGATACAATCTGGATCCTCAACACACAAAGTGACTTTTGACTACATGGCACCTCCACCTCCAATCAGCGCCTATGTTAGTAACCTAAGAGAGTTAATGCGAACATTTGACAACTGTGATTAAGCACAAACTAATTCATCAATAAATAAAACGTGCATCTACATTACAGAAGTCTGTAGGTGAAGTGTGATAGATATCCCTCACTGAGTAGGTAAGACTAATATTATTGCCGTAGATAGTCCCCGTTCCTTCTACCTCATATCCATTCACAACCTGATACGGTATTGTTATTTTCGAATACGATACATGCGCTTTCACGCGAATACCACTTGCATAAAAATTATCGATGCTTATTTCGTTGTAATAATAAATTGACTTACTGATGTGAATAGTATACGATGCATAATTATTGAACGTCTGGCTGTATTCATCAACATAAAATTTTCCAACAACCTTATCACGAACATCGTAACGCGGTTCAACAACATAAACATCACATGCTGTAAGTGTCAACGCTACAGCACCCATTAGTAAAAGACTTTTCATATTAAAAATTTTGATGCTTTCTGTAGTAAGGCAATTATGAGGCCAAAGGCCAGTGCGGTGAGTACCAGAGGAGTAAAAGAAAAAACCCCGAACGAATCGGGGTTTGTGAAGCTTGAAAAAATTGCAGCTTTTTATAGCTAACCAAGCGCTCAAAAAAATTGGCATCCCGGCACCGGCAAAAAATATTTACAACCAACAACCACTACGAATGGAGTAAATCACCAGTCATGCCGGGTATGCCATATCTTTAATATTGTTCAATACAAAAATCCATTTATTCAATTGTGTGAAGTGTGAACCCTAAAACATCCGTGACAAAACTAATCTACATTGTCGTGAAGGAATTTATTATTTCCCAGAATCGAGTTGTCATCATTCAAATTGTACTTTGAGATGAATGGCTCTGAACTATGCGGAACATCCTGCATTTTAACTCCCCTTCTAAGATACGCAGGAAGTGCCCACTTTTCATTGAAATCTTCTTTAGTCAACTCCTGCTTGCGTGTTGATTTTAATTGCTTTCTGCGTTCCTCCGACTGATTCTTTAATCGGTTACGAACATCGGCCAATCCTTCTTCATTAATTACTTCATCTTTAAACTGACCAGCGAAATTACCATAATCATCATCAAGAAAGAGCCCTTCTTCGCCATCTTTTTCTTCAGCATTAACCTCTTCAACAGGTTCATCAATTTTCTTGAAAGGTCCAGTGAAAACTGTTTCCCGGTGAGTGGGTTCCTCTGCTTTTTCCGGCTTAACCTCAGGTTTTATTTCTTCCTGACTTTTCAATTCAGGTTCTTTACTCTTTTCGTTGACCGAGTTATCAGGAGCGGCGAATAACCAGGTTTGTGAACGGTCCAGGTCATGAACCTTTTTCTGTTCTTTCTTTGCAGCAATCTCTTCTTTTCTCATATCAGAAAAGAACCCCGTGGCAATAACTGTAACGCGTATACGATCGCCCAAGGCCTCATCAACACCATGGCCAAAAATTACTTCTGCCTCATCACCGGCTTGTTCCTGAATGTAATCTGTAATCTCACTCAATTCATCCATTGACAACTCAGCTTCCGCACCTGAAATAATAGAAAGAAGAATTTTCTTGGCGCCCATAATATCGCGATTATCCAACAATGGAGATGCAAGCGCTCCTTCGGCTGCCTTGGCTCCGCGACCCTCTCCTCTTGTTTCTGAAGTGCCCATAACTGCAGCGCCTGCGTTAAGCATAACGGTTCGAACATCCTGGAAGTCAACATTCACATAACCTGCCAGTGTAATTATCTCGGCAATTCCTTTCGATGCGGTTGTCAGCACATTATCAGCTTCAGCAAATGCATGGCCTATTGGTAAATTACCATAGATCTCACGGAGCTTGTCGTTTAATATCGTGATCACCGTGTCACAACTTTCACGAAGGGCGTCAATACCGATTTGAGCCTGTGCAAGTTTTTTCCTTCCCTCCCAACTAAAAGGAACCGTTACAATTCCAACGGTGAGGATATCCATATCCTTCGCAATCTTGGCAATCACTGGCGCGGCGCCTGTACCTGTTCCGCCGCCCATTCCCGCAGTAATAAAAACCATTTTGGTGCCTTGCAGTAATTCGCGAATCTGGTCCTTGCTCTCCACTGCAGCGGCCCTTCCTACTTCGGGATTAGCGCCACAGCCAAGCCCCTCCGTTAAATTGGTTCCAATCTGCAGCTTGTTAGGAACCGGACTACCATCTAACGCCTGTGCGTCAGTGTTGCACACCACAAATTCAACGTCTTTAATGCCTTGCTTGTACATGTGGTTGACAGCATTGCTTCCACCTCCGCCAACACCGATCACTTTAATAATTGAGTGATATGAGTGTGTTTTGGGGAGTTCAAATTTGTAAGATCCTGTTTCAAACATGATGTATAAATTTTAGGGTTGTTCAATTAAAAAAATTAGTCTTTTAAATTATTCCGCACCAGCGGTCCTCGTTCAATATTCGTTTTTATCATTAAGGTCATCTATCAATAAACTTTTGGTCTTCGTAAGAATATCATTGAAGAAATTCTTTGAACTAACAGGCTTCTTCACTTTTACTTTTACAGATTCCCTGACTTCCTTATACCGGTCTTCACGTTCATCCAATGAGCGGAACCCTGCCAGTACAAGTCCAACGGCTGTTGCGTACATCGGACTTTTCACCGATTCAATTTTACTTTTACCTAAATGTTCGTTGGGATAACCAACGCGCGTATCCATTCCTGTCATGTACTCAACCAATTGCTTGAGGTTAGCCAGTTGTGCACCGCCACCCGTGATGACAATACCGCCTGCCAGACGATTCTCAAAACCTGAGCTGATGATTTCATTGTGCGCCATTTCAATGATCTCTTCCATGCGCGCCTGAATAATGTTTGAAAGGTTCTTGGTAGAGATTTCTTTTGCAGCGCGATTACGAATGCCCGGAATGGAAACAACTTCATTTGGGCTCGCCTCCTCAGCGATGGCCTTTCCAAACTTTGTCTTAAGTTGTTCCGCCTGTTGAGGCAACACCATCAGACCTTGTTTGATATCATTGGTTACAATGTTGCCTCCAAATGGAATGACTGCCGTATGCCGGATAATGTTGTCATAAAAAATAGCAATGTCTGTCGTACCTCCACCAATATCAATGAGGCAAACACCAGCTTCTTTTTCTTCATCGCTTAATACGGCAAGGCTAGACGCCAACGGCTCAAGGATCAGGTCTTCAATTTCAAGGGTGCCTCTTCTTATGCACTTATTAATGTTATTAATGGCATTTGTCTGCGCTGTGATGATATGAAAGTCTGCTTCCAATCGTACGCCTGACATGCCAACAGGTTCCTTAATTCCATCTTCATAATCAACCATATAATCCTGCGGCATAACATGGATGATCTGACTGCCGGGAGGAACTACCATTCGATACATGTCTTGCGTGAGACGCTCAACATCGGCAACCGTAATTTCATCTTCCTTCGATGAACGTGTAATTCCACCATGTTGAATGAAGCTGCGTATATGCTGTCCTGCAATACCAACATTGACAACGCCAATGTCAATACCCGATTGATCACTTGCTTCTTTAATGGCTTTTTCTATCGCATAAACGGTCTTGTCGATGTTAAATACTATTCCTTTAACTACACCCTCTGACTCAGCCTTTCCCATTCCAAGGACTTCCAATTTTCCAAATTCATTTTTTCGGCCAACGATGGCACAAATCTTCGTTGTACCGATATCAAGGCCGACTACAATTTTTTCCTGTTCCATGGTTGTTCTTTTATAGTGGTTGTTTCTATATTAAAAAGTTTAAAGTTCAATTTTCAATGTCTTTTTTTATTTAATCGTCATTGGTCAAAAGTCATTAGTAAGAGCATTTCCAATGACCATTGACTAATGACTATTTTATTCCGCCACAATCTGTCCTTCATATTCAAGGTTTATACGTTTATATTTATTCCATCCCACACGAGGGAGAATTTCTTTATAATAGATCGTTAGCTTCTTAAATTTTAAATCAAGGTTTTCAGGTTTTCCAAATTCTATTAACTCACCACCAACCTGGGGAAAAATTGAAATCCGTGCTTTGCTATCCATATCAAGCTGAGCTATTTGTGCCCGCCAGAAGTCATTACCATGAATAACATGTAGCATTTCCATTAGTCCCTTTCCCTCTTCTGATTCATTCAAATTTTGCATTTGCGAAATCTTGCGAACATAGGGGCCACTTACTAAAATGACCCGGGGAGTGAATTTCTCAGACACAGGCAGAACTGTACCATCCTCTGCTATGTAACCATCAGGGCCATCGTTACTAACCATCCTTGCAATAGGCCTTCTTAAATTCACTTTCACTACAAGATTCCCTTTTAAATCACTATAGATGTCAGCATTTTCGACAAACCGGTTAAGGCTGATTCTTCCTTCCAACTCACGTAAATCAATTTCGTTAAGACTTGCACCCGTTAAATTCTCCTGGTTCAATTTCATAAGCCTTGTCACATCATCTTCCGTTAGAAAATGATTATCAGCTATATTTTCAATCCTGATCACCAAATCGTGTATCGTTACATTGCTCTGTTTACGTTCACTGAAAGCAATCAACAAACCTACCAGCACCACCGCACTCAAAATTTTTATTTCACGCTTAATATTGAATTTAAACTTCATCATTTTCCGTAACGTCTATTCAACATTTCTTTAATTGGCGTAATGAATGTGTCGATATCTCCTGCACCTATCGTAGCGATCACTTCCAAATCCATCCGTTCCAGTTTCTCCATCAAATCTTTTTTGCTACACCTTATCTTAGCAGGAGAAGTAACTTTTTTCATAATCAAGTCGGCATCAATTCCTGGTATGGGTTGTTCTCTTGCAGGATAAATATCCATCAGCACAAGTTCATCCGCGAGGCTGAGGCTCTGTGAAAAACCTTCAGCAAAATCACGTGTTCGTGTAAAGAGATGAGGTTGAAAAACAACGGTAAGTTTACGATTTGGATAAAGCGATCGCATAGACTTTAAGAACGCTTCAATCTCCGCCGGGTGATGTGCATAGTCATCTACGAAAACAACCTTGTCATTTCTTATGATGAACTCAAATCTCCTCTTCACACCACGGAAAGAAGAAAGCGCTTGCTTAATGGTGGGTATCTCAACACCGCATAAATGTGCGGCGATGGAAGCGGCCATTGCATTTTCAACATTATGAAAACCAGGGACACCAAGCCTAATGTGTTCAACTGTAGCAAATCCATGCAAGTCAAATTCAAAAAATCCGCTCTTCACGGTAATGTTGCTGGTAAAAAATTGTCCCTGGCTCATGCCATAAGTATTTTTGGTGACGTGTCCCACATCGTTCGCCAATATCTCAGCGATTGATTCGTGAACGATAAGAGAACCGCCACTATTAATCTGTTTGATAAAATCTTTAAAGGAGATAATTACATTATTGTGATCCCCGTAAATATCAAGATGATCTGCATCAGCCGATGTTACGATGGCAATCTCAGGAAACAGCCGTAAGAAAGAGCGATCAAATTCATCTGCCTCTGCTACTACAATTGTTTCTTTGCTTACATCGCCCTGCATCACAAGATTAGATTCATAGTTCGCGGTAATGCCTCCCAAAAATGCTACCATGTCTTTCCCAGCTTCCTTCAAAATATGAGCAACCATTGAAGATGTAGTGGTCTTTCCATGCGTACCAGCAACAGCAACAGTTTTATATCCCTCTGTTATCAATCCCAACACCTCTGAACGTTTCATAATGGTGTAGCCACTATCCTTTAAGTAATTATATTCAAGATGATCTTTCGGAATAGCCGGTGTGAATACAACCAAAGTTTTTTCTTTTTGCTCACGCACCTCAGCAGGAATGTTATCAACATCATCATCAAAATGTATCATCATTCCTTCATTCGAAAGTTCATCAGTAAGTTTGGTTGATGTGCGATCGTAGCCAGAAACATGATTTCCTTTTTTCAGAAACCAACGTGCCAGGGCGCTCATACCTATTCCACCGATGCCCAGAAAATAAATGTTATCGTATTGGTCGAGCTTCACTTATTTTATTAATTGTTCAATTTCATTTACAATATCCCGTGTAGCATTTGGCTTAGCGAGCAAAGCAATGTTGTCACTCAATTTTTTTGTCAGCTTTGAATCAAAAATTAACTTCAGCGCTTCGTCAACGAGTTGATCCATCGCTTCCTTATCCTTCACCAAAACTGCAGCCTCTCTTTCCACTAATGCCATTGCATTTTTTGTTTGATGATCCTCAGCAACATTGGGCGACGGAACTAATATGCAAGGCTTTTTGGCAATGCATAATTCTGAAACGGCCAATGCACCGGAACGGGAAATAACAACATCGGCAGCAGCGTAAGCTAAGTCCATCTCCTTTACAAAATCCCTGACACGGATGCGTCTCAAATCATATTGCTTTAATTTCCCCTGATAAGAGTCATAATAACTCTTACCTGTTTGCCATATAACCTGAATCTGTGCCGCTATTAATTTTTCAATACCGGCCAGTATACTTTCATTTATTGTTCTCGCGCCCAGGCTTCCTCCAATTATTAAAAGAGTTTTGCTATCCTCAGTAAAACCAAAATGCATAAGCCCCTCATCACGCTTGTTACGCATATTAAGAATATCCTTTCTTACAGGATTGCCCGTGATGACAACCTTCTCCTTAGGAAAGTATTTTTCCATTCCTTCGTAAGCGACACAAACCTTATTTACTTTTCCTGCAACTTGTTTATTGGTCAATCCCGCGAATGAATTTTGTTCTTGAATGACAGATGAAATTTTTCTTTTAGTAGCTGCCAGTAAAATGGGGCCGCTCGCATAGCCTCCTGTTCCAACAACAACATGTGGCTTAAAATTTTTAACGATTGATCCCGCCTTGATATAACTTACAAGCAACTTCACAGGAAAAAGAAGATTTGACAGTGTGAGTTTTCTTTGAAGACCACTGATCCACAAACCTATGATCTCATAACCAGCCTCCGGTACACGTGTCATTTCCATCCTGCCCTTTGCACCAACAAATAAAATTTTTGCTTCCGGATGCCGCTCGCGAAATTCATTAGCAATAGCAACAGCAGGAAAAATATGTCCCCCTGTGCCTCCACCGCTAATGATTAATCGATATGGTTCCTTTGCTTTCAATTTATCTGCTCAAATATTAATTGGCACATCTTCTCATTAATTAATTGTTAATTGCTCAAGCTGCCTTCGCCATTTTATTTTCTTTCATTTCTGTTTGAGCAAAAGATTCATCCTGATCACCACGACTCACACTTAAAATAATTCCGAGCGCAAGACCAGTGAAAACCATCGAAGTACCACCCATTGAAATTAATGGCAATGGTTGGCCGGTGATGGGACCCAACCCAACCACTACCCCCATGTTTACCATTGCCTGACAAACGAGATCAAAACTTAATCCCGCAGAGAGCAATCCTCCGAATGCCCGCTCACTATTATATGCTGCTTTCATACCACGATTCAAAAGCACCAGATATAAAACAATAAGAACAGCGCCACCTACCATTCCATATTCTTCAATAAGTATAGCATAAATAAAATCAGAATAAGGATGGGGCAGAATGTTACGTTGATCACTGTTCCCTGGACCTTTTCCCAATACCCCGCCAGTAGCCACTGCGATACGTGCATGCTTGGACTGAAAAGGAAGCTCTTTACCTTCCACAAAACTCGTGATCCGATTTCTCGCTGTTTCACTTCGAACGCCGAACTTTAATCCTAATGCTCCAAACAATACACCTACAAAAACCAGCATAGCCAGGTATTTTGCGGGAACCCGACCAATAAACATGATGAGCATACAGGTTAACAATAAGAGAACAGCAGTTGAGAAATTCGTCAATGCAATGAGGCCACAAATCACGCCGCACCAGAAAAGCATAGGTATAAGAGATTCTTTAATGTCCTCAATATTTTGCTGACGCTTGGCCAGCATGCTCGCCAGGTTTACAATCAATGCAAGACTCGCAAAGTCAGACGGTTGAAAAGATGTATTTATGATTGGAATTTGTATCCATCGTGATGCGTCATTGAGTGTGACTCCATTAGTAAAAGTGAAAATCAACAATGGAATACTTACTAATAATCCTACCTTCGACAATTTTGAGTAATAGCGATAGTCAATCTTGTGAGCAAACCACATAGCCGCTAATCCAACAATAACGTGAAGTGTATGTGTTATAATTAACCGTTCCGGGCTTACTGTTCTCTTGTAGGCCAGCGTACCAATAGAACTGTAAACAATAAGTATGCTTATCAATGACAACGCAAATACCACTGCCCAGATAACTTTATCTCCTTTAAGATTAGCGTCCGCCCATGTTTTAATTTTCGCCGTCATCACGTTGCAGTTTTAATTTCTGACTTATTATTTTAATGCTTTGATATACGATTCCAATAGCGCAGAGACCTCTTCTGCCTCCGCGACTAACTTTTCTGTATCACCAAACCCCTGGTTATCAATTGTTATTAAGTAGTCAAGGCACTCTGATAAAGTGGACTGAGAAATACTTAATAGTCTGAGTTGACGTTTTACCGTCCTTGATTCATACGTCTCAGCAATTAAAGAAGCAACGGATGTGGTGGATCTGATCAGCAAAGGAGTCAGGCCAAACATTTCTTCGTTAAGCGATTGTTTTCTGTACTTAAATACATTGAAAACAAACTGAAGAGATTTGTCCCATAAAATTCTTTTTTTCTTAGATGATTTTTTTCTCTTCATATTTTTCATTTTGATTAGAAATTCATTTCAAACTTCTGCTCCTTCAACTTCTCTTTTTAACATTGTAACCGCTTCTCTGAATTGATCTCCACGATCTTCATAGTTTCTAAAAAGATCAAAACTCGCACAGGCAGGTGAAAGCAAAACAACATCACCCGCTTCAGCTTCATCAAGCGCCATACGAACCAATTGCTTCACCTCCCGGGTTTCTTTTATGGACTTTACTACATCAGCAAAAGCTTTCTTTAATTTTTCATTATCCTTACCAAGACAAATAAGCGCTTTCACTTTTTGCCTTACCTGATCTTTAATAATGCTGTAGTCATTTCCTTTATCAATGCCACCGGCTATCCAGATCAAAGGGCGATCATAACTACCCAAGGCATATACAACAGAATCTACATTGGTAGCTTTTGAATCATTTACAAACTCAACACCTTTGATTGTTGCCACGGACTCAAGTCGATGAGGAGCATTCTTAAATGTTTTAAGGCCGTCCTTAATAGCATCCAAACTTGCTCCTGCAAAGTGTGCTGCAGAAACTGCTGCCATGGTGTTGATAAGATTATGCGGACCCACCAATGTAGTTTCATCCTGTGCTATTCTAAATTTATCCCCGAGTGAAAAATTCATTTTTTCTCCATCAAAATATGCGCGCGCTGTAGAATCCGGATGTAACGAAACGTCAATTTGATTGGGTATTACTTTTCGCTTGATGATCTCATCTTTAATTATTTTATCATCAGCATAATAAATAAAATGCTGATCAGCCTTCATGTTATTGATAAGGCGGAATTTTGAATTGATATAATTCTGCATTGAATACTCATACCGATCGAGGTGATCCGGAGTTATATTCAAAAGTATTCCAATCGATGGGTCAAAAAGTTTTGTGCCGTCAAGTTGGAAACTGCTGATCTCAAGTACATACCAATCGTAATTGCCTTTTTCAACTTCACGAGCAAAACTAAAACCGACGTTTCCTACCAATGCAACCTTAAAACCTGCTGACTTCATCAGATGATAGGTTAGTAAGGTTGTTGTTGTTTTTCCGTTGGTTCCTGTGATAGCAATCACATTTCCTTTCGCATGACGGAATGCAAATTCCACTTCATCAATAATTTCTATCGAAACAGCTCTTGCTTTCCTGATGATGTCAGCTTTGTCAGGAATGCCAGGACTTTTTATAATTAATTGAGCGCTTAAAATTTTTTCTTCAGTATGTTTCCCCTCTTCAAACTTCACATCCACATTACTCAGCTCATTCTTATACTTATCCTTAATGGATCCTTGATCAGAAACAAATACATCATATCCCTTAGCTTTCGCCAGGATTGCCGCACCTGTTCCGCTTTCACCTGCTCCTAATATGATGACACGTTCCTTCATCTCAGTTTTAAAGTCGCGAGTGTTAGTATGGCTAATAAAATTCCTACGATCCAAAACCGTGTTACAATTTTAGCTTCAGGAATATTCTTCTTTTGATAATGGTGATGCAAAGGAGACATCAAAAAGACTCTCCTTCCCTCGCCGTATTTCTTTTTGGTGTATTTGAAATAAAACACCTGGATTACCACAGATAAGTTTTCAATTAAGAATATTCCGCAAAGAACCGGAATGAGAATTTCCTTTCTTACGGCCAAAGCAAGTACTGCAATAATTCCTCCCAGTGTCAAGCTTCCGGTATCACCCATAAATACCTGGGCTGGATAAGCGTTATACCAGAGAAATCCCAAACATGCCCCAACGAAAGCGGTACAAAAAATTACCAGCTCTGACAGATTGGGTATGTACATTATATTTAGATAGTTACTGAAGTCAATACGACCGGAAAGGTAAGCCAGTGTAGCCAACGTTAGTCCGATAATTCCCGATGTACCTGCTGCAAGGCCATCAATTCCATCTGTTATGTTTGCTCCATTTGAAACAGCCGTGATGATGATAATCACAACAGCCACATACAAAACCCAGGTGAATTCGGAAGGAAGGAATGGAATTATTTCTCCATAATCCAATTCATTGTTCTTGAAAAATGGTACTGTAGTTTTCGTCGACTTCACATCTCTGTAGTCCATGCGTCCATCCATTTCTTCTTGCGATACTTCCTCCTGAAGCATAGCCACTGAACGAGGACCAACTTCACGAACAACCACATGATCATTGAAATAAAGCGTAAGGCCGACAATCAACCCAAGACCCACCTGGCCCACGATCTTAAATTTCCCGGCCAAGCCTTTCTTATCTTTCTTAAATACTTTGATGTAGTCGTCAAGAAATCCAATCAACCCCAGCCATACCGTTGTAACGATCAACAGGACAACATATACATTTTGAATTTTGGCAAACAAAAGAGTAGGTATAAGAATAGCTGCGATCATAATTAGTCCACCCATGGTAGGTGTACCTTTCTTTTCAATCTGTCCTTGTAACCCCAGGTCACGAATATCTTCGCCAACCTGTTTCTTCCTTAAGAAACTTATCAGGCTCTTTCCAAAAAAGATTGTGATCAGCAAAGAAAAGAATGCTGCCATACCCGCGCGGAAAGAAATGTATTGAAACACGCCCGCTCCCGCAAGGTCAAATTCTTTGTCTAGATAGTCGAACAAATAGTATAGCATCTAGTTAGTTTCCTGTAGCTAATTAATTAGTAATTCCATCATCCTCCTCACCACTTCCTTATCATCAAAAGGGTATTTCACTCCTTTTATCTCCTGGTATGTTTCATGTCCTTTACCGGCGACAAGAAGAATATCTTTTTCTTTTGCCATCATGCAGGCCGTCTTAATCGCTTCTTCGCGATCTGCAAGAACCAATGTCTTACGCGCTTCGGTTGGTGTAACACCTGTTTGCATATCTTTAATTATCTCCATCGGATCTTCATCGCGTGGATTATCTGACGTAAGAATAACCTTATCGCTAAGCTTGCATGCAATGGAAGCCATCAAAGGGCGTTTCGTCTTGTCGCGATTACCACCGCAGCCAACGACTGTTATCACTTGCTCATTTCCTGAACGAAATTGTGCTATCGTCTCCAGTACATTCTTCAGCGCATCCGGAGTATGAGCATAATCAACGATGGCTGTGACTTTAGCGCCGGGCGTAACTAATTCAAATCTGCCTGGCGCCCCACTTAGTGATGACAGATGACGCAACGCCTCATCTGAATCTTCACCCAACAAAACAGCAGCACCATATGCGCCCAGAATGTTGTAGGCATTGAAGTCACCAATCAGTTTGAACCACACACTCTTGCCGCCAATCTCCAGTTCAAGGCCTTCAATAGAATTCGTGATAATCCTGGCTTTGAAATCAGTCATCTTTTTCAAACCGAATGTATTCTTGCCGGCCTTTGTGTTCTGAAGCATAACCATCCCGCGCTTATCGTCAGCATTGACTAGCGCAAAAGCATCAGATGGCAGTTCATCAAAAAATTTCTTCTTTGCTTTTATGTAGTTTTCAAATGTCTTGTGATAGTCCAGGTGGTCGTGTGTGATGTTTGTGAAAATTCCTCCCGAAAATTTCAATCCGGCTATACGCTCCTGGTCTACAGCATGCGAACTCACTTCCATAAAAACATGGGAACAGTTTGCGTCCAGCATGCTCTTTAATAATTCATTCAGTTGAATAGGATCAGGTGTTGTATGGGTAGCGTAGACATCTTTATCCACAATTTTATTCACAACTGTGGATAACAATCCTGAACGGTGGCCCAATGTGCTGAACAAGCTATGCAAAAGAGTAGCTGTTGTTGTTTTGCCGTTGGTTCCCGTAACACCCGTGAGCTTCAATTTTTCAGAAGGATTACCATAGAAATTAGCAGCGATAACGCCTAACGCCTGGGCACTGCTTTTCACAGTAACATAAGTCACCTTATCAGCAACTAAATCAGGTAATGTCTCACAAACAATAGCACATGCCCCGCTTTCCACAGCTTTACCAAGAAAAGCATGACCATCACTAAGCGTTCCTTTTACTGCAACGAATAAAAACCCGGGCTGAACTTTACGTGAATCAAAGCAAATTCCTTTTACTTCAACACCCATGTCACCATAGGTTGAAGTAAGCGAAACTTTGTACAGCAAATTCTTTAATTCAATCATTCCATTCTTAATTCTTTCCCTTCCCATCAGTCCCGCCACACAACGGGACTGAAGAGAAGAAGTAATCGTTAGTGTTAACCCAGTCGTAAATAAATTCTATCACCTTTCTTTACCTTTACGCCAGGAGAGAGAGATTGCCGAACTACCCTCCCATTTCCATCATAAGAAACTTTCAATCCTGATTGCTCTAATAAATAAATAGCATCACGGAAAGTCATCCCGCTAACATCAGGAACAATACTTTTACCCACGATCGTCTCTTTCCAGTCAACAGCATTTCCGTTTCGCACCGTGCGTACCCATTCATTTTCTGTCTGCGTATGATTTGAAATTCCCAATTGATTGCAGAGCATTGTCAATTCTTCCTGGTTGCCGGCTTTAATAACGGGAAGCACATTTCCGTTTTCATATTTTTTCATTTCCAACGCAAGGTGAAGATTGATGTCGCGTGCGTAGATGTTATCAGAAATCTCTTTAAATACAGGGGCTGCCACATTACTTCCATATTGATACCAGCCTCTGGGATTTTTAATGAGAACAATCGCACTATACTTGGGTGCATGCGCAGGAAAATATCCTACAAAGGATGTAATGTACTTCCGTGTATACCTTCCTTTCTCTAATATTTGCGCTGTACCTGTTTTGCCTGCAATGCGATAATGAGTTCCTTTTATATTTTTAGCCGTTCCATTCTGAACTACTCCTTCAAGAAGTAATTTCATTTTGTTCAAAGTTCTATCTGAGCAAATCTTTCTGTTGATCACTTCCGTTTCAAAATTTTTCTTACTCTCATCAGCCCTCTTAATCGATTTAACAATGACCGGCTTTATCATTACACCATTGTTAGCTATTGCATTGTACATAGCAAGTGTATGAAGCGGTGTGATTTCCAAACCATAGCCATACGCCATCCAGGGCAAGCTGATTCCGCTCCATCCTTTTTCTCCGGGACGTTTTATTTTTGGTGTTGGCTCTCCCAAAATCTGTATGCCTAACGGTTCGGTTAATTTGAGTTTATCAATATGGTTCATGAAACGTTGAGGACGCAAACCAAAATGTTTGTCGGCAAGACGAGCCATCGCCACATTGGAAGAATGTTCAAATGCTTCCTGAATAGTTAGGGTTCCAAGACCTCCTTCTTCATGATCGCGAACTTTGTGATTGTAAAACAAGTATTCACCATTGCCTGTATCAATACTATCGGATAACTCAATATTAGTATCCTCAAGCAGCGCCATCATGGTTACCAGCTTGAAGGTAGAACCCGGTTCAAATAACCCACAGGCTGCGTTGTTGAACTTTTCATAAAAACCACCTGAACCGTTTGTGCTTAAATTTGAAATAGCTTTTATTTCACCGGTCTGAACTTCCATTACCACCACAAGTCCATCATCAGCATCGTGCTTCACCATTGCATTATGCAAAGCTGTTTCGGCAACATCCTGCAGATTTATATCGAGCGTTGTTTCTAAATCAAGACCATTGACAGCTTTAACATTATTTGCATCGAAGATGGGTTTCCAAATTCCCCCGGCAATTTTTTGGTAATAGGCGTATCCATCCTGGCCGCCCAACTGGTCATTGAAACTATATTCCAATCCGGCGCCTTTGTCGTTTTCATTCACAAAACCTATAGTCCTTCGACTTAAATTTGAAAAAGGTCTGTAACGAACATCAACTTTTTCGAAGATGACACCACCACCCAAACGACCTTCACGAAAGATTGGCCATTCCATCATCGTCTTCTTGTCCTGGTAGTCAATTCTTTTCTTATTGACAATAATGTATTGCTTGCCTGACGCGCGCGCGTCCTTCAACATTCTGCGATAACCTTCTCTGGATTTATCTCCAAAAAATCGAGACATGAAATAAGCCAGTGAATCGACGCCCTGATTAAAAACTTCATTCTTGGCAAGCGTAGCATCAAAAGCAACTTTGTAAAAAGGAAGTGAGGTGGCGAGCAAACTCCCGTTATCAGAATAAATATTTCCACGGGTTGCTTTAACTCTTTTATAATCAAAAGAAATTCTTTCACCCATCGCTGCCCATTTCTCTCCTTCGGCGTACTGTACATATCCCACTTTTGCAAGGATGGCAACAGCGAACAGTACCACAAATAAAAAGGCTACCCGTACTCTTAATAATATGGAGGTCTTAATATTCACCTTCTTCAATCACAATTTTAAATGGAGGTGTTAAACTTTCTTTTAATCCCAGGGGCTTAACCTTTCTTGCAAGCTCACTTTGCTTGCTGGCAAACATAAGATCAGATTTAAGGGTTGTATAATCTGCCCGGATATCTTCCACTTCTGCCTGCAACTGATTTATTCTTCGCACCGCTTTCTCGGCATAATGAGTGTTCCCGATATAAAACAAACTCAACACAACAATGAAAAGTATCTTTGGTAAGTACTCAACAGGAAAACCTTCTTCGAAATAATTTTCCAGCCTGATCTTTTTCTCAAGGCCGGAAAAGAGGCTCTTGCCTTTGCCTTTCCCTCTCTTTACTCCAATCTTGAATTTGTTTTTGCTCATGCTTTAATTCCTTATTGCTGTCGACCAATTCAAATGTGATTGCAACTCTTTGATTTTCCTGATGATTGTTTTACCGGCCTCACTCCTTCCTCTCTCCAAAGGAGAGAGCCAGGGGAATCAGGAAAATCAAAGAGTCAAAACGAATAATCATTTTTAGTCGACAATACTGAAACTATATTCTTTCCGCTATTCTCAGTTTCGCACTTCTCGCGCGATTGTTTTCATTTACTTCTTCTTCACTTGCTTCAATCGGTTTTCGGTTAACGGCAGAAAAGGGTTTGATTTCATTTCCGAAAAAATCCTTTTCAACATCACCGAACATTTTTCCTTTGTTCATATAATTTTTCACCAACCTGTCTTCCAGCGAGTGATAAGACATTACCACAAGCCTGCCTCCTTTTTGAATAACTTCGCCACATTGGTGCAAAAAATCTTCAAGCGCTTTCATTTCTTCATTTACCTCAATCCGCAACGCCTGAAACACCTGGGCGAAATATTTATGCTCCTTTCCTTTTGGAGCCAAGGCCAGCAATACATTTCTAAGATCCTCCGTTCTTGAAAACTTTTTACTCACGCGTTGTTGAACGATCATCCTTGCGACGGTCTTCGCATTCCTCAATTCTCCATACATTCCAAAAATTTTATGGAGTTCTTCTTCCGGATAGTCATTCAATATTTTCGCGGCCGTTAATGAAGCGCCTTTATTCATGCGCATATCTAATGGACCATCGAAGCGTGTTGAAAAACCTCTTTCCGGAGAATCGATCTGGTGCGATGAAACACCAAGATCTGCCAGCACACCATCCACTTTTAAAATTCCGTTCAACTTCAAATACTTTTTCATGTACCGGAAGTTGGTGTGACAAAATGTAAAAGAACGACTCGTTATTCTATCGGCCTGTTTCTTTGCATCGTCATCCTGATCAAATGCAATCAACCGGCCTTCTTTAATATTTTCTAAAATCGCCATGCTATGGCCTCCTCCTCCAAACGTTGCATCTACATAAACACCAGTTTGTTTTATGTTCAACGCCTCGATGCATTCTTTCAGCATAACAGGGCGATGATACACGCTGATACTTTCTTTGTCTTCGCTGGCTTTCTTTGTCATTCGATCTTCACAGTTTTTAAACTTCAACAAAGCCTAACTTCCAAAAAGGTCTGCCTGTTGGCAGATCAAGCATCAAGGTGTTTTTGCACCATTTGTGACAATTCACTAGGATCGATCAGGTGTTTTTCGTGGAGTGCCGGATTCCAAATCTCAACTCTGTTACCTAACCCGAGAAGGACAACATCCTTTTCCAGTTGAGCATAAGTGAGCATGTTTTTGGGAATCAGAAAACGGCCGTTGCTATCCATCTCGATTTCCGCCAATGCGGGAATCATGCTCCTTTGCAAGCGACGATATTCTTCGTTGAACTCGCTGAGAGCGGAAATTTTAGCATACACCTTTTTGAATTCCACCATAGGATAAAGTAAGAGGCAAGGCTCGTACCCCTGCCGAAGCACAAGTTGATTTGTGCCTTCCGGTAGCTGGGCTTTGATACGCGCAGGAAGGACTAGCCTTCCTTTGGCATCGAGCTTGGACTCATACCTACTGGTGAAAAAAGTCATGACGTAGTGGTTGTCATTTTTGGCTGCAAATGCAGTTTCTCTAAACAAACATAAGGAATTTTAAACCACTTTCAACCACTTTAAACCACTTTTTAACATTTTTTGGGAAAATAGGACACTTTGGGCTGCAAAATGCCACAAAAGCCGGTTCAAACGACAAAAAGTGCCAGGCGATAATCTCCCTTTCTTTAAGTTTTTGGATGGTTAGAGCGTCATAACCATGCATTTCTGACAAAATAGTAGAGGTGTGTTCACCGGGATGAGGCGGTGGGAGAAAGTGGGAGGCTCATAACAGGTAGACGGTTTCTGATCGCGGGTCTACCGGGATGGTCAGCGTATTTCGCTGACAATAAGCAAGATGTAGAGTTTAAAATAGCCTGAAACACCTCAGCAGTATTAGGTGAAGAAGGTGAGTGAGAATATGAAGTCGTGAAGTGGAAGTACTCGCAATCAATTTGACTCTTGACAATTTGATCAATGCATTGAGTAGTTTGTAAAACCGTCTATACTTAATAATCAGATGCCTAATAATAGGGACTGAACTGGTTTCCATGTTTAATGCCCTAATACACACAACTATCATATGAATTTGTGACAATTATATAGCATTTCATCACAAAAATTGATAAGATTTGTGACATGGAGCGAAAAGTACTCACAGCGAGTAACAAGATTACTAACCGGCTTCAGCAAATGTTGCCGGGGACAATCTTCTTTATTCAGGATTTGCTGGAGGAAGGAAGCCCAGAAGCTATCCGACAACAGTTAACCCGATTAGTAAAGGCTCAAACGATCAAACGACTTTCACAGGGAATATACCTGGTTCCTAAAAAGCTTGGTGGCCATGGTTTTCTTCTTCCTAATCCAGATGATATCGCCAATGCTATTGCAAGACGAGATAAATCCAGAATTATTCCTACAGGCGAAGTAGCTCTTTGGAAACTAGGGCTTTCTACGCAAGTACCTCTAAATTATGTGTACTTAACGGATGGGCCATCAAGAGTAATCAAGATTGAGGAAAAGGAAGGTAAAACTAGTTACACGATTACATTCAAGCATGCATCGCCTAAAAACTTTGCATTGAAAGGCAAAATAACCAGCCAGGTCATTCCTGCTCTTAAAGCAATTGGGCAGAAAAACTTAACGGCAGAAATGTCGGAGAAAATTGAATCGCTGATAATGCGTGAAAACCTTGATAACCTGAAACACGATATGTCGATTGCACCTGCATGGATTGCCAAACTGATTAGGGAATCCTTTAACAGCTATAAGTAGAATGAAGGATTGGATAAACAGGAAAGAAAAAGACAGGCGCGACCTCCTTCAACTAATTGCTGGAAAGACAAATCTTCCGGATTTTATGATTGAAAAGGATTGGTGGGTCACCGCTGCTCTTGAGGCGATTTTTACCTCTGACCTTCATTCACATTTTGTTTTTAAAGGCGGTACATCGCTGAGTAAATCGTGGAACTTATTACATCGATTTTCGGAAGACATTGATATTGTCATTGACAAATCGCTGTTTGGTGTTAGTGATGAGCAAGCATTAGGAAGATCTCAACGCGAGAAAATGCGTGATGCTGCGCATGCTTTTATAATGGAAATGGTTCAGCCAATGCTCTATGCCAGGTTTCTTGCGCTAGGCATCCCTGACAAACAATTCAAACTATACGCAGAAGAAAGCAAAAGCTCCGATCAGGATCCAACCGTTCTCCTACTTGACTACGCGTCATTAACACAAGTAACAAACGACTACACGAAAGCTCAGGTAAAAATCGAGATTGGCGTACGTGCGATGATGGAGCCGTATGAACCTCGCCCAGTGACTTCATTACTCTCGCAGCATTTGAATATAAATGAAAGTGTTAGTGTAAGTACCATTTTACCGCAACGCACATTTTGGGAGAAGGCATTTTTGCTTCATGAACTATTTCAGAAGCCTGTCGATAAGATGGATATCGCACGAATGTCACGCCACTGGTATGACCTGCATTACTTAAACAATGCAGGTTTTGCTAAGAAAGCGATTCAGGACAAGGCACTGTATGATGCCATTCGCAACCATCGAAAAGTCTTTACTAAAGTTCCCGGAGTTGACTATGACAGTTTATCACCTAAGGCGTTTGGATTACTTCCTCCGAACGAAAAGGAAACCGATTGGAATAATGACTATAAAAAGATGATTGAGAGCTATATTTATAAAGAACCGCCAGAACTTGCTGCCTTGACTGGGACGATTAATAGACTGATGGAAGATTTTAAGAAATTGGAATATTGATTTACACGCCTCAACAAATATCCTCCATCCTTTCGGAGATTGTGACACTTGATAGTCAAGATCCCAGCAAGGGCAAGAAAAAAAAACTTGAATTTGATGTCTTTGTTTGCCAATCCTCTGTTCAGCTATTGGTGAGCCCCAACAGAAGCTTGGACTGTCTCAAGGCTGTCAAAGGGGCACGCTCATCAATTAAAATTTGCCTTTTAACACGATAGCCACAGACGGAATTTACCGTCAAATGAAAGTGTTTATGTCTTAATTCTAAATCAAATTGTTGCATTTTTGTGTTTTCATTTCCCGCAGATTTCGCAGAAATACGCAGATTACTTCATTGATAATTTCTGCGACCGAAGCAGGAATAAAAAGATCACATGAGAATATTAAAGAATATAGTATTAATTATCCTGATAGCAGGTTGTTCCAAAATTTCGAAACACCAGGAACTCAAGGAAGGTGTGTGGCGTGGTGTGCTTGATGTTCAGGGACATGATCTGGCATTTAACTTTGCCGTGAGAAAAGATTCTGCTAACAACTATAATGTATTCATTAAAAATGCATCTGAAAATCTTTTACTCGATGAAATATCTTTTGCTGATGATTCAGTCATCATGACGCTTCACATTTTCGACGCTGTGTTAAAAGCCAAGATCGACGGCGATAGTTTGAACGGATACTTTAGCAAAAACTTTGTAAAGAATTATAAAATACCTTTCAAAGCAGCATATAATCAGGATTATCGTTTTACCGAAAACAATCAATCATCATCAAACACTTCTTTCGAAGGAAAGTATAGTGTCACTTTTATTAATGAGTCTGATACAACCCCTGCCATTGGACTAATTAATCACAAAGCCGGCAACATTGTTGAAGGAACCTTTATGACACCTACAGGGGATTATCGCTTCCTGGAAGGTAACGTGGCTGATAACAAACTCTACTTAAGTACATTTGATGGCAACTACGCCTACCTGTTCACTGCTGAAAAAACAAGCGACTCAACTTTACGCGGTGACTATTGGTCCGGGCAAACGTGGTATCAATCATGGACTGCCACGCTAAATGAAAAAGCAACACTCCCTGACGTAGATAAATTAACTTATCTTAAAGATGGTTATGAAAAAATTGATTTCAGTTTTCCGGATGTGAATGGAAACTTAATCAGTCCATCCGATGAGAAATACAAAAATAAGGTAGTTATCCTTCAATTGTTTGGAACATGGTGCCCCAATTGTATGGATGAGACAAAATTTCTTGCACCCTGGTATAAAGAGAATAAAGATCGTGGAATTGAAATCATCGGATTGGCGTATGAACAAAAACCGGAGTTTGAATATGCCAGTGAGCGTGTTAAAAAAATGATTGGTAAATTAAATGTTGAATATGATTTCGTAATTGGTGGTGTCCGGGATAAAGCTGAAGCGTCAAAGACATTGCCAATGCTAAACAAAGTGATAGCATTTCCTACAACCATATTCATAGGTAAAGATGGAAAGGTAAAAAAGATCCATACAGGTTTTACAGGGCCTGGTACCGGAATTTATTATGAACAGTTCATAGAACGTTTTAATGAAACGGTAAATGAACTTTTAGCAGAAGATCTTGCTTTGGTAAGTGGTATCCGTTAGTGGATTTTCTTTGTGTCTTAGTGCCTTCGTGCAAGAAAAAAGTCAAGCCACAAAGGCACTGAGACACAAAGGTCAAGGCAGTAATGAGAAATGTAGTTATGAGAAAAAGAGTTGTCGTTGGTCTTTCAGGAGGTGTTGATTCGAGCGTGGCTGCTTACTTGTTAAAAGAGCAGGGCTACGAAGTGATCGGCATGTTCATGAAGAACTGGCATGACGACTCTGTAACGATCAGCAAAGAATGTCCCTGGCTTGATGATAGCAATGATGCAATGATTGTAGCACAACATTTAGGCATACCTTTTCAAGCCATTGACCTTAGTGTTGAATACAAAGAAAGAATTGTTGATTACATGTTTGCGGAATATCAACGCGGACGTACACCAAACCCCGACGTACTTTGCAATCGTGAAATCAAGTTTGATATTTTTTTGAATACTGCCTTAAAGCTTGGCGCTGATTACGTTGCTACCGGGCATTATGTGAGAAAAGGTGAAACTGACGTGAACGGTAAAAAAATTTACCAATTGCTTGCCGGTAAAGATCCCAACAAAGATCAGAGCTATTTTCTCTGCCAGCTTACACAAGCACAACTTTCAAAATCACTTTTCCCGGTAGGTGAATTACTGAAACCCGAAGTAAGGGCTATCGCAAAAAAAATTGGTTTAGTGACGGCAGATAAAAAAGATTCTCAAGGACTTTGCTTTGTTGGAAAAGTTCATCTTCCGGAATTTTTGCAACAACGACTTGAACCTAAAAAAGGTACGGTAGTTGAAATTCCGTCTGACTCACCTGCATTCAAAAATGGATTTGATCAAAATGATCTTGTAGGTCTCACTACACCGTATTCATTAGATCCTTCACTGGGAAAAATTGCAGGTGAACATAATGGCGCTCACTACTATACTATTGGCCAGCGCAGAGGATTAAACATCGGTGGATATCCTGAACCTCTCTTTGTGATTGGAACAGACACCGACAAAAATATTATCTACACCGGCATGGGTGAAGATCATCCCGGACTCTACCGAAGAGGATTGTTTATTCCCAATGAAGATGTTCATTGGATTCGAAATGATTTTTCTTTGAAGACCGGTGAATCAAAAACCTATCAAGCTCGCATTCGGTATCGTCAACCTCTGGAAGATTGTACACTCTACAAAAAAGATGACGGGCTATATATCATTTTCGATAAACCACAACGCGGTGTAACTCCCGGACAATTTGCTGCGTGGTATGATGGCGAGGAATTGGTGGGATCTGGAGTGATTAGTTGAGGATTGTCGTCGTGCACGATTAACCGTTAATATTAACTTCACTCAGAAAGGATATCCAATGGCAATATTCAAAATCAAATTTTCCTTTCTCCAATTCTTGCTTCCAAAATCAATTTCATCAAACACCCAACGGTCGCCATCTGGCAGGTAAGGTTTGCGAATGGGAAAAGCAAAATCAAACCGGAGAATAAAAAAATTAAAGTCGAGACGAAAGCCCAACCCTGTACCCACAGCAAGTTCTTTGAGGAATGTGTCTTCGTTGAAGGTCGCGCCTGGTCTTGGGTCCTCGCTCTTGCTCCACAACCAGATATTCCCGGCATCAACAAACAGAGCGCCTTTAAGGTATCTAAAAATATCGTAGCGAAATTCAACGTTACCTTCCAGTTTAATATCAGCACGCTGATCGACAAAGTAATCGTCATCGTAATTAGGATCGTCGTAAACATTGTAAGTACCCGGACCGATAGATCGGGCTGGGAATGCTCTGATACTGCTGGATCCTCCGCTTGAAAATTGCTTTACATAAGGTAGCGTGATTGAATTTCCATAGGGATAACCCGATCCGAAAGCTATTCTCGTTACCAGTTTATTCCGTCTGCTCATCTGCCAATTATACCTGAAATCAATGTCGCCCATTACGAATTGTGAATAAGGTTGTCCTAAAAAACTATAAGGAGGACCCTCTTCAGAACTTGTATTTTTATTTATCAAATGAAGAAGATTACCCGACATACTGAAATTAGCCTTAAAATAAAAAGTGGATTTGGAAATCCCTGCATCGCTAAAGGTTTGAGTCTCCTGTTCCTTTAACTGTGTATTCAATGTAAAGGAATAGCGCATACCCGCAATAAACTGATTTTGAAACGAATTTTTCAAGGTAGGATTATCATCCAGCAACTCCTGAAAGTCCGCCGTTACATCGCTTACTCTTACATAGCTGATATCAATCGGAAAAAACTCATGGCTCTTCGTAGTTGTCTCACGCCAGATGTAACCGAACCCAACATTGAAAGAATTCATCTGGAAATAACCTATACGGCGTTGAAAGTCCATTCCCGCTTTGATATTGGTTCGAGGCAAATATTTATTTGAGTACCTGTAAATATTCACAGGCAGAATCATCCTTGGAATCGAAAGGCTTGCTTCTGTGGAAAATTGTATAGCGTTAATAGGTGTCGTTTGCTTATTGCTGATCTGCCATTCATACGATCCATTGATCGTCCATTCAAATCGTTCTGCGCCTCGCATAAAATTTCTATTGGTAAACGTAATACCAACCCCGGGCCCCACAAAGTTATTCGACTTCGAGACCATTTGCGTTTCAAAGCGCAACGATTTTTTCAATGCCGGTGTAAGAAAAATATCCGTATTTAGTCCGTCCAATGAATCAGAAGACTCTTTGTATTTAATGTTAACAAACTTGAATGTACCCAATCCCATCAAATGACTGATCGTATAATTGTGATTGTCCCGACGGTATAACGAGTCTTTCTTTAGATTAACAACATTGGCAATAATTTTTGGACGGTACGTTTCATTTGTGCTTGAGTAGTGATATCCTCCTACTTCAACAACTTTAGCTTCGTCACGAGTAGAGTCACTATGCAAATAATAATCATTAATAATATTGATGTCCTTCAACACATATTTTCGCTTAGCCTTTTCTGGTGTTTCAGGCAGTAGGGTTAGCGTAAGATCAACTTTACGATTCCCGACTGTGGTATCCGCTTCAAATAACAAGTACCGGTCATCAAAATAATAATATCCATGATTTTCAACGATGGCCTCTATCCTGGAGAGTTCTGATTTCAATCTTTGAAGATTGTAACGCCTGCCTGTTTTTATGAGCGACTCTTTTTTAATTTCTTCAATCAATGAAGTAAACATGGTATCAGCAGGATATTCAATGGTCTGGATTCTAAAGGGAGGATATAAATCAATTGTATAGGTAACATGCCCTTTCTTTTTCTTTACCGATGAAGAAGAACTTACCTGTGATTCGAAGAAGCCGCTATTAAACAAATTGCCTTGAAGAATATTCGCTGTCCTCTCAGGGTTAACATCTTTCATGAGTACAGGAGGTTCCCCCACTTTTTTCCTGATCCAACTTCGTAGTCCTTTCGGTTTTTTAGGTGTATCCATGGTGTAATAAATCCAGACCTCCGGACGCATACCTAAAAATTTGAAGTTAGGTTTGGGTTCAATCAACTCTTCAAGCTTGCTGCTGATATTCTTCTTTCCTCTGACTTTTCCGTGTGATTCGAAGTGAATACTTGAGCCGTCGTAAAAGGTTTCGTCATCCTTTAAAAATGAAGTGGCCGTACAGGAAAATAAAAAGCAACATGATATCAGCAACAGAAACAAACTGAAATTATTCCGGACAATAATACGCTTATCAGAAACCTTAATCCTTTTTATCATTCGCCTTGAAGAGTTCTCTCAGTGTATTATAATCTTTTATATAAATAAGTCCTGTACCTGTTTTTTTCAATTCACCGTCGATCATATCATAGTCGCTATTGTAAAAACCCGTTACCCGAAGTCTTCCATCTTTTGTGAGTTTATATTCCAGGGCAAGATCTCCGATATAATCAGAAAAGTTTTGATTATCCTGCTGGTCTCCTTCGAGATCTACATTTCCCGACAGCTTCACTACGAGCCGGTCGCTTAACAAATTTTTAGAAACACCTACCTGAAGTTGCGTTTGGCTCGTTGATCCTTCACCTGAATAGTCTTCATACGAATTCACATCAAAAGTAAGTTCAACACCTTTTACATTTTCAGACATCTGGTTAAGCTGATCTGAAAGAAACTGGCTCACACTGGTGCGCGCAACATTTTCCAAATTTCCACCACCTTGTGTTTCAAATGGATTATCCGTCATAAATCGCTTTAATACCAATAGAGAAAAAACCTGCTTGTTGAGATCCGATTCTCTTGTATTGATGTCCTGAATTTTTGCGTATACACTACCACCCATTGCATTTTTATCCTTTTCCTTCATATCAAGAGAAAAGCTGATCTCCGGTGAAAGTATTTTACCATCCACATTGAGATACACAATAAAAGCCAGGCGCTTGTTGTTTTGAGGATCTTCACTTTGTAACAATTCAGCGGGAGAAGCTTCAACATTATAAATGCCTGTTATATCAAGCTCCGCATCCAAAGGGTCACCGGTCCAGGTAATGGAACTTCCCTTCTGAATTTCAAAATCCCGCTTCATCAGTTTATAAAATGTAATACCATACGATCCGCTCGTTAATTCGTAACGGCCGGTGAGATCCATATTTCCGGTAGGATCGATATCCAGGGTAAGCGTTGCATTTCCATTAACGGTAAGCCTATCTCCTGTTAGTGGGTCAATAAGAATGTTTAGTGTCTCCTTATCGCTCAATTCAATCTTTGCCGTGAGCGCAATACCCTGCATGACAGCAATCGAATCTTTCCGGGATTGTACATCACGCTCAACAGATGCCAGGAAAGGATCCTTGTGTACATCACGATCTACAAATTTCACAACACCTTTCTGTTCCATAACTCCCTGATCATCCTGTGGCACAACATACGTGAGATTACTCTCATCACCCATACTTACCTGTGCATCTACCTCCGGGTAACTTGAAGTACCGGTAACCTTTACATCAGCATTTACAATTAATTTGCCGAAGAAAAGATCATTCGTACCTTCTTTCGTATCCAACATTAAAAAGTTTTTGGCCTGCGCTGTGAAGTCTAGTTTGAAACCTTGCTTCTTGTCTGATTCTATCTTACCATTTAGCACGAAAGGATTATTCTTTTGATCCCTGATGCTGAAATTCGAAAATGCGACTTGCTGCTGATTAAAAGTAATTGACTCGTTGGTTAAGCTAACTTTTGTATTAATGTATGTAGGTATAAGGGAAGTATTCTCAAAGGTCAGTTTCCCATCAAACTCAGGACTATTCGTTTTTCCCGACAAAGAAATTTTACCCGTAAGATTTCCATCAAGATCTTTTACCTGTCCAAAAAATAATGGCTCGATTGCAGCAAGGTCAAGGGAAGTAATCCTCGCATCAACATTGGCCATAGATATGGAATCTTTGATTGAGTAATTACCTTTTACATCAATGTTAGTAGCGGGTCCATGTATACCAACGTTAAAATCATACGCATTGGCTGATGGTTGATTCGCTTTGATCTTCAGATCACCCAGTTTACTTTCTGATAAGGTAATATCATTGACGGAGATGTCAGCCGTCAATAATTGTTCATTGTTCATCTTATTAAATTTAACGTCACCCTGAATTATGCCCTGGATTAATGTATCCTGTGGAAAAAACATATGCGCCAGCGTTGACAGTTTAAGTTGACTCAACATTATTTCTGCAGAAGTTTGCGCACCCTGTTGAGCATTCACTTTTATCATCTGCTCATTATTTGACAGGCTGAATTCAGCTTTCAATATTCCTGCTTTACTAATCGTTATAAAATTATCTTCAGGTACCTCCCACTTGTCATAATTTAAAATGACTTTATCCGGCAGAAGTTGAAATTTAGTTGCCTCATCTGATTTCGAAAATATACCTCCCAAATTATAGTGCTCCTTTTCCAGGGAATCGTATAGAGCAATTTCTGTAGTCATGGTATTGTCTTTGACTTCTCCTTTGAAATTGAGTGATGAAACACGCACTATGCTTGCGGAAATATCTGAAGCATGAAATTCATAATTAAGTTTATCACTGTCCGAAGTTGCCGTGAATTTCAATTTCTCACCGGAAATATTTCCATACTCTATTTCATCAATACCAACGACGATATCTAATTTTTTATCGGCGCTATTGAAATCGCCTTTTATTTCGCCCGGTACAAATCGTTTAAGATCCGGCATAATCACATCGGTCAATAAAGACGTATCGTCGATCTTGAGATTAAAAGAAAATTGCTGCGGCTTAGTTGAAGAATAATAAATTGTGTCAGTCCAAGAATAATACGTATTAAAATAATCTTTCATCACAGCAGGCAAATCCAAAATATCAAATGAACCGCTGAACTTTCCATTAATAATATTGGATCGAATTGACAACTCAGTTTTTTCCTCATCATGGAGAGATGCAAATAATAGTGAATCCACTTTATATAACTTGTCTCCATTATAAATAGCAACATTATAAAGATTGAGATCACCATTCAAATCTTCAAGGTTGGCATTGTCCATATCCACGCTTAAGGTGAATCGTGATTTCAGCGGGCGCTCTGTGAGATGCAATGCATTAAAGTCGGCATTGACAAGATCAAAATTGAAATGATAAGCTTGTTTATCCTTTTTGAAACTATAATCAAAATCACCATCAAATTCAAAGTTTAGATTAGGATCATTCATTGATGCTTTACCGGCAAACAGATAGTCCTTTAGATTTCCGTCAACAACGAAATCTTTGTAGATGTAATCTTTAAATCCGAAACTATTCATATTGATCTTGAATTTCACCTGGTGGTTTTCCAGCGTAAGACCAGCGCCATCAAACGAGGCGTCAAGATCGAGCGTACCCACATCTCCATTCTTCAGCAATTTGCCAAGCGCAAACTCATTGACAGCAATAGAGCCATCATATTCAGGAATGGAACTGTTTAATTTAGTGCTAACATCAAGTTGAATTGAACCGAGATCACTATTAAATGTGGATTTGGCAGAAGGTCTTTCAACCGTACCGGAGAAATTACCACTCAAATCAATCCACTCGGGAAGTTCAATAGAAGCCGGCAATAACGTGTCTGGCAGAATCGATTTAACATCGTTTGATGTTGTATAAAACTTTTTAAGCTCTATGTTGAAAAAAGTTTTTTCGATATCCGGCAAGCCTTTAATGGTGCCTTTGGTTTGCAGTGTGGTTTCTTTTAACGCAGATACTTCCAACTGCTCAATTTGCAGATCATTAATTTTACCATGAACTCTTGTGTCAAGATGAATATCTGAAAGAGGGGATATCTTCAGTGGCATCTTGTCTGACCAACCCGGAATAAAATAATTTAAATCTGCTAAACCAATGTGGAAATTTCTCACGTTGGCATCAATCTTCATTTCAGGGTAGGTTGAACTTAAATTCTTTAATGAAGAGAATTCGCTGTGAAGATCGAGTTCAAATCTGGTAGCCGCTGTTTGTAATAAAAAATCTTTAACGTCGGCTGTATGCTCACTGATTGAAACGTCTCCCTGAAGCGCCTGCAAAACAAATCCTGAACGTTCGCTGAAAGAGAACTCCTTTAAATCAATTGAGTACCCTGATTCTGATACAGCAATATCCTTCGCTCCAAGCTTAAGTTCGGATATCCATAAGTGATTAAAGTCAATCCCTGGAGATTTCGGTTTGTTAAAATCATAGTATTGAATACTATTATTGGTCAATTCAATTTCATCCAAAGAGAATTTCCATCCCGGTTCGTCACTATTTGTTTTAACTTCATTCGAATCATCTGCCACCGAACTTGTGTCAGCGCCTTGTAGAATATGATAAGCAACAAATGTCTTATCAAGGGTAAATTCACTGAGATCGATCGTCTTTTCTTTTAAGTTGATGTCATTCACCTGAAGAGTAGCCTTTCCAAGATTTAGTGTTGCTTCCTGCTTACTTGCCAATTGACTATATCGAATATTTATTCTTTGAAGGTCTATCCCATGAATTTTAAAATCAAAAGCATTTTGTTCTCCACCTTCTTTTGGCAAATCACCTGGTGATTCTTGCGTTGGTGATTGGCCTTGAGTAAAGCTTGCATCAACACCGGTCAGTAAGAAATTATCAACATAGATACGCGACTGCTCAAGGTCAAACTCATCCATATTTATTTCAAGTGTCTCAAGTTTTAACTGGAGGTCATTTCCCATCAACGCATCAACATAAGAAACATTTATCTTACTTAGCTCAACATCTACAAGTGCGAATTGCCATGCCTTTTTCGTGGTGTCGGGAGGAGGCGCTGTACTGTCGGAGAACGCTTTTATGATATAATCAAAATTAAATACACTATCCCCGGTTCGATTTATCGAAGCTTTAAGATCATCAATCGAAACTGTGTTCAGTTCAATGCGCTTGTCAAGCAGTGCAAAAAGGTCTGTATCAACAGAAAGTCTACCTGCATATAATAAGGTGTCGTTTTTCTGATCTTCAAAATAGATTCCTTCCAGAACTACTTTTTTAGGAATAGAAAGACTTATATGCTCCAGTCCAACCTTTGTTCCTATTTTTTCCGATAAAAAAGTGACCGCCTTTTGCTTTATGTATTGTTGAACGGAAGGAATTTGAATCGCCAGGGAAACCAGGACCAGGACCAAAAAGATTCCGGCAACCACCCAGGCGGTGATGCGGAGGATCTTAATCCCAATTTTCTTTAAACGATCTTTATTAAAGCTCATTCTAATACAGGTGGATTCTGTTCAAATTAATGCCAGATCAAAATAAAACAACAGGAAATCAGAAAATGATTAAAAAGAGGGTTCAAAATGTATTTCATGGCAATGCAGGTTGCGAATCAGGCAGTTGACCCCTCAATGGCATAAAGGTTTTAAAAGTTAGTCTTACAATAGACTATTTCTTTAACTTTTTAAACCAATTCGGTACTTTTAAGAACGCAATTAACGTTCTAAGGCTATGAAACCATTGAGAATTATCTTACTGCTGACCTTTGCTTTGCCTTTTTCATGTGAGGAGAGCGACCAGCCTGTTATTAGCGATCTCACCGGAAACGAAACAGTATATTCGTTAGAGCAGGGATCAGGATATTCGATTAGCGGAGCAATAATTTTCAAAGAAAAGAAAGATGGAAGTACGCGTATTAATATTGCCCTTACCGGAACGGAAGGTGAGTTATACCATCCTGTGCATCTTCATATTGGAGACATCTCTTTGGAAGATGCAGACCTGGCGGCGCAGTTGAACCCGGTTCATGGAAAAACAGGAAAAAGTACTACTGATTTTAAGATGCTGGCAGACGAATCAACTATTACTTATAATGATTTGAAAAATTTTGCCGGTTGTATAAAGATACATTTGGCAGCAGCAGGACCTGAACGCGACATCATATTAGCCGCTGGAAATATAGGTCAACTTTCATCCGGATCAGCGGGCGGACGGCTTTCTATAGCCACTTGCAAAAGTGAATAACACATCACTTTGCCAGGAGCTCTGAATTTTAATTATCGTGCCTCAACTTAAGACGGACGCTCATTTCCGGGGTAAGGTTTTCCGCATATACACCGTATGCATCTACTAAAGTACCTCTTAATCCATCCTCCGAACTAATAGCAAACAGTACACTATTATCGTCCGTGCTACTCATGCCTTCAAAACGATAAAATTCCTCCACGGTAAAATCTTCAGGGTGAACATGCAATTCAAGAGACTTGCATTCCAGGCAATGCGGTTGAAGACTGAAATCTTCCGTAAAGCCTCTATCTTTCAGATCCTGAATAGCTTCAGTCAATGTATCATACGCTTTCATAACCAACATATTTTAGATTAAACAACTATATAACATTCAACTATCATGCTTGGTTTTATGGCATCACCATTTACATGGATTAAGCACTGAAGTGGTGATGCTGCCCAAAATCTGCATTATGATGTTAATTTCAGGTACTCCTTGATTCTATTCCATGATAAAGCTCACGCGGCTTAAAAATTCTTATCATTCTGACTTGTTGAGTGCTAACACAAAAAAATGATGTTCCATTTTTGTTGAACGATATACCCAACCTGTGGATTTTGAGCCTGTTATTTAATCTCATTAATCACCTCTCCACACGTAAGCATAGCATTACCAAAGTATGGATTTCGAATTTCACTTTCCTTGCTTAGCCAGTCTGCTCCTTTATTGCTATCGGCCATAGGGCAATGCTGTACATACATAATTCCGTTTACCGCACCAAAAGATTTGGCCAATGAGATTATGTGCGTTGACAGGTTCATAAAATGAGCGCGAATTGTTTCGATGTTTTTTTCGGAAGATATTAAATTCAATGATGATGAAATATTTTTATTCAATGCCATCCACTTCCTATGCTCCTCCTCATTAAAGAGCGTCATGTCTGTTTCATCTACAATTTTTTTCATAGCAGTCGAAATTTTCAAGGCCCCTTCAATGTCATCTTTAACAAGAGCATCCTTCAGACCAAAATAAGAATCAAAGATTTTCTTTAGTAAATCTTTTGATCCAGGATTTACTTTTACGCCTGGTGAACCATCCTGATCGATCTCTTTTATTTCAATATGATGCGTAGGGTTCATCATACTCGGTTTGCCCTCAAGCTGGGCGGCAGCATCTACGGCAAATGTTCCATTAGTTACGATCGCTTCTCCTGATGTTAAACCGTTTACAATCAAATATCCATTTCCAATTTGTGAGCCCAGCGTAACTTCTCTCATCTCGAAATTCACACCGCTTTCATCTTGATTTCTTACATACACGACTGACCTTTCGCCAGTCCATAACACCGCCGATTTTGGAATGATCAGATCTGAATCTTTACTTTTTGATTTTTGCTTCACGTATCCTTTAACAAACATTTCTGGTTTGAGTCTGAAATCGGCGTTATTCACTTCTACGCGAGCTGATGCAACACGTGTTGTTGGATTAATGACAGCATCGATAAAAGATACTTTCCCTTCGAAAATTTTACCGGCAATGGATTGAACCGTGAATGTTACATGCTCACCTTTTCGAATTCTACTCAGATCATTTTCATACACATCAAACAAAACCCAGACTTGCGAAAGATCAGCAATATCATACAATGGCATTCCGCGTTCTAAATAGTCGCCGGGGTTAACACGTTTTGTTATAACGATGCCAGAGACATCTGCAGTTATGGGGAAGTTTTTTAAACGTTCACCTTTAGCTATCATGTTATCAATTGTTTCATCACTCAACTTCCAGTTTCTTAATTTTGAGCGAGCCGCATTATATAAATCCGGTTGTGTCTCACGAATTTTATAGGCTTGCAATAATTCTTCCTGCGCCGTTGTTAACTCCGGTGAATAAAGTGTAGCGAGTGTTTGACCGCGCTCTACATAATCTCCGGTAAAATTCACCTGAAGCTTTTCTATACGACCAGAAATGTGCGTTACCTGCGTGTAGACCTTTCTTTCATCTGCCTGAACTTTACCATTCAGTTGAATCTCAGCTGCCTCGTTACCAGATCCTACTATGGTTGTTTGAATATTCGCCAGCTTAATTGCTGTCTCTGTCATGTGAACTGCTTTTGTATTGTCATCTGCAACATTAGCCAGGCGCACTAAATCCATTCCACACAAAGGACATTTACCGGGTTCTTTACTTCGAATCTGTGGATGCATTGAGCATGTCCAGATTTCCGACTTCTCCTGACCATGGCTGTGTTCTTGCTGATTTCTACCTGCATCACCACGGAAGATCATCCATCCCAGCAGAAACCCAACGACTAATGTGATTGATGCTGTCGCGAATATTTTTCTATTTATACTTTTCATGATCTTGTTTTTACTTGCGATTAATTCTTGTCACCATTTAAATACTCAAGGTTTGCCATAGCTACAGATGTTGCTGTTAAAGCTTTTACTTTACCTTCTTCATGCATCAAAAGTTCTTCCCGCATCTCCAGCACTTCTTCAAGGGCTGCATCAGAAGTTTCAACGGCTGAAAGTAAAAGCTGAATAGCTTGATTTGTAGATTCTATATGATGAAGATACATTTCATATTGAAGCTTTGCTGTACTCAATTCGTTCAATGCCATGGCGTATTCAAAGCGCAGCGAATTGATTTCTTCATTCCGCATCATTTGATAGGACTGTTGCATCAGTTCAGCTTCCTTTACCATCGCCTTATATTTCTTTCTGTAGATAGGAAGTGAAACCGTGAACATCGGCATATAAGCATCTTTACCATTGCCTTCAACATGCTCATCCATTCGCTCATCGATGATGATATAGTTAAAGCCCAGGCCCAACATGGGCATACCCTCTTTTTTAGCAACTTTCTGTTGCATACCTGCAGCATCGATCATTCTATCCATAGCCACAACACGTGGGTTAGCGGATAAACTATCCTCGCTGAAGATTACTTCATGTTGATGTGACAAAGGCTCACTAAAAGATACCTTCTCCGTTAAATTTCTGTTCAGGATTTTGTTGAACGCTGCCAATCTTGAGTTGCCTTCAATCTCAAGTGTTTTGTTATCAGTGTTCACTTGTTCAATAGCAATATTCACACGTACGACATCTACCATTGGAGCCTTGCCCTGTTGAAAGCGTGATGTTGCCAACGTCTTATAGGTATTCAGTATTTCAAGATTTTTTGATTTCAACTTTTTCATTTCTTCAACCTCTGCCATAGCATAGTAAGCTTTCTTTACCTCCAGGAACAAAACATTTTTGGCCGCTATAAAATTTTTCAATCTCGCTTCGGCTTCCAGCGCAGCTACGTCTCCTTTCGCTTTTAATGTCCCGAACCATGGAAACATTTGCTCAATAGTAAACTGCGCCATTTGCTGGCCTGTTCGCGTTTCTACCATTTGTCCGAATGCACTTACTGAAAAAACAGGATCCTGTAATCCCTTTACTTGTGCTATTCGATGAATGGAAGCTTCATATTCATAATACTTCGCTTTCAAGCCAGGATTATTTTCTGCTGCGATTTTCAAATAGTCATCGAGTGTTTGAGCAGAGAGATTGATGGATAGAAGGAGCGTAAGTAGTAATCCCACCCCTACCCCCAAACCCCCTAAAGGGGGCTTACTCTTCGATGCAAAGATTAATCTTCGTTCGAAGCCTTTGCCCCCTTTAGGGGGTTTGGGGGTAGGGGTCGGGGTCAATTTCTTTTTCATATCTCTTCATTTAATTGTGAATCTTTCATGTCCCTGTCGGTTGATGGGGGTTTTGGCGTGGTCACTGCACCCTCACGCCACACCGCTTGTAATACCGGCACAACAAACATGGTCATGATCTGGATGATCATACCGCCAAAGGTTGGTATGGCCATGGGCACCATTATGTCAGATCCTTTACCTGTTGAGGTAAGTACCGGAAGCAAGGCAATGATAGCCACAGCTGCAGTCATCATCGCGGGACGAACACGCTTCTTACCCGCCATGACGACAGCTTCACGCACTTCTGCTTTCGTTGATGGTTTCTTTTCTTCGAATACCTGGTGGATGTATGTTCCCATTATAACACCATCGTTGGTTGCAATACCAAAGAGCGCTATGAATCCTACCCATACGGCTACGCTCAAGTTTATTGGGTGCATCTGAAACAAGTCGCGCATATTCGTTCCTGAAACAGAAAAATTCATAAACCAATCTTGTCCGTATAACCAGATCATAATAAATCCACCGGCAAAAGCAACGAAGACACCACTGAAATGTATTGAGGAAGCTATAATGGTTTTGAATTGAAAGTATAACAACAAAAAGATGATGATGAGACTGAGTGGTATGACAATAGCAAGTCTTTGCGTTGCCCGAACCTGGTTCTCATAGTTTCCGGAAAATTCATAACTAACACCCTGGGGTACAGACAGCACTCCATTTTCTATGCTTTGTTTAATGAAGCGTTGAGCCTCATCCACCACATCAACTTCAGCATGCCCGTCTTTTTTATCAAAAAGCACATAGCCGGTAAGAAAAGTGTTCTCACTTTTAATCATCATGGCGCCAGGCACATACTCAATATCAACAATGTCACCCAATGGAATTTGTGTACCTGATGGTGTTGCAATAAGTATTCTCTTCAAACTTTCAGGATCACCGCGCAATTCACGAGGGTAGCGAACACGAACAGGGAAACGTTCCCGTCCTTCAACAGTCGAGGTCGTTTTCATACCGCCAATTCCGGTTTCAATCGTCTGCTGCACTTGTTCAATGCTCAAACCAAATCTTGCAATCGCATCACGATTAATATTAAGATGAATGTAGGGCTTACCCACAATCCGGTCAGCGAATACAGCTTCGGATTTTACAGAAGGAACTTCTTTCAAAATATTTTCCAACTGAATTCCAAATTGCTCAATAGTTTTAAGATCAGGTCCGAATATCTTTATTCCCATGGGAGCACGCATACCGGTCTGTAACATGATCAACCTTGCTTCGATGGGCTGAAGTTTAGGAGCAGATGTGACCCCCGGCAGATATGTTGCTTTCACAATTTCATCCCAGATGTCATCCGGACTTTTAATATGCGGTCGCCAGTTACGGAAGTACTGTCCGTTGTTATCCGGAATAAGATCACCTGTATTTACTCCTCTTGAAATAGCGGCTTCATTCGTGACTGCCTCGCCAGTCTTCAGCACAAACCTGCCATCGCCATCAACTTTAAAAGTTTGCCTGTGACCTTTTTCATTTATAACATATTCAGGTTTGTAGTTAATAACATTCTCAAACATGGATATGGGAGCAGGATCAAGGGCTGATTCAACACGACCCATTTTTCCCACGGCAACATCTACTTCAGGAATGCTTGCGACAGACATATCAAGTTGTTTCAAAACCTGTTGACTTTCCTCAACGCCAGCGTGGGGCATAACTGACGGCATAAGCAGAAAACTTCCTTCATCAAGCGAGGGCATAAATTCTTTTCCTACACCAGGAAAAGTGTGAATTAAACCTGACCACAAAGCGGTGGTTCTGATATTTACATTCACCTTGTCAAAACCTGAAGCAACCCAGCCAAACGTTTTAGTAAAGCCAAGCCAGATCATAACCCCCAACAACAAAGTGAATGAAGGAATGAGTAAAAATTTCACTTTGTTATCAAGACACCATCTCAACAAAGGTTCATAGAAATGAACAATTGAAACAAGAACACCCAGGATTGAACCGATGAGGAATAATACAAACACGTAATTTATAAACATGGAAGTGTGATGCCCTAAGGGTACCCATTCACGCGTGAGAAAATAAGAAGTGATTGTTAATACGATAGCAAGATTGATATACGAAGGATAGGCTTTGTACTTTTCTTTCCATTGCTCCTCAAATAAATTATTAATACCGATAACGGTAATCGCCAATGGTAACCAGATCTTATAAACAATAGAGAACAGTAGTCCTAACGTGATGAAGGCAAAGCTCCATATCCGCCTGATTTTTTTTCTGTCATAAGGAATAGAGAAAACAAAATGAGCAAGTGCCGGAAGAATGACGAGTCCGATTAAGAATGAAGCCGATAAAGCGAATGTCTTCGTGAAGGCAAGTGGTTTAAATAATTTTCCTTCCGCCGATTCCATAGCGAACACGGGAAGAAAACTTACCACCGTAGTTGCCAATGCAGTAGTGATGGCCGATGAAACTTCTGCTGTCGCTTTATAAATGACTTCAGTTAATTGCTTTCCTCTTACCCCTTTATTTTCCGGAAGCTCAAGATAACGAATGATGTTTTCTACAAAGACAATACCGACATCCACCATAACACCAATAGCAATAGCAATTCCTGACAGCGCAACGATGTTTGCATCAACACCGGTATATCGCATTGCAATAAATGTTATTAATACGGCTAAGGGCAGCAAACTTGAAATAAGCAGCGATGCACGGAGATTCATGACAAGAACGATAACAACGATGATACTGATCAGAACTTCATGCGACAAAGCCGTCTCCAATGTGCCGACTGTTTCATGAATCAATTGCGTTCTGTCGTAAAACGGCACGATGGTAAGTTGTGATTCTGTTCCATCGGAAAGTTTTTTCTTTGGCAATGCAGAGGCGATGCTTTCAATTTTTTTCTTCACATTGTCAATCACCTGCAAGGGATTCGATCCATAGCGCGCAATTACTACACCACCGGCTACTTCTGCTCCACCTTTGTCCAATACACCTCTTCGCAATGCGGGACCCAGCGTTACATTTGCAACATCTTTAATTCGTACGGGAACATTATTATTTACCGTCACTACCGCTTTCTCCAGGTCTTCAATATTTTTAATGTAGCCCAGTCCACGGATCATATACTCAACACGATTAATCTCCATGGTCTCCGCGCCCACATCACGATTTGAATTTTTCACTGCCATCATCACCATCTCAAGACCAACGTTATACGCTTTCATGGCATCAGGATTAACATCAACCTGGTACTCCTGCACAAAGCCACCCACAGACGCCACTTCTGAAACACCTTCCACTGCACTCAATGCATACTTTACATAGAAGTCCTGCACCGTTCTTATCTCATGAAGATCCCAGCCTCCTGTTACATTGTTGTTTTTATCACGGCCTTCTAACGTATACCAGAAAACTTGCCCTAAACCTGTGGCATCAGGGCCAAGCATAGGTTGTACATTTTCCGGTAGAATTCCTGATGAAAGAGAATTTAATTTTTCAAGAATACGTGAACGCGACCAGTAAAACTCAATCTCTTCATTGAAGATGATGTAGATGCTGGAGAATCCGAACATTGATGTGGAGCGAATTGATTTCACTCCCGGTATACCAAGCAATGATGTGGTAAGCGGATACGTAATCTGATCTTCAACATCCTGGGGAGAGCGTCCAGGCCAATCGGTAAAAACGATCTGTTGATTTTCGCCAATATCCGGAATAGCATCTACAGGAACAGGATCGTGCGGCAAGAAACCTGTATCCCATCCAAAAGGTGAAGTAACAACACCCCACGCAAGAAAGATGAGTAGAAGCAAAACGGATACAATCCGGTTTTCGAGAAAGTATCGAATGATTTTGTTTAGCATTTGAAAGTTACCCCTAAATCCCCTAAAGGGGACTTGAATGTTTCTTCAATCCGATTAAGTATCAGACAGAAATTAAGAACAATAAATTAGATAATACAGTAGAAAGTACTGTGAACTCACGATGTAGTGCGTGAGTCATCCGTGAAAACGGAAATGAAAAATGCTATAAGAGAAATGACTGAACCAACACAGGAATGTCGCGATCAATCAAAGGGGGTTTGAATTGAGTGTAAGAAAACAGATCGGAAGAATCTGTTGTAAATAATTCAAAAAGAGGTTGCGGCAATACAGCGGAGATCACAACACTTGAAAACAGACTTAGCTGTTTATTGAACTTATAGTTGTAATCATTGCCTTCAAATTTTAGTGACCTGTCCTGGCAGCAATTTCCGCTTGCCGATAATCCACAAGACTTTTCGACTCCAAATTCCTTAGCCATTAGTTCCATGGCGCAAGGCTTCGCTTCTGCTCTGAGCGAAATATCTTTCACATGTCCCCTGCACATATGCATGCTTACTGTAAAGCTGGTAGATGACACCAGCACAAGCAATGCAAGCAGAAGGGATACTATGGAACGGATAGTTTTCAAGTAGACAAATATACGTAGCGGCAAAGATAAGGATTTATACCCTAGATGAAAAGGGTTATAGAATTAAGGAATTGGGTGTATCCATGGGGTCTAGGGCAGTTATTGCACAGAGCTTCACAAAGAATTTTCACAAAGGGCACAAAAGAAAAAATCTTAGGTATCCGCTATGAGATTCTCTGTGGTAACTTTGTACCTCCTTGGAGGCCTCTGTGCAACAGCTTTCCAGGTACTACCTCGATCTCAGGAATATTTACCAAGTCTTTTAAAGGCAGTTATTGCAAAGAAATCCTTTAGATTTCACAGAAATCACAAGAGAAAAAACTTTAGACATCTGCTATAAAGATTCTCTGTGAAACTTTGTGTCTTCTTTGAGACCTCTGTGCAATAACTATCCTTCTTAACTTAATGACACCGAGTATCGGGACAGATAATCGCAAAAGCATTTAAAACCTGCCTATGCCGGCCAGGTCTGCGAGTGACATAAGAGCAGACACCGGTTAAGGAATAAGACTTCGATACCATTCATCCGAATGGATTGCAGTCTTACTATTTCTTTCCTACTTTTCGAAGATCATTCTAACCGATATTAAACATGAGTAACTCCAGGAGATCCTTTCTTAAAAAAGCAGCATTTGCCAGTACCCTTACAGTAAGCATACCTGAAATTGTTTCAGCAGCCATTGAAAAAAAGGGTAAAGGTCAAATTGTACTTCAAAAGGGAAACGTGATTTTGTTTCAGGGTGACTCAATAACTGACGCTGGCAGAAACAAGGAAGAAACTTCATTCAATACTACAAAAGCGTTAGGTAATGGCTACGCATTTATGGCTTCTTCTCAATTACTCTACAAGCATGCTGATAAGGATCTTAAAATATACAATAAGGGCATCAGCGGAAATAAAGTATATCAATTGGCCGAGCGCTGGGATGCGGATTGTATTTCTCTGAAACCGGATGTGCTTAGCATCCTCATCGGTGTTAATGATTACTGGCATATGCGAAATGGAAAATATGATGGAACTGTTGAAACCTATCGCAAAGACTTCCATGCATTGCTTGAACGCACGAAGAAAGAATTGCCAAACGTAAAATTAATCATTGGCGAACCCTTTGCCGTTAAAGGAACGAGCGCAGTTGATGATTCCTGGTTCCCGGCGTTAGGCGAATACCAGGCAGCAGCAAAACAACTTGCTGAAACTTTCGGCGCAGCATTTATTCCTTATCAAAGTATTTTTACTAAGGCAGAGAAGATGGCACCGGGAGTCTACTGGACAGGCGATGGCGTGCATCCTTCTGTAGCAGGCGCACAACTCATGGCGCAAAGTTGGCTGGAGATGGTTAAGTAAGTCTCACAGTTAACGGATCACATCAGTATTACCGTATTGTCAATTGTTTGTGAACTTACGTTTATACCTTCGTTTAAGACGGAACTTAATTCTATCACTCTTACAAAATAACTAACCACGACGGTGATCAGTCATCCGCGAACTGACCTGTAGAAAACAATTCTCACCAGTTCGTCCCTTAATTTTTCCCGTTCGTCTGATTTTTAAAAACAGAAGGCAAGCTTTTCTTCATATCATCGTTGCTTGTCTTGATGTTAAACTCAAAATCAGCTTATGCAAATAACTACGGGAGGCGCGACCTCTCAAGTAGATTATGCCGATGGTACCTGTAATAAAACGTACGCCATCAACGCAAATGGTGAAGCTACCGGGTATACTTTCGGAAAGGAAAATTCATAATCAAAGAAATAAAGCAGTGGGCAGTCGGCATCGGCAGGAAGCGCCAGTATGCTGCTGCCCATTCACTATTTGTAAACACTTCCACAGATTCATTCGGGCGCTGAACCTGGTATCATTGTCATTCAATTTTCTGATACACGATAAGTCGTGCATTTCACCAAGTAAACATTTCCCTTCGTCAAAGAAATTATTCCCATCCAGGTCAATTCCTTTCTTTTGACCAATGAATGACAATCAAGCGTCTATCAACCAAAAAAAACAAAATTATGCGTACCACTTTATCAAAAGTATTCGTGATCAGATCACTGATGCTTGTCGTGTTGAGTGCAACACTGTTTTCGTTCTACCGCCCAACAGGTGCGGAGAGCTACAAAGTTTTCTTAAATGACAAGTTGCTGTTCGAGCAGTATGTTACGAAGGATGCCGCTATCCAAACGGTTTCCATTGGTGCAAGCAAGGATACCGACAGGCTTAGTGTGATCTATAATCATTGTGGCCGCGTTGGTAGCAAACGAACCCTTGCATTGGTGGCCGAATCAAATGAACTGAAGAAATGGAGTTTTCCTGATACCGAGAGCCTCTCTTCTTCAACCATGACTTGTTCGGTAAAAGATATCAAAGCTTTTCAGAAGCCTGGCCGAACACTTCACCTTGTCTATGCTTCAGAGGAATTAAAGGAAGGTGTTGTTCTCGCAACTATTTCCTCTTCCGGTAATGACACGCGTGCAAACCGCAAATGACAACCCTATAACGCCGTCATCCAGCCTGCCCGACTACTGGCGGGAGTGGTGGCTTGTGTGCAAGGATGCGCGAACGAAGGATCCCCTTCAAATTAGCAGGTACATGGCTATGAAGAGTTGTTAAAAAAATGCCTGCGACAGGATGGGGATTCCCTGCCTGCCATGCATATGACAGCGCCACGGCAGGCAGGTTCGCTCCGCACTTTCCACCACACATTCCTCGCTCTGAATGACGGTAATAAAAAAAGATTAGAAAATGTCTCGACACGCTTTATCTTTTCAAAAGGTTGTTGCCTATTATTTTACTCAACACCTCTTCCTTCAGATTTCTACTGACCGGTATACGATCATTTCCTATGAGTATATCATTTCCGTCCAGAGCAGTTACATGGGCCAGGCCAATGATGTACGATTTGTGGACTTTTAAAAAATGCTGTTGCGGCAATTGCTGCTCCAGTCCTGTTAACGTAAGGTAGGTTATCAACTTTCGGTTAACGGTATGCATCACCACATAGTTTTGAAGTGCCTCCACAAAACGAACTTCCGAAAAGAATACCTTCTCATACTTGTTGTTGCACTTAACAAAAAAGTAGTCGATGCGAGTATTATCGGATGCCATACTGGTCAATCGACAAATCTCAAGGGCTTTTTGTGATGCTTTGAAAAATCGTTCAAACGTTATTGGTTTTAAAAGGTAATCAACAACGTCAAGAGAATAACCCTCCAGGGCATATTCAGCATGGGCAGTTGTGAGAATTACCAGGGGAGGGTTCGTTAGTGTTTTCAGAAAATCGATGCCTGAAAGTTTGGGCATGTGCACATCCAAAAAAATCAGATCAATAACCTGTTTTTGAAATTGGGTCATGGCTTTCAATGGATTTTCACATTGAGCGACAAGGTTTAAAAAATCAATATCATTCACATATTCCGCTATTCCCTTGCGGGCCACCGGTTCATCATCAACGATAAGGCAATTCAATTTCATGATGCGTGCAACAAAATTTCCAAGTCTACCTGAAAGCTTTTTGGTCTGCGCCGGAATTGCAGGTTATGCCTGTTATGATACAAGAGTTCCAGTCGACGCTGAACATTTTTTAATCCAATGCCATGTTCATGGGCTTCAACAGCAGCGTTCCCATCGTAGGTATTAAAAACCATCATATGCAAAGTGGTTCCTGACTTATAAATGTCGATCCGTATTTCATTATCCTGCGGGAAATGTGATACATGCTTAAACGCATTCTCAACAAACGGAATCAACAACAGGGGTGCTATCGTAAGCCCTTCAACGCTATTATTTGAAAAGCTTATCCAGTAGTTCTCATCACAACGGTGCCGTTGAAGATCTACATAGTTCTTCAAATAAGTAATCTCTCGTTCAACGGGAATCTCATCACCATTACATTCATACAATTGATAGCGAAGCATATCTGAGAACGATGACAATGTTTCGCGTGCTGTTTTATTTTCCTTATCGATCTGAAAGAAAATAGTATTGATAGAGTTGAAGAGAAAATGTGGGTTTATTTGTGCTCTGAGATAGTTAAGTTCCGTATGAAGTTTCTCTACTTCAATTTTTTGTATGAGATGTCGTTGTGCAACCCATTCGCGGCTCAGTTGCAGCGCTACGCTAAACGCGACATAAAAGAGTGCAATGGAAAAGTTGTAGAATGTGTTATGAAAGAAATCAAGGTAAGGCGCCTTATGCATTAGGTGACCATACAAATAAACATCATGAGCGTTTTTCAATCCCACATAAAAAGCAAAATCAATGAGAAGAAATATTATGTACTTTCCCCACTCGTTAGTACGCGCATACCGGGGGATTAGGATCAATAAATTCGCATAGATAATTATAGCCAGCAGACCATTGCGTACAATTATTTCACCAAGAAATTGAAATAATCCTGCTTGCCCGATAATACTCCACCGGGTAAAAACATGAAAGGAGATGGTGGTCACCCAAAACAGGATGTGGGCAATATGGAATTTATGAAATCGATCCATCCTTGAATTTACTCTTTTTGTCACTATTGAATGAAATGGAAAATGCATCTCGTCAAGAATCCATATCCTTTCGTCAAAAGGATGTGGTGGGACTCACTACAGCGTACGATGTATGCTTGTTGCAGGGCGCTCTTCAGAAAAATCAAAATCTACTAGACATTGCAGCCTTTATAAAAAAGAATTACGTTGATCAAGGCAGGCTAGGCGTTCGTGCTGGCAAAGGATTTTATGATTATCCGAATCCGGCATACGAGAGTCCTGATTTTTTAAAGTGAAGACACGATGCCAGTTGTGTTTCCTTTCCATCTCCGTATTTTCCCCTATCTTTTTTAGCTATAAATACGGAAATCATCATTTTGTTACAAAACGTACATTGTAATAGGTTATTGAACATAATCCTACAAATATGAAAGATGGCGTCATTGAAAAATTGACTCTTATTATTGAGACGACTAATGGTAATGATATTTCTAAAGATGTAATGAAGTCTATTTCATCACTTCAAAGAACAGTTGCTTCTCATAAAGATATTAAACTTTCGTTGTCGGTTAAAGAAGAACAATATAATACCGTTGACAAATATTGTCCACCGAACTGGAATTACTGGCCTATGTAAAATTGACTGGCAAGGGCTTGAGTACCCTGTGTTGTTGGTCATCATAGTCTGAATAATCAAATGTGATCTGTCTAATTTTATTTTTAAACATGACGCACAGTTGAGTCACCTCAAGGAGTTTCACCCTGAGGGTTCTCAAAGAGCCATACGTGAAAGTCTCCTTCATACAGCTATTCCTTTTCAATCACAAGGGTAGGTAATTTGCCGTACCTGCGAACGTGAACCCATGAAACCTTTTTCATTTTGCACTATTAAGATTTCATGGCGCGCCATAGTTAGGTTTGAGTAATTTCGATGAAGTTACCCACATTGCAACATCAGTTATTACAGCAATGAATTTATTAACTGACACAGTTTAATTTACAGACCCTCCATAGAAGCTGCAAGGATTTAAATTATGAAAGTCGACAATGCAGGTGCTTTCGAGTTTGAGTTTACTTTACCAGTGTGATGGTTTTGTTCACTTTGGCTGATCTTCTAGCTGCATCTAAAATCTCCACAACAATCATATTAACTTTTAAAGAGGACAAGTCATCTATTGATTTGACCTCACCGCGCACGACTGCTGTGAGGTAAGCAAAGGGATCATTAGCGGGCGCTTGTGTGGGTTCAGCTTTGAATTGTGTTTCAGGTTCCTTCTCGCTAATTCTCATTCGCATGTTCAAGGCATCAACTGTGAATACATAACCCTTCTGTCCATAAACTTCCATATCCTTTCTTCCGATGGGCCAGTTCCATGACGCTTGAATTATTCCTTGCGCATTTGGATATGTGATGATGATGGTCGCTTCATCATCAACTTTAGGATAAATATCCGGCTTGATGTGTTGTGTCACGGCGGTTACGGAAAGAGGTCGCTCACCTTTCATTAACCAGGTGATGAGGTTAGCGCCATAACAACCAAAGTCGATTAATGCTCCTCCACCATTTTCTTCAGGGTCCGTAAGCCATTTTAAAAACTCTGGACCTACACCAATCTCTTTTGGACCAGGGTGACCGTCATGCACCGCAACTTTTCGAATGAGTCCAATAGATTTATCATTATTAACCACATCATACGCTTTATGATTACTACCATACCAGGTTGTTTCATAATTCGTGAGTAAATGAATCTTATGTTTTTTCGCCAGCGCTTCCATCTCGCGAGCGTGATCCATACTAAAAGACAATGGCTTCTCAACCATTACATGCACACCTTTTGGTGCACAGGCTTTAACCACATCAAGATGCCCGCGAATAGAATTGAATGCTGTTACTGCTTCGGGTTTAGTCTTTTCCAACATCTCTTCTATAGTACTATACACAATGTCCATACTAAACCCATACTGCTTTGCATACCGCTGTGCTAATTCACGATCCGGCTCAGCGATGCCAACCACCTGTACCACTTCCTTATTTTTATACCCGAGAATCCAGCCCACATGTCCGTGTGTCAACCCAGCTACACCAACACGTAATGGTTTTTGCTTATCCTGTCCTTGTGTGAAGAAAAAGAAAATGCATAGCGCTAAAAGGAGAATGGTACGCTTCATTGGTTAGGATAAGTTGTTTTAATGATTTCCGGTACGGGAGAATAGAATGGAGATGGCAATACATTAGTCTGTAATCACAGTTGTAGATTACAGACTAATTGGAATAGAAACGCAGAGAAGAAACTCCTACCTGGAAGCTTTCTTTTCTCTTTTCTCAGCCCGTTTTTCCTTTAAGGTTTTCTTAGGCTGTTTCTTGTCTTCCTTTCTTTTATCTTGTCCCTTTGCCATAGCTAATTGATTTTAGTTGTCTCAATACTAACAAAAAAAATAATCAGAATAAAGTCCTTGAACTCACAGGTGGCTTCGATCCTTAAACTGCCAATGACAAGTTTCTCGTCTTCCATTGATAAACTATTCTTGCATACGAGGATTTCATTCATAATGCCATCGCTGCCCTCTGACTCCCTTAAGGGAGAACCACTGCGCGCAGGTCCCTTCAGGGATAAAGGGCGTGGGTAGGCAATTCATAAAGACACGCTGCTATTTTGTGCGCTCAAACAAATAATCAATGGTCTTGCCATCACCCGAAATTTGTGCTTTTAATGATTGGTCATTTCGGTGGTAGGATATTTTTTTCGGAAAGTCATGACTGGGATTCTCACAAACAAAACCGTCCGGGAAAATCTCTGTCAGTTTAAAATAAACAGGCTTATTATTTTCGGGTACATCAGCCACATAATAGATCGTATCATTTCTCATGATGATCCTGAGCTTTTCCACGAATGCAGTGTCAGCTCCTTTAAGGTTAACTCCCCTTCCCCGAAATTCATCTTCCTTTATTTTTTCCCACTGTTCATACCCAGAACGTCCGGGCTTAGTGTTTGTCCGGTTCCAGGTACCAACCAGCCACTCCAGATTTTTAAATTCCGTTTTTCTCTGATTGCTGTTTTGTGCAGAGACGGATGAATAGGAAAACAAAAAGACTAGCACGATTAGTATTCTCATGAATATTTTTTTAGTCAGGTATAATTCCTTCAACCTTGTTAGTATTGTACATGTTGGACACCGTACCCGGATTTTCTTCCTCTGTAATTCAGTAACATTCAATCAACTTACGCAACAAATCGGCTGGTTCGTACCGATAAAATGGCATCTATAATGTTAACGATAAAATTTGTGTTGTACTAAACCGATAACGGAATGTCCTGTCATGAACCAGAACCACTTACGTAAAAAACATTATTTGTCCTGCTCCTTCTTTTGTAAATTAATTCGATTGAAATGACTAAATCCTGACTTTAAACCAACTTCCTTCAACTTATATGAGAAACTTAAAACAACTACTGTTCACCGCCTTTATGCTTCTGGTCTGTGTCGGGCTAAAAGCTCAGCAAATTTCAAAAGAAGAACTCATCTTTCTAACTCCCGAATGGAAAGGCGAACGATTTGCGGATGGGCGCCCGAAGGTTCCAGACAACATCCTTGATCGAATGAAACTCGTTACCCTTGAAGAAGCGTGGGCCGTTCTGCGAAATGAAAATTACAAACATGAATATGACGATGGCTGGATGATGATTAATCCGGATAGTGTTTTGGTAGGTCGTGCACTTACTGCTGTTTTTGTTCCGGGCCGGCCTGATATACAGCGTGTGATCGATAAGAAAGGACACGAAAAAGATGGCCGGATAAAATCACAAAACTCGTGGCCCATTGATATGCTGGTAAAGCGCGATGTGTATGTTGTTGATCAATTCGGTGCACACGAAGATGGCCCTACAATAGGCGACAATCTTGGCAATTCTATTTTCACTAAAACAGGAAATGGTATAGTTTACAACGGCGCTATTCGTGACATCAACGGATTAAAAGAGATTGGTTCTTTCACGTCATTTTTCAGAACTTATCATCCTTCGCATCACCTTAACAATCCGGATGGCGAACTAAATACAACATTAATCGGAATCAATACACCAACCCGCATCGGGAAAGCTACTGTTATGCCCGGCGATGTTGTATTGGGAAGAGATGGTGGCGTTATATTCATACCTCCACATCTTGCTGAAAAAGTCGTGAAGACCTCAGAGGTAGTGAGGTTGCGCGATATGTTTGGCCACCAGCGCCTGCGTGAACAGAAATATACACCAGGGCAAATTGACTCCCGGTGGTCAGCCGAAATTGAGAAAGATTTTTCACAATGGCTCAATGAACACATTAACGAGCTCCCTGTTCCCAAAGAGCAAATACAAGAAATGCTCAAGAGCAGAACGTGGTAACAACCTTAAACTTTAAACATTCAACCCTAAACTCTCCAAATCATGTCAAAATCAACATCACGTCGTTCGTTCTTAATGAAAAGTGCATTGGCTGCAGGAGCATTTGCGCCTCTATCATCTTTTGGAAAAAGTTTCGAATCGGCGATCGATAGAACTCCTAAGGCATCGGCACCTTCCGATCTAAAGATAACAGATATCAAATGCGGCTACATCCGCGGCGGGCATAGCCTGTTTGTTAAAATACATACTAACCAGGGAATCTGGGGATGTGGTGAAGGAGTAGATGCTACACCAGGAACGTATCACCTGGTGAAGATGTTCGGTGCCCGATTAAAAGATAAAAGTCCGCTGAATGTACACCGTCTCTTCGAAGACATCAGGCGATCAGGTTTTTTTGAAGGCGCTCAATCGGGAATGTATATAGCTGTACTCTCTGCGGTGGAAAGTGCCTTGTGGGATCTGACAGGGAAAGCATTAGGGTTACCTGTTTATCAATTATTAGGCGGAAAGTTTCGCGATAAGATTCGTGTGTATTGTGATACCGCTCTTTATCAAAATAATTTACCAACACCAAAAGATTTTGCCAACAGCGCGCTGGAGGCAAAGAAGATGGGGTTTAACGCCATCAAATTTGATCTTGACCAGTTCAATGACCCCAACAAATATGATCGGTACAATTGGACAGCCAGCCCGGCAGAATTAAAACGCATGTATGACCAGATGGCAGCAGCCCGTGAAGCTGTTGGACCCAACATTGATATCTGCGCCGACATGCATGGCCGTTATGATGCAGTAACGGGCGAACAGGTAGCGAAGATGTTAGAGCCGTTGCATTTAATGTGGCTTGAGGAGCCGATACCTGCAGAGAATGCAGAAGCCTATAAAAAAATTACTGACTCAACTACCACACCTATTTGTGCAGGAGAAAATCACTATCTCGCCCATGGCTTTAGAAGATTACTTGAAACAGGATCTGTTGATATCATCATGCCCGATCTGCAAAAGGCCGGCGGACTTGGTGAGGGGCAGCGAATAGCAAACCTGGCAAATCTTTATTACGTACCATTTGCTCCTCACATGGTGGCATCTTACTTAGGGGCCATGGCCTCCTGCCATGTATGCGCCTCTGTTCCTAACTTTATGATACTGGAGTGGCAGATTTATTTTCATACTAATCCAATGTTCAAGGAAATTGTAACTTTTGAAGGCCCCATGGTTGAAAACAGTTTCATCACACTTTCAGAAAAACCAGGGGTTGGTGTTGAAATAAATGAAGAAGGCATGCGCAAATATGCTACTCCCGGAGTTCCATTTTTTGAATAAAATTTTAAAAAAATCAAAAAGAGACCAACACGATAACGATTGATCTCTTTTTGATTGATTCAGTATTGTCTACTCGAACAGGTTCCCTTATATTTCGGACAAAAGCTTAAAGCTAAAAGCAGTTACATTATTGTTTGCTGACGGATATTTTTTTAACAATTATAACAGATGGAAAAAGTAAAAATTGCAGAAACTAAATTTTACACGCTACATGTCTCGTCCGAAAAAAACAGGGCATACTTAAAGATCTTTGGCTTCTGGAGGAATGTTGAATCCGTGCCAGATTATCTCTCTGATTGGAAGAAAGCGCTTTCAAAAGTAAAAAAAGGATTTACACTTCTCACCGATGCTTCGGAGATGAAGACGCATCCACAGGATGTACGAAAACTTCACGAAGAGGCACAAGCGTTAGTAATGGCCATGGAAGTTCAAAAGGTTGCTGAAATAGTTAAGGATGACATAACTGAAATGCAACTTGACGCGGTTGCCAAAACCACAAAGTTTCCCAAAAAGAATTTTAAGAGTTCTGAGGATGCGGAAAAGTGGTTAGATGAAAGGATTTAAGAAACCACTTTGTTTTCCTTAAACTATTCGTCATTTACCTGTACGAAATGTATAGCAATTACCATAAATGGCGCCTGCCGGGATAGTGTCTGATTCATAATAATCCCGGCCTGCAAAACAAAACTGATATGAAGTTTCAGCTTTCAAACTATCAAAGGAAGCTGAGAAGACAAACGCACTTGATAGGCCGAAATCAACCGTATCATAGTCCACTTCAAAAACTTTGTTTAAAATCACGGGGTTCTGCAATTCACTCTCCCAATAATCAATGCTATAATTTTTAAAAATTAAAGTTGAATCGGATAAGAAGGTTAGCGACATCCAAAGGGTGACGCTATCTGCTTTTTCTGAAGATGCAGAGTCTATATTAACAAATGGTACAGTTGAAACATACGGAGGATCTACTATCAGCGGAAACTCGAAGTCAAAATCATCCCATTCAAAATCAGTTATCTCACAACCAGAAAGCATAACAAGGCTGGTAACTGCAAAAATCATTGCTACTAAAAGTGAGGTTTTCATATTCCTGGCGGTTAAATCAAAAGCTAAAGTATAAAGGCGGGAAAGTATTTTAAGAGCAGCTTGTGCCAGACCCGGAACAAAACATTTGCATTATGTACAATTGATCATTCGAAAGTCACAGTGTGTTGCAAAAATCGCAAATAGGTCAACCAATACCTGATTAAGTTATATGGATTCCCTCTAGCTGAGAGAAAATAAGGATGATTAAAATGAATTCTTAAAATCAATTTTATAGGATCTAAGTGTTTCAAATTTCAATACGTTTGCTTATTCTAGCGCAATTAAAATAGGCTAACATGTTTCGTCATTTACTCTTTATCGCAATCACTTTTTTGATTGCATTTCAAGTTCGTTCTCAGGAGCAGTTAAAATGGAAATTTAAAACCGGTGATAAAATCTTTGGGTCTGCAGTAGTAGATGAAACCTCCGTATTCATAGGAAGTGGTGATGGCTATATGTATGCCCTTGATCCAATTACAGGAAAAGAGAAATGGAAATTCAAAACCAAAGGTTCAATACAATCAACGCCCGTTTTGGTCAGCGATAAAATAGTATTCAATAGCTTTGATGGCAATGTTTATTGTCTCGATAAATTCTCAGGAAAAGAAACCTGGAAATTCAAGACACAAGGCGAGAAGAAGTACGACACGTGGGATTATCATCTATCATCACCCGTGTTTGACAACGAGGCTATTTATATTGGAAGTGGCGACACACACATATACGCTATCAACGTTAAGGATGGTAGTTTAAAATGGAAGTATAAAACGGATGATGTTGTACATGCAACACCGGCGTTAAATGATGGCGTACTTTACATCGGAAGTTTTGACGGAAACTTTTATTCTCTTGATGCAGGCAGTGGAACATTAAAATGGAAATTTAAAACAATAGGCGACAAATACTTTCCTAAAGGTGAGGTTCAACAAGGCGCTTTGCTAAAAGACAGTGTTTTATACTTTGGAAGTCGCGACTATAACATCTATGCAATTAACGCCCGCACCGGTCGTGGACATTGGAACATGAAAGAATATGGTAGCTGGATTATTGCAACACCAATGATTCAAAATGGATTGGTTTATTTTGGAACTTCTGATACACACCGGTTTTATGCAGTGGAAGAAGATTATGGTAAAGTGAAGTGGACGCTTGATTTAAATATGCGTGTCTATGGCAGCGCTGTTGCTTTCAATGACAGAATTTATTTCGGCTGTTTTAACGGTAAGCTTTATGGTGTAAATGCTAACTCAGGAAAAATAGAATGGACTTTTCAAACTGAAGGAAGTTCAAAAAACTATTCAACTGTTTACGATGAACAGGATCATTTTAAGAAGGATTTTGAATTGTACGGAAATGAAATGGATAAATCTGAAAACATGATCTTGTCATTAGGTTCAATACTATCTACTCCCGTAATCAAAAATAATATTATCTACTTTGGCAGTACGGATGGATTTGTGTATGCTGTGCGGTTGTAATTTATAACAACATTAATCAAGAAATTATAAATCCGTATTTAAGAGAAGCTAAAAAAATCAGCAGGGTAGATTGCCCTTAAAACAATGATGAGAAATTATGCCTGAGCCTGCGCTGACATTCCGATGTTAGATGTACCTATATGTGTGAGGCGTATCAACTCATTCTGAACTTTCATAATATCATCCAAAGGAATTTGAAGTTCTTTATGATATATCCTATAGATAAACTGCCATTCAGCTTTATCCATAAACCCATCGGCATTTGCAATCACACACATCCATGCAATACAACGTATTTGTTGTATCCGCTCAAGTCTTTTAATATCCTTCACACAATCAGTGTATACAAAACCAGGTTCAGCTTTTTTCAATTTCTCCAGCTGGTTATTAAATTCAGTCTCCGAAAATCCCTCAATGGAGATCATCTGTTTGCCGATGGTCAATTCCTTTTCATTGATGTTGTTATCAACACGCACCATCAGGTGGTAAAGTTTAGCGAACACTGACATATAGTTCATTGGATTTATCATGTAATATTATTCAGTACTTTCAAAATAATGCCAATCAAAAAAAAACGCTGAACGGGCATAAAATTCAAAAAATGCACTTTCTGGAATTCCAAATTGGGAATAATATTTGAAATTGGAAAATAATTCCTAATAAACCTTTAATATCAATGTGATTTTAACAGCACCGCAAACGATTGATACATCAAACTCTTACCACTCACAAAAACTTTCAATTACTTTAAAACTAAATGCCCCTCATAAGTTTTATATATATCATGAGCAAGGGTTGTACACTAGTTATACTATGGCTTACAGCCATAAGCGGCTATTCAACTTCTATCCTTGTTCCTATGGATGCGCTTCAGAAAAATCACCTTAAGGCTTACGGCTTAGCTTACTTCTGCCTACAGAAGGATATCCCCGTTGATTGGCTCCTTAATTACCGGGGTGGTAGCTTCCTGATCGATTATCAAAACGCTGTTGTCACAGAGTGCAACATAAGAGGAATATCATTTGAATTGCTTACCGATGTGAGCACAAATACCATCCTGAAAGAGATTGCAGATCCTCATGTAAATATGAATGTTGTCAGAATGGAGAAAGCGCCTAAAGTTGCAGTTTATTCTCCTAAAGATGATCTCATACAGGATGAGACAGATGCTGTCATTGGCGTTTTAAGCTATGCAGAAATACCGTATGATATAATATATGATGCCGAGGTTCTCACGGATGAACTTCCGAAATACGATTGGCTTCATCTCCATCACGAAGACTTTACCGGACAACACGGAAGGTTTCTCCATCGCCAGTCATCGCTTATTGAAGCAAAAGTTCAGGAAACAACCGCCAGGCAATTTGGTTATTCAAAAGTCTCACAAATGAAACTGGAAGTAGCAAAAAAAATAAAAGCCTTCTGCTTAGGCGGTGGATATCTTTTTGCCATGTGTTCAGCAGCAGAGACCATTGACATTGCTCTCGCGGCGGAGGGGTTAGACATTTGTGAAAGTGTATATGATGGTGATGATGCCGATCCGGACGCGCAACGCAAACTTGATTTCAGCAAAACCTTTGCTTTTGAAAATTTTATATTAATACCGGGTGAGTCAAGAAAGTTTTCCTCCATAAATGCTATTTCCGCCGATAATTATTTCTATGAAGGAAGTAGTGGCTTTTTTATTTTATTTGATTTCTCAGCCAAGTGGGACATAGTGCCTTCTCTTTTAATACAAAATCATGAAGACATGTTAAAAGAATTTATTGGTCAGACCACCGTTTTTAATAAGTCGCATACCAAACCTACGGTGACCATATTGGGTGAGAATACGGAAGGAAATTCAGTACGTTATATTTACAGCGAATTCGGCAATGGCCATTGGACTTTTTACAGCGGACACGACCCTGAAGGATGGCCGGGACGCGGCGTTACACGTAACCTCAATCTTCATCCGAATTCACCAGGCTATCGTCTTATTCTGAATAATGTATTATTTCCTTCTGCCAAGAAAAAAAAGCAGAAGACTTAAGGCTTATCAGGATATTGAGGAGAAGAAACTTGATCCAATGAATCTAATGCTTTTCTCTTCTTCATTTCAGCCTTTTCCATTCTGCGGATATTGTTCTTTACAATCTTCTTGTTCTTTTGCTCACCCGGCCGCGGACAATCCCACTCCTCAATTGTGGAAGGATCTTTAACACCCTGCTTCTGTTCTTTTAACCTGGCCCAGGATCGTGCGTCATACCGGTCTTTAGCGTTCATTGAAGAAACATAAAGATCCTCTTGCTTAAGATTTTTTGTATTAATAATCGTATGCCTGGCTTTTGCACCCTTCGGTTCCGGGCAATCAATTAATCCGGTGCGGCAACCGTAGAGAAGTATAACACTGAATATGGTAAGCCTGAAAAACATGGTTCTGGTCTTTCAAGTTTTGTGAAATCCAATTTAACAAAACGAACGAACTATTGAAATAGCTTCCTCTGCTAATGAGCCTGATTATTCTGAAATCTTGACCAGTTTTTTAACGACCGTCTGTTGTGGGTTGCTGATCTTTATCCAATAAAAACCTTCAATTTTATGATCCCATTCAAAATCTATGGAGTTGCCGGGTGATGACACTTCCCTCTCTGCAATCTTGTTCCCCTGCAAATCATGAATGGCAATTACAGCTTTGGAATTTTGCCATTCTTCGCTGAAGTTTATGGTTAACCGGTCTTTTACTGGATTGGGATAAACTGCAATTCCATCTCCGCGGTTTGTTTCAGCTTTGATCCTGATGATCTTGCTCGTAGTGGACTTTCCGTCATAGTCATATTGAACCAACCGGTAATAGTTAAAACCATTGTAAGGGTAAGGATCGAGATAAGAATAGTTTACTTTAGCATGTGTGGTACCATTTCCACTTACACGATATATTTCATCAAACACCTTTCCATTGCGTGATTTTTCCAGGACGAAATAATCATTGTTCAATTCAGTAGCGGTAACCCATTTTATCATAATACCCTCTTCGTTTTTTTCGGCGGTGAAGGAAAGAAGTTCAATGGGAAGGATTGAGAAAGAGCAAGGAACTCCATCAGTACCCCTGACAGATGTCAGAATGAGAGTATTTGGAGGTGTGAGTTCCGAAGGGTTGAATTGGTAATGATAGATTTCTGCGAGTTCATCTTTTACCGGAAATGTTACAACTGCTATATAATCTGCCGTTGGGTCAGGGATTGCAATTAAAGGTGATGACGGATTCTGAGACCCGTGGCCGCTTGCAGTGCTTCCATCCACTTTGGCTGTGACAATATTCCTGGGAGTGTTCGTATCCGTCAGGTAAACAGAAGCGCCCACGGCTGGTCTGGTTACACTTGTTGTCTCGTTATTGCTACCCACTACACAATCTTCAATTAAAATATTCAGGAAATTACAATTACCATCATCACATAGATCATTCTCCCACATTTGATTAGCGCCGCCGTTTACGTTTACATAAATATCATAATCACCATCACCATCATAATCAATAAGGTTAACGCCTTCTGCATCAACATTGGTCCCCAGATTAATGATAATGCTGTTTTTGTCTTCAACAGGATCAGGTGGATCAGGTGGAAGAGGTGCAAATTTTAAGTCGACAACACTGTTAGGGATGGTTGTTTGATTGATGAATAGGTAGCTTTCCCCTGTATTGTTCCCTAAAAAAAGGTCAGTATCTCCATCGAGATCAACATCACCACACGCACAGCCATCAATATTCGGGGTTCCTGGAATAACTGGTTTACCTGAAGGCTGGAAATTACCAGGTGAAATTTGTAACCAGATTTGATTCGTCCCTGCATCCGACCAGAAAATATCAAAGTCTCCATCCATGTCGAAATCACATAAAACAACGCCACCCTTACCTCCCGGATTGGATTCCGCTGGATTCAACAAGTCAACTCCCCCGAGATAAACATTTATGTCAGTAAACGTCCTGTTGCCATTATTCTTCCATATTGAATTTGATCTGAAATTAGAAGGATCACTGGGATGATTAGGCTTTCTAACCACAACGTCCACCAATCCATCACCATCGTAGTCACCAAGAGTAAAATAATCTCCATTTCCGGAAACAGAGGGCAGACCTAAATAAGAAACCGGAGAAGCCGTTGGAATTGTAACCTGAAAGAAAAAAGTATTTGTTGTTGCCTCACTTACATCATTCAAAACACCATCACCGAAAAAAGCATTAACTGTTGCTGCAGAATTATTTTTACCGTTTTCTAAAATATCAATTCCACATTCTCCATTTTCAAAGATAATGTCAAGCCATCCATCATTGTTATAATCTATTAAGCCAACTCCCTCGGCATTCATTCCATTGGCACGATACGCAGAACAGGCTGAACCTTCAAGACGAATGATTGTCAAATTCGGAAGCATTTCATCAGGACCTCCCACCGGAAAATCAACCCCAAAACTATAGTTCTGGTATCCTCCTCCGATCAGGCCCCTGTTTATATAAATCTCTATTCGATCATGATCATTTCTTACAAAGTCAATATAACCGTCGTTATTCAGATCGCCCCACACGGCTGACCGTTCACATTGGACATTAGTCATTCCCGCTGCCCTTGCTGAAGTCACATCTGTAAAAACACCATTATTGTTTTGAAGTAAAACTGATCTCGGTGTATGGTTTCTTGTGTTTACCAATAGATCCAAATCTCCATCATTATCGAAATCAGCCCATACGGCGCCGCCATCTTTGACGCCAGGAACATCATGATCACTGGAGGCAATGGGAACCAATGTAAATGTCTGGGCCTTGGTTAAAAAGGAGAAAACAGAAAGTAAAAGGATTAGTAAATTTCTTCTCATAACGATTGGTAAAAGTCTTTCGATAGAACCGGTTCAGTTAAAATTAAGGATTTTAAAAGTACTAAAACCTTGCACAAAAACTGAACGATTTTAGTATTGTCTTAACAAGACAATTATCATCACTATGACTCACGCCAAATAGTTTAAGCCTTTCTATAGGAAATAACCTGTTGTAACTTTCTAAAAAGAAGATGGCTACTGAAAATCGTCTCAAATTGGAATTCCAGCCCAAACTGGCCGTTACTTTAAAACCATTTCTATTCTCTCTGTTTCCTCCTGGCTAAAATGAGTATTGTCCATACATTTGATAGAATCCAGTAGCTGTTCCGAAGAACTGGCTCCTATCAGTACAGACGTAATCCGTTTATCCTTAAGCACCCAGGCCAGTGCCATCTGAGCTAACGACTGGCCTCTTTGTTCCGCCAGTTGATTTAATGATCTTATCTGTTTAAGCCTCGCTTCTGTAATATCCTTTTCCTTCAAAAAACCGTGCACTTTCGCAGCCCTTGAATCTTCAGGTATGCCTTTAAGGTATTTATCGGTCAACATACCCTGGGCGAGCGGAGAAAAGGGAATACAACCTACTCCTTCCTTCTCTAACAAATCAAGAAGACCACCTTCTACCCATCGCTCAAACATTGAATATTTAGGCTGATGAATCACGCATGGTGTACCTAATTGCTTCAAAATTTGAAATGCTTTTGCAGCTTCCTCTGTCTTGTAATTTGAAACACCTGCATACAAAGCTTTACCTTGTCTGACGATTAAGTCAAGCGCAGTCATGGTTTCTTCCAAAGGTGTTTCCGGGTCAGGTCTGTGATGATAAAAAATATCAACATAATCAATCCCCATTCGTTTCAAACTCTGATCAAGACTTGATACCAGATATTTCTTTGAGCCCCAATCACCATAAGGTCCGTCCCACATGTAATATCCAGCCTTTGATGAAATGATCAGTTCATCACGATGCTGTTGAAAATCTTTTTTTAAGATTTTTCCAAAGTTTTCTTCTGCTGATCCCGGTGGAGGTCCATAATTGTTGGCGAGGTCAAAATGAGTAACGCCCTGGTCAAAGGCTGTGTGAATAATTTGTCTGAGGTTTTCAAATACATCAACGCCGCCGAAGTTGTGCCAAAGACCTAACGAAACGGCTGACAACTTTAAGCCGCTTCTTCCACAGCGGTTGTACTTCATATCCTGATAGCGACTTTTATTGGGTGTATAACTCATGATGCAATGTTTTTCTGTTTAAGAACGTGACAAGATTTACGTTTCGATTTCAAAGCAGTCATTTTGCCACTTCACTTTAACAAATCAAAGTCATTTTAACCGATTATGAAAGTGGGATAGTTTTTTGATTCGAATGGCAAAGGAGGTTTTATGGATGTATTTTCTAAAATGATTATTGAGGCGGTGGACAAAGTAAAGAACGCTGTCGTGAAAATTGATGTGTTTAAAAATGTCAAAGGAAAGTTAACACGTGCCGGTTCCGGATCGGGATTTATTTTTTCATCGGATGGTCTTGTGTTCACCAACAGCCATGTGGTGGAGGGCGCCGAAAAAATTATGGTGAGTCTCTTAAATGAAAATGAAATTGAAGCTGTACTGATCGGACAAGATCCGGATACTGATCTCGCCATTCTTAAAATTTACACGGATGGTTATTCCGTTGCCAGGCTCGGCGACAATTCCACTTTGCAAATTGGTCAGTTTGTTATTGCCATCGGCAATCCTTACGGGTACCAACACACCGTGACCACTGGAGTAGTAAGTGCATTGGGCAGAACATTACAAACACAAAGTGGAAGGCTGGTAGACAATGTTATTCAATCTGACGCTGCTCTCAATCCAGGCAATAGCGGAGGACCAATGATCACAACAAACGGAGATGTGGTGGGTGTAAACACAGCGATGATCATGGGTGCTCAAGGCCTTAGTTTCTCTGTTGGAATTGATACGGCAAAAGAAATTGCAAGTCAGTTGATGAAGGATGGAAAAGTTTTCAAGGCGTATCTCGGGTTGTCATTGCAGGAGGTTCCAATCAATCAAAAAATTCTTCGTCACTATCATCTGCCCAATCATAAGGGATTATTTGTGGTAAGTATTGAAGCTGATTCTCCAGCTTCACGTTCCCAAATTCAGGAAGGTGATATCATCATCTCATTCAACAACCGGCTGATGAACACAACGCATGACCTGTTTAAGGAACTGACGAAAAAAGAAATTCTTACCCTGACGGATATTACTGTGATTCGTCATACAGAACTCTTAAAGTTGATAATAACACCTGCCCTTCGTAAAGATTAATAATAAAGGAGAATACAAAAAAGTAGAGACGCGATGCATCGCGTCTCTACCCGTGGATAATCTTTAAATGATTTAATCGCTAATCTTATTTCTTAACTGCACTAAATCGTTTGGCAACTTCATTCCAGTTTACAACATTCCAAAATGCAGCAATATAATCCGGCCTGCGATTTTGGTAGTTGAGATAATAAGCGTGTTCCCATACATCTAATCCCAATATCGGGGTACCTTGTACTTCTGCAACATCCATTAACGGGTTGTCCTGGTTAGGTGTTGAAGAAATAGCAAGCTTTCCACTTCCATCAACAATAAGCCATGCCCATCCGGAGCCAAAGCGTCCTGTTGCTGCAGCGGCAAATTTTGTTTTGAATTCATCAAACGATCCGAAAGCTGAATTGATGGCCTCGGCCAGGGCACCCGATGGTGATCCACCGTTTGGTGTTAGCAACGTCCAAAACAAACTGTGGTTATAATGGCCGCCTCCGTTGTTACGCACAGCCCCCGGATATTTGGAAATGTTTTTACAGATATCTTCTATGCTTAACTTTTCAGCGTCAGTTCCTGCAATAGCATTATTGAGATTGGTGACATAAGTGTTGTGATGTTTACCGTGATGGATCTCCATAGTGCGGGCATCGATGTGTGGTTCCAATGCATTGAAAGCATAAGGAAGATTGGGCAATGTAAAAGCCATAGTGAATCTATTTTTAGTTTAACATTTATTTTTAGTTCAATGAATTTTTTTCCTGTAGGGTCTCAAATCCATTGATTTTCGAGAGGTCAAATATACAACCATAACGTCAGGGACAAAATTCAATAGGATTAAGTTTAATCGTATTGTTTTTGTCTAATTGGATATAGACAGGTCGCCCTCATTGACGAATATTTCGAAAGAAAGCATCAATTAGCATTTTGCTTTCCTCCGCCAATATACCCCGCACAACCTCCGTTTTTGGATGCAGCAGTGGACTAGATACCAGGGTATATCCTCGTTGAATGTCAGAAGCTCCATAAACCAGTTTTTGCAACTGGGCCCAGTGCAATGCTCCTGCGCACATAACACACGGTTCAAGGGTAACATACAATGTACATTCTGATAAATACTTCGATCCAATGTAATTGGCCGCTGATGTAATGGCAATCATTTCAGCATGGGCTGTAGCATCTGTAAGTTGCTCGGTTTGATTATGTGACCGGGCTATGATTCTGTTTTTCGCAACAACAATGGCCCCTACAGGAACCTCTCCCCGATCCAAAGCTTTCTTCGATTCTTTGATTGCTTCACGCATGAAATACTCATCTGTGTACATAGAGCTTAAGCTTAAAGCTTAAAGCGGAAAGCTAAAAGCTGGGTATTGGTAAGTGATAAATTCGTTAATCAAAATACTTTACGTTATAGTTAAGGCCTTTCATAAGGAAAGAAAACTCTTGTATCGTTAAACAATACGTCTCACCAGTACAATCAAGCTTTCAGCTTTTCGCTTTAAGCTTTTCGCTTACCTTCACGCTGCTCATAATTTTTCTCGCCGTTGTTTGCCATTCTTGCCGCAATCGTCTCGGGCAATGAAATGAAAACACAAGTGTACGGTCAACCCCAACGAGATATTGTATGTAAGCGTAATTCATAATGGATTCTTGTTGACCTAATACTTCTTTCTTGCCTTTCACCGTTGACTCGAATTCAAAGAATATAAATTCCTTTCCGTTCACTTCGTGAATTCCTTCCTCGATCATATCAATTCTGTCGAATGAATTATAGAAGGAAGACTTAAAAAAGTCGCGTGCAATAGCTACATCATCACTTTCCCATTGTGTAGCCGAAAGGTTAACACTGATGGCTAATTCCCGGCTCTCGTCTGTGTATGCGGCCAGCGGCGCTCTTACAGAAGGAAATCGTTCGTTAAAATCCATCCCATCCATGGGCAGCCAGGTATTCGGTATCAGCATTGTGATACCACTCGAAACCTGCTTCTTCACCAGCTTGGGTTGGTCGAAAGACATTAAGCCGGATAGGAGTACCAAAAAAACAATTTTTCGCATAGCATTTTATATTTTATCATTTAACGCTGCCTGACAAAGTATTATTAAATTCGTGGCGGAATTGTCAAAAGCGGACAAAATTAATTAAATCTAGCATGTTACGAACACATACCTGCGGGGAACTGCGCATTAGCGATGCAAATAAAGAAGCAACATTAACCGGTTGGGTTCAGCGCCTCCGCGATAAAGGAAGCATATTGTGGATTGATCTCCGTGACCGCTACGGTATTACGCAACTAATCTTTGAAGAAGGAAAGGTTGATGCTGAATTGCTGACTAAAGCGCGTCAATTGGGTCGCGAATTTGTGGTCCAAACTACTGGCAAGGTGGTAGAACGCCTTTCCAAGAATGACAAAATTCCTACCGGTGAAATTGAATTAAAAGTTTCACGGCTCAATATCCTTAACCCATCAAAACTTCCTCCCTTTACCATTGAAGATGAAACAGATGGTGGCGATGATCTAAGGATGAAATATCGCTATCTCGATCTGCGAAGAAATCCCGTTCGCGAAAGTTTACAATTGCGTCATAAAATGGCCCAGCAATCACGCACGTATCTCGACGGCCAGAATTTTATTGAAGTAGAAACTCCAGTGTTGATCAAGTCAACACCCGAAGGGGCGCGTGATTTTGTCGTTCCCTCCCGCATGCATAACGGCGAGTTCTATGCATTACCACAATCACCTCAAACTTTCAAGCAACTGTTGATGGTATCCGGCTTTGACCGCTATTATCAGATTGTAAAATGTTTTCGCGATGAGGATTTAAGAGCCGATCGACAACCAGAGTTTACGCAGATCGACTGCGAGATGTCTTTTATTACACAAGAAGATATTTTGAATTTGTTTGAAGGATTGATTCGCCATTTGTTCAAGACCGTAAAAGGTATTGAACTTCCTTCTGTTCAGCGCATGACGTATGACGACGCCATGAAACATTACGGTTCCGACAAACCCGATACGCGTTTTGAAATGAAGTTTGTTGAGTTGACCGATGAAACAAAAGGAAAAAATTTCCCTGTCTTTGAAAGCGCAGAACTTGTCGTTGGAATTTGTGCAAAAGGTTGTGCTGACTATACACGGAAACAAATAGATGAGCTTACAGAATTTGTAAAACGTCCCCAGATCGGGGCGAAAGGTTTAGTATATGCACAGTATCGTTCAGACGGTTCGTTGAAATCATCTGTTGATAAATTTTATTCTGCAGATGATCTTAAGAAATGGGCTGATAAGTTTAATGCACAACCCGGCGATTTGATGTTGATTCTTGCCGGTGAAGAGAATAGCACAAGAAAACAGTTAAATGAATTACGCCTGTTGATGGGTGAGAGACTTGGTTTCAGGGACAAGAATAAATTCTCCGCTTTGTGGGTGATCGATTTTCCTCTACTGGAATGGAGTGAAGAGACCAAACGTTATCATGCCATGCACCATCCTTTTACTTCTCCCAAAAGCGAGGACATGAATTTACTGGATAAAGATCCGGGTAAAGTAAGAGCAAATGCCTACGACATGGTAATCAATGGTACTGAAGTTGGCGGCGGATCCATTCGTATTCACGACAGGCCTACACAACAACTCATGTTTACTAAACTTGGTTTCACGGAAGAAGAAGCAAAAAAACAATTCGGCTTTTTAATGGAAGCTTTCGAATTCGGTGCACCACCGCACGGCGGCATCGCATTTGGTTTCGATCGCCTCTGCTCTCTTTTTGGTGGCGCAGATTCTATTCGCGACTTCATCGCCTTCCCGAAGAACAACGCCGGAAGAGATATGATGATTGATACGCCATCTACAATTTCGAAAGAACAGTTGGATGAACTGGGGTTGGTTGTTAAGGTTACAAAGTAGATAATCGTCGTTCAATGTTGTTGAATTAACCGAAATGCAGTTATTGCACAAAGCTCCCAAAGAAGCTCAGAGGCACACTAAGGCATTTTTCTTTGTGTACCTCAGTGTCTTCTTCGTGTGCTCTGCGTAATTGGATTTTCTTAAATTCAACGACATTGAATAAGTCATTCCGAAAGTCGATTAAAACTAAGAAATCAATACTTCCTCCGGTTTACGGGCAATGGTAATGCCCAAGTGGTGGGAAAATCCTTCTTGCCCCAACAACTCTGTAAACAATTGTTCTAATCTGGCGTCCGTAAAATGTTTCATTCTTCCAGATTTTTGAATTCGTTTTCAATCTCTTCAATGGTTGGCAAGCTGCTTTTCAAATTTTCAGGCAAATGCTCTGTAATCTGGAACTCGCTTACGCCCATTGGTTTGTTTATATCTCTAAGAGCAAATTCTGCTTCAATGTTATTTTTGTCTCTGCATAACAAAATGCCTATGGTCGGTTTATCAGCTTCTTGTTTTACCATAGTATCAACAGCCGAAAGGTAGAAGTTGAGCTTACCGGCATACTCAGGAATAAATTCAGAACTCCTGATCTATCGTAAAAGTTTATGTCGCTAAAGTGTAGTGAAG